>JAIXRI010000012.1:0-63015 GCA_027485305.1 Methylophilaceae bacterium | reverse complement strand
TTGTTGTAAGGCAAATTCACACCAAAAAGCGGCAACACAATCAGGAGAAAAATACCTGTAAGCAAGGTGTTAATTGCTGAAATTTTGATTTGCGCAAACACAATATTTTCAAAAGCTTTCCCAAATAGCTGTATGCGCTCACGCATGGCCTTGGCAAAAGGCTGTGATTCGGCAAGCACGCCAAATGAATGAATGGACAGTAATAGTGCCGTAACTACAGCAATTAAAATATGTGCAAAGGTATGCAAGCTTTCTTTTCCGGCAACACCAAGTTCACGGGTATGCACTTTAATAATATCGCTAACAGAACTATTTAAGGACAACATGCTTTCTGGAAGATAGCTAAGTAAGGTTGGCGGCAAGTCGCTTTTAATATCATTAACGCTCTCGCCCAGTTTGGCTGCAAGGCCAGCAAGATTTTGTTCATTACCTATCGTTTTTGATAGAAATAAGCCAGCGCTGGTTAAGCCACCAATAATAATAGCATTCATTAACAAAGCAGCAAGTAAGCGGGCTGGCTTTTCTGGCACCATTAGGCTGAGCTTGTCACCCAATCTTTTGGCGAGCAAGTAAATCAGCATGCCGATTAGGAGGGTGGGTGCCATGTGTAAGAATAGCACCATGATAATGAGCGCTGAGATGGCAATAAAACTACTGAGTTTGATGTTGTTCATAGCGACGTCATAGCAAATGGAATTACATTATACTGAAATTAGCTCGCATGAATTGGGAAGCATGCCGAAAAACATACCATCCCAATTTCATGCTTACTTTTTACTTTGTCCAAATCGTAAATACAGCATCGGCAATAATACGAGCCTGAGTAGTGTTGAGGTCACCAAGCCACCAATCACCACAATTGCCAAGGGACGCTGAATTTCAGAGCCGGGGCCTGTTGCGAACAATAGTGACACCAAGCCAAAGGCTGCGATGCTAGCCCTCATCAGTACCGGGCGGAACCTACGTTTTGCACCTTCTACCACCACTTGTGAATCGATGGTTTTATGAATTATCTGAGCTGTCATTTATAAAAATAATAATTTTGTCCTAGTTTTTCTTTAGGTAGTGCGTTTTAAAAGCAAATCCGATTTATAATTTCGGCTCTGCTGATTTGGGCAATCCAAGTCACATCCATTAAACAACTCCAAAAGAGAAGAAAATGACCACCAAAAATGCTGATATTGGCCTCGTTGGCCTTGCTGTGATGGGGCAAAATCTTGCCCTCAATATTGCCGATCATGGCTACACCATTGCGGTTTATAACCGTGACCCGAAAAAAATGGTGAATTTTATTGAAGAGTGTAAGAAGAATGAGCCTTCACATGGAAATGTGGTTGGTCATGCGGATTTAGCTTCTTTCGTGTTGAGCATTAAGCGTCCACGTAAGATTGTATTGTTGGTAAAAGCGGGTAGCGCGACTGACGTGACTATCAATGCATTGCTTCCATTCTTAGAGCAAGGCGACATTATTATTGATGGCGGTAATGCTTTATGGACGGACACGATTCGTCGTGAAAAAGAATTAGCTGCTAAGGGAATCGAATTTATTGGCTCTGGTGTTTCTGGTGGTGAAACTGGCGCACGTTTCGGCCCTAGCTTGATGCCTTCAGGTACACGCAAAGCATGGGCAAGCTTAGAGCCAATTTGGCGCGATATCGCGGCTAAAGTTGATCCAAAAACAGGTGTGCCTTTAGAAGGCGGCGCGCCAGGTAAGCCAGTTGAAGGTGGTTTCTCTTGTGCTGAATACATCGGCCCAGATGGCGCTGGTCATTATGTGAAGATGGTGCATAACGGTATTGAATATATTGATATGCAATTAATTTGCGAAGCTTATTGGCTAATGAAGAATTTGCTAGGTATGACAGCAGGCGAAATTGGTAAGATTTTTGAAGATTGGAACAAAGGCGAATTATCAAGCTTCTTGATTGAAATCACTGGCGATATTCTTCAACAAAAAGATCCAATGGGTAAGGGTTTTTTGGTTGATATGGTGATGGACGCTGCTGGGCAAAAGGGTACAGGCCAATGGACAGCGGCTAATGCGCTTGAACTTGGCGCGCCAGCCAACGCGATTGCTGCTGCTGTTTATGCACGTGCGCTTTCTAGCTTAAAAGAAGAGCGTGTTGAAGCCAGCAAGATTCTTAAAGGTCCAGTGATTAAAACTGAAGCAGACAAGAAAGAAATCATTGAAGCGATTAAGAACGCGCTTTATTGCTCAAAAATCTGTGCTTACGCACAAGGTTTCCAATTGATTGATAAAGCACAAGTAGCTTACAACTGGAAATTAAACTTCGGCGAAATCGCTCAAATCTGGCGTGGTGGTTGTATTATCCGCGCACGTTTCTTGCAAAAAATCACTGACGCTTACGCACTTGATTCACGCCTGAAAAACTTGATGTTAGATCCATACTTCACGCAAGCAATGAACGACGGTCAAGCTGGCTGGCGTAAAGTGATTGCCTTGGCAGTGACGAACGGTATCCCTGCACAAGGTTTCTGTGCAGCGCTTTCATATTATGATGGCTACCGAAGTGCAGTGCTTCCAGCAAACTTGTTGCAAGCACAGCGCGATTACTTCGGTGCACATACTTATGAGCGTGTTGATCAGCCGCGTGGTCAGTTCTACCACTTGGATTGGCCAGAAGCAGGCCGTCCACAGTACGAAATTTAAGCGATTAATTTCTTGATCTTAGTTTAAAACGAAAAAGGCACAGTATTCTGTGCCTTTTTTATTGCCTGCTCGTTATTACTAATTAAGCTATTCAATTGATTGGTTTATGGACTCACAAAAGCCATCAAGCCAATTGCTCTAATTTTAGTAGCAACGCCCTCTAGCCATTCTGGCAACAAGCGAGTAAGTCGTGGTGCTTCAGCTTGCATAGATGGTCTTGCTAGGCCGTACAAATGCACACCTTGAATGACGTCTTTAACCTCAGAAAGTAGCGTGATGTAAGCATCAACTTCTAGGTCTGTTGGAGGCATTCCATCAATCGCGACCATGCAGGTTTGTACAAAGGTTGGACAAGCCTCTGCGCAAGCTTTGATGCGTTTAATCACACTTGCAATATTGATATTTACATCATTGATTTTTGCTACGCCTTCGGAGGTGCCTGCATCTGCCTTAAACCAAACCTCACCATTGATTTTTGCAAGATGATGCATACTCTCTAAAACATGCGGTTTGTCCATTAAGCTGCCATTAGTGATCAAACGTACTTTTATGGGTTGCGCTAATGTAGGACTCAGTAAATTAAATTCATTCAACAGCGTTTCAACAATGCCAAGGACTGCTGGAAATTCTTTTGCACTGGTGGGTTCGCCGTTACCCGCAAATGCAACGTCTTGAATCTTACGGTCGCCCTCTGCAACGTAGCGCAACATAAAATCGCCATGCACGATATATTCTAAAAAGTCGCGAAGCTCTTTTTCGAGCAATTCAAGATTAATGGGTGGCGGTGTACCGCGAGTAAGATTAGGGACTTGGCAATAGACACAGCGCCAATTACACGCATTATTGATATTGAGATTGATGCCGATTGATACACCGCCTGCGCGACGTGAAACCACCGGGTAAATATAGGTTAAGCCGGTAACATCTCGGTTATGATCTTCGACGGTAAGGTATAGGTCATCAGACATTTTTAAATACCATTTCGGAAAAAATTCTGCGTTGAAAAAGATTTTCAACTCACCTGATTAGGCTTGAAACGGGGTGGTGGTGATGGAGGGAATCGAACCCTCGACCTCAGGATTATGAATCCTGCGCTCTAACCAGCTGAGCTACATCACCAAACCTAAGCCGTATATTGTAGCATTTGGTCCTGCTAGTGAGCAAGAAGGTAACCTGTTTTGTTAAAACCCCATGTCTTCGGTGGATTTCCCCTGATTTTGTATTGCAGATGAAATTAAAAAATCAGTACGGCGCACTTTCACATACATATTGTGTCATTTGCTCTCGATAGGATTTAGGTCCGTATTGAATGTATTCTTCATTGCCTTGAAACTCTTGCGGCGCTTGGTTTTGGTCTTTAAAAACAATCAGCACTTTAATCGTCATGAAATTATTACTATCGCATTGGGTTCTAACTGTTCTGGTGAGCGTCTTCCAAGGGTGGAGGCTGCTATCAACATCAATTCTGTACTTAAATACAACCGCCTTATCTACCCTGTACATCGAGTCCTTCTCTACAAAAGCTTTACTATCTTGAAATGCATAAAAGCCGACGTCGTTGATATTTTCTGATCGGACATCAAAAGAAAGCAGGGTGATAAAGGTAATGAGAAAGTATTTCATGGTTGATTCATGTTCATAAAGTAGCTGTGCAATTAATATATGTAATTGAGATATATTAAGTATCTTAACTGAACTTACTTTATAAATCTTAAAAAACGTGCCCAGAAATGCCTTGGGCTCAACACATGATATGAAATATTTATCTGATATTTTGATGGAATGTGGGCACATAAAAGCCCACGTCTAAGGTGGACAATCTTGTTAAGTTGTCCATTGAACAATGTAATCGTCCATCTCGCAAAGCTTTATTGTTCGTACTGAAAAAGTTTATAAAAAATACCGAAAATCCTCAGCTAATTAATACGAGTGCGGACGTTGTTATCCCTGCTTGGATGGCGGCGATTGAAAGAGACGAGTCGAATACCTTTGTAAAATTTACCGAGAGTGAATTGCTGTTGCGTTTTAGGGCATTTCAGGCAGTTATCCGTAGTCCATTTTTTGAAGATAAAGCAATGGCAGGCACTTCAGAACACACTGAGATTGCTTATAGATTGACGATGAATATATTTAGTGCGCCTATGGCAGCGCTTTAACTGTTTAACAATAGTGGCTCAAGTTTTTGCAGTCCACTCGCTTTGTTTGAGATAACTCGCCTCAAATGGTCGAAGGCAACCCCCTTAGTAGATGAGATTGCCCTAAGTCATGTTTTATTTTAACGCTGCAAAAATTTGGTCGCGAATCGCATTCATCTCGCCAAGACCTGGCACAAACACGTGCTTAGGCGCACCAGCTGCACCACTTTTTGCCCAGCTCACATAGTAATCTACCAAAGGCTTGGTTTGGCTATGGTAAACCTCAAGGCGCTTTAATACGGTCGCTTCGTGGTCGTCTTCGCGTTGCACTAAGTCTTCACCTGTCACATCATCTTTGCCAGCCACTTTAGGTGGGTTGAATTTTACGTGATATGTTCGGCCGCTTGCTGGATGTGAGCGACGACCGCTCATGCGCTCTACGATTGCTTCATCAGGCACGTCGATTTCGACCACATAATCAATATCAACGCCAGCCGCTTTCATTGCTTCCGCTTGTGGAATGGTGCGTGGGAAACCATCGAATAAAAAACCGTTAGCACAATCCGCCTCTTTAATGCGCTCTGACACCAAGCCAATAATTACCGCATCTGGCACTAAGCCGCCGCTATCCATATAGCTTTTAGCTTCCAAGCCTAATTGCGTGCCTGCTTTAACTGCTGCGCGCAACATATCACCCGTTGAGATTTGTGGGATGTTGAATTTTTCTTTGATGAAAGTGGCTTGAGTGCCTTTGCCTGCGCCAGGTGCGCCTAGCAGAATTACACGCATGTTAATCTCCTGATGGTTTGGTTTGCTTGAATGATTAAAATTATATCAGGCTAAAAAGTTAGCAATCGACACAAATTGTTCGACCGATAAATTTTCAGCTCTAAGTCTTGAGTCAATGCCAACGGCTGTGAAGCCGGCATCATCTAAATATTCTTTTAGTGTGTTGCGCAAAGTCTTACGACGCTGACCAAAAGCCGCTGTTACTACTTTTCCAAACAATGCTTCGTTCTTTGCTGGATAAGGCAAAGCTTTGTGCGGCACGCACCTTACAAAGGCTGACTCTACTTTAGGTGCCGGGTCGAATGCTTCTGGCGGCACAGTAATGAGATACGCCATTTTTAAGCGATATTGCAACATCACAGAAAGTCTTCCGTATTCTGATGTTGAAGGTGCTGCCACCATGCGCTCGACGACCTCTTTTTGTAGCATAAAGTGCATATCGATAATGCTGTCAATATTACTTAATAGGTGAAACAAAATCGGCGTGGAAATGTTGTAAGGCAGGTTACCTGTGACCCGAATTTGATGGACAGGGCTAAGCTTTGCAAGCTCAGCGAAATTAAATTTGAGTGCGTCAGAGCTATGGATGGTGAGTTTGTCTTTTGGATAAAAGTTTTCCATCCAGCTAATAATGTCGCGGTCGATTTCAACCACATGTAGATGATTCAGTTTTTTGAGCAGTGGCTGAGTCAGCGCGCCAAGGCCAGGGCCAATCTCCACCAATAAGTCATCAGCTTTTGGCGAGATGGCCTCCACTAAGCTGTAAATAACCCCTTGGTCGGTGAGAAAATTTTGGCCGAAGCGTTTTTTTGCAATATGTTTCATGCGGCTTTATTATTTTTTGTATGAGCCAACTCGATGGCAAGGTTGATGGCGGCCAGCATGCTTCCAATTTGAATGTTGCCTTTGCCAGCCAAATCTAGAGCAGTGCCATGGTCAACCGATGTGCGAATAATCGGCAAGCCTAGCGTTACATTGACCCCTTCGCCAAAGCTTGCGTGTTTAAGTACAGCCAAGCCCTGGTCGTGATACATCGCAAGAAAGGCATCGGTTTGTACCATGTTTTTTTGTGAAAACATGGTGTCAGCAGGAAGAGGGCCAATAAGACTCATGCCTTCTGCGCGTAACTTTTCTAAAACAGGTGTAATCGTTTTGATTTCTTCGTCACCCAAGTAGCCACCTTCACCCGCGTGAGGGTTGAGCCCAGCCACCATGATGCGAGGATTTTTGATGCCAAATTTTTCAATCAGGTCGGCGTGTAAAATGCGGATCGTTTTGCTTAGACTCTTTTCGGTGATTGCAGTGCTGACTTGAGTTAATGGTAAATGCGTTGTGGCCAGTGCGACACGCATTCCGCCCCCAACGAGCATCATGACCACTTTCTCGATATTGGTTTTTTCAGCTAGAAATTCTGTATGCCCACAAAAGCTGATAGCTGCGTCATTAATGATGCCTTTGTGAACTGGGGCTGTGACCATTGCATCAAATGTATTTTCTTTGCAGCCCTGAAGCGCTTTAGATAGCAGTGTTAAGACATAAGTGCTATTGGATTTATCTAGCTGGCCTGCTAAAACAGGTTGGGCGGTTGCTTGATGTAAGACAGTCATTTTTCCATTGCCGACATGCAATGACGGCGCTTGATCTGCTTGGTAACTTTGAATGTCTAGTTGGATGTTGAGTGCTTTGGCGCGAGCACGCAAAGCATCTTGGTCGGCAATCACAACGATCTCGGCGGCAAGTGCTTGATGCGCTAGCATAGCGCATAAGTCCAAGCCTATGCCCGCTGGTTCTCCAGCGGTAATGGCGATACGAGGTAGGATGGTTGCCACGACAGGATTAAGGCTTAATACTTATCTTCGAGTCTAAGCTCAACAAAAGCGCGGTCACGAAGTTCACGTACCCAATCCTGGAAAGCTTCATCGGATTTTCTAGCGCGGATTTCTTGGCGAGCTTTGATCCGAGCAGCCTCTTTAGACATGTCTTGATTGCGGCGCTCAATCACTTGCATCACGTGCAAGCCAAATTGTGTTTTGATGATGTTACTGATTTCACCTGGGGCAAGGGCATTCATGGTTTTTTCGAATTCAGGCACAGTATCGCCAGGATTTACCCAAGATAAATCCCCTCCACTTTTTGCTGAGCCGTCATCAGAATATTGGCGCGCTAAGTCTTCAAATTTTCCACCATTATCTAGGCGTTCCTTGATGTCTAACATTCTCGTCATTGCATCTTTTTCTGAAACAACTTCGCTAAACTTAATCAGAATGTGGCGCACATGCGTTTGTCCAACAACCAATGGGGATGAGCCACCGCGACGATTAGTAACCTTTAAAATATGAAAGCCATTTGGGCTGCGAAGGACTTGGCTGGCTTCACCCGTTTTGAGTGGTTTTAACGCTTCAAGAAATAATGCTGGGATTTGAGAGCCGTTTTTCCAACCTAAGCTTCCGCCTTCGAGGGCATTTGGCGCATCAGAAAAGCTAGCAGAGATCTTTGCAAAATCTTTTCCTGCCTGTAGTTGTGATAAAGCATCGTCAGCTTTTGCACGCAGTTTTTTCAAATCCTCTGGCGCCGTATCTTCGGCAGCACGAATTAAGATATGAGAAATCTCAAATTCATCAGTGCTATTTGAGGCCGATTGCATCGAAATAAAGCTGTCAATTTCTGATTCAGTAATATTAATGCGGTTATCTACCTCGCGCTCACGCAAGCGAGCCAATGTAATTTCATTGCGAATGTCTTCTCTAAATTTACGATATTGAATGCCATCTTCTTGGAGTGCCTTTTTAAAGGCAGGAATATCCATTTTATTTTGGCCAGCAATTCGCTCGATGGTCTTGTCTAGTTGATTGTCATCCACTCGCAAGCCTGTTTGGCTGGCAAACTGGAGTTGAAGTCTATCTGTGATCATACGTTCAAGAATTTGTTTCTCTAGAATTGCTGGTGGTGGTAACTCTGTTCCTTGCTTTTCTAGTTGCGCAGTCACGCTTTTAATGCGGTCGGCTAATTCTTTTTCGGTAATCACCACTTGGTCCACAATGGCAACGATACGATCCATTTTGACGATTTCAGCTTGTTTAGCTTGGTCAGCAAATACCACTGAACTGGAAAAAAATAGACCCATCAGTAATCCAATGATCGGTTTGAAAATAGTTTGAAACATAAATGTGCTTTGCATATTACTCATTATATAGTTGGCGAAAATTGTCAGGGAGCAGGCCGCTGCTCTTGTACCCGGGAATATTTCTGTTGATCAATTGTAGCGGATTTGAGCCTATCGATGCTAATCCGCCAAGCTCTAGTTGGAAAAACATTGCATAGTTGGCATCAGCAGTCGCTGTTTGAACACGTTGAATAACAAAACGCGATTGCCAGCAACCAGCGTCATATTCAATCCCAGCAAGGCCTTCAATGATTGTTCCTTCTCGTAATGAATAGTTGGCTCGTGCTAGGGCATAGTAACTGCGCCCCAGAGGCCATTGTGTTGAAGCATTGATTTGTTCTAAATTCTTTTGAGTATATCGATAGCTTAAATTAAGCACTTTGCCTGGCTCGGGGTTGTATCTTGTACCAACGTTTCCTTTAACGGTTTCTCCAGTATCATTGTTGTATTGCCAAGCAGTATCAATATTCCATTTGTTTACTAATCTTGCGGTGGCGGCTGTCACAATGTCTGAGCTAGCTCCTGTGCGTAAAGGATCTTTGCTAGAACATTTGCTAGGATCGGGATCTGAAGGGTCTGTGATTGAATTACGGGGCATGCAGACTTTTTGATCCTCAAAGTAAAAGCGTTGACCAATAGACGCAGCTAGCCTTTGTTCGCCAGTATCTGCATCAATAATGCGCGAACTAAGGGACATACTGAGTTGATTCGCATTGTTAATACGGTCGCCCCCTGTATATTGGTTTTCAGCAAACATCGTGCCCATGTTCAAATCAGCGATGCCTGTGTCAAATACTGGAAGGCGGGATTGATCTTGGTATGGGATATAAACGTAAAAAAGACGTGGCTCTAAGGTTTGCGTATACCCCCGGTTCACAATACGAGTGTCACGCTCAAAGAACAGGCCGCTATCTAAGCTGAAAATAGGCAGAGTACGGTCGGCAGATTTCTCATATACGGATGGATCAACGTTGTCTAAGCTGTAACTTGTGTAATTAACCCCAATTTTAGGGGTGACATAACCGTAAGGTCTGGTAATGGGTATGCTGATGCTTGGGTAAGTGCTGAAGCGCGTTCCCGCTTTTACCGCAAGAGTTGAGTTTGGATCAGCTTCAAATCTCGTGAGTTGATTTTGAATGCGGATTGTTCCCCAATCCCAATCTTTACTTCCGTTTAGTGTCAATTGCGGCATGCGTTGATACGGAAAGGACTTATTGTCTAGTGTTTGATATTTTTGCGCCAAAGCGCCAAATTGCCAGACATTGCCTGAGTAATTGATGTTAGCTTGTTGGAGTAAGTTCACCTTACTGGTAGTGATAATGTGCGTTGATAAGTCAGAAAAGTATTTGTCGTCAGAGACTGTTTGCGCATCGACGCCGCCAGACCAGCCGTCTCCGAAATTGTGTTGATGTTTGATTTTTGCAAAGTAACGGCTTTTGTTCGTCATGTCGTCTGTTGGCAAATACTCCCCAGCCAAAATTCCAGCATAATCCTCTTCTAAGTATCGTAATTCGCCTTGTGCTTGTAAGCCACGCTTACTCAAGTAACGACTTGCTATGGTCGCATCCATGTTTGGTGAGATATTCCAGTAGAAAGGCGTGAGCAATTCAAAGCCGCTCTTGGAAGTGGTGCCCCATACTGGGGCTAATAATCCTGATTTACGTTGGTTGGCATAAGGAAAATTGATCCATGGGGTGTATAAAATAGGCATGCCCTTGAATTCAACTATTGCATTAGTCGCTACGGCCGTTTTGGTTTCATCGTTAATTTTTAGTTGACCTGATTTAATATACCAATCATCTGAGCCGACTTCACATGTGGTGTAGCGAGATTTAACTAAGCGTTTTTTAGATTGACCTTCAAAAAATAACATTTCCGCATCACCGCGTGAGCTCACTTTTTCGGACTCGGCATTTTCATTGCTATCTTTAGGTTTCGCTGGCTGGGATTCGCCATTCACGGGGATCATGTTTCTATCGATTACCCCAGATAAAAGATCATTATTAAGTCCAGGATTTTGCCCATAAAGCTTTTCACCTAAGGCGCCTAAAGGCGAAATCTTGATCAGTGGTTTGTACATAAAAAAAGATGCCTTGGGCATTTCACCAGTTCCGTCATCCAAGTTGAGATGGAATGCTGGACCCTTTACTAAACTATCTTCACTTTCAATTGAAGCATGCCCTGATGCGTGGGTTATGTGATTCTGCTCATCAAACTCAATCCGGTCACCTAAGATAATGTTGCTGTCAGCTTTGAGCGATGCGTTTCCTAATGACGTCATGGTTCGGTCTAGCTGAACCTCAAGTCGATCGCCCTCAATGATTACCGCACCATCGGCAATCATCGCGGCTTCAGCATCGGCGACTTTTTTGAAAGTGAGAGGGTCTATTTCCGACGTTTCAGCTAGAGTGTTAAGCACATCAAAATTATTGATATTTCTACTCATGCGCAGCTTGACGCGCACCTCAGTTTTTTGAATGGGGGCTTGGACATCATCTCTGTTAGATGATGGGTTGGACAGCAATTGTGGCTCGAGCGTAAGCCCAACGGGATCGTTGTTTTGAAGATTGCTTTCAGGTGTATTGATCACATCTGCACAAGCAGCTTGCGTCCTCAATAAAACTAGGAGTGCACTAAAAATGAATGAGGTAAATTTCAATATCAGTATTCGCGAATATTAAAGTGAGCGCGGGTTGCTTTTTGGGTGATAAAATCCCACAAGAAATAGACTTTGGCATATGTTTTTTATCATGCCCATATGATAGCTTAAAGAAGTGTTTTTTTAGCTTTTTTTGAACAACAAAATGCCTGTTTGAATGTTTATGGCCCTAAATAATCTTGTTGATGGAAGTATAAATTGGAACGATTGCAGCAATTAAACGAATGGTTGGCGCTAGTGTTGAAAAGCACCCCTTATCAAATAGCCCCCGCTTCTGCAGATGCCAGCTTTAGGCGTTACTTCAGGGTGACGGTAGATGATGTGACTTACATTGCAATGGATGCCCCTCCGCCACAAGAAGACTGCACGCCATTTGTGCATGTGGCTAAGGTGTTTGCGGAGGCTGGTTTGAATGTCCCTAAGGTTATTGCGCAAGATATTCCAAATGGATTTTTATTGCTTTCTGATTTGGGTAATACGACTTTTTTAAGCGCGCTACAAGCGCCAAATGGATTGGAAGTGGCGGCAGATTTGTATCGCGATGCAAGCAATGAGTTGGTGACCATGCAGCTTGCCAGCAAGCCAAATATCTTTCCAGAGTATGACGAAGCTTTGCTGACCCGCGAAATGGAGCTTTTCCCAGATTGGTATGTGGCTAAGCATTTAAAGGTCACATTGAATGATGCTCAGCAACAAACCATGAAGAAAACTTTTGATTTACTTAATGCCAACATTTTGGCGCAATCCAAAGTTTACGTGCATCGTGATTATCATTCTCGTAATTTAATGGTACAAGCGGGGTCTAAACATTTAGGAGTTTTAGACTTTCAAGATGCGGTTTATGGCCCCATTACTTACGACTTGGTGTCTTTACTTAAAGATGCTTACATCAGTTGGGAAGAGGATCAGGTCTTGGATTGGGTCGTGCGCTACTGGCAAGCGGCAAGAAAAGCAGGCTTGCCAGTCCCCGAAGATGTTGCTGATTTTTACCGAGACCTTGAATGGATGGGGGCGCAGCGCCATATTAAGGTGTTAGGAATTTTTGCAAGGCTTTACCACCGTGATGGCAAAGATGGCTACTTAAAAGATATGCCATTGGTCATGGATTATCTCCGCCGTGTTTGCGATCGCTATATTGAATTAAAACCGATGCTACGTTTGCTCGATCAATTAGCCGGCGTTGAGCTAAAAGCTGGCTACACGTTCTAATGAAAGCCATGATTTTAGCGGCAGGGCGGGGCGAGCGCATGCGTCCTCTCACTGACCATACTCCTAAGCCTCTTTTACAAGTCGGCGGAAAACCCCTGATTGTTTGGCATTTGGAACGTTTGGCAAAGGCGGGGTTCAAAGAAGTAGTCATTAATCACGCACATTTGGGTAAGCAAATTGAACAAGCTTTAGGGAGTGGAAGCGCTTGGGGATTGAGCATTGAATATAGCGCAGAAATTAAGGCCTTAGAGACTGCTGGCGGCATTGCCAATGCATTGCCTTTGTTGGGCGACTCACCGTTTTTAGTGGTCAATGGTGATGTGTTTACCCAGATTAATTTTGGTGTTTTGCAATTAGTTTCGCCTAACTTGGCGCATTTGGTGATGGTGGATAATCCGCCGCAACATCCTGATGGTGATTTTTCTTTGGATTCAGGAAAGATAACTGCCAGTGGCAGTCATAAGTTGACGTTTTCTGGTGTTGGGGTATATCACCCAGCGTTATTTGTTGATGTTGATCGAAGTCAAGCTGCAAAGCTAGCGCCGTTGTTAAGGTCTGCAATGGCTGAAGGCTTGGTGACTGGGGATCATTATCAAGGGGTTTGGCACGACATTGGCACGCCAGAACGTTTGACGTTTTTAGATCAGCAATTAAGACATTGATAAGAAAATTTTATGGCAATCAACTTAGATGAGTTCAGCTTAAGACGGCTTCGTTTAATGAGCGCAATGGGCGAGGGCATAGCGATTATCCCTACATCCCCTGAGCTTATTCGCAATCGTGATAGTCATTACCCCTTCCGTTTTGATAGTTACTTTTATTATCTCACTGCCTTCAAAGAGCCTGAGTCTGTCTTATTTATCATCGCTGGCGCCGAGCCAAAAACAGTATTGTTTTGCCGTGATAAAGACATGGAACGTGAGATTTGGGATGGCTTTCGCTATGGGCCTGCGGCCGCAGTTGCTGAGTTTGGTATTGATGAAGCCTATTCTATTAATCAATTAGATGAAATTGCCCCTAAATTAATGGCGAACCAAGCCAAGTTGTTTTACAGCTTAGGTGCAGATGCCGCTTGGGATGGGCGTATCACAGCTTGGCTCAATCAATTACGCTCGCAAGCTAGAACGGGCGTGAGCGCTCCTGATGAAGTGGTGGAGGTTCGTAAGTATTTAGATGAGATGCGTTTGTATAAGTCTGCTTACGAAATTGAAACCATGCGCCAATCAGCCAATATCGCAGCGGCAGCACATCAACGTGCCATGCAATTTACCAAGCCTGGCATGATGGAATATGAAGTTGAGGCAGAATTTCTGCATGAGTTTTACCGTCACGGCGCGCAAGCGCCAGCATATACCAGCATCGTTGCAGGTGGTGCCAATGCTTGCACCTTGCATTACAACGCTAACAATGCCCCGTTGCGTGATGGTGATTTGCTTCTGATTGATGCCGGTTGCGAACTTGACGGTTATGCATCTGACATTACTCGTACTTTTCCAACCAACGGCAAATTCAGCGCGGCGCAAAAAGATTTGTATGAGTTGGTGTTGGCCTCGCAAGCGGCTGCAATCGCTAAGGTCTCACCAAGTAATCACTGGAATGCGCCACATGACGCGGCTTTGGACGTGCTTATTCGCGGATTTATTGATTTCGGATTGTGCAAAGGCAGCGCAGAAGAAGTGCTAGAAACTGGCAGCTATCGCCAATTTTATATGCATCGTACAGGGCATTGGCTTGGTTTGGATGTGCATGATGCAGGCGAATATAAAGATAAGCAGGGGAGCTGGAAGATGTTGGCGCCAGGTATGGCATTAACGGTAGAGCCAGGCTGTTACGTTCGGCCAGCAGAAGATGTTCCGGAGCATTTTTGGAACATCGGCATCCGCATTGAAGATGATGTTGTCGTGACTGAGCGTGGTTGTGAGGTTATTACGCACGCCGCCCCTAAAACAGTGGATGAGATCGAGGCATTGATGCGTAATGGCTGACCCAGTCATTATCGTCGGAGGAGGTCCAGTAGGTGCAACCCTCGCATTGACTTTACAGCACAAAGGTATCGCTGTGACCATGCTTGAAGCCCGCACCGAGCGTGCTGCTTATCAAGACCAACGGGCTTTGGCACTTTCTTATGGCAGTCGTGCCATTTTGGAAAAGTTAGGCGTTTGGAAAAAATTAGAGTCCCAAGCAACAGCGATTAATACTATTCATATTTCACAGCGCGGTAGTTTTGGGCGCAGCTTAGTCCGAGCGCAGGATCATGATTTTCCTTCGTTGGGTTATGTGCTTTCCTATGGGGTTCTCGCGCAAGCCCTAGATGAGGCGCTGGCTGACTTTAAGGACCTAAAGGTCATTTACGAAGCTGAGGCGACGCATATTGAGCCATCTTCTGAAAATGCGACGGTGACGTTTAATCATGCTTCAGTCTCACAACAGTTAAGCAGCACACTTCTTGTATTGGCGGATGGCGGTCGTAGTTTGGGCGATATTCCTGGCATACAGCGTGAAACCAAAATGTATGGCCATGATGCGCTGGTGACTAAAGTGAAATGCGAATTGCCGCATGACAATATCGCTTATGAGCGATTTACCCCGATGGGGCCAGTGGCGCTTCTTCCGAATGGCGAAGATTTTTCATTGGTGTGGACCGGCAAGCAAGCGGAAGTCGCTGAGGTGATGGCGCTGAACGATGCTGAGTTTCTAAGTCAATTGCATCAACATTTTGGCGATCGTGTTGGACGTTTTTTAAGTGTCGGTAAACGCCTTACTTTCCCCCTCAAACTTTCATATCTCAATCCAGTCACCGCGTCGCATTTGGTGGTGATTGGTAATGCCGCACAAACCATGCACCCTGTTGCTGGGCAAGGTTTTAATGTTGGCTTGCGAGATGCTTATGAGTTGGCACAACAAATTGCCGCAACCAAGCCAGAAGCATGGGGGAAAGACGCTATGATGCGCGCTTACCAACAAGGTCGTAAAACAGATACTAAGCGTGGTTTGGTGTTTACCGACTTTTTAGTCAATTTATTTTCTAACGATATTGTCGGCGTTTCAGGTTTGCGCGGCATGAGTTTGGGTATGCTTGATTTACTTAAGCCCGTGAAATCGCGATTAGTCAGCAAAATGAGTTTTGGGAGTCGGGGTTAAGTGAGCACAACGACAAAACATTATGACATCGTGATTGTAGGTGCCGCTTTGGTGGGCGCTTCTGCGGCGGTAGCTTTAGCTAAGCAAGGATTTACAGTCGCTTTGGTTGATAGAAAATTTCCAATAGTTGAATTGACGAATGGCGATTGGGATAGCCGTATTTACGCAATTAGCCCAGGCAATAAAGACTGGTTAAAAAGTTTAGGGGTTTGGCAGCGTATGAATACCGAAAGAATTACGCCAATTGCAGAAATGCAAATTTGGGGTGATGCAAATGCTGAGGCCTTAAATTTTAATGCGGAAGATGTTTTTGCCGACAACCTCGGATACATCCTTGAAAGTAGGGCGCTGCAACAAGCGCTTTGGGATGAGCTGCAAACCCTAGATGTTGATGTGATGATAGGCGCTGAAGGTGCTTCAGTTGCATTGCATGAGCAAGAAGCCACTTTGCAACTGGCTGATGACATGCAGTTAAAAGCAAAGCTCATGATTGCTGCAGATGGGGGTAGCTCATGGGTGAGAGCGCGAGCGGGTTTGAGCCAACAAAAAATCATCTATGAGCATGTGGGTGTGGTTGCCAATTTTGAAGTGGAATTACCGCATCAACATATCGCACGACAATGGTTTTTGGATGAGGGCATATTGGCTTGGTTGCCTTTGGCAGGGAACAGAATTTCGATGGTGTTTTCTACCAAGCATTCCCAAAATTTAATGGCTTTAAGTCCATCCGAATTGGCTGATCATGTAGCGCAAGCTGGAGGTAATGCTTTGGGTAAAATGCATTGCATTACGCCAGCAGTTGCTTTCCCGCTGGTGAAGCAAAATGCCAGTGCAATGATTGCCAATAGACTCGCGCTGTTGGGTGATTCAGCGCATCAAGTCCATCCGATGGCGGGGCAAGGCGTGAATCTTGGCTTCCGCGATGTAGTGGGGTTGGCTCAGGTGCTTGCTGAGCGAAATCCATTAGCCGATATTGGCGATAGATTTGTACTTCGTCGCTATGAACGTGCCAGAAAAGCCGATGTGTTAGCAATGCAAGCTTTAACGCATGGCCTGTATGGTGCTTTCGATAGCAAGCAGGCCTTGGTGAGATCGCTACGCAATTGGGGCTTGGGCTTGCCTAATCAGCATCAAATACTCAAACGCGCTTTGATGAAGCAAGCGCTGATTTAAAACTCTTAAAAAAAAGATAAAAAAGCTAATAGGAAAAACATGTTAAAAAAATCACTCATTGCAGCAATTCTCTCAACTTATGCTGCAAGCATTTGGGCCGATGAGGCCTCATTAAAAAAAGCAGTTGAAGCTGCTTATCCAAAGATGTCAGTGGAAAGCGTTGTAAAGACGCCTTATGCAGGCCTTTATGAGGTGTATATGAACGGTCAAATCGTTTACACCGATGAGAAGTTTAGCTTCTTGATTGCCGAAGGCCATTTAGTTGATTCCAAAACTAAAAAAGACGTGACTGGTGACCGTTTAGCCGATTTATCGAGGATTGATTTCTCAGCTTTGCCTTTTGACCAAGCCATTAAAGTGGTTAAAGGGAATGGCAGTCGCAAAATCGCAGTCTTTTCAGACCCTGATTGTCCATTTTGTAAGCGTTTAGAACAAAACGAATTGAGCAATATTACGGATGTGACGATTTACACATTCTTAATGCCTTTGGAGCAACTTCATCCTGACGCCGCCAATAAGGCCAAAGCGATTTGGTGTGCGCCTGACAGAAGTAAAGCTTGGCAAGATTGGGCGCTAAATAATCAGTTGCCTAAGAAAACAGCGAATTGCGAAGCGCCAATTGAAAAAGTGGCAAATTTAGCAAAACGTTTGGGAGTAACAAGCACGCCAACCATTTTCTTTGCGGATGGCAAGCGTATGTTAGGTGCTTATCCTGCGGCAGAAATTGAGAAGGCTTTGGTCGCCTCGCCAAAGAAGTAGAGATATCATGAGTCTTGCTCTAAAAAAAGGGCAAATAGAGACGCAAGATTCAAAAAAAGGCTTGAAGTGATTAGCTTCAAGCCTTTTTATTTTGCTGTGCCTAAAAAGCAAATTACATTTGGCTGATAATTTCCTCGCCAAATTGTGCGCTCCCCACTTGCGTGGCGCCTTCCATTTGAGAGGAGAAGTCATGCGTGACACGTTTAGCACTGATCGCTTTGCCCACGCCTTTCAGCACTAAATCAGCGGCTTCTATCCAGCCTAAATGACGAAGCATCATCTCAGCAGAAAGGATAATTGAGCTTGGGTTAGCAATGTCTTTGCCAGCAATCTTAGGCGCTGTGCCATGTGTCGCTTCAAACATTGCCACTGTGTTAGATAAGTTTGCACCTGGTGCAATACCAATGCCGCCTACTTGCGCTGCAAGGGCGTCAGACATGTAGTCGCCATTTAGGTTAAGCGCAGCAACCACATCGTAATCACTTGGGTGCAACAAGATTTCTTGTAAGAATGCATCCGCGATACAGTCTTTGATGACGATTCCGTTAGGTAGTTTGCACCATGGACCGCCATCAATCTCAACCGCGCCAAACTCTTGCTTAGCTAACTCATAACCCCAGTCTCTGAATCCACCTTCGGTGAACTTCATGATGTTGCCTTTGTGGGTGATGGTCACAGACTTGCGGTTGTTATCAATCGCATATTGAATTGCTTTGCGGATTAAGCGTTTGCTGCCATCGATTGAAACCGGTTTGATGCCGATGGCAGAAGATTCTGGGAAGCGAATTTTTTTACGCATGCCCATGTCGCTCAAGAAAGTGATGACTTTCTCCGCTTCTGGTGTGCCAGCCGCCCATTCAATGCCTGCATAAATATCTTCCGTGTTTTCACGGAAAATCACCATGTCGGTTTTTTCAGGGTGTTTAACAGGGCTAGGAACGCCAGTGAAATATTGAATAGGGCGTAAGCAAACGTATAAATCAAGCTCCTGGCGCAATGTCACATTAAGTGAACGAATGCCCCCACCTACTGGGGTCGTCAGAGGGCCTTTGATGGAGATGACATAGTCACGAATGGCCTTCATGGTTTCATCTGGTAACCAGGTGTCTTTGTCGTAGAGCTTCGTTGCTTTCTCGCCAGCAAACACTTCCATCCATGCGATTTTCTTCTCACCTCCATAAGCTTTCTCTACCGCTGCATTCACTACTTTTTGCATAGGCGGTGTAATATCGACACCAATCCCATCTCCCTCAATAAATGGGATAATGGGTTGATTCGGGACATTCAAAGAGTTGTCTGCATTAACGGTGATTTTTTCACCAAAGGTTGGAACTGTGATTTTGGATGACATGCTCAATAAATCCTATGTATTAAAACTTTAAAAATAAAAAACGAATACTTATGTTAATTCTGTTTAATAAGCCCTTCGGTGTGGTGTGTCAATTTAGTGCACACGAAAATCACGAAACATTGGCTGATTATATTGCTATCCCAAATGTCTATGCCGCCGGCAGACTTGATACGGATAGTGAAGGGCTGCTTATTTTAACCGATGATGGGGCACTTCAACACCGTGTTTCGCACCCAAAGTACAAAGAAATCAAAACTTATTGGGCACAAGTCGAGGGTGCTCCTACCCAGGATAATTTAATGCCACTTATAAAAGGCGTGGATTTGGGTGATTTTGTGACCGCGCCAGCGCAAGTGAGCATTATTCCAGAACCAGCTAATTTATGGCCTCGCAACCCGCCGATTAGAGAGCGTAAGGCCATTCCTACCACATGGCTGGAGATTAAAATTTCTGAAGGTAAAAATCGCCAGGTGCGCCGCATGACCGCTAAAGTCGGTTTTCCAACTTTACGATTGATTCGATATGCGATTGGGCAGCGCACCTTGGATGATTTACCATTGGGCACTTGGAGGCAAGTCTAGCCTGTAGGTAAATCGCTTATGGTAAACTTACGTCTATTTATTGCGCTCATTAAAGAGAAACTTCATGTCTGGTAATACCATTGGAACTTTATTCACGCTTACGTCATTTGGTGAATCTCACGGCGCTGCAATTGGTGGTGTAGTGGATGGCTGCCCTCCTGGTTTGGAGTTGTCTGCTGAAGATTTACAGGTGGATTTGGATAGACGTAAACCAGGCACTTCTCGCCATGTGACTCAACGTAGTGAAGCGGATAGCGTGGAGATTCTTTCAGGTGTGTTCGAAGGTAAAACTACAGGTGCGCCTATTGGATTGCTCATTCGCAACACTGACCAACGTAGCCAAGATTACAGCAAGATTATGGACACCTTCCGTCCAGGCCATGCCGATTACACTTACGCGCAAAAATACGGCATTCGTGACTATCGTGGCGGTGGTCGTTCAAGTGCACGTGAAACCGCAGTGCGGGTTGCCGCAGGCGCCATTGCTAAAAAATGGTTGAAGCAACGTTATGGTGTGACCATTCGCGCTTACTTAAGCCAGCTTGGTGAGATCAATATTCCTTTCGCAAGTTGGGATGATTTGCAGCATCCAGATAATAAAATTTTCACACCCAATATGGCAATGATGCCTGAAATTGAGGCATACCTGGATAATGTGCGTTCTGAGCGTGATTCTGTGGGTGCAAAAATCACTGTGATCGCCGAAGGTGTGCCAGTAGGCTGGGGTGAACCTATCTTTGATCGTTTAGATGCAGAAATTGCGTATGCCATGATGGGAATCAATGCAGTGAAAGGCATTGAAATCGGTGCGGGCTTTGATTCGATTGCGCAGCGTGGCAGCGTGCATAGTGATGAACTCACGCCGAATGGCTTTGCCACAAACCATGCAGGCGGTATTTTGGGCGGCATTTCTAGCGGCCAAGAAATTCACGTGAATGTGGCTTTTAAGCCAACTTCAAGTATTCCACAAGAGCGCAACTCCATTGATAAAACTGGCCAGCCTGTAATGATGCAAACTACGGGTCGTCATGATCCATGCGTTGGTATCCGCGCTACGCCTATCGTTGAAGCGATGTTGGCTTTGGTATTAATTGACCATGCGCTTCGCAATCGGGCTCAAAATGCTGATGTAAACTCAGGTCTCAAAACGATCTAATTTATTTTTATAGGCCTGATATGCAACTCCCTTATTGGCGCCTTTCTGCTTTTTATTTCGCTTACTTCGCATTTGTAGGCTCCTTTTCGCCATATTGGAGCCTATATCTAAAATCACTTGCTTTTGCTCCATTCCAAATTGCAGTGCTGATGTCACTGTTTCAAGTGGCACGTATTTTTGCGCCTAGCTTGTGGGGATGGTTGGCAGATCATCTCGGTCAACGCGTTGCTATTATTCAGTGGCTATCTGCGCTGAGTTTACTCTCATATATTGGTGTATTTATGAGTACAAGTTACGCATGGCTATTTGCCGTGATGCTTTTGCTCAGCTTCTTTTGGAGCGCATCTCTGCCCTTAATTGAAACGGTTACGCTAGGTCATCTTGGCGACCGTTTCGATAAGTACGGACATATTCGCATGTGGGGCTCTATCGGCTTTATCGTTGCTGTGATTGGTCTTGGTTATTTATTGGATATCTTCAATATTCGCTTGTTGCTATGGGCTGTGCTGGGAATGATGGTCGCGGTCTTGGTATTCTCCCGCAATATTCCAGAGCCAATAATAGAGCCTCATCATACTGATGACCGCTCCATTTGGGCGATTATGCGTCAGCGCGAAGTGCTGGCATTGTTGGCGGCTTGTTTCATGATGGCTGCTGCGCATGGAGTTTATTACACGTTTTACTCAATTTACTTGGTTGATCATGGCTACAGTAAAGCGCATGTAGGCTTGTTGTGGGCGTTGGGCGTCATCGCTGAAATTCTGATTTTCTTGTGGATGCCAAAGCTCACTAAACAATTCGGGTTAAAAAATATTCTATTAGTGAGTTTGTTGATTGCTTTTATACGTTTTAATTTAATTGGCTGGGCGGTTGATTGGTGGTGGATAGTGTTGTTTGCACAAGTCTTACATGCTGCTACTTTCGGTTCTTATCATGCCGCCGCAGTGGCGATGACGCATCAGCACTTCAAAGGCCGTCATCAATCAAAAGGGCAGGGGCTTTATACCAGCGTTTCTTATGGCATGGGCGGTACTTTTGGCGGTTTGGTGAGTGGTTATGCTTGGGAGGCGCTGGGATCTAGTTGGACGTTCACCATTTCAGGCATGTTTGGCTTGCTTGGCTGTTTGTTCTTTATTTGGGTGATGCCAAAAAAAGCGAAGCTCTAAAGTAAAAAAGCCAGTTCAAAAATGAACTGGCTTTTTTACTGTTGAAACTTAATTAAACGCGCTTATCTTTTTCAATTAATGCATAAGCTGAGTGGTTGTGAATTGACTCGAAGTTCTCTGACTCAACAACAAACTTATCAATGCGTTTTTCATTATTTAATTGCGCGGCAACATCGCGCACCATGTCTTCTACAAACTTAGGATTGTCATAAGCACGCTCAGTAACAAATTTTTCATCAGGGCGTTTGAGTAAGCCATAAAGCTCGCAAGAGGCTTGCTCTTCGACCATGCGAATAATATCTTCAACCCAAATAAAATCGTTAATCAGCGCAGTGACGGTCACATGTGAGCGTTGGTTGTGTGCGCCGTAGTCTGAAATCTTTTTAGAGCATGGGCAAAGGCTGGTCACTGGCACCAATACTTTCACTGTGATATCGAATTTACCTTGTTTAATTTCACCGATAAATGTCACCTCGTAATCGAGCAAACTTTGCACGCCAGATACAGGTGCCGCTTTGTTCACAAAGTATGGGAATGTCATTTGTACGTAGCCTGATTCTGCTTCTAAACGCTTCACCATTTCCTGCAAGATCGATTCAAACGATTCCACTGAAATTTCACGTTCGTTCATGTTGAGAATCTCAACAAAGCGAGACATGTGCGTGCCCTTGAAGTTGTGGGGTAAGTGCACGTACATATCAAACATGGCAACAGTGTGTTGAACACCGCCTGTTTTGTCTTTCACTTTCACGGGGTGGCGGATAGATTTAATGCCTACCTTATCAATTGCTAAATGACGAACGTCTGGCGTGTTTTGTACATCTTCGATAGGTAAGTTGTTGTCTTGGCTCATTGGTTTCCTGAATTTATCAATATCTAGCGCTAATACTTGAGTATATCACTCGGTTAATTTTTTCTCAATTGAGGTCACAATCCCCTCACTATCAAGACCGCATTCTGCCAACATGGTTTCATGCACGCCATGCTCAATAAAGTTATCTGGCAAACCTAAGCATAGCATTGGTGTGACAATGTTTAATGCCTGCATGGCCTCCATCACTGCGGCACCTGCGCCGCCCATAATTGCGTTTTCTTCTATTGTTACAATCAGGTCGTGGCTGTTGGCTAAGGTTTGCACAAGTTCAACATCTAATGGCTTCACAAAGCGCATATTGGCAACCGTCGCATTGAGTTTTTCTGCTGCTGTAAGGGCTGGAGCGAGCATGCTACCAAAAGCCAAAATTGCAATCTTTTTGCCTTGGCGACGCACTTCACCTTTACCAATCGGAAGTGTGCTGAGTTCTCTTTCAATCGTCGCACCTGGACCGCCGCCGCGAGGGTAGCGGACCGCGCTTGGTCCATCAAGATGGAATGCGGTTGTCAGCATTTGGCGACATTCATTTTCGTCAGATGGCGCCATCACCACCATATTGGGAATGCAACGTAAAAAGCTTAAATCAAAGCTACCCGCATGAGTCGGGCCATCCGCACCAACTAGGCCAGCACGGTCAATTGCAAAAACGACAGGTAGATTTTGTAATGCAACATCGTGGATTAATTGGTCGTAAGCGCGTTGTAAAAATGTTGAGTAAATTGCGACAACTGGTTTGATTCCATCGCAAGCCATGCCTGCCGCAAAGGTTAGTGCATGTTGCTCGGCAATGCCCACATCGTAAAACCGTTTTGGATAAGCTGCCGCAAAGTCATTCATGCCAGAGCCATCACACATCGCTGGCGTAATGCCGATCAAGCGTTCATCTTTTGCGGCCATGTCTACAAGCCAATCGCTAAACACTTGGGTGTAAGTTTTTTTGCTTGAAGTGCTAATCGCACAACCATTTTCTGGGTTGAATTTTCCCACGCCATGAAACTTGCCCGGCTCGTTTTCAGCAGGCCCGTAGCCGCGGCCTTTTTCGGTCACAATGTGTAAGAACTGCGGGCCTTGTAGATGTTTTATATTGCTGAGCGTGCTGACCAGAGTGTCGAGATTATGACCATCAATTGGCCCAATATAATTAAAGCCAAACTCTTCAAATAGCGTGCTTGGCGTTACCATGCCTTTGACGTGTTCTTCTGCACGTTTGGCAAACTCTAAAACTGGCGGCATCACGCCAAGAACGCGCTCGCCAGACTTACGAACTTTTGTATAAAAGCTTCCTGAAAGGAGTTTGGCTAAGTAGTTTTGCAACGCGCCAACATTGGGTGAAATCGACATGTCATTGTCATTCAAAATCACCAGTAAATTTGCATCCATCGCACCTGCATTGTTGAGCGCCTCAAAAGCCATACCAGCTGTCATTGCGCCATCGCCAATAATCGCGACTGCACGGCGATCTGAGGCTGTTTGTTGTGCAGCAATCGCCATGCCAAGTGCAGCAGAAATAGAGGTGCTAGAGTGGCCTGTGCCGAAAGTATCAAATACGCTTTCGTCTCGACGTGGAAATCCTGCGATGCCGCCAGGTTTGCGTAAGCCACTCATCGCATCGCGGCGACCTGTGAGAATTTTGTGCGGATAGGTTTGATGGCCCACATCCCACACTAGCCTATCTTCTGGCGTATTGAATACATAGTGCAAAGCAATCGTTAGCTCTACAACGCCTAGGTTTGAAGATAGATGGCCACCCGTTTGCGAAACGCTTTCTACCAAAAATTCACGCAACTCTTTGGCAAGCTCAGGTAACTGCTTGCGAGACAAATGGCGCAATTGCTCTGGCATTTGGACGGTATCGAGTAAAGGGTAATCAGCCGCCATTAAAAGCCTCGTTGGGTAATCAATTGTGCGAGCTGAACAAGTCTTTTCGCATCAGCGCCATCAGCTTTCAATGGCTCAATCGCACTGTCGTATAGTTCTTGCGCAAGTTCTTTTGCACGGACCAAGCCCAGTATCGTTACATAAGTTGGCTTGTTGCTATCTGCATCTTTGCCAGCTGTTTTACCAAGCGTTGCGGTGTCAGCTTCTGTGTCTAAAATGTCATCTACGACTTGAAACGCCAAGCCAATCGATTGCGCATAATGGTCAATTGCTGTAATACGTTTACCATCTAAATCACTTGCGCAATAAGCGCCAAGCAATGCCGCCGAGCGAATAAGTGCGCCAGTTTTATGGATATGCATCAATTCAAGTTCTGTTTGGGATAGCGACTTGCCAACACTGGCTAAATCAATTGCTTGTCCGCCAGCCATGCCACGTGAGCCGCTGGCAACAGCCAATAGATGAATCATGTTGATTTGATGTTCAGCATCTGCATGTAAATTAGGCGCTGAGAGCACTTGAAAAGCTAAGCTCTGCAAAGCATCGCCCACAAGCAGTGCGGTTGCATCATCAAATTGTTTGTGGCACGAAGGTTTGCCGCGGCGTAAATCATCATCATCCATACATGGCATATCGTCATGCACTAATGAATAAGCGTGAATCATCTCAACTGCAATTGCGGCTTGGTCGATTTTATTGGCTTCCGCTCCGCAAAACTCGCCAGCGGCGTGGGCTAATAAAGCACGCACACGCTTGCCACCACCAAGCGTTGCGTAGCGCATGGCTTCGTGCAGTTTGTTTGGGGTAATGTTGGCGGCGGGCAGGGCTTTATCTAGCGCCTGCTCGGTGCGTTTTTGTATACCACTTACCCAAGTTTGAAAATCGTTACTTAAATCCATCTTAATCTTGGTCTTGGTATGCCTGTAGCACTTGAGTTTTGCCGTCGTCGCTCAAAATACGCACTTGCTGCTCAACTTCGGCTAAGGTTTTTTGGCAATGTTGCAGCAAGGCTGTGCCGCGTTTAAAAGCGGCAAGCGTGTCTTGCAATGGCAATTGTTTGGATTCCATTTTGCTCACGATGGTTTCAAGCTCGCTTACTGCGGCTTCAAAAGTAACGTCATGCAATTCGGACGTGGATTCTTTGAGATGTTTAGTCATACAACATTTTAACCTATTCGGCCTTAAAAACCTTGCTTAGAAAGCGCGAAATATCATCAATTTCTTCAGCGCAAACCGAATGTGCCATTGGGTATTCATGCCATTCGAGTTTGTAATTTAAGCTTTCCAGTAAATGGCGCGAAACCAAACAAGTATCCAGCGTAATGACGCCATCAAAACTGCCGTGTGCCATTAAAATTGGCAAATCTTGATTGGCTGGGTTGGCTTCTTCCCCCAATTTTTCTTTCAGGCAAACGTAGGTTGAAAGCGCCAATACTCCCGCTAATCTTTTTGGATGACGAAGCGCAGTAAATAAAGCCATTGCGCCGCCTTGGGAAAATCCAGCCAACACGATATTGCTTTCAGAGATACCTTTTGAGATTTCATCGGCAATCAAAGCCTCTATGTTTTTTTGCATCTCACGCATGCCAGCTTCATCTTGCTGATATTGCATTGATAGGCCAAATAAATCATACCAAGCGCGCATCTCATAGCCATTATTCATGGTGATAGCCTTGTGTGGCGCATGCGGAAAAATAAACCGTGTGTTGGGCATCTTGAGCTCTGGCACGATGGGGGAAAAATCATGGCCATCAGCGCCTAATCCATGCAGCCAAATGACACTGTGCTGGATGGGCAAGGAAGTTTCGATGATCAATGTTTCAAGTGATGACATATAAATGATAGAACTAAAAGATGAATACCTATTTTTACAATTATAAGCACAATGCGCACGTAAAAAAGCCCCGATAAATTGGGGCTTTTTAAGCGCTTGAATGCTTATCTAATAATTATTTAGATTCAGCTAGCGCTTTAAGTGCTGGCAATCCAGCTTCAAAGACTCCAGTTACTGCTTTAACCGCAGATTCATCATCTTGGCCTGCAGGAATTGGTGGATTGAGTTTATAAACGCGGTAGAAGCGAGCCATCCAAACTACCGTAGTTTCGCCAGCGCCTGGACCAGCTTTCACTGTCATTTTTGCGTTGTAATCTGCGACTGGCAATACACCAGAAACGATTTCATATTTCAGTTGCATGTCTTTGTCGTCAGAACTACGGAGTTTTTCATAGATTGTGCCGCCAGCTTTTAATGTTAATGTGCGGTAAGTTTGCATGTCGCCATTTTCATCTTTTTTGGGTTCTAGCTTACTGCTAGCGACTGCCGGATGCCATTTTTGCAAGTTACCGAAATCCTTTACCAAAGCCCAAACTTTTGCTGGGTCGGCTTTAATAACAATTTCTTTTTCTACTTTTTGTGGGCTTGGGCCATGCGCTGCAGCGGTAAGCGGCAACAAAGCCATAGCGATAAGGGCGATTACGTTTTTCATGCGAATTTCTCCAAAAATAAATGATATTGCTTAATCCAACTTACTACTTCTAACGCTAAAACAACCAAAATACTGCAAAAAACTTAACTTAGCACTCTACCTAAATTTAGCCTTTTTTACGATGTTTTTTGATGAAAAAATGGTTATTTCATGATCGAAGGCAGGATGAACTGACCGAAAGCACGGCTTTTATCGCCGGTTTTTATTTGGGTGATGAGCTTGTGCGATTGTCCATCAATCACACTCACTTGGTTGCTGGCCCAATTGGCCACGTAAATATGGCCGGATTGCTCGTCAACACTGATGCCCTCAGGCACTCCCCCAACCTTAATTGCGGCAATGTTTTGTTTCTTAGCCAATTCAATGACGGAAACATTGTCGTCTTGGGTGTTTGTGACCAGTAAAAATAAGCCATCCTTACTTGGGGTGACGCAGTAAGGGTGCTCACCTACACGAATGCTTTCGCTTTTGAAGTTGGTGGTATTGATAATTGAGACGGAATTGCTAAAAACGTTAACGACATAAAGCTCAGCACCATTTCTGCTCAGCGCCAAACCAAACGGGTGTCTACCAACGGGGATGCGTTGGCTAATTTGACGGGTGACGGTGTTGATGACGGCAATATCATTGCTATCACGATTGGCAATGTAGAGACTCTTTCCATCGGGGCTCATTACCATGCCGGCAGGCGCTTTGCCGCTTTTGATTTCTGCTTGCGCTTTCATGCTAATGGCATCAAATAGATAAATGCGATCTTCGGTCCAATCGGCTACATACAAGGTCTTGTTGTCGGGGGAAACTAACAGACCTACCGGAGAGCCTTTAATTGGATAGGTATTAATCAGTTTATTTTTTTGAGTGTCGATCACTGAAACGCTTTGACCATCAACATTTGAAATATAAACACGATGATTGACGGCTGAAACAGCCACGCCAACTGGCTTTAATCCTACTTTAATAGTGCTGACGACTTGGTGAGTGGTGGTATCAATCACCGACACCGTGTTATCACCTTGGTTGGTAATGTATGCCATGCCAGCAAAAGATAGGCTGACATGACTGGATATCAACAAGGTGAATAAGGCTGTTACTAATATGAGTTTATGGGATTTCAATGAGATTGCTTAATTAGGTTGAATAGTTTTCATTTTAACGCTTATTTAGTTTATTTAACGTGCTTGTTTTGATCAGGGTGACTCAAAACAAGGGAAGTGAAAATTAAAGTGGGGTTTATCCATCCCTTAATAGGCTTATTCATATTTTATAAGGCTGATATTGAAACCATGCCTTTCAATATGTGGCGAAGTATGAAAAAATTACATTAAATTATTTAGGTTGTTTGTGATGATAGATCGCGATGGATATCGCCCGAACGTTGGCATTATTATTAGTAATGCCAACAATCAGGTTTTTTGGGGTAAACGCATCCGCGAACACTCTTGGCAGTTTCCGCAAGGTGGCATTAAGCAAGGCGAAAGCCCTGAAGAGGCCATGTACCGAGAGCTGATGGAAGAGGTCGGCTTACGTCCCGAGCATGTAAAAATTCTTGGTCGCACAAGCGACTGGTTGCGTTACGACGTTCCGATGAGCTGGATTAAGCGTGAGTGGCGAGGCAGCTATAAAGGCCAAAAGCAAATTTGGTTTTTATTGCGCTTAGTCGGTCGCGATACGGATGTGTCGCTTCGTGCAACACCGCATCCAGAATTTGATGCTTGGCGTTGGAGTGAGTATTGGGTGCCCATGGAAAGTGTGATTGATTTCAAACGGGATGTGTATCGTCTAGCACTCAATGAATTAGCAGTTTATTTGGGAGGCAGTGAGCGCACAAAGCAGCGTACACAAAATGATCACTCAATGACAGAGTAGATCCGATTATTTAAATAAAAAGCCGCTTGATAGCGGCTTTTTTGTTGCTTGGAGATTAATGAGCAACGGCTTGTTCTTAACTGATCGTGCCATTCGCCATTTTTTCACCAAGTTGAATTGACTTGGCTGCTTTCCAGGCGCTGTTGAAAGTGAGCGTGTTTTTTGGGAACAGCATCACCACGGTTGAGCCTAGTAAAAAGCGGCCCATTTCTTCGCCCTGCTTCAGATTGATGCTGTGTTTATCGTAAGTCCATGTGGTGATCCGTCCCACTCGCGGTGGGTTAATGATCCCATGCCAAACAGTCGCCATGCTGCCCACGATGGTGGCGCCCACTAAAATCAGAACAAACACCCCACGCGCCGAATCAAACTCACAAATGACACGTTCGTTTCTTGCAAATAAACCTGGTACGCCTTGAGCCGTAGTTGGATTGACTGAAAACAAATCACCTGGCACGTAAGTCATGCTTTTAAGGTTGCCATCACATGGCATGTGAATGCGGTGATAGTCTTTAGGGCTTAAATACAACGTGGCGAACTGACCATCTTGAAAGTGAGTAGCAAGCTCTTTATTGCCTGCAAGCATGGCAAGTGTTGAGTAATGATGGCCTTTGGCTTGGAAGATTTGATCCACTTCAATGTTTCCAAACTGACTAATTGCACCATCAACTGGGCTAATGAAGTCCGCTTTTGTGATGCGTCTTGCGCCTTTTTTTAATGGGCGTGTAAAAAACTCGTTAAAGCTTTCGTAAGCTTCAATATTGGGTTCTGCCGCTTCGGCCATATTGACTTGGTAGCGCTTTACAAACCATTTAATTACAGCGGTCGTGAGCTTGCCTGTCTTAGCAGAGGCAAGCTTTCCTGCAAGCGTAGTGATGGCTTGTTTGGGTATTAGGTATTGCGGTAAAACTTTTAATTGGGTGCGCACAAAAATCTCAGCTGTATCAAAGTAAAAAGGGCAGGGTGTTGCCACCTTGCCCTTCTATTTTAAGCGATTAACGCTTGGTAAGTGCCAAAATTAGTTTTTAGATTGATCAACTAATTTGTTTTTAGCAATCCAAGGCATCATAGAACGTAATTGGCCGCCCACTTTTTCGATTGGGTGCATTGCGTTCAAACGACGACGTGCCGTCATCTCTGGATAGTTGGTACGGCCTTCCAAGATAAATTTCTTAGCGTACTCGCCGTTTTGGATGTTTTCCAACGCTTCTTTCATTGCCCAACGTGATTCATCGTTAATCACTTTAGGACCAGTCACATATTCGCCGTATTCAGCGTTGTTTGAGATTGAGTAATTCATGTTCGCGATACCACCTTCGTACATTAAATCTACAATCAATTTCAATTCGTGCAAGCATTCAAAGTATGCCATTTCGGGTGCGTAACCAGCTTCAACCAACGTTTCGAAACCCGCTTTAACCAATTCAACAGCGCCACCACAAAGTACCGCTTGCTCACCGAACAAGTCTGTTTCTGTTTCTTCGCGGAAGTCAGTTTCAATCACGCCGCCTTTAGTGCCGCCGTTAGCTGCCGCGTATGACAAGGCGATATCTTTCGCTTTACCAGATGCATCTTGGTAAACAGCGATCAATGAAGGAACGCCGCCGCCTTTAAGGTACTCAGAACGAACGGTGTGGCCTGGGCCTTTTGGTGCAATCATGATCACATCCATGTCTTGGCGTGGCACGATTTGGTTGTAATGAATATTAAAGCCGTGAGCAAATGCTAATGCTGCGCCTTTTTTCAAGTTCGCTGCCACTTCTGCTTCGTAAATTTGCGCCATGTTTTCATCTGGCAATAAAAGCATCACAACATCAGCTGTTTTGACTGCATCAGCGATTTCAGCGACGTTATGGCCTGCTGCTTGCGCTTTAGCCCATGAGCTGCCTTCTTTGCGGATACCAATAGTGACGTTCACACCAGAGTCTTTTAGGTTTTGTGCGTGTGCATGACCTTGTGAACCGTAACCAACGATGGTTACTTTAAGGTTCTTAATGATTGAGAGGTCAGCGTCTTTATCGTAATAAACTTTCATTTTTTGCCTTTCGGTGCTTTTTGCTTAGGTGATATTAAATAATTAAACTTTTAGAATTCTGTCGCCGCGACCAATGCCTGAAGCGCCTGTGCGCACAGTTTCTAGAATCACTGTTTTATCCAATGCTTCTAGGAAGGCATCTAATTTTGAGCCAGAACCTGTGAGTTCGATGGTGTAACTGCCATCTGCTACGTCAATAATACGGCCACGGAAAATGTCGCTAATGCGCTTAATCTCTTCGCGCAAGGCGCCAGTGGCTTTGACTTTGACCTTGACTAGCATTAGCTCGCGTTCGATATAGCGGCCATCATTTAGGTCTAGGACTTTTACAACATCGACCAGCTTGTTGAGCTGTTTGATGATTTGCTCGATTACCTCATCCGATCCGGATGTGACAATCGTCATACGTGACAAAGTAGCGTCTTCAGTTGGCGCTACTGTCAGGGATTCAATATTATATGCACGTGCTGAAAATAAGCCTGCAACGCGTGAAAGTGCGCCTGCTTCGTTTTCCATGAGTAGAGAAATAATATGTTTCATCTTAACCCTCCATCTCATCGGCAGCGTCATTTGCATTGGTGTCTGAACCTAAGATCATCTCAGAAATGCCTTTGCCGTTAGGCACCATTGGGAAGACGTTTTCTTTTTGATCCGTCATGAAATTCATAAATACGAATTTATCTTTCATGGCAAATGCATCTTGCAATGCACCTTCAACGTCGCCTGGTTTATCAATATTCATGCCAATTAGGCCATAAGACTCAGCAAGCTTAACAAAGTCAGGCAAGCTGTCCATGTATGATTCTGAATAACGGTTCTCGTAGAAGAACTCTTGCCATTGGCGAACCATGCCCAAGTAACGATTGTTGAGAAGAATCACCTTGATCGGCAAATGGAATTGTTTGCAAGTTGAAAGCTCTTGAATGTTCATTTGAATACTGCCTTCGCCTGTCACACAAGCGACTTGCGCGTCAGGAAAAGCTAATTGACAGCCCATCGCATAAGGCAAACCAACACCCATGGTACCCAGGCCGCCAGAGTTAATCCAACGACGTGGTTTGTCGAACTTGTAGTATTGCGCTGCCCACATTTGATGTTGGCCAACGTCTGATGTCACAAAAGCATCGCCTTTCGTCACTTCACAGAGTTTTTCAATCACGTATTGTGGCTTGATAATAGTACTGCTTGATCCGTCATAACTTGCAGACTTTTTGGTGCGCCAAACGTCAATTTTAGCCCACCAAGTTTTTAATGCAGCAGCATCTGGTTTTATAGTTTCCGCAGCTAAAACCTCGTTCATTTCAGCAAGCACTGATTGCACGTGCCCCACGATAGGCAAATCCACTTTTACCCGTTTGGAAATAGACGAAGGATCAACGTCGATATGGATGATCGTGCGTGGAACGCTCAAGAAATGGTCGGGATTGCCAATCACGCGATCATCAAAACGTGCGCCAACAGCAAGTAACACATCACAGTCTTGCATGGCATTGTTGGCCTCGTAAGTGCCGTGCATGCCAAGCATACCAAGGTATTGCTTATCAGTTGCTGGATAGCCACCCAAACCCATAAGAGTGTTGGTGACTGGATAGCCTAATGCTCTCGCTAATTTAACTAATTCGTTTGAAGCATCGCCCAAAACCAAGCCGCCGCCTGTATAAATCATTGGGCGTTTAGCTTCGAGCAGAATTTTGACTGCTTTTTTGATTTGACCTGAGTGACCTTTCACAACAGGCGTGTATGAGCGCATCTCTATCGTTTTAGGATAATCAAATTCAGCAAACTCAGCGGTGATGTCCTTAGGAATGTCAACTACAACAGGGCCTGGACGACCACTTGCTGCAATGTAAAATGCTTTTTTGAGGGTGATAGCGATGTCGCGTACATCTTTAATCAAGAAGTTGTGCTTCACGCATGGACGCGTTACGCCCACCATATCAACTTCTTGGAACGCGTCCATGCCGATGGCGGCAGTTGGCACTTGGCCGCTAATTACAACCATAGGGATCGAGTCCATGTAAGCGGTTGCAATGCCTGTTACCGCATTGGTTGCGCCTGGACCTGATGTTACAAGCGCTACGCCAACTTCACCCGTTGCACGTGAAAAAGCATCCGCGGCATGAACTGCAGCTTGCTCATGGCGAACGAGAATATGTTTGAAGTGATTTTGCTTAAATAGCGCATCGTAAATGTGCAGCACAGCGCCGCCTGGATAGCCGAAGACGAACTTGACGTTCTCTTCCTGCAAACATCGCATGATGATTTCCGCGCCAGAAATTTGGCCTACTTTTTGCTGATTGCTATCGTCCATAACGTACTTGTATTTGCTAATAATCGGGTAACCCTGAACAGTAACCGTTTGCAGGCTTTTGGTCAAGGCTGGAGGCTTAGAATCTTCAGATTGTTAGTGTCAAATAAACCCTAAAACACATGGGCTTATTGTGTTTTTGGGGTGCGCTTTCATTAAATATTTGAAAAGCGCATCGAAAGGTCGATGGCTTGAATGTTTTTTGTGAGGCTGCCGATGGAAATTCTATCCACGCCTGTAAAAGCAATATCTCTAACGTTTGCGAGATCAATCCCGCCTGATGCTTCAAGGATCGCACGATTTGCATTAAGTGCCACAGCTTCTTTCAGCAAGGCAGTGTCAAAGTTGTCTAGTAATATCAATGTTGCACCTGCCTTTAATGCGCTTGCTAATTCCGCTAAATTTTCCACTTCAATTTGAATGCTTAAGTCATTGCCCTGCTGAGCCGCTATTTTATTGGCCTCCGTAAGCGCGGCCTCAATGCTACCTGCTGCGGCAATGTGATTTTCTTTAATCAGAATGCCATCGTGAAGCCCGATGCGTTGATTGAGTCCGCCACCAATGGTAACGGCATATTTTTGCGCAATACGTAAGCCCGGAATGGTTTTGCGCGTATCTAAAATGCGTGCTTTAGTGCCCTTGATCGCTTCAACATATTTTTGGGTTGCCGTTGCCGTTGCAGAGAGTGTTTGTAAGAAGTTTAAAGCGCAGCGCTCAGCACTCAGCATTTCATGGGCTTTGCCTTTTAGCGTACAAAGTGTTTGATTGGCTTTGACTGATTCTCCTTCTTTGACTTGCCAATTGATAGCCACGCTAGGCGCAATTTGCTTAAAGCATTCTTCCACCCAAGGGATGCCGCAAATTACTGCGTACTCGCGAGAAATAATGCTGGCTTGGGCAAGTTGATTGGGCGCAATGAGTTTTGCAGTGAAGTCCTTGATATCGCTGCCTGTGCCGCTTAAATCTTCAATGATAGTCGCATGGACACTGGCCTTGATCGACTCCGCCAACGCTGCCAATACTTGCTTGCTAATTAATTCGTTCATAAATTCCATTATAATGACAATCCGCTAGAGTTGTCTCAATAGCGCTTTTAGAAAAGTGAAACAGATTACATGAAGCTTTTATACTCACTCACTAGCCCTTATGCCCGTAAAGTTCGTATCGTCGCTGCTGAGAAACGCATTGCGATTGATTTGCAGGTTGTTGTGTTGACCGATCCAGATTGCCCTGTGTTTTTACATAATCCATTAGGAAAAATTCCAGTGTTGATTATGGATGACGGTGAGAGTTTGTATGATTCTAGCGTGATTGTGGATTACTTAGATCAGCGCATGCCTGTATCACATTTGATACCGCAAGATTCTAAATCTAAATTCCAAGTGAAACGCTGGGAGTCTTTGGCTGACGGTGTTTGTGATGCTGGTGTTGCCGTAATGGTAGAGCAACGCCGCCCAGAAAATTTACAAGACCCTGATTGGATTAAAAAACAATGGAATAAAGTTGAGCTTGGTTTAAAGGCGCTCGATGAGGATCTAGGCTCAAATAAATTCTGTGTAGGTGAAACCTTTAGCTTGGCCGATATCGCTTTGGTTTGTGTGTTGGGCTATTTGGATTTACGCTTTGGCGACAAAGTAGATTTGGAAAATCGTTACCCAAATTTAGCAAGACTCAATGCATCGCTTGCTTCACGCCCTTCAATTGCAGAAACTTTACCACCTAAGGCTTAGTCTTCAATTTAAATCGCGCCAGTAATAATGCCGCCGCCTAAACAGACGTTGCTTTCATACACAACTGCTGACTGGCCTGGAGTAATTGCCCATTGTTTTTGCCCGAATTTAATCTCAACAAAATCTTCACCTAAACGCTCAATTTCGCATGGCGCATCTGGTTGGCGATAACGTGTTTTTGCGGCATAAACCCAATTGGTTTTGGGTTGCTTACCACTAATCCAATGGACTTGGCCCGCTTGCAAACCATCGTTGAGCAGAAGCGGATGCTCATGTCCTTGCACCACAATTAACACATTATTATTCATGTCTTTTTGCGCTACAAACCAAGGCTCACCATTGCTCTCTTTTGAGCCGCCAATTTTCAAGCCTTGGCGCTGACCTAGTGTGTAATACATCAGCCCGTCATGTTTGCCGACTATTTTGCCATCAGGCGTTTTCATTTCTCCAGGTTCGCGAGGTAAATAGCGGCTTAAAAATTCTTGGAAGGGACGTTCGCCAATAAAGCAAATGCCTGTGGAGTCTTTCTTTTCACTTGTTGCAAGGCCTGCTTGACGGGCGATTTCACGAACTTCACGTTTAAGTAAATGGCCTAGCGGAAATAATGTTTTAGAAAGCTGCGTTTGATTGAGGCGGTGTAAGAAATAGCTTTGGTCTTTACTGCCGTCTTCTGCTTTGAGTAATTGATACTCACCCGCTTCAAATGGATTTTCGCGCACTTGCGCATAATGCCCTGTGGCGATTAAGTCAGCCCCTAAGCCCATCGCATGATCTAGAAACGCTTTAAATTTAATCTCGGCGTTGCACAAAATATCTGGGTTGGGTGTGCGGCATGCTTGGTATTCATCTAGAAAGTTTTGGAATACGCGCTCTTTATATTCTTTGCTGAAATTGACCGCCTCAATTTCAATGCCGATTTTGTCTGCGACTGAAACGGCATCAATCAAATCTTGCTTGGATGAGCAGTATTCGTCTGTGTCGTCGTCTTCCCAGTTTTTCATAAATAGACCAACCACATCATAACCTTGTTGCTTGAGCAACAAGGCAGTGACTGAGGAATCTACGCCGCCAGAAAGCCCAACGACAACTCTTTTGTTTTTCATAAATTCTTTTGCTTTATAAATGAGAAAGCACGGCTAAAGGAAAGCGCTGACCTGCTAAATAATCTTCTACACATTTTAATACTTGCGGACTGCGATGGATTGTTTGATTTGCGCGCAGTTCATCAAGTGTCATCCAAACTGCACGAATAATACCATCGTCTAAGGCGCGTTCAGGGTGATATGTGCCTAGTTTGCCAACAAAGGCAAAGCGCAAATAAGTAATGTCCTTGGCTGGACGTTGCCAGTGGTAAACACCCAATAATTCTGTGGGCGTAAAGTCGTAAGCTGTTTCTTCCAAGGTCTCACGTATTACGCCTTGCAGAATTGTTTCGCCTTCATCTAAATGACCTGCAGGCTGATTAATCCGAACGCCTTCGGTCGTGTTTTCTTCCACCATTAAAAAACGACCGTCTTGTTCGATGATGGCAGCAACGGTGGTATTTGGTTTCCAAATCATTGCGATATTTTAAAGCTTAAAAAGACATTTTACCGCTAGCAGGCAGAGTAAACCAGCAAGGCTTGTGATTAACCTAGTTGAGGAAATAGGCCCGTCAGTCCATGCGCAATAAATTCAATCGACATGGCCGCTAAAATCAAACCCATTAAACGCGTGACGATATTCATACCAATCGTACCAAGCTTATTGGCGATATTGGCAGAGAGTCTCAAGGTAATCCATACCAAAGCTGCGACAACCGCAACAGGAATAGTTAAGCTGGCATGGTTCACCAAGCTAGTGCTTTTTTCGGCCGCAATAATCATGCTACTAATTGCACCTGGCCCAGCTAGCAGGGGAATGCTGAGAGGGACAATCGCGATTGCTTCATGATCAGCCAAGTTTTGGGCTTCTTCAGGCGTTTGGCTTGAATGACTATGTTTTCCGTGCATCATGTTGATAGACATCAGCAAGATTAAAATTCCCCCACCAACTTGAAATGAGGGGATGGTGATGCTGAAAAAATTTAAAACATCATTGCCAATAAATGTTGCGATAGTAAGGACGGTAAAAACTGTAATGGCGACTTCATTAGCGGTATGCGCTCTGGCTTTGTTATCCCAGCTGCTGGTAGCGCTGATAAATATCGGAATGCTTCCAATCGGATTGACGATAGCGAACAGTGCAATTCCAGTTTTGAATAAATAGGCCCACTCGGTCATGTTGGCAGTCTTCTTTTCTTGTTTTCTTAGTTGGTGCTTATTAAGGCTTCGGTTAGTATTGTGGCACATCAGCTTATTACAAAATTAAATATTAACTCCAAGCATCATCACATGTTAAAAAATAGCGTTTACCAAAAAATGATTTATTTAGCATCACGCTCACCAAGACGCGCCGATTTGCTTCAGCAGATGGGGCTTGAGTTTATTGTGTTGCCTTCAGATATCGATGAAACACCGCTTCAGAGTGAGCAATCAGATGCTTATGTATTGCGACTAGCGGCACAAAAAGCAAAGACTTGTTATGAATACTTAATCTCCAAATCTAAGCCTCTCTATCCTGTATTAGCGGCAGATACGACGGTGAGTCTTGATGGAAAAATATTGGGTAAGCCACAAGATGATGACGATGCTTTTCAGATGCTCTCAAGCATGTCTGGGCGATTGCATGAAGTCCACACAGGAATAGCTGTCGTGACTGCTGATGGCGTGAATGTTGATATTTCGACCACTAAAGTTGAAATGGCACCATTGTCGGATGAAACCATTTTGGCCTATATCGCCACTGGCGAGCCGCTCGATAAAGCAGGCTCTTATGGAATACAAGGCTTGGCTGGCACTTTAATAAAACGAATTGAAGGTAGTTATTCTGGTGTAATGGGACTGCCTGTTTATGAAACTGCCCAATTGCTTAATCAAGCGGGCATCAGAATTTTATAAAATTATGAAATAAGATTAATAATCAAATAAAAATATTTCGAATAAAAAATAGCTAAAGTGAGTTGAGATGAGTGAAGAGATTTTAATTAATGTTACCCCCCAAGAGACGCGGGTAGCCATTGTTGAGCAAGGGATTGTTCAAGAGCTTCACATTGAGCGCAGCTCCTCATTGGGCTTGGTGGGTAACATTTATCGAGGCTCTGTGTGCCGCGTATTGCCGGGAATGCAGTCAGCGTTTGTGGAAATTGGTTTGCAACGCGCCGCCTTTTTGCACGTGGCAGATGTGCTGGAATGTACCAGCGCCAATCAAGAAAAAACGATTCAAGAAGTATTGCACGAAGGCCAACCTTTGATGGTGCAAGTGGTCAAAGAGCCTATTGGTACCAAAGGTGCTCGGCTCACTACGCAAATTAGTATTGCAGGTCGTTTTCTTGTTTATCTACCACAGCAAGACCATATTGGTGTTTCGCAGCGTATCGAGGATGAGGCGGAACGGGAATTGTTGCGTGACCGTTTGATCAGGCTTTTACCGGAAAAGCACGCGGGTGGTTATATCATTCGTACGATGTCTGAAGCAGCGAGCGATGAGGAGTTACTAGCCGATATCGCTTACTTAAACAAGGTTTGGGGTAACATTCAAGCCGCTAGTCATGGCGCATCTGAGCGCTCTTTGGTATTCCAAGATTTGAACTTGCCGATGCGTATATTGCGCGATGTGGTGAATGAAAAAACCGATCGTATTGTGATCGACTCTCGTGAAACTTTCCAAAAGCTATCTGAGTTTGCAGAACTTTATGCAGTAGCTGCTGTAAAAAGGCTTGAGCACTATCAAGGTGAGCGGCCTTTGTTCGACATGTATAACGTGGAAGTCGAAATTGAAAAAGCCATGTCACGCAAAGTTGAGCTTAAATCGGGTGGCTATTTGATTTTTGATCAAACCGAAGCGCTCACCACCGTAGACGTCAACACCGGAGGCTTTGTTAGCGGCAAGAGTTTGTCTGACACTATTTTCAAAACTAATTTAGAAGCATCGCAATGTATTGCTCGCCAACTAAGACTTCGTAATCTCGGCGGTATTATTATTGTCGACTTTATTGATATGGATGAAGATAGCCAGCGTGAAGATGTCATGCAAGAACTTAAGCGTGCTGTCGATAAAGATCGTGCTCGAATAAGTGTGAGTGGATTCTCTGCTTTGGGCTTGGTGGAAATGACGCGTAAACGGACACGTGAAAGCTTAGCACATATCCTTTGTGAGCCATGCCCAAGTTGCCGCGGGCGTGGTGAGCTCAAAACTGCACAAACCGTTTGCTATGAAATCTTACGTGAGCTATTGCGCCATGCAAGACAGTTTAGCGCACGGGAATTCCGTGTACTGGCCTCGCAAAAAGTCATTGGTTTGTTGATGGATGAAGAATCACAAAGCTTAGCGAATCTATCTGACTTTATAGGCAAGCCAGTGTCGTTGCAGGTGGAAAATCAATACTCACAAGAAGCATTTGATATTGTATTGATGTAAGTTGGCCTGACTGCTAAAACAGCTTTGTAATTGCCATTTCCAAAGGCGCAAACACCAACATTTGAAGCAATTGTGCCGCGAGAATGGCGACCAAAGGTGACAAATCCAGTCCATTTGGCGTTGGAATGACTTGACGTATAGGATTAAGGATTGTTCTTGTTAACGCGTCCAATGCTGGTGCAATTGGAGTATATGGATTTACCCAGCTGAGCAAGGCTTGCGCAACGATCGCATACAAAAATAAATCCACACTCAAGCTTGCCACATGCACGGCTGACAAGCCTGCTAGGCCCAACCAAGTAGATTTTCCTGCCAAGGCAAATGGAAAACCACCCAAGTACCTCAGTGCGAATTGCAAGATTAGTTGCGTTGCAAATGCAAGCAGTAGTGTGGAGGTATCTAGCTTGAACATGCTTGGCACGAAGCGCCTCAAAGGAATTACTGCAAAGTCGGTAATAGTAAGCACGGCATGTGAAAGTGGGTTGCGGAAGGGCGCATTGGTTGCCTGTAAATAAAAGCGGAGTAAAAAAGCTAGGCTCAGCAGTCCTAGGAGCGTATTCAATAAAAACACCAGTGCATTAGTCAGCATGATTAATCCCTACCCAAAATATCACCAAGCTCTTCTGAGCGTGCCGCTGCCGCTTTGGCCGCTTTAATGATAGAAGATTTTACGGTTGCGCTTTCCATCGTCAAAATCGCTTGCTCAGTGGTGCCGCCTTTTGAGGTCACTTGGCTTCGTAATGTCGCTGGTGATTCGTGGCTCTGTTGGGCTAATTTGCTGGCACCAATAAAGGTTTGTAGGCTGAGTATTTTTGCTTGATCTTGATCTAGGCCCAATTCCAAAGCCGCCTGTTGCATGGCTTCAATAAAATAAAATACATACGCTGGGCCACTGCCTGAAATTGCAGTCACCGCATCCATTTTAGCTTCTTCGTCTAGCCACAAAATCTCGCCGACGGCTTTTAAGATTGTTTCCGCTTGCACATGCTGGGCTTGTGTCACTTCAGGCATGGCATAAAGTGCTGACACGCCTAATTGAATTTGCGCTGGTGTGTTCGGCATGACGCGAATAATTGATTGATAGCCACCAAGCCAGCGGGCAATATCTTTCGCGCGAATGCCAGCCGCGATAGAAATCAACAATTGTTTTTGCAATAGGCTGCCCAAGAAAATGGATAGATCGCGAAGTTGCTGAGGCTTAACAGCCAACACCACAATGTCCGCCATCGCAACGCTCGGCAATTGCTCAGTCACCGACACGCCAAAATCCCCATGGAGCAGTGTGCGTTTTTCAGCATCAGGCTCAATTACGTTAATGTCGCTCATGAGGTAGCCATTGGTTTGCAAGCCGCCGATAAGGGCGCGTGCCATATTGCCGCCGCCAATAAAACAAATTTTTCCCAGCGTGTGTTCAGTCATTTTTGGCTTTCATTTTTTCTTTTAGTATTTTCTTGGATGGTGCGAAATTTAGTTTGAGTCTTTAAGTATTACTTTTGCGGGGCGTGCGCCAAAAATCGCTGATCCAATCCTCACGATGGTCGCACCTTCTTCAATCGCAATTTTATAGTCGCTCGACATGCCCATCGAAAGCGTATCAAGCATAAAACCTTGTTTGTTTAAATCATTGAGCAAGTCGCGCATTTGCTTAAATTGTTGGCGTTGCAAAGCCTCATCATCTGTAGGCTCTGGGATCGTCATCAGGCCACGTAATGTAAGGTTTGGTAGTGCGCGAATCGCTTGAACCAAATCTAAAAGCTCTTGAGGCGCAACGCCACTCTTGGAAGCTTCACCGCTGATATTCACTTGCAAACAGATTTGCAAAGGAGGCAAATCTAGCGGTCTGGCATCGCTCAGGCGCTGGGCAATTTTAAGCCTATCCACGCCATGCACCCAGCTAAAATGCTGGGCGATAGGCTGTGTTTTATTACTTTGTATTGGGCCAATAAAATGCCATTCGATCTTCAAGTCTGCCAATTCAACTTGTTTATTTAACGCTTCTTGAAGGTAGTTTTCTCCAAAGGCGTGTTGACCTGCTTGGTAAGCTTCACGCACTTTTTCCGACGATTGAGTTTTGCTCACCGCAACTAAGCACACCTGGCCATCTTGATTCACGATGTGCCGGGTGTCACGTTTGGTAACTGCTTCTTTAATATCGGCTTGCATGGCTTGCAAGCGTTCAGGGCTTATGACCATAATCAGTTCGTTTGTTCGCTTATTTAAACTACGACAGCTTTTCATGCGCTGCGTACATTGTTTTGATTATATTGGTTTGATTATATAGGAGCGCTGTGTGAATATTTCCGATTTGTTGGCATTTTCAGTGAAAAATAAAGCATCCGACTTGCATTTTTCATCTGGATTGCCGCCGATGATTCGCGTGCATGGTGATTTGCGTAAGATTAATCTGCCGGCTTTTGATCACGTATAAGTGCATGCCATGCTGTATGACATCATGAATGATGGGCAGCGCAAGACTTTTGAAGAAACGCTTGAATGTGATTTTTCATTTGAGATTCAAAATTTAGCCCGTTTTCGTGTCAATGCGTTTAATCAACATCGTTGCGCTGGCGAGGTTTTCAGAACCATCCCTTCTGTTGTATTAACGCCTGATGCGTTAAAGGCGCCCAAGATTTTTCAGGAAATTGCCGAAACACCGAGAGGCTTGGTCTTAGTGACAGGGCCAACAGGCTCAGGTAAGTCTACGACATTGGCGGCGATGGTGAACTATGTGAATGAAAATAACTTCGGGCATATTCTCACCGTGGAAGATCCGATTGAGTTTGTGCATATGTCCAAAAATTGTTTGATCAACCAACGCGAGGTTGGCTCGCATACGCTATCGTTTGCTAATGCTTTAAGAGCTGGCTTGCGTGAGGACCCTGATGTAATTTTAGTCGGCGAAATGCGCGATATAGAAACGATAGGTTTGGCTTTGAGCGCCGCCGAAACAGGTCATTTGGTGTTTGGCACACTACATACTAGCTCCGCCGCAAAAACGATTGATCATTTGGTAGATGTGTTCCCAGCGGCAGAAAAAGAAATGGTGCGCGCTATGCTTTCTGAATCATTACGCGCGGTGATTTCACAAACGCTATGCAAAACTAAAGATGGCGAAGGCCGAATCGCTGCACATGAAATCATGATCGCTACGCCAGCCATCCGTCATCTCATTCGTGAAAACAAAGTGGCGCAAATGTATTCAGCGATACAAAAAGGCCAAAACGTCGGCATGCAAACCCTAGATCAAAATTTACAAGACTTGGTCAGTCGCGGCATCATTTCGAATGCCGAGACACGTAAAAAAGCGGCCAATAAAGAACACTTTTTAGGCGCTTGAGTTAAGAGGGAATGTGCGATTTAACAAGGCGTTATCTGCCGATAAATATGCAAAATGACTTGCGTCAACTTTTGTCTTTATGGGAGTATTGCAAGCTGATGTGCTCACATAACTGCTGAGCCAATAGCGGAGCGGTTTAGCTGGTATTTTAGATGGTAATCTTGCACAATAAAAATGATATTTATCTTGGCCTTAAGAAATTAAGTTCAAGTGCGACAGCCTCTTTAGTATTGTTGCTCGTTGCTTGTGGCACAGTTCCACATCCTGACTTAAATGTAAAAGCACCTGCTGCATGGCGTAACTCACCATTATCAACTTCGTCTACTGTTTCAAATAATGAAGCTTGGTGGACTGCTTTGAAAGACCCTATTCTCAATGACACTGTAGATTTGGCGCTCAAAAATAATCTAAGTATGGCGCAATCTTATGAGCGCTTAAATGCTGAGCGCGCTTTAGAAAAAGCCACGCTGGCATCGCATAAGCCTAGAGTGGGCATGTATCTTGGGCCAAACAGCTCGGTCGCATTTTCAAATTATCGTTCTTCTAGTGCTTTTTTATTCGGTTTTGATTTCAATTGGGAAGTGCCTTACACCTCCAAAAAAGAAGGTGAGCGCAACATAGCGCAAGCCAATGTCGATATTGCCGCTGCGGGGATGATTTCGGCAAGAACAAGTTTAGCCTCTGAAGTGGTGCGTGTTTACGGTGAGCTTAGAGCTGCAGATCAAAAAGTGCAGTCACTCAAAAAAATAGTCGCTTACAACCAAGGCATCAATGAAATGTTTGAACGTTCTGTTGCGGCGGGTGCCGTTTCGCAGCAAGATCTCATTGAAGTGCATGCTCAGTTGATTGAGGCGCAGTCAGCCTGGTCTGACATGAATGCGATTCGTGAATCAGCTTTACAGAGATTAGATGTGCTTTGTGGCTTAGACGCTCCTTTACCGCAATGGCTCAATTTTGGCGAATCGCAATGGCAAGTTGCGCGTGCGCAAATTCCTCCTTTCGCTGTGCCTGTTGAAGTGATTATGCAACGCCCAGATGTTCAAACTGCGGTGGCTAAAATCATGCATGCCGCTGGTGCGGTTGGTGTGTCGGACGCTGTGCTTTATCCAAAAATTGGGTTGGAAGGCGCGGTGTTGTATTCTGGCACCATCATCAGAAACGGCTCTAATACGCCAGATGGCTTAATCCAATTTTTGGCACCGAGCTTACGTTTCCCTATTTGGGATTGGGGCATGTTACGAGAGCAAAAAAACGCAAATGAGGCGGAATTGCGCCGTACGATTTTGAGCTATCGCGATACGGTATTACAGGCAATTGCTGAAACTGAAATTACCATTGCAAATTTCAATGCGATGGATGAGCGTATGGCACGAACTCTTAAAGAGGCCGTCAGCATAGAAGATGCTGCTAAGCGCAACAAAATTGGTTTAAGCTCGGGTTACTTGAGTCCATTAGATGCCTTCCGTGGACAAGCGAAATTGTTAGAACGCAAATTGACCATTGCAGACGAGCAATCTGCTTGGCTTTCAGCATTTGCGGCTGCGAATAAAGCGCAAACCAATATGACTATTGAAAAAGCACGCATGGCTGAAAAGCAAGCGGGCAAATAATCAACTGTATTAGCCAAATAATATTTAAGTAAAAATTGCTTGAGGTAAAAGCATCATGAAGAGATACACCCCACAACAATTAACCCGCGGCTGCATGGCGATTGCGTTTTTCGCATTCATATTTTTCGCGCTGATTAAAAATACTACGCAAAATGCGAATGCGGTTGATCAAAAAAATGTGCAAGCGATTGCCGTCACTGGCGTGACTGCACATCAAGGAAGCGTGCAAAGACGCATGACGTTTTCAGGTCCGGTGGTTGGACGTGATGAAGTGCCTGTTTATAGTGAGCTAGCCCAAGGTCGTATTGATAAAATTTTGGTTGAAGCTGGGCAGCATGTAAAAGCGGGCACGGTATTAGCTACTATAGATGCTTCAGCTCTACGTATTCAAAAAGCGCAACAGCAAGCGACTCAACAAAAGGCTAGCGTAGCCATTAAGCAGCAAGAAAATGCCCTAGAAGAAGCGCAAGTGCAATATAGCCAAGCGCAAGCAGAGCGTCAGCGTGCTGAGGTTGTGGCTGAAACGGGTTTGATTTCACGCGAAGTGCGAGATCAGCGCATCACTGCTGAACAGTCGGCAAAAGCCCGAGTGCAAGCCATGAAAAACAGCTTAAGTATGGCACAGGCTGATTTTAATTTGGCTAGCGCACAGCTTGCCGAGTCTGATCTACGTTTAAATCAGGCCGAGATTCGCTCGCCAGTCTCTGGAACTGTAATAGATCGAAAAGCGCGCACTGGCATGTCGCTTGCGCAAAATTCAGAGCCTTTGTTCAATGTGTTGCGGGATGATGATATTGAAGTTGAGTTGGAAGTCTCTGCTGATGATGCATCGCGTTTGAAGTTAGGAATGCCAGTGAGCATAGAGTTGATTGCCAATGCATCAAGCACTAAAGTATCTAATAACGATACTGCGCAATCAGCTAGTAACTATAAAGGCAAAATAAGCCGTGCTGCTACACAAATTAACCGCCAAAACCAAATCGCAAAAGTACGCGTGCGCTTTGATCAAACGCCTAATTTAATCCTTGGTCAGTTTGCGCGTGTGGTGGTGAATGCTAGTTCAAGAAACGGCATTTATTTGCCTGATACCGCAGTGCGTTTTGAAGGCTCATCTGCTTATGTATTTACCGCAAAAAACGGCTTGGCAAAACGTCAGTTAGTCAGCGTCGGTCAGCATATTGGCAATAAGCTAGAAATCCTTGATGGTGTCTCAGCGGGCACGGTGGTGATTGATACCGCCGCATCATTCTTGCGTGATGGCCAGCCTGTCAAAGTGACAACAAGGTCATCAAACTAATGGCTTTGCAAATTTCTTCATTGGCGATTAAACGCCCGCTAGTGCCAATCGTCATTTTTGTTGGCTTGGTGGTGACTGGCTTAATGTCGTTCTCCCGCTTGCCCGTGAATGGTATGCCTAACGTCAACATTCCTGTGGTCAATGTCTCGGTATTTTTGCCTGGGGCATCGCCTACGGAAATCGAATCCCAAATTACGCTGCGAGTTGAAACTGCATTAGCTGGTATCGGTAATATCAAACATATCACTTCTCATGTGACGGATAGCGTTTCAAATACCAAGATTGAATTCCAGCTAGGGTCGGACATCAACCAAGCACTCTCAAAAGTGCGCGACCAAATGATAGGCATTAAGCCATTATTGCCACGTGGTTCTGAGGATCCGATGATACAAAGCATTGAAGCTGATGTAGTACCGATTTTGACGTATGCCGTGCAAGCGCCGCAACGCTCTATTGAACAATCAACTTTGCTGGTAGATTCGCAAATTAGTCGCGCTTTGTTAGCCATTAAAGGGGTGGCAAAAGTTCAAAGACAAGGAGGTGTTGGGCGTGAAATCCGCATCGCCTTAGACCCTGTGAAACTTCAAAGTTACGGTGTTACCGCCGCCGCAATTAACGATCAATTGCTTGCTTCAGTCCAAAACTTGCCAGCTGGGCGTATTGATAACCCAGGGCAGGAAACGCTGATTCGTACGCTAGGTGCGCCGGCTGATGTAGTGAGTTTGCAGAATATGAATATCGCCTTGCCAGGGCAGCGTTTTGTGCGCTTGGTGGATTTGGGTGACGTGATTGATACCACCGCTACACAACGCCAAATTGCACGATTAGATGGTCAACCTGTGGTAGGTTTTGCAGTGTACCGTTCCAAAACAGCCAGTGAAGTCAGCGTCGAAAAAGAAGTGCAGGCTGTGCTTAAAGACATTCAAGCCAGCCAGCCAGATGTGAGTTTTACTGAGGCACAAACCTTGGTCGAGTTTACCCAAGATACCTATCATGCTGCGCTGTGGTCGTTTATTGAAGGTGCATTGCTGGCAGCTGCCGTGGTGTTTATGTTCTTCCGCAATTGGCGTGCCACTTGGATTACCGCGCTGGGAATTCCACTTTCTGTGATTCCAACTTTCCTCGTCATGCAATGGCTAGGCTTCTCACTCAACATGGTCAGCTTGTTAGCTTTGTCGCTAGTTTCTGGTGTGCTGGTGGACGATGCCATTGTTGAGATTGAAAATATCATGCGCCATTTACGCATGGGGAAATCTGCTTATCAAGCAGCAATGGAAGCTGCGGATGAGATTGGTTTGGCGGTGGTTGCAACCACCGTGGTGATTGTGGCGGTATTCGTCCCAGTCAGCTTTATGGGCGGTGTGGTTGGGCAGTACTTTATTCAGTTTGGTTTAACGGTAGCGGTCGCGACCATTTTTTCACTGTTTGTTGCCCGTTTTATTACCCCTGTTTTAGCGGCTTATTTCCTCAAGCCTTTTGATGAAAGCCACGCGCCTTCATCATGGATGGCAAACTATCGCCACTGGTTAGAGATTGCTTTAGCCAAGCCGAAAACTTCGTTACTCATTGCGATTGGCATTATGGTCGCAACGGTGTTGATCGCCTTACGCTTGCCAGCCGACTTCATGCCATTTGAAGATAAATCGCAATCTACCTTGCAAGTCGAATTGCCAGCTGGTTCGCGGATTGAAGAAACTGACCGCACATTAGGCCTGATGACATCAGTCTTACGCAAAAAACCAGAAGTGCAATCTGTTTATACCTTAGCCGGTGGCGCGGATGTCGATACCAATATTGATGGGGAAGTGCGCCGGGCTTCTGTTCTTGTGCGCCTCAAGCCAAAATCCGAGCGTAGCGTAGATGTTAAAACTTTTGAGCAAACCATCCTGCAAGATTTCTCGACCATTCCCAATGCTCGCATTTCAGTACTCAATGAAAACGGAAGTAAGGCCTTAACCTTCTCGCTGGCGAGTAGCAAGCCAGATGATTTAGCGCAAACAGCTAGCGCCTTAGAAACCCAAATGCGAGGCTTGCCTATCTTAAAAGAAGTCTCATCGACCATTTCATTGCCGCATTCTGAATATGTGATTACCCCAAGAACCGAAGATGCTGCGCGCTTTGGTGTGAATACGGATGTGATTGCGGAAACAGGTCGCGTGGCGACCATTGGGGATTTGAATTCTAATCTCGCCAAAATCAGCTTGGATGGTCGTCAAATTCCACTTCGCGTTCAGCTAAATGCAGGCGCTAAGGAAGATGGCGCGATGATCAGCCAATTGCTGGTGCCTAATAGCGAAGGCACGATGTTGCCGATTTCTGCGGTCGCAGATGTGAGCTTTAGTGCGGGCCCAGCGAGTCTTTTGCGCTACGACAGACAGCGACAAATCACGCTAGAAGCTAACCTTAATCATGCAACGCTTGGTGAAGGCTTGGACGCGGTTGAAGAGTTGCCAGCCTTAAAAAATCTTCCAAAAACTGTGAAACGTTTTGATACTGGCGATGCGGAATTGCTCGGCGAGATGTTTGATTCATTCTTAATAGCCATGGTATTTGGCGCCATGGTCGTGCTTGGCGTGTTGGTGCTCTTATTCCGTACCGTGCTTCAACCCATCACTATTATGGTTGCACTACCGCTCTCTATTTTTGGTGCTTGTTTAGCACTTTGGATGTTTGGCGAATCACTTTCGTTACCCTCAGTCATCGGCATTCTCATGCTCTCAGGCATTGTTGGGAAAAATGGCATCTTGCTGGTGGACTGTATTATCGAAACCATTGCATCTGGTAAATCTCGCCATGAGGCCATTTTAGAAGCTGCCCAACAGCGTGCTAAACCGATTGTGATGACTTCCATGGCGATGATTGCAGGCATGTTGCCGCTAGTGCTTGGTTTTGGCGCGGGTAACGCATTTCGTGAGCCTATGGCTGTCGGGGTGATAGGTGGCTTGTTGGCATCTACTGCACTAAGTTTGTTATTTGTGCCGGTAGTTTATGTACTGATTGATGATTTTGAGCAGTCGATTACACCAAAATTGAGACGATTTTTGACGCTGGAGAAGTAAAGCCGTTCGTGCTCTGTTTATCGAAGCATTGGGATTCAATAAATAAGGCGTATTGCACGCAAATAAGCTCTAAGCTGATATCAGTTGACATGATATTTTAGGGTCAGTGCCGTTTTTCAGATTTCCAAGTACCACCGTAGCGATAATCAGTATTTCCTTCGACTTTGACTCGACACTCATTACAGATCAAGTCCCATGCAGCGGTTTTATCGTAAATTACACGATAAAGCGTTGCGCTAACTACTTTGCAGTGTTCGCAAGCTTTAATGCGAGTTCGGACGGGTTTAGGCACTTAGGTTCTTATTGGGCGGACTCGCTTGCCGTCCGCCGTATTTCCTTTTTTAACTCTCAATAATCCGCTCTTCCTGAGCGTTTCGAAAGCTCCTAGCTGTTTGCTTCGACAAGCTCAGCACGAACGGGTGTTGCGCTAGGCCTTCAAACTATCCATGCACCACATGCCCATTCACTAGGGTATATTTCACTTTTCCAGCGAGTTCTAAGCCTAAGAAAGGCGTATTCTTACCTTGGCTGAGGAGCGCTTTCGGCTCTATCTTCCAGTATTGTTTCGGGTCAAACACGCAAATATCAGCGCTGGCATTCAAACTTAAATCGCCTGCTTCAATGCCCAAGATATTGGCTGGCGCTTGGGTGATGTGTTTTATCGCATCGCTTAACTTGAGCTTGTTATCTTCTGCCCATTTAAGCGTGAGCGGTAGTAGCAATTCTAAGCCTGTGGCCCCCGCCTCAGCTTCCGCAAATGGAAAGAGTTTTGCATCATCATCCACTGGCGTGTGGTCTGAACAAATGGCGTCAATCGTGCCGTCGGCTAGGCCATTGCTAAGTGCAGTTTTGTCACGTTGGCTCCGCGCAGGTGGTTTGAGGTGGGTGTTGGCATCGAAATAGCCAATATCAAAATCGGTGAGGTGTAGGTGATTTGCGCTGACATCACAGGTGACTTGTTGCCCTGCTTTTTTCGCAGTGCGCACCATCTCCACACCTTCAGAAGTAGAGAGGCGGCATAAATGTACTTTTGCCCCGGTTTCTTTTGCGATGCGCAATATGCTGGCAATGGCTAATGTTTCAGCGGCGGCAGGGATACCTTTTAAACCCAATCTGGCCGAAACTTCGCCATCATGTGCTACCCCGTCCTTAGCAAGGTAGGGCTCTTCTGGACGAAGCCATACGGTGAAGCCAAATGTTGCAGCATATTGCATCGCGCGCCACAATACTTGCGTATCTTTGATGGCAACGTCAGCTTGTGAAAAGCCCACGCAGCCAGCTTCACTCAGCTCGCACATTTCGGTAATTTCTTTGCCCGCCAATTGATGGGTAAGAGCGCCCAGCGGATAAACGTGCGCTTGGTTAAGTTGTTTGGCGCGGTGTTTGAGCATTTCTACCAAGCCAGGCTCATCAAGCATTGGGTCGGTATCTGGAGGACAAGCAAGGCTGGTCACGCCGCCCGCTGCTGCCGCATTTATTTCGCTCTCTAGCGTGGCTTTGTGCTCACAGCCAGGTTCCCGTAAGCGTGCAGACAAATCCACTAAGCCAGGGATGACGACCAAGTTGCTTGCATCAATCACTTGATTCACAACAAAGCCCTCCGGCGCTTTGCCTATGCCTGCGATTTTGCCTGCTGCGATGTAGAGGTCCTGTTTGGCATCAATACCATTTTTAGGATCGATTAAGTGGCCGTTTTTAATGTGTATTTTCATGATTAATTTCCCGCCAAAATGCTCATTACAGCCATGCGCACCGCAATTCCGTAAGTGACTTGCGGCAAGATGACGGACTGTGTGCCATCCGCTACCGCGCTATCGATTTCTACACCTCGGTTCATTGGGCCAGGGTGCATCACAATGGCATCGTGCTTAGCTTGTGCAAGTTTTTCTGCGGTCAGGCCGTAGGTTTTAAAATACTCCTGCGCGCTTGGCAACATTGCGCCAGTCATGCGTTCGTTTTGTAAGCGTAGCATCATCACCACATCTACATCTTTTAGGCCTTCATTCATATCGTGGTAGACATGCACACCTAGCTTTTCAACGTCTTGCGGCAGTAGTGTTTTAGGGGCAATGACTCGCACTTCTGGCACGCCTAGGGTGGTGAGTGCATGAATTTCAGATCTTGCCACTCTAGAGTGCAAAACATCCCCGACAATGGCGACACGTAAGTTGTGCATCTCAGGTTTGTATTTACGGATGGTGAAGACATCTAACAAGCCTTGCGTTGGGTGAGCATGACGGCCATCCCCTGCATTGATCACGCTGATGTGCGGAGCAACGTGCTTGGCAATCATATGTGCCGCGCCAGACTGCGCGTGGCGGACCACAAACATATCAGCGTGCATGGCGGTGAGGTTGTCGATGGTGTCGAGTATAGTTTCGCCTTTGGATTGTGACGAGGTACTCACGTTTAGCGTAATCACGTCGGCAGAAAGGCGCTTGGCGGCAATCTCAAAAGTGGTACGGGTGCGGGTACTGTTTTCAAAGAATAGGTTACATACCGTTTTGCCGCGCAGTAGTGGTACTTTTTTCACTTCGCGTTCAGCGACACCCACAAACGATTCTGCCGTGTCTAAGATTTGGTTCAATATCCTTTTGGGCAAGCCCTCAATGGACAGAAGGTGTTTAAGTTCGCCGTCATCGGTGAGTTGAGGATTTTGCATTACGTGTTCTCTTCCAGCGTAAAGTAAAAAGTGCCATTCTCATGGCGGAGTAATTGTAGGTTTTGGGTATCTGGGAGCTCCGTATCAAAAGCGCTAATTTGCGGCGCAATTGGTAATTCACGTCCACCGCGGTTCACTAACACTGCAAGCGTAATGCTTGCAGGGCGGCCGTAATCAAACAACTCGTTCATTGCGGCACGAATGGTGCGGCCCGTGTAAAAGACATCATCAATTAAGAGGATGTGTTTGTCTTGCACATCAAATGGGATGTGTGATGGCTTGGTTTCGCTGTGCAATCCGCGCTCGTTGAAGTCATCACGATAAAATGACACGTCTAAGATGCCGTGAGCCAGGTCTTCACCTCCTTGATCTTTACCTAATATAGCCAACAAACGCTCAGCCAACCAAGCGCCGCCACTATGGATGCCTACAACAGCGGTATTTGCCTTGATGAGTGGCTTGATGCGCTCAGCGAGAGTTTCAAAAAGAGTTTCTGCGTTAGGTAGATTCATGCTGCTGCCGTTTGCTCATTTCATGGGTAATCATGTCGAAGTAGGATTGTAATATGACTTGCGCCGCAATCTGGTCCAACATTGGTTTTTGTTTACGTCCTTTGATGCCACTTTCACTTAACGACTGGCTAGCTTCTGCGGAGCTAAGTCGCTCGTCTATCATCAGAATTGGGAGATTAAAGCGTCCATCCATGCGGCGCGCAAACTTTTTGCAAAGCAGGGTGACTTCGTGTTCTTCGCCGTCAAGGCTGAGTGGTAAACCAACCACCAAAGTGCTCGGCTTCCATTCTTTTATTAAGTCGGCAATTAAGTTAAATCGGTCATCGTTGGATTCTGCATTGAGTGTAGTGAGTGGATGCGCGATGCCAAGCATGTGTTCACCTGATGCTACGCCGATGCGCTTGAGGCCAAAATCAAAGGCTAGCACTGTGCCTTCAAATGAGGCTTGTATGGTTTTGTCATTATTGATGGCCTGCAAAGATTTAAGCATGACCAGCCACCTCGGAAAGGTTTGCAAAATCTAAGCCTAATAAGCCCATTGCGGCATTGAGTTTGTCTGTATTCGGCGTATCGAAAATTACGGAGTCTGTGGCTTCAACAGTTAGCCAAGCATTTTTGCTGATTTCGTCTTCTAGTTGGCCGGGCGACCAGCCTGCAAAGCCTAAAGTCACCAATATTTTCTCTGGGCCATTGCCATTAGCAACCGCCTCTAGAATGTCTTTTGAGCTGGTGAGCGCAGTGTTACCAAGCACGGCGATGGTGCAATCCCAGTCGCCTGGCGGTTGATGCAATACAAAGCCGCGTTCAATTTGCACAGGCCCGCCAAATTGGGCAGTTTGCTGTGCGATGGGGAGTTCAGAAATGTTGAGATTGATTTGTTTGAACAGGGCATCTAATTTCATCTCGATAGGGTGGTTAATCACCACGCCCATTGCGCCTGTTTCATTGTGTTCGCAAATGTAAGTAACAGATTTTGCAAAATGTGGATCCCTCATTGCCGGCATTGCAATGAGAAAGTGTCCAGTAAGATTGACGTTTTCCACATTGCGGATTATATCTTTTCTATTGAATTAAGTCGACTCTAAGTATCCTGTGACTTCTAGCCCAAAACCCGCCATGCTTGGCATTTTTCGGGGTGTTGCAAGAAGTTTCATTTTTCTCACGCCTAAATCTAGCAAAATTTGAGAGCCTATGCCGTAATTTCGTAAGTCTTGCTTGATTCGGATAGGTTCATCTGCGTTCATAATTCGATTCAGTAGCTCCTCACCGTTTTCGTTTCGATTGAGCATCACAATGACACCGCATGCTGAATTACTAATCGCTTTCATAGCTTCTAACATATTCCATGAGTGGCTTCGGCTGCTGTTATCTAATAAATCAAACACAGATAATGGTTCGTGCACGCGGACGAGCACTTCTTGATCTGGACTTGGGGTCCCTTTCACCAATGCTAAATGCGTTTCTTGCGCCATACGGTCGGTGTAAGCCATCAAACGCATTTTGCCGTAAGGGGTTTCAATGTGACGCTCTGCTTTACGCTCGACCAAACATTCGTTTTCACTACGGTAGTGAATTAAATCTGCAATCGTACCGATTTTGAGTGCATGCGCTTGAGCGAATTCAATGAGGTCTGGCAGGCGCGCCATGCTGCCGTCATCTTTTAGAATTTCACAAATCACAGAAGCTGGCTCTAAGCCTGCAAGTGAGGCTAAATCACAACCCGCTTCTGTGTGGCCAGCACGCACTAATACGCCGCCGTTTTCTGCGGCAAGTGGGAATACATGGCCTGGACTCACGATGTCTTTTGCTGTGGCTTTTTTGCCAACTGCGGCTTGTATGGTGCGTGAACGATCAGCGGCTGAAATGCCTGTGGTAACGCCCTCTGCAGCTTCGATCGACACCGTAAAGTTGGTGTGCATGCTTGAACCGTTTTTATCCACCATCGAGGTAAGATTAAGTTGTCGACAACGTGCTTCAGTCAGCGTTAAGCAAATCAGGCCGCGGCCGTGTTTGGCCATAAAGTTAATGTGTTCTGGTGAAGCAAATTGTGCTGCGAGGACTAAGTCACCTTCGTTTTCACGGTCTTCTTCATCGACCAAAATTACCATGCGACCATTGCGTATCTCGCTAATGATTTCTTCAGTGCTGCTAATTTTAAAATGGCTAATATTTGATGCGCTCATGCTGGTTCGCTTTCATTGCCCCATTGAGTCATGCGTTCAACATATCGGGCAATGAGGTCAACTTCTAAATTTACACGGCTGCCAACACCCAAATGTTTGAGCGCAGTGTTTTCTAGTGTATGAGGGATGAGGTTCATGCTGAAGTTGTCTTTATCGACAGTGTTGACAGTGAGACTGACGCCATCAATCGCAATAGAGCCTTTGATGGCAACATAGCGAGATAATTTGTGCGGCGCACGAATGACTAATATCCAGCAGTCGCCTACAGATTCAAATTTAAGCACTTGGCCTACGCCATCGACATGGCCGCTTACTAAGTGCCCGCCTAATCTATCTGAAAGACGTAATGCTTTTTCAAGGTTCACCTCACGTGGGGAATCTAAGCCCACTGTGCAGTTCAGCGTTTCTTTTGAAACATGCGCTTCAAAGTGCTTATCGCTAAAAGTCACCGCGGTCAGGCATACGCCATTGACGGCAATGCTGTCGCCAATCTGGACATCTGACATATCGAGTGCGCCGATGTTGATATGCAATTTTACGTCATCGCCCGCAGGGGTGATAGTTTCTATTTTGCCTGTTGCTTGGATTATTCCTGTAAACATAATGTAATTTTAACAGAATGATGGCTTAACCCTGCTAAAATTCTTGAACCATCATTGTTTTAACAGTCTTCCATTAAGTAGTTACAAAGCATTTATCGATCGAAGCTGGTATTAATAAATAAACAAATAAATAAATAAAGAGAAACAGGTAATGTCCACGTATAGTTGTTTCCAAAAAATTAACAAATCATTGCCGTTCGAGCTTTTTGTAGGCATGCGCTACACTCGCGCCAAAAGACAAAATCACTTTATTTCGTTTATCTCACTCACCAGTATGGTCGGCATTGGGCTTGGTGTTGCAGCACTCATCGTTGTGCTTTCAGTGATGAATGGCTTTCAAGAAGAATTGCGCTCACGTATTTTGGGGGTTGCTTCGCACTTGCAAATCACCGGTGCGAATAATGTGCTTGCGAATTGGCAGGACGTTTCCGCTAAAGTACAAACTGCCAAGCATGTGACTGGCACAGCACCTTATATCGTGGCTCAGGGCATGCTTTCTAATGGTCAAGCGGTTCAAGGTGCAATTGTGCGTGGGGTGTTGCCGAATGAGGAAGGTAAAGTTTCTGACTTGGCTGGCCATATGCGCGCTGGTGAATTGGCTGATTTGAAAGCAGGTGGGTTTGGCATTGTGCTTGGTGCTGAACTTGCGCAATCTCTGGGAGTTATTTTAGGTGACAAAGTGGTGCTGATGGCGCCACAAGGGCAATTCACTCCGACTGGGGTTGTGCCTAGGATTAAGCAATTCACGGTGGTCGGTTTGTTTCAAATTGGTATGTATGAATACGATGCGGGCTTGGCGCTGATTAATATTGACGATGCCGCTAAGCTTTACCGCATGGGCGATCACGTTTCTGGTGTGCGTTTAAAATTGGATGATTTGTTTTTAGCACCAAAAATATCGCGTGATTTGGCGGTGGTGTTGAGCGATGAAACACAGGCTTTATTTTTAACGGACTGGACACAAGAGCACTCCAATTTCTTCCGTGCTATCCAGATGGAAAAACGTGTGATGTTCATTATCTTGGCGCTCATTGTTGCGGTAGCGGCATTTAATATTGTTTCCACCTTGGTCATGGCAGTGACGGATAAACGGGCTGATATTGCGATTATGCGCACCTTCGGTGCAAGTCCGCCTAGCATTATGGCGATATTCATTGTGCAAGGAGCGCTGATTGGTGTGATTGGCACAGTCGTCGGCGCATTTTTTGGGGTGTTGATTGCGCTCAATATCAGCACGATTGTGCCGTTTATTGAGCATTTATTTAATGTCCAGTTTTTGGCCAAAGATATTTATTACATTAGTGAATTACCATCCCATTTGTTGTGGGGTGATGTCATGACTATCGTGATTTTGTCGTTCTTCTTGAGTTTGATTGCAACGCTTTATCCCAGCTGGAAAGCTTCCAAAATGAATCCTGCTGAGGCTTTGCGCTATGACTAACCTTATTCTTCAATCAACAGGTTTGCAAAAAACCTACGCAGGCCTAGATGTAGCCGTGCTTAATGGGATTGATTTAGATGTGCAAGCAGGTGAGCAAGTCGCGATTGTTGGTACTTCGGGTTCTGGCAAAAGTACGCTTTTGCACTTACTAGGGGGCTTGGATGCGCCAAGTGCTGGCGAAGTCAGCATTTTGGGTAAGCCGCTTGCTGGCATGAATGAAACCAAACGCGGCGAATTACGTAATCAATCGTTAGGTTTTGTGTATCAGTTTCATCATTTGTTGCCAGAATTTACCGCGTTGGAAAATGTGGCCATGCCTTTGTTAATTCGGCGCACGCCACGTGAAGAGGCGATGACAAGCGCTGCTGAAATATTGAAAAAAGTTGGCTTATCGCATCGGATGGAGCATATGCCAGGTGAGCTTTCCGGCGGCGAGCGTCAGCGCGCGGCGGTAGCTAGGGCCTTGGTCACCAAGCCTCAAAGCGTTTTAGCGGATGAGCCAACAGGTAATTTGGATAGACATACAGCGCATGCAGTATTTGATTTGTTGCTGGAGATGAATCAAAGCCAGGGTGTCGCTTTGGTGGTGGTGACCCACGATTTAGAGTTATCTGCAAAATTAAAACGCCAATATAAATTGGTGGATGGCAAGTTGTTGGCGATTTAATGTTCTAGTCTTTCATGGCGATTCAGGCACTCATCTTTGTTTTAGGTGTTTGGTTGTTTCACCAAATGTCTTTTATACCCAGCAGCTTTTGGCTGCTGGCGTTTATTCCCTTAATTTTTGTTTTATATCGTTTCATTTCCTTTAGGCAGCCGCTCGTTTATTTTTTAGCGCTTATGTTGGGTTTTGCTTGGGCGGGCTTATTTGGCAGTTGGAGGCTTGCCGATGCTTTGCCGCTTGAATGGGAAACGAAAAAAAATGAACTGGTTGGCGTGCTCGCTACGCTTCCGCAAGCCCTAGAAAACGGCACACGCTTTACCTTCAATGTTGAGCGTGCGTTGACGCCCAATGCCAAGTTGCCCAGCCACATTTCTCTGTATTAATCGCACCACATCACGGTAGTCGAACTTCTTCGAGCGAAACCTTGCTAGATGCAGTCAGCCCGCAAATGGCGATTTTTACCGTTGGCTATCGCAATCGTTTTGGACATCCCAAAGCGGATATTGTTGATCGGTATAGTCGTCGTGGCATTCGGACTTATTGCTCTGATGTGGATGGTACCGTTTTATTGAGATTTAATGAGAAAGAAGGCTTGATTGCGTAAAGTTGGCGCAAAGCACAGCGCCGATATTGGTATGACAAATAGCGGTTGATTTGATTAAGTGTACTTGCTGAAAAAGCACTGACGCGCTAAAGTAACGGCACTTTAATATGACTTAGTATCGTTGTGGTGCTAAGCAAGACAATTCAAGAACTTTTAGGAGTATTGTGTGTTAGAAATCATTATCGCTGCTGGCTGGCCAATTTATCCACTTATCCTTGCTTCAATTGTTGCGATAGCCATTATTGTTGAGCGCGCTTGGACCTTACGCAGCGAGTTGATTGCGCCTTCTAACTTACTACCTGAGGTTAAAAAATGGTTAGTGCAGGGTGGTGTGACTAAAGAGACTTGCGATAAGCTTCAAGCGCATTCAATGCTAGGTGAAATTTTTGCAAGTGCTTTAAGTAATGTCACTTCATCAAGAGAAATTATTAAAGAGTCGATTGAGGAATCTGGCCGTGCTGTTGCTCATAAGCTAGAAAAAAACTTGTCGACGCTTGGTACAATTGCCACAGTCAGTCCATTGCTTGGTTTGTTAGGTACCGTGATTGGTATGGTGGAGTTGTTTGGTGCGTTTAATGCGGCTGGCTCTGGTCACGACGTTGCACAGTTTGCTAAAGGTATTTCCGTGGCACTTTATAATACTGCTGGCGGTATTGTTGTTGCTGTACCAGCGATGATTTATTATCGCTATTTCCGTGCAAAGATTGATGGTTTGATCTTAGAGATGGAACAACAAGCTAACAAACTAGTTGAAATCATTCACGGCGAGCGTAAGTAATCATGAATTTTCAGCGTGGAAAAAAACACGAAGATTTAGAAATGAACCTTGTGCCATTAATCGATGTGTTATTAGTCATTATTATTTTCTTGGTGGTGAGTTCAACGTTTGCCCGCATGAGCGAATTGCAAATCAACTTGCCGACTGCTCAAGCTAATTCTCCTGAGCAAAAGCCTTTAGTCATTGATGTAGGTGTAGATGCGAAAGGTCATTATGTGATTGGCAAAAGTACTTTAGCTGATGGGTCGGTCAGCGCGATTGGTTCTGCTCTTCAGCAAGCTGCTGGCAGTGGTAAAGAACCCACCATTATTATTAATGCAGATGCAAACACCACGCATCAGTCAGTGATTAATGTCATGGAAGCCGCGCGCCAAGTTGGCTATACCCACATTACCTTCGCAACACAAACGGGTGGCAACAATTAAAATAATTGATGGGTTTTTATCCTTCAATGACACCTTCAAAACGCCCCAAGAATGCTTTCGAATTAGCGGTCTTGGGTCTGTTGATTTAATCAATTAAACCCATGACCAAATCAAGTCGTTCAAAATCTCCTATACCTAGTCACTTCGCAAAGACACTTTATTTGCGAACGCTTAAATACGCGCTGCGCTACTGGCAAATGTTTGCGTTTAGCATTCTTGCGTTGGTTGTTTTTTCAGCCACCAATACAGGATTTCTTGCCACGATTAAATTAGTCACGGACGCTGGTTTTGTTAAGCACGATCAGGCTCTGTTGAACTTGCTGCCTTTTATGTTGTTTGGTCTGTTGGCTTTGCGAGCATTTGCCGGCTTTGCTTCAACATTTGCCATGCGGTGGGTGGCACGTCGCGTGGTAGAAGATTTACGGGTTGAAGCCTTCGCAAAACTCATGACGTTGCCAGTAAGTTTTTTTGATTCCGTTTCGGCTGGTGTTGTGACATCCAAGCTCACCTATGATACGGAGCAAATGTCGAGCGCCGCTACCGATGCGGCTGTTAGCTCTGTTCGTGACAGTTTGACGATCGCGGGAATGGTTGCTTACATGTTGTATTTGGATTGGCGCCTCACATTGATTTTTGTCGTCACAGCACCACTCATGGTTTTATACCTCAAAAAGATGACACCTAAGCTCAGAGAGGCTGGTAAAGCCACACAAGGTACGATGGGTGAAATGACCCAAGTGGCGGAAGAGGCCAGCGCTGGTCAGCGCATGATTAAGATTTTTGCTGGGGCGGAGTACGAGCAAAAAAGATTTGCTTCTGTTGTGGCTAAGAATCGCCATATGCAAATTCGTTTAACCCGTATTTCGGGCATCAATAGCATGGTGATTGAAATGCTTGCGGCATTTTCTTTGGGCGCGGTTGTTTATTATTCAGTAGGTAAATTTACGGCGGGTGAGTTTGCTGCCTTTATTGGTGCGCTTCTTATGCTGATTCCACCGATTAAAAGCTTGACCAAGATGAATGAGTCGGTGCAAGTGGGCGTTGCTGCCGCTCAGAGTGTTTTTGGTTTGATTGATACTCAGCCCGAGTTAGATGAGGGAGCGCACGAGATTGGTCGTGCCAAAGGCGAGATTGAGTTTAAGAGCGTTGGCTTGCGCTATGAAAGCGCCAAAAGCAATGCACTTAATCAACTAAGCTTCGTCATTAAACCAGGCGAAAAGTTAGCCTTGGTAGGTCGTTCTGGCGGTGGCAAAACAACGATGGTGAATTTACTTCCTCGGTTTTATGAGCATCAAGAAGGCCTAGTCTTATTGGATGGTATGGATATTCGTGCTTTAAAGCTCAGTAATTTGCGTGAGCAATTTGCGCTAGTGAGTCAAGATGTTGTGTTGTTTAACGATACGGTTTTCAACAATATTGCCTATGGGGCATTACGCGGCACAAGTGAAGAAAGCGTGATTGCGGCCGCTAAAGCTGCGCATGCATGGGAATTTATTCAGCAGCTCCCTAATGGCTTGCAAAGTGAGATTGGTGATAGGGGTGTTCGCCTTTCTGGGGGGCAGCGTCAGCGTTTAGCTATTGCGCGAGCGATTCTGAAAGATGCGCCTATATTGCTGTTGGATGAAGCAACCTCGGCTTTGGATACCGAATCAGAGCAACATGTTCAGGCGGCGATAGATACTTTGATGAAAAATCGCACCAGTATTGTGATTGCACATCGCTTATCGACCATTGAAAACGCTGACCGTATTTTTGTGATGGAGCATGGTGAGATCGTCGAGAGCGGCACACATGCCGAGTTATTAAAAGCGGGCGGTCATTACGCTAAGCTGTATCAGAAGCAATTCCATTAAGACTGGCGCGAGTGAATGGCTGATTGGCTCCAAAAACAATGGAAAGGCTATTCAATCTGGCATCTAGTTTTATTGCCCACGTCTCTTGTTTTCTTTTGCCTTAGTACTGCCAGAAAATATCTATTTCGTCTTGGCATTTTAAGAAGTTATCAACTACCAGTTCCCGTTATTGTGGTTGGTAATATTAGTGTCGGTGGCACAGGGAAAACCCCGCTTGTTATTTGGCTGGCGGAGCAATTAAAGATTGCGGGATTCAAGCCGGGCATTATTAGTCGCGGCTACGGTGGTTCCGTAAATGATGTGACCGAAGTTTCAACCAATAGCTCACCAAGCAAAGTGGGTGATGAGCCCTTGCTTATTGCTAAGCGTGTAGCTTGTCCAGTTTTTGTAGGTGCAAATCGTGTGGATGCGGGGATGGCTTTATTGCAAGCGCATCCTGATGTGAATGTCATTGTCAGTGATGACGGCCTTCAGCATTATCGATTGAAGCGTGATATTGAAATTGCCGTTGTAGATGCCGAGCGTGCTTTTGGAAATGAATTATTATTACCTGCGGGCCCTCTGCGAGAAGCTAAATCTCGACTGAATGAGGTTGATGCCATTGTCATAACGCAAGCTAATCAGCAGACTTTAATTAATACGGAATTTCTATTGCCAGTGTTTCAGATGGGATTTTCTGGGGATGTGTTTGTTTCCTTATTTGATGGCAAAACTCAGCAAAAGTCTAATGACTTTAACAATAAACATTTGGTCGCCATTGCAGGTATTGGTAATCCTAAGCGTTTCTTTGATGGCTTAACAAAAATGGGTTTGGTTTTTGAGCAGAAAGTTTTTGCTGATCATTATGCTTTTAAGCCGCAAGATTTATTGCCGTTTGCGGGTAAGACGATTTTGATGACGGAAAAAGATGCGGTGAAGTGTGTGCAATTTGTCAAAGGTAATGCGCAATACGATATTTGGATGCTTCCAGTCAGTGCTAATATAGACAATGGATTAAATGAATTGGTTTTGCAAAAACTGGCAACATTAAGCAAAGGAAAATAGTATGGATATTAAATTACTCGATATTTTGGTGTGCCCGGTTTGCAAAAGCGCTTTGCACTATCGCAAAGCTGAGCAAGAGTTAGTTTGCAAGCCTTGCCGATTGGGTTTCCAAATTAAAGACGATATTCCAGTGATGCTTGAGGAAGAGGCAAGAAAATTGCCCGATGCGGAAGAAGTCTAATTTTCTACTTTGCTCAATATTCAACAGATGAAATTTAAAGTCGTTATTCCTGCCCGTTATGCAAGTAGCCGTTTGCCAGCCAAGCCATTGTTGGATATTGGCGGCAAGCCTATGGTAGTCCGAGTTGCAGAGCAAGCAGTTGCGAGCGGTGCAGAAGATGTCATTGTTGCAACAGACCATGTCGACATCTTGGCCGCTGTGGAGCGTTATGGATTTAAAGCGGTCATGACGCGTGAAGATCATGTTTCTGGCACGGACAGGCTGGCTGAAGTGGCTGCGCATTTTGAGTGGGACGATGATGTTTTAGTGGTGAATGTTCAAGGGGATGAACCTTTGATTGACCCTAAGCTTATTCAACAAGTGGCTTGTGACTTGAATTCACATGCGCAAGCATCTATCGCTACAGTTTGTCATGCCATTCATCATAAAGACACGATGATCAATCCAAATGTGGTGAAGGTTGTGATGGACGCAGAAGGTTATGCAATGTATTTTAGTCGCGCCCCAATTCCTTATCCGCGCGATGTATTTGCGCAGTCTCAAGAGCTACCTCGCGACATGTCTATTTATCGCCACTTGGGCATTTATGCTTACCGTGCAAGCTTTTTACATGCCTATGCAAATTTAACCCCTGCACCGATTGAACAATATGAGGCGCTAGAGCAATTAAGAGCTATCTGGCATGGATATAAGATTAGTGTATCAGTGGTTAATGATGCGCCAGCAACGGGCGTCGATACCCATGATGATCTGGAATTGGTACGCAAGATCATTTCAAGCCAATCCAAGTAGTCAGAAACCCCACTCCTTAGATTCTTAAGATAATCCCGTTTTAGCCTTGACAGGCGAGCGCTAAGCTTGCTATAGTCTCACCTCTCGACGGCACCAATGTCGAATCGGACGCGGGGTGGAGCAGTCTGGCAGCTCGTCGGGCTCATAACCCGAAGGTCGTAGGTTCAAATCCTGCCCCCGCAACCAAATGTAATGCAGATTTAGTAGTTGACGAGATTTTTTGGCTCTGTATAATGCGCCCTCTCGTTGCTAACGCGGAACAAGTTTCTGGGTTGGTGAAGTAGAAAAGAATTTAGTAATACCCGCTCTTTAAAAATTTGAACAATCGATAGGTGTGAGTGTTT
>JAIXRI010000013.1:0-154764 GCA_027485305.1 Methylophilaceae bacterium | reverse complement strand
TGATCGACTCATCAAAATGGGACGTGATTGAGGCTGGCCTTAAATGTGTGCAAGGCAAGTCGATCGTTAATTCCATCTCGATGAAAGAGGGCGAAGAAGAGTTCCTACGCCAAGCCAAATTATGCATGCGCTATGGCGCAGCAATTATTGTGATGGCCTTTGACGAAAAAGGCCAAGCAGATACCTTTGAGCGCAAAATCGAAATTTGTAAACGCGCTTATGATTTGCTGGTTGATAAAGTCGGCTTCCCAGCTGAAGACATCATTTTTGACCCAAATATCTTCGCGATTGCAACAGGGATTGAAGAACACAATAACTACGCTGTCGATTTCATCAATGCTACGCGCTGGATTAAAGAAAACCTACCGCACGCCAAAATCTCTGGTGGCGTTTCCAATGTAAGTTTTAGTTTCCGAGGCAACGAACCAGCCCGTGAAGCGATTCATACCGTGTTCCTTTACCATGCTATTAAAGCAGGCATGACCATGGGCATCGTCAATGCAGGCATGATCGGCATTTATGACGATCTATCAGAAGCGCTGCGCGAATGCGTCGAAGATGTTGTGCTTAACCGTCGTCCTGATGCTACAGAGCGCATGATTGAAATGGCGGGCACGCTGACCTCTGGCGGGAAAAAGGAAGCAGCAACACTTGAGTGGCGCGGCACTGCTGAAAGTCCAGTCGGCGTTCAGAAACGTTTAGCACATGCCCTCATACACGGTATTACCGAGTTTATTAACGAAGATACTGAAGAAGCACGTGTTGAAGCCTCAAAGAATGGTGGACGTCCTATCCATGTGATTGAAGGTCCGCTCATGGATGGCATGAACATCGTGGGTGATTTATTTGGCCAAGGCAAAATGTTCTTACCGCAAGTCGTGAAATCTGCACGCGTCATGAAACAAGCGGTTGCACACCTTATCCCGTTTATTGAAGAAGAAAAGCTAGCAGAGGAAAAACGCACAGGCGTTGCTGCAAAACCAAAAGGCAAAATGGTGATTGCGACCGTCAAAGGTGACGTGCATGACATCGGCAAAAACATCGTTTCAGTCGTCTTGCAGTGTAATAACTTTGAAGTGGTCAATATGGGCGTGATGGTCCCGTGCTCTGAAATTTTGGCGTTAGCCAAAGCAGAAAATGCAGACATCATTGGCCTATCTGGCTTGATTACCCCATCACTTGAAGAAATGGCGCACGTTGCCCGCGAAATGCAACGTGACCCTTATTTCCGAGGGCTAAAAACACCGCTATTAATTGGCGGCGCAACGACATCACGTGCCCATACCGCGGTAAAAATCGCACCGCATTATGATGGACCCGTGGTTTATGTACCAGATGCCTCACGCTCTGTTGCTGTGATGCAGTCCTTAGTGTCGCCTGAACAACGTGATGCTTATATTACTGAATTAAATGCAGACTACGAGCGTGCTCGTCATCAACATGCCAACAAAAAAGGCGTGCCGATTTTGTCAATAGAAGACGCGCGCAAGAACAAAACTAAACTCTCATTCATTGGGAATAATGCCCCGATAAAGCCTAAATTCATTGGTCGCCGCGTATTAGAAAATATTGATCTAGCAACGATTGCTCAATACATCGACTGGGGTCCTTTTTTCCAAACTTGGGATTTGGCTGGGGCTTACCCAGCGATTCTCAAAGACCCTGTGGTTGGTGAAACAGCGACAAAATTATTCGCTGACGGCCAAGCACTGCTCAAGAAAATCATTGAAGGTCGATGGTTAACTGCTAATGGTGTAGTTTCACTGTTGCCTGCAAACAGCGTTAGTGAGGATGACATCGAAATTTACACCGATGAAACTCGCAAAGAAATTGCATTCACTTATCACGGCATGCGCCAACAATCTGAAAAACCGGTGATTGATGGCATCCCGCGCCCTAATCAATGCTTAGCTGACTTTATTGCACCTAAAGAATCTGGCGTTGCAGATTACATCGGCATGTTTGCGGTGACGGCTGGCCTCGGCATTGAAAAATATCTCAAGCGTTTTGAAGATGCCCATGATGATTTTAATAGCATCATGTTGAAGTCCCTTGCTGATCGCTTAGCTGAAGCTTTTGCTGAGTACCTGCATGAACGTGTTCGCACCGATTTATGGGGTTATGCGCCGCAAGAGAAACTCAATTGCGAGGCACTCATTAAAGAAGAGTATCTAGGTATTAGACCTGCGCCTGGCTATCCGGCTTGTCCAGACCATACGGTAAAAGCTGATATGTTTAAGGTAATGCAAGCGACAGAAATAGGCATGTCGCTGACAGACTCTTTCGCGATGAATCCAGCGGCCGCTGTTTCTGGTTATTATTTTGCCCACCCTGAAGCTAAGTATTTTAGTGTAGATAAAATTGGTGAAGACCAACTCACCGAGTTAGCTAAAAGACGTGGCATGAATAAAGAAGAGTTAGCGCGCTGGCTCGCACCGAATTTAGGATAACCAAATGCATATTCATATTCTCGGTATTTGCGGCACCTTTATGGGTGGTGTGGCGGTCTTAGCAAAAGAAGCAGGCCATACCGTCACGGGCTGTGATGCTAATGTTTATCCGCCAATGAGCACACAACTTGAGGCGCAAGGCATTAAGCTAGTTGAAGGTTTTGACCTAAGCCAAATCGACTTAAAACCTGACGTTTATGTGATTGGCAATGTGGTTTCGCGTGGCAATCCGCTGATGGAAGAAATTCTCAACCAAGGCTTACCTTATATTTCGGGGCCACAATGGCTTGCTGAAAATATTCTGCATCCTCAAGGCGAACCAAGTAAATGGGTGTTAGCTGTGGCTGGCACACATGGCAAAACGACCACTTCTTCAATGCTCGCATGGATTTTAGAGCATGCGGGTTTGGCGCCAGGCTTTTTGATTGGCGGCGTACCACAAAACTTTTCAGTGTCAGCACGTTTGCCACAAAAGCCTAAACAAGATACAAAAAGCACATCGCCATTTTTTGTGATTGAGGCGGATGAATATGACACTGCTTTTTTTGATAAACGCTCAAAATTTGTACATTACGGCCCCCGCACTGCTGTCTTAAATAATCTTGAGTTCGATCACGCAGACATCTTTGCTGATTTACATGCCATTGAAACACAATTCCACCATTTGGTCAGAACCGTTCCGCAGCAAGGCTTGGTCGTTGCTAATGGCAAAGAGGAAAGTTTGCAGCGTGTGATCGATCGTGGTTGCTGGACACCAGTTGAACACTTTGGATCAGCCGATGGCTGGCAAAGTGGCGAAACTGATCCAAATGGCAGCTTTGATGTCATGCTGAATGAGAAAGTAGTTGGCCGAGTGGAATGGCAGTTACTTGGTGAGCACAACCGTATGAACGCCTTGGCGGCCCTAGCTGCGGCTCGTCATGTAGGGGTTTCAGTTGAGGTGGGCATTGAGGCACTTGGCTTATTCCAAAATGTGAAGCGCCGTATGGAGCTACGAGGTATCGAACAAGGCGTAAGCGTTTACGATGACTTTGCACATCACCCAACAGCCATCACCACAACAGTCGCTGGTTTGCGCGCAAAAGTAGGCCAAGCGAGGATTTTGGCTGTGCTAGAGCCACGCTCTAACACCATGAAGTTGGGCGTGATGAAACAAGCATTACCAGCAAGCTTAGTGGATGTAGATTTAGTGTTTTGCTATGGGGCGAGTTTAGGCTGGGATGCCAGCGAGGCACTTGCGCCTATGGGCAACAAAGCATCTGTTTTTGAGAATATGGATACGTTGATTGCGGCAATTGTGACTGAAGCTAAAGACGGCGATCAAGTCTTAGTGATGAGTAATGGCGGTTTCGGCGGTATTCACCAAAAGCTACTGACACAACTCGCTACAAAAAAATCTGCCTAAGTCATCAAGTTGCGCATCCTGTTCAACAAACTAAAAGGGCTAGACTTTTTTACACTGGCTTTATTCGCTTCCGCATTTATTCATCTGACCATTATTATATTCGTCAAATTTCAGCCCCCTACTATTCAGTTTTTCAAAGAGCAAATGTCAGCTTTAGATGTCGTGTTGGTCAACAGCAAACATCGCAATAAGCCCAAAAAAGCTGATGTGCTTGCCCAAACTAATCTTGATGGCGGCGGCAACACTTCTGAAAATCGCCAACTTAAATCTGCGCTTCCCTGGCAAAAGAATAAACTCACAGACGCCAACATGGAGCATCGCTCAAAAGCATTAGAGAAAAGATTAGCCCAGGCAGAAGCTGAGGCAAATCGAAAAGCCGTGCGTCTTGCTGAACTTAATAAAGAAGCTCAAGCCTTGATGAGTCAGCTCAAAGCAACGCATGCCATCGAAACAAATCCCACGCAAACAATACAACCGAAAAATCCTGGAACCAGTGTCCAAGATTCGACAAGAAAACAACTGAATACCAGCGACTTAATGAGTGCGAGCTTGGAGATGGCGAGACTAGAAGCGCAAATTAACAAACAACAAGACGACTATCAAAAGCGTCCCAAACGTAAATCGATAGGCGCGCGCGCGCAGGAATATCGATTTGCAAGCTATGTAGAATCATGGCGTCAAAAAGTTGAACGGATTGGCAATGTCAATTATCCAGAATCTGCCAAAGATCAGAAAATTTATGGTCAGTTACAGCTCACTGTTTATATCAAGTCTAGCGGCGATGTCGAGAAAGTCGAAATTAGACGTAGTTCGGGGTACCCAGTCTTAGATAATGCCGCAAAACGTATTGTTGAAATGGGCTCGCCTTATGCTGCCTTTCCAGAAGAATTGCGAAAAGAAGTGGATATTTTGGACATTACCAGAACGTGGATTTTCACCAAAGAAGACAGCTTGGCAACAAAAGCGACCGAATAGCATCTTCAAATAAACACATCAGGAATTTTTATGGAAACATATTACCAACACCATGTATTTTTTTGTCTCAACAAGCGTGAAGATGGATCAAGCTGCTGCACAGACCATGGCGCAGAAGCTGCTTTTGACCATATGAAAGCACAAGTCAAAAAATTAAATCTCAACGGCAAAAACAAAACTAGAGTCAACCGTGCTGGTTGTTTAGACCGCTGTGGTGAAGGCCCTTTGCTGGTCGTTTATCCAGAAGCGGTTTGGTACACGTTTGTCGACTTAGAAGATATCGACGAAATTATTAGCTCACATTTGCAAGCAGGTAAATTGGTCGAGCGTTTACAAGTTATTTAGATTAAAGCCTCAGCAAGCTTCGCTTTTAGGGTATCAAATAAGCCATCGATATTTTGCTTATTTGTTTTGCGTACTTCTCTACTCCAAATCGCTTCGGGGAAATGTACATCATTCTCAAATCGCGGAATGACGTGCCAATGAATGTGCGGGGTTTTATTGCCGAGGCTCGCTAGATTGATTTTTGTGGGCTTTAAAACATCACGTAAAACTTGCTCAACCACAAATGTCATCTGCATCACTTTGATACGTTCGGCCTCAATCAAATCCGTCATTTCTTTAATGTGCTCATTCAAAATCACACGGCAAAAGCCAACATAATTTGGATCATCCACTAGGACAACTCGGCACAAATCATCCTGCCAAAGTAACTCACCGCCTACTGAATCACAAAATACACACGCATTGCTCATTAAATTTTCACCAATTTTCCTGATGCGGCAGACTCAAGCGTCGCTATGATTGTTGCGCAGTTATTCTTAGCATCATCAAAGCTCAACAACGTTGGTTTGTCATTTAGGACACAATCACTAAAGTGTTCAATCTCGAGGTTAAAATGATTGCTCGCTAAATAAACACCTTCACCCTTGCGGCCATCTTCTGTCCACCAACTAACTACTGGCAAATCATTGGTTCCTGGTAATTGCCATACTGTATGACATTTAATACTGCCCTTTGTACCAACAATCGTGTATTCAGACTGACGACTACACTCAAAACTCGTATCAAAGTGACCACGCTTGCCATCACCAAAATCGATGACACCACTGGTTGAAATGTCAGCCCCTGTTTTAGCGTACTTTGCAGTTGCCATTACACTGATTGGCGCAGTATCAAAGCAATGTCGTAAGGTATGAATGGCATATGGCCCGATGTCCCACATCGCGCCACCGCCATTGTTCGTATCATTGGCTAATCGATACATGCGAGCCTCACGCATCATGAAGGAATAGCTCGCTTTCGCAAACATGACTTCACCAATAAGACCAGATCCAACAATCTCTTTAACACGCAGATGCTGAGGATGAAAGCGATACATAAAGCCTTCCATCACTTTGACACCGTGCCTTAAGGCAGACGCTTCTATGGCCTCAATATCTGAGACCTTAATCGCCATTGGCTTTTCAATCAGCACATGCTTTCCCGAGTTGATTGCTTTAATCGCCCATTCTGCATGCTCATGGTTAGCAAGCGGAATATATACAGCTTGAACGTTGGCATCGCCGAGCAAGTCTTCAAGCGCATCGTATGTTTTTACACCTTGCAACTGCGGCGCATATTTAGCCAGCGTTTCCGCCGCCGCACCTTGACGACGACTCGCTATCGCAACAAGTTCAGAATTGCTCGCTTGGGCGATAGCAGGTAGCAATCGCTCATTAACTCGCGCTGCGCCTAAAATTCCCCATCGTAATTTAGTCATCAAAAATTCCTTAGATTAAATACCAGCTTGTGTATCTGCATGGTATGAACTTCTCACCATTGGGCCACAAGCTGCTTTTGTAAAACCCATTGCAAGGGCTTGTTGCTCAAATTCAGCAAAGCGTTCAGGCGTCACAAAACGCAACACTGGCAAATGATGTTGGCTTGGCTGTAAGTATTGTCCTAGAGTGAGCATGGTAACGCCATGGGCACGTAAATCTTGCATCACCTCTAAAATCTCTTCATCTGTTTCACCCAAGCCCAACATTAAGCCTGACTTGGTCGGCACGTCCGGGTGAAGCTCACCAAAGACTTTAAGAAGGTTCAGTGAGTTTTGGTAGTCAGCCCCTGGACGCGCTTGTTTATAAAGGCGTGGCACCGTTTCTAAATTGTGGTTCATGACATCAGGAGGAGCAATCTTGAGAACTTCTACCGCAATGTCTAAACGGCCACGAAAATCAGGGACTAACACTTCTATTTTGATGTTTGGAGATTGCTCACGAACAGATTGTATACAGTCGACAAAATGCTGTGCGCCGCCATCCATTAAGTCATCTCTGTCCACACTTGTAATGACAACATATCGCAAATGCATTTGCGCAATGGTTCGGGCTAGATTAGTAGGTTCATTGATATCTGGTGGTAATGGTTTGCCATGTGACACGTCACAAAATGGACAACGACGCGTACAAATATCACCCAAAATCATAAAGGTCGCTGTCCCGCCACTAAAGCATTCGCCAATATTCGGGCATGAAGCTTCTTCACATACCGTATGCAGTTTGTTTTCACGAAGGACTTGTTTGATGTCTTGAAAGCGTGCGCTATCAGGCACTTTCATCCTAATCCATTCGGGCTTACGCATCGGCGCTTGCGGCACAATTTTAATGGGAATGCGTGCAGTTTTTTGTTCGCTGGTTTCTTTCACGCCGACAATTTTACTTGGGCGTTTTAATTCAGCAGATTTATTCGCTTGTTCGGTCATATTGAAATGGAATAGCCTAATTCTTTAGTCAGGTATTTTAACAGTTTTGTGGCGGTTTCTGTTTGCGTTAAATCTACCCCTAAGGATTTTAACTGCGTGACCTCTAAGCCCTGATAGCCGCATGGATCGATCGCATTAAACGGTGATAAATCCATATCTACATTAAGTGATAGGCCGTGATAACAACATTCTTTTTTTAAACGTAACCCAAGCGATGCAATCTTTTTCTCTTGAACATAAACCCCTGGGGCATCCGTTTTAGAAGCTGCATCGATATTCACTTCCTGAAGTAAAGCCACTACCGAATTTTCCATTGCGCTGACTAATTGCCGGACGTTAATGCCTTTGCGTTTCAAATCAATCAGCACATAAATAATACTTTGGCCAGGACCATGATAAGTGATTTTTCCACCCCTATCAGTATTGACGATATGAATGTCATCACGCGATGGCATACGCACATCTTTTCGATTGAGGCCTAAGGTATAAACGGGGGAGTGTTCGGTGAGCCAGATTTCATCTGGCGTTTCACTGGTTCGGTTTGTAGTGAAATCCTGCATGGCTCGCCAAGTGGGTTCAAACTCAGTGCGCCCTAAATGACGAATAACGGGGATTTTACTCAATGCTTTAAACTCAAATTACAGGACGTATTTCACTTGCGGATGTTCTGTGAGCGCACGATAAATACTGTCCAATTGTACTTTGGAAGTGACATGCACATTACAAGTCAGACTGATAAATCGGCCGCCGCTACTCGCACGCATATCGACCTTTGAAGCATCGAACGTTGACTCATGCGCTTGAATCACTTGGACCATAGCATTAGCAAAATCATCACTCGTCTCACCCATGACTTTAATCAAAAAATCACAGGGAAACTCAATCAGCGTTTCTTCTGGTGTTCTTAATTCAGGCTTTTGATCTGTCATCGTACTTATCCGCTATTAAGCAAACAACAACATAAAACTATCCCAAAGTCTGCCAAAAATACCAGCGACTTTAACCTCTTTTGCAGCAACTAGCTTTTGCTCATCAACCACTTTTCCATCGATGACAAATTGTATGCTGCCGATTTCTTGTCCTTTGGCGACTGGCGCAATTAAAGGCTGCTTGCTGATCACTTTAGCCTTAGCTCTGGCGTAATCGCCTTTAGGCAAAGTCACATATAGGTCGTGAAAAGTTGTTGCCACTAACTTGCTTTCACTGCCCTTCCAAACTTTTTGCGTCGCAATCGTTGCGCCAGCTTTGTAAACTAAATGTGAGTCAAAGAACTGGTAGCCATAGTTTAATAATTTTTGACTTTCTGTCGCACGTGCATTATCGTTCGCGGCGCCAAGCACCAAAGAAATTAAACGATGCTCTCTGCGCTTAGCGGACGAAATCAAACAAAAACCTGCTGACTCAGTATGGCCTGTTTTCATGCCATCCACATTTGGATCAAGCCACAATAAACGATTGCGGTTTGGCTGAGTGATTTTGTTGTAGGTATATTCTTTAACGGAATACAACCTTTTATATTGCTCTGGAAAGTCTTGAACTAATGCCGTTGCAAGCAATGAGAGGTCATAAGCCGTGGTGTAGTGCTGCGCATCTGGCAAACCTGTCGCATTCATAAAATGCGTATTTTTCATGCCTAGACGTGCTGCTTCTTTGTTCATTTTTGTTGCAAAAGCCTCTTCCGTTCCACCAATGCCTTCAGCCAATGCAATAGAGGCATCATTACCTGACTGAATAATCATGCCATGCAAAAGCTCATCTACCGTCACTGTCATGGTGGTATCGACGAACATTTTTGAGCCTTCAATACGCCAAGCTTTTTCAGAAATCGGCAGGGTTTGATCTAATTGCAACTGGCCATTTTTTAGTGCTTTGAATGAAAGATATGCCGTCATCAGCTTAGTAAGTGAAGCCGGCTCAACTCGGTTTTGGCTCTGCTGTTCAGCTAGCACGCGATTACTATTAAAATCTTTTAGCAAATAAGCTTTAACTGCTAGCTCTGGCGCGACGGCAACTTCAGCATACGTATTACCAGCAAAAGAACTGAGCAACAAACTAAAAATGAGCACAAAATAGGAAGTGAAATAATTCATGTTTTTTATCAGGATTTCTTTGTTAGTTTTAGGGTTAATCAACAATATATGTGTTCAGGCCTAATGCTTTTTTTACCTTAGCTGCCGCAAGCTCTGCTTCCGACCGATTTGCGTAAGGTCCAATACGGACGCGGTGTATGCCCTGATTGTACCAGCTATTCACGGGCGTATTTTCAACTAAATTTTGCCCTGTGATTTTCCTAGACAACAACTCAGCATTTTCTGCCGACTTGAAAGCGCCCACTTGAACAAAAGCACCTGATACTGGCGGCGGAGTTAACTTGCCTTGTGTTGATGGCGACGTTGATGAAGAAGTACTTTCAATCACGGTTGGCGCCGGAATATTTGCGGTTTTTAATGGCTCAACAATCACGGATGATGCCTCCGTTGGCGGCATTGCTTTTGGCGCTGAAGCTGGCGGCGCATTTTGAACAAATTTTCTTGGATCGATCGCTTCCACATCGACGATCCCGCTGCCCTTGCCAGCTAAGCCCAGCTTATAAGACGCCGCGTAAGATAGATCAATTAGCCGATCACTATGAAATGGACCACGATCATTGATCCTTATGATGACGGACTTCTGATTTTCTGGATTAGTCACACGCACATAACTAGGAAGCGGCAATACGGTATGCGCTCCTGTCATGCCATACATATCGTACACTTCACCTGCTGAAGTTTTTTGTCCGTGATAGCGCTTGCCATACCAAGACGCAACACCCCGCTTTTTATATGGCTGATACTCCGTCATCGGCGTATAGCTATTCCCAAGCGCAACATAGGGCTTATTCGCACGCACAAGCAAAGTTTCAACACGCGGTACCGCATCAGGAATAGCATCAATATTAGCTGGCGGATTATCGCCAGGACCATCATCTAAGTAATAGCCTCCCGACTTTTTAGCTTTACTCACTTCCGTCGGCTTAGTTGGCTCGCTCGTCTTAACCGAAGGACTTCCCCCGCAGGCAACGAGTAAAAAGGTCAGTAAAGTTAGAATAAAAATATTGATTGATTTCATGAAGTCGACATCAAAGTTTTGTGGGTATGAATACTCATTAAAATACCAAAGCCTAATAATATCGTGACTAGAGAGGTGCCGCCATAACTGACAAAAGGCAAGGGCACTCCCACCACTGGTAAGACTCCACTCACCATCCCTATATTCACAAACACATAAGTGAAAAATGTTAGCGTAATACTTCCCGCTAATAAGCGCGTAAATGTATTTTGCGCTTGTGATGAAATCACTAAGCCGCGGCCAATCAGCAGCATGAATAAGATCAACAATAATACGTTGCCCAAAAATCCAAACTCCTCACCAAATACCGCAAAAATAAAGTCTGTTGTTCGCTCTGGTAAGAAATCTAGCTGTGATTGTGTACCATCCATCCATCCCTTGCCGGCAAAGCCACCTGAGCCTAAGGCGATGCTTGCTTGAATGGTATGATAACCAGCACCCAGTGGGTCTTGATAGGGGTCAAACAAAATCTCAATTCTTCTACGCTGATAGTCGTGTAACATCGACCAAAAAATAGGGGCCATGACGGCCACTGAAACTGCGCCGCCTGCTAATATTTTCCAACTCAAGCCGGCTAAGAACAAAACATAAAAACCAGCCGCAGTCACAATCAATGCTGTGCCCAAATCTGGTTGTTTCATAATCAAGCCAACAGGCACCACCAAAAATAATGCAGCCACCCCGTAATCTAACCAGCGTAAACTTTGCTCACGTTTTGAAAAATACCAAGCCAACATCATCGGCACCGCTATCTTCATTAATTCTGAGGGTTGAATCCTAGCAATGCCTAAATTGAGCCAACGTCTAGCACCGTGACTAATTTCACCAAACAAAGCAACGCCGATCAGCATTAACAAACCGAGAATGAAAAGAGGCAAAGCAATTCGCTCTAAATAGTGAGGGGAAGTATTCGCGGAAATCCACATAATGGTTAGCGCTGCAAGAATGTTAAGCAACTGGGAACTCACGCGATCAATACTGCCACCTGATGCACTGTACAAAACAAACAAACCGACGAAACAGCTAAAAAGAATACAACCCATTAAAAATGAATCTATGTGCTTTTTCAATTGCTCGATAATCTGACTAATCATGTGGCGCATCCTCAACGACTGCTACTTCAGGTTTTTTGCTTGCTTCCTGACTAGTTCCGACCGGCGTTTTTCCTAATAGATAATAATCCATGACTTTACGAGCAATAGGCCCAGCGGCCGATCCGCCATGACCGCCGTTTTCCACAATGACTGCAAGCGCAATTTTTGGGTCGTCAGCAGGCGCATAAGCAATAAATAAAGCATGGTCACGATGACGCTCATCAATACTCCCTGCATTGTATTTTGCGCCCTGCTTAATACCGACTACTTGAGCAGTGCCTGTTTTTGCAGCGATACTGTAGCTACTGCCTGCTCCGACACTCGCGGCAGTTCCGCCAGGCTGGGTGACCGCCGTCATACCAGCTCTGACAATCTCAATGTTACTGCTATCAAGAGATATTGCGTCCAACTTCGTGATCGGCATTAGATGCGTTTCCGCCCCATTGTGCTTTTGAATGCTGCTCACTAAATGCGGCTGCATTACAATCCCATTATTTGCTAATACTGCAGTTGCTTGGGCAAGCTGCATTGGCGTCACCAAAGTATAGCCTTGCCCAATGCCAACAATCACCGTTTCACCTGGATACCATCTTTGTTTCCAACGACGCCACTTCCATTCTGGCGTTGGTAAAAGCCCACCGATCTCTCCCGTCAAGTCTACGCCTGTTTTTTTTCCAAAACCAAAGTGACTCACAAACGAAGTCAGTTTTTCAATACCCAACTCTAAAGCGAGTCCATAAAAAAATGTATCGCAAGAAACCGTAATTGCTTTTTGCATATCCACTTGCCCATGACCACCTGGTTTCCAATCACGATACTGATGCGAACTCCCTGCCAAGGTATAAAAACCAGGGTCCCCTATACTAAAAGGTGGCAAACGCTTAGCTTCTTGTAGGCCCGCTATTGCAACAAAAGGCTTAAATGTGGAACCTGGCGGATATATGCCACGAATAGGGCGGTTGATGAGTGGGCGATCCAAGGATTGATTGAGCGACTTCCAAGTATCCCCATCAATGCCATCTACAAATAGATTTGGATCGAAGGTTGGCATACTCACATAAGATAAAATTTCACCATTTTTTGGATTAATCGCCACCATCGCCCCACGATGATTTTCAAACGCTTTTTCCGCAATATCTTGCATCTTAGAATCGATCGAAAGCACTAAGTTATCGCCAGGCACAGGTGGCGTGCTCGATAGCACACGAATTGCATGACCATCCGCATCAATTTCAACTTGCTGAAAACCTGTGGTGCCATGTAATTGACGCTCGTAATATTGCTCGATGCCGCCTTTGCCTATGTGATCAGACCCTTTGTAATTAGAGAGATCTTCAGATTTTTCTAGTACTTTGACATCCGCCGCGTTAATCCTCCCAATATAGCCAATCATATGCACACCTAGATTGCCCAAAGGGTAATGCCTAAAAAGTCGTGAGCGAATTTCTACCCCAGGGAACTGATAGCGATTAGCAGCAAATTTAGCAGCCTCTATTTCATTGAGATGCGTTCTAATTGGCACGCTCTCAAAACTGTGACTTTCTTGACGTAACTTTTTAAAACGCTTTCGGTCTTCGGCGCTCACTTCAATTAACTGACTAATATGATTGATGGTTGCTTCAACATCGACCGCTTTTGATGGCGTAATTTCTAATGTATAAACAAAGAAATTATGCGCTAAGGTCACACCATTTCTGTCGAGGATTAGTCCACGATTAGGGACAATTGGGACTAGGGAAACACGATTGTTTTCTGCCAGCGTATGAAAATAGTCATATTTAAAAATCTGCAGATAAACGAAGCGGGCTAACAAAATAGCAAAACAAACCAACACCAGTCCGGTTGCCGACCTCAAACGCAAAGTGAAATGATATTGTTCTAAAGAATGATTTTTTACTTCGAAACGCAAGCGCATAGAAATTATTGCTGCCGCGCCATGATATGAAATGAAATTCGAGAGTGAAGCACGGCGTGCCACAACATAATGCCGGTCAAAGATGGCACAAAATAAGTCCAACCAAAATACTCACTGCCCGAGAAAGACTTCAGTACTAACAAAATGACTTGATTCACAAATAATAACAAGAGCACATAAACAGATTGCTGCAGGACGGTAAATAAGATTAATCGGCGTTGATACATGGCCGCTAAGAACGCAGTGATGGCATAGGCAAGTGCATTTTGGCCAAATACATCCCCTGTCACGAGGTCCATCAAAATTCCACCAGTCCAGGCAACGCCAATATTACAAATGTTTGGTGCACGTAACAGCCAAAACAACAGTACCAGTAACAAGAAATCTGGCTTAATTTGAAGCAAGATTCCTGAAAAAGGGAGCAACTGAAGCAAGAGAGCAGCCACTAAACTAAGATAAACACGTTTTCGGTTAAGGTTTGGCATCGTTAACCTTTTCCGACTTTTGTTTTAGATCCGACTGTTTTTGAGCATCGGCACTCAATACTTGCTGAATGTCTTTAGCGACCAAATTCTCTGTATCACTTGAAAGGATAAGCACCTGTCGATGATTTTGAATACCCGCCATTGGCTTAGCAATAATTTGTGCAAATGGCGAACTCACGTTAGTTTTGACACTATCAACCATCGCGACAGCAAGTCCAGCAGGATAAATCCCATCGATCCCTGAAGTCACTAATTTATCGCCTTTTTGAATATCTACGTTTGCCGGCAAATAGGGCAAATTCACCACATTGTCACGACCGTGTCCAAATGAAATGGCACGCAAAGCATTACGCTCAACTTGAATTGGAATTGAAAGGGTTTTGTCGGTAAGCAAAGTCACTTCACTCGAATAAGGAAATACCCGAGTCACTTGACCGATGACACCAGCACCGTCAACTACTGCTTGTCCAGCCAACACATGATTCTCGGCACCGATATTCACAATCACCTTATGTGAAAACGGATCTCGACCAGTATGCATAATTTCAGCCAACCGTGACTGCTGACTGCTAACCTTAGATGCCTGCATCAGCGTGCGCAGTTGATCATTTTCACCTTTCAGTGATTGCATTGCCTGAACTTGTATCGATTGAAAAATAGCTTGTTTTTTCAATCGATACAACTCGTTACGAAGCGCTTGCTGTGTGGTGAAGTAGTCGCCGATATTTTTGTATAAAACAAAAGGACTATTCGCGACAACTTGTAATGGTTGAAGAGCAACCGTCAAAGCATCTCTAACAGGAGTGAGGTAACTAAATTTTGAGTCGGATGCCATCAACGCAAGTGATAGCGTAGAAAATACAATCAGCCGCACAAATGGGCTGGGGCCATGTATAAAAAAACGAGGAGCTTGTTGTTGATCCATTAAGAACTATACGTATTACCCAAAATTAAAAGGGGTAGATAAAACTACTAGCTAAAACCAAATAACTAAAAAAGAAGGCTGCAAGCGCAGCCTTCAAAAAAATCAAACAAAATTATTCGTAAGCAAAAATATCACCTAAGCGATCAATCTCTTCTAGCGCTCGACCGCATCCGCGGGCAACACAAGTTAATGGATCTTCAGCAACCACAACAGGCAAGCCTGTCTCTTCCATAATTAATCTGTCTAAATTGTGTAATAACGCACCGCCACCCGTCAGCACCATGCCTTTTTCGGCGATGTCGGCACCCAACTCAGGTGGCGTTTGCTCAAGTGCAGATTTAACAGCACCCACAATCGCGTTCAATGGCTCTGTCAATGCTTCTAAAATCTCATTGCTAGAAATCGTAAATCTACGTGGCAGACCTTCAGCCAAGTTGCGGCCAGTCACTTCCATTTCTTTCACTTCGCTACCTGGGAATGCTGAACCGATTTGTTTTTTAATTAATTCTGCTGTTGGTTCTGAAATTTGCATGCCATAGTTGCGACGAATGTAATCAATAATCGCTTGATCAAACTTATCTCCACCAACGCGCTCTGATTTTGCGTAAACGATACCACCAAGTGAAATCACACCGACTTCGGTGGTGCCTCCACCAATATCTACCACCATCGAACCAGTTGCTTCTGAAACAGGCATATTGGCGCCAATTGCCGCAGCCATAGGCTCCTCAATCAAATAAACACGGCGAGCACCAGCACCAATTGCTGATTCGCGAATCGCACGACGCTCAACTTGTGTTGAGCCAACAGGCACACAAATAATGATGCGCGGATTTGGTGAGAACAAACGCGATTCGTGAATGCGTCGAATGAAATACTTAAGCATTTGCTCAGTAATTGTAAAATCAGCAATCACACCATCCTTCATTGGGCGAATTGCGCTAATGTTTGCTGGTGAACGACCAAGCATACGCTTGGCCTCAGCGCCCACTGCTAACAATATCTTTTTACCAGTCGGGCCGCCTTCTTGGCGAATCGCCACCACTGAAGGCTCATCAAGCACCACACCTTTACCACGCACATAAATCAGAGTGTTGGCCGTACCCAAGTCGATGGCAATATCATTTGAGAAATAACTAGTTAAAAAACCAAACATTGTCTTTATATCCTTAACAAGCCACTAAAATTTAGTCGCGGTATTATAACGAAACACGCCTCGCCTGAAGTTGTGCTTAAAATCAAGTTATAATACCCTATATCTATCAAAAATTTAAGATTTGGACACGGAAATGTCACTTAACAGTGCAGATATTAAAAGGATTGCGCATCTGGCCCGTATTGAGGTCAGCGATGCAGAGGCAGAAGCTACCTTAACTAAACTGACAGGCATTCTTGGCCTGATTGAGCAAATGCAGGCGGTGGACACCAAGGGCATCGTTCCAATGTCACATTCTCAAGATGTGACTCAACGCCTTCGTGAAGACGTCGTGACCGAAATCAACCAGCGCGAACTGTTCCAATCAATCGCGCCAGCGGTTGAGGGTGGTCTATACCTTGTTCCTAAAGTGATCGAATAAAAACTCATGATTAACAAAAGCCTTAAACAACTTGGCGCCATGCTCCAAAGTAGAGAGATTTCTAGTGTCGAATTAACGCAAGAATTCTTAAATCGCATTGACAGACTTAACCCTGAAATCAATGCCTTTATCACGCTCGACAAAGACAAAACACTTGCCCAAGCCAAGCACGCAGATAGCTTATTAGCTGCTGACAAAGGCACTGCCTTAACTGGCTTGCCAATTGGCCAAAAAGACATTTTTGTGGCTAAAGGTTGGCGCACAACTTGCGGCTCTAAAATGCTCGAAACATTTATCGGTCCTTATGATGCAGACATCATTGAGCGCTTTGATGCAGCTGGCGCGGTCAATTTGGGTAAAACCAATATGGACGAATTTGCGATGGGTTCATCCAACGAGACCAGCTATTTCGGTAAAGTACAAAACCCATGGGATAGAAGTCGCGTTCCCGGCGGCAGCTCAGGTGGAAGTGCAGCAGCTGTTGCAGCCCGATTATGTGCCGCTGCCACTGGCACAGACACTGGCGGCTCTATTCGCCAACCGGCCTCACTCTGTGGCCTTTCAGGCTTAAAACCAACGTATGGTTTAGCCTCGCGTTTTGGCATGATTGCCTTTGCATCATCGCTAGACCAATCAGGCCCAATGGCAAAATCATGTGAAGACATGGCACTGATGATGAATGTCATCACGGGCTTTGATAAACGTGATTCCACCAGCTTAAATCGCGAAAAAGAAGATTACACACGCGACCTGAGCAAGCCACTTGCTGGACTAAAAGTGGGCTTACCGAAAGAATATTTCGCTGAGGGCTTGGGTGCCGACGTAGCTAAAGCGGTGAATGAAGCCATTGCTGAATACAAAAAGCTAGGCGCCCAAATCGTTGACATTAGCCTGCCCAACACCAAGCTTTCTATCCCAGTTTATTACGTACTTGCACCGGCTGAAGCATCAAGTAATTTATCTCGCTTTGACGGGGTGCGTTACGGCCATCGCGCTAAAGAGTATGGCGATTTGATGGACATGTATTGCAAAAGCCGTGCTGAAGGTTTTGGGGCAGAAGTTAAACGCCGAATCTTGATTGGTGCGTATGTATTAAGTGCGGGGTACTACGATGCTTATTACATAAAAGCACAACAAATTCGCCGCCTGATTGCACAAGATTTTGAAAACGCATTCAAACAATGCGACATTATCATGGGACCAACTGCGCCATCCACAGCATTTAAAGCAGGTGAAAAAGCAGACGATCCAGTCGCTATGTATCTTCAAGACATCTACACAATCGCCGTGAACTTGGCGGGCTTACCGGGCATGAGCATTCCTGCAGGTTTTGCGCCAAGCGAAGATGGCAAACGTTTGCCAATTGGCTTACAAATTATCGGCAATTATTTTGATGAAGCACGCATGCTTAATGTAGGCCACGCTTATCAACAAGTGACAGATTGGCATACACAAATGCCAGAGGGAATTGAATAATGGAATGGGAAGTCGTTATCGGGCTGGAAACACACACCCAGCTACAAACCAAAACGAAAATTTTTAGTGGCGCGTCGACCGCATTCGGTTCAGAGCCCAATACGCAAGCTTGCGTGGTGAGTTTAGCCTTGCCTGGCGTGTTGCCAGTGCTTAATCAAGAAGCCGTGAAATGTGCCATTAAATTTGGCCTCGCAGTGAATGCTGAAATCGCACCACGTTCTGTGTTTGCACGTAAAAATTACTTCTATCCAGATTTACCTAAAGGCTATCAAATTAGTCAGTATGAATTGCCAGTCGTTGGTAAAGGCAGCATGACAATTCAAGTAGGTAGCGGCGACAAAGCTTACGAAAAAGTCATCAATATTACCCGTGCTCACTTAGAAGAAGACGCTGGTAAATCTGTGCACGGCGCACAAGAAGGCATGTCAGGCATCGACTTAAACCGTGCTGGTACACCACTTCTTGAAATTGTGACTGAACCCGATATGCGCTCAGCAGCCGAAGCTGTGGCTTACGCTAAAAAACTGCATGATTTAGTGCAGTGGATTGGCATTTGCGATGGCAACATGCAAGAAGGAAGCTTCCGCTGTGATGTGAACGTTTCAGTGCGTCCAAAAGGCTCAGACAAGCTCGGCACACGCCGTGAAATTAAAAACTTAAACTCATTCAAATTCATGCAACAAGCGATTGAGTATGAGACAAGCTGGCAAATTGAAACTCTGGAAGATGGCGGCACCATTCAGCAAGCCACTGTGCTATTTAATCCTGACACAGGTGAAACACGTGCGATGCGTAGCAAAGAAGAAGCGAATGATTATCGCTACTTCCCAGATCCTGATTTGTTGCCGCTTGCGATTTCAGAAAGTGACATCAGCGAGGTCAAAGCTGAGATGCCTGAATTACCTGAAGCCATGAAAGCGCGCTTTGAAGCACAATATGGCTTAGCGCATTACGATGCAAACGCGCTGACAAGCTCACGTGGCACAGCCGATTATTTCGTTGCGACTGTTGATGCTGGTAGCGATGCAAAACTTGCAGCTAACTGGGTGATGGGTAGCGTTTCAGCAAAACTCAATGCGGAAGATAAAGAGATTTCAGAATCTCCGATTTCTCCAAGCGCCTTAGCTAGTCTTATTAAGCGCATTCAAGACGGGACGATTTCTAACAATGCAGCTAAGCAAGTTTTTGAAGCAATGTGGGCTGGCGAAGGTGATGCTGATAGCATCATCGAGAGCAAAGGCTTGAAGCAAGTGTCTGATTCTGGCGCAATTGAAGCAATTGTGGACGAAGTACTTGCAGCAAATGCAGCCATGGTTGAAGAATTCAAAGCAGGTAAAGAAAAAGCGTTTAATGCACTTGTCGGCCAAGCGATGAAAGCCTCCAAAGGCAAAGCAAACCCAGCGCAAGTGAACGAGATTCTGAAGAAAAAACTGGGCGCTGGCGTGTGAACAATCAGCTTTAGCTGATGTGTTCCACGGACAAGACTCTTGCGGTCTTAAAGCAATAAAAAAAGGCGATTAATCAATCGCTTTTTTTATCTCTACATCTAACTAAACGCCATATTCATTTCTATATGTTTGAACTGCTGACTTAAACTCAGCCAACTCTGGCGCATCATTCAAATAAACAATCAAATCTGCCAATGTCGCAATGTTAATCACTGGCATACCACTGTCTTTTTCTACTTCTTGTACGGCGGATAACTCACCTAGTCCACGCTCTTGACGGTCAATTGCAATCGCCACACCTGCTGGGATAGCGCCCGCCGCTTTAATCATCTCAACTGACTCACGCACCGACGTGCCGGCAGAAATCACATCATCCACAATTAACACCCGACCTTGTAATGGGGCACCAACAATCGTACCGCCTTCGCCATGATCTTTTGCTTCTTTACGGTTATACGCGTATGGAAAGTTATGCCCTTGCCGTGCTAAGGCAATCGAAATACTGGCAGCCAAAGTAATGCCTTTGTAAGCTGGTCCAAAGAGCATGTCAAACTGCACGCCTGATTTTAAAATCGCGGCAGCATAAAACTCACCTAATCTCATTAGGCTCTCGCCATCATTAAACAAACCCGCATTAAAAAAATAAGGACTTAAGCGACCGGCTTTTGTTTTAAACTCACCAAAGCGCAACACCTGTTTTTTAATGGCAAAATCGATAAACTGCGCGGTAAAATCTGTTTGTGTTGAAATAGTCGTCATCTAGAATCTTCTAAAAACTTTAAGGAATTATCTTGCTTAGAATTATATCTGCAAATCTCAACGGCATCCGCTCTGCAGTGAATAAAGGTTTCTTACCTTGGATGCAAAAACAAAATGCCGACTTTATTTGCCTGCAAGAACTCAAAGCACAAGAAGCTGATATGACGGCAGAAATGCACGCCCCTAGCGGTTATCAAGGCTACTTTCATTATGCCGAGAAAAAAGGCTATAGCGGGGTGGGCATTTACACCAAGCACAAACCAGACAACATTATTATTGGATTAGGCCATTCAGATATTGATGCAGAAGGACGCTATATCGAACTGCAGTTTGAAAATCTAAATGGTAAGAAAGTGAGCATCGTATCGCTCTACTTGCCTTCCGGTTCAAGCGGCGAAGATAGACAACAAGTGAAATTTAGTGTCATGGAACGTTTCTACCCACACTTAGAAGCACTCAAAGCAAGCGGACATGAAGTTGTGGTTTGTGGCGATTGGAATATTGCACACCAAGAAGCCGATCTTAAAAACTGGAAAGGCAACAAAAAGAATTCAGGCTTTTTACCCGAAGAGCGCGCTTGGATGACGGATATTTTCAGTAAACTTGGTTGGGTGGATGCCTACCGAAAAGTACACCCAGAAACGACCGAGGAATGCTATACATGGTGGAGCAATCGAGGCGCCGCTTGGGATAAAAACGTTGGGTGGCGTATTGATTACCACGTGACCACGCCAGGCATCGGCAACACTGCCAGTCAATGTGAGATCTATAAAGCAGAACGCTTTAGCGACCATGCGCCGCTGATTATTGATTACGACTTAGATTAAAGCGGTCCAACAAAAAGCCCGCATCAAGCGGGCTTTTTTTAACACTAATTACTTAAGTATGCGTCAAAAAGGAATGTCATCCTCAAACGCATCAAAGTCCCCGCCACTTGCAGGTTGCTGCGCAGGCGCTGCTTGTGCTGGACGTGAAGCTTGTTGTGGGCGTAATTGATCTTCATCCATCGAATCATAAGCGCTACTTGCACCGCCGCCTTCACGGCCACCTAGCATTTGCATTTGGTCTGCAATAATTTCCGTAGTGAGGCGATCTTGGCCTTCTTTGGTTTGCCATTTGCGTGTTTGCAAACGACCTTCAATATAAACAGGGCGACCTTTTTTGAGGTATTCGCCAGCAATCTCAGCAAGCTTGCGATAAATGACAATATTGTGCCATTCGGTGCGCTCTTGTTTTTGACCGCTTTTATCTTTCCAGCTATCAGTTGTTGCAATACTGAAATTACATACCGCTTCGCCATTTGGCATGAAGCGCATTTCTGGGTCGCGACCCAAGTTACCCACCAAAATCACTTTATTGACTGATGCCATGTTTTTACTCTCCTATTAATCGCACTACAGCAGCTTCATCCCAACCCTGCTGCATATCCACTTTCAGTATCACCATACCTTCGTCTGCTAATACCACTGTCTCACGAACACCTTGCAAAGCAGCTAGCTTGGTTGCCAATATGTTGGCTTTAGCTGCACTGATTTTTTTAAGATGATACATCTTACTTTTTACGGCTGGCGGCGCTTTCATGCTTAAGCCGAATAGCAGCCATAATGCCATTAAAACACTACAAAAAACAAATACAGATGCATAACCATAATAGTGCGATAAGTATCCACCAACCGTACCGCCCACAAACACACCTAATGATTGGGTCGTATTGTAAACGCCAATCGCGGTACCTTTAGAGGCAGCTGGGGCGATTTTGGTAATGATGGATGGCAAGGATGCCTCAAGCAAGTTAAACGCAACAAAGTAAGCGCCGAGCGAGAAAACAATGCCCCAGAAGTAATCAATTGAAAACGCGAACGCTAATTGCGCAAAAAGCATGGTGACAATCGCACCTACAAACACTTGCTTGAGTTTAGCTTTTTTCTCACCATAAATAATGGCAGGAATCATCAATACAAATGAGATCACCAGCACAGGAAGATAAATTAGCCAGTGGTCATTAGCCCCCATACCGCTGGTTTTTTTAATGGCAAAAGGCACTACCACGAACATGGCCATCTGGGCCGCATGTAGCGCAAAAATGCCGAAATTAAGACGTAGCAATTGGACATCTTTAAGCACCTCTTTTAGCTTGCCTGTTTTAGCTTGTGCGTCTGAGTGGAAGCTACTCACCACAGGGTCTGGCACCACAAATTTCACTACCAAAATTGCGCCGGCGGCCAAAACAGCGGTCATCAAGAAAATGCCCGAAACGCCAATAAGATTATTAAGCACTGGGCCTAAAATGAGAGACATGGCAAATGTAATGCCGATCGTCCCACCGATCATTGCCATGGCTTTGGTGCGATGTTCTTCTCGGGTAAGGTCGGCAACCAAAGCAGTCACCGCGGCAGAAACAGCGCCAGCACCTTGAATACTGCGACCTAAAATAATCATTGGTAAATCGTGCGCAAGAGCAGCCACCAAACTGCCGATGACAAATAATACTAAGCCGACATAAATGACGCGCTTGCGACCGAATCGATCTGAAGCCATTCCAAATGGCAATTGGAAAATTGCTTGCGTCAGTCCATAAGCGCCCAAGGCGAGGCCAATCATCAAATGGTTTTGACCGCTTGGGAGCGTTTCGGCGTAAATCGCAAAAATTGGCAGAATAAGGAACATGCCGAGCATACGTAAACCATAAATAGACGCCAGACTTGCACTTGCGCGCAACTCAGTGGAATTCATTTTGTCTATGGATGGTGTGGATGACATGAAATTATTTAACTTTATCTTTTAATTTGCGTATATTAACAGGTTGCCCGCTTTATTTGATGCGGCTCTTAAAAAGACTTGTTTTAGATATCGTCGTTTTTCTGCATTCACTTAAAACAACGTTTTGTTTTAATAAATTATTTTTTAGGCCAACCATAAATTGATGGATTTCATACGTATTCGCGGTGCTCGCACGCACAATCTAAAAAACGTTTCGCTGGATTTACCGCGTAACAAAATGATTGTCATTACTGGACTTTCTGGATCCGGTAAATCATCACTCGCTTTTGATACCCTTTACGCAGAGGGTCAGCGCCGCTATGTCGAATCTCTCTCTGCTTATGCCCGCCAGTTCTTGGCGCGGATGGATAAACCAGATGTCGATTTAATCGAAGGTTTATCTCCAGCCATTTCTATTGAGCAAAAATCTACATCGCACAACCCACGCTCAACAGTCGGTACTGTGACTGAAATTCATGATTATTTACGGTTGCTTTATGCCCGTGCTGGCGACCCTGAATGTCCCGAGCATCACATCAAATTAGAAGCGCAAACAGTCTCGCAAATGGTGGATAGCGTTTTAAGCTTGCCCGATGAAACCAAACTAATGATCTTGGCACCGGTGGTGCGAGAACGCAAAGGCGAACAACTCGATTTATTTGAAGGATTAAAAGCACAAGGTTTTGTGCGTGTGAGGGTAGATGGCGAAATTTATGAACTTGATGCGCCGCCATCGCTGACTAAAACCACTAAGCACTCGATTGATGTTGTTGTAGATCGATTAAAAGTTCGCGCGGATATGAAGCAGCGCATTGCAGAATCATTCGAAACAGCACTTCGTTTGGCTGAGGGAAAAGCAGTTGCGATGGAAATGGATACGGGCAAAGAGCATTTGTTCTCAGCTAAGTTTTCATGCCCATCATGCGATTACTCATTAGCGGAGCTTGAGCCACGCTTATTCTCATTTAACAACCCAATGGGGGCTTGTCCAAAATGTGATGGCTTGGGTCAAATGAGCTTTTTTGATCCTAAACGCGTTGTCGCATTTCCACATTTATCACTTGCTGCGGGCGCGATTAAAGGCTGGGATAAGCGTAACCAATTTTACTTTCAGTTACTTAGCAGCTTGGCAGCGTATTATAAATTCGATTTGGAAACAGCTTTTGAAGAACTGCCCGAAGACGTTCAACACATATTGTTGCACGGTAGTGGTAAAGAAGAGATCGCCTTTAAATACATGAACGAACGTGGCTCGTTCTTTGAAAAGCGTCATAGCTTTGAAGGAATTTTAAATAATCTACAGCGTCGTTATCACGAAACTGACTCAACGACTGTGCGTGAAGAATTAGCGAAATATCTCAACTCACAAACCTGTCCTAGCTGCATGGGTACACGTTTGCGCACTGAAGCACGCCATGTAAAAGTGGGCAATAAGAATATTCATGAAGTATGTGAAGTGCCATTGAAGCAAGCACTAACATTCTTTGAAACGATTGAGCTCCATGGCCAGAAGCTTGCGATTGCAGACAAGATCGTGAAAGAAATCAGTAGCCGTTTGAAGTTTTTAACCAATGTGGGCTTGGAATATTTATCGCTATCTCGTTCTGCTGAAACGCTATCAGGTGGTGAAGCGCAACGTATTCGCCTAGCCTCACAAATTGGCTCTGGGTTAACTGGCGTCATGTATGTGCTGGATGAGCCTTCTATTGGTTTGCATCAACGCGACAATGACAGACTACTTGAAACCTTGATGCGTTTGCGCGATATCGGCAATAGCGTGATTGTTGTCGAGCATGACCAAGATGCAATTATGGCGGCTGACTATGTGGTCGACATTGGCCCTGGCGCGGGTGAGCATGGCGGCCAAATTGTGGCCGAGGGCACCCCTGCTGAAATCCAAGCCAATGTGAATTCATTGACTGGCCAATACCTCAGCGGCAAAAAGCAAATTACTTACAACCATAAACGCCATACCCCAGATCCGGCTCGTTGGTTGTCACTTTCCCACGCAACAGGTAACAACTTAAAAGACGTATCTCTAAAATTGCCTGTTGGCTTGCTCACTTGCGTGACTGGTGTGTCAGGTTCCGGAAAATCAACCCTCATTAACGACACGCTTTACCGTGTTGTCGCGCAGCATTTATATGGCAGCTCGACAGAGCCAGCACCTTTCGACGGCATAGAAGGCTTAGAGTTTTTTGACAAAGTAGTGGACGTCGATCAGAGTCCAATTGGCCGCACACCACGTTCTAACCCTGCAACTTACACTGGCTTATTCACACCGATTCGTGATTTATTCGCCGGGGTGCCAGAAAGCCGCGCACGTGGTTATGGCCCAGGTCGCTATTCATTTAACGTGAAAGGTGGTCGCTGCGAAGCTTGCCAAGGTGATGGTGTGTTGCGAGTAGAAATGCACTTCTTGCCGGACGTTTACGTGCCTTGTGATGTATGTAAAGGACAGCGCTATAACCGAGAAACATTAGAAATTAATTACAAGGGTAAAAACATCCGTGAAATATTAGAGATGACGGTTGAGCAAGCCCATGAGTTCTTTAGCGTGGTGCCTGTGGTGCAACGCAAACTCAAAACCTTACTTGATGTTGGTTTAGGCTATATCACACTTGGTCAATCAGCAACTACGCTATCAGGTGGCGAAGCGCAGCGCGTGAAACTGGCACTTGAGCTTTCAAAACGCGATACCGGTCGCACCTTGTATATTTTGGATGAGCCAACAACTGGGCTACATTTTGCTGACATTCAGCTCTTGTTAGATGTGATTCATCGCCTACGCGATGCAGGCAATACCATGGTGATCATTGAGCATAACTTGGATGTGATTAAAACAGCTGACTGGCTGATTGATATGGGACCAGAGGGTGGCGATGGCGGCGGCACAGTGCTTGTTGAAGGGCCACCTGAAAAGGTTGCAGAGTGTGCCGAAAGTTACACAGGCAAGTATCTTAAAACGATGCTGAAATAAATTAAGGGATTTCAGCGCTATTCATACGCGCTTCAATAATCCCTGTTTTACGGATCAAGCCTTTGGCCTGTCGATGCTTATCGTAATACCTGGGATTTGGCACCATCGCTGCTAACTTTGCAGCTTGGTCAGCACTCAAGTTTTTGGCGCTGGTATGGTAATAATATTTAGCTGCGGCTTCAGCGCCAAAGATGCCATTTCCCCATTCGATCACATTCAAATAAATCTCGAAGATACGACGTTTGCTCATGGTCGCTTCCAGCATGACCGTGATCATGACTTCTTCCGCTTTGCGCCATGGTGTTCGCTTGGTTGATAGAAACAAATTCTTGGCAAGCTGCTGACTAATGGTTGAACCGCCTGCGACCACTTTGCCTTTTTTAAGATTCTTTTGGTAAGCCTTTTGGATGCCTTCCCAATCAAAACCTTCGTGGTCTACAAATTTGGCATCTTCTGCGGCGATAAGTGCGCGCTTTAAGTTGGGGGAAATTTTTTTATAGTCTACCCAGCGATGCTTTAGAACGGCATCAGGATTATCTTCTTGCAAAACTTCTAAACGATCCTCCATAAAAGCGCTAGTCGATGGGTTGTGATTGACCCACCAGCAAATATGCAGAAAGATCCAAAGCTGGTAAACCACAACGATGATAACTAGCCATTTCAATACGCGCCAAAAATTTGAAGACAAACGCATGCGCTAAGCTTTAGCCTGTTGTTTAAACATTTCAATCACAGGTGCCGTTGGTGGGCGAATACGGCGCCACACAGAAAAAGCCTCCGCTGCTTGCTCAATCAGCATCCCAAGCCCACCAAAAACCGTTGCGCCATGCTGAAGTGCAAATGCCATAAATGGGGTAATGCGACCATACATCATGTCGTAAGCCAAAGCGTTAGGTGCAAAAATACCACTTGGAAGCGGTAAATGACTGTCAGTTAATCCCGCAGAAGTTGCATTGATAACAATATCAAATTGCTGACCGTGCAGATCGTCAAAAGCATAGGCATTGATAGAAACGAACACCATCTCATCTCGCGCTTCTACTCGCTTCACCATATTGAGCGCTTTGTCCAAAGTGCGATTAGTAATAATGAGTAGTGCAGGTTGCTCAGCCAAAATGGGATGCAACACACCTTCGGATGCGCCGCCAGCACCAATTAGTAAAACACGTTTTCCTGCAAAAGAAACACCAATGTTGTGGGTAATATCACGCACCAATCCAACCCCATCAGTGTTGTCGCCAATAATGCCTTCTGCATCAAATATCAAAGTATTGACCGCCCCCGCATCTTGCGCGCGTTCCGTTAAACGATTCGCTATTGCAAATGCTTCGAGCTTGAAAGGGACCGTGACATTTGCACCTTTGAAGCCATGCGAAATCAAGCCATGTAACGTTTCAGCGAAACCATCCAAGGGGGCAAGGACGCGCTCATATTGAATATCTTGATGCGTTAATTGCGCAAACGCATGATGAATCACAGGCGATTTGCTATGCTCTATCGGGTTGCCAATCACGGCGTAAAAATCAGTCATGTAAAGTCTGGTCTAAATTAAGCGTTAGTCCAAGGCAAATCAGCGACTTTCCAACCGTTCAGCTTGCAACGTTGTTTATTGTCTGGCGTTGCTTCACCTTCAAAGCCTTCAAGCATGTTGTAAGCTTCTGAGAAACCTAGCTGAGCTGCCAATACTGCTGCATTGTGCGAACGACCACCTGTGCGGCACATAAAAATCGTCAACGTTTCTGGATCTAGCTGCGTTTTGATTTGTGCAGCAAAATCAGGGTTCGCCACCATGCCTGGATAAAACGCCCATTCAATATGCGTTGCTTGTGGCACGCGGCCAACCAATTCCAATTCAGCACGGGTTCGCACATCAACCAACTTTGCATTCTTCGTCAACTCCAATACTTGATACGCTTCTTTTGGGGTAAGCGCACCAGCGTAAGGAAGGTTTAAATCTGCGGCACGTTGTTTTGCTTTTTCTAAAATCGGTGAAAGTGTTTCCATTTTAGTTCCTCTTTATTAGGTCATACGAATATGATCAAAGTATAGCCGCATTTAAGCCTAGACGCACATTCGCACTAATATGGTGCGTAATTTAATGTCATGCACAACAACAAGGCGAGTTGTTTTTATTCTCTTTTATAATTATCTGTGTAAAAATAAGCAGGTATCCAAATACTCGATTGGCATGATTTCTGCTAGTAAATCATGTCAAGTTTTTGTTTATTTATAAGCGCAATCTAGGAGAATCAAATGGCAATCGCCGACGTAATGAAGATGGTGAAGGACAACGACATTAAGTTCGTTGATTTCCGCTTCACCGACACTCGTGGTAAAGAACAACACGTTACTGTCCCTGTTTCAGCATTTAACGAAGAAAAGTTCACTGAAGGCCATGCGTTTGACGGCTCTTCAATCTCAGGTTGGAAAGGTATTCAAGCATCAGACATGCAATTGATGCCTGATCCAGATACAGCCAACATCGATCCATTCATGGACGAGCCAACATTGATTTTAACTTGTGACGTTGTTGACCCTACAGATGGTAAAGGTTACGACCGTTGCCCACGTAGCTTGGCAAAACGTGCTGAAGCTTACTTAAAATCAAGCGGCATTGGTGATACTGCTTATTTTGGTCCAGAGCCAGAATTCTTCATCTTTGATTCAATCCAATGGGATGTGAGCATGAACGGTAGTTCAGTGCGCATCAATTCTGAAGAAGGTGCTTGGGCTTCAGGCGAAAAATTCGAAGGTGGTAACACTGGTCACCGTCCTGGCGTTAAAGGTGGTTATTTCCCAGTGCCTCCAGTCGATTCATTGCAAGATGTTCGTTCTGCAATGTGTATCGCGCTTGAAGAAATGGGCGTGCCTGTTGAAGTGCATCATCACGAAGTGGCAACTGCTGGTCAATGTGAAATTGGTACTAAATTCAGCACATTGACAGAACGCGCTGACTGGACACAAATCACTAAATACGTTGTGTTGAACACTGCACACGCATACGGTAAAACTGCAACATTTATGCCTAAGCCTTTCGCTGGCGATAACGGTTCAGGTATGCACGTTCACCAATCAATCTGGAAAGATGGCAAAAACTTGTTCGCTGGTAACGGCTATGCAGGTTTAAGCGATTTCGCGCTTTACTACATCGGCGGCATTATCAAGCACGCTAAAGCATTGAACGCGATTACTAACCCAGGTACTAACTCATACAAACGTTTGGTTCCACACTTTGAAGCGCCAGTTAAATTAGCTTACTCAGCTAAAAACCGTTCTGCTTCAATCCGTATTCCATTCGTTCACTCTGACAAAGCGCGTCGTGTTGAGGCTCGTTTCCCAGATCCAATCGCTAACCCATACTTGGCTTTTAGCGCATTGATGATGGCTGGTCTTGATGGCGTTCAAAACAAGATTCACCCAGGTGAGCCAGCAACTAAAGACTTGTACCATCTTCCACCAGAAGAAGATGCTTTGATCCCAACAGTTTGTGCTTCATTAGAAGAAGCATTGGCTAATTTGGACAAAGACCGCGAGTTCTTAACGCGCGGCGGTGTTTTCTCTGATGACTGGATCGATGCTTACATTGCATTGAAAATGGAAGAAGTGAACAAATTACGTATGACACCACACCCAGCTGAGTTTGGTTTGTACTATAGCTGCTAATTAGTTTTAAATTAGCAATTCAAAAAGGCGGGGTAACCCGCCTTTTTTTTCACACTTTACTTGCCAGTTTACTGGCTTAGTAAATTGGGGAAGCCACCTGCGGGTTAAGCCGCAAAATATGTCACTTTAGATTCGGATTGGCCAAACTTCATTGATTAGCCCCCGCTTAGAAAGTACACTTTTTCGTTCAAATATTCCGCACAAAGTCTTCATGAAAAAAAATTGGATTGTTACATTATTTCCCTGCGCCTTAATGTTCTCCGCTCATGTATTTGCAGATATTTACAAATGCACAGGCGATGGAGGCGGACCCACTTTTGTCGATGGCAACACCAAAGCAAACTACAAAAACTGTCAGCTCATCATGCGAGATAACCTTACAAAATCGGCATCTAGCAAGAAGACAACCGTAACGCCTAGTAACTTCGCCAAAATAGATAAACAAACCCAAAGTCAACGCGACGATAAACGCAAAGAAATTTTATTGTCTTAACTCGACACCGAACACAAAAAGCGCTTACATCAGCAAGAAGCCAATGCGCCCTGGCAGATGTCGATATGCACCAAAAAAATATTCAACTTCTTCAAAAAGAAATTAGCGCACTAAAATAGTGCATATCAATGATTAGGTATAGAATGAATTTTTAGTGATTTAGTCATCACGTCATGCCGTAGGATGAAGCAAGCCTCCAATTGACATGTTGGCACACAGGTTGCTTATAGTTAAAGCATGGAACAAAAAATACCCTCATCATTTGCCGGACTTGAGCATCTTGCGACCGCCGTGATTTTGCTCAACGATGCACGCCACGTGGTTTATGCAAACCCCGGCGCAGAGGTGCTATTCGCATTTAGTGCGAAACAAATTTGTGGCTTACCAATCGCCCAAGTATTCCCAGGTTGCGACATTCTGCATTCAGCTGTTGAAAATGCGATTAGCACCGACAGCCCATTCCGTGAACATGAATTTGTCATCACCACATTGCGCCAACATGCTTTGGCAGTCACTTGTACCGTGACACCCGTCGAACAGCCCAACGTTTGCTTAGTTCTAGAATTCCAACAAATGGATCAGCAACTAAGGATGGCGCGAGAAGAGCGTATGCTCGTTCAACAACAAGCCAATGCTGAGCTACTCCGAAACTTGGCGCATGAGATTCGTAATCCGCTGGGTGGACTTCGCGGCGCAGCGCAACTACTAGAACATGAGTTGCCACAAGCGAGCCTTAGAGAATACACGCAAGTGATTATCAAAGAGGCGGATAGACTGCAGCTATTAATGGACAGGCTGTTGGTGCCGCACCGCGTCCCTAAATATGAGCCGACCAATATTCATGAAGTCTTAGAGCGTGTGCGTAGTCTATTGCTTGCTGAGTCTCCCTCGGGCTTCTCAAAAGACGCGTTCAAAATTACCGTGCAGCGTGATTACGATACCAGCTTGCCAGAGATTATTGGTGATCGAGAAAAACTCATTCAAGCCGTACTCAATATTGCACGTAATGCCGTGCAAGCGATGCAAACGAGCGGTCAAAAAGATGCCAAAATTACTTTACGCACGCGCGCTGAACGCCAAGTCACCTTGGCTAAAAAACGTTATCGCGTCGCGATTAAATTACAAATTATTGACAACGGCCCGGGCATTCCTGCTGGCCTTCGTGAGCGGATCTTTTTCCCATTAGTGTCAGGCAGAGAAGGAGGCTCCGGCTTGGGCCTTTCTCTTGCACAAACTTTTATTACGCAGCATCACGGCATGATTGAATGCGAAAGCGTACCAGGTCAAACCTGCTTTACGATTTTGCTCCCGATCGAAAGCTCTGTGATGAACAGCTATGCGGTCAAACAATAAGCATCAATATCAATAGGTAAAACATGAAACCAATTTGGATTATCGACGACGACAAATCAATTCGCTGGGTCTTTGAAAAAGCATTGGCACGAACTGAAATGGCGTTCAAAACTTTTGCATCAACGCCTGAAGCATTGAGTGCGCTGGATCACGAAACTCCGCAAGTCATTGTCAGCGATATCCGCATGCCAAATGGCTCAGGCTTAGACTTTTTACAAGTGATTAAGCAAAGATTGCCTGACGTGCCTGTCATCATCATGACAGCGTATTCAGATTTGGAAAGCGCGGTCGCGGCGTTTCAGGGCGGCGCATTTGAGTACCTAGCAAAACCATTTGACGTCGATCAAGCCATTGAAGTTATCCGCCGTGCAGTCGACGAAAGTAAGCATCAAGCGCCTGATGTCCCTAATGCCGAAGAAACCCCTGAAATTATTGGCCAGGCCCCAGCGATGCAGGAAGTCTTTCGTGCGATTGGGCGCTTAAGTCGTTCTCATGCAACTGTGCTTATCAACGGCGAGTCAGGCACTGGTAAAGAATTAGTAGCGAGTGCATTACATCGTCATAGTCCACGTGGCGACAAATCCTTTATTGCGATTAATACCGCAGCGATTCCCAAAGACTTATTAGAGTCAGAATTATTTGGCCATGAACGGGGCGCTTTTACCGGCGCGCAAGCAGCAAGACGCGGACGCTTCGAACAAGCCGACGGCGGTACATTGTTTCTGGACGAAATTGGCGACATGCCTTCTGACTTGCAAACACGCTTATTGCGCGTATTGTGCGATGGTCAGTTCTATCGCGTGGGTGGTCACCAACCCGTTAAGGTCAATGTGCGGATTATTGCGGCAACCCATCAAGATTTAGAAGAGCGCGTTAAACAAGGCTTATTCCGTGAGGATTTATTTCACCGACTCAATGTGATTCGCCTACGTTTGCCTGCCCTAAGAGAGCGGCCTGAGGATGTGCCATTGTTAGTAAAGCATTTCTTACTTCACAGCGCGAATGAGTTGGGCGTTGATCCAAAACAACCAACCCCTGCAGCGCTCAAATACTTAAGTAGCATGAGCTGGAGTGGTAACGTCCGCCAACTTGAAAACGTTTGTCATTGGCTGACCGTGATGGCACCTGGCCAGAATATCGATGTTGCGGATTTACCGCCCGAGCTCAAAGAGGACACAGCAAAACCAATTAGCGGCTCCTCATGGCAAGAAGCGCTCGCAGCCGAAGTCATGAATGCCCTTAATCGTGGTGAGCAAAACATTCTGGAATCACGTGCAAATGAATTTGAAAAAATTCTGATTACTAAAGCGCTGCAACATACAGGTGGCCGCCGCATTGAAGCGGCAACACAGCTAGGAATGGGGCGTAATACGCTAACACGTAAAATTCAAGAGCTTAACATTGAAGAATAGTGACGCATCTCTAATGAAAATCATGAGCCATCTTTAATGACTAAGGGTAGTGTTAAGTTTTTTAAGAAGCGTAATATTCATTCAACCGCTGAGTCACTGATGACGAAGCGATTTAAACAACATTAGGAGAATTACTATGTGGACTAAACCAGCTGCTACTGAAATGCGTTTTGGCTTTGAAGTTACTATGTACGTAATGAATAAGTAATTTTCAAAGATTGTAAAAAAGGAGCTTAAGAGCTCCTTTTTTTATGCCTACCAATTTTCAACTTTGCTTATTTAGGTAGCGGAAAATCTTTTGGTAACAACACCCAGATCCTACCTTGTTGTTTCATCGACCCCGCAGACTTACCAGCAGCATCACCCGCACCCCAAAAGAAATCTGCCCTTACTCCACCTTTAATTGCACCGCCAGTATCCTGCGCCATCATCAATCGGTTTATTGGCTTATTCGAATTGGGTAAATTAGTGGATAAGAAAATAGGCGCACCAAGTGGCACAAAGCGTGGATCAATCGCCACGACTCGTTCAGCCAATATCGGCGCACCAAGTGCACCAATGGGGCCTGGCAATCCGGCCGGCAATTCACGGAAAAAAACATAACTAGGATTTCCATTAAGCAGCTCACGTAATTTTCCTGGATTATTTCGTGCCCAATCTTTAATCCCTTGCATGGAAGCTTTATCAACAGTCAGTTCGCCTTTTTCAATTAGCAAACGTCCAATCGATTGATAGGCTTGTCCATTTTGATCTGCATAACCCACATGCATTTTCTCGCCATTATCGAGATGCACCATCCCAGAGCCTTGGATTTGTAAGAAAAACAAATCAATTTGGTCATCGACCCAAACGAACTCACGCCCTTGTAATGGTGAATTATCTGCTTCGATTTCGCCGCGATTGTAATAAGGAATCAACTTTGTGCCAACGACACGACCACGCACGCGTTTATTAGCTAACTCCGGAAATAGACTAGCCAATTCCACGGTAATTAAATCATCAGGACGTGTGTATAAAGGAAAGCGGAATTTGTCGTTTTTAGTGCGACTCCCTTTAATCACTGGCTCGTAATATCCAGTAATCATGCCCGTATTTGAGCCATCCAAATTGGTCGTGCGATAGACTGAAAAGTTGTTTTTAAAGTAATCAACAATCCCTTTTTTGGAAGGATTATCTAATTTATCAGCCTCATTACAAACCGCTTGCCATGCTGGCTTTAGTTTTAATGAAACACAGCCAAGTTTCCATGCTGGCCAGGCTTTGGTGACATCATCATTAGTGAGGCCATCTAACTCTTGCCAATCCGCAGGCTTTAGCAAACCATAGTCCGGCACTTTAATTGGCTCTGGCTTGACTTCCACTGGCTTGACTGGTGGAGCAGGTTGTGCTGGACATGCACAGATCGGCTCTTCTGGAGGCGTTGGCTTTACTTGTAACTTTTCGCAGGCGCTTAAAGCCAGCAAACTTAGCAACACACATGAAAGCTGAAAAATATTGGTTGGTCGCATTAATGCAAAACCCTAGGCATCGTTAAGGTAAAAGCAGGAATAGCCACCTCAAACTGCGTGCCATCGACCGCCGTCAATTGATAAGACCCATGCATAGTACCTACAGCGGTATTCAGCACCGTACCGCTGACGTACTCAAAAGAAGCTGAGGGCTGAAGCAAAGGCTGCTCGCCAACTACGCCTAGTCCGCGAACCTCTTGTACTTTCTTTTCAGCATCTGTAATCACCCAATGGCGACTAATTAATTGCGCTGCGACACTGCCTGTATTGGAAATAGTGATGTGATAGGAAAAAGCGTAACGGCCTGCTTGAATATCAGATTGGTCAGGTAAAAACTCTGTGCTTACCGCCACCGAACATTCATATCGTTTATCAGTAGTCATTGAGGCCTAATTGAATCAATATTAAGTGATTAAGCATTAAGTAATTAATCCAGAAGTGGGTGAGCTTGGGGTAGCTGAATAAAGTTTTTTCGCCATCCTGCCTGCCACAAATGCTTCGCGACCTGCCTCAACTGCTTTTTTCATAGCAGAAGCCATTAAGATTGGATTGTTAGCCCCCGCAATCGCGGTGTTCATCAAAATGCCTGCACAACCTAGCTCCATTGCAATCGCCGCGTCTGAGGCCGTGCCTACACCTGCATCCACCAGCACAGGCACTTTTGCATTTTCAATGATAATTTGAAGATTCCACGGATTTAAAATTCCCATGCCTGACCCAATTAATGAAGCTAAAGGCATCACAGCACAGCAACCGATTTCTTCTAATTGCTTACAAATAATTGGATCGTCAGAGGTATAAACCATCACGTCAAAGCCATCTTTAACAAGCACTTCGGCCGCTTTGATAGTTTCGATCACATTTGGGTAGAGCGTATTAGGATCACCAAGCACTTCGAGCTTCACTAATTGGTGGCCATCTAATAACTCACGTGCTAAACGTAATGTTCGCACTGCATCATCAGCTGAGTAACAGCCGGCTGTATTTGGCAAATACGTAAACTCTTCAGGTGGCAAGTAATCAAGCAAAGAGGGCTCGCCAGCATTTTGACCAATATTGGTACGGCGAATCGCTACCGTCACAATTTCAGCGCCGCTGGCATCAATTGCCGCACGCGTTTCAGTAAAGTCTTTATATTTACCCGTACCCACCAATAAGCGTGAGCTATATGATTTGCCTGCAATATTTAATGTGTTCATGCTCATTTCTATTAACCGTCCTTAACCGCTGGGCTTTTAACCGCCACCGACTGCACCTACAATTTCTAACTTATCCCCAGTTTGCAAAGGCACTTCAGCAAATGTACTCTTAGGAACAATCTCACCATTTCGCTCGATCGCAAGACGCTTGCCAACCAAACCGAGCTTTTCAACTAACGCTGCCAGCGTATTGATGTCTGCATCAAAAGTTTTAGGGTTTCCGTTAATCGTAATTTGAATCAATTGGATACTCGTCAGAAACTGCCCGGAAATAAGCGGCATGTGTTTTCAAAATTATTGGTCTATTTTACGTAGTTTGCACACCTTTTGGCAAACCCAATAAATACGGCGCTCTTGGCACAAAATTGGTAAAATAGCCTGGGTTGTCAATTGCGGGTGTAGTTCAATGGTAGAACGCTAGCTTCCCAAGCTCGATACGCGGGTTCGATTCCCGTCACCCGCTCCAAGAAAGAGATACATAAATATTAAACCACCAATCGTTTGAACTTTTTCTGTTGCAGAACTTAGCAGTGTCACTGAGTGCTCGCTAATCACGGTTTATTTCATAATTTAGGATTATAGGAAGTATTTTGTTGAGTAAATTGCACCTTATAGAACAAAAGATAAGCCAAAAGCAACTTCGCGTTTTATTAATTGCGATGGCAATTTTGACGATATTGCGTTTGATTTCCGTGTTCTGGTCTCCTTACTCGCTACAAGTAGACGAAGCGCAATATGCAGGCTGGGCGAGAAGTTTTTCAGCTGGATATTATTCCAAGCCACCCTTTATCGCCTGGATACTTGGTGTTGGACAAACAGTATGTTCGACATTGAATATTCATCAAGTAGAAGGTTGCACGCGCATGTTGCAAGCTCCTGCACTGTTTATTGCCAGTCTTTTTATCATGGCAAGTGCTTGGCAGTTATTTGAGGAATATGCAATTGCCCTGCTAAGTGGCCTGATTTTTATTACATTGCCATTCGTTGGCTTTTATAGCTTGGTTGCTACGACTGACGCTTGGTTGCTGATGTGGTGGTCAATCGCATTTTTTAGCTTTGTTTTTGCAATTAAAAACCCAAATGTTTGGTGGCCTTGGTGCGTTTGCGGTATCGCAGTAGGTTTAGGCAGCCTCACTAAGTATGCAATGCTGATGTTTATTATTAGTGCTGGCATAGCGCTCTATCAATTAGAGCGAAGTAAAGATAGCAAATTAAATCTTAAGGCATTGTTTTCGTTATTGATTGCGCTTTTAGTATTTTCGCCCAATATTTTATGGAATATCAGTACTGGCTTCCCAACGCTAGAACACCATATCGAGATTTCTCATCTGAATTCGGCTACCTCGGGTGCTTGGGAATTCAAAAAGGCTGTTGTTGAGTTTTTAAGCTTTTTTTTGGCACAGTTTATAGTGTTTGGCCCGTTGACGTTTTTATCTTTAATTCTCGCTAGTTTGCTAAAAAAGGCGAAGTTCAATTTGCCACAAAAAGAGATTCAAGCTGTGCAATGTTTGCGGATTTTTACTTGGCCTATGCTTTTTTTAATCCTATTCCAGGCTTTTATGAGTCGCGCGTTTAGCAATTGGGCGGTGGTTGCTTATGTTTCAGGTAGCATTTTAGTGGCTAGTTTTTGGGTGTTGAGAGTAAGGCAATATGTGAGTGAGGCAATCGTGAAAAAATTGGTTTTCGCCTCAATCGTGTTTGGATTACTGTGTACTATTTTTATGATTGCAGTTCCACATTGGCTAGCGTCATCGGCGGAATTAAGGGTTGCGAAATTAAACCCTTTGCGAAAATTAGAAGGCTGGAAGGAAGTTGCACTTTGGACAAAGTCATACCTTCACACTAAACCGATGCGCGTAATAACGGACGATAGATACTTGCTTGCGGAGTTATCAACTTACGCATACCCTGAAGCTTATCCACCTTTGTCTTGGAACCCTTCAAGGCATAAGGATAATCACTATAATTGGTTTTATGATTTAGCTAATGCAAATCAAAAGGCGAGCGGCACGATGCTACTTATATTGACAAACCAGCCAGCCGAATCAGAAATCGCAATGTTAAAAGCCTCATTTGAGGATGTACTGCAAATTAAAGCACCTGCCTTGTCTGCCATTAATATTGGTGGCACAAGTCGCAATGCCTATGCTTTCGAGGTGCGAAATTTTAGAGGTTATCCTTAATGTCAGCAGAGCTTATTACTTTTTCAAAATTTACTAAGGCCCGTAGCTTACAAGCGTTAAAAATAAGTGTGCCAATTTGCATACTTTTGGGTATTCTTTTTGTAAATTTTTCACAACTTGATTTAATAGCAAGCCATTGGTTTTATGATGAGAAATTAAGAATTCCCGCTACAAATTATTCAGGTTTTTGGTTGGCGCAATCTGCATTTTTGGAGTTTATATATAAAACGGTAGATGTTATTTCAAGGCTGGCATTATTTATCAGTATTATCACTTTCGTGTTACTCATGCTCAAAAAGAATGCTAGGGCCTTTTATGCCGCTATTGTGATGTTGAGTTTACTGGCTGGTCCATTAATAGCTGTGAATGGAGTTGCTAAAGAACATTGGGGGCGAGCCCGTCCGCGGACCTTACAGGAGTTTGATGGTAAACATCAATTCACCCCAGCATGGATTATTTCGGATCAATGCAAGCATAATTGTTCTTTTACTAGTGGGCATGCGGCGGCAGGTTTCGCATTGTGTGTCGGTTTTTTTGTGAGTCGCCGTAAAACTTGGTTGAACAGCGGGCTTATTTTAGGTGGTTTAGTCGGCTTAACTAGAATGATGAATGGCGCACATTTTTTGAGTGATGTGATATTTTCATTTTTTATTGTTTTTATCGTGGCGGCTATCGTCGCCTATAGTTTTTCCACACTCGTTTTAAATTATTGTGGGTCACCAGCTTCCCAAGAACGATAAGCGAGTTCGATTCCCTTCACCCGCTCCAAATATCATCCAGTTGAAAATCCTTGTTTCTCAATTCGCCCCTCGGTTTTAAGCTAGAATACGGTATTCAGTTTTAACGTGCGTTTCACGCCAATTTACACACCATGAAAAATCTCATGCCACCATCAGTAATGACTTTTGCTGCCACAGACCCTAGTAGTGGAGCTGGCTTGCAGGCAGACATTCTGACTTTTGCTAGCATTGGTTGCCACCCACTTTCTGTGGTGACAGGCATTACTGTGCAAGACACCGTGGGCGTTGAAAATGTAATGATTTTTGATGCGGACTGGATTAATGAACAGGCTCGCACCATCTTAGAAGACATGCAAGTCATGGCGTTTAAGATAGGCATGATGGGTAGCGTTGAAAATGTCGCCGTCATCGCCGAAATTATGGCAGATTACCCAGACACCCCATTGCTGATTGATCCAGTGCTTTCTTCAGGGCGTGGAGATGAACTGGCTAACGATAATGTTCAAGCGGCAATGATTGATTTGCTTTTCCCGCAAGCAACTTTAATTACACCTAACAGTATTGAGGCGCGTCGTTTAGCTTTTTATAACGATGACTCTGATGAGGCAGAAAATGCCTCATTGGACGAAAGCGCACAGCGCCTTTTAGACATTGGCTGTGAGTATGTTTTAATCACTGGCACCCATGAGCGCTCACACGAAGTTGTTAATACGCTTTATGGTGAAAGCGGGCTGATTAAAGCCTATAACTGGGAGCGCTTGCCAGGAAGCTATCATGGTTCTGGTTGCACACTCACTTCAGCAATTGCGGCTTGCATTGCACATGGATTGAGCATGGAAGAAGCCATCCTTGAAGCCCAAGAATATACTTGGCAAACACTCAAAGCAGGCTTTCGTCCTGGCATGGGCCAATATATTCCTGATCGCATGTTCTGGGCACGCGACGACGAGGAAGAGTAGTCAGAAGCACGATGTTCAATAGCGTCAAGATTCATGGCCTATATGCCATCACCCCAGACTCAGAAAATACCGAGCAACTTTGTAAGATGGTTGAAGCGAGCATTTTAGGTGGTGCCCGAGTGATTCAATACCGCAATAAAATTGCTCAAGATACTTTACGGATGACACAAGCAAGCGCTTTATTAGCAGTTTGTGGCAAACATAAAATCCCTTTCATCATTAACGACCATATTGAGCTTTGCCTAGCCCTTGATGCAGATGGCGTTCATATTGGCGGCGATGATGGCGACATTGCAGCTGCAAGATCGCAAATAGGGCCAGATAAAATTTTGGGGGTTTCCTGTTACGGTGATTTTGCTCGCGCCCAAAAAGCGGCAGAACTTGGTGCCAGCTATGTTGCTTTTGGCGCATGTTTTCCATCTAACACGAAACCAAATGCACCACGCACAGAACTTAATTTGTTTACCCTAGCCCAAACTTTAGATGTGCCCTGTGTTGCCATTGGCGGCATTACACTAGAAAATGTTGGTAGTGTCGTTACCGCAGGCGCTTCTGCTGTTGCGGTGATAGGTGAGTTATTTAATCGAGACATTCAAGAAATTGCGCCTTGCGCACAACAATTTTCATCATTTTTTAAGCCACTGGGCATATCCATTATGACATCACGTAATCAACAACTTTTTGAAAAATCACAAAAATTTATTCCTGGGGGCGTTAATTCACCCGTTCGTGCTTTCCGCTCTGTGGGCGGCACCCCAATATTTTTTAAGCGTGGTTTAGGCTCAAAATTGTGGGACGAGGATGGCAAAGAATATACCGATTACATTGGATCTTGGGGTCCGATGATTTTAGGGCACGCCCATCCGGAAGTCATTAAAACGGTGCAAGAAGTCGCCGTGAATAGCCTTTCATTTGGCGCGCCTACGGCACGTGAATTAGACATGGCTGAAATGGTCAGCAAACTTGTACCAAGTATGGAACAGCTGCGCCTTGTTAGCTCAGGGACAGAAGCAACGATGAGTGCGATTCGTGTTGCTCGAGGATTTACTGGTCGTAGCAAGATTGTGAAGTTTGAAGGCTGCTACCATGGACATGCTGACGCATTATTGGTAAAAGCTGGATCTGGTCTGCTCACTTTTGGTACACCAAGCTCTGCTGGCGTGCCCCCTGAAGTGGCTGCCCATACGCTGACGCTCAATTACAACGACATTGCCGGTCTTGAAAACCTATTTAAAGAAATTGGCAACGAAATTGCCTGTGTGATTGTCGAACCAGTGGCCGGAAATATGAATTTGATTGCGCCCAGCAAAGGCTTTTTAAAAGCCCTGCGTGAGCAATGTACCAAGCATGGCGCTGTGTTGATATTTGATGAAGTGATGACAGGTTTCCGCGTGGCACTTGGCGGCGCACAAGCGCTCTACAATGTTAAGCCAGATCTCACGACGCTTGGAAAAGTGATTGGTGGTGGCTTACCGGTTGGGGCTTTTGGTGGTCGCGCAGACATCATGCAATGCTTAGCACCTGTTGGCCCTGTTTATCAAGCAGGCACCTTGTCAGGGAACCCTGTCGCGGTAGCCGCTGGCATGAAAACATTGGAGTTGATTCAGGCGCCAGGCTTTTATGAAAAACTAACAGCGAGCGCAAAACGCTTAGTCGATGGACTCAGCAAGGCCGCAAAAGAAGTCGGCATTTCTTTTAGCGCGCAATCCGTGGGCGGGATGTTTGGTCTTTACTTCAGTGAGAATGTGCCTAACAGTTTTGATGAGGTGATGATGTCAGATAAAGAAGCATTCAACCAGTTCTTTCATGCAATGTTAGATGCAGGGTTTTACCTTGCACCGTCAGCCTTTGAAGCTGGGTTTATTTCTGCAGCACATAGTGATGCAGACATTGATGCAACTATCGCAGCAGCTAAAAAAGTTTTTGTGACGATGAAAACTGCAAAATAACTTACTTAATATTATGCAAAAGCTAAGCCTCACTTGCACATGGAGGTTGAAGCAGAGCATTAATGTATATAGAATTACAAGGTTTCACCGCTAAATATGTCGTGTAGGTCGCTTCGTTTTAAGTAAATGGGGCAGGCATGTTAACGATGCGGATTAATTTACATTTGCCCGTGTGCTAATTTTTATTAATTTTTTCTGATAAAAATCCAGCAAGGAAGGGGTTAGCGGACACCAAAACCCTCGATTTGGTGTCCATTTTTATCAGTACGACGAGGGATAGGAAATGGGCAGCGGAATGCCAGAGCAGCAAGGTTTATATAGTCCTTCTAACGAACGCGATGCCTGTGGTCTTGGTTTTGTTGCGCACATAAAAGGCAAAAAGAGCCACCAAATCGTGCAGCAAGGTTTGCAAATTCTCGCAAACTTAACGCACCGTGGAGCGACTGGTTACGACCCAAAATTGGGCGACGGCGCCGGCATTTTGATTCAAATGCCAGATTCGTTTATGCGCAAAGAAGCAACCAAGCTTGGCATTAACCTTCCTGCAGTTGGCAGCTATGCTTGCGGTACCGCATTTCTACCCCAAACTAAAAACGGCAGTGAAGCATGTGAGTCTATTGTTGCTCGCATCATCCACGAAGAAGCTCAAACATTACTAGGCTGGCGAGATGTGCCTCGCGACAACAGTAACATCGCGCAAGCAGCGAAAGATGTTGAGCCAGTGATGCGCCAAGTATTTATTGGTCGCGGTGAAAACGTTGCCGACCAAAATACTTTCGAGCGCAAATTGTTTGTAATTCGCAAACGGATCGAACATGAAGTACGTGCGCTTAAACTAGAAGATTCCGCACAATTTTATTTTCCATCTTTGTCATCAAAAACCATCATCTACAAAGGCATGTTACTTGCTAATGAGGTGGGTATTTATTACAAAGATCTGCAAGATGAAGACATGGTTTCAGCATTGGCGCTTGTGCATCAACGCTTCTCAACCAACACTTTCCCAGCTTGGGACTTAGCGCACCCATTCCGCATGATCGCCCACAATGGTGAAATCAACACTGTGCAAGGCAATATCAATTGGATGGCAGCCCGTCATGAGTCAATGCGCTCAGCATTGATGGGTGAGGATTTAGAAAAGCTATGGCCACTCATTGTGGAAGGCCAGTCTGACTCAGCAGCATTTGATAATGCACTTGAGTTATTGGTCGCTGGTGGCTATTCATTGCCACACGCGATGATGATGCTCATTCCAGAAGCCTGGTCTAACGAGAGCGCAAATAAACTCATGGACGATGATCGTCGCGCGTTCTACGAATATCACGCAGCATTAATGGAACCATGGGATGGTCCAGCGGCTGTTGCATTTACTGACGGCACCACGATTGGTGCAACACTTGACCGTAACGGCTTACGCCCAGCACGTTATTTATTAACAGATGACGACCATGTGATGATGGCCTCTGAAATGGGCGTTTTGACATTCCCAGAAGAAAAAATAATCAAGAAATGGCGCTTGCAACCAGGCAAAATGTTGCTGATTAATCTTGAAGAAGGCCGCATCATTGATGATGCTGAAATCAAAAAGAGTCTTGCTGAAGCTAAGCCTTATAAAGCTTGGATTGAAAAAACACGCTACTCTTTAGCAGACCTACCCAAGATTGATGCTCAGTCATCCATGGCGAGCAGCTTGCTGGATACGCAACAAGCATTTGGTTATACGCAAGAAGATGTGAAGTTCGTTATGCAACCTATGATTGCGAACGGCGAGGAGGCTTCAGGCTCTATGGGTAACGACAGCGCGTTGTCTGTGCTATCGAACAAACCAAAAATTATTTACAACTACTTCAAACAGTTGTTCGCACAGGTGACCAATCCGCCCATTGACCCAATTCGTGAAGAATTAGTGATGTCGCTGGTCACGTTTATCGGACCGAAACCAAACCTGTTGGCGATTGATGAGACTAACCCACCAATGCGTTTAGAGGCTAGCCAGCCTGTTCTAACGCTAGTGGAATTAGAACAACTCCGAGCCATTGATACGCTCACTGAAAACCAATACCGCGCGTTAATATTGGATATGACTTATCCAGTCTCAGAAGGCACCGCAGGCATGGGCGCCGCCGTTGAAGCAATCTGTATTGCTGCCAGCAAAGCTGTGCGTGATGGCTACAATTTATTGATTCTTTCAGATCGCGCAATCAGCAAAGACCGCTTAGCGATCCCAGCATTATTAACCACATCAGCAACGCATCAGTCATTAGTTCGCGCAGGCCTCAGAACCAGTACCGGTTTAGTGGTTGATACGGGTTCTGCACGTGAAGTCCATCACTTCGCTTTGCTTGGCGGTTACGGTGCTGAGGCTGTTTGCCCTTGGCTAGCCTTCCAAACCATTGCAGACATGGTCAAAGGTGACACCTACGAAGCGAATAAAAACTTTATTAAAGCCATTAGCAAAGGCTTGCACAAAGTCATGTCTAAGATGGGTATTTCAACTTACCAATCTTACTGTGGCGCGCAAATCTTTGAAGCAATTGGCTTAAATACACCGTTCATCCAGAAGTACTTTACTGGCACAGCCACCCACATCGAAGGCATAGGCTTAGAAGAAGTTTCAACAGAAAGCTTCAATCTTCACAAAGCTGCATTCGGGGATGACCCTGTTTTGGCGAACGCTTTAGATGCGGGCGGTGAGTATGCATACCGTATTCGTGGTGAAGAGCACATGTGGACACCAGACTCGATTGCGAAACTCCAACATGCAACGCGGACTGGTGAAGCAAGCACATACAAAGAGTATGCAAAACTGATCAACGACCAAAGCAGTCGTCACATGACTTTGCGTAGCTTGTTTGAAATCAAATCTGCTGGCGCACCGGTTCCACTTGAAGAAGTTGAATCAGCAAAAGAGATTGTTAAACGCTTTGCGACGGGCGCGATGTCTTTAGGTTCTATTTCAACAGAAGCGCATGCCACATTAGCGATTGCGATGAACCGCATCGGTGGTAAATCAAATACGGGTGAGGGCGGCGAAGATCCAAAACGCTTTATCCCTTTGGCTAAAGCAAGTTCAATGGCTGAGGTTATTGGCGCAAGCTTGATTGAAAGAGACATTCCGCTTCAAGCGGGTGACTCGATGCGCTCAAAAATTAAGCAAGTTGCTTCGGGTCGTTTCGGTGTGACTGCTGAGTACTTAGCAAACGCTGACCAAATCCAAATCAAGATGGCACAAGGTGCAAAACCTGGTGAGGGCGGTCAGTTACCTGGCCATAAGGTGAGCCCTTATATTGCCCAACTTCGTTTCTCAGTGCCTGGCGTTGGCTTGATCTCACCGCCACCACACCATGACATTTACTCTATTGAAGACTTGGCGCAGTTGATTCACGACTTAAAAAATGCGAATCCAAAAGCTGATATCTCAGTGAAATTGGTATCAGAAACTGGTATTGGAACTGTCGCAGCCGGCGTTGCTAAAGCAAAATCAGACCACATCGTTGTAGCTGGTCATGACGGCGGCACTGGCGCATCGCCAATTTCATCGATCAAGCATGCGGGCACCCCTTGGGAGCTCGGTCTGGCTGAAACACAACAAACGCTGGTGCTTAACCAGCTGCGTGGCCGCATCAAATTGCAAGTTGATGGTCAAATGAAAACGGGCCGCGACGTATTGATTGGCGCACTATTGGGTGCTGATGAATTCGGTTTTGCGACTGCGCCGCTTGTCGTTGAGGGCTGCATCATGATGCGTAAATGCCATCTCAACACCTGCCCAGTTGGCGTTGCAACACAAGATCCTGAACTCCGTAAACGCTTTACAGGTCAGCCTGAACACGTTGTGAACTACTTCTTCTTCATCGCTGAAGAGGTGCGTGAGTTGATGGCTGAAATGGGGATCCGAAAATTCAACGATTTGATCGGCCGTGCTGATTTGCTCGATATGCAAAAGGGGATCGACCATTGGAAGCTAGCTGGTCTTGATTTCAGCAAGATATTCCACCAACCAAAAGTGGATCAATCTGTATCATTGTTTAACAACGATGTTCAAGACCATGGCTTAAAAAATGCTCTTGATAATCAAGTGATTGCACTTGCAAAACCAGCCCTAGAAAAAGGCGAAAAGGTCACCATTGATTTGCCAATCACTAACACCAACCGTACGTTTGGCACTATGCTGTCTAACCAAGTCGCATCGATTTACGGGAATGCTGGCTTACCTGATGACACCATCAGCATCAAGCTGAAAGGCACAGCGGGTCAGAGTTTTGCAGCATTCTTAGCGCACGGCATTAGTATTGAATTGACGGGGGAAGGCAATGACTACGTCGGCAAAGGCTTATGTGGCGGCCGCATCGTCATCAAACCACCTGTTGCATTCCGCGGTGTCGCACATGAAAATGTGATTGCTGGTAATACCGTGATGTTTGGTGCAACCACAGGTGAAAGCTATTTCCGAGGTGTGGCAGGCGAACGCTTCTGCGTGCGTAATTCTGGCGCAAGCGCAGTAGTTGAGGGCGTTGGTAACCACGGCTGTGAATACATGACGGGCGGTACTGTTGTTGTACTAGGTCAAACTGGTCTTAACTTTGCTGCTGGTATGTCAGGCGGCGTTGCTTACGTTTATGACGAAGATGGCATGTTCAACAAGCGTTGCAACATGGCCATGGTTTCACTTGAAAAAGTTGCAGTGGCTTCAACCTTTACGCCGGGTAGCATCAACCACTTGAACCAAGCAGATGAAACAACACTCCTGGCATTAATTGATAAGCATATCGCATACACAGGCAGTGAACGTGCGCAGGCGCTTCGTGCGGACTGGGAAAATGCGAGAAGCAAATTTATAAAAGTGATGCCAAATGAATACAAACGCGCGCTTAATGAGCTCGCTGCTGCCAAGAAGGAGGCTGCATAATCATGGGTAAAGTTACTGGCTTTATGGAATTTGAACGTCTTTCAGAGGCTAATCTACCAGTCACTGATCGCGTTAAGAACTACAAAGAATTTGTACTTCACTTAACTGATGATCAAGCGAAGGTCCAAGGCGCACGCTGTATGGACTGCGGGATTCCTTTTTGTACAACAGGCTGTCCAGTCAACAACATCATTCCTGATTGGAATGATTTGGTGTATCAACAAGACTGGAAGGGTGCGATTGATGTGTTGCACTCAACCAACAACTTCCCAGAGTTTACTGGTCGTATCTGCCCAGCCCCTTGTGAGGCAGCATGTACACTCAATATTAATGATGATGCAGTAGGCATTAAATCTATTGAGCACGCGATTATTGATAAAGCTTGGGAAAATAACTGGGTGGTTCCACAACCGCCAGCGCAAAAAACAGGTAAGAAAGTTGCCATCGTTGGCTCAGGTCCTGCAGGCATGGCAGCAGCCCAGCAGTTAGCGCGTGCAGGTCACAATGTTGTCGTGTTTGAAAAAGAAACGCGCGTAGGTGGTTTGCTTCGTTACGGCATCCCTGACTTCAAGTTTGAGAAGAGCCATATCGACCGCCGTGTTGAACAAATGGAAGCTGAAGGCGTTGAGTTCCGTGTGAATCATATCGTTGGCGAGAACGTCAGTGCTGAAGATTTAAGCAAAGATTTCGATGCAGTGATTTTAGCGGGTGGTGCTGAAAACCCACGTGATTTGCCAGTAACAGGCCGCGAGCTTGATGGTGTGCATTTCGCGATGGACTTCCTACGCCCACAAAATAAAGTGGTCGCTGGCGATACTGTGCCCAACCAAATCATGGCAACGAATAAGCATGTGGTGGTGATTGGTGGCGGCGATACAGGTTCTGACTGTGTGGGCACTTCTAACCGTCATGGCGCTGTATCGATCACGCAATTTGAGGTGATGCCACAACCGCCAGAAAAAGAAAATAAGAATATGGTATGGCCAAATTGGCCGCTTAAACTCCGTACCTCAAGCTCGCACGAAGAAGGCTGTGAACGTGACTGGTCGATCACCACTAAAGAAATCATTGGTGAGAATGGCAAGGTCACTGCACTTAAAGGCGCTAAGGTTGAGTGGAAAAACGGCAAAATGGAAGAAGTGCCAGGCTCTGAATTCACGATTAAAGCGGACTTAGTATTGCTGGCGATGGGGTTTGTAAGCCCCATGCAAAAGGTACTCGATGCGTTTGGCGTAGAAAAAGATGCGCGCGGCAATGCAAAAGCAACGACCGATGGCGTGGGTTGCTACACCACCTCGAAAGCCAAAATATTTGCGGCTGGCGATATGCGTCGCGGTCAATCACTCGTGGTTTGGGCAATCCGTGAGGGTCGTCAGTGCGCCCGAGCGGTGGATGAGTTCTTAATGGGCTCTTCAAATCTACCTCGCTAAGTTAGCGTAAGAGAAAAGGGTGCTAGGCACCCTTTTTTCATCACTGAAGTATTTAGATATAGATAGCAAAATGACGACATTAAAAAACGATACCTTCCTCAAAGCCCTTATGCGCGAACCAACAGACTACACCCCTGTTTGGATGATGCGCCAAGCTGGTCGCTACTTGCCGGAGTATCGTGAGAGTCGTAAAACAGCGGGCAGCTTTTTACAGCTTTGTAAAAACCCTGACTTCGCCACAGAGGTCACGATGCAGCCACTAGATCGCTATCCATTGCTCGATGCATCTATTCTATTCTCTGACATCTTGACCGTGCCTGATGCAATGGGCTTAGGTCTTTATTTTGAGGAAGGCGAAGGCCCAAAATTTGAGCGTACGCTACAACAAGAAGCGGATATAAAAAAGCTTGAAATACCAGACATGGCGAAGCTGCATTATGTGTTCGACGCGGTCAGCCAAATTCGTAAAACATTAGATGGTCGTGTACCCCTGATCGGTTTCTCTGGCAGCCCTTGGACACTTGCTACCTACATGGTTGAGGGAAAGGGTGGTACGGATTTCCTCACCATCAAGAAGATGGCCTACGCACGTCCTGATTTGTTACATCACATCCTAGAAACCACCGCGCAAACGGTGATTCTGTATCTCAACGCCCAGATCGCAGCGGGTGCTCAGGCTGTGATGATTTTCGACTCATGGGGCGGCGCACTTTCACACAACGCCTACCAAGAGCTCTCACTCGCTTACATGCAAAAGATTGTCAATGGCCTCACCAAAACAGCCGACGGCAAGAAGGTCCCATGTATCGTGTTCACCAAAGGCGGTGCACTCTGGCTTGAGGCGCAAGCTAACATTGGTGCAGTTGCATTAGGCTTAGACTGGACTGTGAGCATCGGGGAAGCGCGTCGACGCGTTGGTGACAAGGTTGCGCTTCAAGGCAATATGGACCCAGCGATTTTACTGTCCACGCCAGAGGCAATTGAGAAAGAGGTCGCAACGATCTTAGCAAGCTACGGTAAGGGTCATGGCCACGTTTTTAATTTGGGCCACGGCATTACGCAGTGGACGCCACCAGAAAACGCGGCAGCATTTTTATCAGCGGTACGGGAACACAGTAAGCAATATCACCAAGCTTAATGCAGTTCTAAAACTCCATCGGATCAACATCCACCCTCCATCTCACCCTCGCCGCCAATTTACAAGCACGTAGTTGCGGCGTGAGTGCGACAAGAAGTTTCTGCAGGGCGCCACGCTGGTTAGCTTGCATAAGGATCTGTCCGCGCTCCATCCCCTTTAGTTTTTCCATCTGCGCACGCATTGGGTCGTAGGTTAAAACCTGCTGACTCAAACTACGTGCAAGCTCAAACGCAAAATTTAGAAATGCCTCCACGTCTAGATAGTTGCCCGCCTCTGCGCGCAACAAAGCCAGGTAACAGAAGGGCGGGAACTGTGCCATCTCGCGTTCTTGTAATAGGGTTTGCGCATACGCTGGATAGTCTTGGCTGCGGAGTGCATTAAAAAGATGATGGCTGGGAAAAGCTGTTTGAATGAGCACTTCACCCGGCTTTTCGGAACGGCCCGCGCGGCCAGAAACCTGCATGAGCTGGGCGAACAAACGCTCAGCCGCTCTGAAATCGGGGCTAAATAATGCGCTATCCGTATCAATCACCCCGACCAAGGTGAGGTTGGGAAAGTCATGTCCTTTAGCCAACATCTGGGTACCAATGAGAATATCAATTTCGTTCGCATGAACCGCGGTCAAAATATCATTGAGCGCTTCCTTGCGACTAGTGCTGTCGCGATCGACGCGTTGAATTCTAGCACTAGGGAAAAGCTGCTTAAGGGTCTCTTCCAAACGCTGCGTGCCATGCCCCGTTGGATGCAAATCTGCATTGCCACAACTCGGACACTGACGCACCATTTTCTGCTCATGGCCACAATGATGACAACGTAATCGACCCTGCTTAAGATGCACCACCAAACGACTGCTACAACGCATGCAGGGGGCAATCCAGTTACAGGCACTGCATAGCAGCACCGGTGAGTAGCCACGTCGATTAATAAATAACAGGCTCTGCTCACCGCGATCTAAACGCTCGCGCATTGCATTAACGAGCACCGGAGTAAGCCCATTCGTCGCTTCAAGTTTAGTGGTATCAAGACATCGAATATTGGGTAAAGCTGACTGAGCGACGGCACGGCTATTTAGACTCAGCAAAGTATATTTACTTGTTTGTGCGTTCTGCCAAGTTTCGAGCGCTGGAGTTGCACTACCCATGACGATGGGCACCTTGTGTCGCTGCGCACGAACCATGGCGACGTCACGCGCATGGTAGAGCATGCTGTCCTGCTGCTTATAGGAGCCGTCGTGCTCCTCGTCCACCAGAACGACTTTTAAATTTGGGATGGGCGTGAACACGGCGAGGCGTGTACCGATGATAATTTTGGCCTGTCCCGATTGTGCTAATCGCCAATTTTGTAAGCGCTCGCTCTCGCTAAGATTGCTGTGCAGGCTGACTAGAGGAAAATGTGGGAGCCTGTTTCTGAAGCGCGCTTCCAGCTGCGGCGTCAGATTAATTTCGGGAACAAGTACCAAGGCTTGGCTGTGCACATCGGTCAAGATTTGCTGCAGAATCTGCATATAAACCTCGGTCTTGCCACTCCCCGTGATGCCATGCAGTAAAAATGGCTTGAAGGTATTTGCTGTGCCAATCACCTGATTCACCGCGAAGGTTTGCTCTTCGTTAAGTTGCGGTGGAGGAACGGGCGCATTGCTCGATTTAAACCCTGCCAAGACCTGCTCAGCAGTAATCCAACCCCTTTCTCGAAACGTCTCGATGGCAGGCCGCCACCCGGCCGAAATTTCTTTGAGGGCGGACTCGGTTAGCGCACCACCCTGGAGGGCCGTAAAGACCTTGCGTTGGACTGCCTGGCGTGCGGGAATTTTATCGATGTTCGCCCTTGAACCTTCATAACTGAGCGCGTATAAAAACTGTTTCCTAGTTACGGCGGGCTCAATTTGTCTGAGCCTGGTTGGCAAGCTAGCTAAGAGCGCCTGCCCAAATGGGTACTGGTAGTAATCCGCGCAGAATCGCAAAAGCCCAAAGGTATCGGCATCGAGCGGTTGTTCGTCCTCGAAGACCTGAATGATCGATTTCAATTTCTCAACGGCAAAATCACTCTTATCGGTGATGCCAACCACAACGCCAACGACCATACGTGCGCCGAAAGGCACGACGACGCGCTGACCTACTTGAACGCTTAACCCACCATCGAGATAATCGAAAAGTCGGTTTAATGGGATGTCCAGCGCAATTTGAAGGATGTTTTTTTGCATTAACGCTAAGTAAACACTAGATAAAATCGAATAGGGGATGAGCGCAAGCACTCAATGAGTTAAAATACACCTTTTATACCTCTTAGATATTCTGCCTTGAAAGCACATCTTACCGAATTACTAGCCGAAGCCGCAAAATGCTTAACGCAAAATGCTGATTTTGACGCGTCTAATTTAGCGATTCATCTTGAGCGCCCAAAAAATAAAGACCACGGCGACTTCTCAACGAACTTAGCGATGTTACTGGCGAAACCGCTTCGCCAAAATCCACGTGCGATCGCAGAGCGCTTAATCGAAGCTCTGCCAACTTCTGCTTATGTTGAGAAGGTTGAGATCGCCGGCGCAGGGTTTATCAACTTCTACCTAGGTGCAAACGCTAAACAAGCCGTAATCGGTTTAATTGCAGCGCAGGGCGAAAAATTTGGTCACAACACTATCGGCCAGAAGCGTAAGGTCCAGGTCGAATTTGTTTCAGCAAACCCAACGGGCCCACTCCACGTGGGTCATGGCCGCGGCGCGGCAGTTGGTGACTGCCTGGCTCGCTTGCTCGATGCGAATGGCTGGGCGGTGACGCGTGAATTTTACTACAACGATGCGGGGGCACAGATTGATAATCTCACGCTTTCTGTTCAGCTTCGTTGCAAGGGCGTGAGTCCAGAGAGCATTGATTGGCCTGAAGCGGGTTACCGTGGCGATTATATCGCTGATGTTGCAAAGGCCTACCTCCACAAAGAAACCGTGATCGCTGATGACATGTCGGTGACCGCCACTGGTGTTGTAGAGGATACAGAATCCATTCGCGCTTTCTCTGTTGCCTACCTCCGCCACGAGCAGGATCTCGACCTCAAAGCATTCCAAATTAAATTCGACGTGTTCTCGCTTGAGTCAGCCCTTTATACCCAGGGCAAAGTTGAGAAAACCGTACAAAACTTAATCGCTAGCGGCCACACCTACGAGCAGGATGATGCACTTTGGTTAAAGACCACGGACTTTGGAGATGACAAAGACCGTGTGATGCGTAAAACGGATGGAGGCTATACTTATTTTGTCCCTGACGTGGCTTACCATGTGGACAAGTGGAACCGTGGGTTTGACCGCGTCATTAACGAGCAAGGTGCCGACCACCACAGCACGATCACCCGCGTGCGTGCAGGATTACAGGCACTCAATGTTGGCATCCCACAGGGCTGGCCCGATTACGTTTTGCACCAGATGGTGACGGTGATGCGCGGTGGTGAAGAAGTGAAACTATCTAAACGTGCGGGCAGTTATGTGACGCTCCGCGACTTGATTGAAGAAGTAGGCTGCGATGCAACGCGCTACTTCTTAGCCGCACGTCGTGCCGACTCACAACTGATTTTTGATATTGATTTAGCGCGCGCGCAAACCAATGACAACCCTGTCTACTATATCCAATACGCGCATGCGCGTATTTGCAGCGTGTTAGCGCAGTGGGCTGGCGATGCTAGCAGCCTTCCGAAGGTCGATCTCAGCCCGCTCTACAGTGCCCATGATGCAGCGTTAATGCAACGCTTAAGCGAGTTCCCAGAAGTAGTTGAGGATTCAGCCGCTGACTTAGCGCCTCACACCATCGCCAATTATCTAAAAGACTTAGCGAGTGACTTACACAGTTTCTACAATGAGCATAAAATATTGGTGGAGGATGAAACAACTAAATTGGCGCGCTTGGCGCTGATCAGTGCAACACAGCAAGTATTACGAAATGGCCTACAATTATTGGGTGTGAGCGCGCCGAATAAGATGTAAGGATTAGATTCAAATTAAGTCATTAACTGGACATCAATATGAGCAGAGATTACAAACCAGCACCGCCGAAACCAGAGAATAAGCCTAACTCATTCTTAAATGGCTTGATTGTTGGCCTACTTGTTGGTGTAGCCATGGCGGTTGGATTTACTGTTTACATTAAGGGCGGCGAAAGTCCATTTAGTGCAAAATCAGAATCTGCGGTAATCGGAGAATCAGGCAATCCAATTGAAATTAAAAAATATGCTAAAGCAGATGAAGGGCCTACTAAAGATCGTTTTGAGTATTACAACATCCTGCCAGGCAACGAATCTAAAGTGACCGAGCAGGAAATTAAACAGTTAGAAAATAATACGCAAGCTAAAGAGACTTACTTTCTTCAGGTCGGTGCATTTAAAACTGAACAAGAGGCTGACAATGTAAAAGCAAAATTAGCCTTGCTTGGCTTAGAAGCGATTATTCAAACCGCTACCACCAACGATAAAGGCGTATTGCACCGTGTCCGCGTTGGACCATATTCAGATCCGTCACAACTTACTAAAACGAGAAGCGATTTAGTGGATAATGGTTTCAAACCGGATCTAATTAAAGTGAATACAAGTGCTCAGCAGTAAGACGACAACCTCTTATTATTTGTCAGCCAATTTAAACTTAATGCGTTATTCAAGCACTAAATTAAAGCACTTGAATTAAGTTTTCAATATTATTGATTAAGGATACAAAACATGAAAAAACTAATGACCGCACTCATGTTGCTGGTTTCTACAACAGTAATGGCAGGTACGCCACAAAATGGAACTGAGTTTACGCAAACAACCCAAGTAATGCCTACAGATAACCCAGCGAAGATTGAAGTCACTGAATTGTTTTGGTATGGATGTCCACATTGCTATGTTCTGGAACCACAACTTGCTGCCTGGGTGAAAGCCTTACCTAAAGATGTAACTTTTAAGCGCGTGCCAGGTCTGCCTCGCCCTGATTGGGCGCCAATGGCTAAAGCATTTTACGTAATGGAAGCTTTGGGCTTGTCAGAAAAATTACACAGCAAACTTTTTGATGCACTACATAAACAAAAAGCGTTTTTACCAAATGATGAAAAAGCAACGATTGATTGGATTACCAAAGAAAGCGGCCTAGATCGTAAAAAAGTTGAAACTGAGTTTAACTCTTTCTCTCTCAATACAAAGCTTAATCAAGCTGCGCAAATCTTCCGCGCGTCTGGTGCAACGGGTGTTCCATCTTTAATTATTGATGGCAAATACATCACTTCTGTCACGATGGCTGGTGGCAATCAAGAAGTGTTAAACGTTGCGAACTACATCATCGAAAACGTCCGTAAAGATAAAGCCACTAAAAAATAAGTAAAGACACCAACCCGTGTCAGCACTTAAAGTTTTTATCACCGGCGCCTCAAGCGGCATAGGGCAGGCACTCGCTGAGCACTATGCCAAAGAGGGCGCCATCATTGGCCTCGCTGCAAGGCGGCAGGACAGACTAAACACTCTCCAAGATTCACTCACGACAGAAACGATCATCTACGCCCTTGATGTCAGAGATGCAGGTGCGCTTGAAGCGGCCGCGCTGGACTTTATTGCGCGCTTTGGTGCACCTGATATTGTGATCGCAAATGCAGGCGTTAGCGCCGGCACACTCACTGAAAATAAAGAGGATATCGACACTTTCAAGGGTGTGATTGATATTAATCTGCTTGGCATGGTCCACACATTCCAGCCATTCATTGCATCCATGAAGCATGCGGGCAAGGGGAGCTTGGTTGGGATTGCCAGCGTCGCTGGTATTAGAGGTCTGCCTGGAGCTGGGGCTTATAGCGCATCCAAGGCCGCCGTTATTTCATATCTAGAAAGCCTTCGCATAGAACTAAGTCTTGATGGAATCAATGTCACCACCATTGCACCCGGCTATATCAAAACGCCCATGACAGATATTAACGAGTACCCCATGCCATTTTTAATGGCGCCCGAGGTTGCAGCTAAAAAATTCGTGAGTGCAATTGGGAAGAAAAAACGATTCATCGTCATCCCATGGCAGATGGGTGTGCTAGCTAGATTTATGCGTTTGTTACCGCCCTGGCTTTGGGACTTCATGATGAAGCACGCACCACGTAAAGCCCATGCGAATTGGGATTGGCTGTAATGTTTAATCTCTCCATCCAAAGTATTCAGTTCACGATTGAAATCATTGCTACTTTTGCTTTTGCGCTCTCTGGCATCATCGCGGGCATTAAAAAACGCATGGATCTTGTTGGCTTATGTATTGTAAGCGGCGTATCAGCCTTTGGTGGCGGTACGCTAAGAGATGTTTTATTAGATAGGCGCCCGTTCTTTTGGGTCAGTCATTCAACTTGGCTTTGGGGTTTGATTACGCTATGCCTTCTTGCAATGTTTTTTATGCGTGAACGTCACATCACCTTAACCGAAAAAGCGATTCAAATTCCAGATGCCCTAGGGCTTGGCTTATTTACAGCACTAGGCACCCAAATCGCTTTGGGGCTGGGAATGCCAGCAATTGTTGCAGCGCTCATGGGAATGATGACCGCAGTGTTTGGGGGAGTGCTCAGGGATATTTGCTGTAACGAGATTCCTAAAGCTTTTAATGATCACCAGCCTTATGCGGTATTAGCATTTTTAGGCAGCTGGGTCCTCATCGGATTATCAGCGTTGAACTTGCCCGAATGGTTAACTTTATTGCTATCCGCCAGCTTTACTACTTTATTAAGGTGGCTTGCAATTCAATTTAAGTGGAAGTTACCTGGCCAAAAAAGCGCCCTCAAAAATTAATTTAGATAACTCCAGTGTTTATTCAACGGTCACTGATTTAGCAAGATTTCTTGGTTTGTCTACGTCAGTTCCCTTAAGCAGGGCTGCATGGTAAGCCAGCATTTGAACAGGGATTGTGTGTAGGATAGGGGAGAGAACGCCCACATGACGCGGGGTGCGAATGACATGCACACCCTCGCTTTCAGCAAAGTGGCTATCCGCATCGGCAAACACAAACAACTCACCACCACGCGCTGCAACCTCCTGCATGTTTGATTTTACTTTTTCAAGCAATGCATCGTTTGGGGCAATGACAACGATAGGCATGTCGCTATCTACAAGCGCCAATGGGCCATGTTTTAGCTCTCCTGCAGGGTAAGCCTCTGCATGAATGTAACTAATCTCCTTGAGCTTCAATGCGCCTTCTAGCGCAATCGGATAATGGATGCCTCGTCCCAAGAATAATGCATGGTGTTTATTCGCAAATGCTTTTGCCCACTCTCGAATTTGTGGCTCTAAATTGAGTGCGTGTTGAACGCTGCCCGCGAGCTGACGAAATGCATTGAGGTATTGTTGCTCTTGGGGTTTGGGCAGCAACCCACGTTGTTTTGCGAGTGTTGCTGCCAGTGTGAAAAGTGCAACCAGTTGGGTTGTAAATGCTTTGGTCGATGCCACGCCAATCTCTGCGCCTGCTCGGGTGTAGAAAACGAGCGCTGACGCACGTGGGATTGCACTCTCTTGTACATTACAAATGGACAAGGTCAGATTCTGGCCTAATGACTTAGCATGCTTCAAGGCTTCCATCGTATCCAGCGTCTCGCCAGATTGTGAAATGGTCACAATTAACTGCTTAGGATTTGGAACGGACTGCCGGTAACGATATTCACTGGCAATTTCTACGCTCGTTGGTAGCTTCGCAATATCTTCAATCCAATACTTCGCGGTTAGGGCTGCGTAGTAGCTTGTACCAGCCGCCAAGATAAGAATGCTGTCGACCTGATTAAAAATTTCTTCTGCCCCATCACCAAAAAGCGCAGGAGAAAACTTGTTATCGTCAATTAACGCTTCAATGGTGTCGGTTAATGCGCGTGGTTGCTCGTGGATTTCTTTTTGCATGAAGTGAGCGTAAGGGCCAAGCTCCATCGATGCCAAAGATACATCGCTCATATGGACTTTACGTGTCACAGCTTTACCATCTGCACCGAACACCGTTACTCCGTCACGACGAATTTCCGCCACGTCGCCATCTTCTAAATACATCACTTTACGGGTGACGGAGAGCACGGCCGAAACGTCTGATGCGATGAAGTTTTCACCTTCACCCAGGCCAACTAACAGAGGACAACCAAAGCGCGCGGTAATCATCGCGTTCGGTTCTTTGATAGAAATAACGCTGATGGCAAACGCACCAGTTAACTCCGCCACCGCCTTTTGTGTCGCCGCAAGTAGCGCTAAACCTTGGTCGTGATAGTAATGAATAAGATGAGCGATGACCTCGGTGTCTGTCTGAGACTCGAAAACATAGCCTAATTTTCCGAGGCGATCACGTTGCTCGTCATGGTTCTCAATGATGCCGTTATGGACGACTGCGATTTCACCCTTCGATACATGGGGATGGGCATTACTTTCCGTCACACCGCCGTGGGTTGCCCAGCGCGTGTGTCCGATACCGATTTGGCCACTTAGCTGAACCTCGCTTGCCTTGTCGGTTATCGCCGCAACGCGCCCAACCGCGCGCACGCGCTCGATGGACTGTCCGTTGAGTACGGCAATTCCCGCTGAGTCATAGCCGCGATACTCCAGACGGCTTAGTCCCTCTATCAGGGTTGAGACGATGTTTCTATTTGCAATTGCGCCGACGATGCCACACATATTTTTCTTTCTGAATAACTCTCATTATTTTTTAATCGGACGTTTCCAGTTGGCAATACTCTTCTGATCTTTTGCTCTGCAGAAGGTGAGCTGACCCGCGGGCGCGTTCTTCGTAATGGTAGAGCCAGCTGCAATTGTAGCACCTTCACCAATGACCACAGGCGCGACGAGCTGGGTATCTGAACCAATAAATACATCATCCTCTATGATGGTTCTGTATTTATTAACGCCGTCGTAGTTGCAGGTGATCGTTCCAGCGCCGATGTTCACGTTCTTACCGATGGTCGCATCGCCTACATAGCTCAGGTGATTAACCTTGGAGTTCTCGCCGACCTGACTATTTTTGATCTCAACAAAGTTGCCTACGTGCGCCGCATCGGAAATCTCAGCTCCAGGGCGAAGGCGGGCATAAGGCCCCACTCTGCAATTAGATTCAACATGAGCTTGATCAATATGGGTAAAGGCTTCGATCATGCTCGTCTCCCCAATAGTGCTGTCCTTGATCACGCAGTACGGTCCAACTTTTACTCCGTCCGCCAAGGTAACCTGTCCCTCAAAGACACAGCCAACGTCAATTTCTACATCCTTACCAACGGTTAAATGACCACGAACATCGATTCGCAAAGGATCAGCTAGCGTTGCACCTGCTTGCATAAGCACTGATGCGTTTCGTGTTTGGTACACGCGCTCTAAATTGGCCAAATCGGTCTTTGAGTTAACGCCCTCAACTGAGGCCTCGTCATGTGTGATCTCCGCTTCCACCTTCAAGCCATCATTGACGGCCATTGCGACGATGTCAGTCAGGTAATACTCGTCTTGCGCATTGTTATTGCTGAGTTTTGATAACCAAGTCTTCAATTTACTGTTACTCACAGCCATGATGCCCGTGTTCACCTCAGCGATCGTTCTTTGTGACTCTGTCGCATCCTTATGTTCAACGATCGCGAGTATCTGTTGCTGATCGTTTCGGACAATGCGGCCATAGCCAGTTGGGTTCTCTTTTTTAACAGTTAACAATCCAAGGCCTTCGGTTTTTTCAAGAAGGGATAAGCAACTCCGCTGATTGAGAAGTGGAACATCTCCCAGTAGGATGAGGGTGGTTCCTTCATCATCTAAATGCGGAACAGCCTGTAATACTGCATGACCTGTGCCTAACTGTACCTTTTGTTCAACCCATGTGACTGTCTCGTGCTTAAACGCTTTAGGGACAGCATCACCACCATAACCATAAACCACCACCACCTTATTAGGGCTTAGCTGTTTGGCTGTTTCAATTACATGTTGCAATAATGTCTTACCCGCTAGACGGTGCAAAACTTTAGGCATAAAGGACTGCATACGCGTGCCCTTGCCCGCGGCTAGAATCAAAATGTTTAGTTTTTTTGTACTCATAATTGAATCATGACTTATGGTTTTGCTATATGTGTTTCATTGTAATGGAATCAGCATCACATAACAAAAAAGGCAGCCTCAGCTGCCTTTCTTTTATGCTTTTGGAACAATGCTGCTTAGTGGGTAGTTTTACGTAACTTCGCAATTGCTTGTAGTTGAGCCAACGCCTCAACCAACTCGCTCTGTGCCAAAGCGTAATTAACTTCGCTCGCATTACTCTTCAAGGTTTCTTCTGCTAGACGTTTAACTTCTAACGCTTTAGCTTCGTCTAAGTCATGACCACGAATTGCTGTATCAGCAAGAACAGTCACCATACCTGGTTGAACCTCAAGAATGCCGCCAGAAACAAAGATTAATTGTTCATCGCCTGCTGCTAATTTAATACGTAACGCACCCGGCTTAATACTTGTAAGCATAGGCGTGTGACGTGGATAAATACCAACCTCACCCATCAATGCAGGTGCGACAACGAACTCTGCCTCACCTGAAAAGATAGATTCTTCAGCACTCACTACTTCGATTTGTATTGTTGATGCCATATTTTACCTATTTGCTTTCTGTCTGTTTAGCTAGTTTTTATAGCAAATTACAGAGTTTTAGCTTTTTCTACAGCTTCTTCAATTGCACCAACCATGTAGAACGCTTGTTCTGGCAGGTGGTCGTAATCACCGTTCACAATACCCTTGAAGCCTTTGATGGTTTCTTTCAATGGTACGTACTTACCAGGCGCGCCTGTAAACACTTCAGCAACGTGGAAAGGTTGTGACAAGAAACGTTGAATCTTACGTGCACGGGCAACAGCTAATTTATCTTCTGGTGCCAACTCGTCCATACCAAGAATCGCAATAATGTCGCGCAACTCTTTGTAACGTTGTAGTGTTTGTTGAACGCTACGTGCAACTGCATAGTGCTCTTCACCAACCACGAGTGGATCCAATTGGCGTGATGTTGAGTCAAGTGGGTCAACCGCTGGGTAAATACCCAATGATGCGATGTCACGGGACAACACAACTGTTGAGTCCAAATGTTGGAACGTTGTTGCTGGTGATGGATCGGTCAAGTCATCCGCAGGAACGTAAACCGCTTGAATAGAAGTAATAGAACCAACCTTAGTTGATGTAATACGTTCTTGTAAGCGACCCATTTCTTCTGCCAATGTCGGTTGGTAACCCACCGCTGATGGCATACGACCTAGCAACGCTGATACTTCTGTACCAGCCAATGTGTAACGGTAAATGTTATCCACGAAGAACAGGATGTCACGGCCTTCGTCACGGAATTTTTCAGCCATTGTCAAACCTGACAATGCAACGCGTAAACGGTTACCTGGTGGTTCGTTCATTTGACCGAACACCATTGCTACTTTTGATTCAGCCATGTTGTCTAGTTTAATAACGCCAGCTTCTGCCATCTCGTGGTAGAAGTCGTTACCCTCACGCGTACGCTCACCCACACCCGCGAACACTGATAAACCTGAGTGCTCTTTAGCGATGTTGTTAATAAGCTCAAGCATGTTAACTGTTTTACCTACACCAGCACCGCCGAACAAACCAACTTTACCGCCCTTAGCAAACGGACATACCAAGTCAATGACCTTGATGCCAGTTTCTAGCAAGTCTACTGATGGAGATAACTCTTCAAAAGTAGGTGCGTGTTGGTGAATCTCGCGACGTTCGTCTGTTGCGATTGGACCCGCTTCGTCAATTGGACGGCCTAGCACGTCCATCACACGACCGAGTGTCGCTGTACCCACTGGCACAGAGATACCAGCCCCGGTAGCTTTTACTGCCATGCCGCGACGTAATCCGTCACTTGAGCCCATCGCAATGGTACGAACAATGCCGTCACCTAATTGCTGCTGAACTTCGAATGTCAGACCAGCTTCTGCTGTAGAACCTGCTTCGTCTAATACCAAGGCTTCATAAACCTTAGGCATTTGGTCACGCGGAAATTCCACGTCTACAACAGCGCCGATACACTGTACAACTTTACCTTGACTCATCTTAATGATCCCCATCTATGCTTAATTCGATATTTGTATTCGATATTGATGTCGTAATTAACCCGATACCGCTGCCGCACCACCAACGATTTCAGAAATTTCTTTCGTGATCGCTGCTTGACGCGCTTTGTTATAAACCAGTTTCAATTCGCCTATCACTGTCTTCGCATTATCAGACGCTGCTTTCATCGCGACCATACGAGCACTTTGCTCAGATGCCATGTTTTCTGCGACTGCTTGATAAATAACAGATTCAACATAACGAACCATTAAATCATCAATCACTACTTGTGCATCAGGCTCGTAGATGTAATCCCAGTGACCCTTGGGTGCTCCAAGACTTTCACCTGAAAGTGGGAGGAGTAGCTCTAATTTGGTTTCTTGTTTCATTGCGTTAATGAATTTGTTGTAAACAACATACAACTGATCAATTTCGCCTGCAACGTAAGCATCCAACATCACTTTAATTGGGCCGATAAGTTTTTCCATCTGTGGTGCATCGCCCAAACCAGTCATCTGCGATTTCACATTTGCACTGATACGGTTCATCAGACCTAAGCCCTTGTTACCGATTGCACACACTTGTACAGAAAGATTTTCAGCTTCCCAAGCTTGCATTTGATTCACTGCAACGCGTAACACGTTAGTGTTCAAGCCACCACACAAACCTTTGTCCGAAGTTACAACGATCACGCCGACGTTTTTGACGCCTGCACGTTTAACTAAGAAAGGGTGCTTGTACTCAGGCTCAGCATGAGACATGTGCGCCGCAACATTGCGAATCTTTTCTGCGTATGGACGGGCAGCGCGCATACGTTCCTGCGCTTTACGCATTTTCGATGCCGCCACCATTTCCATGGCTTTCGTGATCTTACGTGTATTTTCTACACTTTTGATCTTGGTTCTAATTTCCTTACTACCAGCCATTATTTAGCTCCAGCTTGAGTACGAATTAATAAGCGCTATTTGCTTTGAAATCTTCAATAGCGGATGTCAATTCTTTGTCATCTTCTTTTGATAGATCTAAAGTTGATTCAATGCGCTCTACCAAGCCCTTGTATTTAGCTTTAATGAATGCATGTAATGCAGATTCAAATGCCAATACTTTAGTCACTGGCACGTCATCCAAGTAACCCTTGTTAGCTGCTTGCAAACTGATTGCCATTTCTGACACAGAAAGTGGCAAGTATTGTGCTTGCTTCATCAGCTCGGTTACCAAACGACCGCGTTCAAGTTGCTTACGTGTTGCTTCGTCCAAATCTGAAGCGAACTGAGCAAACGCCGCCAATTCACGGTATTGCGCAAGTGCCAAACGAACACCGCCGCCAAGCTTCTTAACAACCTTAGTTTGCGCAGCACCGCCAACGCGAGACACTGAAATACCAGCGTTAATCGCAGGACGGATACCAGCGTTGAATAAGTCTGTTTCCAAGAAGATCTGACCATCAGTAATTGAAATCACGTTAGTCGGAACGAATGCAGAAACGTCACCAGCTTGTGTTTCAATGATTGGCAATGCAGTCAATGAACCTGTTTTACCTTTAACTTCACCATTAGTGAATTTTTCTACGTACTCTTCGTTTACACGCGCTGCACGCTCTAACAAACGTGAGTGAAGATAGAACACGTCACCTGGGTAAGCTTCACGACCTGGTGGACGGCGTAGTAATAGAGAGATTTGACGGTAAGCAATCGCTTGTTTTGTCAAATCATCGTAGATGATCAATGCGTCTTGACCACGGTCACGGAAGTATTCACCCATCGTACAACCTGAGTACGGAGCAATAAATTGCAACGCTGCAGAGTCAGATGCTGAAGCCGCAACAATGATTGTGTACTCCATCGCACCGTATTGTTCAAGTTTACGTACCACGTTAGCAATCGTTGAAGCCTTTTGGCCAACCGCTACGTAGATACAGGTCATGTTTTGACCTTTTTGATTGATGATCGCATCAATTGCAACTGCGGTCTTACCAGTTTGACGGTCACCAATAATCAATTCACGTTGGCCACGGCCAACTGGTACCATTGAATCAATCGCTTTAATACCCGTTTGAACTGGTTGTGAAACTGATTTACGTGCAATAACGCCTGGCGCAACTTTTTCAATCTTGTCCGTCATTTTTGCGTTGATTGGACCCTTGCCGTCGATTGGACGACCTAGCGCATCAACCACACGACCGATAAGCTCTGGACCTACTGGCACTTCCAAAATACGACCTGTACATTTACATACGTCGCCTTCTGTAATGTGTTCGTAATCACCAAGAACAACGGCACCCACTGAGTCACGCTCAAGATTTAACGCTAAACCGAATGTGTTGCCTGGGAACTCGATCATCTCACCGGCCATTACATTTGATAGGCCGTGAACACGAACAATACCGTCCGTTACTGAAACAACGGTACCCTGGGTACGCGCTTCAGCCGTCGTAGAAAAGTTCTCTAGACGACTTTTAATCAGTTCACTGATTTCTGATGTTGATAACTGCATTTTTATGTCTCCTGACCTATGATGGTCTAAACTTTTAAGTGTCTAACCTTTAAGCGTGTATGCAAGTGACTGCAATTGGCCGCGTACTGATGCATCGATCACCGTATCGCCAACAACGATTTTGATCCCACCGATTAATCCAGGATCCAAGTTCACTTGAGCGTCAATTTTTTTACCAAACTTCGCTTCCAATTGCTTCACAATTGCTTTGACTTGCGCGTCAGTTGGTTTTGAAGCCACTGTTAATTCAGCCTCTAGCGTACCTTCATCGAGCGCTTTTAATTCCTCGAAAGCAGCAACAATGTCGGCAACAATGACGAGTCGATCGTTCTCAACTAGTAACTTCACCAAGTTTATTGCTGTATCGCTTAGCTTGCCATCAAAAACGGCAAGTAGCGCACGCTCTAGTTCGCTTGAAGGTAATTTTGGGTCATCGATTAAAGCTTTTACTTGTGCGTTATCAGAAACTGCACCAATGAAAGCCAATTCTTCAGACCATTTAGCTAGTGCTTTTTTTTCCTTAGCCAAACGGAAAACCGCTGTGGCATAAGGTCTCGCTATCGTTATCGCTTCAGCCATGATTTACCAAGGCCTCCTAAAGCTCTTTAGCGATTGCAGTTAATATCTCTGCGTGCGCTTTAGCGTCAATTTCTTTACGCAAGATTTTTTCAGCACCAGCGATGGCTAACGTCGACACTTGTTGACGTAGACCTTCTTTAGCGCGGTTAATCTCTTGCTCGATTTCAGCTTTTGCACCAGTAATAATGCGATCGCCTTCAACTTTAGCTGTACCTTTAGCATCTTCAACGATCTGTGTTGCACGCTTTTCAGCAAGCGCTAAAATCTCTGATGCTTTTACTTTAGCTTCAGTAAGTGCTTCAGAAGCACGCTTAGAAGACTGCTCTAATTCAGCGCGGCCTTTTTCACCAGCAGCCAAACCATCAGCAATTTCTTTCTGACGTGTTTCGATTGCATTTAGCAAAGGTGGCCACACGAATTTCATGGTGAACACGATGAGCACAAAGAATGCAATCGCTTGTGCTACCAGTGTAAAGTTAATATCCATTTTTGCTCCCAGACTCCAGTTAAGCTAATTTATTAAATTTGTTAGCTTAGTGAGGAACAACGCTTAATAGTGGGTTAGCGAATGCGAACATCATTGCTAGACCAACACCAATAATGAATGATGCATCGATAAGACCCAATAGCAAGAATACTTTACCTTGCAATGCTGGAATCATTTCTGGTTGGCGAGCTGCGCCTTCCAAGAAGCTAGCACACATGATACCAATACCGATACAAGCGCCAGCTGCGCCCAAACCGATAATTAGACCAATACCAATGCCAGTGTATGCTTGAATTGTTGCTAAATATTGAACTGCTTCCATTACGTTTCCTTTCAAATTGAGGGATATTACTAGGTACTACTATTACAAACTAAATTACTAAACTACTATAAAAACAAAAAAGATTAATGACTCTCTTGCGCCATCGCCAAGTAGACCACGGTCAGCATCATGAAAATGAATGCCTGCAACGCTACGATCAAGATATGGAAAATTGACCATCCTGCGCCTAGAATCGCGCCAGCGATTGTGCCCGTCACACCCGTCGCAGCCCATAAACCTAACAACAAGAAGATAACCTCACCCGCATACATATTGCCGAATAGTCGCAATGAGTGTGAGAGTGGTTTTGAGACGTATTCGATTAAGTTGAACAAGAAGTTTGCAGGCCAAATCAGTGGATTCGTGCCAAATGGTGAACAAAATAGTTCGTGAATCCAGCCACCAAGGCCCTTGGATTTAATTGCAAAGAAGATCATTAAAAACCAAACTGTTAGCGCTAGCGCAAAAGTTGTGTTGATATCAGAGGTTGGAACTGAGCGCCAAAAAGTGTGTTCACCGCCAATGGGTTCAACGATGTATTTTGCAACGATATCGATTGGCAAGAAGTCCATCGCGTTCATCATGAACACCCAAATAAATACTGTCAGTGCTGCTGGGGCAATGAATGTATGACGATTGCCGTGGTAGATGTTTTTAACTTGATCATCCACGAAGTCAAATACCAACTCCATAAATGCTTGAAGCTTAGTAGGAACGCCAGCCGTTGCACCACGAGACACTAACCAAATCAAACCCATCGCAATCATGCCTAATGCCACCGACATCACGAGCGTGTCTAAATGTATTGTCCAGAATGAGCCATTACCTATCGATAGGCTATTAAATGAGAGGTGGTGCTCAATGTAGCCTGATGGTGTTAATGCGTGTTCAGTTGCCATAAATCAAACCTTTAAAAACTTGCGTCTATCTTTATTTTTTATCTAAACCAATAAAAGCCGCACCAGACAAGATGGCTGATGCCGCTAGGCCCAAAATCAAAGCGATTGGGACCAAATGTTCGTTATACAGCTTGAAGGTCAAAAAAAGGAGTAATGCGATTACAAAAATTTTCACCGCTTCAGCTTTGAGCATTGTGATGAGAATTGCGCCAGCATCATTTTTCTTATCACCACTTCTTGCAATTAATGCACCCGCTATTCCGCCCAACACAGCTGACATCCCACCCGCCAACGCACTAATACCAGCGTGCTCAGGGGAAGCCAGACCTAATCTTTGAGCCACAACAGACACTATGACTGCTACTGAAATGGTCGCAATCAGTTGCCACTTCAGCATTTGTTTGTACACTTGCGCTGTTTTAATAGTTTCCATTTATAGTTTTATGATTAAAACAGCTCATGAACGTTTAGTTCGAAGTCCAGGATTGTCTTGTTTTATTCATTTCAAGTCAAGCATGGCCGATGACTTTTAATTAAATTTCGAAATAATTTCATCCAACTGTTCAAGGCTAGCATATCGAATCTTTAGGGTTCCAGATCCGTTTTTAGTGCCATCAATTGTTACGACAGCCCCAAGGCTCTCTGCCAACGCTTCCTGTAAACGAAGTACATCACGATCCATGGTTATTGTCTTGAGAGGTGACCGCTCAACACTTGATAATTTTTTAACTAACTGTTCCGCCGAACGAACAGATAAATGGTTTTGTACAATCTCTTCGGCAGCAGCAATTTGTTTAGCACCCTCCAAGGTAAGAAGCGCACGAGCGTGACCCATATCAAGTTTTGACTGCGCTAACATTTCCTGAACAACGGCGTGAAGATTTTGTAGTCTTAACAAATTGGTCACCGCACTACGTGATCGGCCAACCGCTTGCGCTGCAGTTTCGTGAGTCATCTCAAACTCATTAATCAAGCGCTGAATCCCATTAGCTTCCTCAATCGGATTAAGATTTTCCCGCTGAATATTTTCAATCAACGCCATCGCCAGTGCGACGTCATCGGCGATCTCTTTAATGATGACCGGCACCTCTTTCAAACCAGCAATCTGGGAAGCTCGCCACCTTCTCTCGCCGGCAATGATCTCGTACTTGCTGTCACCCACCAGGCGCACAACGATAGGCTGCATGATGCCCTGCGCACGAATAGAATCCGCAAGGCTCTCTAGGGAGGCTTGATCCATGTGTGTTCTTGGTTGATACTTACCTGGCTGAAGCTTATCTACTAATAAAGTTGCCAGGCTATCAGACTGAGCACTAGCCTCTATATCATTCGCCAACAACGCGTCTAAGCCGCGTCCTAAACCCTTAAGTTTCACCATTTTCTGTCCATTCTTAAATACCGACTGTTTATTATTTTTTTGCTTTCGCTCTAGCAAGAATTTCTTCTGCAAGCTGCAAATATGCTTGGGCGCCTTTGGATGATTGATCATAAATCAATGCTGGCATCCCATAACTTGGTGCTTCTGCCAAACGAACATTTCTGGGAATGAGCGTGTTGTAAACTTTATCGCCAAAATGACTCACCAATTGCGCTGAAACTTGCTGTGCCAACATATTACGATTATCAAACATTGTACGTAATAGGCCCTCTATCTCTAGGACGGGGTTGAGGTGAGTACGCACTTTCTTGATGGTATTCACTAAATCTGTGAGTCCTTCTAACGCGTAGTATTCACACTGCATCGGAATCATGACCGCGTGCGCCGCTGTCAATGCATTGACCGTGACCAAGTTCAGCGCTGGAGGGCAGTCCAATAAAACATAATCGTACTGATCCTTGATAGCCGCCAACGCTACCTTTAACTTGGTCTCACGCCCAATTTCATTCACCAACTCAACTTCAGCGCCCGCCAAATCTCTATTAGCAGGCAATAAATCAAAAAGACCTTTTTCAGTTTTCTGCGTCACCTCAGCGACTGTCTTATCCCCGATTAGCACGTGATAGATGGTGTGTTTCACCTGCGCCTTATCAATGCCGCTTCCCGTCGTTGCGTTACCTTGCGGATCTAAATCAACGAGCAGCACCCGACTACCAAAATTCGCCAAACTTGCGGCCAAATTGACGCAGGTCGTGGTTTTTCCAACGCCACCCTTTTGATTTGTAATCGCTAATATCTTCATCGTGCTACCTACTTTACTTTAAAAGATTACTATAAGAGTGATATGGCAAAAAAGCTAAATGTCTTTGTGCGTCGAGCCCTGGCACAGTTAATACTTCCACCTTTGAGGCAGTGACCCCTGTTTTCGCTGCAAGATCAGCGAGCTCCGTTTCAGGATATACACCCTTCATCGCCAGCCATTTACCCTGTTCGTTTAATAGATGATGCGTTAATGAAATAAATAAACTCAAGTCTGAAAAGGCCCGAGAAATAATGATTTCAAAGCGTCTTGTGGGCGAAATATCCTCAACCCGGCCGCCCAACACCTCCAAGTTAGCTATTCCTAGTTCAGCCTTGGCTTGGCGCATAAAACTTACTTTTTTATTATTCGAATCAATCACTGTGACTTTTAAATCTGGCAAACATATTGCCAAGGGAATGCCTGGCAGCCCAGCACCACTTCCTACATCAAGCAAATTAGCAGCATCAATATAAGGCGATACGACCAAACTATCTAAAAGATGTAAAGTTACCATCTCATCCGCTTCACGCACTGCGGTGAGGTTGTGCACCTTATTCCACTTTTGCATGAGCGCTAAATAGTCGAGCAGCTTTGCTTGTGTTGGCGCTGAAATATCTAGCCCGGCATCTTTAATGCCTTTTTCGAGTATCACCTGCTGACTCACGCGACTTTTTCACCGTCTACATGTAATTTTTTTGCGCGACTTTTTCTTTTGAGATAGACCAGCAACAACGAGACCGCCACCGGGGTCACGCCCGACACACGACTCGCCTGACCAATCGTTTGCGGTTTATGATGTGCAAGCTTTTGCTGAACCTCAATCGACAAGCCATGAACATCAGCATAGTCCATATCCTCTGGCAGCTGCGTGTGTTCACTGCCCGCCGAACGCTCAATCTCATCTTGCTGCCTATCGATATAACCCTGATACTTTGCTGCGATATCAACTTGCTGGCGGACTTCTTCAGCAATATCTTCGTACTTAACGGCCGCTTCGCTTGTTGGCAAACTCAGGAGTGCTTCGTAGCTTAATTCTGGGCGGCGCAGTAATTCAAACAATGAGTATTCATGTTCAATTGGTTTACCGAGCACGCGAATAGCATCCTCTTTTGGTAGCGTCGCTGGACGCACCCAAGTAGATTTTAATCGCTCTTGCTCTTGCAAGACGGCCTCTTGTTTCCGAGAGAACGCTTCCCAGCGCACATCGTTCACCAAACCAATTTTACGGCCAGCCTCTGTCAATCGAATGTCGGCGTTATCTTCACGCAGCAGTAGTCGATACTCTGCACGACTTGTAAACATGCGGTAGGGCTCGGTCACGCCTCGGGTAATCAAATCATCCACCAAGACCCCTAAATAGGCTTGATTGCGACTTGGGCACCAGCTGTCTTTTTCTTGCGCATAGAGGGCAGCGTTAGCGCCCGCTAACAATCCTTGTGCGCCAGCTTCTTCGTAACCCGTCGTTCCGTTAATTTGACCTGCAAAAAATAAACCCCTCATCGCTTTAGTTTCTAGCGAATCCTTCAGGCCACGCGGATCATAATAGTCGTACTCAATCGCGTAACCTGGACGAAGAATATGCGCGTTCTCAAGGCCACGAATCGAGCGAACTAGTTGATATTGAATATCGAAAGGAAGGCTAGTTGATATGCCGTTCGGATAGATTTCGTTGGTTTCCAAGCCCTCAGGTTCAAGGAAAATTTGATGGGATTCTTTATCTGCAAATCGATGAATTTTGTCTTCCACGGAAGGGCAGTAGCGTGGACCAATTCCTTCGATCACGCCGGTATACATGGGGGATCTGTCTAAGCCACTTCTAATGATATCGTGAGTGCGTTCATTGGTATGCGTAATCCAGCAAGGGACCTGTCTAGGATGCTGGCTAACGTTGCCAAGAAATGAAAATACTGGGACGGGGTTATCGCCCGGCTGTTCTTGCATCACCGAATAATCAATGGTACGACCATCGATGCGAGGCGGTGTCCCTGTTTTTAGCCGGCCGACAGGCAGGCCAATCTCCCTCAGTCTTGAGGCGAGTGAAATGGCTGGCGGATCTCCTGCGCGACCAGCCTGGTAATGACTTAAACCCACATGAATTAAGCCCGCCAAGAATGTTCCCGCGGTTAGTACAACTGCCTTAGCTTCGAATCGGAGTCCAATTTGCGTGACCACGCCCGTCACCTTGTCGCCATCAAGAATGATGTCGTCAACCGCCTGCTGAAAGAGCCATAAGTTTTCTTGATTTTCTAAACGATGTCGAATCGCCGCCTTGTACAAAATACGATCCGCTTGCGCTCTCGTCGCCCGAACAGCTGGGCCCTTGCTAGAGTTCAATATACGAAACTGGATCCCGCCCTCATCGGTAGCAGCAGCCATCGCGCCGCCCAGCGCATCAATCTCTTTAACTAAATGCCCCTTGCCTATTCCACCTATGGAGGGATTACAAGACATCTGGCCGAGCGTTTCGATGTTATGTGTTAAGAGCAGGGTTTTCTGTCCCATGCGAGCAGATGCCAAGGCAGCCTCTGTCCCAGCATGGCCACCACCAATAACGATCACATCAAATTTTTCTGTGAATTGCATGTAAATTAGGCTTAATTACGAAAGATCTACATTTTACTTTAATCTCAAGACCACGTCATGCCAAACCAACCATGTTTCACGTGAAACATGCGACTAATTTGAAATAACATTAAACAGAAATATTTCCTTAACATAAATGTCTTATTATCAATATAATGTAAGTAGTAGTTAAGTATTTGGCTTAAGCATTACTTCAATGTACTGAACAACATATTTAAAGTCATTAATAAAGGGGACAATAATGAAAAAACTATCTTATATCTTAGCAGCGCTTCTTAGCGTTACCGCTTTCAGCGCCCAAGCAGATGTTGAAACTGCACAAAAACTTGCTGACAAGTATGCAGTGATCGCAAAGAACATTAACCCAGCTTCAACAGGCCTATCCGCTGAAGATGGTAAAAAATTCTTCAATCGCGAATTAACGATTAAAGGCCAGCAAGTGGCTTGTGCATCATGTCATACGACAAATCCAGCCAACGAAGGCAAGCACATTGTTACAAACAAACCAATTCGTCCACTTGCACCAGCGGTCAACGAGAAGCGCTTCACATCAGTTGAAACTGTTGAAAAAAACTTCACCAAGCACTGCAATGACATCATTGGTCGCGACTGTACTGCACAAGAAAAAGGCAATTACATCGCTTACCTTATTACAGTCACTAAGTAATTAAGCGCGTTTAAATGCGGTACGTTTGGGATCCATTCGTTAGGATTTTTCACTGGTCCTTAGTGATTGCCTTTGGTATCGCATTTTATACGCACGAGTCCGAGTGGGATCGTATTACCCACACCAACGCAGGTTACGTCGCTGGCGGCCTGATCGTCAGTCGTATTTTTTGGGGGTTTTTGTGTACGGGGTATGCGAAATTCAAAAGCTTCCCGCCGAACCCAGAAGGTGCTGTTAGGTATGCCTGGAATACCCTGCAAGGCAGAGCAAAACCGTTTGTTGGGCACAACCCGGCTGGCTCACTTGTCATTTATCTATTACTAGCGCTTGGCCTCACCACCGTCATTAGCGGCTTCTTTGTTTTTAATGATGGCTGGCTATTTGATGCGCCAGCCTTGCTGCATGCGATTCACTTTTACAGCGCATGGTCTTGGCTAGGGCTGGTATGCATTCACGTACTTGGGGTAATCACTGAAAGCATCCTGCACAAGGACAATTTAATTGTTTCCATGTTTACCGGGGTCAAGTATGACGTTAACGAGTCAACGGAACCGAAGAACCAAGAAAATGTTTCACGTGAAACACATCGAATGTTTGCTGTTTTTGGTTTGCCGTACAGAGTTTTATTAAGACTATTTAATAAAAAATAACCTACTTACCAATACAAAACTTACTAAAAATCTCGCCGAGCAAGTCATCTGGCGTAAATTCACCGGTCACAGCGCTCAGAGCATCCTGAGCCATACGTAAGTTTTCAGCCACAATTTCAGATTGATTAATCGATTCCAAGGCTAAATCCAAAAATTGTTCAACTTTTTTAATGGCGTCAAGGTGACGGGCTCTGGCCATGAAAACCCCCTCACTTGTGGATTTCCAGCCGACGATCTTGAGTAATGTTTCACGAAGCAGATTCACCCCATCGCCAGTTTTGGCAGATAAGTGAATATGGGCTTCATCCTCCAAATATTCAATAAATGGAAGGTTTTTCGTCAAATCAATTTTATTATGCACCCAAATCTTGGGGAAATCGCTCGGTAAACGCGCCAAAATCGATCTTTCGATCTCCGTAATACCGTGAGCTGCATCAAGCAATAATAATGCGATGTTGGCGCTTTCTAGGGCTCGCCAAGTTCTAGCAATTCCAAACTGTTCAATTTCATCTTCTGTCTCACGAAGTCCAGCCGTATCCACCACATGGAGCGGTATTCCATTGATCTGGATGGCACTTTTAATCGTGTCACGCGTCGTGCCAGCGATTGAGGTCACAATAGCAATATCATCAGCAGCCAGTTGATTGATCAAACTAGACTTTCCAACGTTGGGCTGGCCAACTAAAACAACCGTTAGCCCTTCACGCAATAAATGGCCTTGCTTAGATTCGTTATAGATTCTGTGTAATTCTGCTTGAACGCCCTCGATTTTCTGCTTCACATTCCCCTGAGAAATAAAATCGATCTCCTCCTCAGGAAAGTCTAAACACGCCTCAACGAACATTCTCAGTTCAACCAAGCGCTGAAGAAGCGAATTGATGCGATTCGAGAACTCGCCGGATAACGAGCGCATGGCACTTCTTGCGGCTTCGGAGGTTGCCGCATTGATGACATCCGCCACAGCCTCAGCTTGAGCGAGATCCATTTTATCGTTGAGGTAAGCACGCCGCGTAAACTCACCGGGTGCAGCTTGACGAGCACCTAGCGATAAACAAAGGGATAAAAGAATTTGTAGAAGAGCGGGGCCGCCATGCGCTTGTAATTCCAAGACGTCCTCCCCGGTATAGGAGTGGGGCGCAGAATAGTAGATCGCAATACCCTGATCTAGTATCTGTCCATCCGCATCTTGAAAGGGAAGAAAAGCCGCGTAGCGTGGCTTGGGACAATGCCCCAGGATCGCAGTGGCAATCTGCATAACTGCCGGTCCTGAAACACGGACCACACCGATACCACCAGAGCCGGATGCCGTAGCGATCGCGGCTATGGTGTCACTAATGTTGTTAGCGAGCTGCATTTCCTTTTTTCTTAGCAAGTGTTGCCGCATGTATCAGGTGATTGATACGTGCTTGCTGTGCGATAGAGAGCACGTTGTTAACCAACCAGTATAGAACTAGGCCCGCTGGGAAGAAGAAAAAGAAAACACTAAATACGATAGGCATGATCGCCATCACCTTCGCTTGCATAGGGTCAGCAGGCGCAGGGTTTAGCTTCGTTTGAATGATCATGGAAATACCCATCAGTATGGGTAACAAGCCGATTGGCATGCCGCCGACAAGTGGCAAGAACTCTGGTATGTGTCCAAATAAACTATCTGGTGCAGATAGGTCGGTAATCCAAAGAATAAATGGTGCGTTACGCATCTCAACACTGGCGAGCAACATCCAATAAAGCGAAATAAAAACCGGGATTTGAACGAGGATAGGTAAACAGCCGCCCATCGGGTTAATCTTTTCTTTTTTGTACAACTCCATCATGCCTTGTTGCATTTTTTGGCGGTCATCACCAAATTTTTCTTTTAAGCTTTGTAAGCGCGGCGCTAACTCTCGCATCTGCGCCATGTTACGGTAACCAGACGCCGATAGAGGATAGAACGCAAGTTTGATCAATACCGTGAGCAGGATAATGGAGTAGCCCCAATTACCAACGACATCTTGGATGATCGACAGAATCATGAAGAGCGGTGAAGCAATAAAACTTAACCAACCATAATCAACGGTGTATTCCAAACCTGGCGCTGCTTTTACAAGATCATCATGGGTTTGTGGGCCCATGTAGAGTTTAGCGTTCAGATCCTTACTAGCCCCTGGCGACACTGAAGATAAAGACATCTTAGTGCCAATTGCAAAAATTTTATTACCCAAGTCCTTCGTGTAAAACTCTTGAGATTCTTTAGCCTGCGGAATCCAAGCACTGACAAAATAATGTTGCACCAAGCCAACCCAGCCATCTTTGGCAAGTTTGGATAGAGGCTCTTTACTCATCTCACCAAAATTAACCTTTTTGAATTTATCAGCATCGGTAAAGTACGCGCCGCCCGTAAACGTCGGCATCATCTTAGTCCCTTGGTTTGATTCACTATCATGAATAATTTGATAATACGCTAAGGGATCAATAGCAACGCCTGAACCGTTGTTGATTACCTGATCAACCTTGACCTCATAACTACCACGTACAAATGTATAGGTCTTAGTCAGCTTGACACCAGTAGGGTTTAACCATTCAAGCGATACTTTTAATTCATTTTGATCGGCAGCCATTCGGTAGTTGTTTGAGGCGCTAGTGAATAGTTCCTTATGCGTAGCTAAACCGTCAATCGCAATACCTGATTGAATAACATAAACAGATGGCGCAATTTGGTCATTCAATAGTACAAAGTTATTTGCATCTGAATTTTCAGCGCGATGCTGCGTTAACTCTACTTTACGAAGGTCTGCACCCACAGTATCAATTTCGACCTTATACAAATCCGTTTGCACTAAAATGCGCTTATCTGTTTGAAGGCGGAACTGTGTTTCTTTATCAACTGGCGCGATTGCGGTTTTAGTTGGGATGTCGTCTTGCGTTGTCGCAACAGGCTCTATCGGCCTATGTTTTTCCTGCCATGCATTCCAAAAAAACAAAATTGAGAATGACAAAACAACAAACAAAATCAGTCTTTTAACGTCCATATTTATTTTCGTCTTTGCGCTTTAGTATTAATTAAGGAATAGGATCGTGACCACCGATATGCCAGGGATGGCATTTTAATAGTCGGCGAACGGTGAAGTAAAAGCCTTTAAGAGCCCCATGCTTTTCGATTGATAGATAGGCATAGTGCGAGCAGGTTGGACTAAAACGGCATTGCGGCCCCAAGAGTGGGCTTAGAAGGCGCTGATAGCAACTAATTAACAACAATAAAATTTTAGCCAATGTCTTCTCTGTAATTCAAAATCAATCAAGCCTGCGACTTATTTTTAAGCTTAGCGGTTAGCATATCAAACTCTTGGACAATTTCATTGAAGTTTTTGTGATTGAATGGCTTTTGGGGTCGAATGACAAGGTCTAAGTGACTAAAGCTAGCTTTGTTTCGTCTGAACAGCTCTTTTAGGACTCTGCGCATGTAGTTACGATCTACAGATAACTTCGCCACCTTTTTACTGACAACTAGTCCGAGTCTTGCGTGCTGAAGAGGGTTGTTCCGGTAGTTGATCACCAAGGTTGCGCCTGAGATGCGCTTCCGGAAATTAAAAACGGATGAAAAGTCATCCGTTTTTAGTAATCTCAATTCACTAGGGAATTTAAAATTCATACCTACCTAATTCGTCAACACAGCGATCGACCGTGTGAACAGGTAAGGTTTTATACAGCCAAGCGAGCACGGCCCTTAGCACGACGAGCAGCAATCACTGCGCGACCGCCACGAGTTTTCATGCGAACTAAAAAACCATGTGTGCGTGCGCGACGGACTTTAGATGGTTGATAGGTGCGTTTCATTATGTTTCTCCAATGACTCTTAAGTGCATTTGATGCGAAAGGGCGTAATTAAACCGCAATATTGCCCACGGTGTCAATCAATATTTACAAATAAATGCTTATAAAACAGGCGTGAATTTAGCAATATTGTCTGTGGATAAGTTTCATTAAACAAGCTAAAATGGCTTGAATGTATTTAAAACAATACTCAATTAAGATTTTATATTAAATTGAGAAATCAATAAGTTAAAAAATGGGAACGGTAGGATTATTAGCAAGTGATGAACAATTTTTGGGTCGCCTGCCTTGGACGTTTTGAAGAAGAACTTTCCGCGCAGCAATTTAATACATGGATAAAACCATTACACTATAAGATTGATGATCAGTCCTTGACGTTGTTCGCGCCCAACCGTTTTGTTCAGCAGTGGGTGAAAGATAAGTTTTTATCCAGGGTTATCGACTTTGCAGCGGAAAACCTTAGCCACCCCATTTCCATAAACGTTATTCTTCTAGAAAATCACTCTGACGACAACATCAAAAGTGTTGATAGTCTGATGACAGGCCAGCCTAAAAAAACACCCACCAAGGCCGGGGCCGCTACCGAACCCAAAAGGGCTGATAAAAGCCCACCAAAAGATGACAACAGCAAAAAATATAAAGTCTCCGAGCACTCCGGCTTAAACCCAGCCTTTAATTTTGGTAACTTGGTCACGGGTAAGGCTAACCAGCTTGCGCGTGCTGCGGCAGTGCAAATCGCAGAAAACCCAGGCAACGCTTACAACCCGCTCTTCATTTATGGTGGGGTGGGGCTAGGTAAAACGCACTTATTACAGGCAATAGGCAATCACTTAAAAGAGCTGCGGCCAGAGGCTAAGATTAAATACTTGCACGCTGAGCGATATGTTTCTGACGTCGTTAAAGCTTATGAGCACAAGTCTTTTGACGAGTTTAAACGCCTCTATCATTCGCTTGATATGTTACTGATCGATGATATTCAATTTTTTGCTAAGAAAACACGCACACAGGAAGAGTTTTTTTACGCGTTCAATTCTCTAATTGAGGCTAAAAAACAGATCATCATTACCTGCGACACCTATCCAAAAGAGATTGAGGATATGGATGAGCGATTACGCACCAGATTTAGCTGGGGCTTGACTGTTGCAGTTGAGCCCCCAGAGCTTGAGATGCGCGTCGCTATTCTGCTTAAAAAGGCTGAGGAAGCGAACATTACACTCAGTGAAGAGGTTGCTTTTTTTGTGGCAAAACAAATTCGGTCTAGCGTTCGTGAGTTGGAAGGTGCCCTGAATCGTATTGTTGCCATGTCTAAGTTCACAGGTAATCAGATAGATGTGCAATTGGCCAAAGAAGCCCTTAAAGATCTTATCGCGGTGCGCGGCAGACAAATTACCATTGAATACATTCAAAAAACTGTCGCTGATTATTTCAAAATTAAAGTAGCTGAAATGTATAGCAAAAAAAGGACCCGCAATTTTGCACGTCCAAGACAAATTGCCATGGCGTTGACACGGGAGCTCACAAATCATAGTTTTCCTGAGATCGGCGAAGCGTTTGGGAGCCGTCATCACACAACTGTGATGCACGCTTGTGATGAAGTGGAGCAGCTTCGTCAAAACGACCAAACGATCGCCAGAGATATTGCTTTTTTGGTGCAGGTCATCAGAGATTAATAAGCGCTTTTTAACAGTCAGTTATGTTGTAGATAAGTTGTGGGTGAAATTTGCATCTAACGTTATTTTGGTAAAACGTATAAAATGTTAACAAATTATCCACAAGATTTTATTGCGTTTTACTATGCGTTAATTGATATGTAATGTAATGATTTAATGAGTAAAAAATACATATCAACAGATTTCCCAGCCATTACTATTATTATTAAATATATTTATATATTAGGTTTTTAAAACATGAACATTAAAATAAACCGTGAAACACTTCTAAAACCACTTTCTTCTGTGACAAGTATCGTTGAAAGACGTCATACCTTACCGATTCTTTCTAACCTACTACTGGAAGCTAAAAGTGATCAGTTGGTGTTGACGGCAACTGATTTAGAGATGCAGATATCTTTATCTATTCACACAACGATAGGGTCAGAACTATCCACTACCATCTCAGCTAAGAAGCTACTGGATATCTGCAGAGCACTACCAGACAACACAGAAATTAACATGACAACCAGTGAAAGCCGGGTGGCTGTTAAAGCGGGTAAGAGTAAATTTAACTTGCAGACACTACCTGCGGTTGACTATCCGGTCATGACTAAGGCGGTGGGTACTGAAACAATCAGCATCACCATTCCTCAAAATACTTTAAAAGGCCTGTTTAAACAGGTCGAGTTTGCTATGGCACAACAGGATATTCGTTACTACCTAAACGGACTCTTGTTTGAGATTAATGGTAATCGCTTGAATATTGTTGGGACAGATGGTCATCGACTAAGCTTTACCTCCACTGAACTCTCAAAATTTTATGACAAACAAAACATCATCATCCCCAGAAAAACTGTTATTGAGTTAATTAAGTTACTCGACGACACCGATAATGAGGTCACTGTTGAGTTATCTGCGACACAAGTAAACTTTAGTTTTAATGATATTAAGTTAATCACCAAAGTCATTGATGGTAAGTTCCCAGACTATACCCGTGTCATCCCGGTAGGCCATCAAAACAAGTTTACAGTGGATAGGATGACCGTCCTGCTTGCCATGCAGCGTGCCTCGATCCTCTCTAACGAAAAGTATCGTGGCATCCGGATGGTGTTGGGCACGAACAGCTTGCGTTTAATTAGTACCAACAGCGAGCAAGAAGAGGCAGAAGAGGAATTGGAAGTTAATTACACAGGGGATAGCCTAGACATTGGCTTCAACGTGACCTATTTAATTGATGTACTCAATAACGTGACTAATCCGGAGGTAGTGTTTTCATTTGCGGATGCGAACAGCAGCTGCCTAGCAACGATTCCGAATGATGAAGATTACAAGTATGTTGTCATGCCAATGCGCATTTAATGTTCCACGTGAAACAAACTAAAACGTTACATAAATAAAGATAAAAATATGACCCAAAAACAATCAGACTACGATTCATCCAGTATCACCATCCTTGAGGGCTTGGACGCGGTTCGTAAGCGCCCGGGCATGTATATTGGTGACACATCTGACGGTAGTGGCTTACACCATATGGTGTTTGAGGTGGTTGATAATGCGATTGATGAAGCATTAGCGGGGCACTGTAATGATATTAAGATCACCATTCACTCAGACAACTCTATCAGCGTGACCGACAATGGTCGCGGCATTCCTGTGGATATTAAACAAGATGACAAGAACGAAGTAAAACGTTCTGCAGCAGAGATCGTGATGACTGAGCTACATGCTGGCGGTAAGTTCGACCAGAACTCATACAAGGTTTCGGGTGGCTTGCATGGTGTGGGTGTATCGGTGGTAAATGCCCTATCTGATTGGTTAAAGCTTAAGATCTATAAGAACGGCAAGGTTTACCAGATGGAGTTCGCGCGCGGTGTTCCGCAGGCGCCGTTGGCAGAAACGGGTACGACAGATCGTTCTGGCACCGAGGTTCATTTCTTCCCATCCATTGAAACCTTTGCGTTAATTGAGTTTAGTTTTGATATCTTGGCAAAACGTTTGCGTGAGCTCTCCTTCTTAAATAATGGCGTGAAGATTGAACTGATCGATCAGCGCCACAATAAGAGTGAAAACTTTGCCTACTCTGGCGGCGTCCGTGGATTTGTTGAGTACATGAACCGCAGTAAAACCGTGCTGCATCCAAAACCTTTTTACGCGGTCGCTGAAAAAGATGGCATGACCGTTGAGGTATCGATGCAGTGGAACGACTCCTACAGCGAAACCGTGCAGTGTTTCACGAACAACATCCCACAGCGCGATGGTGGTACCCACTTAACGGGGTTACGCACGGCGATGACGCGCACGCTCAATAACTATATTGAGCAAAACGACTTGGCGAAGAAAGCCAAAATTGAAACGAGCGGCGACGACATGCGTGAGGGTCTCACGTGCGTGCTCTCAGTGAAGGTGCCAGAACCAAAATTCTCATCACAAACAAAAGATAAATTGGTATCGGGTGAAGTGCAGCCGGTCGTTCAGGATGTCGTGTCGAGCAAGCTCGCAGAGTTTCTATTAGAGAACCCGATCGATGCAAAGGTGATCTGTAACAAGATCGTGGATGCGGCAAGAGCACGCGATGCGGCCCGCAAGGCGCGCGAAATGACACGCCGTAAGGGGGTTATGGATACCATGGGCCTCCCGGGCAAGCTAGCGGACTGCCAAGAGCGCGATCCGAGCAAGTGTGAGATCTACCTGGTCGAGGGTGACTCAGCGGGTGGTTCAGCCAAGCAAGGGCGTGACCGAAAGAACCAGGCGATCTTGCCACTCAAGGGTAAGATTTTAAACGTCGAGAAGGCGCGCTTTGATAAGCTGCTGGGCTCACAAGAGATCGCCACACTGATTACTGCCCTGGGTACAAGTATTGGTAAGGCAGACTTTAGCGCAGAAAAACTTCGTTATCACCGCATCATCATCATGACTGATGCGGACGTCGATGGTGCTCACATTAGAACGCTGTTACTGACGTTCTTCTACCGACAAATGACCGAGCTCGTTGAGCGCGGTCACATTTACATTGCGCAACCACCACTCTACAAGGTCAAGCAGGGTAGGGATGAGCGCTACTTAAAAGATCAACACGAGCTGGATGAGTACTTACTACAGTCCGCATTAAAGGGCGCCTCACTGCTCACCAAGACCGGCGGTGAAACCTTAGCTGATGATCCGTTAGCGACCATTGCAAAGCAGATGGTGCTGACCGAGGCAGTCATCCGCCGTATTGCCTCCATGTACGATGAGAGCGTCCTGCGCGCCCTACAAGACCTAGGTGAAATTAGTCTGAACGATGAAAAGAGTGCAAACGAAGCCGCTGAAAAACTTCGCCCTATCTTAGGTGCAATTGGTTCAGAGGTCATCGTAGCATTTAATCCAGAGGCTGGAACCTACCGCCTAGAGGTAAACAAATACGTTCACGGTAACTTGCAGTGCTGCGTGGTGGATGCAGATTTCTTAGGCGGTGGAGATTACCGTCAAATTAGTCGTGTATCAGTTATGCTAAACGGTTTGCTTGGTGCTGGCGCAACCGTTCAACGTGGTGAAAAATCACAAACAGTCACAACATTCAAAGAGGCGCTCGATTGGCTTCTTGAAGAGGCAAAACATGGCTTAAACGTTCAGCGCTATAAAGGATTGGGCGAGATGAATCCAGAGCAACTTTGGGAAACAACCATGGATCCACAGGTGCGCCGCCTTCTTAAAGTTCAAATCGATGACGCAATCGCCGCGGATGAAATCTTCACAACGTTGATGGGTGACCAGGTTGAACCACGTCGTGCATTCATTGAAAGTAATGCGCTGGGTGTAAATAACTTAGATATTTAGTTATTCAGTTGAATGGTCGGAAAAAGGGAGCGACTCAAATGTCCCTCCCTTTTTGAATGTTTTATTAAAAGTTAATTGCAATTCCAAATTGTAAATTCACCTTCTGGACTATTTGGGGTAATTAAAACAATAAATTGATTCGCATTGGCTTGAGTCACTAAAATGCCATAGTCTATTAAAGCGCTTTTTGCTGCTAAATTAGCAGCAGTTTCCCAAACATGTTCCAGATTTTTTACGTATGCATAGGTATATGTATTAAATTTGTTTTTCACTTTTGGATCAATTCGAACCAGATGCACATGCAATTGATTTTGACTGCGGCGAGATTTTGGATTTACTGCTAAAGCTATTAACTCAGGCTCAATAATTTTTTTAGAGGTATCCCAGGCAAATTGCCAGATTTCTTCTTGACGCCTTATATCTTCAATTCCTGTCACTTCAGATTTAGGCATTGCTAAACCGTGAATGAAGTCTTTCCCACACCCACACATTTTAATATCTCTAATAGCTACAAACTGTTCATTTTCAGACCAAACTTCGGTAGTATTTTTGCACTCTCTAACACTTCCACAGTTGCCATCAGTTCTAGGGGATATACATTGATTGCAATAATCTTGAGCTTTAGGGTTTATGCATTTCGTGGCAATATTTAATAAGATATCGCTTCTAGAAATCTCCAGTGCGACACTTGGATAAATTAATCCCAGTAAAAGAATAGCGAGAAGAATGAGACGTTGAAATTTTTTAATTATTTTTAAAGCGAGCAATTTTGGCCTCCTAATGAAAATACTAAGTGATAAAAACATGCTTTTTGCCAAACGAAGCCAATTTAATTAACGCCGACTGGTACTCACCCATTCAAGCTATTTGAGCAATTGGTGGCGCCTGAAGTATCTGCGTGAAGGGTTTAAGACAATAAAAAAGGCCAACAGCGATGTTGGCCTTTTTGCTTTGCAGCTAAGACGCGGGTCTTAGTTTAGTGCATCCTTCAAAGCTTTACCTGCGCGGAAAGCTGGTGCTTTACGTGCAGCGATTTGTAATTCTTTACCAGTTTGTGGGTTACGACCGATACGTGCAGCGCGGTTGCTAACAGCAAATGTACCAAAGCCGATTAATGTAACAGTGTCACCACCTTTAAGTGCAGCAGTTACGCTACCTGTAAATGCGTCAACAGCTTTAGCGGCAGCAGCTTTAGAGATGTCAGCTTCAGCAGCAATCTTAGCAATCAATTCTTGTTTGTTCATAGGATAGTCAATCATAAAGGGTTGCGGAGTCATTATCTTAACTGAATTTTTAAGGATTTAACAAATATCCATTACTTTTTTAATAAATTTTTAAATATTTTTTATGTTTTAGCGGTTATATGACAAACTAATGCCACTTTTAAGGTGAATTAAATCTAAAAAATGCAGAATATAGTAGAAGATCTAAGTACCGTTTCACACGTTATTCAACTCGCAGTCGCGCCAGTTTTCTTGCTAACAGGCATCGGTGCAATTTTATCTGTACTGGCAATGCGGTTAGGCCGTGTCGTCGATCGGTATCGCGTGTTGATGGACCGAGACCCGCTCTCACCCCACAACCTTCTGGAGATACGGATACTATCCAATCGCGCTGTTTGGACCCATTGGGCGATCACACTTTGCACCATCTCAGCCTTGTTGGTGTCAACCGTCATCGTGGCCTTGTTTATTGGCTATGAAAGTAGTAGAGATCCATCGCACATCGTGGCGCCCTTATTCATCCTCGCAATGGTGTCCTTAATCATTGGTCTTGTTTGCTTTATACGCGAGATCTCACTCTCAACGCATACCATAGAGCTGCCTGAAAAATTAAAAGAGTAATGAAGCGATGACGCTAAATGAATTGAAGTTTATTGTGGCGCTGGCCAAATCCCGCAACTTTAGAAAGGCGGCTGAGGTTTGCTTTGTCAGCCAGCCCGCCTTGAGTCTCGCTGTTAAAAAGCTGGAAGATGAATTAGGTGTTCTACTGTTTGAACGCAGTCGCAATGATGTGACCATGACGGCCGTGGGTGAGCTCGTGATAGAGCAGGCGACCCGCGTGATTGAAGAGGCGAAGCGGATTAAAGAAATTGCCAAGCAGGGCAACAATCAACTGGCCGGACCATTGAAGCTCGGCGTTATTTACTCTGTTGGGCCTTATTTACTCCCAGAGATTATTCCAGTGCTGCGTAAACATGCGCCAGAGATGCCCCTCATCGTAGAAGAAAATCTCACGAGTAACCTTGAAGCTCAGCTACGCAGCGGCGTCATTGATGTGGCGATCATTGCCTTGCCGTTTGAGCTATCTGGCGTGATCACCATGCCACTATATGAAGAAGAGTTTGTCGTTGTTGTGCCAAGTACACACGAATGGTCGAACCGACAAGAGGTGGATGCAAGCGAGCTCGCTGATGAGAAGGTGTTACTACTTAACAGTGGGCACTGCTTTAGCAATCAGGTGGTACAAGCCTGTCCAAGCCTCACCCGGAATGGCGAAGTACTTCAAGGCAACTCGCTGGATACGGTGCGTAATATGGTGGCCTCGAATCTCGGCATCACAGTTTTACCCATGAGCGCGACGATCAGTCGATATCAAAACCCCTTGGTCAAGGCGATTCCGTTTAAGCGCCCAGCGCCCACCCGACAGATTGCTTTGGCCTGGCGTAAAAGTTATGGCCGTGTGCAGGCCGTTGAAGAAATTGCTAAATCCATTCGTGGGCTTGAAATGTTTGCAGGCGCACTATTGTAGTAGTCGCTGCTTAAGCTTTTTTAATAAGCGACGAACGCCCGGAATCCAGCGACGGGCAGATCGGCAGTTAATAGATTAATCGTCACACGCACCTCATCGTTGGGAGCCAAGCCCTCATCGAAAGACTTTTCTAATCCCTTTAAATACTCACTTGGCGCAATTTTGCGGCGAGTCAGCGGCTTATCTTGCTGGTCTGATAGGGTGAGCTCGATCGACGGGAAAGATTGTGCATAGGGGGCGTTGTTGACGATCACACAGCTAAATTTAACGATGCCTGCATGCGTTTCATCTTTAACTAGCTCAGTATCGTCGATCGCGATCAGTTCTGCATGTTGCGGGAGAGGGAGCGTGCAACCTAAATAGTGACAGGTGGTTTTTATTGCGGGCTTGAGCGCGGGCCATTGCCTAGCAATTTGAACGCGAAAAAAATAAAGGCTTTGAAGAACTGCCAGCATCACCAGCAGGCCAAGAATAATGAGAGTCACCGGCTTATTGAGTGACATCCCTTTTTTTTCTGGCTTAAGAACATCTTCAGGGACAGCACGCTCAATCAAAAAATCGTTAGCGACAAACACCTGCTGACATTGACCACACCTTACTTTACCTTGATGAGACTTAAGTTGTTTTGGCTTAACAATGAAACTGGTATAACAAGCAGGACATCGTGTGACCAAACTCATGGCGTCTATCCCTATTTCTTGGTGCCCGTTAACAGGGTCCAGCTATCCATAAAGATTGGGGCATCCATCGTAAACCACTCCGCATAGATTGCTGAAACCTGTTCTGCCTGTTCGCGCAAAATGCCAGATAATGCGATGCGACCATGTTGTTTACAAGCACCCGCTAGCGCAGGCGCCAAAACATTCAGTGCACTCGATAAGATGTTGGCAACCACGATATCTGCTTGATTTTCAGGGTAGTCCGTTGCCATGTAAAAAGCAGCTGAAACCTGATTTTGCTCAGCGTTAAAGTTGCTCGAAATAATCGCTTGTCCATCAATATCCACCCCCACGACCTCAGCCGCCCCCAATTTTTTAGCAGCAATCGCCAAGATGCCTGATCCGCACCCATAATCGAGCACATGGTGGTGTGGCTTTACTTGATCAACCAGCCAAGCCAAACATAAGTGCGTTGTTGGGTGACTCCCAGTGCCAAAGGCTAGGCCTGGATCAAGCACAATATTGAGCGCCTTAGGATTTGGGGCATCGTGCCAAGTGGGTACAATCCAGAGGTCGTTGGTAATTTTGATGGGATCAAACTGAGACTGTGTTGCACGCACCCAATCCTGCTCAGCCACGATCTCTGTGGTATAGATGAGGCCCTTAAAGCTGGTGATGGCTTCAATCTCTGCCATGACCGCTTGAACATCCACACCGTCATCAAAGAGTGCACTGATGATGTTCTTGTTCCAGATGCCAGGAGGTGGATCGCCTGGTTCACCGAAGATAGGCTGTTCATCAGGTGTTTCAGCGTTTGCATCTTCGATGCTGGCTGAGAGCGCGCCAATGTCCATCAGCGCGTCACTCAAGCGGTCAGCGTTTTGGCTATGCGCCTCGATATGAAGTGAAACCCAAGCCATCAAGCTACCTTACTTAGTATGAATGCCAAGTTTGTTTTCAAGATAGTGAATGCTGGTTTCACCTAATTGGAACGCTGCGTCGTTCATCAGGTCGCGATGAAGTGCCACATTGGTCTTGATACCCTCAACCACCATTTCAGAGAGCGCAATATTCATGCGTGCAATCGCTTGTTCACGTGTATCACCATAGGCAATCAATTTGCCGATCATTGAATCGTAGTGCGGTGGCACCATGTAGTTTTGGTATGCATGAGTATCAACACGGATGCCAGGACCACCTGGCATATGGAATGTGGTGATTCTGCCTGGTGAAGGAACGAATGTATATGGATCTTCAGCATTGATTCGGCATTCGATCGCATGGCCACGGAATTGAATATCCTTTTGGCGTAAGCGAAGTTTTTCACCGTAAGCGACACGAATTTGCTCTTGAACGATATCGACCCCGGTGATCATTTCAGTCACTGGATGTTCAACTTGAACGCGGGTATTCATCTCGATGAAGTAGAACTCATTGTTCTCGTATAAGAACTCGAAGGTACCTGCGCCGCGATAATTAATACGCTTACAGGCATCCGCACAGCGCTGACCAATTTTGTCACGAAGGCGAGTTGAGATGCCAGGCGCTGGGGCTTCTTCGAGTACTTTTTGATGGCGTCGCTGCATAGAGCAGTCGCGCTCACCAAGGTAAATCGAGTTGCCATGTTGGTCAGATAAAATTTGGATTTCAATATGGCGCGGCTGCTCAAGAAACTTTTCCATATAGACCACGGGATTACCGAAAGCGGCTTGTGCTTCTGCTTTCGTCATATTCACAGAAGAAATTAAGGCTGCTTCCGTATGCACAACGCGCATGCCACGACCACCGCCACCGCCAGCGGCTTTAATGATGACTGGGTAACCAATTGATTTGGCGATGCGGATAATTTCTTCAGGGTCTTCAGGGAGGGCGCCCTCTGATCCAGGCACGCAAGGAACGCCAGCTTTTTTCATGGTGTCTTTTGCGCTTACCTTGTCACCCATCAAGCGAATGGTTTCGGCGCGCGGACCAATAAATACAAATCCACTCTCTTCAACACGTTCGGCGAAGTCAGCATTTTCAGAGAGGAAGCCATAGCCTGGGTGAATCGCTTCAGCGTCTGTGACTTCGGCTGCGCTAATTACCGCGGGAATGTTCAAGTAACTTTGACTAGATGCGGCAGGCCCGATACAAACGGATTCGTCCGCTAATTTAACGTACTTAGCCTCTTTGTCAGCTTCTGAGTGAACAGCCACAGTTTTAATGCCCAATTCGCGACAAGCGCGTTGGATACGCAGTGCAATTTCACCACGATTGGCGATGAGGATTTTATCAAACATGTAAAGCCTCTTTAGCCGATGATAAATAAAGGTTCGCCGTATTCGACGGGTTGGCCGTTCTCAACCAGGATGGCTTTAATGACACCAGCGTGGTCAGACTCGATCTCATTTAAAAGCTTCATTGCTTCGATAATACATAATGTATCGCCAACACTGACGGTAGAGCCAATATCAACAAAAGATTTTGATTCTGGTGACGGTGAACGGTAGAAAGTACCCACCATAGGAGACTTAACAACATGACCCTCGATTTCGGGAGTCACTGGCGCCGCTTCAGCAGCCACTGAAGCAGGGGCAGCTTGCGCTGGCTGTGCTTGTTGAAAGTAAGGTTGGGCATATTGCACCATGCCTTGTGTCTGTGGAAGATTACGGCTAATGCGAACTTTTTCTTCACCTTCTGTGAGTTCGAGTTCTGAAATGCCAGATTCTTCGACTAAGTCGATCAATTTTTTAAGTTTACGTAGATCCATCTCTTCACCTCTTATTGCAGTTAAGCACCTTAATAGCGTGCGTTTATTTTAACCCTGACGGTTTAGTCAGATATTGTTTGAATTGCGTAATCTAAAGCCAGTAAATAACCCTGCGCACCCAAGCCACTAATGACGCCTACCGCGATATCTGAGAAGTAGGAGTGGTGACGGAAGGTTTCGCGTGCATAAATATTCGATAAGTGGACTTCAACGAAAGGGACTTTAATCGCTGAAAGCGCATCGCGAAGCGCGACGGATGTATGGGTAAAAGCAGCGGGATTAATGATAATAAAATCCACTTTTTTATCTGCTAATGCGTGGAGTGTTTGAATGAGTTCAACTTCAGAATTGCTTTGGAATGACACTAAAGAAACCTTAGCCTCTTTAGCACGCTTCGCTAACAAAGCATCAATATCAGCGAGTGTATTGTTACCGTAATGATCCGGCTCGCGCAAACCCAAAAGGTTTAAGTTCGGCCCATGTAAAACAAGTACGGATTTTGAAGTGTTTTCAGCCATATTTTCGTTGATTTCCAAAAGAAAAAGCAATTTCGGAACATTCAAGTTTGTCGTAAATTAGAAGATATTCTACAGCAATTTGACGAAATTTGAAGAAATTAACTGTTTTATTGTTTTTCTTTGATGGCTGAAACTTGGAGTAGCGGGGTGACGGTTTTTTCAAGAAGTTGCTGATTTACGCGCCCGAAAAAGGTCTTAACGATGGCGCCTTTTTGATCAACAATGACAGTATAAGGCAATATGCCTCGATTGTTACCTAAAGTTTCTGCAAGCTTCATTGCCTGCATATCACCGGCCAAAATTGGGTAGCGCACGGGCGCTTTTTTGATGAATGTTTGTGTTGTGTCGAGATCGTCTGTAGATAGCCCAATAATGATCAAATTTTTATTATTGTACTGTTCTTGCATCGCGGAGAGTTCCGGCATCTCTTCTCTGCACGGCGGACACCAGGTTGCCCAAAAATTAAGCACAATAACCTTGCCACGCCATTGTTTTAGGGCTTGCTGTTGACCGTTCATGTCCGTGAAGCTCGCATCCATGCGCACGTTTTGATTAATACTCGCTGAGGGTGCGACATTGCTTGCCTCTGTATCACTGGTTTCGGGGGTTTTGTGGAATAGGAACCAGCCCGATATGGCCGATAAAGCAAGAACGATTAGCAGGCGACCATAGGATTGCATTCATCATCTCCTAGAGAGTTTAGTTGATTAAGTACTTTAATAAAGTCTTCAGGGGCTTGGTAGCCAATGACTTTAAGGGGTGCAACTTCATGACCTGATTTGTTATAGAAAACAATGCCTGGCGGGCCAAACAATTTGAATTTATTTAACAAGGCGACTTCTTCAGGTGAGTTTGCCGTGACATCTGCCTGTAAAAGTACGGTATTTTCTAGCGCTTTTTTTACAGAAGGATCGCTAAAGGTAAAATTTTCTAGCTCTTTGCATGCCACACACCAGTCTGCATAAAAATCGAGCATGACGATTTTTCCACGCGCATTGTTAAGCTGCGCTTCAAGTTCACTGATGCTATGAATGCGCTTGAAGTTTAACGAAGAGATTGATGGATTTTTAGTGATGCCGACAAGCCCGCTCAGTGGCTGCCATGGGGACTTTGCGCCAGAGGCTGCGCCAACAATTAAAGTGAGTCCAAGCGCTAAAAGAATGATGCCAACGCCTTTTAATAATCTTGATGGGGCATTTGAGTTCGCAGGCAAGGGATCTAAAGCATGCAGATAAATGGCTGGAATAATGAGCAGGGCAGCCCACAGGAGCATTTCTAGACTTAAGGGGATCACTGGCGAAATCATGTAAATGGCGACACCAAGCATTAATACGCCAAAGAAGTTGCGAACAGTTGTCATCCATATGCCCGCTTTTGGTAACACATGACCCGCAGAGGCACCAATCAGTAATAGCGGGACACCCATGCCGATAGACAGCGCAAAGAGTGCGATACCGCCCAGCAACACATCATGGGTTTGACTAATATAGATCAAGGCACCAGCCAGCGGCGCGGCAACACAAGGGCTGACAATTAATGCTGAGAGTGCACCCATGCTGAACACACCAATAAACTGACCACCTTTAATACCGTTAGCCACATTCACCATGCGATTTTCAATGCTGCTTGGTAGGCGTAGCTCATAAAAGCCAAACATTGAGAATGCTAACAATACAAAAATAATGGCGGTTATCCCAAGTATCCATGGGCTTTGTAGTGCGCTACTGAGCAACTGACCTGAGAGTCCTGCTGCAACACCCGCTAAGCTGTAGCTGAGTGACATGCCAAAAACATAAGCCAAGGAAAGATTAAAGGAATGAAGTCGTGAAGTGGCGTGGTGGTGTACTTTTTTGTCACCAACGATGATGCCCGATAAAATCGGAATCATCGGAAGCACACAAGGGGTTAGCGCTAAAAGTAGACCAAAGCCAAAGAAGCCAATGATGATGAGCCATAATTTTCCACCCTTAAGTAGGGTCGTTGCCTGATCATCATTGTTCTTGGTAATTTCTGGACTGACAGTGTTGCTGGTGAGGGCAACGTCGATTGCTTTATGGATGGGTGAATAACATAAGCCCTTCTCACTGCAGCCTTGAAAGCTTGCTTGCAGTGTTATTGTTTGGAGACTGTCAGGAATACTTTGTAGCGCAATCTTGGCAACAAAGCTTTGATGAAACACTTCCATTTCCCCGAAGTTTGGATCCTTCTTAATTTCGCCCTTCGGTAAAACAATGCTCTCTATCGTTGCATTTTTGCTTTCGAATTTAATGCGATCGCGATATAGGTAATGACCAGGTGCGATAGTAAAGCTTGCTTCAATGGTGTTGTTGTCTTGGGGGCTTAGCGCCAATTTAAAAGCTTGGTCTGGTGTTAATACTTGATCTTCAATGTCGAACAAGCTGCTTTTGCTCGAAGACGAGCTGCTTTCGGCAGCAAGTGCTGGCGAGGCAACACCGAAGCTGATGAGTAGGAGTCCGATTAAAAATGCTGGGAGTTTCAAATGAAGAATCCTATTAAAGCGCTCGCTGATTAATTTCGGCTACCCACGCTAAATAAGCGGGTAAGCCACCATCAATAGAGACATAAATGATTTCGGGGAGTTCATATGGGTGATGCGCTAGAATAGTCGCTTCTAAGGCGGCATAATGATGGCGAGTCGTTTTAATCACCATCGGCACCTCATTCGTTTTTTCAATTTTACCCTGCCATTGATACGTTGACGTGCACGGTGAGAGTTGGTTAACGCAGGCAGCTAATTGCTTCGTGATTAAAATTTCTGCTAATTTTTCTGCACTATTTGTGTCGGGCAGGTTGGTTAGCACTAAAATAGCGTCACTGCCTGATTCGCTTGGCATCTTAAACAACTCGCTCAATGAGCAAATTTAGGGAATATTTCATGCGTTTGTTCATGATGTTAATTTTACTCGCATTTCCGGTATTGGAGATATGGTTAATCATTGATTTAACCGCGCAATATGGCTGGTGGTTCATTGCTTACTTAGGCATCGTGACCTTCTTGGGTTGGCGCTTGATTCAAGAGGAGAAGCAGTTATTTGCTGGGCGTATGATGCAAACGTTGGCGCAAAGTGTGAGCCCTGGGAGTGCCTTGTTCGGCACGGTCAAAAATTTAATCGCTGGAATTTTGCTCGTGATCCCCGGCGTGATGACTGACGGGATTGCAGTCATTTTATTGATGATTCCCAGCACCCCCTCACCATCTAAAGCGGCTTTTAAGCAAGGCGCAGCTAACGATGAAGTGATTGAGGGCGAGTATACGCGCGAAGATTAATTAGGCTATTTGTTTAGATGCAATAATAGGATTTCAAAATGTCTCATCAAGTCACCATTCAGCCAAGTGGTCATGTTTATTCTGTGCCAGATCAAGAAACCTTCTTGGGCGCTGCGATAGATGCGGGTCTCAATTTGCCTTATGGCTGTCGCAACGGTGCTTGTGGCGCTTGCAAAGGCAAGGTGCTCTCCGGTGAGGTTGACTATGGCGACTTTCAAGCGACGGCATTGAGTGGTGCTGAAAAAGAAGCAGGGTTGGCATTGTTTTGTTGTGCAAAGCCTTTAACCGACGCCGTCATTGAGTGTCGTGAGGTTTCCGCCTTAAATGGCATTAAGCCGCGCATCATGCCTGCACGTGTGCAAATGATGGAAAAGCGCTCCCATGATGTGATGGCGCTATTTCTTAAGCTCCCCAGTAATGAGCGTATGCAGTTCTTAGCGGGTCAGTATATTGAGTTCATTTTGAAAGACGGCAAACGACGTGCTTTTTCTTTGGCCAATGCGCCACATAACGATGAGTTTTTGGAGTTGCACTTACGCCTTGTGCCTGGCGGCACATTTACTGAATATGTGTTTAAAGAAATGCAAGAAAAGGCGATTTTGCGTTTAGAGGGACCTTTTGGAAGCTTTTACCTGCGTGAAGACAGCGATAAGCCGATTATTTTTGTTGCAGGCGGAACGGGTTTTGCCCCGATTAAAGGATTGCTTGAGCACATTTTTCATCAACACACAGCGCGCGAAATGGTGTTGTATTGGGGTGCTAAAACTTTGGAAGACCTCTATATGCCAGCTTTGCCGAGGGCTTGGGCAAGCATGTACCCTCACTTTAAATTTGTTCCAGTATTGTCAGAGCCTCTAGCAAGCGATGCTTGGACGGGGAGAACTGGCTTAGTGCATCAGGCTGTTTTGGATGACTTTGCGGATTTAAGCGGTCATCAGGTTTATTGCTGCGGTGCGCCAGTGATGGTTGATACGGCTAATGCCGCATTTAAAGAGCTTGGATTACCTGATGATGAATTCTTCTCGGATGCTTTTACTTATGCGAATCCAACACCCAAAGCCTAATGAGATTTGGGCTTAGATTATTCCCCTAGATCGTCTTGGTGAAAACGACGTCTAGCGCGAACACCCTCTGCTAATGTTTCTAAAATAGTCAGGGTGTCATCCCAACCTAAACAGGCATCAGTAATTGATTTTCCATATTCCAATGTGCATCCTGGCGTATGCTCTTGGCGACCTTCAATCAGGTGAGATTCCACCATCAAACCCATGATGCGCTCATCGCCTGCTTTCAGCTGATCGGCAACATTTTTTGCAACGTCTAATTGCAGGCGGTATTGTTTGAGGCTATTAGCATGTGAGCAATCCACCATCACTTTTGGCGCTAAGCCAGAAGCAGCCAATTCTGTTGCGGCAGCATTGACGTGGGCGGCATCGTAATTGGGTGTTTTGCCACCCCGTAAAATGACGTGGCAGTCCTCATTACCCGCAGTGGAGACAATCGCGGATTGTCCTTCCTTGGTCACGGATAAGAAATGATGTGGACTCGCGGCCGCTTTAATCGCATCAACCGCAATCCGTATATTGCCATCAGTCCCGTTCTTAAAGCCAACGGGACATGAAAGGCCTGACGCTAACTCACGGTGCACTTGAGATTCAGTGGTGCGTGCACCAATGGCACCCCAGCTCACTAAGTCAGCGGTGTATTGTGGTGTGATCGTATCTAAAAATTCAGTGCCGGCTGGCATACCAAGTTCGTTTACTTCAAGTAAGAAGCGTCTTGCGATTTCTAGACCCTCATTAATCTTAAAGCTACCATCTAAGAATGGGTCGTTAATTAAGCCCTTCCAGCCAACCGTTGTGCGTGGTTTCTCAAAATAAACGCGCATCACAATAATCAATTCTTTTGCATAAGCGGAGCGTTGCTCAAGTAAGCGCTTAGCGTATGCGAGGCCTGCTTCTTCATCATGGATAGAGCATGGGCCAATAATGACGAGTAGTCTGTCATCAGCATTGTGAAGTACTTGATGAATTGCGGCGCGGGTGGCCACAATGTTGTCCACAGCCTTTTGGCTTGCTTGCAACGCATCTAAAAAATCAGAAGGCGGTCTAAGCGCTTTGATTTCTTTGATGCGCACATCATCGGTTGCAAATTTTTGGATAGGGCTCATGTTTAATATTTGTTAACAGCTAAACTGCTATTTTAATGCAAATCGGCAACAAAATTAGTGCTGTCACGATAATGTTGGTTAGCTGCCGTTAGTTGGCCCTTTTGTTCAAGTAGGTAAGCTAGCGCTAAATGCCTTGTGGCTCTTGGCTCAATGCTTAAGCTCGCTTCATAATAACTTTCTGCTTTTCCCCACAACTGTAATCGCGTACATAGTTTGCCCAGTGTTTCTAGCAAGTCGGCGTCATTGGGATGGTTCATCAGCCAATATTCTGCTTGTTGTAATTGTTTGGTTGGTGATGTTGTGATGCAGTTTCCAAGCAAACGTACCAGGGCACTAGACCAATGTTTAGTTAAATTCATTTCTACAATTTTAGAGGCTTCGTCATGCGCACCAGCCGCAATAAAGAGTGGTACAGCGTTTAATACGAGGCGCTCGTTAAACTGATCCTCTTCGCTGAGTTTTTTCCAATAGGCGCTTAAGCTCGCCAAATCATCTGCATAACGTTTGATTAACCCTTGATGGGCTTGCAGTCGAATTTCTTTAATTTTGATTACTTCAATGACATCCGTTTTTTCGAGCAATGTTAGGATGGTCAAAACACGATCCCAATTTTTAAGGCGCGTTTGAACTTTTAATTCCATCGATAATGCAGGCTGGTAATTAGGCTCAATCGCTGCGAGACGCTGCAAAATCGTTAATGCGAGTTGGTATTGTTGATCATCTAGCAGCATCTCGGATTGAGTGAGGAGTCTTGCCACAGCGGCTTTAGGTGCCAGGCGCTCTGCCTCTGATAAAAAGTAATCGCGTCTTGTTTTGTTTCTAAGTTTATGCGCTGCACGTGCACCAATGAGCGCAGTAAGCCCTGCATCCTCTCCTAGCGCGAGTGCTTTGGAGGCAGTTTTCTCAGAGAGCTCATAACGGCCTTCAACGAGCGCGTGTAAGCTTTGGATTAACGCTTGATGCCCCGCTTTTTTGCGTAAACTTTCTTTATAAGCGCGCACTGTCGCTGGCAAGTGACGGGTGTAATTGAAGAGCTGCAACGCAAGATGCAAGCAGATAAAGCTTAAACTAATCACCACAATCAGAAAGTTTAAGGAGGTTTCTAAACGATAGCTTGGCGTTTTGATGAGCACGTAACCAGTGGTTTCACCCGCAAGTAAAGCAACGCCAATAGCTAAGCCAAGAATAACGATTGTCCAAAATAGCCAACGCATTATGGTTGCTTTCTTGCTTTTGGTTCGCGATTAGGCGCAGGTACAAAGCTGAGTTTGTACTGATTGAGTAATCGTAAGCTTTGTTCAATATCAGGCAACTCAGTTGAAATATGGTTATTGGTGAGCCCTTTAATTTCATCTAGCGTATTTTGAGTCAGTGTCTCACGCCCATCAAAGTGCAATTTAATTGCACTTTGCGCAGCCTCTAAATCAATTTTGTAAGTGATTTCGTCGTGCCTTAGTAATGCAATGCGGGCAGTGAGAAGGTGCAACTTAATATTTTCACGCAAGAAAAAAGTTTGCTCGGGTGTGAGAAGAGGCAACTCAGGACGATCGATACGTTCTATACGCACCATGCCTTTGATGTCTTGCCAGATTTCTTGGGTCAATCTGCGCCATGGATTGTTAGATAAATCAGGCGCTACTTTGTTCTGTGCTGAGCTTGGGTGGCGGTCGCTGACAAGCGCTAATTGATCGACGCGTTGAGAAAGATTGCCCAGTGTTAGGCTGATGCTTGTAATGTCAGCCAGCGGCAAGTTTTGTAAGCGTTGAATGTCTTGGTTAATCGATTTGCGAAGTTGTACGGCTTTGGTGCTGTCAAAACCTTGCAGTTTAGTATCCGCCGCTTGTAATGCTAGTAAGGCAGGTTTGATGTTGCCAGCCAATTGTAACTGTTGGTTAGCAATTACTAACAATTGCTCCACATCGGAAAGCATGCGCTCTTCGCGATTGTTAGCAAGCTCCTGATAAAGCGCTTTTAGCGCGGCCTGCTGATCAAAAGATTCGGTATATTTTTCTTCCAAGATCACAGAGCGTGCTGCAACTTCAGTACTTCGTGCATCGGCATTTTTGGCGAGCGCTAAGCTTTGTTGATTTTTCTCATTGAACGTATCTAGTTTTGTGGCTAAGTCATGCTCAAGATTTTGCATGTTTTTAATGCTAGATAGCCATAACAGGGCAACAGCAACGAGGGACAGTAGAGAAAGACTCAATGCAATTTTCAACCGGCGTGACGCTCGCTTATCGCTTACTGGCTCAGTAATCATCGGTGATGCTTGATCGTTATTCGCTTCTTGGTTCATCGTATGATCTTATTAAGGTGTAGTCTATTGATTTCATTGCTTTAATTAAATAAGCGCTTTAATTAAACATGCCAACATTGCTTCATCACCGGGCGCTGTTGCAACATGAACATTTAAGCCTAGTTGGTTTGTCTCTTCAGCAATTCTAGCGTGATTCACACATAGCTTAACATTTTTAAGCCATTCTTGATTATTTGCCATCGCCAGTAAGTGCCGCATTGCCTCAGAGCTCGTAATCACGATTGCATCCAACTCACCTTGTTGGCTGAGCATCGTGATCGTGGACAAGTCTTTTTGAGGGTTGATCCGTTGATAGCATTCCGCGAAATGGACTTCAGCGCCTCGTGACTTCAAGGTATCTGTCAACACCTCACGCCCTCCGACGCCTCTAAAAATCATCACTTTTTGATTGTTAACGGCTTGCATTTCAGGCAAGGCCAGCAGGGATTCGCTATCGAAGCGGTCTTGAGGAATTAAGGTGTTTTGGATACCAAATTTGCTTAGCTCAGCGCCGGTACTTGGTCCAATGGCTGCAAATTTTAAGTTGGATGGCAGTTTGAGTTTGCTCACCAAAGGCATCGCGTTTTGAACAGCATTGCTACTAATAAAAATTGCCCAGTCGAATGCATTAAGACGGCTCATCACCGCTTCAAAAGCTTGATAATTATCTAGCGGCGCTATTTCAATGAGCGGAAAAGAAACGACTTCGCCGCCAGCCTCTTTAATTAAACCGGTGAGTTTTCCAGCTTGACCAATGGGCCGTGTAATGACAATGTGACGACCATGTAGCGGGCTTGAGTTCATGGTGAGTGTTAGTGCGTATCCAGTGCGGCAAGAATATGGTTTGCACCTAAGGCGACCAATTTCTCAGCGAGTTGTTGGCCTAATTTTTCAGGATTTTCGATGCTGCCCGTGACCTCTTCTCTCACCATTTCTTGACCATCAACACTCGCGACAAAGCCTGTAATGCTGATGCTGTTGTCTCTTATTTGTGCATAAGCGCCAATTGGAACTGTGCAACTTCCAGCAAGCGCACGACTCATGCCACGCTCAGCTTCTACACATGCGGCGGTCGCCGGATGGTTGAGTGGTGCAAGCACGGCTAACATATCGGTGCGGCTCGCATTAATCTCAATACCCAGCGCGCCTTGTCCCACAGCAGGAATACTATCTTGTGGTGAGATGAGTTCGCGAATGCGAGATTCCAAGCCTAGGCGAATTAAACCAGCCGCTGCTAGGATAATCGCTGCGTACTGACCTTCATCTAGTTTGCGTAAACGTGTTTGTAAATTACCACGTAATGATTCGATTTTTAAATTGGGAAAACGCGCTTGCAATTGGCTTTGGCGGCGCAAGCTCGAGGTGCCTACAATACTACCGGCAGGTAAGGCGGCTAAGCTCTCGAAATCATTCGATACAAAAGCATCCCGCGCATCTTCACGTTCGCCAATGGCTGCCATTGCAAATCCTTCTGGCAAATTCATTGGCACATCCTTCATTGAGTGCACTGCTAAATCTGCACGACCATCAGCTAACGCTTGTTCAAGCTCTTTCACGAACAAACCCTTGCCGCCGATACGCGCGAGTGGGGAGTCTAGCATTTGATCGCCAGTCGTTGTCATCCCCAAAATCTCAACGGTACTGGTTGGATAAAGTGCTTGTAAGCGGCTTTGAATATGTTTGGCTTGCCACATCGCAAGTGCGCTTTCGCGTGAGGCGATGACGATTTTATTAGGGGGTGTATTCATGCAATCAAATCTATTAATAATTGTTTTACAGATTTTAACATACCGCTGACGCAGAGCTTGTTAGAAAGGATGACATAGAAAAAATGATGTTTTGCTTTATACTTAGCGTATAAATTCATTACAGATAAGCGTCTTACAGCATGCAAGATAAATCACAACAAAATAAAGCTTGGTCAGGTCGTTTCAATGAGCCAGTGTCAGAATTGGTGAAACGTTATACAGCCTCCGTCGACTTTGATAAGCGCCTCGCGGTTTTTGATATCCAAGGCTCCTTAGCGCATTCAAAAATGCTTGGTGCGCAGGGCATTATTAGCCAAGAAGATGTGGCTAAAATTTCGCAGGGCTTAAACGAAATCTTGCAAGAAATCCAAGCGGGTCAATTTGAATGGCGATTGGATTTAGAAGATGTGCATTTGAACATTGAGAAACGTTTGACCGATAAAATCGGTGATGCAGGTAAGCGCCTGCATACCGGTAGAAGTCGTAATGATCAGGTGTCAACCGATGTTCGCCTTTGGTTGCGTGCTGTTGCGGATGATGTGATTCTTGGTATTCGTAAGTTGCAAACCTCGATTGTGAATCTAGCGGAAGAACATTTTGATACAGCAATGCCAGGCTTTACGCATCTACAAGTTGCACAGCCGGTGACCTTTGGCCATCACCTCCTTGCTTACTTTGAAATGTTGCAACGTGACGCCGCGAGATTTGCCGATGCACGTAAGCGGATTAATCGCTTGCCACTCGGTGCGGCGGCTTTAGCTGGCACAAGCTATCCAATTAATCGTGAAATGGTTGCCAAGGAATTAGGCTTTGATGGCGTTTGCGAAAACTCACTCGACGCTGTTTCTGACCGTGATTTTGCGATTGAATTTACAGCAGCAGCAGCTTTAGTGATGACGCATCTTTCGCGTTTTTCAGAGGAGCTGATCTTGTGGTCGAGCCCAAGATTTGCCTTTGTGGATATTGCCGATCGTTTCTGTACCGGTTCATCCATCATGCCTCAGAAAAAGAATCCTGACGTACCTGAATTGGTTCGTGGCAAAACAGGGCGTGTGACAGGCCATTTGATGGCTTTGCTAACATTAATGAAGAGTCAGCCGCTAGCCTACAACAAAGACAACCAAGAAGACAAAGAGCCACTCTTCGATACCGCAGATACATTGCTCGTGACCTTGGAAATTTACGCGGATATGTTGCGCGGGATTAAGGTCAATAAAGAAGCGATGCGTAACGCAGCGACTGAAGGCTTTGCGACTGCGACAGACCTAGCAGATTACCTTGTTAAAAAAGGCATGCCATTCCGTGATGCCCATGAAGTGGTCGCCCTGGCTGTTCGTCATGCCGTCGATAAGGGCTGTGATTTGTCTGATCTATCTTTGTCAGAATTACAAAAATTTAGCACGCAAATTGCAGAGGACGTTTATCAAGTGCTGACTTTAGAAGGCTCATTAGCGAGCCGTGATCATATTGGAGGCACAGCGCCAGCGCAGGTAAAGCAGGCAATTGCGCGCGCAAGAAAACATTTAAGCTAAAACAGCTTTTAATCCGTTTGTCGTGGGTTCGATCTCCGCACAGCCCACCAGAATTTGTAATAGAAATAATGGGTTACAAGAAATTGTAGCCCTTTTTTCGTCCAAAATTCCACTACACACCGTTGCTGGTTTTTAACTTAGATAGTATGCTGTTTCTAACGTTATGGACTTAGTTAATGTCAGATAAAAACTCTAGCACTCATACCCTGTTGAGCGCCTGCTAAATGTATATCTTGAATAGTCACTAAATCTATTGTCAACCGTTACTTAAAGTAATGCACAGCATTCATTATCCTTCTCCCCCTCTTAGAATAGACTTTGCCAAAGAGTTTTCTTTGGTATTGGTTATAGAAAATATTTCATTAGTTTTGAGTATTGATTTAATATCAACGGCATTAATAAAGTTAATAATTTAAAGGTAGTCAGTCATGAAAACATCAATAAAACTTAAACCATTATCAGCTGTTTTATTTGGTAGTCGATGGCTACAAATGCCGCTTTATCTTGGATTAATTGTAGCTCAAGCAGTTTATGTGTATTTGTTTTGGGTTGAGTTGGGTCATCTCGTATCTGAAACGCCAACACTTACAGAAGAAAAAATTATGCTTTCAGTATTGGGCTTAATTGATGTTGTGATGATTTCAAATCTGTTGATTATGGTGATTGTTGGTGGCTTTGAAACGTTTGTTTCTAGACTAGGACTTAAAGGTCACCCAGACGAGCCAGATTGGTTATCACATGTTAACGCCAATATCCTTAAAGTTAAGCTAGCCACAGCTATTATTGGGATCTCATCCATTCACTTGTTGAAGACATTTATTAATGCTCACAATTTAGATGAAAAAACATTGTTATGGCAGGTGCTCATTCACCTTTCATTTGTGATCTCGGCTGTTGGGATTGCAGCTATTGATAGAATTATGGGAACAACGAAAACAAGCGAACATTAGTTTTGTTTTCGCTTAATTGCGATAATTAAATCTAAAACAATTCAATGAAACCATATGAAGCTTCTATTAACCGTAGAAGTATCCTTGATAAGGTTCCGATCCCTGCGCAGACAATAAAAAAGACAGCTTGTGCTGTCTTTTTTAAACAACAATTCTTAAAATGAATTATTTGTTCATTACATACATTGTTACTTCCTAAAGCGCAAGCCATGGTGAAGGCATAGTCCAGGAAGCAGTGAAAGCTATACCAACCAGAATTCGTTGGTGCCGTGCTCGACTCACAGAGGAGTTACAAGCAAAGAAAAGGGTTACGTGAAAACGTAACCCTTTTTGTTTTGATGCAAAGAGAAGTCTTATCTACATTTATAAAGTGAATATGTTCGCTCGCCAAACTTCTTAGATTCACCTTTAACAATGGTGTCGGCATTATCTTCAACAGCAGCATTTCGTGCCATTTGTAATAAATTTTCTTCAACCCCTTCTTCGCCTCTATTCACAAACCAAACTTTGGAAAGTACGCTAGAAGTAACAGTTCCTTTTGATTCACAGCCAGACACTTGCTTAGCATCGACGACAGCAACTTTTTCAGAGCCAGCCTTAACGTCAAGGAATGCACTGGCGCAACCAGCAAGTAAAGTGGAACTTAATAATGTGGTCATAATAAATTTTGTAGTGATTTGCATATTGGCTCCCATATAAAGCAATTATTATAATTCGATTAACGTGACTTTAAGTAACGCTTAGCTTCAAAACTTCTACGCACTAAAATCATACTATACCCCCAATTTTATTTTGCATTTGCGCATGTCGACTTAAGTCGGGGACGTTCAGTACTTAGCCTCAATCAGGTCACAAAAAGTGTACAGCAAAATTAAGCCATCGAACAAATCCATTTAAGCTAATGAATATTAACATTTTATTTTATTAAATTTGCATACGAAAAGTGAACAAAATTGCCATTTAAAGTCATCTAAATGTGAGTAATATGCAAAACTAATTCTTATCAATAAAACACAAATGCTATGGAATTTGTTAATAAATTAATAAATTAAGTGTAATAAGTTTGCTTGTCCTGATGTTTCCAATCATGAGTATTGCTCATGCAGCAGACAAGCTTGTAACAGATAACGTTTCCGATGGTGCGCACATTTCAAGATGCTGACCATTCCAACACATTTTGAACCCTTAGGAAAAGTCATCTTTATATTTCATCCAAAGATAAGTCGGCTCTATTTTCGCTTCAGATCATGCAAAAAAAGGTATTGAAAATGTTACAAATCAAGCGAGAGTTTAAGATTTTGACAACGGGCATTTTTTCGGCTGCCTTTGTCGGTTTCCTGCTGAGCGCTTCAAATGTGTTTGCAGATATTGTGACACCAACCACCGATACGCCTTTCATGAATACTGGAACGATGATTGGCGGTGATGGGCAAAGGGGCAACCCGGTGGAATATGTCAGTGGAAATGATGCGTGCAGAGGCGGCACTGGCGACAATGGTGGTTCCGGACTGGACGTTACCGTATATGGATACAATCAGGATACTCGTGCTTTCGGTACTGGCGTTTATACATTGGCCAAAGGTGGTCGGGGTGGCGATGGCGGTTCAAATACGAGTCCAAGTTGTCCTGGATACTCCTCTAAAGATGGCGGTAATGGCGGTCCTGGTTCTAATGTTAACGCTTATCTTAGCGTCAATGGAAGTACCACTAGTATTGCCAATACAACCCTCTCCTCTACCGGAATTTATGCCGTTTCTGGTGGAGGCAATGGCGGAAATGGCGGCTATAACAATCAGGGTGGCAATTCTGGTAACGGTGGTAGAGGCGGCGGTGGCCATGATGTGTTTGTACAAAATCAAGTTGGAATCGTAACGGGAAATACGGCTGGCAGTTACGGAATTTTTGCCCAGAGTTATGGGGGTAATGGCGGTCAAGGTGGCGACAGTAGAAATTGCTGTTTTGCAGGCGACGGAGGCGGAGGCGGTTCTGGAGGTCAGGGTGGCTCCGTGACTGTTAAAAATGAAGGTAATAGTGCTTACAATGCAACTATTCAATCCGCTTTATCAATTCCCATTTTTGCTCAAAGTTTGGGTGGCATAGGTGGCGGTGGCGGCGATTCTACAGGCGGTACTTTTTCTGGTGGAGGCGGTGGAAGTGGTGGCAATGGCGCCTCCGCAGGCTCGATTTTTGTAACTAATGGCGCAGCTCTAAGTAGCGGTATGGTCGGCGGCTTTGGTATTCATGCGCAATCGGTAGGTGGGTCTGGCGGCACTGCTGGCGCTTCGGCAGGATTGGTTGCTTTAGGAGCAACTGGTGGAGAGGCAGCCACAGGTGACACTATCACGCTGACGAATGCAGCTGCCATTACTTTAACCGGCACGTCCTCTATCGGCCTTCATGCACAAAGTGTTGGGGGCGGTGGTGGCCACGGAGGCCTTGCTACAGGTACCGTTGCCATCGGTGGGAGCGGTGGCCTTGGAGGCGATGGCGCAAAGGTGTATGCGCAGAACAGCGGTATCATTAATACGGGTTATAACTTATCAAACACCGCAAGCACGAATGGCGGTGCATTCGGTATTGTCGCGCAATCCGTTGGGGGCGGTGGCGGTATTGGCGGGATGGGCATCTCTAACGCTTACTCCGTTGCTTCTTTTAGTCTGGGAGTAGGTGGGTCTGGGGGTAGTGGGGGTAGCGGTAGTCAGGTTGTGGTTGCTAACAGTAATAGCATCACGACGACCGAACCAAATTCCGCAGCCATCTTGGCGCAATCGATTGGTGGCGGTGGTGGTTCTGGTGGCGGTGCAGTGTCGGTATCGGGTGGAGTGTTCTTTGGTTTTGGATCGGGTGTGGGTGGTGGGGCTGGTACGGGTGGTGTCGGCGGTTTGGTTGGGGTTAACTGCGCATCCTCTTCTAAGTCTTCAAGTAACCCTTGCTATAACTTGCCAACGATTGATTATGCCGATTCAGCGACTATGAATTATGTTTATTTCACTGAATCGATGCCAAAATCTGGCGCGCAGATTTCTACCTCTGGCGTAGGCTCGCCCGGCATACTGGCTCAATCTGTGGGCGGTGGTGGCGGTAACGGTGGCTATGCAATTCAACTTGCTGGCAGTGGCCTTGCCTCACTGTCTAGCGCTTTTGGTGGTAAAGCAGGTGCTGGCGGTTACGGTTCCAACGTTTATGCTTCATCTGGCGGCGTCAAGATTTCTACCACTGGCAGCGATTCTCCTGGTTTAATTGCCAACTCTATTGGCGGCGGCGGTGGGACTGGTGGGGTGTCTGTTTCTGGCAGCTACAGCAACACGTATTCAGCGGCTTTGAGTATCGGCGGTACCGGCGGCTCGGGCGGTAACGGCAGCTCGGTAACGGCTGAGAATATTTATAAAGCCAACTCAATTACCACCACTGGTGCAAGGTCATACGGTATCCTAGCGCAGTCTATTGGCGGTGGTGGTGGTAGTGGTGGTGCCAGTATTGCGCTTTCAGGAGGCGGTGTTGCCAGTTTAGCACTAGCTCTGGGAGGCAGTGGCGCAGGGGGCGGTGACGCCAATGTGGTTAGCTTGAGTAACGAAGGCAACATTACTACCTCAGGCTCGGCAGCGAGCGCGCTGATAGCCCAATCGATTGCTGGCGGCGGCGGTAATGGGGGTTTTAGCATTTCAGGGAGTGCCGGCATGGCATTTAGCGGCGCCGTTAGTGTTGGCGGCGGCGGTGGAAAAGGCGGCACCGGTATGGACGTGACGCTTACCAATAAAGGTAGCTTACTGACACAGGGCGGCGGCGGCGCTGCAATTTTGGCGCAATCCATTGGTGGCGGTGGCGGTAATGGTGGGTTTAGTGGCGCAGGAAGTCTTAGTCTTGCTTCAGCAAGCCTGTCTATTGGAGGTTCTGGAGCTACGGGCGGTACTTCCAAACCAGTGAATGTGACCAACTATGGATCAATCACAGCCAATAACACCAGCGCATTTGTCAATGCCAACAATTCAGGAGTCGTTGCAGCAGGTAATAATCCAGGCATATTGGCGCAGTCAATCGGTGGTAGTGGTGGCTCCGGCGGCTTTTCTGTTGGCGCGGTCGTTGGTGCTGGAGCGGCTGTTGGATTTAATATTGCTGGTTCGGGCGGTGCTGGCGGTGGTGCTGGTGATGTCACGGTAACGAACTCAAGTAATTCAGGGAACTCAGCTTCTACAGCTGCTATTACAACCGCAGGCCCTTTGTCTTCAGCGATTATTGCTCAGAGTGTCGGTGGTAATGCTGGTAATGGCGGCTTAGCAGCGGGTGGTTCTGTTTCTGGTGCATTTGGTTTTACTAGTAGCGTGGGTGGCAGTGGTGGAAGCGGTGGTAGGTCAGGTGTAATCAGTATCACGAATAGCGGAGCGCTGGCTGTCAATGGCGCTATGTCATCAGCAATTCTTGCGCAAAGTATTGGCGGCTCAGGGGGTAACGGCGGCATGGCTGTTGCAGGTTCTCTTTCAGTCGATCCCATTGGCGGACCTTCAGCCGCATTGACTGCAAGCGTGGGGGGCAGTGCCGGGGGCGGTGCTATTGCTAATGTAGTAGGAGTTACAAACTCGGCAGGTATTACTGCAAATGGTGATCAGTCCGGCGGCATTGTCGCCCAATCCATTGGCGGGTCTGGTGGTACAGGCGGTAACGCTATCGCAGGATCTGTGGCATTAAGTGATTCCTCATCTTCAATATCAGCATCGGTTACTTTGTCTGGAAGAGGTGGCAGTGCTGGCTTTGCTAATACAACTTCTGTCAATGTGAATAACCCTACGTCTGGAAACTACACGATTGGAACGAACGGGCTTCTGGCTAGTGGCATTTTGGCCCAATCAATTGGTGGTGGCGGTGGCAATGCAGGCTCTAGTTTCTCGGGTACTGGTGCCAATGGCGTATCCGCAAGCGTGAACATTGCCAGTGACGGTAGTGCCGGTGGCACTGCCGGCGCTATTATCGTCAACACCGCTTCTAATGTCATAATTTCCTCAAATGGAGATCAGTCCTCCGGTATCGTCGCCCAATCGATCGGTGGCTCTGGCGGTAATGGCGGTATGGCTGCTGGCGCCTCGATTGCAACATCTGCCTCTGCTGCAGTGAGTGTCGGAGGCAGTGGCTCAAGCGGTGGCTCAGCCAACACAGTCAATGTCGCTAATAGCGCCATCATCAACACTCAAGGAATGTTGTCTCTGGGCGTCATTGCGCAATCCATCGGTGGTAGTGGTGGTAATGGTGGCAGCAGTTACGGCGGGTCATTAGCCCAAAATGGGAGTGTCACACTTAGTTTGGGTGGTGGGAGTGGATCGGGCGGCACTGCCAATAAAGTCACTCTCAATAACTACAATGCTATTACGACTGCTAAATCTCAATCTACCGGTTTACTCGCGCAAAGTATTGGTGGCGTAGGTGGTAATGGGGGAAGTAGCGCAGCACTTGGACTCTCTAAGAATGCGACTGTTAACGTTGCGATTGGTGGCGCTGGCGGAAATGGGGGTCAAGGCGGTGTTGTAGAAATAAACAGTTTAAATGGCGCTGTTATCAATGTTGCCGGTAATCAATCCCTCGGTCTTGTGGCGCAAAGTATTGGAGGATCGGGTGGTAATGGTGGATCAGCGGTCAACGGTGGAGTTGCTACCGGAGGCTCTACTGCTGTAGTCAGTGTAGGCGCCACAGGCGGGGCTGGTGGAACTGCAAGCGGGGTGTCGGTCCAATCCTATCAAAATATCACCACTAATGGCCTGAGCGGCATTGGTATTCTAGGGCAGTCCATTGGTGGTGCTGGTGGTAATGGCGGCAACAGTATGAGCTTTGCTCTTGGCGGACTGACAAGTAGTGAAGCTTATAGTGCGTCGGTAGCCGTTGGTGGATCTGGCGCTTATGGGGGCACATCTCAAGGCGTAACGATTACTCAGACCGGCATCATCAGCACGGCAAACCCAAATAGATCAACAACCGGTATTGCCAATGATCAAGCCGTAGGTATCATGGCGCAATCTATTGGAGGTAACGGTGGTAATGGTGGTAATGCAACATCGAATGCGATTGCCAGTCAAGGAACCATTTCCATGTCGATTGGTGGTCAAGGGGCATATGGCGCCAATAGTAATGGCGTTGTTAACGTGTATAGCAACCAAAATCAGACATCAGGCTCAATTACGACTGGTGGTATGACTGCACCTGCTATTTTGGCGCAATCGATTGGTGGTGGCGGTGGTAATGGCGGTTGGTCTCAAAGCAGTAATTCTAGTAATAAATATGGTGTTGGATTCTCGCTCGGTGGCTGGGGTGGCAATGGCGGTAATGCGAATCAGGTAAATGTTTACTCAGGCGGCACACTCACTACTACCGGACAACAATCGACAGCCATTATCGCGCAGTCTATCGGCGGCGGCGGTGGTAATGGCGGGGCAGCCACTAGCCAAGTGAGCGCCAGTCCAGGCAGCGCTGAGAACGGATTAACCTCCGTCGTGGGAGCGCAGATTAATGGCTTAACTGGCGTCGGTAGCCAAGCATCCACTTATCTTGCGACCAATTTGGTGAAGAATTACACCTCGAGCAGTGGCAACGCAAACGATACGCCTCAAGCAAATACCAGTAAAGCAAACCCTGATAGTGGTGTTTCTGCATCGATGGCCGTTGGTGGTTTTGGTGGCAATGCCGGTCAGGGTAATGCAGTGACGGTTGCGAGCAGTAGCATCATTAATACGTCAGGCGCGCAAGCGAACGGCATTACCGCGCAATCGATTGGTGGAGGTGGCGGTAATGGTGGCTCTAGTACGACTGGTGCCGATGGCGGCAAATATTCAGCAGCGCTTTCAGTCGGTGGCTTTGGTGGTGCCGGCGGCACCGCTAGCACAGTGGCAGTAACTAATTCCGGTTCGATTGTGACTGCTGGCGACCTCGCCATTGGCATTTTCGCGCAATCGGTTGGCGGTGGTGGTGGTAGTGGTGGTTCAAGCTCTTCCAGTTCAACGACCAATGCGGGCGGTGCTGCTGCAGTGAGTTTAAGTTTGGGTGGCTGGGGCGGCACCGGCGGTAGTTCTGGTAATGGTCACGCTGGTTCAATGCAAGCCATTGGTGTGACCAATACGGGCACTATCGTGACACAAGGGATTAATTCAAATGGTATCTTTGCGCAGTCCGTTGGTGGCGGTGGTGGTAACGGAGGATCAAGCAGCACGTCTTCCACCGTTGCAGCTAAGCCTGACGAGTCAGGCAGCAGTTCGGCTGGAACAGGCGGTTCGACTACCCCAACGACTTCCAATACAGAAAACTCATCTGTTGCTGGTAACACTGCATCTGGCCAAAATAGTAGTCAAGCGGGATCAGACAACGGGACAGCAGTCGGTCTGACAGTCGGTGGTTATGGAGGTAGTGGCGGGTTTGCTAACAATGTAGTGGTAAGTAACAGTGGCGTTATTCAGACTGGTTATGCATCGACTGCCGCACTGTCTTCGCAACGCCTTGCGCTTGGCTTATCCGATAACTCAGCGGCCATCTTCGCACAGTCTGTCGGTGGTGGTGGTGGTAATGGCGGATCTGCTACTAGCAATGCTGATGGTAGTAAGAATAGTGTTTCATTAGCACTCGGCGGTAATGCTGGCACCGGTGGTGATGCTGGTTTGGTGACAGTCAATAACACGGGTAGCTTGCAGACCAATGGCAATAACTCATCCAGCATTTTTGCGCAATCGGTTGGCGGTGGCGGTGGTAATGGTGGTTCTTCAACAAGCACCACTGGAACAGGTGGTAGTAATGCGGTGGCATTTGGCCTAGGAGGCTCTGGTGCCAATGCGGGAGTTGGTAATACCGTGACTGTAAATAGTAGTCAAGCTGGTTCACTCATTAATACCTACGGCGCACTATCACATGGTATTTTTGCGCAATCAGTTGGGGGTGGTGGTGGTAACGGCGGCGCTGTTAATGCTTCTGCCACAGCAACAACAAGTTCAAATTCTGACGATGGCACAAGCAACTCTGCTTCAACGGATTCGGGCACCACTTCATCTGAAGCGAAGAGCGGCGTATCTGTCGCTGCTGGTCTGGGTGGAAGCAGCGGCTCTGGCGGCGATGCCGGGGTAGCATCAGTGACGAATGCTTCGCAAATTACGACTAGCGGTAGTGGTAGTTACGGAGTCTTTGCGCAATCGGTTGGTGGTGGCGGCGGTAACTCTGGTTCATCGACCACCCAATCAAACGGTGGTGCCTATAGCGCAGCCTTTGCATTGGGGATGAGCGGTGGCGGTGGCGGTAGTGGTAATCAGGTGACTATTAGCTCTACGAATAATGTGTCGACAGCGGGTGACCTCGCTGTTGGTATTTTTGCGCAGTCGGTTGGCGGCGGTGGTGGTAATGCTGGATCTTCTAGTTCAACGAGTAGTACCGAAGACGGGAAGGCCTCGGTATCGATGGCCCTAGGTGGTGCTGGTGGGCAAGCCGGTCTTGGCGGGTTAGTTCAGGTAAGTACTAATGGTGTTGTGGCTACTGGCGGCAACAATGCAGCAGCCATCTTTGCGCAATCGGTTGGCGGTGGTGGTGGTAATGGTGGTTCAAGTCAATCGAGCTCAACAGGCGGTGATAATGCCGTGACCTTAGGTCTTGGCGGCAAAGGTGGCGGTGCAGGCACGAGCGGTAATGTCACCGTTAATTCAGGTGCTAGCCTCACCACTACTGGTAAACATTCGCAAGCGATCTTTGCTCAGTCGGTTGGCGGTGGTGGTGGTAATGGCGGCTCCTCAAATAGCTCTTCTGCAAATGGTGGCAAATCTAATATCTCACTGTCCATGGGTGGATCTGGTGCAGGTGGCGGTACTGGTGGTACGGTAGGTGTATATACTCAAGTAAGCTCATCATCGATTCGAACTAGCGGAGATTTTTCTCAAGGCATCTTTGCACAATCGGTTGGCGGCGGTGGTGGTAATGGTGGCTCAAGTATCACGGGTTCGACGACTTCATCTAATGACAGTAAGGGCGTATCCCTCTCTGCCGGTCTTGGTGGAAGTGGCGGCTCTGGCGGCGATGCTGGGGTAGCATCAGTGACGAATGTTTCGCAAATTACGACTAGCGGTATTGGTAGTTACGGAGTCTTTGCGCAATCGGTTGGTGGCGGCGGCGGTAACTCTGGTTCATCGACCACCCAATCAAACGGTGGCGATTATAGCGCATCCTTTGCTTTAGGGATGAGCGGTGGCGGTGGCGGTAGTGGTAAACAGGTGACTATTAGCTCCACGAATAATGTGTCGACAGCGGGTGACCTCGCCGTTGGTATTTTTGCGCAGTCCGTTGGCGGCGGTGGTGGTAATGCTGGATCTTCCAGTTCAACGAGTAGCACTAATAGCGGGAATGCCTCTTTATCGATGGCTCTGGGTGGTTCTGGTGGGCAAGCCGGTCTTGGCGGGTTAGTTCAGGTAAGTACTAATGGTGTTGTGACTACTGGTGGCAACAATGCATCAGCCATCTTTGCGCAATCGGTTGGCGGTGGTGGTGGTAATGGTGGTTCAAGTCAATCGAGCTCAACAGGCGGCAATAATTCCGTGACCTTAGGTCTTGGCGGCAAAGGTGGCGGTGCAGGCACGAGCGGTAGTGTCACCGTTAATTCAGTTGCTAGCCTCACCACTACTGGCAAAAATTCACAAGCGATCTTTGCTCAGTCGGTTGGCGGTGGTGGTGGTAATGGCGGCTCCTCAAATAGCTCTTCTGCAAATGGCGGCAAATCTAATATCTCACTGTCCATCGGTGGATCTGGTGCAGGTGGCGGAACTGGTGGTACGGTAAGTGTAGATACCTCCATCTCCGGTTACAACACCGCTACGAATTCAAATACTTCAGTAAGCTCATCATCGATTTCAACTAGCGGGGATTTTTCTCAAGGCATCTTTGCACAGTCCGTCGGTGGTGGCGGTGGTAATGGCGGCTCAAGTACGAGTTCAGTCAATGCCTCCTCAAGTGGTAGCAGCAGTAATCAGACAAACCTGTCTCTTTCGCTAGGCGGCGGAGCAGGTGGTGGGGGTTCTGGCGGGTCGGTGTCTGTGAACAATACGAGTTATGTTTATACCTCCGGACTGAGTGCTCATGGCATATTTGCACAATCGGTTGGTGGTGGTGGTGGTAATGGTGGCGTTGGTAACACGAGTGCTTCGGGTAGTACAACTAGCTACGCATTAGGCCTTGGTGCATCCGGAGGTAGCGGAGGAGATGGCGGTGGTATCAATGTCACAACTACCAATAGCATTTATACCTCGGGTGCTAATGCAAACGCTATCCTCGCTCAATCGGTTGGTGGCGGGGGTGGTAATGGGGGCTCTAGTAGTACCAATCTGTTTGGCGCGCACTCGCAGGCAGTTAGTCAAAGACTGGGTGGCTCGGGCGGCGCTACTGGCAATGGCGGATCAGTGACTGTTAGCGCGAGTGGGGCTAATACATTGCAAACCAGTGGTCAAAACGCCATTGCAATTTTGGCGCAATCCGTAGGTGGCGGCGGGGGTAGTACCTCGAACATTATTAGCGGCCATTCTTTGCATTCTACTAATAGCGCAAGTTTTGGATTAGGTGGCGGTGGTGCAAATGGTACTAGCGGCAATGGTGGCACGATCAACTTAACTAATGCAGCCAAAGTGGTCACGAGTGGAGATAATTCTGTAGGCATCTTTGGTCAATCGGTTGGCGGCGGCGGTGGTATTAGCGCATTGGAACAATATCTCACCACAGCAAGCAATATCAGCGCGAAGTTCACTTTGGGTGCTGGTCATCAATCAATGTCGCCCACAGGAATCAGTGGTGATGGCGGCGCTGTAAGTATTACGAATTCCAATTCTGTATCCACTAGCGGCACTAATTCCATTGGTATTTTTGGCCAATCCATTGGGGGGGGTGGTGGTTATGTGGTGGCAACTTTGTCAGGCGGCTCGTTCACCCTCAGTCAAAGTTACTTGGGTAGCGAAAATGATGCTAACGGTAAGGGTGGGGCAGTGAATATCACCCAAAATGGCAGCGTTACCACAACAGGAACTGGGTCAGTTGGTATCGTTGCACAGTCAGTAGGTGGTGGAGGTGGCTACGTATCGTTCATGAGTAAAAATGCCAATGACACTATCTCAAGCGGGAACCTTCTAACTATTGGCGCTTACCATTCAACATATGCTGGGACCAATGGTGACGGTAGTGCGGTCACCGTGACTAATAATGCAAGCATTTCTGCAACCGGCGCGAATGCAATTGGTATTTTGGCTCAGTCAGTAGGCGGCGGCGGCGGTGCCTTTGTGACCTCAGGCATAGGCACGATTAGCCCAACTTATAATGGGGGTAAAGGTTATGGCGGAACAGTGACTGTCACCGTCAATGCGCCGATTTCCGTCTCCGGTAAGAACGCCCGCGGCGTTTATGCCCAATCGGTTGGCGGAGGCGGTGGCTATGCCGCTAGCGGCAATATTGTGACACAAGGCGGTGGTCAAGGTATTGGTACTGGCGGAACAGTGACAGTGAACCTCAACTCCTCTATTTCTGCTTCTGGCGCAGGAGCGGCGGCTGTTTACGCCCATACAGTGAGCGGCAAGCATGATCCATTTATCACAATCGCTCCTGGTATTGTTGTATCTGCATCTGGTGGCGGAACAGCGATTGTAATGGATGGGGCGAATAACCAGCTTGTGAACTACGGCAGCATTTTGGTCAATCACGCGTTAGCAGATACCGCTGTTCATATTATTAGTCCAGGGGTTAATGATTTCCAAAACCATGGCACGATTGCCGGAAAGATTAACAATGAGGCCGCTGCCAATGTGAGCTTTATCAATCATGAAGGTGCACGGTTTACATCAGTCGGTGGTCTAGGTTTCTTGGGCAATGGCACCTTTACTAATAAGGGCTTATTCATCCACCACTCGGGTTCGGAAAATACGACTGCCGAACACCGCTTTGTTGGCACCTTTAATCAGACCAGTACTGGCATTTTGGGTTTTAATCTAGATCACAATGCCGGCCTTGCTGATCTTTTGATGCTAGAAGAATCAGGCGCGTTAAATTTAGCAGCAGGTAAGGCACAAGCTAACTTCCTCAATGCGCATTTGATTAAACCGGGTACTACGTCGCAAACAGAGGTCATTAGACTCAATGCGGGTGGTTCAATGTCAATGCATGATGCGTTTACGATTGATCGCACCGCCATTATGGATATAAGCCTTCTAAAATCTCCTACTACCTTACATCTAGTGTCTACTGCCAACTTTACTCCTGCCGGTTTATCTTCATTCGCATCTCAAGTGGGTAGTGCGATTGGCGCTTATCAAACTGATGGAAGCAATGCTTTTTTCCAAGAAGCTACTTCGCAGTTGGTCAATCTTCCTACAGTAAGTGATCTAGAGCAGGCCTATAACAAACTTGCTGGCTCTGCTATAGAGGCGATGCCGCAAGCGAATTATCAAGCGGTGACACACGCGGTAGGGACTGTATCTGATCGTATGAACTCATGGCGAATTGGCGATAACCTGATTGCAACCACTAAAAACCCTTTAGCAATGATGACTGGCTTCGTTTCTTTCAATACTGCACTAGCACCACAAATAGCGACCGACGCTTTACCGGCAGGGTCTCAGAATCGACCAAGCGACCAAAGTTATTCCAATGATGCCAGAACTTGGGCCACGCCTTTTGCTAGCACTAGTAATAGTAATAACTTAGACTATTGGGTCTATGGTCAATCTCTCGGCATTGAGAAGGAGTCGAGTAACCGTAAGATCATTGGCGGCGCGGCGCTGACAGTGTCGCAATCAAACTATACCTATAGCAGCTCAACCACACCATCCACTCCAGGATCGGCGACCAACTATGGCGCATCGTTTTACTTTGGTGCGCGTCATGAATCTGCTTATCTGACGGCGATTGGGTATCTTGGTGGCAGTACCGGCAGCTTTACCCGCCAGCTCCAAGTCATGGACTTTAATACCTCCACTGGGGTGAATGTAGATAGTAATATTATGAGCGCGCGTGTTGAGGCCGGTTACAACTTATTACCCAATCCAGAAGGAAAGCGTGCCCTACAAGTCACCCCATTTGTCGCTATTGCACCAACCCAGATTCGTCAAAATGGAACTAAAGAGTCCTTCGGTGACTTAGGTGCTGGCTTTAACTATGGCTCGAATACCAATACTGCCCTTCCAGTCTCCTTGGGTATGGAGGTAAGTGGTGATCTGCAATTGGGTAATAAAGAATTATTGCGCTCGTTTTTACGCATGTCATGGGTTCATGATTTGAAGAGCTCGAGTACCATGGCTGGTGCCTATAATCCAAGCTCCGGTCCAACCATATATTCCAATGGATCACCGAGCATGGGTGATATGTTTGTAATCAAAGGCGGCGCTAAATACTATTTAGGCAACAAGATTAGTGCCTATGCTACGGTTGATCTAGAGCTAGGCAACGACGCTGATAGCTTTAGAGGAATTGGTGGTTCATTAGGTGCAATGTATAGCTGGTAATTTGCGGAAGATGGCCCTTTGAGGTAGGACCATCATCTTTTTTTATTATTTTTTAGGCCATTCTCATGAATTTAAAATCTCTACCCAAAGCGCTTGTTGTCCTTACATTCCTCGGAACAGCAGTTTCTGCTTACGCCCAATCTGACCTAGTCTTAACAACCGTTAATGGTAGCAAAATTGTTAGCAGTCAATTAAATGAAATGGTGACTTTGGCAGTTGCCAATGGGGCTAAAGATACGCCTGAGCTACGCCAAAACTTGCTGGATGACTTGGTGGTGCGTGAGGTAATTACACAGGACATTAAAAAAACAGGATTGTTAAACAAAGATAACAATGCCCTCAAGCTGAATTTGGCTCAACAGAACACCTTGTTAGAGCTCTGGTTTACAGAGTACTTTAAAAAAAATCCGGTAACTGAATCTGAAGTTCGAGCAGAGTATGATCGTCAAGTAAAATTGAGCAAGGAGCCGCAAAATTCAAAACAGTATGAGGTAGCCCAAATTATGGTGGCTACTGAAGCGGAGGCCGCGGGAATTATTCAACAAATTAATAGTGGTGCTAAGTTTGAAACGCTAGCTAAAGACAAATCATTGGAGAAAATCTCTGGCGCTCAAGGTGGGGGAGTGGGTTGGGTACTACCAGCGCAATTGGCGCCGCCAATCGATGTACTTATTGTTAATTTAGGTAAAGGGCAGGTCGCCCAAAGCCCTATTAGAACCAATAATGGCTGGCATGTGATTAAGTTGGATGATGTGCGACCAATGGTCATCTCTCCCTTTGATCAAGTGAGAAACAATCTTGCTCAAGAGCTAGCGCAACAACGTCGACAACAAGCAGTGAAAGCGTTGTTAAAAGATGCAAAGGTAGCAAAGGGTAGCTAATTGTATTAGGTACCTATTCTCCCCCGTTAATTGATGATTCATATGATGGATTGATCCCGTAATTTTAAATGACTAAATGCGTGGCGATTCAATGCATCAATAGCTACTATTGCCCTAATATTCGAATCAAGCCATCAATCGATATTCTGCGATGTTCAGGGGTGCCGGCAATGGTGTCGTCGTTAATAAACGGGCGTTCTACTAAGTTTTGCATAACTTTTAGCAGCAATCGAGCCTCCTCAAGGGAAATTTTTCTGAAGGTATTGGTTCGGTTTGCATTCACCATTGCTAAATAGGGCTCAACAAAGACATCGGTAAAGTTTAGAGATTCAATTATAAATCCATCCCTTTTAATAACTTTACCCTCATAGTAACGCATCACGCTTGGACCCACTGTTCCAATGGCATTGAAGGCTTCATCAACAACTTTTGCTGCGAATACATGGATGGGTGAGAGTGGATCAAATTGTGTGATTACTTCAATCACATTGTTCAGCATACGCTCTCGACCCCTTTCGATAGCCCACACAAAAACGTTCTCGATGGGCCCCAATCTTTTATTTAAAGTACCAAGCGCATAACCAGATTTATCGGATAAGTTCCGACTGTTAAATGCCATGGGTTCAGCAGCTTCGACAATATTGTAGGCAGCTTCAAGCAGGTCCTCCAAGGTTTTTTTGGAGCGGTCTTGATGGGCATCTGAAAAGTCGATAGTCGTAGAAAAGTCGATAGTCGTATTTGGGGGCATTTAAAAAGTGTACATTAAATTTAATTGATTGTCTTTATGAATATAACAGCATGATTTTAATGTATCTTTTTAAGATAGTTTGTAATCAAAACGTGTACAAAGTTTCTAATTTTAGTCGTTTATTCCAATGTACTATTCTGGAGTACTCGTTTAAAAAAACGAGATTCATTCATAAAATTATTTGTTATAGCCTCGGCTTTAACATTCGCTAACCGACTATTCTGGGCAGCATTTCGTCACGAATGGATATCCAGAAACATCTAAATAGCGCCGATAATGGCAGAAGCGTCATATGATTATTTTTATTTTGGGATTAATCCTTTTCTTAGGGGTTCACTCGATTGGTATTTTCGCTGATCAATGGCGAAATACTCAGGTCAGTAAGCTTGGTAATCGAAAGTGGAAGCTCCTTTATTCGCTCTTTTCAATCATTGGCCTGGTGCTAATGACGATTGGCTATAAGCAGCACTCAGGGCCAGCGGACATTGCAATCTGGTCTCCGCCTGCGTGGACTTGGACCTTTCTTGTCTACAGCAACCTTGTCCCGATTATTTTATTGGTTGCGACCTATGTTCCTCACAATGCCATCAAAGTAAAACTAAAAGATCCAATGACAATTGGCGTCATCATTTGGGCAGCGACGCATTTAGTGAATGTTGCCTCCCTTGGCGGCATTATTTTATTTACTAGCTTCTTATTATGGGCAATTCTTGATCTCATGACTTGCAGGAAAAGACGAGCAAACTTAACCCCCACTCAGGCGAAGGTATCCATCCCCATGACCTTTGTAACATTAATTCTTGGTTTGGGTCTTTGGTCATTATTTGATCGATACGCCCATTATCTGCGTGGAGTTGATTCGTTTTAAGCAAAGATCCTCGCCGAAACCCCTCAATATCCAGCACTCTCTAATGAGCCATTTCTTGGGTGGCTTATTTCATGAGCGAGCGATTATTTTCTCTGCCTAATGTCTGGGGTAGATTCTTTAAGCTGCAGCTTTAATGAACTCCAAAAAAGGTGTACAACAAAATTAGCTTGTTTGAATAATAATATAAATTCATGATTATATTCAATTTATTTAGGTCTCTTGTATATAAAAAAGTGAACAGGAAACGCAAATAGAATGGTATTTTTTACATTATCATCGGGCATGAAATCCTTTATAACTCATAAGAAAATCATTCACATGCTCAATACTCTTAAAAAATACTTCGGCCTAGCGACGTTGTTAAGTGTTACAACGATTACCCTTTTTGCTTGTGGAGGTGGTTCTAGCTCATCCCCTACATTAAATTTATTTGCAGCCTACAAGACCTTCGCTGAAGAAGGTTATTTCTTACCGGGTGTAATTAGCGGCTACTGCCAGGGAACAAGAGCACAGACTTTTCAGCCTGGGGTGCTAGGAGTAAATCCAAATACTCCACCTGTACCAGCTTTTATCCAGAGCGTTAGCGAAACTGACGTTCTAGCCCCTAACCAACCACAATTATGCCAAACGTTTTATAGCAACCCGGCGTTCACTGTTTATTTCGATCCAGACGCTTTTACCCCTCAGTCAGATTTGAGTGGCTCAGGCTATGTATATGCAAATCAAGTGACTCTCCCAACATCCGTTACCGCTGGATCCAAAGGTACTTATTACACTTCTCAAAAATTCAATACCACAGATCCTAATAACCCAGTTTTAGTTTTTAACACTGTTAATACTTGGGAAGTTAAAGCGGATACAGCCACCACGCTTTTGTATATCACTACCAACACCGCAACTACGCCATCAGATCAGCTGCTTTATAAAAGCATCACAACATACCGCATAAATGCGAACAATACCCTTACTGACCTTCGTAAAAATATTCAAGCATCTAACATAGCTACGGGGGGCAATGGGGATCAGAATATTTATGAAACCTATGAAGAGTAATGAAGTAAGTGATTAGCTCTCCACTGCTATCTATTTAGAACACTAAAAGCCACTTAACTTACAGTGGCTTTTTTTATCAAAGTTTACTTTTGGTGATAACTTTTATCCATGATCAATCGAAAAATCATCCCCCATTAAGACGCTAACAAATCAGTCCTATGTTTGTTGGTGGTTTTTTTTAGTGAGTATTTATTTTCTTTGTAGACTGCCTAGGACAGATTTTCTAACTTGCTGCCTTATCGAATCTCCAAAAAAGTGAACAGCAATTTAGTATGCGCTTTATAAAAATATAACAACTTGATTATTAACAAAATATTTAGGTTAATTTTCTTTTAAAAAGTGAACAGGTATCACGAGTAGGTTTGTTGTTTTTTAATTTATCATGATGTTTTATTAAAAAAAGTTTAATCAAATGTTCTATATTTTTAAAAAATACTTCGCCCTACTTGCATTATTAAGCGTTACAACCATTACCCTTTTTGCTTGTGGCGGCGGCTCATCTTCCCCTTCTGACCCCGGAACACCGACCACTTTGGTGACCTCTTTTAATGGGCAATATCCGGCCCCAGGTAAAGGACAGCAATACATTAATCCTATATTAGCCGAATTAGGAAAGATAACAGCTGGGATGATTCAAGTCGCAACCCCGTGGACTGACCTCAACACCAACATTATTACAATTTCGAAAATCCCTTTTGTGGAGGGATCTAATGATGCAAGTGTTTATGATCTTGCTGGCAGTGTATTTAAAATGGAAATAGTAGGAGATACTCGAACATTTGAAGGCAATGGTTTACCAAATACTAAAATGGGGACATTCCCGGTGCAATCTGGCACAGCGGCTTTTTCTTACTATAATGCATTACCAGGATCGCCAACTAATTCCTCGATTAGAGCGGATACAATTGGTATTAAGCCTTATGAAATCAAAAGCACACTTCCATTAAATCCACAGGAAACTGGGTACCATGCCATCAGCTCACTCATCGTTGGCATCACCTTAACGGGTGCGGTATGGCATATTGAGTATGCAAATGATGATAGCGGCAATTGGGTGAGTCCAATTCAAGCATTGCCTAATGATCAATGTTTTGGTCATCCTTACAACGAGCAATATCACCTTCACGGGTATTCATGGAAATGTTTCCCTAATCAAGGTACATCTGGCCAATCCCCGGTAGTTGGATTTGCACTGGACGGCTTTCCTATTACTGGACCACGCGCAGCCGACGGCCACATGATCACTAATGCAGAGTTAGACCAATGTCATGGGACGACATCGGAAATCACCATGCCCGGTAATGAAGGTAAAAAAGTCACTTACCACTATGTATTGAATAGAGAATATCCCTATTCTGTGGGCTGCTTCAGGGGGACAGTAAATTATGGTCAAGCGCTAGGCTCTCCTGCTATGGCACAAAATGTCCCTTACGGAAATGGCCCTCCCACTGACTTTACTTCATTATTTCCTAATACTACCCCACCTGCTCTGCCTACATTACGTTAATAGTTTTATGGGAATTGTTCAAAATGATTTCCATGAAATCACAGCGATCTTTGGGGGCAAGGACCAAACTCTTGCCCTTTTAAATTCTAAAGAAGTATTAGGTTGGGGGGGAGCAGGTTCTGGTCGAAGGCCGCCTCCCAATCAAGATATCTGTAGTAATAAACGCCCCAATACTGGTGCTGTGTATGTAGGGGGAGGGCTCTCTCAATACTCGAATGTCTCTGCAGGGTATGGCACTAGCTTGGGGGTCGCCGATGGGCAGCCTTGCATCTGGGGCTTTTGCCAGCTTGGTATTGGCGGTCAGGATACATTTACTGAAGAACCCACCCCAATTAAAGGGATTTCCAACATCAGCAAAGTAGCGGCAGGGCAATTTATTTTTGCCGCAATCAATCAAGGGGGTGGTGTTTATACCTGGGGCTTGAATGTTGATTTTGCATTAGGGCGCGTCAGTGCACAAAATAATGCGCCACCTGATTTAGTGACCGGACTCCCGCCAGTAAAAGACATTGCGCTTGGAGATCACTTTATGCTCGTCCTGACTAACGATCAGAAGGTATATGGGTGGGGGAGTAATTCTGCTGGACAGTTGGGCTTGGGGAATCTTAATACGGTGAACACCCCACAACCAATCGAGTTCTCGGTAAGCATTCATCATATTGCCGTAGGTTCCACGCATGCGCTCGCTGTTTCTTCGGGTGGCGAGGTTTACGGATGGGGCAGCAATAATTTTGGTCAGTCGGGAAACAGTGCACGTTCTTATATTGACCGTCCCAAACGTATTGCATTTCCAGAGAAAATCACTGCGGTTGCAGCTGGAATGCATTACTCGCTTGCTTTATCTTCAAGCGGAAAAGTTTATGCTTGGGGCTGGAACGGATTTGGTCAGCTCGGGTTAGGTGATCTCAAGTCACGAACCAATCCAACTGTTATTCCCGGCCTAAATGGAGTGCGTGCGATTGCCGCAGGAGAAATGCACGCATTGGCAATTGGGGAGCGTCAATTATTAGGGTGGGGGAGCAATGCGTCAGGCCAATTGGGCGCTGCAGCTGAAAAGCAAACAACCCCGAACCCATTCTTAGCAGTTGCCTAGGTGCATATGTCAATTGAAAATAACCTTTCATTCAACCGTCGCCAGTTCTTGCGCTTTGGCGTGACCATGGCATCCGGCATGCTGCTGCCAGAAAGTTTAAAAGCATTTGGTCGAGAAGATGCTCGCGCTTCTATTCATCCTTTGCAAACCTTTGTGCAGCCGCCCATATTAGAAGCAAAAAATGGGTTGCTCGAGATGACACTGACAGCATCGTATTGGAATACTAAGTTGTCTGGGGCAGATCCCAAGCATCAATCTCCAGTTTCGCTGCGCGCTTATGGTTACGACGCTCATGGCCCAAGCTACTCTGGTCCCACTTTAGTAGTGAAGGGAGGCGATCAGTTACGGATTAAGTTAGTGAACAACTTGCCAGTCAATCCCCCTCTTATGGCGTTTCGTGATCTCACTAACTATATGAAGCCTAATATGACTAATTTACATGTGCATGGTTTGCATGTGTATCCAGGTATTTACGAAGACAAGCACCCGCTTGAGTATGGCGACTATGTGGTGGATCCTAATGCAGGTGGAGTTCGTTCTAGAGGGGGTTCAAGACAGTACGCTTACAACATCCCAAAAGATCACCCTGCAGGTCCTTTTTATTATCACCCTCAATTCCACGGCAGCAGTGCAATTCAAGCAGCTAGTTTAATGTCTGGGGCAATCATGGTGCGTGGTCCTGTAGACAATGTGCCGGAAATGGATCAAGCAAAAGAATTGATTTTCTTATTTCAGGCGCCCTATTTTGCAACAGGCGAAATTAGGAATAACGATGGGGTCAGTAATGGGTCGCTTGAGAAGTTTTCCCAAATTGCCAACCACCCAACAGGTCATGGAGTGCGGCACTTTCAGCAAGGCACTGTCGATGCCCAGCCTGTTTTAATCAATGGGGTGCGTCAACCCACCATCGTTATGGAAAGTGGCGAAGTGCAAAGATGGCGCTTTATTAACACGCAAGTCTTTAATTACCTCAATCTAAGTTTAGATGCGCACACCCTCCATCAATACACCATGGATGGATGGGGCAGTCGTACTTATCAAGATTACCCTGATGGGCGCCTAAAAAATGGTAAAGGCATTTTGTTGGCCGCTGGCAACCGCTCTTCCGTGCTTATCAAAGCAGGCGCCGCTGGCACTTATTTACTGAGATCACTGCCCGTTAAAATTGCACAAGGTCAGCAAACAGCCACCTTACCTGGAGACATTCTTGCCAAGATTGTGGTGGTAGAGGCTAAAAAAGTCATGGCGCTGCCGTCCACCCCATTGCCGGTTAGCAGTTTCTTAAAGCCCATTACTGATCAAGAGTTTGCAAGTGCAGGCGGTAGAAAGCGCAGCATTATTTTCAACATGGTTGGGAATGATATTTTAGATCCGTCACACAATGATCCATCATTGATTGATGAGGCGATTGCTGAGTCAGCTGCAATCGCCTCATCAATCAAAGAGTCAGTTAAGCAAAAGATTGCCATGGCAAAGGCAGGGCTCTCTAAAGTGACGGGTAAACCCATCGAAGGCGCTCAATATTTTCCACCATTTGTTTTCCCAACCTATGATTATGCACTCCAACCTGCAAACGGCATTATTCAGAACGTTATTCTAGGTGCCATAGAAGAGTGGACCGTTTTTAATTGTAATAGCATTGCCCACGCATTTCACATCCACGTCAATCCAATGTACATCACAAAAGTAAACGGTGTCCCCGTAGATCCTTATTGGTGTGACACCGTAGCTTTGCCAGCTGGAGGGACGCCGGCAATGCCAACTTCAGTCACATTTCGGATGCGTTTTAAAGATTTCATAGGCCCCTATATTCTGCACAGCCAAATGCTAAAGGATTCTGATTTAGGGATGGTTCAGCGCGTAACAGTTTTACCGATATAAATGAATAATTTTTTTTAATTAGACATGTTAAATACTTATATCGACAAGGTCATTAATTCACCTGTATTCGCAAAATCAAAGCGGCAGCGAGAGCTTTTGGCCTATCTTGTTCAGCAAATGATAGATGGAAATGGCTCAAGAATTAAGGGCTATGTGATTGCCTTAGAGGTCTTTAAACGTGGCGATGGTTTTGATCCATCCAAAGATTCGATTGTAAGAGTAGAGGCTGGACGTCTTAGAAATAAGCTTCGTAGGTACTATGAAACCTATGGGCCCAACGATCCGGTGGAGATAACGCTGCCCAAGGGTACTTATGCCATTCAAGTGATCGAACGAGATCATGCTAGGAATAGTGTAGGCCATCAATTTAAAAAACCAAACCTAATGTTAGACCCTCTAAAACTCGTCATCATGCCATTTTTACCTATTGATCTGTCCGCACAGGATGAGCATTTAGTTGCCGAAATTGCTGATTTAGTTATTTTTGAGCTAGTGGCGTTAGACATCATCCAAGTAACTTCAAGCAACCTCTCTTTAATGTTTAATAGTCCTTCAAGTTTATCTGGTAATCAGACAGTCCTTTTGGATGCACACTACATGTTAGAGGCTTCCGTTCAGAAAATCGAAGGAACATTGATTTTGATGGCTAGAATGTATAGTCATCTGGCAGATGCTTATGTTTGGCACAATAGATTTTCATTTAACTCAGAAACTAAAAAAGTAGCTGTCCAGATCATCGGAGATGCTGTGAATAAATTCTTTGTTGAAGAGATTTCCTCAATTAATGTCGACTTATTCGATTCAAAATGTAAGGTGAGGGCAGAGGTAGATTTGCGTTTTAATTTTAACAGATGGAGAAATCAATGAAACAGGTCTATCAAAGAGGATTCACCCTCATTGAGATTATGATTGTGATTGTCATCATGGGCATTATGGCGTCTTTAATCGTGCCTAAGATTATGGGTCGCCCTGATGAAGCAAGGATTGTGGCCTCCAAGCAAGACATTGCATCGATTCTTCAGGCACTTAAACTCTATAAGCTCGACAACCAGCGATTGCCCTCTACTGAGCAAGGTATTCAGGCGCTCGTCACTAAGCCAAGCTCGCCTCCGGTGCCTGGTAACTGGAAAAAGGATGGCTATTTAGATAAGTTACCTAAAGATCCCTGGGGCAATCCATATCAATACTTACTTCCTGGACTGCATGGCGACATTGACGTATTTAGTTTTGGCCCTGACGGGGCGCTTGGTGGGGAAGGCAATGATGCTGACATCGGTTCCTGGAACCTTTAAAAGAGGACATGGATTTACGCTGATTGAAATGATGTTGGTCATGCTGGTCATCGGGATCTCCTTGGCAATGATTGTGCCCAATCTCAGTAAAAATCCTGAGCAAGTTTTGCTTGAGGAGGGAAATCGTTTAACCGCACTCTTAAACTATGCAACCGATATCTCTATTGCTACTGGAAGTGCGATTGCATGGGATCAAACGGCTGCGGGCTATCGGTTTTTGGAAAGAGACCAGGATCTCAAGGTCTGGAAGCCACTGATGAACGATACCTCACTGCGGGAGAGAACCCTGCCAGAGGATGCCCAAATCGAGTATGTAGCGAAGCAGGGAAAGCAAGCAGGCAATTTGGCCAGAGTGATTATGAATCCAAGCGGCGTTCAGGCCCCATTTGAAATTGGATTACATAATGAAAGTGCGCACATCAAAGTGGTTGGTAATTTGATTGGTCAAATCAAGATGATTCGAGTTGAACAGTAAATGCGTAAAAATAAGCGAGGCTTTACCTTAATTGAAGTGCTGGTTGCCCTGTCGATTATTGCAGTATCGCTCATGGCAGCGAGTCGCGTAGCGTTAAATGTGATCAATACAAGTGATTATCTAAAGCTTAAGTTGCGTGCAGATTGGGTGGCGCAGAACCGACTAGAAACGCATTCCATCTATCAGGATTGGTTGCCGGCTGGTGTTCTGAGGGGCCAAGAAGTGCAAGCAGGGATGGCACTCAACTGGGTGGAGGAAATTACTGACACCCCCAATCCCGCGTTTAAAAAAGTGGTGGTGAATGTTTATGAGCCTAGTAATCCAGACTATTCACTGAGAAGGTTGGTGGGGTTTTTAGTAAAGCCTGCCCTATAGTGATGCTTAAGCGATCGTTAAGGGGCTTTACGCTGATTGAGGTCGTGATCGCACTAGCGATTTTTAGCCTAATTTCAATTGCCGCCTATAAGGGTATTGACGGCTTAATCAGGGTTAAAGAGCGCATTGGAGACGAAGATCGTCAGTGGCGGCAAGTGATGTTGTTTCTGGAGCGTTTTGAACTAGATGTGAAGCAACATGCGAATCGGCCGATTAGAAATGCGAATGATTTGGTAGAGCCCGCATGGTGGGCGCAGCCGATATTTAGAGATCAGTATGGGGCGCAGCTTACCTTTTCAAGGTTTGGGGATGCTCAGCAATCAGGTTATTTGATGGATACCAGGCGGATTGGTTATCGCTTAAATCAAGGCGCTATTGAGCTAGTTCAATGGCCATCGCTAGATGTGACCAGTGCGCAGAAACCAGAAGTATTTGAGGTGCTAGAAAACGTGAGTAATTTAACATTTAAATATTTAACCAAGGATGGTAGGTGGGTTATGTCGTGGCCTGAGGCTAAGACAGCCAATCGAGAGGATACCCCCTTTCCCAGGGCAGTCTCTTTAGAGATCACCATGCGTTCCGGCGAGAATATTCGGCGCTTATTTGCCTTATGAAAAACGTTCATTCAAATTTACAACAACGAGGCATTGCTGTGATATCTGCCATGCTCATTGCTGCGCTAGTAGCCTCTATTGCAAGTTACTTGCTATTTCAGCATCAGATGCTCATCAATCAGATGGAAAATCATTTCTCCTCGTCTCAGGCTCGCCGGATGTCAGATGCCGGGATGGAATGGTCGCGCGCTATTCTTGCCGAGGATGCAAAACTTGGCCCGGTGGATCACTTCAAGGAGCCGTGGGCCAGAAAACTCCCAGCCACTCCCTTTGAATCGGGGACGATTAAGGGTTTGATACTAGATCAGCAGGCTTTTTTTAATCTGAATAATCTTTCACGTTCAACGGCTGCCAATGATACTGAATCCAAAGCTTTAAAGTATTTTATGACCCAAGCAGGAGGTGACGCTGGTCCGGTGGATGCCTTGGTGGATTGGATAGACCAAGATTTCGAGGTGACCATGCCTAACGGGGCGGAAGACAATGTTTATATTGCCCAAGCTGCGCCCTATAAAACGGCTAACCAGTTACTCACAGAGGTAGGTAATCTTAGCCGAGTCATGGGATTTAGCCATGAAATGGTGGCGAGAACTGGGCAGTATTGCGTAGTGCTTCCTGAGGTAACCACGATTAACATCAACACCGCTTCAGCCGAAGTCTTAAGGTTTGCCTTTCCTGAGCTAGGTCCACTTGAGGTGGAGGCAATCATTACAAAGCGCAATACGCAGCCTTTCCAAAACACCGGAGAATTGATTAAAGTGTTGGGCGATAAGCCAAAGATTACAGAAAGTCAGATCTCAGTGGGCAGCCGTTATTTTTTGGTGATCACTCAAACTCGTTATGGCAAAACTACCGTCAATGCTTCAGCCTTACTCAAGCGTGAGGAGGCTGGTTGGCCTCAAATTATTTGGAAGAAATACACTTGACCACACTCAGACTCTTTATCAAGGCGGACCTGCAAGAACAGAGTTTGCATGACTGGATGGTGCTTGATCAGACTGGCCAAGTGATTCGCCATGGCACGTCAGATCTGAACGAACTTCCAAGTTGTCATGAAACTGAGGTGGTGATTCCAACCCACTTGGTGAATTTTATCGACATTCAACTTCCTGAGGTCCCTAGTAAAAAGTTAGAGGCGACCCTCCCCTTTATTGTCGAAGAGTTTGTCTTGTCAAGTCCAGAAGACGTGCATGTGGTAATCGCTTCCCGTGTAGGGGACCAAGCAACACTGGCGGTTATTCAAAAAGCTTGGATAAAGAATTGTGTCAGTGCTTTATCTAGGGCCAAGCTTCAAGCCAAGCGCATGTTCCCAGACTGCTTGCTGTTAGCGCACAAGGAAAATGCCTGGACCATCGCCCAGCAAGGAAAAAGTATCTTGGTGAGGACAAGTCAAACAAGGGGTTTTGCTTTTGACCTTACAGACAGTGATCATAACGTGGTTCCCTATTTGCTCCTCGCGGCATTTAAGGAAAAAGATCAATTCTCAACGCCGAACGTATTTCAAGCCTATGGTGAATGCGCTGAAACGATAACAGGATGGGCGATCAAGCTTGGCATTCAAGGTGGGGTGGCAATCAACAGAGAATGGAAGTCCAACAGGATCTCCGCACCATTTAATTTATTACAAAAAGAGTTTTCACCCTCCAACGATTTCGTTCAAAGGCTTTATCAGTTCAAGAGCTGCGCTTTGATTGCAGGGCTTATCTTAGCGCTGCAGTGTTGCTTTACCTTGATTGATTTAGGACTTCAATATCGTCAAAGCCATCGGCTTGACCAAGAGATGATTTCAGTTTTTAAAGCAAGCTTTCCTGAGACCACCACGATTGTGGATGCGCCGCTGCAGATGCAAAGAAAATTAGAGGAGAATAAACATGCTGGGGGTGAATCAGGCAGTTCAGACTTTGAGCCTCTGCTGGCGGTGATCAGTCAAACAATCGGTGCAATCCCCCCAGAAAAGTTGATTTCCATGGCCTACCAAGATCGAAAGATTACGCTTACTTTTCGTATTGAGACAATTGATCAAGCAGAAGCCATGCTTCAAAAATTAGCGAGCGCAGGACTAAGCGCCACCCTAGAAAGAGGGCAGGTCAATGGCCCCTTGACCGAAGTAAAACTCATCATTAGTGCGGGGCTTAAATGAAACAATTAGTCATTGATCGTTGGCAGGGATTTAGTCAAAAAGAGCAGGTTTTTTTAGGGGTGTTTGGCTCTATGACATTGATCTTTTTCTTATATGCTTATGCATGGTTGCCTACCCAGCAAGCCAGTGAAAAGTTTGCTAAAGAGCTTCCTAAAAAAGTGGCGCAGCTCAACTTGATGAAGCTTCAGGCTGCTGAGATCGAAAGTAAACGTAACCAGTTTCATCTGACTAGAACTTCTAAAGAGGGACTAAAGGCATCTGTTGAGCGTTCAGCCAAAGCACAAGGCATCTTGCTTGATCAGCTCACAGATCAGCCTGATCCGGTTGGTCATATGCTGCATGTACAAATTAGCACGTTGAGTTTCGATACCTGGGTTAAATGGATAGAAGGCTTGCAAGCTAATCAAGGCATTCGCGTGATCTCCTGCGTGATCAGCCCGAATGTAAAGGCTGGCGAGGTCAAAGTTGATGCCGTGCTTGGAGCGCAAAATTAGTATGAACAAAATAAGTCGCATTGTTTTTTTAAGCGCCGCTTTATTATTGGCGCTAGTCATTCAGGTGCCCGCACAATTTTTGAATGTGCTGCTGGCCCAGTATTTTGAGCAAAAAGTAAGCCTTGCAGCGCCCGAGGGCTCTCTCTGGCATGGTGCCGCGCACGTCACGCTTAACGACACGCAGAGTCATCGCGCCATTGATCTGGGTAAAATCGCATGGAATGTACAGGCTATGCAGCTCCTAACAGGCAAGCTTGCCCTTAATATGACTTGGAATGAGGGGAGTCCTTTTTGGTTGACGATTGATCCTAGTCGTTTGCATATCGAACATGCGACCTTTAATCTTCCAGGCCAGGTGGTCCAGTTTCTAGTACCAACACTGAGCGCGGCAGAGTTAGGTGGGGTGATTAGCATCCATGCTGAAAATTTCTCGCTCACTAAAAATCAGATGCTTGGAAATTTTGAGGTGAACTGGGACCAGGTCACTTCCCCACTTAGCTCGCTTAATCCATTAGGCAATTACACCGCCCGTTTTGAAGGCCTAGGCGATCAGCTTAAAATCAAACTCAATACCCAATCGGGCAGTCCACTCATTCTTCAGGGGAATGGTCAGGGCGGCGTGCACCAAGCATTTGATTTTGAAGGAAGTGCGAACGCATCGCCTGATAAGCAGGCACAGTTACAACAAGTCCTGCAACTTATCGGGAATGAGACCGCCACCGGTAGTGGTGTTTATAGGATTAAGATTTAATGATGATGCGACCAAAACGGCTCTTTATGCTTGATGTATTCCGTGGCCTAGCAGTCATTGCCATGGCTTGTTATCACTTTGGTTTTGATTTAAACAGTGCGGGCTATATTCATCAAGACCTCAATAATAGCGTGGCATGGCTCACGGCGAGAAGCCTGATCTTAACTACATTTTTATTGATTTCTGGTATCAGTCTATCAATCGCTAAAGCAAGGTCAGATAGCCCCTCCATTATGCGCATCCTGCGTATTGGTTTGTGCGCAACATTGGTGAGTGCTGGAAGCTATTTCATGTTTCCAGACGCATGGATATTTTTTGGGGTGCTGCACTTCATCGTGATTGCAAGCCTTGTTGGCAGGCACATTGATTGGCACCCGATGACATTGTTGTTGGTAGGGTTTGTTGCACTAGGATTAGGTATTTTTTACCAATCCACTTTTTTTAATCAGCCCTTATTGCAATGGATAGGCTTCATGACTTTTAAGCCGGTGACCGAGGATTATGTGCCAATCTTTCCGTGGATAGGGGTCTTTTTGATGGGGATATATTTAGGCACACGCTTTATATTGAGTGGGGCTTTAGTGCAAGGCGATCGCTTGAGTGAGGGCAAGGTTCTGGCCGTTCCTGCATGGTTAGGGCGCCATAGCCTCTTAATTTATATGATTCATCAGCCTATTTTATTAGGATTGCTGTGGCTCTTTGGAGCATCTATCTGATGAAACTAAAATTAAAATTAAAATCTTATGTGAATGTTGAGCGTCAGCTTGATGATTTGCTAGTAAATATAAGTAAGGGCTTACTAACTATTTGGGGGTTAATGTTACTTGCTTCCTGGATCTGGAAAGTGATCTTGCCAGGACCGTTTGCGGCAATGCCACAGATAGAAGTAGCCAAGACTGACCTTAGTGAGCTTATTCTTGCCAGTCAGTGGTTTGGCCATAAAGGATCGCCTATTCCGACTGCCGCAATTAATTTTAAATTGGTGGGGGTTTTTTCACCCACCGCTGCAAAGCCTGGTTTCGCCATTCTTAAAATGGCGGATGGCAAGCAGCGTGTTGCGCTTCTTAATGCAGAGATTTTGCCTGGTATAAAGCTCGAAACCTTAGGAGCTAACTATATTGAAGTAGGTCAAACTGGTCGACTCACCAAAATTTTGCTTGAAAATAGAATGGCCTCACAACCGTCAGCTGTTGCGATCTCTCCCAAAGGCCCGTAGGTCATATTTCTATGCGTGGTACTTCCTCTTTTTTTATGTGATTCCATCCAATAATTGCAATGGCCAGAAAAGTACTTAAAAGTGGAAGCAATAGCAGTTTATTTTCTTTAAACCTTAAATATTATTTTGATGCAGGTGTCATTTCCTGGTCAAGCTTATCCGAATAGCCCTCTAGTAAGGGGCGGCCTGATTTTTCAGGTAGAGTCACAGCCCCGTCATCAGGTAAGGGCCACGATGGTCTCGGGGTCACCTTTAACTGTTCTTGCGTGATGTAGTCGTAACGCTCATTACTCGCCTTGCTCAAGTCTTCAGACGCTCTCATGATATAGGGTCGCAAGAATACCATCAGGTTAGTTTTGGCATGACCGCGAGTGACACTCCTAAACATGGTGCCAAGCCAGGGCAAATCTCCCAATACAGGGACCTTGCTGACGGTATCGCTGACCCTATCCTCAATTAATCCGCCTAGGACAATAATACTGCCGTCATCCACTAACACGGATGTATCAATCGAACGCTTATTGGTGGTAATGCCAGCAGCGTTAGCGATATTGGAGGCCACACTAGACACCTCTTGATAGATCACTAACTTGATGGTGTTCCCCTCAGAGATTTGTGGTTTGACCTTAAGTGTTAAACCAACGTCCTTACGCTCGACGGTTTGAAATGGCGAGACAGAGGCTGATCCGCCTGTTTGAGCATATTGCCCTGTCACAAATGGTACGTTCTGGCCAATGATAATCTTGGCTTCCTCGTTATCTAAGGTAAGTATGTTTGGTTTGGATAGGATATTTGCATTTGCCTTAGATTCAAGTGCATGGACTAACATTCCTAGGTTAGCGACTAAGCCAACACCAGGAATATTGACCTTGCCACGCAAAATTCCAATATTTAAACCATTCCCAGCGGTGCTCAAGTTGCCTGCAACCCCTAAAATATTGCCGCCCGCCTTATTAAAGTTAGTGCCTGCAATGCCTTGGATACCACTTTGAGCATTCAGGCCTTCTAAGTTTTGCCATTGCACCCCAAATTCAGAGGCTTTGTCTGTTGAAACTTCAGCAATCAAAGCCTCAATATAGAGCTGTGCTCGTCTTACATCGAGCTTGTCAATCACCGCTAAGAGCATGTTATAGGTATGATCAGGTGCACTGATCAATAAGGAGTTTGACGGAATGTCTGCTTGGATCATGCCATTTTCTTGCGCGCTGGCAAGTGGTGAAAATGGGGAGGATACGTTGGCTTGACGGATACTATTATCATTTGAAGCGGGCGCTGCAGACGCTTTGTTTGGATCTGCTGTGGCAACATTTTGCGTTGTTGGTTGGGTCAAGGCTGGCTGAACTGTGTTATTTGATGATGAAGACACGGCTACACTATCAATGCCTTTCCCGGTCATGAGTGCACGCAGTGTGGCCGCTAACTTCGCAGCGTCAGCATTTTTGAGGTAGACCACATGAATCGCGTTACCCGCTCTACTGGTAGGCACATCTAATTTTTCAATAATTTGATAAGCACGGTTGATTAGGCTGAGATTGTCCGCGTGCAGCACGATCGAATTAGTCCGTGCATCGGGAACGGCAATAAATCGCTTGGTGGCATCCCCTGTATTGGTATCTGCAATAATCTTATTTAGCAGTTGAGAAAGTTCAAGCGCGGAGCCAAACTTTAGTCGCACAATGGCGTTTTCGCCCTGATGTGGCACATCAATTGAGTTGATTAGTTTTGAGATCTTCGCAAGATTATCAGCGTAGTCGGTCACAATGAGTGAGTTGTTGCTTGGGTAGGGCGTGATGACACTGTTGGCTGACATGAGTGGCTTCACAATATTAATGAGATTGCCCGCTGTCTCGTTTTTGAGGGTAAAGACTTGAGTCACAATCTGTAATGCCCCTTGCTTGCCATTTGCAAGACTTGGGGTAAACCTTGTCTTGGCATCCACTTCAGGCACGATGCTGGTAACCCCGTTATCTTCTACTGCAGCGAAGCCTTGGACGCGCAGCGCGGAAAGCAGGATTTGGTAGGTCATTGCTCTAGGCACGGGCTTAGTGGTGTTGATGTTGATCGTCCCTTTTACCTTAGGGTCGATCAGGAAGTTTTTATTTGAAATCTGTCCAATCGCTTTGATGACGGATTCGATATCAGTATCAACAAAGTTTAAGAATACTTTGTCTTCTAACACCGATACCCCTTTGATCGGGATATCTTCAGCGACAGCGTTCCCAATAAAGCTAAGCGTACCGATTAGCATCATCGTTACATGTATTTTTTTAATTTGCATTGATTGCGCCATGTCAATTGAGAAAGTATCTCCAGACGTATTCTTTGAATACGGCTTTAAACAGCTTTTAAGGGCACAACAATTATATAGGGTGGGCTTTTTGCTTGGACTTGTAACATGTTACATCTGCAGGCTAACGCTAATGCCCCAGAAAATAGATAAAATCATTATCTAATGAATCTCACCCATTTTATCAGTCATGTTCAACCGGTCGCTTGAGTCTCAAGCCATTGCCATTCCCTATAGCTTTGCGAAGACCATGGGACTATTGGTCAAAGAGATTAAAGCAGACAGCGTTGACCTTTGGGTGAGAAATGACACCAAGCTACAAACCCTGCTCGAGTTCCAGCGAGTCTATCAGCTGACTGTGGTGCCCCATGAAATTTCATTTGAACGGTTCGACTCACTTCTGACGGATAATTATGCACAAAACGGCGCATCGAGTGCTTTCTCAGGGGATCTGGACACTCATCTAGATCTCTCTAAGCTCATTCAAGAACTTCCTGAAGTTGATGACCTGCTAGAAGCAGAGGGCGACGCCCCCATTATAAGGATGATTAATGCCATCTTTACGCAAGCACTTCGAGATGGGGCTTCGGATATTCATATTGAGCCCTATGAGGCGAAGTCGATTGTGCGTTTTAGAGTCGATGGTTCGTTAAGAAATATTGTAGAACCACACCGGGCACTGCACTCCGCGCTAGTCTCCAGAATCAAGGTAATGGCACAGCTTGATATTGCGGAGAAACGTTTTCCGCAAGATGGACGCATCACGCTTAAGATCGCAGGCAAGATTGTCGACATTCGTGTTTCTACCTTACCAACGGGGCACGGCGAGCGCGCTGTGCTGCGGATCTTAGAAAAAGACGGACAAAAGCTTCATCTCTCTAAGTTGGGCATGAGCGAAGTGACGCAAGCCAAAGTGGATGGCTTGGTCAATCAACCCCACGGGATATTTCTAGTCACCGGCCCTACGGGTTCTGGGAAAACCACCACCCTTTATTCGGCTTTTTCATCCCTTAACACCAAGGTCTTGAACATCATGACAGTGGAGGATCCGATCGAGTATAACCTGCCGAACATCTCTCAGACCCAGGTCAATGCTAAGATCGACATGAGCTTTGCTAAAGCGCTTCGTTCAATCTTAAGACAAGATCCGGATGTGATCATGATAGGCGAGATCCGTGACTTAGAAACGGCGCAAATTGCCGTGCAATCTAGCCTCACTGGGCACTTAGTGCTCGCGACACTCCATACCAATAATGCGGTGAGCGCATTGACGCGACTCATCGACATGGAGATTGAACCCTTCTTATTGGCCTCTTCATTGTCGGGGGTCTTGGCGCAGCGTTTGGTGCGCTGTCTTTGCAAGGATTGTCGCAGTGCCTACCAGCCAGATAAGGCTGAGCTTGCGTTTTTAAAATCAACAACACCGCCCGAATACCTGTATCGTCCGGTGGGCTGTGCTTCTTGTGGGGGATCCGGTTATAGTGGGCGAGTCGGAATCTATGAGCTGCTCGTCGTGGATGATGAGATGCGTAAACTCATGCATGATAACGTCTCAGAACAAAGCATTAAAGCCTACGCCATTTCTCAAGGCATGACAGATCTTCGTCAAGATGGGCTGCGCTGGGTAGAGTCTGGGGTCACTTCATTAGAAGAGCTAATTACCGTGACTAAAGATTAGTCCATGGCCGCGTTTAGATTTGAAGCCATTAACCAACAAGGCAAGACCAGTCAGGGCGTGGTCGATGCTGACTCCTTAAGACTTGCCAGAACGCGTTTACGGGATATGGGGCTCATCCCCGTTAAAGTAGATGCCCTAAGTGAGCTAGGCAATAGTCAAAAAACCTCCAGCCCAATATTTAATCGGCATAAGGTATCTAGTTACGAGCAAAGTCAGGTGACGCGTCAATTATCCACCTTACTCAATGCGGGGCTTAATATTGAACAGTCGCTCGCTGCAACTGCTGAGCAGATTGAAAAGACTGAGATTAGGGAGATGCTCCTTAATGTTCGCGCGGATGTGATGGCTGGCAATTCGCTGTCCCAGGCGATGGGAAATTATCCAGACGTGTTTTCAGAAGTTTATTGTGCCATCGTGACCGCGGGCGAGCAGTCTGGGGAGCTCTCTAAGATTTTAGACCGCCTTGCAAGTTATACCGAGTCAAGACACCAGCTCACCCAGAAAGTCGTTGCTGCTTTTGTTTATCCAGCCTTGGTGACCCTCACCGCTATTTTGGTGGTTGGCGGCTTGCTGATTTATGTGGTGCCACAAGTGGTGACGGTGTTCCAACAATCTAAGCAGAGCCTTCCTTTTTTGACGGTTGCCATGATTTTTGTGAGTGACTTCCTCAGAGCGACATGGATTTATCTCATCGTGGCGATTGCATCTGGGGTGTATCTATTTAACCAGTCTCTAAAAAATAATGAACTGAGATCAAAATTTCATTTGAGCTTGCTCAAGATCCCGGTGCTTGGTAGCCTCATTCTAAGTGTCAATACGGCGCGTTTTGCCAAGACTTTATCAATTTTGGTGGGAAGTGGGGTGCCCATTATTTCAGCGCTGAATGCCGCTTCTAAGGCCACGCCGTTCTTGCCGATGCGCGAAGCGATTCAAAACGCCATTAAAAGCGTCAAAGATGGAGGTGCCTTGAGCAAGTCGCTCAAGATTAGCAAGCTTTTCCCCCCGATTCTTATCCATTTGATTGCCAACGCCGAGCAAACAGGCAACCTCGACAAGATGCTTGATAGCGCCGCCGCTCAGCAAGAAAATGAGGTTAATAACAAAATCACCATTTTTACCAGTGTGCTAGAGCCTGCGCTTATTATTGTGATGGGGGCGATGGTGATGGCGATTGTCTTGGCGGTCATGTTGCCAATTATTCAGATCAATCAAATTATCCATTAAGGGCTATTTCACTAACTCAAGAAGCTCTCCTACCATTCTTGAAAGTTGTCCTTGAATAGTCGTCTGATAGCGTTGCAATTTATCTAACTGTTCATAATTGAGCGCAAGTGGTTTTCTTTCAATTTTTTTAAGTTGATTAAACGCCTGCACCTTGTAATGAATCTCACCGACTCTGTTAATTTCATTGCCATATAATTTAGCCGCGAAATGTAAGTTTTTTAATTTTACCTGTGAGATTTTATAGTTCAATGACTGTTCAGGTGTTGGAGCGATCGATAGGTCGGAAGAATCCATATCATGATTGCGCGCTTTTTTATTCTCTAACTTAATAAGACTTTTCATAATAGCCAATGAAGTGCCATTCAGATTAATTAATAAATCAGCGTTTTGTTCGATGAAGTAATCAATGTCCTGATCATATTCATTGGCCTCATTCAGGAGTAGTTGGCAAAAGAGCGGTGTATGAAAAATAAAATCATTTTGGGATTTAAAAGAGGAAGCATCGAATGCTGCTAACTCTGTTGCCACTCGGATGCGATCTAGGTTTATCAATTCTTTAATATTGAGATCTTCTGCGTCGATATTTTCAGCAATCTTTTTTTGATCCTTATCCATTTCTAACAAGTCCATCAATATTTCATTGGAAGACTGTTTTAATTCAGAAGCAGCAAAAGTCGCATCAATGCTCCTTTGAATTCTATCTGCTTGAACCTTAAAATTTGCAATACGGTCTAGTTGCATCATCACCAATGGATTCTGAGAGGGATATTGAAGCTGAAGAGCTTCGAGAAATAATTGGTAGGCTTGCTGTTCATCTTGGTTGATGAAATGCTTTGCTCGGGCGCCATGTGAAGTTGCATTGCCCCTCACTTTCGCTTTGCCGAGGACTGTGATTGGACCCGTTGATTTTTTGGCATTTTGTCGATTTTTAATGGTGGCTCTGGGCGTTGTCATGGCGCTTCCCTTTAGTTTAATCAATGCCATCAATATGGATGCGATTGATTAAAATTCAAGCCCAATTATTTTGAATCAGAATTTCATAAAACCCCCCTTTTGCCAAACAAAGCCAAATCCTTGGAATCGATTGCCAAATGAGGGCTGACAGCGATATTTTTGATCATTTATCATCTGAGTTATATGATGTTGACCGATGACCAAGGCATCGTTTTATGGGGACTTAAAGGAACATCTGCAAGAGTTCGTTGAGAAATCTTTGCCCCACTAATGTGGGTTGAATGACAACTTGGTTTTGAGCATTAAGAGATTGTGTGATCAGTCCCTTTTTTTCAGCTTCACCAAGTTGCTTGCTGAGTACATTTATATTTAATCCTGTCCGCTGTTCTAGCAAACTTAAAGGAGTGCCGCCAGTTAAGCGCAGCGCATTCATCATAAATTCAAAGCCTAATTCCTCGCGTGGAATGGCCCATTCATTATCCACAGCTTCACCTTTGACGGCATGTTCTAAATAACGGTTCGGATGTTTATGACGAGTTTGGCGAATGATTTTGTCGTGAAAGCTTAATTTGCTATGAGCACCAGCACCAATCCCCAGGTAGTCTCCAAAGGTCCAGTAGTTGAGATTGTGGCGACATTCTTTACCTGGCTTAGCAAAGCCAGACGTTTCGTAATGCGCATAGCCGTTTGATTTTAATATGCCTTCTATCTGCTCCTGCATTAATGCGCTGGTGTCGTCATCCGGCAAACTAGGCGGTGTGCGATGGAAGGGCGTATTGGGCTCTAAGGTCAAATGGTAGAAGGATAGATGGTTTGGATTCAAAGCACAGGCCCGCTTAGCATCGCTCAAGGCATCATCAAGCGTTTGATTGGGCAGGGCATACATCACATCCAAATTAACGCTATCAAAGGTGGCAAGCGCTAACTCGGCCGCCTTCATGGCTTCATCTTCATTGTGAATTCGGCCAAGTGCACTGAGGTAGCGGTTATCAAAACTTTGGATGCCAATAGAGAGTCTGTTAATGCCCGCGGCTTTATACCCAGCAAAATGTCCTGCATCGACTGTGCCCGGATTGGCTTCTAATGTGATCTCCGCACCATACTCTAAAGGGGTAAGCATGCGGACATGACTGAGGATACGATCGATGGCCTTATCTGAAAATAAACTAGGCGTACCGCCCCCAAAAAATACGCTCTGTATTTTTCTTCCCCACACCAAAGGCGTTGCTTGTTCTAAATCCGCAATTAAGGCGTCCACATAAACATCTTCTGAGTAGTTGTTCTTATTTTCATGGGAGTTAAAGTCACAATAAGGACATTTACGCACGCACCATGGAATATGAATGTAGAGCGAGAGAGGTGGTGGGTTCTTTAAACCAGAGATGGTATTGCTAACAGTGAGGGGCGCTTGAGTGTTTGGCGGCGCAACGCTTTCAACCGGAATGATGGGAATCATTACTTGCTGCGCTTAATTTGAATCGGTATTTGGGTAAGGATTAATCAGGCTGTCCACCAGCACATGTAAAGCTTCCCGCATCTGAGCCTCAGAGACTTCCATGAGCAGTCCATCTTCGAGGGCGTCTTGCGCCATTTGTTTTAGCTCATCAAAATTCTCGGTCATGACTTTCACTTTTTCAGTGCAGGAGACCACGCTCTTGTCGTCTCTCACCCATTTCGGCCAGTTAGATTTGTTGGCGTCGCTCATGAGGAAAGTCTTTCTAGCTTTTGCAGTAGTTTGGTCATCGCCTGGCCGCGATGGCTGATACGACTTTTGATTTCTAATGGCAGTTCGGCCACCGTTTTGCCAGTTTTGGCATCCAGGAATAGTGGGTCATAGCCAAACCCATCGTCGCCCTTGAGCGCCGTTAAAATCTCACCCGTCCAGATGCCTTCTGCAATCATTGGCTCGGGGTCGTTCTCATGACGAACCAGCACAATCACACAATAAAAATGCGCATGACGATTTTGTTGTCCCGCCATCACGGCCAATAACTTTTCATTGTTGCGTGCATCTGATTTTGGCATATCAGTATTTTCACAGGCATACCGCGCTGAGATTACCCCGGGCGCGCCTTGAAGCGCATCCACACATAAACCAGAATCGTCCGCTAAAGCAGGTAAGCCAGTGATTTTGCTGGCATGGCGTGCTTTCGCTAAAGCGTTTTCAATAAACGTTGCGAACGGCTCTTCCGCTTCAGGCACGTTAAGTTCAGCTTGAGGAATAATTTCCAAGCCAAGCGGTTCAAGTAAATGCGCAAGCTCTTTCAGCTTGCCTTTGTTCCCTGAAGCAATGACGAGTTTATTGAATGGTAATTGCATTACAAACCTAGTGATTGTTTTTGTTTGATAGAGAGTTCTTTAATTCCTACATGGGCGAGACCAAGCATGGCGGTCATGTCTTCATGACTAAATGGTTCGCCTTCCGCTGTTCCTTGAATTTCTACAAAGCCACCTTTGCCTGTCATGACCACGTTCATGTCGGTATCGCAGTCAGAGTCTTCGATGTAATCTAGATCAAGCACAGGGATGCCTTTATAAACCCCCACAGAAATAGCGGCCACAGAATCTTTGAGTGGCGATTCTTTGATCAATTCGTGACTTAGCAAATAGGAAACCGCATCTTGCAATGCAACATAGGCGCCAGTGATGCTAGCAGTACGTGTGCCGCCATCTGCTTGAATGACATCACAGTCGATTTGAATACTACGCTCGCCTAGTTTTTCTAAATCAATAATCGCGCGTAAGCTGCGGCCTATTAAACGTTGAATCTCTTGTGTGCGCCCAGATTGTTTGCCACGAGCCGCTTCTCTATCCATGCGACTTCCGGTAGAGCGAGGAAGCATTCCGTACTCCGCTGTCACCCAGCCCTGACCTTTACCCTTTAGAAAGCCCGGGACTTTTTCTTCAACACTGGCTGTGCAAAGCACATGTGTATCACCAAACTTTACTAATACACTGCCTTCGGCATGTTTGGTGTAACTGCGAATAATCTCAACGGAGCGTAATTGGTTGTTTGCGCGCCCACTTGGGCGTGAAGTATTGGCAGACATCGTGTTTCCTAACAATTGGTTTTTCTTGAAGCGTTCATTATAAGCTAGAAATATCTTGTTATTAATGGTGTGAAGGTGACTAGATTTGATACCATCTAAACTCTTAAAAGGAATCACACGCAATGATTTATAGCATGACAGGTTTTGCTTCACTTGAAAGGCAACTGACGAATGGGGTGTTGGTGGTTGAACTGCGTTCAGTGAACCATCGCTACCTAGAGCTTCATATGAAGCTAGATGAGAATTTACGCAGTTTCGAACCTGTTGTGCGTGAAATGATTTCAGCAAAATTAGGCCGCGGTAAAGTGGAGTGTCGCATAAGCCTGGTGCAACGCGGCGCTGCAGATAAAGCATTGTCATTGGATGAAGAGGTCTTAACTAATCTCTCTGAGGTCGCCACTCAAATTCAGCAGCGTTTTCCGACTAGCCAAGCACTTTCAGTTGCGGATATTTTGCATTGGCCTGGCGTTGTGCAAAATGAGCAGGGCGATAATGCGCAACTGGCAGAAGACATTAAAAGTGCGCTTAAGCAAACTCTAGAAGACATGACTGCCTCACGTGCGCGTGAAGGTGCGAAGATGAAGGCATTAATTCTTGAGCGTTTGGTCGATGCTGAGCAAATCGTTGCAACGGTCAAACCATTATTACCGATGCAGGTAAAAGCCTATCAAGAAAAGCTCACCGCAAAACTTCAAGAAGCTTTAAAAAGTGTGGATGAGGATCGTGTGCGCCAAGAGTTGGTGTTGTTCGCGCAGAAGATTGATGTTGATGAAGAACTCACCAGATTAACTGCCCATGTGAGCGAAGTGAAACGTATTTTAGATGCTGACCAAGCGGCGGGTAAACGATTGGATTTCCTCATGCAAGAGCTCAATAGAGAAGCCAATACCCTAGGTTCTAAATCAGTATCGACAGAAGTATCCCAAGCATCGATGAGCTTGAAAGTACTGATTGAACAGATGCGCGAACAAATTCAGAATATTGAATAATCAAAGGTAAGGACATGTCAGGTAACTTATTTATTATTACAGCCGCATCCGGTGCGGGTAAAACTAGTTTAGTGCGTGAGCTGCTTGCAGCAGATCATCAGATCAAACTTTCAGTGTCTTATACCACTAGGCAACCACGTCCCGGTGAAGTCAATGGTGAGCATTATCATTTCGTCGAGGATGCAACATTCTTAAAGATGCACGGCGAGGGTGATTTTTTAGAAAGTGCGCATGTGCACGGTGCACGTTACGGCACTTCACAAACACGTGTGGATGAAGCCTTGGCAGCTGGCAATGATTTAATCCTAGAAATCGACTGGCAAGGGGCTGCTCAGGTGCGCAAACTTTATCCATCTGCGGTTAGCATTTTCATTTTACCGCCTTCCATGACAGCGCTCGAGTCACGATTACGCGGGCGAGGCCAAGATAGTGAAGAGGTGATTATCAAGCGCTTAGCGGCAGCACGTGACGAGATGAGCCACGTAGGGGAGTTCGACTATGTTACAATTAACGACAAATTTGATGAGTCCTTGCAAGACTTAGCGGCGATTGTCCGCACGCAACGCCTCAAATGCACAACCCAATTAACGCGACATGTTGCCTTGATTAAAGGTCTCATTTAAGTTGCTTACTAAAATTCAGGAGTATTACCATGGCTAGAATGACAGTAGATGATTGTCTAGAAAAAATCCCAAATCGCTTTCAATTGACTTTGGTCGCAGCCTATCGTGCGCGTCAATTAGCGAATGGTTCAGAGCCTTTGGTCACGACTCACGGTCAAAAAGACAAGCCAACAGTGTTAGCTTTGCGTGAAATTGCAGCGGGTAAAGTGGGCTTGGAAGTTCTTAATCGCGGTCACGCTTAATTCACGGCTGTCTTCATTCATTGTAGATAGCCTGACATGTCACATGATAAAAATCATCATGCAGGAAAACGCGGAGCAGAATTTCTAACACCTGCCGCGCCCCTGTTACCTGCAGATCGTGAAGATTCGCAGCTCACCTTAGCCCTCAAGAAATACCTTAAACCTTCAGATATCAAGCAAGTGTGGGAAGCTTATCGCTTTGGTGATTTAGCGCACCAAGGCCAAATGCGTAAAAGTGGTGAGCCTTATATTACCCATCCAGTCTCTGTTGCCCTGATATTGGCTGGTTTACACCTCGACACCCCAACTATTATTGCAGCGCTATTACATGACGTAGTCGAAGATACTGGTATTACTAAAGAGGATGTCGGCGATAAGTTTGGTGTCCAAGTGGCAGAACTTGTAGACGGACTCTCTAAGCTAGATAAAATCGAATTCCAAAGCGCCACAGAAGCGCAGGCTGAAAATTTCCGCAAAATGCTCCTCGCCATGTCACAAGACGTTCGTGTGATTTTGGTGAAGCTGGCTGATCGTTTGCACAACATGCAAACTTTAGATGTGATGAAGCCAGAAAAGCGTCGCCGTATTGCGCGAGAAACTTTGGAAATCTATGCGCCAATTGCCAACCGCTTGGGGCTTAATGAAATTTACCAAGAGCTCGAAGACTTAAGCTTTAAAAACCATTACCCGATGCGTTATGCCGTGCTTTCAAAAGCGATTTTGGCGGCGCGAGGTAATCGCAAAGAAGTAGTCGGTAAGATTCTAGAGACGATTAAACAACGTCTAGCCGATATGAAGATTGAGGCAGACGTGTCAGGGCGTGAAAAACATCTCTACAGTATTTATAAAAAGATGACGGGTAAAACCATCGCCTTTTCACAGATTTTTGATATTTACGGCTTCCGTTTAATCGTGAAGGATTTACCTGCTTGCTACGCCGCATTAGGCGTTTTGCACGGTTTATATAAGCCAATTCCTGGCAAGTTTAAAGATTACATTGCGATTCCTAAAGCCAACGGCTATCAGTCATTACATACGACTTTATTCGGTCCATTTGGCACGCCGATTGAGATACAAATTCGTAGCGAAGAAATGCATAATATTGCCGATGCTGGTGTTGCAGCGCATTGGCTCTATAAAACGACTGATGCAGACTTTACTGCAATGCAACAACAAACCCATCAGTGGTTACAGCGCTTGCTGGATATTCAGTCAGAAAGCGCTGACTCATTAGAGTTCTTAGAGCACCTCAAGGTTGATTTATTTCCTGATGAAGTCTATGTGTTTACCCCCAAAGGTAAGATTCTTGCGCTTTCAAAAGGGGCGACAGCGGTAGACTTTGCCTATGCGGTGCACACCGATATTGGGAATCGCTGCGTGGCTGTAAAAATTAATCAAGAGTTGGCGCCGCTGAGATCTGAATTGAGAAACGGTGACCATGTCGAGATTATTACCGCAGCACACGCCCATCCCAATACAGCTTGGCTCAATTACGTGGTATCAGGAAAAGCGCGTGCACATATTCGTCATTTCTTAAAGTCTATGCAATCAACAGAGTCAGCGCAGTTGGGTGAGCGTATGCTAAACCAAGCACTGCGTGCACTTCATACGGATGCGAGCAAAATTGAAGAGTCTCAATGGCAAAAACTATTGCGAGATTATGGTGTAAAAAATAGAGAAGAAATTCTGACTGACATTGGTTTAGGCAAACGTTTGAATGTGATGGTAGCTCACCAGCTAATCTCCATGGGTGAAGAGCATGGCGAACGGCATGCTAAACACCCAAATAAACCGCTTGGTGCGATTACCATTCGCGGCACAGAGGGCATGGCGGTGAAGTTTGCACCATGCTGTCGCCCTATCCCTGGCGATCCAATTTTGGGCTTTATTAATAAAGATCGAGGTTTGGTGATTCATACTCACGATTGTCCTGCCATCCTTAAATTCCGTGTGGATCCAGATAAATGGTTGGATGTTGAATGGGATCCACAAGGCAATCGCTTATTTAAGGTGAACTTGAAAATTGCGGCAGCCAATAAGCCTGGGATGTTGGCGACCATTGCTTCTACGATTGCAGATGCAAACTCAAATATTGATAACATCAGTATGGAAGAGTCAGACAACAGCACTTACACCAATATTTTATTTACCGTACAGGTGCAAGATCGTGTGCATTTGGCAGATTTGATGCGCCGATTACGTAAGATTCCAGATGTTGTGCGGATGAATCGCACCAAAGGAACGGGTGCTGAACAAAGGGCGCAATAAGAACATTGTGAATGTTTATCCCATCAATGAGATGTGAAAGGAAAAGTCATGAGTGAGTATTTCAATCAAGGTCAGCGTCAGCTTCAAGATGCATTTGAAACTGTCCCTTTGGCAGATAGATTGCAAGCAGGAATTATTGCGGCAGAAATCAATCCGCTGGATGCAGCGTTTATTGAAGCACAAAACATGTTTTTTCTTGCAACGGTTGATGACAAAGGCCAAGCAAACTGTTCTTATAAAGGCGGTCAAAAAGGACTCGTTAAAGTAGTCGATCCAACCACGCTCGCGTTCCCAATTTACGATGGTAATGGCATGTTTATGTCCGCTGGTAATGTGCTCGTCAATGGTCAGGTTGGTTTGCTATTTGTCGACTTTGATAAACAAGCGCGCGTGCGAGTTAACGGTTTAGCCAGCATGGCTGAAAACGACCCATTACTTTCAAATTGGCCTGAGGCTATTTTGGTGGTGCGTGTTGCCGTGCGAGAAACCTTTCCAAATTGTCCACGCTATATTCATAAAATGGCCTTGGTTGAAGAGTCTGCTTTTGTACCAAAAGCCGAGTGTGCAACACCAGATGCCCCATGGAAGAAATTGGAAATTGTGGCGGATGTATTGCCACCAAGAGATGCGCATTTAGCAAGTAATGAGCAAGATGTGCTCGCTGCCATCAATAGAAATTAACCATCATTTTTAATCACTGATATTTAGGAAAAAGTAATGAGCAAGCAAATTATTCATACCGATGGCGCACCTCAAGCAATTGGGACTTATTCACAAGCAGTTAAAGTGGGCAACACCGTATATCTATCTGGCCAAATTGGATTGGATCCAGCCTCAATGGAGATGGTGGAGGGCATCGAAGCACAAGTGCATCGCGTGTTTACCAATCTTAAAGCGGTAGCTGAAGCTTCGGGTTGCTCACTAGCAGATGTGGTCAAATTGAATGTTTTTTTAATTGACCTCTCAAATTTTGCGCTGGTGAATACCATTATGGCTGAATACTTTACCCAGCCATATCCTGCTCGCGCAGCAGTGGGTGTTGCTTCATTGCCTCGTGGTGCCCTGGTTGAGGCGGACGGCGTGATTGAGCTTAACGCTTAATTTAGCAAAGCTAGTTTGACCAAACTCGCGGATATCAAAGGAATCACCAAGCCAGTGCTATCGGGCTTGTATAAGCTAGGTATTCGCGATGTTCATGGCTTGTTGCTCCATATGCCTTTACGATATGTGGATGAAACCCATATTAGTGAGGTGCGCGAGTTACGCATTGGAGAGCAAGCGCAAGTTGAGGGTGAAATCATTCACCTTGAAGTGAGTCATAAACCACGCAAGTCTTTGATCGCTCGTTTGTCTGATGGCACGGGCGATATCTTTTTACGCTTTCTGAATTTTTATCCAAGTCAAATTGCTGCGCTTAAAGAGGGCACGCGTATTAGAGCTTTAGGTGAGGTGCGTCATGGCTATTTTGGCTATGAGATGGTGCACCCGCAAACGCGTGCCGTGAGGGAAACGACAGCAGTTAAACAAACGCTAACGCCTGTTTATCCGACAACCGCTGGCCTAAGTCAGCCTAGTATTCGTAAATGGGTGACTTGGGCATTGAATAACGGTGATGTCAGTGAAACATTGCCAAAAGAGACTTATGCCAAACAAACGCCAAGTTTTCAGGCAAGTTTGCATTATCTCCATAATCCACCACCAGAAGCTAATCTGCAGGCGATGGAAAATCGCTCGAATCCTGAGTGGCGTCGCTTAGCCTTTGATGAGTTGATTTCCCAGCAGCTTTCTATGCGGCAGCATTACGCCAAAAGGCGTGAGCTGGGTGCTCCAGTTTTAAAACATTCTACTATCTTAATTCCGCAACTTTTGAGCACATTACCGTTTGGTCTGACCAATGCGCAGCAAAGGGTGGTCAAGGAAATTAGTCAGGACTTAAGTCGCCCATATCCGATGCAGCGTTTGTTACAAGGAGATGTGGGGAGCGGCAAAACCATTGTCGCCATGTTGGCGGCTTTGCAGGCGATAGAAAATGGCTACCAAGCTGCGATCATGGCGCCAACGGAAATCTTAGCGGAACAACATTACCAAAAAATGCTGCACTGGCTCGCGCCGCTGAATATTCAAGTCGCATGGCTATCAGGCAGTCAGGGTAAAAAAGACAGAGCGGCTTCTTTAGAAGCCATTGCAAGTGGCAGTGCACAACTTGCCGTTGGAACACATGCATTGTTTCAAACTCTCGTACAATTCAAAAACCTTGGTTTAGTGGTCGTCGATGAGCAGCATCGTTTTGGTGTTGAGCAGCGCCTTTTATTGCGGCAAAAAGGACAAAGTGATGCAGTGAGTGCGCCGCATCAGCTCATGATGTCTGCCACGCCTATTCCCCGCACCCTGTCGATGAGCTATTTTGCGGATTTGGATGTGTCTGTCATTGATGAATTGCCGCCAGGACGGACTCCAATTGCCACTAAATTAGTCTCAGATGCGAGGCGTGATGAAATCGTCGAGCGGGTCAGGGCGGCATGCAGTCAAGGAGCCCAAGCTTATTGGGTCTGTCCACTGATTGAGGAGTCAGAAGTCCTACAGCTACAAACAGCGCTAGATACGTTTGAGCATCTCCAACAAACTTTTCCTGATTTAAGGGTGGGTTTAGTCCATGGGCGAATGAAGTCTGCAGAAAAGCAGGCGGTGATGGCTGAGTTTAGTCATGGCGAGCTTCAGTTGCTGGTGGCAACAACGGTCATCGAGGTGGGTGTGGATGTGCCTAATGCTAGCCTCATGGTCATTGAGCATGCCGAACGCATGGGTTTGAGCCAACTCCATCAATTACGTGGCCGCGTTGGTCGTGGGGCCGCAAAGAGCGCTTGTATCCTCATCTATCAAACCCCACTGTCGGAAACGGCCCGTGCAAGACTTAAAACCATCTATGAAAGCAATGATGGTTTTGAGATCGCGCAAGCAGATTTACATCTGCGAGGCCCAGGTGAATTTTTGGGCGTCCGACAAAGTGGGGCGCCCATGCTTAAAATTGCCGATCTCGAACGTGATGCCGATTTGTTAGAAAAAGCCCAGGTGCTAGCAGACGACTTGCTCCAAAATCATCCAATTGAAGCCCAAAAGCATTTGGATCGTTGGCTAAGTCGCGGCGAGGAATTGGTCAAGGTGTAGTCATGAAACCGCGCGATATCCTCAATTTTTCTGTGCGATAATTTTAGTGTGAACATTTTGCCACCCTCCTTTTATCAGCGTGCTCGCTGGCTTAAGCAACCCATGAATAGTGGTGCCTATCGGCCATGGTTAATTGAGCGAGGATCACTGACTAAACGCTTGCAAGCAAAGACGCGAGGTTTCCGAGTGAAGCCATTGTTTGTGCTTGATGGCCTGCCTTATTTGGACGAATCTATTTTGTTAGGCTTGGTGCCGCACCATCAAGCTTTGCTTCGAGATGTGATCTTGATGGATGACCAGAGACCTTTAGTATTTGCGCATAGTGTGCTGCCGCATGCAAGTTTGCGTGGGGTTTGGCGCGGATTAAGTCGTCTTGGTAGTCAGCCGCTGGGCGCAGCCTTGTTTGCTGATCCGCGAGTCTTGCGCACGCCGCTCCAATATAAGAAGATTTGTCAGCACCATGTGTTATATCAGGCACTCGCTCAACAACTAGATCAGATGCCCTCATTTCTTTGGGCGAGACGCTCTACATTTATATTAAAGAGTGCTTACAAACACCAAACGATTATGGTCACAGAGATTTTCTTGCCAGCGGTCCTTGATCTAAAATGAAGCTAACCGACGCGGTCTATAAGATTCATGCCTATCAGCGCTTGATGCGTTTAGATAAGCCTATTGGTATTTTGTTATTACTTTGGCCAACCCTTTGGGCGCTATGGTTAGCCGCTGATGGACATCCGCATTGGACTTTTGTCGGGATTTTTAGCTTGGGGACCATCTTAATGCGTTCTGCCGGCTGTGTAATGAACGATGTGGCGGATCGGAATTTTGATGGGCATGTGGCAAGAACTAATCGGCGCCCTTTGGTCTCCGGCGAAGTGGGTGTCAAAGAGGCTTGTGTGCTTGCCGCTACTCTCAGTTTAATTGCCTTCGGTTTAGTGCTGTTGCTCAATAAGCTCACTATTTTACTTTCTATTCCCGCGCTATTTTTGGCGGCAAGCTATCCACTCACCAAGCGATTTTTTCCATTGCCACAGGCGTATTTAGGCATTGCTTTTGGGTTCGGCATTCCGATGGTGTTTGCAGCAGTTCAGGGCCAAGTCCCGGTTGAGGCTTGGCTCATGTTGCTCGCCAATGTTTGTTGGTCTTTGGCTTACGATACTGAGTATGCAATGGTCGATAGAAAGGACGACCTAAAAATAGGTATACGCTCATCGGCGATCACATTTGGCCGATTTGATGTGGCGTGGATTATGTTTTTTTATATGGCGATGCTAGGATTGCTGGCTTTTGTTGGAAACTCACTAAATCTGTCTTGGCCTTATTATGCAGGCTTGTTGGTGGCATTTTCCGTGATCTTATATCATTACCAATTGATTAAAAATCGTGATGAGGCTCAGTGCTTTAAAGCCTTTTTGCATAACAATTGGATAGGGGCATTAATTTTTATTGGTATCCTGATGCATTACTATTTTTAATCGATAATTTGGCATGTGTTGTGCCTATATTGGTTTTTTTATACAAAAAATATAAAAAGAATCACAGATACCGTTTGACAAAGGGCTCTACGCTGACATAAAATCCGCCTCTTGATTTTTTTTGTGATTATTGGCTTACCAATGAAAACCTTTTCAGCTAAAGCGCACGAAGTAAAGCGCGACTGGTTCGTAGTTGATGCTACGGATTTGGTGCTAGGCCGTTTGGCTAGCGAGATTGCTCACCGTTTACGTGGCAAACATAAAACGATTTACACACCGCACGTTGATACAGGCGATTACATCGTCGTGATCAACGCGGACAAAATCAAAGTGACAGGTACGAAAGACTTGAATAAGTTGTACCACCGTCACTCTGGTTACCCAGGCGGTATTTCAACAACTAACTTCGGTAAAATGCAAGAGCGTTTCCCAGGCCGTGCCTTGGAAAAAGCTGTTAAGGGCATGTTGCCAAAAGGTCCTTTGGGCTATGCCATGTTCCGCAAGATGAAAGTCTATGCTGGTGCTAAGCATGACCACGTGGCACAACAGCCACAACCTTTAGTCATTCAAAGCCAAGCTTAAGGAATCGATATGATTGGTAAATATAATTATGGTACTGGCCGTCGTAAAAGCTCAGTAGCTCGCGTTTTCTTGAAATCTGGCAAAGGCAACATCGTTGTGAACGACAAGCCAGTTGATGAATATTTCTCACGCGTGACTTCGCGCATGATTTTACGTCAACCACTTGCTTTGACAGATAACGAATCAAGCTTCGACATCATGGTAAACGTGATTGGTGGTGGTGAGTCTGGCCAAGCCGGCGCAGTTCGTCATGGCATTACACGTGCTTTGATCGACCACGATGCAGCGTTGAAGAGCGCGCTATCTAAAGCTGGTTTTGTGACACGTGATGCACGTGAAGTTGAGCGTAAAAAAGTTGGTTTCCGTAAAGCGCGTCGTCGTAAACAATTCTCTAAACGTTAATTTTTTAGCGTTAAGCAAAAAAAGCCGCGTGATTGCGGCTTTTTTGTTTTCTGGCGTGGCTTTTTGTTACTATGCTGTTAACTGGCTATTGGAATAGCCAAAAGAATTTTAAGAATGGTTTCGAACTATGGATAAAATTAAAATAGGGATTGTTGGTGGCACAGGCTACACCGGTGTTGAACTGTTACGTTTGCTAGCGATCCATCCGAATGCTGAACTGACAGTGATTACCTCGCGCGGTGAAGCAGGAATGCCGGTTGCTGAGATGTTTCCGAGCTTGCGGGGTTATATTGACTTAACGTTTTCAGACCCTACACAAGTGGATTTATCTATCTGTGATGTAGTCTTTTTTGCAACCCCAAATGGCATCGCGATGCAGCAAACGAGAGAGTTGCTTGCAAAAAATGTGCGCGTGATTGATTTGGCTGCAGATTTCAGAATCAAAGATGTCCCGACTTGGGAAGAATGGTACGGCATGACGCATGCTTGCCCGGAGTTAATTGCTGAAGCTGTTTATGGCTTGCCTGAAATTAATCGGGAAAAGATTAAAAGCGCAAAGTTAGTCGCTAATCCAGGTTGCTATCCAACGGCTGTGCAACTTGGTTTTATGCCGCTACTTGAAGCTGGCGTGATTGACCCCACCTACCTGATAGCAGACGCAAAATCTGGTGTGAGTGGTGCTGGACGTAAAGCAGAAGTGCACGCGCTTCTAGCAGAGGCTGGCGATAATTTTAAAGCCTATGGAGTTGCAGGCCATCGTCATTTGCCAGAGATTAGCCAAGGCTTAGCGGCGATGGCGAATCAGCAAGTGGGCTTAACTTTTACGCCCCACTTGTTACCGATGATCCGTGGGATTCATGCAACCCTATATGCGAAATTGACGAAATCTGTAGATTTGCAAAAATTGTATGAAGCTAGATATAGCAGTGAAGCTTTTGTGGATGTGCTCCCTAAAGGGAGCCATCCAGAGACGCGTTCTGTGAGAGGTTCTAACCAATGTAGAATTGCAGTGCACCAACCACATGGTGGCGAAACGGTTGTCATTCTGTCTGTGATTGATAACTTGGTCAAAGGCGCGGCAGGACAGGCTGTTCAGAACATGAATATCATGTTTGATTTGCCTGAAGGTGCTGGGTTGAATGTGGTCCCATTGTTACCATAGTTCTTGAAGCATCAATTTCTGATATAGTAGAGCAATTAAATCAAGTATTAAGCGTGCGTTTATCTGCGCAACTTTAGTGCCAAGTGGGCGACTAAACAAAGAATAGTGATTATTAAGGAGTATAAAATGAATGCAGTGACCGAAATGCCAAGCCCGTTAGTCTTTACCGATAATGCGGCAAAGAAAGTAAAAGAGTTAATCGCAGAAGAAGGCTCACCTGATTTAAAACTCCGTGTATTCGTGAGTGGTGGTGGCTGTTCAGGTTTCCAATACGGTTTTACGTTTGAAGAAACCGTCAATGAAGATGACACGCAAGTTGAACGTGATTCAGTGACGCTTCTTATTGATCCAATGAGTTTGCAGTACTTGATGGGTGCTGAAATTGACTATACCGATAGTCTCCAAGGCTCGCAGTTTGTGATTCGCAACCCGAATGCCACGACCACTTGTGGTTGTGGTTCTTCATTCTCAGCTTAAGTAGACATTATTTGAAAAAACAAAAGGCGCCTTGGCGCCTTTTGTTTTTTTAATCAGCCTAGCGCTGATCAATCGGAACAAACTCACGTCTTGTGCTGCCTGTGTAAAGTTGACGTGGACGGCCAATTTTCCCTTCGGGATCTGAAATCATTTCGCTCCACTGTGCCACCCAGCCAGCAGTGCGTGCAAGTGCAAAAATTGCTGTAAACATTGAGTTTGGAATGCCCATGGCACGCATCACAATGCCTGAATAGAAGTCAACGTTCGGGTATAAACGACGGATCACGAAGTATTCATCTTCAAGCGCAATTTTTTCTAATTCCATTGCAAGCTTAAACATCGGGTCGTTATGTAAGCCAAGCTCATTAAGTACTTCATGGCAGGTTTCTCGCATGATAGAAGCACGTGGATCCATGTTGCGGTAAATACGATGGCCAAAGCCCATCAAACGGAATGGATCATTTTTATCTTTGGCGCGTGCAATAAACTCCCCAATACGACTGACATCACCAATCTCCTCAAGCATATTGAGCGTTGCTTCGTTTGCGCCGCCGTGTGCAGGGCCCCAAAGTGAAGCAATCCCTGCTGAGATGCAAGCAAATGGATTTGCCCCGCTTGAGCCTGCAAGACGTACCGTTGATGTCGATGCATTCTGCTCATGGTCCGCATGTAAAATCAAAATGCGTTCGAAGGCCTTAGTCAGCACAGGGTTTGGCGTGTATTCTTCGCAAGGCGTTGCAAACATCATGTGCATAAAATTCGCTGCGTAATCGAGCTTGTTTTGTGGGTACATGAATGGCTCGCCAATATTGTACTTGTAGCTCCATGCAGCAATGGTGGGTACTTTTGCAAGCAAACGATAAGCGGTGATTTCACGCATTTTGGCATCATGGATATCAGAAGATTCACCATAAAATGCTGACATCGAGCCAACCACGCCAACCATGACCGCCATTGGATGCGCATCACGTCTAAAGCCAGTAAAAACTTTAGTTAGCTGGTCGTGTAACATCGTGTGTTGATGGACTGTCGTGGTGAATGTATTTTTTTGTTCTTCGCTTGGTAGTTCACCGTGAATCAACAAATAAGACACTTCCATGAAGCTGCAGTGTTTAGCTAACTGTTCAATTGGGTAACCACGGTAGTAAAGAAGACCTTTTTCGCCATCAATAAAAGTAATGTCTGAGCTACAAGACGCAGTTGATAGAAAGCCTGGGTCATAGGTGAAAATACCATGCTTGCCAAGGCTGCGAATATCAATCACATCAACGCCCAAGTTTCCTGAGAGGATTGGTAGCTCAATAGGATCACTTCCGTTATCAAAAGTGAGCGTTACTTTTGTTGGCTTATTTGTCATTTAACAATTCAATCAATGGTTATATCAGTAAATTAACTAGCATAAATCGCGCCTAAAATACGCAACCCATCTGCTCCTGTTACACAGGGAAGGTTGCCGGGCGCTTTAAGGATGGTTTGTCGTGCTAGCCAAGCAAAGGCAGCGGCTTCCACATCACTTACATTAATGCCTAAAACATCCGTCAACTCAATTTTCACAGGATGCAACAAATGTCGCAAGTGAAGAATGAGTGCATCGTTAAAAGCGCCGCCGCCACAAAGATAGATTTCATCGGTATTAGGCGCATATTTTTTTACGGCATCAGCGATAGAGTGAGCGGTGAATGCTAACAAAGTGCGTTGAACATTCTGCGGTAAATAGTCAGGCTTAAGGTAGGACGTGAGCCATTCAATGTTGAATAGATCACGGCCTGTACTTTTTGGCGGCGTGAGATTGAAAAACGAATGTGCCAACAGCGTTGAAAGCAGTTCATCAATTACATTGCCCGTCATCGCCCAATTGCCTGACGCATCATATCGCTGACCAGTATGAAGCTCACTCCAGGCATCCATGAGCATATTGCCTGGACCAGAATCAAAGCCGATAATTTCCTTTCCAGTATTTAATACGCTCAGATTGGCGATGCCGCCAATATTGATAATAGTGCGATTGATATTGCGATGACCAAAAACAGCCTGATGAAATGCTGGAACTAAAGGAGCACCTTGTCCATTGGCTGCAATATCTCGGCTACGAAAATCTGAAACAACTGTGATACCAGTTAATTCGGCTAATAAGGCGGCATTGCCAATTTGGATAGTGTAGCCAAGCTCAGGTCTGTGTCGAATGGTTTGTCCGTGACAACCAATGGCAGCAATCCGGGAGGAGTCAATACTCGCTTTTTCAAGCAGGCCATTCACAGCTTGTGCATAAAGTTTTGCCAGTTGATTGCCGATGAGTGCGGTACGCTCAATTTCGTTAGGTCCACTTTCGTGAAATGAGAGGAGTTCTTCTCGTAAATCTTGATTAAAAGAAAGTGAGTGACAGTTGATGACGCGCGACTGAAGCGTTTGGTCTGAAGTCTGGGTGAATTCAGTAAGCACTGCGTCAACCCCATCTAGGCTGGTGCCTGACATTAATCCAATCCATAGACTTTGCACGTTAATTTTGAAGCTCGCTTGTTTTAATCAATAGAAGCGACATTACTTGTACGTAATAAATTCAATTGCGCTGCATACTCAGCTTTTTGTGCTAAGAAGGCTGCTTTGTAATTGGTAGGAATAGGCTCTGCCGAGGGCAGGGCGACAGTAACAGGGTCCCGGTGCTCACCATTAAGCAAGAACTCATAATGTAAATGTGGTCCAGTGGCTAAGCCTGTCTTGCCAACGTATGCAATGACTTCACCTTGAGATACTTTCGTACCTTGGTGCAAGCCCGGTGCAAAACCTGACAAATGACCATAAACGGTACTGATTTTGTTGTTGTGTTGTAAGACGATGACGTTACCGTATCCACCTTTCGAACCAACGAATTCTACGATGCCATCACCAGAAGCTTTCACTCGAGTGCCAATAGGCGCGGCATAATCTACACCTTTGTGAGCGCGCATGGTTTGTAAAACAGGATGTAAGCGGCCGGCACTAAATCCTGAGCTGATGCGTGAGAATTCCAAAGGTGAGCGTAAAAATGACTTGTGCATACTCTTGCCGTCATTTGAGTAATAAGTAGCGTGACCACTAGGATCTCTATAGATGAAAGCGCTGTAAGTTTTTCCATCATTGGTGAATTCAGCGGATAGGACTTGCCCTGCTTTTACTTGGAGACCTTCACTATATTCAGCCTCATAAACGACCACTAAACGATCACCTTTACGAAGGTCTGCTTGAAAGTCGATGTCTGTTGAGAAGATGTCGACAATTTGCATGGCAACTGAGTCGGGAATGTCGGCTGCATCTGTTGCACCAAAGAGCGAGTTTTTTATCGTGGCAGATTTGAGTACGGTATGTTTGTTGAAATTAATTTCGTGTTTTTTAGCGATATAGCCAGCATCTGAATTGGTCACACTTAATAGACTACTATTGCTGACTTGATATTGAAGCTCGATTAGTTTTCCCGCTTCGTTTGTTTGAGCGCGAACGCTTTGTCCCGGTTTAAGCTGCGTGGCTAAAGCGCTAGCATCGTGATTGGTCCATAAGAACTCGATCGCATCTTCATTTCGAATGTTGAGTCTTTTTAGCAGAGCCGCAAGCGTATCGTCACGACGGATGGTCTCGGTCACCCAGAAAGATTCGGTAAAGGCGTTTACACTTGAAAGGCTGTCAAGCTGAGGAAGCGTGACATCCTCCACAACGGTTTCAATTGAAATATTGTCAGTGAGCGTTTGTGGTGCAATACCGAATGCAGTCGCAATACCTAATAATGGTAAGCAAGAAATCGCAATAATCCAACGCAAATCAAGCTTTCGTGCTTGAGTTGAGGTTTTTTGCGTTAAAATACGCGGTTTAGAATTTTCTAGATTGTTGGACTCGTGACTCTGCACCGACGCCACCTTAATACTTAATTATGAGGGGTGATGCTAACAGAAAAGTGATTTTTCGTGAAGTTTTGGGGTGGGGTAGTGCTGGTGATAACAATATATATAGGCTTTTAGTGATGACATCAAATTCAGTATCGATAGAACAAAGTCTGGCGCTAATCAAACGCGGAAGTGATGAGCTTTTGATTGAAAGTGAGCTGGTAGAAAAGTTAAAAACAGGTCGACCATTGCGTGTGAAAGCTGGTTTTGATCCGACTGCGCCAGATTTGCATTTGGGCCACACTGTCTTATTAAATAAGTTGCGCCAATTCCAAGAGCTTGGTCACCAAGTCTTATTTTTAATTGGCGACTTCACTGGCATGATTGGTGACCCAACAGGGAAGAGTGCAACACGCCCGCCATTGACTGCTGAGCAAGTGCAAGAAAATGCAAAGTCTTATGCTGCGCAAGTATTCAAAATACTCAAGCCTGAGCAAACAGAAGTGGTATTTAACTCTACTTGGCTCAATGAATTGGGCGCGGCGGGCATGCTGAAGTTGGCGGCTAGTCATACTGTCGCACGCATGCTTGAGCGCGATGACTTTAGTAAGCGCTACAAAAATAATCAGCCAATTGCGATTCATGAATTTTTATATCCTTTATTACAAGGGTACGACTCAGTTGCATTGAAAGCCGACGTCGAGCTGGGCGGAACAGATCAGAAGTTTAACTTGCTGATGGGGCGCGAATTGCAAAAACAAGCCGGCCAAACTCAGCAGTGTGTTCTTACCATGCCATTGCTAGAAGGTTTAGATGGCGTCAATAAAATGTCTAAATCACTCGGTAACTATATCGGTGTTGCTGAACCTGCCAATGTGATCTTCAGTAAAATCATGTCAATCTCTGATGAGTTGATGTGGCGTTATATAGAGTTATTGTCATTTGAGTCATTGGAAACAATTGGTAAATGGAAAGCGGAAATCGCTGCGGGCGCAAATCCAAGAAATACAAAAGTACATTTTGCTCAAGAGATTGTTACGCGCTTTCATAATCAAGAGTCAGCTGAAGAAGCGCTCAAGGATTTCGAGCTTCGCTCAAAAGGCGGCATTCCAGATGAGGTAACTGAAGTGGCGATTGAAATTACAGAAGCAAGTATCTCTGTGCCGCAATTATTGAAGCAAGCTGGCTTGGTGGCCAGCACCTCTGAGGCCATGCGAGCAATTGAGCAGGGCGGGGTAAAGCTAGATGGTGAAAAAGTCACTGACAAGCATCAGCAAGTTAACAAAGCAAGTGAAGTCGTTGCCCAAGTTGGAAAGCGTAAGTTTGCCCGCGTCACAATAAGTTAATTTAAATGTAATTTCTTTGTAAAAAACGCAACATTGCTATTGACCGGTTTTTATTGTTCTGTAAAATGCGCCCTTCGCTTTAAACGCGAGGCGGGAAGCAATAAAAAGTGTAATAAATTGTTTGATTTTGCTCTTGACCAAATTTATCAGGTCTGTATAATGCGCCCTCTCGTTGCTAACGCGGAACAAGTTTCTGGGTTGGTGAAGTAGAAAAGAATTTAGTAATACCCGCTCTTTAAAAATTTGAACAATCGATAGGTGTGAGTGTTT
>JAIXRI010000003.1:0-98289 GCA_027485305.1 Methylophilaceae bacterium | reverse complement strand
TGCCGGTGGTTCAAGCCAGTGGCGGACGGGCTTTTGTGCTGTGTACATCGTTAAGAGCTATGCGCGAAATTCACGCTTTACTTAAAGAAGCATTTGAGCAAAATGGCATTGAATATCCATTGATGATGCAGGGCGAAAGTTCACGTAGCGAATTGCTAGAGCGATTCCGTAAACGGGGCAATGCTGTGCTGGTGGGAAGCCAAAGCTTTTGGGAGGGTGTGGACGTTCGCGGCGAAGCGCTTTCCTGCGTGATTATCGACAAACTCCCTTTTGCTCCGCCAGATGATCCTTTGCTGGCTGCGCGTATCGACAAGATGAACGAAGAAGGTAAAAATGCCTTTATGGAATATCAATTGCCTTATGCGGTCATTACGCTCAAGCAGGGTGCGGGCCGATTAATTCGAGATGAGGCCGATAGTGGCGTACTCATGATTTGTGACCCGCGTTTGATTTCTAAGCCTTATGGTCGACGGATTTGGCAGAGCTTACCGCCATTTAAACGCACACGCTTTTTGGCAGATGTGCAGGCCTTCTTCGAAAATATTAAGAATTAAAATCTAGCGCTGACGTAGTGGCTTAAGCAAGTCTGATAAGCCGTTATGGTCGATCTCCTGCATGAGTTGCAATAATCGGCCAATCTCTCCTGGTGGAAATCCCTCACGCGCAAACCAATTCAGATAGTTGCCAGGTAAGTCGGCAATGATACGGCCTTTGTGTTTGCCGAACGGCATTTCCATGCTGACAATTTTCTTAAGGTCTTCGGGGTGCATTTTAAAAGCCGATTAAAGCCAACCTGCTTTCCAACGCGCTTCGTCCGATAAATCGCGCCAAGGTAAAGTTTGGTGACGTTTGCTTAGCACTGCTTCTAATGTCACCTTGGTCACAATTTGCGGATCAGTTTCATCTTGTGTCACGCGCACCACGATAAAATGCATTTCGCGGTTTTGCGGTGTAGTTGCCGTCCATTTTGAGTGCAGTAATTTTTTCGGGCTAAGGGCCATATTTGTCATTCATTAAAGTAGTGATTAGTTTATCAGTCGGTTTTGGTTTTAGCTAAAAGGTTTGCGCTAAAATATCTTCATGAAACCAAGCCTTATTCTCATCCCAGAAAGTGAATACGTGCTCAGCGCGATGCGCTCTCAGGGTGCGGGTGGGCAAAATGTGAATAAGGTTTCAAGTGCAATTCATTTACGCTTCGATATTCGTGCTTCATCGCTCTCCTTGCCACATCAATTGCGCCTCATGGCGCTCCGCGATTCACGCATCACATCTGAAGGTGTCATCATCATTAAAGCGCAACAGCATCGTAGCCAAGAGATGAATAAACAAGATGCGATTGAGCGACTCCATGCGCTGGTGAATAGTGTGGCAAAAGCGCCTGAAATAAGAAGGCCAACGCGCCCAACATTGGGTTCGCAAAAAAGACGCTTAGCGAGCAAAAGCCAGCGCGGTGAAATCAAAGCCAATCGAACAAGGCTAGGTTATGGCAAAATAGAGGCTGATTAACCTTTCAATTCTGTATGCAAAAGCTTTATGCAAATTCTCGCCATCGACACCTCCACTGAATTTCTGTCATTAGCCTTGTGGCTAAATGGCCGTGTATTGTCACGTGATATTCATGCGGGGCAAACGCATTCACAGAAGATTTTGCCTACCCTTCGTACTTTGCTCGATGAAGCGAAAATCGAGTTAACAGCGCTTGATGGCATCGCTTTTGGGGCTGGCCCTGGCTCATTTACTGGTTTGCGAATTGCTTGTGGTGTGTCGCAAGGCTTAGCTTTTGGCGCTAACTTGCCAGTCGTCGCGGTGAGTACTTTGCAGGCATTGGCTCAGCAAAGTGGTGCAGAAAAAGTCATTGCCTGCCTGGATGCACGGATGGGGGAAATCTACCATGCGGCTTATGAGAAGCAGAATGGCGAATGGCTAGAAGTTAGCGCACCAGCGCTATTCAAGCCTGAAGATGCACCCAAAGTGAACGGTGACGATTGGGTAGGTGTTGGTACAGGATGGCTGGTCTATCCCGATGTATTGCAAGCCGTGTATGGCGAGCAATTGCGTGAAATGCCAGCGCCAGACCACCACTCACACCCAACTGCCACATCGATCGCTGAGCTTGCTTTGCCAACTTTTGAGGCAGGCTTAGCAAGACCAGCACAGGAAGCCGCACCAATTTATATCCGCAATAAAGTCGCGCTTAAAATGAGCGAACGGGTAAATCGCTAACATGAACGCTCAACTCAACCAGCCGAATATTACTTTCCGACAGATGCAAGCAGGGGATTTAGATGCGGTGATGAAAATCGAAAGCGTGAATTTTCCTTTCCCTTGGACGGCGGGTAATTTCAAAGACTCTATCAACTCAGGGCATATTTGCTTGGTGTTGGAGATTGATGAAGCAGTGATTGGCTATGCCATTCTCATGATGGTGCTGGATGAAGCGCATCTTCTCAACATTAGTGTTTCCCCTAGCTGGAAAGGCAAAGGCTGGGGCCGTCATCTGCTTAAACACATGATGCAAGTCGGCCGTGACAAAGCTGGGCTCAACATGTTTTTAGAAGTTCGCCCCTCCAATGTTTCTGCCATCATGCTTTATGAAAGCATCGGCTTTAATGAAATGGGCGTGCGTCCAGGCTACTACCCAGCGCAAAATGGCCGCGAAAATGCAGTATTAATGGGGGTGGCGTTATGAATTTTAGCCGTGAAGATATGTTGCGTGAATTAGAACTGCTGCCTGTGTGGCGCTTAAATGCGTCTTTGGAAGCGCCTGTTAGTGAGGGGCTTGAAGCCAAACAGGAAGAGGCTCCTAGCGATCCCCCAGTTGAAGCTGTTGTAGAGGTGTTAGTTGAACCAGAAATTGAGGCTAAGGTTGAAACCGAGGTTGCGCCAGTAATGGTCTTTGAGGAATTGGAGTCGCAAGCACCTGATTTGCCTGATGTTGCGAATATGGACTGGGCAGAACTTAAACAATATGTGGTGGGCGCTGGCGACCAAAATGCTGATTGGGTGTTTGTGGGTGATGCACCAGCAGATGGCGATTCAGGAACTTTGCTCGATAAAATGCTTATCGCTATTCAGCTAGAGCGCGGCAAAAATGTGTATCTCACACAGCTATCCGAGCCAGATTATTTTAACCGCCAAATCGCTCTCATGCAGCCGAAATTGATTATTGCTTTTGGTGAAAAAGCCGCCCAAACTTTGCTAGGCTCAAATGAACCACTCGATGCCTTGCGTGGCAAAGTGCAACAGTACCAAGGCGTAGCCCTTGTTGCTAGTTACGCGCCATCTCACTTGCTACAACACACCCAAGACAAAGCCAAGGCATGGGCGGATTTGTGTTTGGCGCGAAGCACTATGGAAACCTTTAAATAGGCTGACGTTAAGCTGATTTCGCTATAAAATTCCATCCCTTGTCACTTGTTACTTAAAAAGAAGTCTTTATGCGCGCCTCACAGTTTTTTATTGCCACTCAAAAAGAAGCCCCACAAGAAGCAGAGCTTGCTAGCCATCGCTTAATGTTGCGTGCTGGTTTTATCAAGCGTTTAGGTTCAGGCCTTTACACTTGGATGCCGCTTGGTTTGCGCGTGCTGCGTAAGGTAGAAGCGGTGGTGCGTGATGAGATGAATAAGGCTGGGGCGCTTGAGCTTTTGATGCCAGCTGTTCAGCCAAAAGAGCTGTGGGAAGAAACAGGTCGCTGGGCGGTGTTTGGCCCACAAATGTTAAAAATTGAAGACCGTCACGAGCGTGAGTTTTGTTTTGGCCCAACGCATGAAGAGGTGATTACGGATATCGCCCGTCGTGAGATTAAGAGCTACAAGCAATTGCCACTAAATTTTTACCAAGTACAAACCAAGTTCCGTGACGAAATTCGCCCACGTTTTGGGGTGATGCGCGCACGCGAATTTATGATGAAAGATGCCTACTCTTTCCACAGCAATTTTTCTTCGCTGGAGCAAACTTATGAGCGGATGTACCAAGCCTATTCAAACGTATTTACCCGTTTGGGCTTAAAGTTCCGTGCGGTGCGAGCCGATACAGGCGCCATTGGCGGCGATGGTTCACATGAGTTCCATGTGCTGGCAGATTCCGGTGAAGATGGTTTAGCCTATTGTCCGAATTCAGATTTCGCGGCGAACGTTGAATTGGCTGAGGCCTTGGCGCCAAATGCACCGCGTGTTGCTGCTAATGAAGAAATGAAGCTAGTAGAAACGCCTAAGCAAACGACTTGTGAAGCAGTAGCAGAGTTATTGGGTCTAAGTTTGCAGCGCACGGTGAAATCTATTGCTTTAATGGCGAGTGATAAGTTCTACTTGCTCTTGCTTCGCGGTGACCATAGCTTAAATGAAATTAAAGTAGGTAAGTTAGCTGGCTTAGCGGATTTCCGTTTTGCAACTGCTGAAGAAGTACGCGCAAACTTAAATGATTGCCCCCCGGGCTTTATTGGCCCAGTAAAAGTAGGCGCAAATGTGACGGTGATTGCTGACCTCACGGTGGCAGCGATGAGCGATTTTATCTGCGGTGCGAATCAACCAAAACTGCATTTATCAGGCGTGAATTTTGGTCGTGATTTGCCAGAGCCAAGCTTGGTAGCTGATATTCGTAATGTGGTTGATGGTGATGCGAGCCCAGATGGTAATGGTCTGTTAGCCCTATGTCGTGGGATTGAAGTGGGTCATATTTTCCAATTGCGGACTAAATATGCACAAGCGATGAATGCTACTTACCTTGATGAGCAAGGACAAACCCAAGTGATGGAAATGGGCTGTTACGGCATTGGCGTATCACGTATTGTGGGTGCGGCGATCGAGCAAGGTAACGATGAACGCGGTATCGTGTTCCCAACCAGTCTTGCGCCTTTCCAAGTGGCTATTGCGCCAATTGGCATGGATAAGAGCGATGCGGTGAAAGAAGCGGCAACCAAACTTTATGAAGATTTGCTGGCGGCGGGTGTGGATGTGTTGCTTGATGACCGCGGCGAACGTCCAGGTGTGATGTTTGCGGAGATGGAGTTGATTGGGATACCGCATCGTATTGTGATTGGTGACCGTGGCTTGAAAGAAAACCAAGTGGAATACCAAGCACGTACTTCAACAGATGCGCAATCGATCCCATTGAATGAAGTGCTCGGATTCATAACCAAAACATTGAGCTAAGTGGGTTGGGCAAACATGCAAAAGGACTTTTGTATATTTTCCCTAATTTTTTTGTGCAAATGGTTTGCATCGCACTCTTATTGGTACTAGTATCTCTTCAGCGGTTTTGATGGTGCAATAGCACTTCAACGAATTAAAAGCTTTTGCACCTGTCGCTATAGCTGTTCTATTTTTTATATGTTAACTAGAAGTAAAAATAGAAGTAAAAATAGAAGTACAACTAGAGGAGATAAGCATGTCTAAAGTAACTGCACTATCTGTAAGTATCGCTTTACTTGGTGGTCTATGGGCGTATCTGGCTTTAGGCCCATTATCTGGATCCGTTTTAGTTTGGGCTGGTTTTATTGCATGGGGTAGTTTCTTCCATAGTGGTGGTGACGCAGCTGCATTACAAAAAACTATTGTAGGGATGATTTATGGGGCTGTTATCGCTGGTGTTGCATTGTATTTGGTTGGTTTAAACCCTTTAGGTTTGGCCGCTCCAGTTGGTCCAGCAGTCTATATCGCCGTCACAGTCTTTTTCCTAGTTATCGTTGCAAATATTGAGGCACTTTCGTCTGTGCCAGCAAATGTTTACGGCTATGCGGCAACAGCTGCTTATGCGCTACAAACAGCAAACGCTGGGAGCGTGACAGCGACTGATTTGACTAACCCAGTGTTGTTGGTGGCAGTTTCAGCTGTTTTAGGTGCTGTGTTTGGTTTGGTATCAGGCAAGCTAGCTGGTGCACTAGGTAAGTAACAAACTCGTATTACTTAAATAATAAAACCGCCCTCGGGCGGTTTTATATGGCTTAAAGTTTTGCTGTTTTACTTGGCTAAGTCTGAAACCTTAAAGCCGTAAAATGTACCAAATTCTCCCTCAGGTTCGTGGTAAACAAAAAACAATCCATTGGTATAACCTAAACCGGCGATATGGTTTTGTGCGCGTAATTTTAGTGTACCTGGGAGCGTACTTTTACCAACAAATTTGCCTTTGATATCGAATATCAAAACAGCTTTGTGATCCACGTCTAGCACTGCAAGCTCTTCCCCTTTAATAGCTGTATATGCACAATAGTAGTCAGTGATGTCATCAAACTGAACCCCTGCTGTGTTGAGGTCGAGTTTAATTTCCTCTACTTTTTCATCTTTGTTTAAATCAATCACCCATACCAAATTACTACGGCCTTGTTTGGCATAATAAAGGTTGGTTTCAGCGTTGTGTGTTGGAATGGTCGAGGCGTCGCCAAATGCCGCATTAAAACCCGAAATATCTTTGGAATTTCCCGTGAGGTTGCCTTTGTCATCTAACTCTAATGAGAAAAGACCGGTATTGGGTGAGAAGCCACCATTACTGGAGATATTGTAAGTAACGGTCTCAAGTTGTTTGGTGGTTTGATTGAAGTAAATCGAGCGGTTGTCATAACCAGGTTTGGCGGATTGAATGTACTGACCTCCATCGCCGTATACATGCACTTGTGATTTTGAAATCGGCGCTTCTGTCTCTGAGCCCATTGGTGCTAATCCACCATCCGCAACATAGTAGCGTTGATGTATAGGGACGTAAGCAATAGACATTGGTTTAGAACTTGGCATTTTAGCTAGCGTGATTTTTGTTACTACTTCTGCTGCCGGCAAAATAGCTGCTTGCGCTTGATGCCCCAATAACGTCAACAAGGTAAGGGCCAGACCAGGTAGTGATTTTACTATTTTCATAAACGCTTTCTTAATTACAGTTAAAACATTTCACCTAGGGTAGGCAAAATTTCTTTGTAAGAGTTCCCAGTTTCATTGTTTTCAACTACTGTTTGGCATCCCTGCGCTCGATTAGCATTGCATCCCCATAACTAAAAAAACGATAGTTCTGATCAATGGCATGTTGATAGGCTTTTTGGATATTTTCTAGACCAGCAAACGCCGATACCAGCATCAGCAAAGTGCTTTTTGGCAAATGAAAGTTAGTGAGTATCCTCTCAACCACTTTAAATGCGTACCCAGGTGTAATGAAAATGTCAGTATCACCTGACCCTACCACAAGCTCACCTGAACGAGCAGCACTCTCTAAAGCACGCATAGAGGTTGTGCCAATCGCCGTTACTTTGTTGCCCTGTGCCCTTGTGGCTTGAATTAGCGCTACGGTTTCTTCGGGCACCGAATAACGCTCACTATGCATTTTGTGTTCTGCAATATTATCGACACGCATAGGTTGAAATGTACCTGCTCCCACATGAAGTGTCACATAAGCAATCTTAACGCCTTTAGCCTTTAAGCGGTCCAACATAGATTCATCAAAATGTAAGCCTGCTGTTGGTGCTGCAACAGCACCTGGGTGTTCAGCGTAAACCGTTTGATAACGCTCGTCATCATGCGCATCTGCATCATGCTCTATATAAGGCGGCAGTGGTAAACTGCCATATTGTTCCAGTAAATCTAGCCAGTCTGCTTCATGATGAATTTTGAGTAAAAACAAATCATCTTTTCGCTCAATTACTTCTGCTTCAAATGACTTTGCAAATAAAAGCTTACTACCCGGCTTGGGTGAGCGTGATGATTTAATATGTGCCAGTGCATGGTGTGTATCAATCACTCGTTCAATTAACGCTTCAATTTCTCCACCAGTGGATTTACTACCAGCTAAGCGAGCTTTAATCACTTTTGTGTTGTTAAAAACCAGTAGATCGCCTGGAGAAATAAAGTCAGGTAAATCAATAAACTGCGCATCAATAAGCGCACCTGTTTTACCATCAAGCCGTAAAAGTCTACTCGCTGTTCTTTCTTTAGTTGGAAATTGAGCAATCAAGGCATCAGGCAAGTAAAAATCAAAATCAGTAGTTCGCATAATCTTCAGTGTTTGTTATAATATTTGACTTCGCTGCCGGGGTGGCGGAATTGGTAGACGCACTGGACTCAAAATCCAGCGAGGGCAACTTCATGGGGGTTCGATTCCCCCCCCCGGCACCAAGTAAATTAACTGCTTACCAATTGGTAGGCTTTTTTTACGTCTATTTTTGTGGGTGTTTTACGCTATATACCTCACTCAGCACTCACTGGTTCATTTTACATGAATATCTTCTTTGAGAATTTTAGGTCAGTGTTAATAGTTTTGACGATGACATACTTGAAGTTTGCACACTCTAATGTCATCGGTATTTCTTAACATATGAACTTTCATTTAATAAAGCGTATCATAAGAAATATGAAGTCATTTCGTAAATTCGTTGCTTTGCTGTTATTGCTTTGGACGCCGCTATTTTTTAGTGGTGCGGCTTATGCTGCAACGCAAATGGAATTAGCAAATGCTGCTTCGTACGAGACTGCGAAAGCTTCGCATTCTTGTCATGACATGCATAACGAGAATGGGATTACGCATCAAGATATGAAATACAACACTGGCGACTCGAATTGCCAGCATTGCGGCTTCTGCGTAAGTTTTGTTGCCCCACTAAATGAAGTTACGACAAATGTAATCCCTCAAATACCTGCATTCGCATTCCATGCCATGTGGGTTTCTTCTACACACAACATTACCCCAGACCACAGACCTCCGATCGATGCTTAACGCATAGTAATTTTTTAAATTATTTTCGGAGGCATCATGCTTGCAAGACTATCTCTTGCATTGTTGCTATTGGTCACATTACCAGCTCAAGCAACTGCGCTAATGGGATTCAAAGATAGCGCAATGTTTATGAGTGAGTTCTCTAGAGACAGAAAAGAACTCATGCTGAACTATTCTCCCGCAGTGGGTCACGCTTTTGGCGTTGAAACAATGTGGATGAGAGGCGAGAAGCATACCAATCTCATTACCAATATCAATTACACAGGGCTTATTAAGCGCTGGAATATGCCTGGCGGCCAAGCCAATTTATGGTTTATGACTGGCATAGGCGAGGTGTCTGGCGACTCAAGTGGCTTTTCTTACTCACCTGGTGTTCAGTTTGATTATGAAACGACACGTGTCTATTTCTTGGCTAAAGCCAGAATGGTACGAGCACCTCATATTCAATATGACACCTATAGTGTTCAAGGTGGCTTTTCTTTATATGAAACAAGTTTTGAGGAAACTCAACCTTGGTTTGTCGTTGAAGCTCGCACCACAGAGGGCATGGCGATGCGTAATGAAATAACTCCTGCGCTTAGACTCATCAATCAAAACTACTTTCTTGAGCTTGGGATTACCAACCCATGGGATAGCGAATCACGCACACCCAGACTCAATTTAATGCTCACTTTTTAATAAGGAATTATCATGAAAAAACTATTTGTTATCGCAGTATTAGCAATTTTCACCAACACTGCATTTGCTGCAACCTCTATCCACGCCGAAGTAAAAGGCATGGTGTGTGCTTTTTGTGCAAAAGGTATTAATAAAAAAATGCGTGAGGTCGATGCAACCAAAGATGTTTGGGTGGACTTAAAAAATCGGATGGTGGTAGTTGAACTTAAAGATCAGAAAACCATGAGCTTAGAGTCGTTTACCAAGTTAATTAAAGACGCTGGTTATGATGTCGCTAGTGTTGAATATATCAACAAGACGCTTCTTGAAATTAAGGCTGACCATACCCATACGAAAGAGGTGAAGTAATGAGTGTTAACCCTCAAATTTCATCGATCAAGAAAGTGCTAGCAGTTAACTGGCTAATTCTCTTTACCAGCAGTGCAACGCTAATTTGTTGTGCTATTCCAGCGCTGTTAGTAAGCCTTGGCTTAGGAGCAGTGTTAATTGGACTAGTGACCAACGTGCCTCAACTAATTTGGATCAGTGAGCATAAGCCACTTGTATTCGGTATTGCAGGTACGTCATTACTGCTTGCTGGGCTGATGCAGTGGCGCTCGTCCAAGCTACCTTGTCCAGCAGATAAGCATTTGGCTCAAGTTTGCACGAGGGCAAGAAAGATGTCGAATGTAATTTATGGTATCTCGTTACTGTTTTTTGCAGTAGGTTCTTGGTTCGCTTTCATTGCGCCTTATTGGCTCTACTAATTTTCAACGGGCTTTCATGTTGCTTAACGAACATACAAGTGCCCCTTGAAAATGTGATAGTTGCATAGGATTAGTTAGTTTTTTAACTTTAGGAGAACGTTATGTATGAAATGTTTGATGGAACAATTCCTATGCACGCGATTGCAATGTGCATTTTAATGAATGTTGCTTTGGTGCTATTAATCGCCGCTTTAATCAAATATCTCATCAAAGGTAAATGTGGATGCAGATTTAATTGTGGCTGCGCTTGTTGTAACAGCAAAAAAGAAAACTCTAGCACTGAGGGAGATTCTTGCTGTAAATAATTAAATACTAGCCAAAAAATAAAAGGGTCATGTTTTACATGGCCCTTTTTTATATTGTCGAGAATCCCGACGTTTTTAAAATGAAACGTCAAAAAATTTTACGGTGGAATAAGACTAGAACTGCTCTAGATATTGCGTAGAATTTGGGTGGGGCTGCCCCCGGCACCAAGTAAATTAACTGCTTACCAATTGGTAGGCTTTTTTTACGTCTAAAAATTCTTTTGGCACATCAATCAGCACATTTTACCTCAAGGTTTTGAGGTAAGCCGTCAAAAGTTTGTACGGCTCTTGCGATGCATATTTAAGTGCGAATGCCCATTAAGATCCAGGAGGCTCTACCAAGCAATTAATTTGCCTTGATAGTCAATAAATTGGCCAGTGTTGGCAAGCGATAAGTTGTTAATCACAAGCCTTAAACCATTTACACTGGTTGGTATGTCAATTAAACCATCTGGACCGCCCATGTCAGTTTGCACCCAACCAGGATGTAACGTTGCAACGCTAATTCCAAAAGGCTTCAGCTCGATACTTGCAGTTTTAATTGCCATATTGACAGCGGCTTTGCTACTGCGATAAAGGTAACTTCCGCCCTTTGAATTGTCCTCAATACTTCCCATCTTGCTACTCAGAGTGACAGCCTTTTTAAGCTCACTATTTGCTAGATGATTTTTAAATGCATTCAATAATATTAATGGCGCAATACTATTCACTTTAAAAGTTTGCACCCATTCATCCACATTAATTAGATCAGTGACTCGGTCAAGATAGATGCCTGCATTATTAATTAGAAGATCTATCGTGACATTCTTGAGAGACTCTGCAACCTGCAGAATCTCATCAAAATTCGTGACATCTAATTTTATGATACAAATATTAGCGTAATTTTTTTTAAGGGACTGTAAAGCTTTGGCTTTAACAGGATCTCTGCAACTTGCAATTACTTGCCAGCCATCAATCGCATATTGCCTCACGAATTCCAAACCCAGACCACGGCTTGCTCCCGTTATAAATAATGTGTGTGCCACTATTAAAACCTTTTAGTAATTAAAAAAGTGTTAAGTAAAAAAAGCACCATTTCATTTTTAGTCAGTTACTGCAACAGGTGGAACATAATATTCACTCACATCGTGTTGAATTCCCAAAAAGTACACAACGTTCTGATTTTTGTCAAAAATAGGTTTAATAGTAAATTTATTATGAAATAGGCTGCCGTCAAGCTTATAGTTTCTGAGCATGACTGTTGCTGATGTTTTTTGAAGAATTGCAAGTCTGATCGCTTCTAAACCAGGTTGATCCCTGTCCTTTTTGTGTAAAAATCTACAATTAAAACCAATTACTTTCTCGCGTGGGTATCCTGTCAGGAGCTCGAATGCTGCATTTGCGTAAATGATCGGGTTATCAGGTAGGTCTGGATCCGATAATGTTATGCCTGTAATACTTGCATCTAGTATTTGTGCCAGAACGAATGGGATTGGCCCATCATCTTTTTCAACAATAAAATCCACTTTATTTCTCCATTATTTAGACTCAAACTCAACAAGTCTTTTGATATTTCTAATTGTTCTTTCAGCCCCATCTTGGATAGCTAATTTAATCAATTTCTGAAAAGGCATCATAAAAAAATCAAGTTTTTTGAGTTCAAATTCAAAAACAAGTAAACATTCGTGATCACTTATCGATTGGAAATCATAACGAATTGCAAACTTAGCCTGCAGATCACCATCGAAAACAGCGCGCTTATTATCAACTAACTCTGTTACTTCAAAGCGAGTTTCACTTCTTCGGCCTTGATCAACTCTAATCTGACGGCCTCGAGAACCCAAAGCAATATTTTTTGCCCCTATGGCTTCTAATTCAACCACTTCGGGTGACCAACGCGGATAGTTTTTAAAAAAATCCGTGACAACAAAAGCGTACACTTTTGATACGGGTTGTCCTATATTAATTTGTGAGCGGGCACTAATCATCTGTGATCTTCTGAAAAGCCCTGATCAGTATGGAATGATTTAAACACAGTCTCCCATTTCCGAATAGTATCTATGCCAACAGTCATTATCGTATTGTTTGCATACAAAAATATTTTCATCTTTGTTTTCTGGCACTTTCGCATTTTTTAAATTTGCTTCCTGTTCTAAAACTCTAGATATTTTGATTTCATTAATTGATTTCATCTTCACTTCCTCACAAATTGTTTATAAAGAAATATTATGTTTCTGGTTAAGATAAGTCTAATTAATTGTATTTATGTAGTTGATAAGTATTAAAAATTAGTAATGAACCCTATTTAAACTGTGAGAAAAAATCTTGCCAGCCCTTTTCTTCAAGTGGATAAAAGAAAACCACGTGTCATAAATTTTATGCAATAAGTGGTTGTTGTAAATATAGATATATGGATCGCAATCTCTATATTGGTTCTAGTGACTATCTAGAAAAGTCTCAAAAAACCTAGCTTATCTCTAATTTTATGCTTATGACCTAGGACTCTTTTTAAAACAAAATGTTCAGAGCGGTAAGCAAATGTATTTTTGAATGATCCTGATTGACCGCGATTCATTAACAGCTGGACTTCCACTCAATTCCGTATCATCTTTGGTTGCCTATGTGGGAACATGGAAGTTCATGAAAATTTATCCTTTCCAGGTGCCACCATACCTGTATTCAGGTAATTTTTTTGCAACTAGACAACACTCTTCGCAAACAAAAACCCAAACTTTCCCTTTAATTATTTGTATACGGTACATTATTGTGAATTCTCTTGTGCAGGTATGGCATATTTTTGTTTTCATTTTTATTAATACGGACTCGTTTGACTGGCGTTAATCATAAAATATTATTTAATTTGGCAAAACACACTTATGAATGGACGAATTAAAAAAAGCAAATAGCTCATCAGAGTTACTCTGATTTAGATAGAGGGGAAATGGTTTGCCAACTATGCATGAGGTCGATTCCAAAAAATCAAAGAGATGCACATCATCTCGTTCCTAAGTCCCGAGGTGGTGTTGAAACAATTATTCTGCATAGACTTTGTCATAGGCAAATCCATGCCTTGTTAACCGAAAATCAACTGGCAAGAAATTATTCAACCATTGAGGCTTTGAGAAGTCACCCCGAAATTGCGAAGTTTATTGAATGGATAGGTAATAAACCTACCTACATTCGAGCTCCTATAAAGCGAAGCCGGGATAAGGGCTTTTTATAAATAATTTTAAAAAGCTACACTCAAGGACCAGTTAACACTCAAACTATGAATCGCCACTTATTTAGACGTTTGCTTTTTATAGCGGGCTCGTATGTTGAGAACCTCTACCGCAAGAGAAAATGCCATAGCAAAATAGATATATCCTTTTGGAATATGCACATTTAAACTTTCGGAAATTAAAACAAAACCAACAGTCGTTAAGAAAGACAGTGCTAAAACTTTAATCGATGGGTGGCGGTGAACAAAATCACCAATGGGTTTGGCAGCGAAAAGCATGAAAATGACTGAGCTCAAAACAGCGGCAATCATGATTGAAATTTCCTCGACTAAGCCAACCGCAGTAATGACGCTATCCAGAGAGAAAACAATATCTAGAACTCCAATTTGGACGATAGCACCCCAAAAAATTGTTTGCAGGGATTTTGAACGTAAGCTTGAGGTGTTAATCTCTTTTGCAGCAACTTCTGCCGCCTCAACCTCAAGATAAATCTCTTTGCTGGCTTTCCATAATAGAAATAAGCCTCCAAAGAATAAGATTAAATCTCGGCCGCTAATCTCCTGGCTGTAAAAAGAAAAAAGTGTTTCTGTTAAACCCATGACCCAAGATAGACTTAGTAGTAATAAGATTCGTGTGATTAATGCGAACAAGAGTCCAAATTGACGAACTGACTCTCGTATTTCTATTGGCAGACGATTGGTAATTACGCTGATGAAAATAATGTTATCTATGCCTAAAACAATTTCGAGCGCAGCAAGTGTTAAAAATGCAATTATTGTATTTGGATCGAGAATGAATTCCAGCATTGTTCGCCTATCGTGTTTGTTATGATTTCAAATAACTGTAACAGCGTTTCAATTTTCGGCTTTCGCGACAAAACGCTTAAACGTGTCTTTATAAAGTTTATATCTTACATTATGTGTATAAGGTTTAGACGGCCTAGGTAGGTTAAAAAACATGGGTTTAAAAAGAAGTTTGCTGCAAACACAAAGTAGCTTTCATCGGTTGTTCAGTTTTTATTCTTAGAAATAATTGCATGAAGAATGCTTTCAGAAGCTTCTTTAATATTTGTAGGCTCATACCCCCCTTCTAATACAAACAACATACGATTAGATGAATATTTTTTTGCAATGGTGGATAAAATATCTGTCGCTTTTTTGTAGCCATTATTGGAGTATTTTAATTGCCCAAGCAAATCATTTTCATGCGCATCAAACCCTGCAGATACTAATATGAATTCCGGTTTGAAATTATCCATTACAGGCACTAATTGGCTTTTTAAGCCATGAATAAATTCTTCATCTCCAGCACCTTTTGGTAAGTCTATATTTAAGGTATATCCATAACCTTCACCACTCCCTTTTTCGTTAGGACGGCCTGTGCCAGGATAGAAGGGATGTTGATGGATGCTAAAATAAAAAACCGTATTATCACTATAAAAAATATCTTGCGTTCCGTTGCCGTGATGAACATCAAAATCAATAATTAATACTCGGTTAATACCATATTTTTTTTGTAAATATTTTGCTGCAATTGCAACATTATTAAAAATGCAGAATCCCATTCCTTTATCTTTAGTCGCATGATGTCCTGGCGGTCTTGAGAATGCAAAGGCACTTGAAATCTTCCCCGTCATTATTTGATCGATACCCTCAGTCACTGCCCCAACAGATTTTCTGGCCACCTGATAAGATTGTTTTGATATCACAGTATCGCCCGTGCTAAGTGTTGCTGTAGATTCAGCTAGTTTTTCAGACTCTTGTTTAACAAGATGAATATATTCTTTTGAATGAACAAGCTTGATGACATCTATAGATGCATAACCAAAAGTAGGCCAAATTAAATTTTGTTTTAATTTAAAATCATTTTTTAGAAAGTTGATTGTGCTCAAGAGTCGATCAGCTTTTTCTGGATGATTAGGTCCAGTGTTATGAAGAAGAAATTCATCATCATAAAGAACCGCAATTGTTAGCGCACCTCTTTCTGATTCTGCAATCGAATGCATCGGCTGGAAAAGCACTATGAGAAAGAAGAGATGGAAGATGTATTTCATTTTGATAATTAAAAATAAATAATGGTTTATTGTATGTAAATCTGGAAATTTTTGGTAACCACCGATGCAAAAATAAAGCCCTGTTTTTAGAGGGCTTTATTTTGGTATTGTTTTTACATTAATAATGCGGTTTAGAGCATTTTGAATTGTAAAATTATTTAGGCATCACAACAGTATCAATAACATGAATAACACCATTGTCAGCAACAATATCAGTTTTAATTACACTAGCATTATTAACTTTAACTGATGTATTAGGCTCTTTATATGCTTTTTTATTGACGCTAACTGACACATTAAGATCAGAGCCTTGAACTGTTTTTACTTTGCTTGATGTGTTTTTTAAAATATCAGCAGCCATTACTTTGCCTGGTACAACATGATAAGTAAGAACTGATTGAAGTTTAGCCTTGTCTTTTAAAAGTGCATCTAAATCAGCCTGTGGGATTTTAGCGAATGCTTCGTCCGTTGGAGCAAAAACTGTAAATGGGCCTGGTCCTTTTAGTGTATTTACCAAGTCCGCAGCAGTAAGGGCAGCTGCAAGCGTCTTGAAGTTGCCTGCTTCAACTGCAGTGTCAACAATATCTTTGGCGTTTGCATTGAAAGCAAAACATAGAGTAAGTAATGATGCGATGATTGTTTTCTTCATTTTTAATCCTTTGAGATTTTTAAACATCAAAATAATGTTTAATCGATTGATAGTGATTTTTCAAAATGAAAAATCTAGTTATATAATAAATATAGTTCATCACAGATTTATTACACATACAAGCAATGCCTAAAAATTCTGTTTTAAACAAAATTGCTATTAAGCCCTTATAAACTTGGCAAATATCTAGGATGGCTTATTTATTGGAGTGTTAAGAGACGAATAAACGAGTGTTAACAACTTCAACCGCAATAAGAGCACTGATTAAAAAACAAAAGCCGTATACAAAGCCATAAGAAACTAATTTTTGAAACGCTTCCATATTGCCTCCTTCCATATAAATTTAGGTTGAATTACTTTTTCAATAGCTCGAATACTTCTTAAGGTGATTTCAAGCGTATTGTTATTCATTAAAAACACTTTGGAATTTATAAACCTGTGAACCATGAGCAAGGCAAAATGATGAACTATGCTTAACAATTTTTTAAGTTAAATGTCTGATGCAAAGCTGGAGGGTATGCTGAAGAAGCAGTATTATCTAAAGGTAATATGGCCAATATGGAACAATATGGAATTAGATGAGATTGTCATGTTACGTGATGAACTGACACTTATTTAACTAAAGGCCTAATGGCTGAAAAGCCACCATCAATTGACCAAATTTGACCAGTGACTCTTTGGGCCTTTTCAGATAACAACCAGGCCATTAAATCAGCAACATCACCCGCATCTCCAATCCCTTTAATAGGATATTGTTTTGCAGCTATCTCTCTCATCAATTCGCTACTTAATAGATTTGCAGATGCAGGCGTATCCAATAATCCAGGAGAAACTGCGTTAATACGAATATTTGATGCGGCATAGGTTGCAGCGGCGCTTCTCACAAGCGCTTCCAAACCTCCCTTTGCAGCTGATATTAGCTCGTGATTAGGTATTCCTATGCTAGCAGCAGCAGATGAAACAAAAACTGCCGCGCCATCACTGGAGGATTTTTTTAAGTGCGCGACAAAAGATGACAAGGTGAAGATCGCACTATATAAGTTTGTTGAAAGACAGTCCAATAGATCGGCTTCAGATGTTCTATGAAGCGCACCAAGCCGGATATTGCCAACACAATGTGCAATGCTGTTTAAAGAGATACTTCTTTTTTCTATTTCATCAAAGATGTGCTTAACCCCTTCAGCCGTTGAGCAGTCTGCGGCAATTTGAGTGTGTTGATTGCCATAAGTCTCTTCAAGTTTTTTTGCGTCTCTGCTTACCAATACCAGTTGATGGTTATCTATAATTAATCGTTTAACCAATGATTGAGCTAAACCACCTGTTGCCCCAGTAATTAATATTGTTTTGTTCATATCAATATCCATCATTTTGAATTAAGTTTTTTCCGTGCTCGGCGAAGGTTTATATACCTAGGCGGCCTTACTTTGATTGACTTAATTTAATCAGGTACGTTCTCTGGAGTTCCTACAATAGCCGCAGGAAGATCCCCTAAGGCTGCTAAGGCTGCCGCATTGAGCACTGAGGCAGGTATGACCTCGCCAGTGACTTTGTAAGGCAGTGCTCTTGTTGCGGTAGCAGAAGCCACAACCGTTGGATTTAACCCCAGGCTAAATGCGCCTCTGGCAGTTGAGTTCACGCACATGTGCGACATAAACCCGACTAGAATAAGATTCTTAGTCTCAGCTTTTTTAACCAAGGCCTCTAACTCTGTTCCAGCGAAAGCGTTTGGGTAATTTTTGGTGATGATTGGTTCACCTTGCACTGGTGCAAGGAGATCAACAATCTGTCCGATTGGGCTGGTGACATCGTAAGGTGAGCCAGGACCGGCATCGTGACAAATATGAAACACTGGACGACCAGCTTTTCTGAAGCGATCAAGCAATACACGACATTCTTGTAATGCTTTTTCCATCCCTTCCAGCTTCATTACCCCCTCACAATAGGTATTTTGAGCATCAATAATGATTAGTGCCGAATCTGATATTGCAGTGGATGTGTCACCGAGGCCAGTAATGTCTCGAATTGTTTGTAATTGACTCATATAAACCCCTTATTAAATTTTAGTAACGCTTACTATGTGCTTGAAAATTTGACTGCTTTAAGACCCAGGCGTGAGGAACAGTGAGTGCGGCCAAGCCAACAAAAATAATGCGTATCATGTCGACTTCGAGTGGTTTTTTTTGCCCTAGCCACCAAATAATGAGCCCCATTAAGATCACTGCTATGGTTGGAAAAATTAATGCATTTAAAAATGCTTGTCTGGTGAACGAACGCAAAAAAAACCGGCTTCTGATGAGGTGCCGTGCGCTATGCATCACACAGAAATAAACCCCAAATGCCAATATTGGGTTGAGTAGTAAAAATAGGGCACAGGTGCAAAGTAACTCAAGTTTAGTCCGCACATCTATTTTTTGGTTCAAGAGATAAACAGCCATGATGATCCCAGCAGGAGCGCTGATCAATTGAGAGGCTTTGACAATGCTGGTGGCGGTGTCAATCTGAATAATCATTGCGTATAAATTAATCAATTCATGGCTAAAGAGTAGGCTGGGAAAGCTAATAATAGCTGTGCCATAACTCAATTTTAGGACTGCAAAATCTGACAGATTGAGATCGTCTGAAAAGTGCAAGGCTGACAATATTAAGAAGACAATAAAGAAAGTATTCGGCACAAGCCACCACACTAAAATCACAGCGAGTGCGGCAGCCATATAATAAGCGATGAATTTCAGCCAGTGACTCATGTTTTTAAGCTCATAGGTTTGGCTCGCAAATAATACATCTAGCGACCCATGCGGAACGCCAAGCAGAACTACAAAGACCAGGACCATCATTAATCCATAGAGATTTGCATCCAGGTCGAACGCTAATCCCAAAGCCAAAGTGAGGCTAGTCAGTATGATAAATACATTGCTTTGAAACCCCATCAGCTTCTTCATTATTTCCATCCTAGACGATGAGAAGCCTTTGCAATAATAAAGCCTGGTAGCGCCTTTATGAAAGGGCTAGGTGGCAGTGATTTTATGATTCGCAAATAATCACGTAGTGTTGCCATGTCTGACATGAATTTAATGACCGTGTTTAAATCACATCGATTAAATAAATCCTCAAATAGTGATGCCGCGCTTGTCGGATTACTTTTAATGACAGTTAAGAAAAGCCCATCCATGAAAGACTGCACTCGGTTTTCTTTTGGGGCTGCGTAAAGCGTGTGATCGGTCACAATAGATTGCGCACATTTTTTGGCCCAGGATTGTATGCGTTGAAACGCATACCCAGAACTTGGCCTCGCAGCACCTGCAAACAGGCCTGCATATAAATAAGTGGCGGCTCTGTTTTGTGGGGCTGCTTGATAACCCATGGGGAGCGTGCCATGTTCAACTCTTAAAATTTCGTATGGTTGGCTATTAATCCTTAGCGCAATGGATTTTTTTAGGTGTGTAATCAATTGTTGCTTGGAAATAATGTTCTCAGAAAAAACGGTGTACTCAATTAATGCTTTTTTCCCACTTGTCGGCAAAATGTAAAGAAATGCTAAGCCATTTTTAAAAGCAGGATCAAAGTCCATCAGCACCATTTTTTCAGGTGAAAAACAATCTGATTGTGTTTTAATCTCATAACCTACAAAGCATTGCCACAGCACTGAGTCTTCGTGATTGATTTTTTTTGGAGGGCGAGTGTCGATTACTTGGTCAGCTGTGAGCTCGGAATGCGTAGTTTTAATATGCCAGCCTTGATCGGTGTTGATCGGTGTTGATAGCACTTCTTGGCCAAGCATTAATTGAATCTTAGGATTAGCGCTAATCTGTTTGATTGCCGCTTCGTAAAAGTGATGGCTTTCCAACATCAGGTATTGATGTTGGCTGCAATCAAAGTGATGAATGCGCTCTTGATTAGCCAGTTCAAATTTAGACCATGATTGGCTGACGAGCGATTGATATTCAGGATGATCGATATCCCAAAAACACCAGGTCCGATCATTGGGATAGTTTGTTCGTTGTTCGATGATCAGCACTTTAGGCGCTTTTTCGCCATACTCAGATAGCTTGCTTGCTAGGCTCAGTCCAGCACAGCCACCACCTAAAATGACTAAATCATAATGCGTATCCTTAGCCATTGAGATGTGCTACTTCGTTAATGGCATCATGCAAGCGCTGATTGTGGGCCTTGGTGTAAAAATAGAAAGATTTGTCGAATAGGCTTTGTATTAATATTTTGACGGTTAGCCAAGCTTTTAAAGGCTTACTCACTACCGATCTAAATGCCCAACAAGCATAGTTATTCTTGGCAAGGTGCGTGCCAATGTGACGGTACAAGCCTGATGCGATGACAATGCCAAAACGCGCACGGATAGGTAAAAAGCATAGCCCATCATGCCCGCTTTGGTAATACGCATCTGCATTACTCAACATTCTAACTAAAGTGTTTTTTATTTTATGTTGTGTTTGTTCATCAGGATGCATAAGCGCTGCGGGGTCAATATCCCCAATGAGCGATGCGGGCAGGTATCTTCTGTTCATCAAGGCATCTTCAGCAACATCTCGACAGATGTTGGTTAATTGCATCGCCATGCCCAAATCAATTGCGTGCGCGAAGGCCCGCTGATCTTTAACGTCTAAAATCTTACTCATCATCAAGCCAACTGTGCCCGCGACTTGGTAGCAATAAACCATCAGCGCGGCTTCATCTTTGATTCTCACAATATTCAAGTCCGACATTACGCCTTGAACCAGCGCAATAGGAATGTTGATATTAATTTGTGACTCATGAAATAGTGCAATTGCATCGCTGATAATGGTATGGTTTGAACGCCCAGCATTTAAGTCCTCGATTATCTGTAACAGCATATGACTAGCTACAGACTTATCCGCGGTATCGTCACCCACATCATCTATATGCCGGCAAAATCGATATAGCCTGACCGCTTGCGTGGCATGTTTTTGATTAAGTAAAAACTTAGCCCAAAAAAAGGTCTTACCTTTTTGAGCCAACACCAAATTTGACTCTTTAATATATTCAGTTTGATTAAGCTTGGCTTGAGTCATTTAAAATTAGCGGCGGGTGGGATCAGCTGATCAATCACTTTTGCTGAACATAATACGCCCGGCAAGCCTGCGCCTGGATGGGTGCCAGCACCTGTGATGTATAAATTCTTAATACCTTCAGCCTTATTGTGAAACCTAAACCATGCTGACTGCCTGAATAAGGGAGCAATAGAAAACCCCGCACCATGCATGCTTAGATAGTCTGTTTTAAAATCACTAGGTGACATAAAAAAGTCATCAGTTATATGCTTTTTTAGATCAGTTAAGATCGTTTGGTCGAGTGCCTCGATGATCTTATCCTTCAAGATCTCTCCCTCAATAGACCAGTCGATATTCGCTTTTAAATTAGGCACGGGACAAAGCACATAAAAGCTATCACAACCTGCTGGCGCAAAACTCGCGTCGGTTGCTGTGGGTCGATGAATGTAAAGTGAGAAGTCATCCGATAATATTTTTTTATCAAAAATGTTTGAAAGAAGCGCTTTGTAGGTTTTACCTAGCCAGATGGTATGGTGAACAACATCTGGATATTGCTTGGTGGTGCCAAAATAAACCACAAATAAGCCCATTGAATAATGCGCTACTTTTATTTTTAGTTTTGAGGATAGCGCAACCTGATGAGGGTCAATCATATTCTGATAAAGGTAGGTGGCATCGGCATTAGAAACAATAACATCTGCATTCAGCTTTGTTCCGTCCTCAAGCATTAGCCCAGTGGCTTTGCCATCATCGATGAGGATATTTTTCACTGTCGTGTTCAGATAAATTTCAATCCCATGTTTTTCCATGAGATTCTTAAGCGCATTCACAATGGCCCCAGTGCCCCCCATTGCAAAAAACACACCATACGCACGCTCAAGATAGTGTATCAAGCCATAAATGCTGGTTGTCGAGAATGGGTTGCCGCCAACGAGCAAGGGCTGGATAGAAAATGCTTGGCGCAATTTTGGGCTGATGAGGTGCCGTGATACCGTTCCCCATACCGTCTCATAACTTCTTAAGATAATGAGCTTAGGGATTAACGAAAGCATTAAAAAAAATCGATGAAAAGGAATTGCGGAAAGCTGGGTAAAAGCAACGTCAAAAATATTTTTTGAATGATTGAGTAGTTTTAAATAGCCCGCTTTATCTTTTGGTTCAATCTTTTCAATTTCTGATAGCGTTTGCTCCAGTGTCCCGCCGTAATCAAACGTGGTTTTATCCGAAAAGTAGAATCGGTACCAAGGCGTTAAGGGCACTAGTTTGATGTGATCTTCAAGTTTTTCTTGGTAAAGCGAGAAGAGTTCTTCGAGAAGAAAGGGTGCTGTGATAACCGTTGGGCCCGCATCATGTTTGTAACCATTTCTGGTAAATACCTGCGCTCGGCCACCCAGCATTGGGGCTCTATCAATGACTTTGACTGCATAGCCTTTAGCCCTGAGTCTTAATGCTGAAGCGATTCCTCCGAAACCAGATCCAATAACGATCGCTTGTTTAACATCCAATGTCATGTTTTATTTGTCCTTGAAGCTGTTGTGCCAGTGAGATTAGCAAAGTTCCTAAAGAGTGCGGAAGTTGTTTTGCTAGTTCGACTGCTTCGGACAAAGATTGTTCAGCGAGGAGCATGGCATCTGCTATCGGATTCATTGAATGTGCATCTGCTAATACAAAGACGATATTTAGGGATTTCGAACGTCCGTTTTGAGGGGCATCTTTTGTAACGTCATTGAGGTCATCTACTACTTGATAACCCACCGCGAAAGCGCCGGTTGCTTTTTGTGCTAAATGTAAATATTCGCTTTCGCCTGATACCGTTAACGCTAACTCAATGGGGAGCCCAAGTAATGCGCCAGATTTGGCTTTAGCAATGTTTTTGTAATTCTCAATAGAATTGATTGGTTTGTTTTTGTATTCAATATCATCACACTGCCCTTTAATCACAGATGAGGTGCGTTTAGATATGAGCTTAATGAGTGATGGTAATAATTTGGGGTCGCTGATTTCTGCTAATACCCCGTAAGCGCTAGACAACAACAAATCGCCCGCGCATATCGCAACGCTGCTTCCGAATTTTTTCCATACGGTTTCTACACCGCGGCGGGTCTCATCCATATCTTGGATGTCGTCATGAATAAGGGAAGCGTTGTGAAGTAATTCTGAGACTGCTGAAATAATCAGCATATCATTATATTTAATTTGAAGATCAAGGCAGGCTGCGAGACAAAGCCTTGCTCTTACTTTATGTCCTGGAGTTGCCAAATGATACTTGGCTGCATACTCGGCTGCATTAGTGTTCGATTGGTTTGAATCTGAGCTCGATGCTAGGTGTTTAATAACAAAAGCGTCAACTTGAGATAAGAGGTCATCAAGCGATGTTTTAGAAGTTAGTAATTCGTTTGGTAAGTTAACTAATGCTTGAGCTGACATCTTTTAACCTCAATAAATACGGACACATTTTTAAAGGACTGCTTTTACTTTCAATCAAAATGTGTCCGCTTGGTTAATATTTAATTAACTAATGATTACTTCTTTTCGCTTTCTGATACAGCAACAGACCAGATAATCACACCGAAAGCAATTTTGTTTAGAACGTCAGCAAGGTTATAAACAATGTTTAGTGCTTTCATGCTATCAGCAGGATCTGAACCTGTTAGGTAGCCGAAATAGTAACCAACTGGGTAAATTGCCCAGCCAATTGTTACAATCCAACGCATTAAACTAAATGCAGATTGAACATTTTTTGGTGCTTGGCCAGCATTGATCTTGCTTGCTTCGCCAGCGAAAATTTCCCAAAGAATGTAGAACCAACCCAACATACCGATAATGAATGCTGGCATTACTGAAAGGTAACCTGCTTCACCTGCATAGCCACCAACCAACATGACTAATGTACCAATCATTAGACGCCAAAATACACCAACTGGCACTTTTGCAATTGCAGCAAGGATCAAGTAAAACTCAATCATGAGCAATGGTACTGTAATGAGCCAATCGATATAGCGATAAACAGTTGGTGTTGAACCTGTTGCTACCCATACATCACGCATGTAGAAGTAGTGAACAGCTGCAACAAGCGTTACAAGGCCAGAAACAGTTAATGACGTTTTCCATTTGCCTGCAACGCGGTCGCGCTCAAGAAAGAAAAAGGCGGTTGAAGCAATTAATGCCATTGAAATTAACCAGAATGAAATACCTACAAAGTCACTAGATTGAAGCACAGAACTATGTTCAGCAAAAGCTGGTGCTGAAAAACCTAGCAACGCTACTACGCCTAACCACATACTCTTACTAGAAATTTTTAAATCTTTAATCATTTAATTCTCCTAAAGGATAATTTAGTCTACTTACAACTTTTAACACTTTTTTACAGCATTGATACAATATGCCTAAAATTTGGTATTAGCAACCTTAAATTTAATACGGGTATATTGCGTTTATTTTGGACACACTAAAGTGCTGATGCAAGCCTTGCTGAGCTTGATTGGGGATGTTTTAAGTAGCGGATAACAATCAGACTATTGTTGTTTGGGAGGCTAGTGCTAAAGGTGGAAACTGAGCAGTTTCTCAAGCTGAAGTGACAGAAACAGCTATAGAAGTTCGATAGCAATTGAAGTCATCAAGGGTTGAAATCGGACTGATTTATCTTCACTAATCGCTGTTACTTTACTTCACTGCCGTCAATGTAAATGGTTTTATATTTCAGGCTGCCATCCTTATTCCAAGCAGTTTCTTCGCCTTCTTTTTTGCCATTAACGAGTGTGCTTTGAACGCGCTTCTGGCCATTTTCATACCACAGGGTAAAAGAGCCATGTTCTAGACCGCCTTTGTAGTTGGCTTCTAATTTGACCTGGCCATTTTCGTACCACTGCTTCCAAACCCCATCCTCTTTGTCATCGACGTAATTGGTTTGAATATAAAGGCCGCCGCTTGGGTACCAAAAGGTTTCTAATCCTTGCTTTTTACCTTTGATCACATTCACTTCATATTTTGGTGTGCCATCTGCATATTGTTCTTTTTGAACACCAGTGAAGTGTTTGTCAAAAATTGTTTGAGCAAAGCCAGTGCTGATATAAAAGGCAAAAAGTAAGGTGGATAGAGACTTGATGAGTGTTTTCATAACTTCGTTTCTAGATGATTAACTTATTAAGATATTCTATTCATATATTTGTTCCCAGTGTTTTGGTTATAAAAAAGTATTTTGGCTATAAAAAATATTTAGCTATATAAGTATAAACAGGTATCCCAATCAAGATATTAAGGGGAAAGGTAATGCCAAGGGACATCCCCATATAAAGTGCCGGTTTAACTTCTGGAAGTGCGTGTCTCAGAACTGCAGGCACGGCAATGTAAGAGGCGCTCGCTGCTAACACCATCAGTAAGATCGTCTCGCCTAAGCCAAACCCCAATAGCTTGGAAATAACTAGTGCGATTGAGGCATGAACGAAAGGTGCAACGAGGCCGTAAACCAATGTTAGCTTAGGTGTTTTCTTTAAATAACCGAAACTTTTTGCGGCTTGTAATCCCATATCCAGCAAAAAGAAAGACAACATGCCTTTAAACAAATCAATTGAGAATGGTGCCATCACTTTATGACCCGCATCACCACTTAAGTAGCCTACCAGCATAGATCCAAGTAATAAGATTTGTCCGCCATCCGTAAATGATTCATGTAGTATTTTAGAGATACTTTTCCCTTGGCTTGCTTCACCTGAGTTCGATAGTCTGGCTTTGTTTGCAAGAATAATCGCAAGAATAATCGCGGGTGACTCCATTAACGCCATCGCTGCTGCCATGTATCCACCATATTGAATGCTCGCCATATCTAGCGTTTGGGTCGCTGTGATAAATGTGACAGCACTAATAGAGCCATAAGTCGCGGCAATTGCTGCAGCGTCTAATTTGTTTAAGCGATGACTGAGTAGAAAGTAGGCAATCAGAGGCACCAGCACGGCTAAAAATATTGCACTGCCAAGTACCATTGTAATTTCTGAAGTAATGCCTGATTGGTGCAGCGCAAATCCGCCTTTTAGTCCAAGCGCCATCAACAAATAGAGAGACAAGAACCTGGTAACTGGTTGTGGAATTTCTAAGTTTGATCTAAGTAAACCAGCGCTCACGCCAAAGATAAAAAAGAGGATTGCTGGGTCTAAAAAGTTATTCATATTTTGCTTCTATGTAAAATTAATGATTGAATTTTAATTGTGAATTAAAATAGAATAAAATCGATAATTAAATAATTATGTATAGGTAAAAATCTATGAATATTAGTTTTAGGCAATTAAGACTCTTTAAAGCCTTAGCTGAAACTGGCAGTGTGACAGCCGCGGCAAGATTAATGCATGTGACACAGCCCACAGCGTCCATGCAGCTGAAGGAGTTAAGCAATTCTGTCGGTCTTCCATTGTTTGAAATAGTTGGTAAAAAAATTTACTTAACAGAGGCGGGAAAAAGTTTAGCTTTAACAGCGCAATCTATTTCTAAAGAATGGGAAAACTTTGATCAAACCATTGCATCCATCAAGGGAATTGAAACAGGGGCGCTCAAAATTTCGGTAGTGAGTACCGCAAAATATTTCATTCCAAGATTAGTCGGGAATTTTTGTGCAGATCATCCTGGTGTTGATATTGCTTTAGAAGTGCTGAATAGAGATGCTGTGATTTCTAGACTTGAGAGTAACTTAGATGACATGGCCATCATGACTCAGCCGCCTGCGCACCTTGAAATTCAAGATGAAATATTTTTAGAGAATCCTTTGGTATGTATCGCGAAGAAATCCCACCCACTGGTTGGTAAAAAAATAAATCTAAACGATCTTGCCAATGAGTTTTTTGTGATGCGAGAAGTTGGATCCGGGACTAGGATGTCTTGCGATTGGTTTTTTAAAGACCACAAATTCAGCCCTAAGGTCAGACTGACCCTTGGCAGTAATGAGGCGATCAAGCATGCAGTTGGCAGCGGCTTAGGGCTATCGATTGTCTCAATGCACTCATTAACAGAATATGATTTAAAATCATTGGTTTCAATATTAACGATCAATGATTTTCCAATCAAATCACAATGGCATATTGTAACTTTAAAGGGTAAGAAATTTAGTCCAATTGCTCAGATATTTCATGATCATTTGCTTGAAAAGGTGAGCGAAATTAATCAGAGCTTAGTGCATATTTATTAAAGTTTCTCTACTTTAAGTATTCAGCTTTGGGCTCAGCTTAGTGACTCTTAATCCATGTTATTTTTTCAACTTTTAGCTGTCGAGTAATCGTCCTAACTTCTAATTTTTTGTTCTTTTTTACATAGTAAAACCAGCAACCATCCAATTCCATCGAAACACAATCCCCAACTTCCAACATCCCCTGCGCATAAAGTTCTTGCGCATATAAACTACTGTTTGAAATTTTTAGATTATTAACGGGCTTCCAGTCTTGCGCGATTAAGCGCTTTTTTGCTTCCTCATAAGGCATGCCTTTATCGTAATGCGGAAGCGTTGCTTCCGCGTGTGCGACATTCGCTAAGAAAAAACTCAAAAACAATATGCGTGCGTTGATCATTTTTACCCACCAATTTTATCTGCCTGTCTTAACTACTTACAGAATGCTTATTTTTTCTTTGGTAATTTTGCAACGAGTTCATCAATACTTTGACCTTGTTCTTGCGTTTTGATGATGAGGTCAGCAACTAATGCTGCCGTTGCGGCATCTTTTGTGGCTTGTGCAACTTCATGCGTTTTAATGGAGTTGATTGATGCGTTAATTTTCTCAACTGCATCAGATGATTCTAATAGACGACTATCAAGTTGCTCTTTGGTATTGTAGGTGTTAATTGCGAGGGCTACAACAGCGAGTGTTAAAACAATATTGATCACCGTACTAATTTTAGTGTGCATGCTTATTCCTGGATTTCTTGAATTTTGTTGAGTGCTACAGGACAGAGATGCCTGAACGCTTATTTTACTTGATACGAGCTTTAAGAAGTAATGCTTTACAATAAATTGATCGCGCCACCTTACGATTAACAATACCCCTCTAAAATAGTAAACTATAAGTATATGAACCCCTCAAGCAATCTTACGCCAGATAAATATGGCTTTTGTTTCGATCACTCTTACTCGAAGCTACCTGAAGTCTTATTTTCTCGTGCAAATCCCAAGCAGTTTAACAATCCAAGCTTAGTGATTTTTAATGCACCGCTCGCAAAAACACTTGGCTTAAACACCCCTGCCATTAAAGCATCAGGCTGGGCTTGCTTTTCAGGCCAAGAAATTCCTGCAGCGGCTTATCCTATTGCACAAGCTTATGCAGGGCATCAATTTGGCGGCTTCAACAATTTGGGAGACGGGCGGGCAATTTTGTTGGGTGAACATATTTCGCCTAATGCGACCCGTGTTGATGTGCAGCTAAAGGGATCCGGCCCAACACCCTACTCACGATCCGGCGATGGTTTGGCTGGCTTAGGCCCAATGTTGCGTGAATATTTAATGAGCGAAGCCATGCAAGCGCTAGGTGTGCCAACGACACGAAGTCTTGCCGTGATCTTGACCGGAGAGGTCGTTTATAGAGCCCAGCCACAAAGCGGCGCGTTGCTTACTCGGGTGGCGGCCAGCCATATTCGTGTGGGGACCTTTCAGTATGCGTCAGCTATCAATCAGGTTGATGTATTAAAAGCGCTGGCTGAGTACACAATCAGTCGCCATTATTCAAACATCAAAAACAATCCTAGTCCTTATGTGGCTTTGCTTGATGCAGTAATTGATACTCAAGCCTCATTGATTGCTAAGTGGATGCAGTTTGGCTTCATTCATGGTGTGATGAATACAGATAATATGAGTATCGTTGGAGAGACGATTGATTATGGTCCGTGCGCTTTTTTAAATGCATATTCGCCCAATACCGTATTTAGTTCGATAGACCAAAACGGCCGCTACGCTTTTGGTAATCAGCCCAAGATGGGTGAGTGGAATTTAACTCGATTTGCAGAAAGCTTGTTGCCTTTGCTTGCTGAAAATCGCGAGGATGCTATTCGTATCGCAACGGATAGTCTGAACGCATATCAGACCAAATACAGAGATTATTGGCTTGATGCGATGCGAAAGAAATTCGGTCTTGTTAATGCGGAACCTAGCGACTTAACCTTGGCTGAAGATTTGTTGATGCTGATGGTTAAACATCAAGCGGATTTCACGAATACATTCCGCCAGCTCAATACAACAAGCCAATTAGAAAAAAGCCTTGTCAGTGATGTCAGCTTTCAGCATTGGCAAAAGCTCTGGAAAGAGCGTCTGTCGAGGCAGCCCTTATCCATGGAGCAGAGCGTCGCATTAATGCATGCAAACAATCCTCAAGTGATTCCAAGAAACCATTTGGTAGAGGAAGTGTTGGAGTTTGCGGCACAAGGCAATATGGCCCCATTTCATGCGTTTATAGAAGTGCTGCAAACGCCATACAGCAAGCCAATCAATGAAAAATATCTTTCTGGCGCAGGTGCTGGTTTCGATGAAAGCTATCAAACCTTCTGTGGCACCTAATGACATTCAAATGGCCCAACAAAGTTTACATTTAGTTCGAACAGATCCCTTTGAATTGATCAACACTCAATTATTAGCCCCTAAAATTTCGCCTGGTGAAATGATGTTCTGCAAAACTAGTCCCCGCTTATTTGAGCTTGGGCGAGTGTATTAATCTCAAAGAATAAGTTTTATACTTCAAATGTTTTAGCCAGCATTTGTGGTCGCAGATTCACCCAAGACGATAGTCTTGTTAATATTGAAAAAGTTTTTCACAGAGGATAAAAGATGAAATTTATTGAGCATGTATTAGAAGTCATTATGTTTCGCAGTCGTTGGTTTTTGGCCCCTATGTATATTGGATTGGTTGGCGGCTTGCTTCTGATGCTCGTGAAATTTGTTCAAGAGTTCATCCATATTTTTGCCCATATTGTGGATACCCCTGAGAAAGAAGTGGTGTTGTCTATTTTGGGCTTGGTGGATATTACTTTAGTCGCCAATTTGCTTATCATGGTCATTTTTAGCGGTTACGAAAATTTTGTTTCTAAAATTGATGTAGCGACTCATGAAGACAGACCAAGCTGGATGGGCCATGTGGATTACTCTGGCCTTAAATTAAAGCTGATTGGCTCTATCGTTGCGATTTCTGCGATTGATTTATTAAAAGCATTTATGCATCAATCTCAAGTCGGTATTGAGCATCAGAGCAATACACAAATGGCATGGATGGTCGGCATTCACTTCACCTTAATATTGTCAGGCGTCTTATTCGCAGTCATGGATAAGATTTCAGAATCCAGCCATCATTAAACGACGCAAAATTTAGCTAATGTTTATCGATATAAAGACGGCATATTTTTATTTAAAAAACTATCGCTCGAACATAGTTTAGATGAAGAAATCGAGTTAAAAGTGGACGGAATAAAGAAGCCGTGTGTCGATTAGACCACGGTTTTTTTATTTTTTTGATGGATGGTGCGCCCGGCGGGAGTCGAACCCACGACCTTTGGCTTCGGAAACCAACACTCTATCCAGCTGAGCTACGGGCGCATGTGTTTTGAAGCGAATGGATTATAGCAAATGGACCTTCGATTGTCCGATTGCAAGACAAAGCCCTTTTAACAGCTCCGCCATATCAGTATAATTCAGTCACCAATATTACCTTTGATCAAATTTTTTGGATTGGAATACATAGTCATGAGCGAACACGAGTTTCCCCCTACCTCAGTCAAGCAGATCGTTTTGGCAGTGCTTGGCGGCATAATTGCCCCAGCCTTGGTCCTTTTTTTGATTGCTAAGTTAGTGTTGGGCGTTGATGCGACGCATATACCTGAAGATATAAAATTGGCTGCGACACAAGCTGAAGAGCGTATTAAACCGGTTGCACAGCTTGCGGTAGCAGTTGTTGAAACAGGCCCTCATGTGGATAAAGGTGGTGAGGAAGTAGTGAAGGGCGTTTGTTCAGCCTGTCACGCTGTGGGTGCTTTGGGATCGCCCAAGATTGGTGATAAAGCTGCTTGGGGCCCACGTATTGCGCAAGGCTATGAAACCCTTGTTAAACATGCGATCGCGGGTATCCGTTCGATGCCTGCTCGTGGCGGTAATGCTGAGTTGACCGATGGTGAAGTGGCGAATGCCGTTGCTTATATGGCGAATCAAGCTGGTGCTGGCTTTAAGGCTGGCAAGTAAATTGCAGGTCAAATAATGGTCATTGTGAGCATTGCTCATGATGACCATTGACACAAAATATGGCTACCTACGCGATTGGTGACATTCAAGGTTGTTTCCATTCCTTTCAGTCTCTTCTGAAAAAAATTCAATTCAATCCCGCTTCAGACAACTTGTGGTTAGTAGGTGATTTAATTAACCGCGGTTCGGGCTCGTTAGAAGTTTTGCGCTGGGTGTTTGATCATCAATCTTCAATTGTCACTGTGCTTGGCAATCATGATTTACATACTCTAGTAGTGGCTGAGGGCTTTGTAAATGCGCACCGTAGCGATACGATTCAACCCCTCTTAGATGCTCCTGATGCTGATACATTACTGAGCTGGTTACGTCATCAGCCTTTATTGCACTTCGCGAATGATCACCTAATGGTGCATGCAGGTCTGTTGCCAGCGTGGACGGCAAGCCAAGCGCAACTATTGGCGCAAGAGGTGCATCAAGCATTGTGTGCTGAGAACTATCGTGAGTTTTTAAAGCATATGTATGGTAATCAGCCCGTACAATGGGATGAGGCTTTAACTGGTTGGGATAGATTGCGCGTGATTACCAACGCAATGACGCGTTTACGGATTTGCTCCCAAGCTGGTGAGATGGAGTTTAAATTTAAGGGCGAGTTATCCAATCGTCCTGCTGGCTATGCGCCTTGGTTTGAAATTGCAGGCAGAGCTTCAGCCGATACGCCGGTTATTTTCGGGCATTGGTCCGCACTTGGCTTGCATATGGCAAACAAGGTCTACGCTTTAGATACGGGGTGCTTGTGGGGCGGCGCTTTAACTGCGCTGCGCGTGGATGATAAAGCGGTCTTCCAAGTGCCATGCCATGTGGATGATGCGCCTATCAGCATCCACTTTGCTGATTAATCTTCGTGATGTCCGAAGCCAAGTTGGTTGGCAATGGCATGACGTGCAGCAATGGTTAAACCTCTTCGCTCGTGACCATGCGGTGATATTTTAGGTAAAAACGTCAGGACGACCTTGGGATTGTTAAGTGAAACAATCTGCCAGATCGACTCGATTAATGTTGTTTCTCCAGCAAATGCCATTTCGGTATTCGCACTTCCGTCGACATTTGGGTAATAAATGGCAAAAGGCCAAATACTTGCATCAGCATTAATAGGCGCTTGCATCAGGCTGCCTTTGAATGGCAATAGTTCTGTGCCATCCGTCGTTGTCCCTTCTGGAAAATAACACAAGCAATCGCCACGCTTTAAGCTGGCAGTTGCTTCTTCAATCACACGAACAGCATCTTTCTTTTGCTCGCGTTCAATAAACAAGGTATTGCACTTCTTGGCGAGCCAGCCAAAGATAGGCCAGCTTTTAAGGTCAGACTTGGCAATAAAGCGCACTGCTCGGACACTATTGAGGGCGTGAATGTCAATCCATGAAATATGATTGCCAATGAACATGGTGTTGGTAACATCATGGTCAGGCAGATTGCCTTGCCTAGTCGTTTCAATATTTAGGATGTTGAGTAGCGTTCTAGACCAGTGACTAACGATCCAATTACGTTGTCTAGCGGTGGCTGAAGGCATAATCACTATGCCTAAAAAGCCACCGTAAACAGTATGAATGATAATCCTAAGAACTCGGACTAGTCGAACGACAAGAGAAGAGTGATGGTGATTACTTAAAAAAATGGGCAGCATAACGCCTGTTTATACGTGAAAGAGGCAGCATGATAAGCATGTCTGCGCTATTGAAATCAGGATCCCAGGCAGGTTCACCGCAAATATATGCCCCTAGACGTAAGTAGCCTTTAATAAGCGCAGGGCAGTCTACAGCTAAGTCTTTTTGTAATGCTTCCATTGGTAAAGAACAATGAGGGAATGTGCGATACTCAGGTGGCGATAAATACTTTTCTTGAAGACTGTTATAAAGACTAGCGGCCATATGTCCACCGTCCGCCATGGGCACACTTGCACAACCAATCATGTACTCATAGTTGTTGGCCTGCATGTATTTGGCAAGACCAGCCCAAAGCATCGTAATTGTTCCGCCATTACGATAATCCCTGTGTACGCAAGCACGACCAACCTCAACCATGCGTGGAAATAAGTGTTGCAAGCGGCTGATGTCAAATTCGCCTGCTGAGTAATATCCACCAGCCTCGTTCGCCATGGTTGGATTAAGGATGCGGTAAGTACCAACCACCCGGTGATTAACATTCTCACGAATTAAAAGGTGGTCACAAAAGGCATCAAATCCATCTTGGTCTAAGCCTTCATCACTTTGAATATTTGCGCCCATTTCTTCCGCAAATACTTTGTAACGCAAGCGTTGTGCCTCAGCAATTTCGCTGGGGTTGCGAGCAAAGCTGATATATAAATCATGCGGCACAACTTGTTGTTGTTCGCTCGTACTTGGGTTTTGGGTGTCTTGAAGATCTGTTGAGCTTTGCTGTTTGAGCATCTCAAACTCCTGTTGGATGGATTTTTAACAGTAACAACTTTACGAACTATTTATGACAAAACGGTGACTATAATTTGACAATTCGATGAAACTGTAATGAATGCAGCTTCATCGAAAATGAACAGATTAATGACTGACGCGGGTGATACCGCCATTTTCAATTAAACGAACGTTATCGCCAGGCGCGAATTTTTCAGTCGCTTCTTGCACAATCGCAACCAAACTACCATTTTCTAGTTTTACAGTTATCTCAAATGCATCTTTTCTCGTCAGGCCTTCCTCGGCGGCTGAGCCAAGTAAGCCGCCAGCAACGGCGCCAATGACAGCGGCGATTGCAGAGCCTTTGCCATCCCCAACAGTGCTGCCAGCAACACCGCCAATGACAGCGCCGGTGGCAGTGCCAACAGGCGTTCTAGTTCCTTCTAGTTTGACAGTACGAACAGATTCAACCACGCCTTTACGTATGGTTTGAATTTTACGTGCCTCTTCACGACTGTAAACATCCCCAGAGTTAGAGCTTGCGCAAGCATTCAGTAAGCTGGCAATCATTAAGATAAAAGCGGTTTTAAGTAAAGATTGATGTTTCATGATTAAGCCTCTTTTAAAGTTTAAGTGTTTTCATCTAGCTTTGTGTTATCCACCAAAGCTTGGGTATAAATGACTTCAATCTCTTCTTTGCTAGGTTTGTGGTTCTGACCACCACGGCTCCCGATTTTGACTGCGCCCATGACTGAAGCTAGCCGGCCACAAGTTGGCCAATCCCAACCGCGTGAAATGCCATACAACAATCCAGCACGGTAAGCGTCACCGCAACCGGTTGGATCAACCACTTCATCAGCTTTAACGGGCGGGATTTCAAAGCGTTGACCGTCAGCATAAATATGAGAACCATTTGCGCCTAGGGTTACAATCAGGGCTTTGACTTTTGAAGCCAGCGCTTCCAAGTTTAAGCCTGTTTTTTCTTGCAACATTTCTGCTTCGTAATCGTTCACAGCCAAATAGTCAGCCATTTCAATAAAACCCAATAATTCTTCACCATTAAACATTGGCAAGCCTTGACCTGGGTCAAATAAGAAGGGAATACCTGCATCAAAACATTCTTTTGCATGCTTAAACATGCCATCTCTGCCGTCTGGTGCGATGATGGCAAGCGATACTTCTTTAGTATCACTGACGCTATTTTGGTAAGACTCGTTCATTGCGCCCGGGTGAAATGCCGTGATTTGGTTGTCATCCAGATCGGTCGTAATAAAAGCCTGAGCAGTAAAGCTATTGGGTATTTTTTTAATATGCGCACTGCTGATGTTATTGCTATCAAGCCAAGCGGCATAAGCGCCAAAGTCATCACCGACCGTCGCCATAATCAGCGGATTATCTTCAAGTAATCTGAGGTTGTAAGCAATATTGCCTGCGGTGCCGCCAAACTCTTTACGCATTTCTGGTACTAAAAAAGCCACATTCAGCATATGAATTTTTTCTGGCAGGATGTGATGTTTGAATTTGTCAGGGAACACCATGATAGTGTCAAAAGCCAGTGAGCCGCAGATAAGAGTTTGCATGAGGTAAAAGCTTCAATGAGATAAAAATGCCATTATCCTGATACGACCTAATAAGGGCAAGGCGTGGATTTTTTTGAGAGCATGCTTTGCGCTTTTTAGGCGCTACATTATTAGCCGCTGGGATTTATTGAGCTTAAAAAGGCTTTACTTCAACCAAAATGACGATTGCAATGAGGGCTAAGACCGGCGCCTCATTAAACCATCGGTAGTAAATATGACTGCGCTGATTTCTGTCATGTTTAAAATCGAGCAATAATTTCCAACAGTAGATATGATAAGCCACCAAGCCTGCAACGATTGCCAGCTTGATGTGCAGCCATCCGCCTGTAATACCATATCCAAGCCACAGCCAAAAGCCAAAAGCGATGGTCAGAATGGCCCCAGGGGACATGATGCCGTAAAACAACTTGCGCTCCATAATTTTGAAGCGTTCATGACTGATTTTGTCGTCAGACATTGCGTGGTAAACAAAAAGTCTGGGTAAGTAAAACATGCCTGCAAACCAGGTCACCATAAAAATAATGTGCCAAGCTTTTATCCACAACATTATTTTGATTCCTTGCTGATGATTGATTTGGTTTTGAGAGATTGTTCAAGTAGTTTGTTGAGGCTTATAAAATCAAGTTTGCCTATGGTCTTGCCGATGACACGGCCTTGCTGATCGATAATAAATGAAGTGGGCGTCAGGCTGACCTGATCAAAAGCCTGGCTAATTGCAGCATCGCTGTCATGTACCACAGGAAAAGGCAGTGCATTTTTTTTCACAAAATTCACTACTTGGTTGAGCGGGTCATCAGCAATTGAGACAGCAATAATTTCCAAGCCTTGGTCATGATATTGTTTATAGGTGCGAACTAAGTCAGGCATTTCCTCAATACAGCCAGGGCAGTAGGTTGCCCAAAAATTGACCACGACTACTTTACCTTTCAGAGAAGAGATTTTCATGGCTTTGCCATCGATGGTCCTGAAAGTAAGGTCGGGCGCTTGTTTTTTGTCATTCAAATTTAAAAACAGAAAGGCAAGTAGCACAGCCACGATGAGCGGCACTAAAATTTTGGCGGGTGAATTAAATGCTGAATTAAATAAGGACTTCATGTAAAAAATCTTCATCCTGTTGAACGTTTTTGAAAACTAAATACTCTATGCATTGTGCGGTTTTTTTTATGGATTGTCATTAGTTTGAAGCCAGCATTAAGTTTATAACCACAATCCTGCAACCGTTTAATGCCATGCACTCGCATGATATAATTGTTACTTTAATTTGACGTGAACACTCATGGCCAGCCGCTTACGCGAAATTCCATATAATTACACCTCATTCTCTGACCAAGAAATCGTCATTCGATTTTTGGGCGAAGACATCTGGAATGTTTTAAACGAGCTACGCGGAGAGCGTAAAACAGGTCGCTCAGCGCGGATGCTGTTTGAAGTGCTTGGTGATTTGTGGGTGGTGACACGTAATCCTTATCTGCAAGACGACTTGCTTGCCAGCAAAAAGCGCAGACAAGAGCTCATTAGCGCACTGAATCACCGTATTCATGCCATTCATGAGCGCTCACAAGATAATCCTTTGGTATTAAAACTGATTGTGGCTGCGCGTGAGGCGGTTGCCGCGTTTGAGGAAGACTTTAAACAAACTGAAGCTTTACGTAAAAAAGCTTTAGCTAAGCTAGGCAAGATCACGCGTAAAGACAATGTCCAATTTGATGGCTTGGCGCGTGTTTCCCATGTAACCGATGCGACCGACTGGCGCGTTGAGTATCCATTTGTGGTGGTGAACCCAGACACCGAAATTGAAGTGGCTGCGATTGTGAAAGCTTGTATTGAGCTTGGTTTAACCATTATCCCACGTGGAGGTGGTACTGGTTATACAGGTGGCGCGATACCCCTCACTAAGCTTTCTGCGGTGATTAATACTGAAAAACTTGACACCATTAGTCGCGTTGAAATGCGCACTCTTCCAGGTGTTGCGCGTCAAGTGCCAACTTTACATTGCGGCGCTGGCGTAGTGACACGTCGTGCCATGGAAGCTGCAACTGATGCAGGGCTTGAGTTTGCTTGCGATCCAACCTCGGCGGATGCGTGTTGTATTGGCGGTAACGTTGCGGTCAATGCGGGTGGTAAAAAAGCGGTGCTTTGGGGCACAGCACTAGATATTTTAGCTTCATGGCGCATGGTGACGCCAGATGCAAATTGGCTTGAGGTTGAGCGCTTAGATCACAATCTTGGCAAAATTCATGATATTGATGTAGCAAGATTCCGCGTTAGCCGCTTTGATATTGATGGCAAGACCCTGATAGGCGAACCTGAGATTTTAGAAATTGCGGGCCCTAGCTTCCGTAAGGTTGGTTTGGGTAAAGACGTGACGGATAAATTCTTATCTGGCTTGCCGGGCATTCAAAAAGAAGGTTGTGATGGCTTAATTACCTCAGCTACATTCATTCTGCATCGCATGCCCAAGCATGTTCGTACTGTTTGCTTAGAATTCTTCGGTCACGTGGCGCTTGCTGTGCCAGCGATTGTGGAGATTAAAGATCATTTAGACGCAACAGAGTCAACCTTGCTTGCAGGTTTGGAGCACATGGATGAGCGCTACATTAAGGCGGTAGGTTACGCGACTAAAGCGAATCGTTCAGAGCGCCCAAAAATGGTGTTGATTGCCGACATTGCGAGTGATGATGAAGATGCAGTAGGCGAAGCGGCATCGCATATTGTTCGCCTTGCCAATGCACGTGGGGGTGAAGGCTTTATTGCTGTTTCACCTGAAGCGCGTAAAAAATTCTGGTTAGATCGTGCGCGAACTGCAGCGATTGCTAAACATACCAATGCCTTTAAAATTAACGAAGATGTGGTGATCCCATTGCCTCGTTTGGGTGATTACTCTGATGGCATTGAGCGCATCAATATCGAGCTTTCTATTAATAATAAATTGAAGTTAGTGGATGCGCTTGAATCATTCTTACAAGGCGATTTGCCTTTGTATGAAGATGACGACACGCAAGTGGATCAAGAGTTGTTGTTTGCAAAAAAAGCCCAATCTCTCAAACTAGTTCAAGATGTCAAAGCGCATTGGCTGAAAGTGCTCAGTAGCCTTGATTTGCCAACCAGCAGTTTGGGCCAGGATTTCGCAAATCTTGCGGTAGAGAATGTATTCCGCGCTGTACAAGAGCACCAAGTGCGTATCTCTTGGAAACGTGAGTTGAAAAAGCCGCTAGCGCTTATTTTCTCAGGACGTGAATACCAAAGTATTTTGGCGCGTTGCGATGAAATTCATCAGAAGGTGCTGAAAGGCCGTGTTTTTGTGGCTTTGCACATGCATGCGGGTGACGGTAATGTGCATACCAACATCCCTGTAAATTCAGATGACTATGAAATGATGCATACCGCGCATACCGCGGTTGCACGCATTATGAAATTGGCAGGTGATTTGGATGGTGTGATTTCTGGTGAGCACGGTATCGGCATCACCAAAATGGCATTCTTGGATGAGAAAACTATTTCGACCTTTGCCGCCTACAAGCAAAAAGTTGACCCGGAAGGCCGCTTTAATAAAGGTAAGCTTCTTGCGGGATCAGGCTTGGAGAGAGCTTATACCCCTAGCTTTGGCTTACTTGAGCAAGAGTCCATCATCATGGAGCAATCTGCGATTGGTGAGATTGCTGATTCAATCAGTGATTGTTTGCGTTGTGGTAAATGTAAGCCGGTGTGTACAACGCACGTGCCGCGCGCTAACTTGCTTTATAGCCCACGTAATAAGATCTTGGGTACCTCGTTATTGATTGAGGCCTTCCTTTACGAAGAGCAAACGCGTCGCGGTATTTCACTCAAGCATTTTGATGAGTTTAACGATGTGGCCGACCATTGTACGGTTTGTCATAAGTGTTATAACCCATGCCCTGTGGATATCGACTTCGGCGATGTTTCGATTGCAATGCGTAATTTCTTGCGCGAGCAAGGTAAGAAGCATTTCAATCCTGGCACATCGCTAGCGATGACTTTCCTTAATATCAAAGATCCTGCCACGATTAAATTGATGCGTAGTTTGATGGTTGGTGTTGGTTACAAAGCCCAACGACTTGGTCACACGGTACTCAATAAGCTTGGCCTGTTAACAGGCTTTAAGAAACGCCCACCATCAACCTTAGGCAAGCCAGACATCAAAGCCCAGGTGGTGCACTTCTTAAATCGCCCAATGCCAAAAGCAATGCCAACGAAGACCTCGCGTGCCTTGTTAGGGATTGAAGATGACAAGATGGTGCCAGTGATTCGCGATCCTAAAAAAATGGGTGAAGAGGGTGATGCAGTCTTCTACTTCCCGGGGTGTGGTTCAGAGCGTTTATTCTCAACGGTAGGTTTGGCAACGCAAGCGATGCTTTATGAAGTAGGCGCCACGACTGTCTTGCCGCCAGGTTATCTATGTTGCGGTTATCCGCAAACGGCGAGTGGTAATCATGACAAAGGTCAGCAAATTACCGCTGAAAACCGCGTACAGTTCCACCGTATTGCCAATACCTTAAACTATCTTGATATTAAGACGGTGATTGTGTCTTGCGGTACTTGTATGGATCAATTGCAAAAGTATGAGTTTGAGAAGATTTTCCCAGGTTGCCGTTTATTAGATATTCACGAATATCTGATGGAGAAAGGCATGAAGCTTGAAGGCGTGACGGGTACACGTTATATGTATCACGACCCTTGCCATAGCCCGATGAAGACTTATGCGCCACTTAAAGTGACTAACGCATTAATGGGTCAAGATGTCGCCTTGAATGAGCGTTGCTGCGGTGAGTCAGGGACGTTTGCAGTGAGCCGTCCAGATATTGCAACGCAAGTAAAAATGCGCAAGCAAGAGGAGCTGGAAAAAGGCATGGCTAAGCTTGGTTTAACACAAGGCGCACCCGAGCAAGAGGTGAAGATTTTGACTTCATGCCCCAGCTGCTTGCAAGGCTTATCACGCTATGGTGAAGATACAGGTGTAACGTCTGACTACATCGTGGTGGAAATGGCCAAGCACATTCTTGGTGAAAACTGGATGCAAGAGTATGTGGAAAAAGCGAATAACGGCGGGATTGAAAAAGTCTTGTTGTAAATTGTTTTAGCATCAAATAAAAAAAGCGCGGCTCTGAAAAGATCCGCGCTTTTTTTATTGGCTAAAATTATGACTTATTCTAATAGCGCTCTCTACTTACGCACAATTCTAGACCTAGGAAACACCGCTTTAAACGTACTACCTTTGCCGAATTCGCTGGTGATTTCTAAGCGCGCTTGATGACGGCTAAGGATGTGCTTCACGATAGAAAGACCTAAGCCTGTGCCGCCCGTTGCTCGGCTACGACTGCGGTCAACACGGTAGAAGCGTTCGGTCAGCCTATCAATATGTTGTTGCTCAATCCCTAGGCCTGTGTCAGTCACGCTAAACACCGCTTGTTGGTTACTTTCTTCCCAGTGCATGGTAATGCTTCCACCGTCTGGTGTATATCGAATAGCGTTGCTCACTAAATTGCCAAAGGCACTATGTAACTCTTGGTTGGAGCCAACTAATCCAAGCTTTTTATCTACTTCTAGTGTGATTGTATGGCGCCCATTACTGAGACTTGTAGATTCATTCAATATTGTGTTAAGTAGCGCAGGCACATCGAGCTCAGCTTCATCAGGGGAGGTGGCGCCACTTTCCAATTGAGACAATGCGAGCAAGTCTTCAATCAACAAACGCATTCGGCTGGTTTGCTCTTGCATCATGCCGAAGTAATTTTTAAGGTTGTCTGGAATCCCGCCATCCATATCGCTCAGTGTTTCTAAAAAGCCACCCACTACAGTAAGTGGGGTCCGGAGTTCATGCGAAACATTAGCAATGAAATCTCGGCGCATGTGCTCCAGTTTTTCAACTTGGCTAATGTCTCGGCTGACGATTAATTTTTGATTGCTACCAAAGGCGACGAGTTGGATTTCTAAAGTAACGTCAGATTTAATCCAAGATTTCATCTTAATTGGGTCAATATCAACGTGATGTTTTAGATATTGAATGAAGTCGGTATTACGAACTAAGTAAACAATTGGCTGGTTAATATCCTGTTTGAGCGACAAACCCAATTGTTGCTCAGCAGGTTTATTACACCATTCAATTTTGTTGTCGTCATCTAAGAGCACAACGCCATCAGGCAGCGCACTGGCGGCGTGTCTAAAACGGTCTAACGCTGAGCTGAGCTGTATTTTACTGCGGTTGTGGCGACGTTGTTCGTGATAGATAGTGGCAAATACATCCTCCCAAACACCACTGCCAAGCGGCATGGAGTTGAGGTCAGGCTTTTTATACCAAGCGAGAAGTTTGCTCAGCCAAAATAAATGATGGAAAAGGTATAGCGCGATACCAGCAGAAAAAGTAATAAGTGCTGTCTCAGTGTCAATTCCTGCCCATAGAATTAGGCAGATGAAACTGAGGCTGAGAATCAGCCAAAATGCTTTCCAGCGGATATCTTGCAAGGCTATTCAATCATAAAAAAGAAGGCCAAGTATTATGAGCTATTGGGATGAAAAACGGTAGCCAACACCACGCACGGTTTGAATTAAATCTTCATGGCCAGTTTGTTCAAGCGCAAGCCGTAAACGTCTGATGTGCACATCCACGGTGCGGTCTTCAACAAATACGCGGTCACCCCACACGCGGTCTAATACTTGGCTGCGAGAGTGAACGCGCTCTGGGTTAGACATTAAATAATGCAATAACTTGAATTCTGTTGGACCTAGTTCGATTGTTTTTTTGTTACCAGTTACGCGGTGCGTAGTTGGGTCTAAACGTAAGCCATGTGATTCAATTGGGTCATCAGTCATTTGTGGGGAGCGACGACGGAGCACAGCTTTAATACGAGCATTGAGTTCACGTGGACTAAAAGGCTTGGTGACGTAATCATCTGCGCCTACTTCTAGGCCGCGGATTTTGTCCACTTCCTCGCCACGCGCGGTGAGTATAATGATAGGAATGGTTTTTGAAAGCTCGTCTGATTTAAGCTTGCGGGCAAACTCTATGCCACTCATGCCCGGCAACATCCAATCCAGGATAATCAGATCTGGTAAAGCATCACGCATTAGTAGTTGCGCTTGCTCAACTGACAGGGCCCGAATTGGGTTATGGCCTGCTTGCGTAAGGTTAAGGGCAAGTAGCTCTTGAATTGCGGGTTCGTCTTCAACGATTAAAATATTCGCAGCCATAATTTTGTCTCTCACTTATATCTTGTTTTATTACAACTCAAGATACTATATGAATTTATTGTGACATTTTAATGACAAAAACGACGCTTATTTTACTTCGCCAAACTGATGCGCTTTTAGCGAGCGTGTTGCTTAGTGGTATCATGACGAATTATTTTAAGCATTAAAGTTAAAAGGAGTTGTTCTTGAATATCATCGCAAAAAATCTCGATGGCACCGGTCTTAAAGTCGGCATCGTGCTTTCTCGCTTTAATAGTGAAGTAGGTGAGGGCTTATTAAAAGCTTGTGAAGCTAAATTGTTGGTGTTGGGTGTTGCGGCTGATGATATTACTTTGGCCACTGTGCCAGGTGCGCTTGAAACGCCAGTGGTTTTGCAAGAAATGGCTAATAGCGAAAAGTTTGATGCTTTGATTGCTTTAGGCGCGATTATTCGCGGCGAGACTTATCATTTTGAAGTAGTGTCAAATGAGTCTGCACGTGGTGTTTCAGAGGTGCAATTGCAATATGGCGTGCCAGTTGCCAATGCGATTCTAACCACAGAAAATGACGAGCAAGCGCTTGCGCGGATTGATGTGAAAGGCGCTGAAGCGGCTGAAGTTGCCATTGAAATGGTTAATTTACTGAAAGCAATATAATTAAGGCAATATGAGCGACAATCAAAAACAAAATGCTGGTAAATCAGCCAAGCCAACAGGCAATCGCCGTAAATCGCGCGAGCTTGCATTAAAAGGTTTGTATCAATATTTATTGAGTCCAAAAGAGTTACGTTTAATTGTACGTGAAATGGCTGATGAGGCTGATTTTGCAAGGGCAGAAGAAACTTATTTTAGAAGCTTACTCGAAGGGGTGTACGACCAGATAGCGGAACTCGACCATCGTATTGCCCAGTTCCTTGATCGTCCCATTGGTGAACTGAGTCCAATTGAACATGCAATTTTATTGATTTCGGCTTATGAGTTAATCTTTGATGTGAGCATCCCTTACCGTGTCGCGATTAACGAAGGTGTTGAGCTTGCTAAGCTTTATGGTGGAACTGATGGTCATAAATATGTGAATGGCGTATTGGATAAGTTGGCGGCAGAAGCAAGACCATCTGAAGTAAGTCGATAAGCTCTTATTATTGAAAACTAAAAAGCCAAGCAATGCTTGGCTTTTTTTATGGCCTTAATTTTTACTCGTTCGGCCTGCGCAATTCGTTGGATTAAATATTCACGTCTTGGTAAGAAAAGCCATTTGCATCTAATCGTAAACAAGAGCCTTGTTCATACCAATCTCCAAGCACGATGCGCTGGCATTGATGCCCATCAACTTCAATATGGTGTGTATTGGGTCTATGGGTATGGCCGTGGATGAAGATCGCTGGATATTCATGTTGGCGCAACAATGCTTTCACTGCATCGCTATTCACATCCATAATCTCTGCGGTCTTATGAGACTTTTCTTGCTCGCTTTGTAAGCGTAACGCTTCAATTTGGGCCTTTCTTGCTGAAAGTGGATGTGCTAAAAATTCAGCCTGCCAAGCACTTGAACGCACTTGCGCTCTAAAGGTTTGGTAACGGATATCTTCAGTGCAGAGCTCATCGCCGTGACTAATCAATATCCGCCTCCCATAGAGATTAATTTCACTTGGATCTGGCAATAGGCTGATGTTGGTTGCTTTTGAAAATTGCGTACCAATTAAGAAGTCTCGATTTCCATGCATAAAGAATACTTGAGTGCCTGCATCAGTCAGGTTTTTTATCGCTTCGATAATGTCTGTATGCGTTTCATGGGACAAATCATCGTCGCCAGCCCAATATTCAAAAAGGTCACCAAGGATGAATAGATTTTCAGCCTTAATGGCCGTGTTTTGCAGAAAATGGATGAAGGCTTTGTTAATCGTTGGGCGCGAGACGCACAAATGCAAATCGGAAATGAATAAGCTGTGGCTTGACTCATTTCCGATGTTGTTCATTTTAATAGCTTAAAGAAACGTAGGGTCTGATTAGCAAACTTCAGCGCGTTCAATCATCACGCTTTCAGTTGGCACATCTTGATGACCGCTTTTGCTACCCGTTTTAACTTTTGCGATTTTATCAATGACTTCAGTGCCTGCAGTTACTTTGCCAAATACACAATAGCCCCAACCTTGTGAGGTTGGTGAGGTGAAGTTTAAGAAGTCATTATCCGCGATGTTGATAAAGAATTGGCTGCTCGCTGAATCAGGTGCTGGTGTTCTAGCCATCGCGATTGTGTAAGTTTTGTTTTTCAAGCCATTATCAGCTTCGTTTTTAATGGTTGGGTTGGTATTTTTTTGGGACATTTCAGGGGTGAAGCCACCACCTTGAATCATGAAGCCGTCAATCACGCGATGAAAAATTGTGCCATTGTAGAAATCACTTTTTACGTAAGCCAAAAAGTTAGCGACCGTAATCGGTGCTTTTTCTGCATCTAGTTCAATCGTAATTTCGCCGAAGTTTGTATGTAATTTAACCATGATAGTTTCCTTTTTAAGTTCGAGTGAGTTTTTTAAAAAGAGTGCTTAAGCCGCACCCTCGTAAATAATTTTCCATTGTTGATTTTCTTGAATCCAATATTGTCTTTTTCGCATTTTGCTATCAAGCAAATTGCTTCGAAAGCTTTGGTCAAATGTCACAATCGCCATTGGCAATTTGCTGTTCGGGTAACGCAGTAAGCTTAAGTTTGATATTTTGATATCAACATTTGGCTTGCTTGCTTGAATGCGACGCTTCTCTTCCGACCAATGATTAAGATCCAAACTTCCGTTTGAAAATGCGCTGGCATAGTGTCTTAAATAATCTTCGGTTTCTTGTGATTCCCAATCTTTGCGCCAAGTCTCAATGCTATCCAATAGTATTTGTTTGTCTTTTGAAGTTTGATTTGGTTTAAGCCACTCAAGTCCTTTGCTTACAATAACTGGAATGTTGCCTTGTTGCAAAATTGGCGCAAGCGTACTTAAGTCTTGATTGGAGAGTACAACACAGCCATCACTGGATTGAGGTGCACGGCTGTAGGTGTCGTGAGGTGTGCCATGCAGCCATATGCCGCTTCCAGTTTTCCCTTCCCGCCTGTCAATTTCATTGGGGTAGCTTAATGGATAAGCAGCATCACCATAAGTGTCCGCCAGTTTTTGAGTCAGTTTAGGAGAGGTAAAATAAACGCCTAATGGCGTTCTTTTATCGCCTGCATATTTTTTTTCGCTACCATTTTTGCCTATCGTCACGTAAAAATCTGCATTGTATTGTGGGATGCCATTTTCGTTGCGGTAAACAAATAAGCGAGATTTGTCCGCATCAACCACAAAAATGTAAGGTTGCGAGCGATCGAGTTGCCAAATGGGTTCTGGAATCAGTCGATCTGAATCTTTATCTAAATAACGCTCAATTCTTTTTCGCGCTTCATCTCGATAGCCAGTTACATCATCTGAACTAGGATTAGGGCTGCCGAACGCTTGAAATTTTTGAGCGCGGGCCATTAACAAGTCACCTTTGACTAAATGCGCAAGTTTGAAATTTGGAGTTGCTGCAATCACTTGATCTAGTGTGTTTAAGGCAGAGTCTGTATTGCCCGATGAGATTTCCATTAGACTTTTAACAATTAAATCCTCTGTTTTTGTTGATGCATTAAGGCTCTCTTTTGTCATCAAATTAAGCTCAGGGCGATTCAATGCAGTTGCACTCCAAGGGCACACTGCAACTATAACTAAAGTAATAGCGGTATAGACCTTAAATTTCAATTTGGGGTGGTGGCTAAACAGGTTCACGTATGGACTAAACTCAGTATTAACGATCGGCTTTTTCTTGCACGATCAGCCACTTGCCGTTAGTGAAGACTAAAACCAACACTTTAGAAGTTCTCTGCGACAGGCTACCAGAGTGGTAACTTTGTTTAAAGCGGGCATTAGCATGTGTGCTATCGTCTAAATGAACATTGATATTGGATACCGAAACTTCAATTTTCCCTGGTTTATTGATGCGTTCTCTACGCATCTTTTCCCAAGCGTTTCGACTCAGTCCGTCGGGTGTTTTGAAAGCGTCAGAATAAGCATCCAAATAAGCATCAATATTTTTGGTTGACCATGCGTTGGCCCATTTATTAACTGCGTTTACAACACTTTGTGTGTCAGCACGGGCGATGTCATTAGTGTTTTCGGCTTTTGTATTTATTTTACCTGACTCAGTCGCTTTAATTGAATCGGCGACTTTGCTGCCATAAGCTAAGTCTGTTGAAGGTGGAAGTGTTGTGGTATTTAGGTGTGTTGGTTTTGCGTTAACTGCTAAAGCTGTTTTGCCACTTGTACTTAGTAAATCTTTAATCAAAAGTAATTTGTTTTGAGCCCGCGCGTTGGCTGTATCTAACTGAAGGGCTTTGCCATAAGCCTCGGAAGCCATTTTGGAATAGATATCCCCAAGATTTTCATGGGCAGTTGCGTAACTTGGGTGTGTTTTAATGGCACTCTCAAGGGCTTGTTTGGCTTTGTCAAACTGCCCTTGGTCAGCATAAAGTACGGCCAGGTTATTGTATGGCTCAGGTAATGCGGGGAATCGTTGTGTAATGTCACTAAACGCTTTAATTGCTTCGTCTTTTTTACCTTGCTCTGCCAGCATGACGCCACGCATAAAAAGGGCCTGAACGTCATTTGGATTGGCGTTGATATGGTTGTTAACTCGATCCATCGCTGCAGACTGTTGCCCTTGACTCGCTTGTTTAGCGATCTCCTTTAGATCGTCCGCGTTTGCCAAGCTTGAGAGGCTCAATGTAAGCAGAAGCAGTAAACGAATAGATAAGATGCGTGAGATAACCATTGTGATATACTTTTTCGCAGTTTGATGAGGTGCTGATTCTATCAAAAACCCCGTCATAGCTCTACTAACGCAACACAATAAACCATATTTATTTAGTCATTTAATTGATATAACTTTAGGGCGTATTATTTCGGCCATAAAAGTACTTGTTTCTACTCAAAATTACATGCTCAAAATCTACAACACGCTTGCTCGAGAAAAACAAACCTTTGTCCCTATAGTGGCCGGAAAAGTCAGTATGTACGTCTGCGGAATGACTGTGTACGACTTTTGTCATCTGGGCCATGCACGTGTAATGGTAGTCTTTGATATGATAAGTCGCTGGCTAAGGTCTTCGGGCTTGGACGTGACATATGTCCGCAATATTACAGATATTGACGATAAGATTATCAAACGTGCAAATGAAAACGGCGAAGATATTAGTGTGCTAACACAGCGCTTTATTGATGCGACGGATGAAGACTCAGCTTTGCTTGGCGTGTTGCGCCCCGATATCGAGCCACGCGCCACGTCGCATGTGGAAGGCATGATCGCAATGATATCTGCTTTGATTACCAAAGGTCACGCTTATCATGCAGATAACGGCGATGTGTTTTACTCAGTTAATAGTTTTGCTAGCTATGGCAAGCTTTCAGGGAAATCTGTAGAGGATTTGCGTGCAGGCGAGCGTGTTGAGGTGGATACATTTAAGCGCGACCCGATGGATTTTGTGCTTTGGAAATCTGTTAAACCTAACGAACCAAGTTGGGATTCACCTTGGGGCAAGGGCCGTCCAGGCTGGCATATTGAGTGCTCGGTGATGGGTGCTTGCCATCTAGGTAAACATTTTGATATTCACGGTGGCGGTCAAGATTTGCAATTTCCGCATCATGAAAATGAAATTGCGCAGTCTGAAGCGGCTAATGATTGCACTTTCGTGAATTATTGGATGCATAACGGTTTTGTGCGCGTGGACGACGAAAAGATGTCTAAATCTTTGGGCAATTTTTTCACTATTCGTGATGTGCTGAAGAAATATAATGCTGAAGTTGTACGCTTCTTTATTTTACGGGCACATTACCGCAGCCCGCTCAATTACTCAGATAAGCATTTAGATGATGCTAAGCAAGCACTAATCCGTCTTTACACCGCATTGCGTGGCGTTGATGTGGTGGCAAAAGTGGACGAAAGTGCGGCATCTTATCAAGTTTTTAAAGTGGCGATGGATGACGATTTCAATACGCCAGAAGCAGTCGCTGTGCTATTTGATTTAGCCAGTATATTTAATAAGACAGGCGACCTTGCTATTGCATCGCAACTCAAAGGGTTGGCAAATATTCTTGGTTTGCTTGAGCGTAGCCCAGAAGAGTTTATGCAAGGAGGCTCTTCGGCTGCCTTTGATGCGTCTGTCATTGAAGCTAAAATCATAGCGCGTGCTGAAGCTAAGAAAGCTAAAAACTTTGCCGAGTCTGACCGTATTCGCCAAGAACTGTTAGCGGCGGGTATTGTTTTGGAAGATGGTCACCAAGGGACTATTTGGCGTAATGTTTAATAATTGGCAAAAACTTTTGCAATTGATTACAATATTGACTTATGACGGTTAAAAACTTCACAGTTTTATTAGTGGGGCTGATTTTTTGTTTTAGCTTTACAGCGAAGCAAATTCAGCAGACTCACTTTGGGTTTTCCGATGCTCATACAGTTCAGGATGTTTTGCCTGAATCAACAAATTCTGATAACAAGTTAGTTGCTGATAATGAGCTTGATGTTATCGATGAAATCATCTTGATCCCATTGCTGAAAGTTGTTACGGCACTTTTACCAATTGTCTCTTACTTTTTTAGTCGGCTTTATTCACAGCCGACTCTCTTGGTCCCCGAACGACCACCTTCCATTAAATGATATTCAACCTGCGTGAATCTCTCTAATTTCATTATCTTTAATAGAAAGATTTTTAAATTGAGAGGTTAGCGCAGGTTTGTTATTGACACACTCAAACTCTCCTATAGCTTAATTCTGGTCTAGGGTTAAAGTAAATTTTTTTATGGAATGAAATTAATCAGATGAAATTAAAAACAATTATCTTACGGTCTCAATCTGTCCTGATTGTTTGTGTAATCACGATCTCAACAAGTTATGCTGCGCCAAGCTATAACCTTCAAAAGATCATCGACATTGCGATGCTCGAGAGTCCTAGCGTTCGCGTTGTTAAGGCTCAGCAAGATGCGGCCATTGCGAATGTGACGACGGCTAAGTCTTATGCAAACCCTGAAATTGAAATGACTTCCGGGCCTAGCAGATTTAGAAGAGGAGGGGGTGAAACTAAAACCAACTGGATAGTGGGCTTATCCCAGCCTTTAGAATTCTCTGATGTTAGAGCAGCGCGCAGGCAAATCGCTGAGTCCAATGTCGCTTATGTTGGCGTCAATGTAGAAATCAATCAGATTGAGATACGTGCCAAGGTTAAGCAAGCTTTCTACGATCTACTTCAAAGACAAGCTGCAATGCGCTTAGTTGAAGAAGATCGAAAATTATTACAACAAATTCGTGAGCGTGTGAAACTGCGTGTGGATGTTGGAGAGTCCCCTAAGTATGAGTTAATTAAAGCTGATACTGAGGCTCTTGCTGCTGAACGAGACTATCAGGCATCTGTTGTGAGGGTTGTTGAAGCCAAGGCTTACTTGAAGGGCTTAGTTGGATATTCTATGCCTGTCGAATACGATGTGGTGGGGGACCTCCCTATGAATCAAGCGCTACCGGCTATTAATTCATTACGAGAACAACTTTCACAAAGTCCACTTATAAGACAAGTTCGTGCGGCTTCAGAAACAGCTGATGCTAAGTTAAGGCTTGAGCAAAATTTGCGCAAGCCAGGAGTAACAATCAAAGCTGGTGTAGAGCAAGATCCTGATATTACTAACTATAGTTTAGGTTTGTCACTGCCATTACCCCTTTGGAATCAGCGTCAAGGTCAAATTGCTGAAGCTGTAGCTAATATAAGTCAAGTGCAAGCTTTGATCAGCGACCGTGAGCTTGGATTGAATCGAGATTTAGAGTCATCCTATCAGCGTTATCTAATCGCTCAAAATCAAGTCGCCTCTTTTGAAAGTGGCTTATTAGCTCAGTCAGAGTCTGTTCTTAAGGTGGCAGAATCAGCTTATCGATATGGTGAACGCGGCATTCTGGAGTACTTGGATGCTCAGCGTGTCTATCGCATCGTCAAGAAAGATTATTTGGTAGCAAAGTTTGACTACGTTAGCGCAATGCTGGAGATAGAGCGCTTATTGGGCTTTGAATTACTTCAAACAAATTAATAAATAAAAATTAGGAATATTTGAGATGACAACAATTTTTAAAGACAACAAAACGCGTATCTCGATAATGAGACATCTGTGTGTGTTGAGCTTGATGCTTGCATTAACTGCTTGTAAAGGAGGCGATGATTCACAAAAGGTCAAAAAGCCAGAAATTGACCCATATTTGGTTGAATTAAGTGCCGACTTGCAAAAGAAAGTAACTTTAATGAAGGTGGGTCAGGCAGATATCCGCGAAGAATTGCGAATTCCTGGCAGTATCCAAGTTGTTGAACAGCGCATAGCAAAAATTGGTGCTCCGGTCACTGGTCGAATCACTGATATTGACGCAGTGCTTGGACAATATGTCCAAAAAGGACAAGCATTAGCGACGCTTAATAGTACTGAGTTAGCTCAAAACCAATTAGTTTATATTAAGGCGTTGCAACAGATTGATTTGCAAACTAAAGCGGTAGAGCGTGCAAGGGTTTTGCTTGAGGCGGATGTCATCAGCAAGGCTGAAGTACAACGCCGAGAGGTTGAATTAAGTGCAGCAAAGGCTGATTTGAATGCCGCTGGTGATCAGTTGCAAGTGCTAGGAATGTCATCCCAAGGCGTTGTTAATCTATCAAAAACCTCAAAAATGCATTCCTTTAGTACAGTCACAGCAAGAATCTCAGGCACTGTGATCTCTAGAAAGATAAACTTGGGCCAGGTCGTTCAGCCTGCAGATGAACTGTTTATAGTCGCTGACTTATCAAAAGTATATGCCGTTGCTGAGGTGCCGGAGCGTCAGATTGACTTGATTGAAAAAGGCCAAGAGGTCGATGTTTTAATTCCTTCGGTCAACCAAAAGCCAATTAAAGGCAAATTGGTCTATATATCAGACATCGTCAATCCGGAGACACGGACGGTCATGGTGCGGAGTGAATTAAGTAATTTAAATCGAGAAATCAAACCAGATATGTTGGTATCCATGTTGGTGCAATCAAAGCCAATTGCTAAGCTTTCGGTACCGGTTAAGTCAATCGTTCGTCAGAACGATAAGAACTATGTTTTTGTTCAAATCTCAGCGAATAAGTATCGGTTAAGAGAGGTGATGGTTGGTGATGACTACAATGGCATGCTTCCAATTGCCAGTGGTGTTGAAGAGGGTGAAACCATCGTGGCTGACGGCGCTTTCCATTTAAATAACGAACGCAAACGTAAAGAATTGGAGTAAGCCATGATTGAGTCATTAATTCGTGGCGCTCTCAAGCAGCGCCTAGTTGTTGTCGTGTTAGCATTGGCCATGGTGGTGGCGGGTGGTTTTGCGGTTAAAAAACTATCTGTCGACGCTTTCCCAGATGTCACCAATATTCAAGTATTAATTGCGACCCAGGCAATGGGTAAGTCTCCGGAAGAAGTAGAGCGATTTATTACTGTTCCTTTAGAAATTGCGATGACTGGTTTGCCTGGTCTAGTCGAAATGCGCTCGCTCAATAAAAATGGCTTGTCACTGATTACCTTAGTCTTTACTGAGCGCACAGACGTTTACTTCGCCCGTCAGTTGGTAATGGAAAGACTGATGGAAGCGAATCAGAAAATGCCAGAGGGTGTTATCCCAATTTTAGGTCCTGTTTCTACGGGCTTGGGTGAGGTCTATCAATACACGCTGGACAAAAAGACCGATGGTCAAAAAAACTTAACTAAAGACGATTTAACCGAGCGCCGCGCCATTCAAGATTGGGTAGTTCGTCCTTTGTTAAGAAGTATTCCGGGTGTCGCAGAAATTAACTCCATGGGCGGGTTTGTTAAGCAGTATCAAGCTTTAGTGAATCCGGATCGGATGAATTATTACGGTTTAAAGCTCAATGATATTTACACGGCACTTGCAAGAAACAATGCAAATAGTGGTGGGGGGATTTTACCTCATTATTCAGAGCAATATTTGATTCGTGGTGTGGGCCTCATTCAAAATCTGGATGATATTGGCAATATTGTCTTAAAAGAACAAGGTGGTGTCCCAGTTTACATGCGTGATGTTGCCGAGGTAAGACTTGGTAACGAAGTGCGCGTTGGCGCTTTACTCAAAAATGGTGAAACCGAGTCTGTTGGTGGCATCGTCATGATGATTAAAGGAGGTAACGCCAAAGAGGTGGTTGGACGAATCAAAACTAAAGTTAAAGAAGTCAATGAAAAGGGTATTCTTCCTGGTAGTTTACAAATCACGCCTTTTTATGACCGAAGTGAACTTGTGGATGCTGCCTTGAACACCGTTGTGAAAGTGTTGATTGAGGGCGTCATCCTGGTTGTCATTATTCTGTTTCTCTTTTTAGGCGATGTCCGCTCTAGCTTAATTGTGGTTGGAACATTAATTCTAACGCCATTGATGACGTTTATGGCCATGAACTACTTAGGCATTTCAGCCAATCTGATGTCCTTGGGTGGTTTGGCAATTGCCATTGGTTTGATGGTAGATGGGTCGGTAGTTGTGGTTGAGAACGCTTTCCATCAATTGGGGCACCGCCAGGGAGAGAGCAAAATCCGTGTCGTGCTCGAAGCTGCAACAGAGGTTGGCACCCCTGTGCTGTTTGGTGTAGGCATTATTATCTTGGTGTTTCTGCCATTGATGACCTTGGAGGGCATGGAAGGCAAGATGTTTGGTCCTTTAGCCATGACCATTGCAATTGCTTTGTTCGTGTCATTGGTGCTTTCTCTTACGCTTTCGCCTGTGATGTGCTCTTATATGTTAAAAGGCGGTAGTGGCGAAGATACGCGCTTTATTCAAGCCATCAAAAGACCCTACCTTCGATTGCTTAATTTTGCCATTTCTAATGAGAAGAAAACAATTGGTGTTGCAGTTGCATCATTTATCGTTGCGCTACTTATCATTCCTTTACTAGGCACTTCCTTTATCCCTGAAATGCGTGAGGGCTCGATTGTGCCTAACATTATTCGTGCGCCTAATATTTCTTTAGATGAGTCATTGGTGATGGAAAAAGAAGCTTTACAAGTAATTGCTAAGCTTCCTGGCGTGAAGTCGGTAGTTTCAGGTGTTGGGCGTGGTGAGAGTCCTGCAGATCCACAAAGTCAGAATGAATCACAGCCTATCGTGAGTTTATTACCTCGAGATCTGTGGCCTGATGGTTGGACGCAAGATGACATTGCTGCCTCTATTCAAAAAAGTCTCAAAATCCTGCCTGGTGTACAAGTGGTCATGGCTCAGCCTATTGCTGCTAGGGTAGCTGAGCTGCTAAGTGGTGTTCGTTCCGATGTGGCAGTGAAATTGTTCGGTGATGATATGGTGGTTTTGAAAGCTAAAGCTGACGAGATTGCAAAAATTGCGGGCGGTGTTCAGGGTGCCGTCGATATGCGCGTTGAAAAAGTCTCTGGTCAGCAATATTTGAACATCACTATTGATCGCCATGAAATTTCAAGACACGGCATAAATGCTTCTGATGTGCATGACGTGATTGAAACTGCAATTGGAGGAAAAGAGGCAACGGACGTATTTGAAGGACAGCGTCGCTTTAGCGCAGCGGTGCGTTACCCAGAAAATTTCAGAAGTAGCGCAGAAGAAATTGGCGATATATTAATGACCTCTGCGAATGGTAGTCGGGTTAAATTACGCGACTTGGCTAGAATCGAAGTAAAAGACGGACCAGTTCAAATTAGTCGTGAGTTGGCGAAACGAAGAATCGTTGTCGGTGTCAATGTAAGAGATAGAGACTTAGGTGGCTTTGTTGCTGAGCTTCAACAGAGTTTGGATAAAGAATTAAAATTGCCAGATGGGTATTATTTGGAGTTTGGTGGTCAGTTCCAGAATATGCAGCGCGCCTTGAGTCATTTGGCTTTAATTGTACCGGTAACGATTGGAGCAATTTTCTTCCTGTTATTTTTGTTGTTTAACTCAGTGCGTTATGCAGCATTAATTATTATGGTACTTCCATTCGCTTCGATTGGCGGCATCGTTGCGTTGTTTGTAACGGGAGAGTACCTCTCTGTACCTGCATCGGTGGGGTTTATTGCCTTGTGGGGAATTGCAGTGCTGAATGGGGTCGTATTGGTTTCTTACATTCGGCATCTTCGTGATGAAGGTAAGAGCCAGTTTGAGGCAATTACTCAGGGCTGTCAGCAACGGTTTAGGCCAGTGATGATGACCGCGACAGTGGCGATGCTTGGTTTAGTACCTTTCTTGTTTGCTACTGGGCCAGGTTCAGAAATTCAGCGGCCATTAGCGATTGTAGTCATTGGAGGCTTGATCACCTCCACTTTGCTAACCTTGGTTGTATTGCCAGCACTCTACAGAATGTTTGAAGAGAAAAGAGCTGAATCATAAAGCATGCTGAGCATTGATATTCATAGATGGAGTTGGAATGAAAAAAGAGATTAAGGCGATTATCCCGCCACAAAGATTAGCCAAAATCCGATCGGCATTTCGGAATATTAAAGAATTTCCGGGAATGACTATCACCAAAGTTGAGGGTTGTGGGCACTTCTTAGCCAAGCCAGGTAAGGGGCTTAAAGATGATTTAAATGAATATACGCCTAAAGTCAGAATCGATATTGTGGCCCCAGACGAATTAGTGGAGGGGATTTTGCAGATTTTGGTGGAGGTCGGTCAAATGGGTCAGGTTGGCGACGGCATTGTCTGGGTAACTCCAGTTGAAAGGATGATCAGGCTTTCAGAGCAGATTATTGTGTTTGATTGCTAGCGACTCTTTTTCAGATTTTTAGAAAACTACGGCTTTTCGAGTAAAATAAACGTATGAACCTATACGCACTCGCAAAGCCGTTTTTATTTCAGTTTGACGCTGAAAACGCACATGACCTCACGTTAAAAAGCCTTAAGCTTGCTGAAAAATCTGGTTTGCTAGGATTGCTACCTAAGCCAGTTCAATGTCAGTCTAAGCAGGTGATGGGGTTGAGCTTTCCTAACCCTGTAGGCCTAGCCGCAGGCCTAGATAAAAATGGCGCTGTGATTGATGTTATGGCGGCATTAGGTTTTGGCTTTATTGAGGTAGGTACGATTACCCCGCGCGCTCAGCCCGGCAACCCTAAGCCAAGAATGTTTAGAGTCAACGAAGCGGAAGGCATTATTAACCGCTTTGGCTTTAATAACTTGGGCGTCGATAATTTAATTCAAAATGTTCAAGCAGCGAAATATCACGGCATTTTAGGCATCAATATTGGTAAAAACTTTGATACGCCAAATGAACGTGCCGTGGAAGATTACCTCATTTGCATGCGTAAAGTTTATGCGCATGCCAGCTATATCACGGTGAATATTTCATCACCGAATACTAAGAATTTACGTCAATTGCAGGAAAAAGATGCTTTGGATGCATTGCTAGCAATTTTGAAAGCCGAGCAAAAAGTATTGGCAGATAAGCATGGAAAATATGTGCCAATTGCTTTAAAAATCGCACCCGATTTGGATGAAACACAAATCATAGAAATTGCAGATTTACTCAAAGTCCATCAGTTTGATGGGGTCATTGCGACTAATACCACTTTGGCGAGAGATATGGTGCTTGGTTTACCCAACGCATCTGAAACAGGGGGTTTGTCTGGTGCGCCGGTGCGAGAAAAATCGACACTGGTCATTTCAAAGCTTTCAAAACAGCTTGCTGGGGAATTGCCGATCATTGGAGTTGGTGGTATTTTGAGTGGCGCTGATGCCGCAGAGAAAATCTCTGCGGGTGCAAGTTTAGTACAGATTTACAGTGGCCTTATTTATCGAGGTCCAAGTTTGGTACGCGATATTTGTAAAACCTTAGCTTAGGCATTGAAGCCTATTTAATGGGGCGGAACAAATCCTAACGCAATACGCTCCAGCTCATCGGGTCAAATGGTTTGCTTCGGCTTCGTAGTTCGTAATATAACCCTGAAGTGTCATTGCCCCCGCTGTTGCCAACGCTGGCAATCGTATCTCCACCTTTTACCGTCTCACCCATCTTGCGCAAAAGCGCTTGGTTATTGCCGTATAAGCTCATATAGCCGCCGCCATGGTCAACGATAATTAGATTGCCAAATCCTCGCATCCAGTCTGCGAAAACGATCCGACCACTTGCAACAGATTTGACGTCGTTGCCTTCATTTGATTTGATAAACAAGCCTTTCCAAGTCAACCCTGTGTCTTGGCGGCTGTTGCCGAATTTATTGGTGACTTCACCGCGTACAGGCAAATTCAGCTTTCCTCTCAATGACTCAAAGCTTCCACCGTCAAAGGCATTGCTAGGAAGTGACTCATTGCTGGCTAAAGCTTGTTGTGGTCGATTTTCAATTTCAGGTTTATGAGCAGTTGTTTCAGGCGATATGTTTTTTGGTTTGTTTTCTTCTGTGGGCTTTTGTGGTTTTGATTGTGGCGCTCTTGCTAGTCGCTCAACTAATTGAGATAGATTTTTTTCGTCACGTTTTAGTTTTTCAATTTCATTACGTTGCGCACTAATCTGTGATGAGAGTTTTTCAACAACTTGTCGATGAGATTGCTTTTGCGACTCAAGCGTTTTCCGCTCCGACTGTTGTTTGTTTTTGAGGGTAACAACTTCTTGAAGCGCATCTACTGTTTGCTCGTTTAGTTTGGTGACTTTGCTTAAGTTAGATTGCATGCCATTAATGAGATTTTCACGGGCTTTAGTAATGTACGAAAAGTATTGCAGTTGGCGGGATGCAGCGCTTGGGTCTTGTTCTTCCAATATCACTTGTAAGTAATTTTGCTGACCATGCAGATATTGCTGATACATCTGTTTGCTGAGCTGATTCTTTTGGCCTTCGATCGTATTCTCTAGACCTGATTTTTGGGCTTGTAAGGCTTGGAGTGTTTCGCTATGTTTTTTTTGTGCTTGTTGGAGCTCGAAAAGTTTTCGATTGGTTTCGCTGATCGCTTTTTCACTGTCCTTTAGAGCATCCGCAGCATCCGCATGCGCCTCTTTGGTTTTGCCTAACTCTTTGGTGAGTGATTCAATGCGCTGGTGAATGTTGTTGAGTTTTTCTTTCGGCTTTTCGCTTTTGTTGGCAGCTAAAGCAATAGACGAATTGAGGGTAAGGCCAAACAAAAAAGCAGTAAGCGCTAAACGGCCAGCAAGTTTCAACATCTTTACTTGACACTCACTAATGAATGACCAGTCATTTCACCCGGTTGAGGCAAGCCCATCATTTGAAGCAAGCTAGGTGCGATGTCTGAAAGCGCCCCGGTTTTTGCCATGTCAGCATCACGGCCGATGTAAAGCAATGGTACAAGGTTGGTCGTATGTTGTGTGTGAGGTTGGTTGTTCTCTAAGTCTTGCATCATTTCAACGTTGCCGTGGTCTGCTGTAATGATGATTTCTGCGCCTACACTTTGTGCGGCTTTAACTAAGCGACCAATGCAAGTGTCAAGTGTTTCAACGGCTTTAATCGCGGCTGACAGAATACCTGTGTGACCGACCATGTCGCAGTTTGCGTAATTGCAAATGATGGCGGCATATTCTTGGCTCAAAATGGCGGCTTCTAATTTATCCGTCAGCTCAAAAGCCCTCATTTCAGGCTGTAAATCATAGGTTGCGACTTTCGGTGAAGGAACAAGAATGCGACTTTCGCCTTCGAAAACTTTTTCTTCGCCACCATTAAAGAAGAAGGTCACATGCGGATATTTTTCAGTCTCCGCGATCCGCAGTTGTTTGAGACCTTGGTTGGCAATGTACTCGCCAAACGTGTTGTGAATGTCATTAGGCGGGAACGCGGCTTTCGCATTCACTTCATTTTTGTCGTACATCGTCAGTGTGTAATAGCCGCCTAGCTTAGGCAATTTGTTGCGTTTAAAGCCTTCAAATCCAGCGTCCAAAAAGCATGTCGTCATTTGGCGTGCTCGGTCTGAACGGAAATTCATAAACACAATCACATCGCCGTCATCAACAAATATAGGCGTTTCACCTGGCTTGCTAATCGCTGTGGCTTTTACAAACTCATCATTTTCGCCGCGGGCATAAGCCGCTTCTAAACCTTCTAGTGCGCTATTTGCCGTGAACTCTCCTTTGCCATAGGTGAGCAAGGTGTAAGCGGGCGCTACACGCTCCCAACGTTTATCTCTATCCATCGCATAGTAGCGACCACAAATAGAGGCGATCTTGCCTGCGCCTATTTTTTGGATTTGAGCCTCCAATGCTTGCAAGTAATGCTTTGCGCTAACGGGCGGTGTATCACGACCATCTAAAAACGCATGGACGTAGATTTTGCTTAAGCCTTGTTTCGCAGCCAAATTGATCATGGCGTAAATATGGTCTTGATGGCTGTGCACGCCGCCGTCAGAAATTAAGCCAAAAATATGCAACGCTTTATCCGCGTTTTTAGCTTTATTGACGGCTTCTAAAAGCACTGAATTTTGGTTGAACTCGCCAGTTTCGATTGAGTTGTTGATGCGTTCAAATTCTTGAAAAACAATACGCCCAGCACCGATATTCAAATGGCCAACTTCTGAATTGCCCATTTGACCAGCAGGCAAGCCCACAAAGCTTTCTGATGCGTTAATCAGTGTGTGCGGATAGTGTTGCCAGAGTTTGTCCCAGTTAGGTTTCTTTGCTTGGGCAATGGCGTTATCTTCGATGTCTTCGCGATATCCAAAGCCATCTAAAATCAACAATATGACGGGCGTAATTTTCATGCGGGTGATTTCTCAACGAGTATTCAAGTAATGCCCTCTATTTTAGTGATTTTTGCTTAATAAATCTGCATTATTTGCCGAAATCCTCTAGGTGGGTTTCTTTTTCTAGGCTGTCTTTAGGTACAATTCAGGCTGTTAGTAAATCATTGCGCGATGCGCTTAATCTTTTAAAAGGCATTTATGGCTAAAGTTTTGATGTACACCAGTGCGTATTGTCCTTATTGCACGAACGCAGAACGCTTGCTGCATAGTAAGGGCGTGACGGATATTGAAAAAGTCCAAATTGATACCGCCCCTGAATTAAAAATCGCCATGATGGAAAAAACGGGGCGCCGCACGGTGCCGCAGATTTATATTGGTGAGCGTCACGTTGGCGGTTTTGATGATCTACGTGCGCTGGATTTGGCTGGTGAGCTTGATCCGCTATTAACAGCGTAAATAATCAAGCAACACAAGCAATTAGTATGCGCATCAGTTAAAATATCGCCTTTGTTCGTTATCGTTTAACATTAATTGATGCAATTTTTTAAAAATTTTTAGGGAATATCATGGCAACTAAAGACACAGCTGCAAAGCAAACAACAGAGAACCAAGCGCTAGAGCAAAATCAAGCGCCAGGTTTTGGTATTGAAAAATTGTACGTAAAAGATTTGTCATTAGAATTGCCTAATGCGCCTCAAATTTTTACAGAACGTGATGCGCCGCAAATCGGCATCGAAATTAGCAACGCAGCAAGTATGCTTGAAGATGGCATTTATGAAGTGGTATTGACTATCACTGTGACATCAAAAATTGGCGACAAAACTGCATTCCTCATCGAAGTTTCTCAAGCGGGCATTTTCCAAGTGCGCAATGTGCCTGAAGAAAATCTAGAAATAATTTTCAGCATCACATGTCCAAACATCTTGTTCCCATACGCGCGTGAAGTGGTTTCGGACGCTTCAGTTCGTGCTGGTTTCCCGCCTGTTGTGCTTAGCCCGATTAATTTTGAAGCCTTGTATGCGCAACAAAAGCAACAACAAGCACAAGATGAAGCTGCAAAAACTACACATTAAGCTTTTAATAGCATTCGTTTTATTCATGCTCTTGCCAAGCATCGCAGCAGCTGAATTTCGTTCAGTGATTGTTCCCAAGGCGGTCGTTTACGACACGCCGTCTGCGCAAGGCAAGAAAGTTTACCTGCTTGGCCAAGGCTATCCTGTTGAAGTGATTGTTAATCTGGCTGAGTGGGTAAAAGTGCGTGATCAGCAAGGCGTTTTGAGCTGGATTGACGCCAAACAACTCAGTCCTAAACGCACTTTATTGGTCGTTGTGCTCGCCGATATTAAGCCGTCGCCGGATATGGGCGTTGCTTCGATTGGTCGTCTGGAAAAAGATGTGGTGATTGATTTGCTTGAGCCTGCCAAGAACGGTTGGGTAAAAGTGAAGCACAGAGACGGATTGACTGGGTTTATTCAAACCTCAGCGGTTTGGGGCTTGTAAGGGGTGGCAATGAAAATAGCCGTATTGGGAGCAGGTGCATGGGGAACAGCGTTGGCGATGCACATCAGTCAGCAGCATCAAGTTTGCTTGTGGGCGCGTAAAGCTGCTCATGTTGATGGTATGCGTAAAGTACGTGCCAATCCTATGTATCTTGGTGATTTCAAATTTAACGATCATCTCAGAGTAGATTCTGATTTGGGCTTGGCATTAGATGGTGTCGATTTCATTGTTTCTGTTGTCCCTACTTGCGGTTTCCGCGACATGTTGCAATCTATCAAAGCACTTGGCGTTAAGGTGCCAGTCATTTGGGCGAATAAAGGTTTAGAGCCTGTCACCGCAAAACTACCCCACGAAGTCGCGCTTGAAGAGCTTGGCCCCAATCAAGCGTGGGGTGCACTTTCTGGACCTAGTTTCGCGGCCGAATTAGTACGCGGTTTACCAACGGCTGTTTCTTTGGCTGTGAATGATGCTGACTTTGCAAAAAAAGCAGGCGCAGCCCTTCATGGTGGTTCGCTACGTGTTTATACCAGCACCGATGTTGCTGGCGTTGCTGTTGGTGGTGCGCTTAAAAACGTCATGGCGATTGCCGCTGGCATATCTGATGGCATGCAGTTTGGTAATAATGCACGTGCCGCGATGATTACGCGTGGGCTAGCTGAAATGACGCGATTTGGCATGGCGATGGGCGCGCAAAAAGACACCTTTATGGGCTTGGCTGGTGCAGGGGATTTAATTCTGACCTGTACTGGACAATACTCACGTAACCGTGAAGTTGGCCTGCAATTAGCCATTGGCAAACCTTTGGCTGAAATTCTAGCGACTTTGGGCCATGTGGCTGAAGGCGTTTATACCGCACGAGAAGTGGTCAAACGTGCGCAAGACTTGGGTGTTGATATGCCGATTACCCATGAAGTAGACCAAGTGCTTTCTCATGGAAAATCACCACGTGATGCGGTGATGGACTTGCTCAGTCGCGAGCAAAAAGAAGAGGTTTTTAGCTAACTCTTTTCAGCACTTGCTTTAAACGCCGCCCTCAAAATCAATTTGTCTCCAAGCTTCATAGAGCAACACTGCCGTTGAATTTGATAAATTCAAGCTTCTGCTCTCTGGCAGCATCGGTAATCTAACACGATGTTCTGGGCTAAATTCATGGCGTATTTCCTCTGGTAGGCCCCGTGTTTCTGGGCCAAACACAAACACATCATCTTTCATAAATTTGATATTGCCGTGCGAGGTGCTGCCTTTAGTGGTGATGGCGAACATCCGCTTGCCAGTTAAAGCTATTTTGCAAGCTTCCCAATTTTCGTGGATTTGTAAGTTAGCGTATTCGTGATAATCCAAGCCAGCGCGTTTGAGTTGTTTATCCTCTAGTGAAAATCCGAGCGGTTTCACCAAGTGCAACTGCGCGCCAGTATTGGCACACAGGCGAATGATATTGCCAGTGTTTGGCGGAATTTCTGGTTCAAATAAGACGATATTAAACATTTAATTTGCGAGTGTTCGTGCGATAAGCCAGCATTCTACATGAGCCGCGCCCTTCGCCTTCACTGCTTTTGCAAGTGCATTGAGACTGGCCCCTGTAGTCATGACGTCATCAATCAGTGCGATACGCATGACGCTCAAGTCCTCATTGCAGATAAAAGGGCCTTTCATATTGCGTACACGTTCTTTAAGTGGAAGGCTGGCTTGCGGTGGTGATAGTTTAATTCGCGAAACGGCTTGGCTGTTTACCCTGATATTCAAATGTTTGCCGATAATGCGTGAGACTTCTAAAGATTGATTAAATCCGCGTTCTTGCAGTCTGTTTGGATGTAATGGCATGGGAATGATGAGATCAATATTTTGCGCCTGAATTTTTTGCAGCATCAACTCGGCAAAGGTCTCTGCTAAGAACAGCTGCTGGTTGTATTTGTATTGTTGCAATACTTGGCTGATGGGGTATTCGTAAGTAAAAGCCGCTTTGGTTGCGTCGAAATCAGGGGGTGATGCGATGCATGCGCCGCAAAGTTGACCCTCAAAGCTCAATAATCCGCATTGCGGGCAGCATGAAGTGTGATGTGGCAAATCATCAAGGCAGTTTTTGCAAATACCAAAACCCTCACCCTTGCTGGCTGAGCATAGTAAGCAGGTTTGCGGAAAAAAGCTAGATTTTAACAGATGCTTAAATTTTAACCATTTGTCATTCAATTGATGGCTTTCTGCTTAACAATGTATAATTAACCTTAATATTACTAGATGAAAGCGTGTCATTGATGGAGTCAGCGACAGAAACACATCACATTATTACTGCAAAACAGCAAATGCGATCTGCACAAGGATTTACCTTTTTTTCTTGTTTAGCTGTTTTACTGCTTCCTTTAGTGATTCCTCTATTTATATGGGTGGCTGCTTCTATCTTTATGTACGCGGCAGCGGCCAATCATCCCAATCACAAAATCTGTGAGTACATGACAAAGTCTGCTTACCGATTTTATTCTACTTTTGCTTTGCTTGTGGTGATGGCGTTTTTTGGTTTTATGTTAGGTGAAAAGATAGGCGTATTAAACGTCTTATTTTTAGTGTGGGGCATCAGTATTTTATTGGTTGTGCCTTTAGGTATTAGAGATATGTTGCGCGCTTCAAAAGAAGATTGGCAAGACATGAAGATGGAGATTGAAGTATGAGCGAGTTAAATATGGATTCAAATGTGAGCATGGTTGATGCATCGACTATTAAGCGCAATGTTGTGCTTGCAGAAACCGAGAAGCGTTGGAGTGTGGCGCAAATTGTTGAGTTATACGAACTGCCATTTAGCGATTTAATCCATCGTGCGCAAACTGTACATCGTGAAAACTTTGATCCTAATGCTGTGCAAGTCAGCACATTGCTTTCAATTAAAACAGGCGGCTGTTCAGAGGATTGCGGTTACTGTCCGCAAGCAGCGCGTTACCACACGGATGTGGAAAATGAGCCACTCATGCCTATTGATGAAGTGCTAGCAGCGGCGCGTGCCGCAAAAGAGAGTGGTGCAAGCCGCTTCTGTATGGGCGCCGCATGGCGCAGCCCTAAGCAAAAAGATTTAGAGCCTGTGCTTAAAATGATTTCAGAAGTGAAAGCGATGGGCTTACAAACCTGCGCGACTTTGGGGATGTTAAAAGAAGGGCAAGCCGCACAATTGAAGGATGCAGGTCTTGATTACTATAACCACAACTTAGATACAGCACCAGAATTCTATGGTGATGTAATTACTACACGTACCTATCAAGATCGATTGGATACATTGGACAGTGTGCGTGAAGCAGACATTAACGTATGTTGTGGCGGCATTATTGGCATGGGCGAAAGTCGCAACCAACGCGCTGGGCTGATTGCGCAACTTGCTAACATGGAACGTCCACCAGAAAGCGTGCCTATTAACTTGCTCACGCAGGTCGAGGGTACGCCATTGCACGGCATTGAGGACTTAGATCAGTTTGAATTTATCCGTACGATTGCCGCTGCGCGAATCGCCATGCCTAAGAGCTTCGTTCGTCTTTCAGCAGGCCGTCAAAGCATGCACGAAGGGATTCAAGCCTTGTGTTTTATTGCTGGCGCTAATTCAATTTTCTACGGTGAGAAATTGCTGACCACAGGTAACCCTGAAGCGGAAACAGATAAACAACTGTTTGCCAAATTGGGTCTGCATCCAATTTAATCATTCGGCCTGGCGTGTAAGTGCCATGGAACTTTAAAGAATGATAGAACAACTCAAAGTAGAACTCGCGGAACGTGCGCAAGCAGGGTTAAAGCGTAAGCGCCGCTTGTTACAAAGTCCTCAATCGGCCTATTTGGTCGCAGATGGACAGCGCCTACTCTCATTTGCAAGTAATGACTATCTAGGCTTGGCGAATCACCCCGAGTTAATTTCAGCCCTACAGATTGCCGCTAAAGAGGCGGGCGTTGGAGGCGGTGCTTCGCACCTTATTACCGGACATCATCAATTTCACCATGATGCAGAACAAGCTTTGGCATGCTTTGTCGGCTTGCCAGCAGGATTGCTATTCAGCACAGGCTATATGGCGAACATGGGTGTAGTTGCAGCATTGCTTGGGCGTAACGATGCAATTTTTGCAGATAAGCTCAATCATGCTTCTTTGAATGATGCGGCTATTTTGGCGCGTGCAGAGTTAAATCGCTATGCACATCAAGATTTAGCGCAATTAGAAAAAATGTTAGCGATGAGCTCCGCATCAAGAAAGCTGGTGATTGTTGATGCTGTATTTAGCATGGATGGCGATATAGCCCCAGTGCCTGAACTGCTCTCGCTTTGCGAAAAATACGATGCCTATTTGTTACTCGATGATGCGCATGGTTTTGGCGTATTAGGTGAACAAGGTCGCGGCATTTTGAGCCATTTTAAGGTAGCTTCCCCCAATATTATCTACATGGCAACCTTAGGTAAAGCCGCAGGCGTCGCTGGCGCTTTTGTCGCTGGCGATGCAACGATGATTGAGTATTTAATTCAGTCAGCGAAAACTTATATTTACACGACGGCTAGTCCCCCAGCATTGGCAGCGGCTCTAGTTGCGGCTGTTAATGTGATGCAAAAAGATGAGGCGCGTCATCAGCATTTGCGAGAATTAATCGCTTATTTCAAAGAGCATTTAAGCTTGAAAAAATGGCAGTTAATGCCATCAGATACTGCGATACAACCTATCGTGGTTGGCAGCAATGAAGCGGCGCTTGGACTGAGCGACTATCTCCTAGCGCGGGGTGTTTTGGTGCCAGCGATCCGACCACCGACTGTGCCAAAAAATACAGCTCGCCTGAGGATTTCATTATCTGCAGCGCACAGCTTAGATGATGTGAAATTGCTGATTCAGCATTTACATGAAGCAGAGCAGGCTTTGTCCGTATGAGCTTGCATATTGAAAAAATAGGGCAGGGCGAGCCACTGGTGATGATTCATGGCTGGGGCATGCATAGCGGCATGTGGATGCAAGCGCGTGATTTGCTCAGTCAGCATTTTGAATTGCACTTGGTTGATTTGCCCGGCATGGGCTACAGCAAAAACTTGGATATTTACAACTTGCATAGTGTGGCGGAAGAAATCGCTGAGGCAATCCCAAATAATGCATATGTTTTAGGTTGGTCTTTAGGGGGCTTAATTGCCACTAAAGTCGTCTTAATCACTCCCATTAAAAAGCTAATTTTGGTGGGCAGTACGCCATGTTTTGTGGCGCGTGATGATTGGCAACAAGGCATGCCTAGCGATGTGTTTGAAAGTTTTTTTGCGGGTGCGCTGCAAGATTACCAAGGCACGATGAATAAGTTATTGGCGCTCATTGCGATGGGAAGCGGCAACGCGCGGGCAACCACCAAAATGTTGCGTGAAGCACTTAGCTTTAGACCTGAGCCTAATCAGCAAGGATTGCTTGGTGCTTTGGATATTTTGCGCACAGGAGATTTGCGTGCCGACTTACCAAGCATAGAAACGCCAAGCTTGTTGATTCATGGCGTACTCGACAAACTGGCCTCATTGAGTGCGGCCGAGTGGACTGCAAAAGCGCTACCGAATGCAGAATTAATCGCGCTACCCAATGCGGCGCACGAGCCATTTATTTCATATCCTGAATTATTCACTCAAAAAGTGACTGAGTTTTTACGAGCATGAGCCAAACCCCTATACATCAAGATATTTACCACCTCGACAAAGCGCGCATCCGTGCTTCGTTTGACCGTGCTGCCAATACTTATGATGCAGCGGCTGTGATGCAAAAGTTGGTACGTGAAGAAATGCTCAGCCGTTTAGACTTAGTGAGCATGCAACCAGCGCGCATATTAGACGCGGGCTGTGGCACAGGCCATGCCAGCCTAGCTTTGATGCAAAAGTACCCCAAAGCACAGCTTGTTTCGCTGGATTTAGCGATGGGCATGTTGCAGAAAACGCAGGACATGAAAACTTCTCTCACTCAGCGCATCAAGCAAACATTAGGCTTTAATCAGCAGCATTTACTTTGTGCGGATATTGAACAATTTCCTTTGGCGGATGCGAGTTTGGAGTTGGTGTGGTCTAATCTTGCCATTCAATGGTGTAACGATTTAGATGCTGCTTTCACAGACATGCATCGCGTGCTTAATACTGATGGACTGCTGATGTTTAGCACGCTTGGCCCCGACACGCTTAAAGAACTACGTGCGGCTTCAAGTGTAGATGGCGAGCATGTGCACGTTAGCCGTTTTATTGATATGCACGACATTGGAGATGCGTTAGTGCGCGCGGGCTTTGCAGCGCCAGTCTTAGATGTGGAGCACATTACCCTCACTTACGATGATGTGATAGCCGTAATGCGGGATTTGAAGTCTATCGGTGCCCATAACGCTACTGAAGGACGAAGTCGTGGCTTGCAGGGTCGAGGCTTTTTAAAGCAACTCACTGAAAATTACGAGCGCTTTAGACAAGATGGCAAATTACCTGCCACGTTTGAGGTCATTTATGGCCACGCATGGAAGCCCGCGGCGAGACCTAAAACGAAAATCGACTTAGAGGCAGGTTTTGCACCTGTGACTTTTCATGCAAAAAAATAAGACCGCTTACTTCATTACCGGCACGGATACCGATGTTGGCAAAACCTATATCGCTAGTGCGCTGATTAAGCATTTTTGTAAGCAGGGATTGCTAACAGTTGGCATGAAGCCAGTTGCCGCTGGTGCCGAATTAGTGAATGGCCGTTTGCTGAATAGTGATGTGACTGAACTCATTAAAGCGGGGAACGTGGACGCAGATTTGGCTTTGATTAACCCTTATGTGTTTGCCCCAGCAATAGCACCGCACATTGCTGCCGGGCAGGCTGGCGTTTCGGTTTCATTAGATAATATTCAGCAAGCTTTTGATGTCTTAAAGGCAAAAGCCGATGTGGTGGTGGTTGAAGGGGCGGGTGGTTTTCGTGTGCCGATTAATCGCCAAGAAACCATGGCGGATTTAGCTGTAAAACTTAATCTACCTATTATTTTGGTGGTTGGTGTGCGTTTGGGCTGTATTAATCATGCCTTAATGACGGCGGGTTCAATTAGAGCGGCTGGACTTAATTTAGTGGGGTGGGTGGCTAATCGGATTGATCCTAATATGCCAGCCATAGAAGAAAATATCGCGACCTTAAAAGCAATGCTTAAAGCGCCCTGTATTGCCGATGTGGCTTGGGGTGAAGAGCCGCAATTTATTGATTTTTAACTTTACGTTTTTGCCTAAATCGATACGTCAGCAAAATAATCAAGCCCGCGACATTGGGGTACCAAATATACCAATGCGACCAAGGGATGCCATCAATACTAAAATCTGAGAATGGCCAAAATAGCGGTGTCGCGAAGTAGGCTTTATCGTGAAATGGAAAATCCAGTAGAATGTGAAGTGGCCAAGCCAACATGGCGAACGCAATGTCTTTGCGACACAACCACACTAAACTAATCACAGAAAAGCAAATAATGACGCTATGCCCAAAAGCGTAGTTGGTAAATAGCCAAGGCGGCAGGGTTTCTAGTGGCGGTTTGCCGAAATGCCAAGTGCCACTCAGCATGTTGAACAACATAAGCGCGCCAAATGAGATCAAATCAGGTGCGGCACCAAAAAGAATGGCAATCAAAGCATGGCGCTTGTGACCGAATAGTCCATATCCCCAAAGTGCGTGGCTAAAGGTATCCATTTGTCTATTGGTAGAGCTGGTGTTGTTGAATGTATTTCATCACACTGCGGGGCATGAAATTGCTGACATCAGTTTTTGATGCAATGTGCTGGCGAATTTGTGTAGATGAAATATCCAAAGCCGCAATCTCTTGAATCAGTACTTTTCCACTGGCACAGTTTTTAAGGCTGTTTGCATCCTTGGTTTGATGCGCTTCAAGCATCAACTCAACTTCAGTATTCCAGTTTAATTTTTCAGAATGCGGCCGTTTGACTACAACAAAATGGCAGTGGTTGAGCAGATCTTTCCAGCGATGCCAGGTGTTCAGCCTAGCAAAAGCATCTGAACCTATCAGCCAGCAAATGCTCACCTTATCACCAAGTTCTTTACGCAATGCAATAAGACTGTCGATGGTGTAAGAAGGGCCTTCACGCTCAAGTTCGCGGATATCAATCTCAAATGTTGGATGGTTAACAATTGCGAGTTTTACCATGTCGGCGCGATGTTCAGCGCTGACGTTTGGCATATCTTTTAATGCTGGAATGGCGGCAGGCATGAAGCGTATTGCCTCAAAAGCGAGGGTTTGGTTTAAGCGCTCTGCAAGGTGCAAGTGACCGTTATGAATGGGATTAAACGTACCGCCTAGAATACCTATCATGAATGATATTTAGGCGCGAACGTGCCCATCACCCAATACAATATATTTGAGTGAGGTTAAGCCATCAAGACCAACAGGGCCGCGAGCGTGGAGCTTGTCGGTTGAGATGCCAATCTCTGCGCCCAAACCATACTCAAAGCCATCTGCAAAGCGTGTAGATGCATTCACCATCACGCTGCTTGAGTCCACCTCACGCAAGAAACGGCGAGCTTTGGTATAGTTTTCAGTCACGATGGCTTCAGTATGTTGTGATGAATGTTGGTTGATATGCGTAATTGCTTCATCTAAATCAGCGACGATTTTGCAGGAAATAATCGCATCCAGATATTCAGTATAAAAATCTTCTTCAATAGCTTTTTTAGCGGCTGGCACAAGGGCACATGTTTCTGCGCAGCCGCGAATTTCAATGCCTTTGCTAATTAACATCTCAGCAATTTTTGGCAACATGCTTTTGGCGACGCTACGTGCAATCAAAAGCGATTCTGTTGTGTTGCATGTGCCAAGACGCTGTGTTTTTGAGTTCTCAATAATTCGAATGGCTTTATCAAAATCCGCTTCATCGTCCACATACACGTGACAATTACCGTCTAAATGCTTAATCACGGGAATGCGTGCATCGTTTGAAATGCGCTCAATCAGGCCTTTACCCCCTCGTGGCACAATCACATCTACAAATTCCTTCATGGTGATGAGTTCACCAACCGCAGCGCGGTCTGTGGTTTCTATGACTTGCACAGCAGCTTTTGGTAAGCCAGCCGCCGCTAAGCCTTCATGGACTAATTTCGCCAATGCTTGGTTGCAATGAATGGCCTCTGAGCCACCACGCAGAATAGTGGCGTTGCCTGATTTAATACATAAGCCAGCCGCATCCACTGTTACATTTGGACGTGCTTCGTAAATTATGCCAATCACGCCAAGCGGCACGCGCATTTTTCCAATCTGGATGCCAGAAGGGCGATATTTCATATCGCTAATTTCACCAATTGGATCAGCAAGGCTGGCAATTTGTTGCAAGCCTTCAGCCATGGTGGCGATTGATTTTTCAGTGATGGTGAGGCGGTCTAACATCGCCGCTTCCATGCCTGCAGCTTTTGCCGCAGCTAAGTCTTGTTGGTTGGCGGCAAGTAGGGCATCTTTTTCACGCAAAATCGATTTAGCGATGGTGGTGAGCGCTAAGTTTTTAGTATTGGTTTCAGCTTTTGCCATGGCGCGTGAAGCGTTGCGCGCTTCTACCCCAACATTGTGCATATACGATTTAATGTCCATCTGTTCCCAATCTTCCTTTAGCGGCTTCTGGCTCTTGTGCCAATTCTTGCCAAACCAAAACATAATCTCGAAATCTCTAGCCAAGCATCGCCTTGCATCATGCCTTTTGCTGTTTTATCAATATCAGCAAGCTTCAATAATGCCGCTTGTAATTGTTTTAAGCTTAATCGCCCGACCGCTTGCTTGGCAAGCGCTTGTTTTGGACCAAACACTTTGGCCTGAACCATGGCGCTATTTAAGTTTTCTCCGCGCGCTTCGGCCTGTTTAATTTTCACTAATGGCGTAATCGCCCAAATCAGTGGGTTCATCACAGCAACAGGCTGTGCGCCTTCATCTTTCAGGCCATCTAAAATCCGCACGGTGCGATCTACATCTCCAGATAACACAGCCTCCCCAAGTTGCACTGCGTCAAAGCGCGAAACATTGAGCACTGCTGCACGGACATCATCCCCAGCAATTGCGCCAGCAGGGTAGAGCAAGCCTAGTTTTTGTATCTCTTGATGCGCGGCAAGTAAATTGCCCTCTACTTGGTTCGCCATGAAAATTAAAGTTTCCGCATCGGTACTTTGCTTTTGCAATGCCAAACGGTTAGCAATCCATTGTGGCAATTGTGCAGGCCCAACTTCACGCAGTTCAATAAATACGCTATTTTTTTGCAGCGCTGTGTACCAAGCGCTTTTTGCATCGCGCCAATCAATGGCTGGCAGAATAACCACGGTGACAGTATCAGGTAAAGCTTCTGCCGCTATGGCTTGAAGCGCTTTGCTACCCTCAAGGCCAGGTTTGCCTGTGGGGATATGAATTTCAAGTAAACGTTGGCTCGCGAACAATGACATGGCCTGGCCATACTCAGCGATTTGTGCCCAATTAAAATAACGGTCAGAAGTTAAATTGGTGCGTTCATCAAAGCCTAGTTCACGGGCTTGGGCACGAATGGCATCTAAACATTCACGTTGAGATAAAGGCTCATCTCCTGTGAGCACATAGAGCGGCTTAAGGCCGTTGCTGAGGTGTTGGGATAGTTGTTGTGGTGCCAAATTCATATTGAACGATGCAGGCAGTTTGCCTATTTCACAGCCTTGGATTTAGGTTTTTGGGCAACTAAGCGACGCATGAGTTCTCTTGTAGCATCGCGGCGCATATCTTCATAAAGCATGGCTTCTTCGTATGATTTCGCCAGCAACTCTGTATCTAAATATGAAAAATCACGACGACTTTCTATCATTTGCTCTTGGCCCCAAAGTTCTTCTGACGCGTCACGCACGCGAAATTTTACTCGGTAGAACAATTCAAACTCACGCACAGAACCGGTGCCGCCCAATGACAGAATGCGTTTTTCGATACCGTCGCTCATTAAATCCAACATTATTTCAGCCTCTTCAGGCTCTTTGACGATAATCACACCATTGGTTTTAAGTGAGCTAATTAAGTCTTTAGAAATGCTAACTGAGCCTTTCATATAGAGCTTGCTGAACGCTAAATCAGCTACACCGCGTAAATGAAAACCGCATGCGGCAACAATAAAGGCCAGCATTAGGATGGTTAAATAGCGAGCAACGTAGCGATTCATCATTACCCCACAACAATATTGACGAGTTTATTTGGCACTACAATGATTTTACGCACAGTCGAACCATCCTCTAGAAATTTTTGCACAAAAGGCTGAGCAACTGAATGCTGTTCAATAGCCTCTTTTGCCATGGTTTTAGCAACGATAATACTTCCGCGCAATTTGCCATTCACTTGCACTACTAGCTCAACTTCATCTTGTACCATTGCAGATTGGTCAGCACTCGGCCATGTGGCATCCTCAATCACTATGTCTTGACGCAACTCAGTCCACAAGGCTTGGCAAATATGCGGCACGATAGGTGAGAGGAGTAAAGTGACATTCTCTAGCACTTCTTGGCGTACGCTGCGTATAACCACATCATCGCCATCTACTTTGCCATAAGCATTCATCAGCTCCATCACTGCGGCGATAGCGGTATTGAAAGTTTGGCGTCGGCCGTAGTCGTCAGTAATTTTCTCAATTGTTTGATGTAATTGGCGGCGCAGAGTTTTGAGTTCAGCACTCAACTCGCCAGCCTTGTAAGTTTCAACTGCGCCAGTTTCTAAATGCGTTGCCACAAACGTCCACAAGCGACGCAAGAAACGATGTGCGCCTTCTACCCCACTATCTGCCCACTCTAAGCTTTGCTCAGGTGGGGCAGCAAACATCATAAATAAACGTGCAGTATCTGCGCCGTAAGTGTCGATAAGTGCTTGAGGGTCAACAGTGTTGCCTTTAGATTTGCTCATCTTAGTGCCTTCTTTTAGTACCATGCCTTGCGTGAGCAAGTTTGTGAATGGCTCGTCATTTTTGAGTAAGCCAACATCACGCATTAATTTATTAAAGAAGCGGGCATAAAGTAAATGCAAAATCGCGTGTTCAATGCCGCCAATGTATTGGTCAACAGGCAACCAATAGTTTGCGCGTTCATCCACCATGCCGGTGTGGCAATCAAAACTTGCGTAGCGTGCGAAATACCACGAAGACTCAAAAAAAGTATCCATGGTGTCAGTTTCGCGTGTGGCTTTGCCACCGCAAGTTGGGCAAGTGGTTTCGTAGAAGTTAGGGTCTTTTTTAATAGGTGAGCCTACGCCATCCATCACCACGTCTTCTGGCAAGCGAACAGGGAGTTGATCGGCAGGCACAGGCACTTCACCACAGCTAGCGCAATGCACAATAGGGATAGGACAGCCCCAATAGCGTTGACGTGAAACACCCCAGTCGCGTAAACGGTATTGCGTGCGACGTTTGCCTAAGTTCTTTGCGCTGAGTGCTTCGGCGATTTTGCTGGAAGCACTATCAAAATCTAGGCCATCAAATGCACCAGAGTTAAATATTACGCCATGCTCTGTGAAGGCTTCAGTCATATGCAAATCAAGCTCGGCATTTTGTGGCTTAATTACAGCTTTCATTGGCAAGCTGTATTTGTTCGCAAACTCAAAATCGCGCTCATCATGGGCTGGAACAGCCATCACCGCGCCTTCGCCATAGCTAATGAGCACATAATTAGCCACCCAAACTGGCAATTGTTCGCCAGTCAGTGGGTGTTGAACAAATAAGCCTGTTGCCATGCCTTTTTTCTCGGCAGTCGCCATATCAGCTTCAGCCACGCTTCCCATTTTGCACTCTTGAATAAAGGCTTGGAGTGTAGGGTTGTTTTCTGCCGCTTGTGTCGCTAAAGCATGCTCTGCCGCAACGGCTACATAAGTTGCCCCCATGAGTGTGTCTGGACGGGTTGTATAGACCTTCAGATTGCCTTCACCGCCAACAATAGGAAACTCGACTTCACAACCGTAGCTTTTACCTATCCAATTGCGTTGCATGGTTTTAACTTGTTCAGGCCAGCCCTCAAGTTTGTCGAGGTCAGCTAACAACTCATCGGCATACGCCGTGATTTTCATAAAGTATTGAGGAATGTCGCGTTTTTCAACAACTGCGCCAGAGCGCCAGCCTTTGCCATCAATCACTTGCTCATTCGCAAGCACGGTTTGGTCAACAGGATCCCAGTTGACCGTAGCTGTTTTTTTGTAGATGAGACCTTTTTTGAAAAGCTCAGTAAATAGCCATTGTTCCCAGCGGTAATACTCAGGCGTACAAGTGGCAATTTCTCTATCCCATGAAATGCCAAGGCCTAAAGACTTGAGTTGCTCTTTCATGTGCTCGATATTGCTATATGTCCAACCAGCAGGCGCCACATTGTTTTTGATTGCTGCATTCTCAGCAGGCAAGCCAAATGCATCCCAGCCCATTGGTTGCATCACATTAAAGCCACGCATGCGGTGGAAGCGGCTCAGCACATCACCAATCGTGTAGTTGCGCACATGACCCATGTGCAAACGACCACTTGGATAAGGGAACATCGACAAGCAATAATACTTAGGCTTATCGCTCTTTTCAGTCGCCTTAAAAGTTTGATTGGTTTCCCAATATTGCTGGGCGCGTTCTTCGATTTCTTTAAATGGATACTGCTGTTGCATGGCAAATATTTTTGTGTGGATAAATAGGCTTGAATTATACCTTGAAGCCAAAGGGATGTGCGGAAGCTTCAGTGAATTGCTATGGTATTGCAGGCAATAAAAAAGCCATCGCGAAGATGGCTTTTTGCGGTGCTATTTTGCTGACATCTAAATTGCTACACGTTGAATCTAAAGTGCATCACATCGCCATCTTGCACGATATATTCTTTACCCTCTAAGCGCATTTTTCCGGCTTCTTTTGCGCCTTGTTCACCTTTGTGGGCAACGTATTCGTTAAAGGCAATCACTTCGGCGCGGATAAAGCCACGCTCAAAGTCGGTATGAATCACGCCTGCTGCTTGTGGTGCGGTTGAGCCTTTGCGAACTGTCCAAGCACGTACTTCTTTAACGCCTGCGGTGAAGTAGGTTTCTAAGCCGAGTAGAGCATATGCTGCACGTACTACCCGGTCTAAGCCTGGCTCTGTTAAGCCTAGCTCTTCTAAAAACAAAGCTTTGTCTTCGTCTTCTAGGTCTGAAATTTCTGCTTCAATCTTTGCGCAAATGCTCACCACTGGGGAGCCTTCTTTTTTGCCTAATTCAACGATTGAATCAAGGAGTGGGTTGTTGCTAAAGCCTTTTTCATCAACGTTAGCGATGTACATCACTGGTTTAACCGTAATGAGGCAAAGTGGCTTGAGTAGGTGCAACTCATCAGCATCTAAGCCTAGAGTGCGCACAGCTTTGCCTTCGTCCAAGCCTTTTTGTACTTTGACTAACACGGCGCAGAGCGCAATCGATTCTTTGTCGCCTGATTTTGCTTTTTTGCTTTCGCGTTGAACCGTTTTATCAACTGTTTCCATGTCGGCAAGTGCTAGCTCGGTGTTGATGGTTTCAACATCTGAAAGGGGATCAACTTTGTTGGCAACGTGCACCACGTTAGCATCGTTAAAACAACGAACGACGTGAGCAATCGCATCGGTTTCGCGGATATTGGCTAAGAACTTGTTACCTAGGCCTTCACCTTTTGAAGCGCCGGCTACCAAGCCTGCAATGTCAACAAACTCAACAATCGCAGGTTGTACTTTTTGCGGATTGACGATATCAATCAATGGCTTCATCCGTGGATCAGGCACTTCAACGATACCGACGTTAGGCTCAATCGTGCAGAAGGGGTAGTTTTCTGCCGCGATCCCTGCTTTGGTGATGGCATTGAAGAGCGTTGATTTACCTACGTTTGGTAGGCCGACAATTCCGCATTTCATAATTTTTCCTGTTAAGTAAATTCGTAACTAATTTTTAGTGTGCAATTTTAACATTGCTGATTCAAATTCGCCTTTTAATAGCAAAGGAACCAGCGAGGTACTTTGATCTATGTTCTCTTCTATCGCGCGCATTTCATCGCGGCTAGGGTCGTGCAATACAAAATTTGCCACAGCATTTTTATCGCCCGGATGACCAATGCCTAAACGTAAGCGCCAAAAATCAGGGGTGCCTAGCTGTGCAGCAATATCTTTCAGGCCGTTATGTCCGCCATGCCCGCCACCTTTTTTGAGTTTAACTGTGCCTGGAGGTAGATCTAATTCGTCATGCACTACTAAAACAGAGTCGGGCGCAATCTTGTAAAACTTAGCCAGCGCAGCTACCGCGCGTCCACTAGCATTCATAAAAGTGGTTGGCTTGAGTAACCATGCTTCATCATTACTGGATTTTAAGTTGCCAGCATGACCAAAAAACTTGGCCTCAAGGTTGAGCTTGCTTCCTGTTTCGGCGCAGATTTGATCGACCCACCAAAAGCCAGCATTGTGGCGAGTAGATTCATATTGGGCGCCCGGATTGCCTAGTCCAACGATTAGTTTGATTTGACTCATAGCCTATTGTCGCTTATTCAGCCTAAAATAATTTCAAAGCCTGAAAATAATAACGCGCGTTCCGGAAAACCGAAACGCGCGTTTTAGAGGGCAATAACATCAGCGATTAAGCTGCTGGAGTTACTTCCGCTGTATCATCAGCCGCCGCAGCCGCACCACCGCGAGTTTTCGCGATACTTGCAACAGCCACGTCAGCGCCGTGTGCTAATTGAACGAACTCAACACCCTTAGGCAATTTGATTTCTGACAAGTGAACTGAATGACCCATCGCCAAGTTTGCCAAATCAACTTCAATAAACTCTGGCAAGTCTTTTGCTAGGCAGCTTACGTCAGCTTCTGTCGCGATGTGAGCAACGATGCCGCCGCCCACTTTTACGCCTGGAGCGATTTCACCGTTGATAAAGTGCAATGGCACTTTAACGTGGATTTTTTCTGTTGCACTAACACGTTGAAAGTCGATGTGTTGAATTGTGTTGCGTACCGGATGCATTTGGTAGTCACGTAACAATACAGACTCTTTTTTACCATCTAAGTTAAGCGTCAAGATAGAAGCGTGGAATGCTTCATGGCGGAATTCCATGAACAATGCTTTCGTATCAAATTCAATGCTTACTGCGTCTTTGCCCGCACCATAAACCACACCTGGTACTTTAGCTGAACGGCGAAGACGGCGGCTCGCACCCGTACCTTTCGCTTCACGTGTTACTGCTGAAATTTCAATAGCCATTTTACTACTCCTAAATTTAACCAAAATAAGCTTCTGGTTTTTCAAAAACTGTTGTCCGCGACCAGACAACAGGGGGTGATGCACTTGTTACCAAGTGCATCGAAACTCTAATTAATCTTCAAATAATGAGCTGACAGAGTCTTCATTGCTAATACGGCGAATGGTTTCAGCCATTAATTCGCCTACGCTTAATTGGCGTACTTTCTTACATGAAGCCGCTTCTTCGCGCAGAGGAATTGTATCTGTGACGACCAATTCATCAAGCTCTGAGGCCTTGATTCGCTCAATTGCCGTACCTGAAAGAACAGGATGAGTGCAATAAGCAACAACTTTAATTGCGCCCTTTTTCTTGAGCGCTGATGCAGCTTCGCATAACGTATTTGCTGTGTCGACCATGTCATCCATAATCACACATGTGCGACCTGCAACATCACCAATGATATTCATCACTTTAGCCACATTTGCTTTGGGACGACGTTTGTCAATAATAGCCAAATCGGAGCCCATTTGCTTAGCAAGGGCACGTGCACGAACCACGCCGCCAACGTCTGGTGATACGACGACTAAATTCGTATGGTGTTGCTTGGTAAGGTCGTCAAGCAACACAGGTGAAGCATAGATATTATCAACCGGAATCTCAAAAAAGCCTTGGATTTGATCTGAGTGCAAATCCATGGTCAATAAACGGTTAACACCAACGCTGGTTAGCATATTGGCCACCACTTTTGCAGTAATCGCAACGCGGGCTGAACGTGGACGGCGATCTTGACGTGAATAGCCAAAGTACGGAATTGCGGCAGTGATGCGACCTGCAGATGCGCGGCGAAGTGCGTCTACCATGACCATCACTTCCATTAGGGTGTCATTGGTCGGGGCGCAAGTTGATTGCAATACGAACACGTCTTTGCCTCGGACGTTATCTTGCAATTCAACCATGACTTCGCCATCGCTGAAACGGTCAACGGTTGCACGACCTAACTCCATGCCCAAGTGTTTCGCCACTTTTTTGGCAAGTTTAGGGTTTGCCGTGCCTGTAAACACCATCATGTCGCCTCTGGCCACAGTGGATTCCTTTTAAGCTATTAAAACAAAAAAAGCGTGTAATGCTACACGCTCCATATTGCAATACTGGCTGGGGAAGAAGGATTCGAACCTTCGCATGCCGGAATCAAAATCCGGTGCCTTAACCAGCTTGGCGACTCCCCATTTGATCTTTATCTACTATTTTACCTAAAGTGCACGAACCAAATTATACAGCGGATGCTGTGATAATCCGAGTGCTGCTACACAAAATATTTCAGTATTCGCAATCTCTTTTGGTTGGGTTTTTACGATGTTGTTTGCATCAGCTGAATTTTCAACTTTTACAAAAACGGACGCGCCAGATCCACTCATTCGCGCCTGTGAAAATTGATTTAACCAATTAAGACAAGCATTTACGGCTGGGTATTTCTGACAGACCACAGCTTCGAGATCGTTGTGAAAATTTTGGTCTTCACGTTCAAACACTAGGCTTTCTTTCTCCTGACCAATTTGCTTTAAATTCAGCATATCGGAAAAGGCCGCTATTGTCGTGGGAAACGTGTTTCTTGTCAATTCCTCAGTGCTAAAAATTTCAGGCGTAGAAACGTGGACTTTAGGGGTGACGATCACAAAACTCGCCTCTGGCAAGTGAATTGCCTGCATTTGTTCACCGATGCCCTCAACCCAAGCGTTTTTTCCAAAAATAAAGAAAGGCACATCGGCGCCAAGTCTAAGGCCTAAAGCCATCAAAGCTTTTCTGGTTAAGCCTAAGCCCCAAAGGTGGTTGAGTGCGATTAAAACAGTCGCAGCATCTGAGCTGCCGCCGCCCAATCCAGCACCCATGGGAATGTTTTTAATTAGACCAATATCGACGCCTAAACTGCATCGGCTATGTGTCTGTAAGAGTTTAGCCGCTCTCACGCATAAGTCTTGATCGGCAGTAACACTGGCATGTTCGGTAACGCGAGCAATCTTGCCATCTTCGCGCACTTTTAGAAAAACGGTGTCATATAAGTCGACAAGTTGAAATACGCTTTGTAACAAGTGGTATCCATCATCGCGGCGGCCAATAATATGCAAAAATAAATTGATTTTTGCTGGTGCCAAAAACGCTTGATAGCCAAGTCCCAATAATTGTTTGCGTAGGTTTGCCATGATTGAATTAATGTATTGGCGCTGTATTCTTATCTTGTGTTGAAAGTAATTGTGAGGACGTATCCCAGCTTTCAATAATAATTCGCACGTTCATTTTTGGATTGCGAAGATTAATTTTGCTCGGTAAGGCTGGCTGACTTTCGCTTTGATATTGTATATAAATAATTTCCCAGCCATCCTGATTGAATTTGCTTGCCTGGCCTTTTTCATCAAAAGTAAACGCTGAAACGATGCCTTGGGCGGGCCTGCCAACAATCCAGTCGGAAAGCTTGGATAACGGTAGGCGCCATCCTAAGGTGAGCTCAGTTAGGGTTTCTGCGTCTTGGGCTTTGATCGTTGTGCCATCTTGTGAGGTTAAGCTCGCGCCGTCTGCATTTTTGACAATAGCTGCCATTTTGTTGCCTAACGGTGAATATAAATCGATTGCGTCCTTTTCTTTTGAGTGCATCCAATGAATATTGCCAGAAACCCCATAGCCTTGAGTTTGAACACCCATTCTTCCATTGATTTTGAAGTCGACAATATGCGCCAAATTTGCTTGATGTTGTTGCGCTTCGGTTGGGACGATCTGAAGGTCTGATGGGGTTGAATAATTATGCCGGGAGTCTGGACTGGGTGGTGCTGAGGGCGTCGTTGCACAGCCAGACATTAACGCGCCAGAGATCAATAAAAAAAAACTGGAGCTTGAAAGCTTGTAAAAATGCATGGATTAAAATGCTAAGGCTTAAGTTTCTTAATCGTTTTGAGAATGGTTTCATTCTGTGGATTGGCTTTTAAGCCTTCATCCCAAATTTTACTCGCCTCATCGTGTTTGCCTTGCTTCCAAAGCACTTCACCCAAATGCGCTGCAATTTCACTGTCGTTCTGTAAGTTGTAGGCTTTGTTTAAGTACTCATAGGCTTTATCAAGATTGCCCAGTCGATATTGTACCCAGCCCATACTATCCATAATGTAATGGTCGCCGGGGCTTAGTTCTAGGGCTTTGGCAATGAGCCTATTTGCCTCTTCAAGTTTGACGTTACGGTCTGCAAACGAGTAGCCAAGCGCGTTGTAGGCTTGAGCAAAAGTCGGCTTAATTTTAATCAGTAAACGTAATTGCGTTTCTAGAACCGTATATTGTTGAACGCGCTCTGCAGACATCGCATATTCATAAATCAATTCACTGGTATTAGGCATGTTTGCAACTGCTTTGCCTAGTAACTCGAAAGATTCCTGATGGCGTTTTGATTGGGCCAATATGTTCGCTTGTGCAGTAATGACTTGTGCTAATTGAATATCACTCAAATTCTCGAGGTCATCCAACATCTTAATCGCAATATCAGCCCCTTGGCTACGATTGATAACATTGGCCGCACTTAATTTAGCATCCAAATAATGATCGTTCTGCTGATTGTTTTTGTTTGTAGCTAGCTGTTGAACCTTGTTATACCAATTAATCGCTTCAGTATCGTTTTTGTTTTTTTCAGCAATTTGGCCTAGGTAAAGATAAATCGGATCTTTATTTTTGATTTCGCTATCAAGCGCCTGTAAAAAGTACTTTTCAGCATCGTTGAATTGATTGCTTTGAACAAACAACAAGCCCACCACGACTAAAATCTCAGGGTTGCTATTAGCTAGTTTGGATAATTTAACCAATTCAGGCTTAGCTTCATTGAAACGAGATTGCTTAATCAGCATGCGAGCCAAATTTAGGCGCGCATCGTTCGCATCAGCATTGTCACCTAGAAAGTTACGATAGAAGCTGATTGCGTGATCTGGTGAGGTGCTGTAAAGGATATCTGCTTGTTGAATTGCAGCTATTTCCCAATGTGGTTTTAATTGGTTGGCTAGCGTAGATTCTTTAAGCGCAAGAGAAAGGTTGTTTGCTTGAAAAGCCGCCTGCGCAACACTAAAGTGCGCTTCAGCAAGCTGTTTATAAGGCGCGGCCAGATCCTGCACTAATTGTAAAACAGTGTTTCTGTTGGCTTGATGTGAAAACAAAGTATTGAGATATAAAAATCCGTTGCTCTGAGTTTCTGTGTTCGCCAGCAACTTTTGTAACAGTGGTTTTGCAGCATTAAAATCACCGTTAATCACATAAATTTGTACTGCCGCCTGCTGCGCCTCTGTAGAGTTTGCATCCAGTTCAACCCAAAGTTTGGCGGTTTCCAAAGCGGCTTGGGCGTTTTTACTGTACATCGCTACTTTTGCTGCGCGCTCAGCTAAGCGAACATCTCGACTGGATTTAGCAAGGTCATAAAAAAGTTGCGTAGAAATGCCTAATTCACCTTTTTGTCCAGCAACCTCAGCAGCCAAATATTTAAATACAAATTCAGCATTGGCTTCGGTTTGCACTTGCTTGACCGCAACTTCTTCAGCAAATAGGCTGGGCGCTAACGTTAACGAAAAGAGTCCAACTGAAATCGCTGTGAGCAGTGATTTTGTTTTGAAATTAAGCAATAAAGTAGGGTTTTTTAACATGATCTGGGGTCTGTTTCTTCGCTGATATTGAATGAACTGGATATTGCTTAGTCCGTGACACCTTATGCAAGTTCATCCATAATGATAGATGACTATAGCTTTTTAATTGAAACTTTCCAATAGGAGTTGTTTCAAAAACGGACAAGAATTACAAAAGCATTCTCTTGATTGCACAGCGCTTGACAATTGTCAGGCGTTTTTTTAGTTTAGCAAGCCTGATAAAACGGCTTGTAATTTGGGATTGGCCCTGCCAAATAATGTGGAGTCTTTAATTTTTTATGACTACTTTAACTGTTGAAGCAAATAACCTAACCCGCATTTATGGCGGTCGCGAGGCAGTCAGTGACGTGAGTTTCACCTTAAGTAAAGGTGAAGTGCTTGGTTTCCTTGGCCCCAATGGCGCCGGCAAATCTACGACCATGAAAATGCTGACAGGCAATTTAGCCCCTAGTAAAGGCAGCGTTAAAATTTGCGGCGTGGATATGATCGAGAATCCGAAAGAAGCGAAAGCTTTGATTGGTTATTTACCTGAAACGCCACCGCTTTATCGTGAGTTTACAGTCGATGAGTTTTTGGCCATTGCGGCACGTTTGCATGGCGTAAGCGCTAAGCACATTAAAATAGCCGTTCAGCGCGCTAAAGAGCGTTGTGGCTTAACTGAGATGAGCAAGCGTTTGATTGAAAACTTGTCCAAAGGTTATCAACAGCGTGTTGGTATTGCACAAGCGATTATTCACAATCCAATGGTAGTCATTTTAGATGAGCCAACGGTTGGTCTAGACCCAATACAGATTCGCGATATTCGTGCGCTCATTAAAGAGCTTGGCGGCGAACATAGTGTCATTCTTTCAACTCACATTCTTCCTGAAGTTGAGATGGTCTGTGATCATGTGCAAATTATTGACAAGGGTAAGTTAGTCTTTAATGGTTCAATTGATATTCTCAAACAACAACGACATGGTAATAAATTAGTCATTGGTTTAAACAATGCCCCATCACATGACGAGTTACTCAAGGTGGCTGGTGTGGAGTCAGTTGAGCCCTTATCAAACGGCTTGTTGCGTGTTCGCTATGTTGCAGGTCAAGCGCCTGCTGAAGCCTTGGTCCAGGCGGCCGTTTCTAAAGGCTGGGGTTTGCATCAGATTAATCCAGATCAAACTAGCCTTGAGGATGTATTCGTACAATTGACATACCAAGACGCGGCAGCTTAACCGCTTCGAATCAAATTTAGAGAGAAAAACTTATGATTTTAAAAGTCGCAAGAAAAGAGCTTAAAAGCGTATTTGCCTCCCCGATGGGTTGGGTAATTTTGGCGCTGCTACAGTTTGGGTTTGGTACTTATTTTCTCAATGGTGTGAATGAGTACTTTGAGGTGATGTCTGGCGCGATTCGACCAGCAGAGCGCACAGGGGTGACCATGTTTATTGGTCAGAGTGTGTTTGGTTTAGCATCATTTGTGATGCTTTTCTCTGTGCCTTTACTTTCAATGCGGCTCATTAGTGAAGAGCGCCGTAGCAACACTTTAACCTTTTTGTTTAGTGCGCCATTGTCACTCACTGAAATTGTGATGGGTAAGTTTATTGGTCTTGTTTCGTTCTTAAGTATTTTGGTGTTGATGATTGGTGTCATGCTTTGCACGCTCAACGCTTGGGCAGATGTGGACTTTGGTTATTTATTTGCAAATGTACTTGGTCTTTGGCTATTAGTAGCCAGCTTTTCTGCAATGGGCCTCTACTTTTCTAGCCTGACTGCTCAGCCAGTGGTTGCTGCGATTATCACGTTTATCGCTCTGTTTGGACTGCTGATCGTTGATCGTTTCTTGACGGGCGATGAAACTAGCGTTGTGAACTATTTATCACTGATGCATCACTTCCAGCCATTTGCACGTGGCTTGATCGATACGGCTGATATTACCTACTTCTTATTATTCATCATTACATTCTTAACACTTACGGTGCGTCGTCTTGATGCTGACCGTCTTCGTGGCTAATCGGGTATTACATTATGAAAATTAATCACAAGCTACGTTTGCAACTGCTCATGCAAAACAGTTTTTTTGTTATTTTGTTTTTGGTCTTGGTGTCTTTAATCGGCTATTTGAGTCGTGAGTATCATGTGGCACGAGACATCACACAAAGTAACCGCAACATATTGACGCAGGGCAGTATCAATGTGCTCAAGCAAATGAAGGGTGATGTGAATGTCACCGTATTTGCATCCGAAGATAACACGGCACATGGTGAAAATTATCGTAAAGGGGTACGTGACTTTATTTCACGTTTTCAACGAACCAAACCTAATATCCACGTCGCATTTGTCAGCCCAGCTGAAAAACCAAAACTTGCGCAAGAGGCTGGCATCAAAGCTGAAGGTGAATTAGTGGTTGAATATCAAAAGCGAAGTGAGCATTTGTTGCCGCCATATGCAGAGCAGGAAATGACGAACTTGTTAGTGCGTTTATCTCGCACTCATGAAAAGCCAGTGATGTATTTGGATGGGCATAGCGAGCGTAATTTGATTGGTGTCAAAAACAATGACCTTGGTGCTTTCGGCGAACAGTTACAGAAGAAAGGATTTAAACTATTTAATCCTGATTTAACAATTGCTCAGGACGTTCCGATGAATGGCTCTATGCTGATCATCGCAAGCCCACAGGTGAATGTCGGTGCAGTTGAAGTTCAAAAAATTAAACGATATTTGGACAATGGCGGCAATTTGCTTTGGTTGTTGGATGATAACAATTTGCATGGCTTGGACGAGATTGGAAAATACATCGGCTTAGATGTCTCAAAAGGCATGGTGATTGACGGCTCCGCTACACAATTCGGTGTTGATTCTACTTTCGCTTTTGCTAGCCAATACGGTGACCACGCTATTACCAAAAACTTCATGCTCCGCACAATGTTCCCAGAGGCCAGAAAAATCAGTGCGCAAGGTACCGATGATAACGGTTGGAAAGTAAGTAATATTATCGATGTTGCACCCAATGGTTGGTTGGAAAACAACCAGAAGGAGTTAGAAGCAAAAGCAACTAAACCCGTTTTTGATGAAAAAGATGATGTTAAAGGCCCAATCAATATTGCTGTCGCCTTAGAGCGTATTTATGGGAAAAAAGGTCAGCGCGTTGTCGTTGTAGGTAACGCCAATTTTCTTTCCAATACCCACATTACCAGTGAGTCGAATCTGGACTTGGGTTTGAATATGGTGAACTGGTTGGCGGGTGATGATAGTTTAATCACGATTCAACCCAAACCACTTAAAGATATGAACGTCACTATCCCTCAATCAGGTTGGGGCCATTTCTGGGCGCTGATTGTTTTTATGCCGATTTTCGGGGTTTCGTTCGGTTTATTCCAAGTCATTATTCCGTTGGCCCTATTAGTCACGGGAGTGTTATTGTGGTGGAAACGTCGCAAAGCCTAATGCTTAAAGATGCAGATTAAAGGATAGAGGAATGAAGACCCGTTGGTTAGTTAATATTTTGCTTTTGTTGGTCGTTTTGGGTGTAGGCGCTTTTATTAAATTTCGCCCACAGCAAGAAACGATCAAAGCGACGAGTTATGAAGTGTCTTCTTTAAAACTAAATGCTTTTGAGCATATTGACGTTGAATTTCCGGCTAAAGCACCTGTTGCTTTTGAAAAGGTTGATGGTTATTGGTACATCGTTAAGCCCTACAAAGCCCGTGCTGACCAAATGTTGGTGATGCGGATTCTGTCCTTGGTGGCAGCTAAAAGCTTACAAAAGTTTCCGGCTACCGATCTCACCCAGTTTGGCCTTGACCAACCTAAATTAAAACTCAAGTTTGATGAAGCTGAGTTTGTCTTCGGGACTTTCAATCCGGTGACTTCTGAGCAGTATGTTGCCTTTAATAACCACGTGTATTTGTTGCCTATAATTTATGCTGAAAGTGCACAGTCACCGCTAGAAGAGTATTTGGATAAGACACCTTTTAAACCAACTGAACAGAAGAAAATTGTTGGTTTTGATTTCTCTCGCCTAGAGCAATGGGAGGAAGCGCGTTTAAATGTTGATTTAAAAGATGGTAAATGGACGGCTTCTCCTGCCAAATCTAAGCCAACTCAAAACGATATGAATGAATGGTTCGATTCTTTTTGGCGCAACATCAGTGTTCAGCGTGTTGAGCCTTATACGCCAGACCGTAAAATGACTTATCCATCGTTTGAAGTAAAGTTAAGTGACGGTCGTAAAGTGCATTTTGACAAAATACAAGAATCACCTGAGTTGTTATTAGGCCGCCCAGATGAGGGGATGATTTACCATGTGCCGCCTGATATTGGTTTCACTTTGTTAAACCCACCCATTAACCTCGGTAAGTAATTTTTGCCAGAATTACCAGAAGTAGAAACGACCATGCGGGGCATTGCTCCGCTGGTTGATCAAGTGGTAAGCCAGGTCATTATTCGCTACCCAACTCTGCGATGGCCCATTCCTAGTCAGCTTGTAGAAACCCTTCCACACACCAGATTAAGTCGTTTAACGCGGCGTGCGAAATACATTTTGGCTGAGTTTAATAATGCTAAGGGCGTGCACATTGGTACTTTGATTTTGCATCTTGGTATGTCGGGGCGTATTTGCTTATTGGCGCAAGATGAGGTCGCCGCCAAGCATGACCATTTCGACATTCATTTTGCTGATGGCCATTTACTTCGCTTGCGTGACCCTCGTCGATTTGGCGCTGTTTTGTGGGTGGATGGTCATGAAAGCGTGGGAGAGCATCCCTTAATTAAAACGCTAGGCCCGGAGCCGCTGGAAACAAGCTTTACGGGCGATTATTTGTATTGCCAGTTAAGGAATAAAACTGCGGCAATTAAAATCGCGATTATGGATAGTCATCTAGTTGTAGGCGTTGGTAATATCTATGCGAGTGAATCTTTGTTTCGCGCCAGAGTGAATCCTAAAACGCCAGCCAATAAAGTCAGCAAAGCTAAATGTGAGCGTTTAGTCTCGGAAATTAAAGCGACACTTGCCTCAGCGATTGATGCCGGCGGCAGTAGCTTGCGTGATTTCTTTGGGGCGGATGGTAACCCTGGCTACTTTCAGCAGACCTACTTTGTTTATGGACGCACTGATCAGCCTTGCCGAGAGTGCGGTGCGCCGATTAGTCAAATTAAACAAGGGCAGCGATCGACATTTTACTGTGCGGAGTGCCAACACTCATGATTCAGTGTTTAATGCTGATGGACTTGTGCAGCATGTTCGTGCAAGTAGTCGTGAGGATGTTCAGTTTGAGGGTCTTGGATATATTTTGGCAGCAAGGAGCCAACTAACATTCCCATCCCGCTCGCGATAAGTCCTGCCAATTGTGCTGGAATAAATGGATCATTTGGACCAAAAGTTAATGATGTTAACCAAGTGACGACCCCTAAAAAGATGGAAAGTAGGGCGCCTTGATTATTCGCTCTCTTCCAATATACGCCGCAAGCAAGTGGAATAAATGCCATGACCAATGTCACTTGGTAGGCTTTCTCCACCATGCTAAAAATACTTGCTTCCGAATTGACAGCATACAATGTGACGAGTAGCGTAAAACTCAATGTCACCAAGCGCATATAGTTGAGTACCACATGATCGGCCAGTCTGGCGCCTTTTAAGCGCTTAATTAGGATAGGCTTGATGATGTTTTCGGTAAAGGTCACTGAAGGGGCAAGAAGAGTGGCAGAAGCACAACTCTTAATGGCAGATAATAATGCCCCAAAAAATAGCACTTGCGCAACGAGAGGCGCATGTTGCAGTACAAGTGTGGGTAAGATCATTTGTGGGTCTTTATCAATATGCTCACTCACCATTTTAGGGTCGATAAGCGTAGCTGAGTAAGCTAAGAACATTGGCACAAAGGCGAATAAAAAATAAAGAGCGCCACCTATTACTGAGCCCCATATTGCGATGTTGACCGTTTTTGAAGACTGGACACGTTGAAACACATCCTGTTGTGGTATTGAACCCAGCATAATGGTGATCCACGCTGCAAAGAATCCAATCATTTCCTTGGGGTTCGCATGGGGCCAAAACTCAAACATTCCCGCATGTCTTGCATGGTCGACCACTACAGACACCCCGCCAATTTGTCCACTGACTACGTGACCAATAAATAGCATGCCGATGACAATCACGATCATTTGAATAAAGTCAGTAATCGCAACTGCCCACATCCCACCAAAAAGCGTGTAAATGAGTATGGTGCTAGAGCCTATCCACATGCCAGTTACTTTGCTGATTTCTCCTGCTGATACGATATTAAATACTAAGCCTAACGCCGTAATTTGCGCCCCAACCCAGCCGAGATAGGAAGCGACAATTGCGATTGAAGTGAGTGTTTCAGCGACGTGACCGTATCGTTTTCGATAGAAATCACCAATAGTGATGAGGTTCATGCGATAAAGCGGCGCAGCAAATAACAAGCCTACTAAAATTAAACACAGGGACGATCCAAAAGGATCAGCAACAACTCCATTTAAGCCATCTTTTAAGAATACGGCTGGAATGCCGAGAACAGTTTCTGCGCCAAACCAAGTCGCAAATACTGTGGCGATAACAATATGCATAGGGAGGTGTCGGCCTGCGATCGCAAAGTCTTTTGATGTATGCACTTTAGTACCAGCATAAAGGCCGATGCCAACAGAGAGCACCCAGTAACTAATGACCAACCAAAGTAGCAAGGTGAGTTACCTATCGTTAGAAAAATATTGAATATGGCCAGATTAAACAATGGCAGCTTTTTTGAAACAACCTTGATTTTATCAAAAACTAGCTTGCTGGAATAGCGAGGTAGGACTGTTGCTAAGTTTTTAGGCGAGTATGATGCGTTTCAAGGGTAAAATAGGGGTATGGAATCTTTACCAATCTTTATAAGAATTAAAGGCGCTCGCTGCGTGGTCATTGGCGGAGGTGAGGTTGCCTCACGCAAAGTGAGTATGTTGCTTAAGGCTGAAGCTGCTGTGGAGGTGATTTCGCCTGAGCTTTGTGATGCCCTCAAAGAACAAGTGATCTCCAATGCTATCCATTATCAGCAGGCCTCATTTGATGCCGCTCAATTGTCAGGCGCCATGTTGGTTATTGCGGCGACAGATGACGAGGATGTGAACACGGCCGTTTCGAATGCCGCGAAATTGCAAAATATTCCAGTCAATGTCGTTGATTCACCAGCGCTTTGTACTTTTACGATGCCATCAATTGTTGATCGCTCCCCAGTGGTCATTGCGATTTCTAGTAACGGTGCCGCACCGGTGCTGGCGAGGCTCATTCGCGGAAAACTCGAGACCATGATTCCGGCTTCGTATGGGCGTCTTGCCTATTTGGCAAGAGACTTCCGTGATGCAGTGAAAGCGAAGTTTGCGGATACGCAATCTCGGCGCATTTTTTGGGAAAAAACCTTTCAAGGCCCAATTGCTGAACTGATGTTTTCTGGCCAAGAGCGCGCCGCTAAGATTGCCTTAACCGATGCAATTAAAGCAGAGGATACGAGCGCTCAACATGGTGAAGTTTATTTGGTGGGCGGTGGTCCAGGCGATCCTGATTTGCTGACTTTTCGCGCGCTAAGATTGATGCAGCAATGTGATGTTTGTGTATACGATAAGCTGGTGAGTAAAGAAGTAATGGAGCTGGTTAGACGTGATGCTGAACTCATCAATGTTGGCAAAGCCCGCGATCAACATACCCTTCCGCAAGAAGAAATTAATTTACTCTTAGTGACGTTGGCGAAAGAAGGGAAGCGAGTGCTGCGTCTTAAAGGTGGGGACCCGTTTATTTTTGGAAGAGGTGGGGAAGAGATTGAAACGCTGATGGAAAATGGTGTGCCATTCCAAGTGGTGCCTGGGATTACTGCTGCGAATGGTGTTTCTAGTTATGCGGGCATTCCATTGACCCATCGCGATTATGCGCAGTCCTGTGTGTTTACTACGGGGCATCTTAAAGCAAAAGAAGGGCAGCAGCATACTGTTGAATTGGATTGGCCTGCGCTTGCCAGGCCTAATCAAACGGTGGTCATCTATATGGGCTTGATTGGCTTAGAGCAGATTTGCATCCAACTCATCAAGCATGGACTTGATGCAACAACGCCGGCGGCAGTTGTTCAGCAAGGTACAACACCGAAACAAAAAGTGGTGGTAGGGGATTTAAGTGATTTAGCCACAAAAGTGGCGGCGGCAGAGTTAAAACCGCCATGTTTGATTATTGTGGGACATGTCGTGAAATTGCGCGAGAAGCTTGCATGGTTTGAGCCTCGTTTAGATTAAAACAAGCCTCAATTAAGTGGCAAGGATAATCTCACTTCCAAACCACCTTCCGGGCGGTTAATTAAATCCAGTTTTCCCCGATGCAACTTAGTGATCCTGTCACAAATTGCTAAACCCAAACCGCTTCCTTTTGTGTTTCCCCGTGCGGTATCAAGTCGCTCAAATGGACGCAATAGTCTTGATTTTTGTGCGTCTGGGATGCCTGGGCCATTATCCAACACGCTCACTAGCATATTTTCTGCTTCAATTTTAGTGCTAATAATGACCTCGCCTTTTCCATAATTAAAGGCATTGTCAATTAAATTGCCCAAAAGTCTTTGCATGGCCAAAGGTCTGAGCGCGATCATATGGGTTGGTGCAAGATGAAGGCTCAGTTTTCGGCCTGAGCGGACATGTCTTTCATAAAGCGAGGTGAGTAATACATTTAAGTCCATCATTTGTGTGGGTTCACCTTCCACCCCCCTCACAAAATCAAGGAACTGATTGATGATGCCATCCATGTCAGTAATATCCTGAATCATTCCCTCTTTGTATGCCACTCCTTGCGTGTCTGGCAACATTTCAATTGCAAGGCGCAAACGTGTCAATGGCGTTCGTAAATCATGTGAAACGCCAGCCAGTAAAAGTGTTCTTTCTGAATCAAGTAAAGCGAGCGACTCCGTCATTTGGTTGAAGGTGTGACTGACAGCCCTTAGCTCATCAACACCTTCCTCTGGCAGTAAGATGGTTGTTTGGCCGTTTCTAATGCGATCGGCTGCGTTGACCAGTAATTTTAAAGGTTTGTTAATTCTAATCGCTGTCATATAGGCGCCGATGAGTGAAAGAAAAATCACCAATGCGCCCCAATTAAGCCATTGCCATGGGAAATGACGCTCCGCCTGCAGGCGAGGAATAACAACCCAATAGTCATCCTGATCGATATTAAAACTGATCCACAACCCAGGAATACCAAAGTGATTGATGGCAACCATGGTATCGCTACCTAAAGTGTTACGAATTTTTTTGGCGAGAATTTGAATAAATGGATCTTCAGGTAAAGGCTCAATTTCTTCCAAAATGTCCGCTGCATAGATGCGCACGCCTTCACGACCAGAAAGCTCAGACAGTAATGCAATCCTACGGTTTTCATGCGCAGCTAATAATGATGCTTTGGTATAGTTAACAATAGTAATGGCTTGTAATGCAGCTGCATTCGCCCGAGGTTCACGTTCAAAGTAATCAAACAGTTGCAGGGCGGCAAATTGTCCAATCGTGAGCAAAATGGCGATCAGCAACATCAGTCTTGCGAGGAGGGTCCGTGGTAGAAATTTCAACATTTGAATCGATTAATAATGTTTAGAGATTAATTTTTGCCAGCTTCACCGTCTGGAATAAACACATAACCAAATCCCCACATTGTTTGGAGGTAGCGAGGATGCGCTGGGTCAGACTCGATAAGCCTTCTTAAGCGTGACACTTGCACGTCAATGCTGCGATCAAAGACATCAAGTTCACGGCCGCGAGCTAACTGCATAAGCCTGTCTCTTGAAAGTGGCTGTCTTGGATGGTCGATAAACACTTTTAATAATGCGAATTCGCCGCTGGTAATAGTGATATTTTCACCATTACGGTTGAGGCTGCGCGTTGAGGGGTCGAATAAAAACTCACCAAATGCAAGACTGCCTGGCACCAGCCCCGGACCGCTTGGCTCTTTCCGCCCTTGACGGCGCATAATAGCATTGATGCGGGCAAGTAACTCACGTGGGTTAAATGGTTTTGGTAGATAGTCATCAGCGCCCATTTCTAGGCCGATAATGCGATCTACTTCATCCCCTCTTGCTGTCAGCATAATAATAGGCATCGCGCTTTCGGCGGCGCGAAGACGGCGGCAAATCGCTAAGCCATCTTCACCCGGCAACATTAGGTCGAGTACCAGAAGATCGATATGCTCCTCAGCGATCACGGCGTCCATTTCTGCAGAGTCCGCAACGGTTTTGATGTTAAAGCCCTGTTCAGTTAAATAACGTTGCAATAACTCACGCATGCGAACATCATCATCAACCATTAATATTTTTTTTGCATTAGGTATTTGTGATGGGGTACTCATATTAAGGCTGCTCCAATCGCTTGCGGATTTTCTAATCATCATTATACGATTTGCTGAGGTCTATTGATTAATTTAAATTGTTACATTTTTTTACAAACACGTTTTTATATGAAACATTAGACTTACATTCCTATAGCATCATGTTATCTTGGCAAAACCAGTAAAGCAGGTGTAATCTTCCATTTTACAAAAGCCATGAACCGACATTCTTTTATTCAGTCTTACCAGAGTTATTTATTGTTAAAACGGTTAGGAATGCATGATCATTCATCAAAATTTTAATGTTGATGGCAAGTTATTTTGCCCCTATGTGATAAATAATTGGACTAGTTTTTCCACATTATGTTTTCTCAAAATTCGTCGTGGATGTCTGACTTTTAAAATTGCATTCGGTCTTTGTTTGCTAGCTTCAAGTACTAGTGCAATGATGGCGGCTCCCCGTGACAGCCAAAACAATGATGATGCAAACAAGCCGCAGCAAGTCGAAAGTACAAATTCAAAGCCCTCAAGCGAGCCTGCTGGGGTCAATATGGATGACAATATTCGTTTGCGTCGCACTCTTGATGAATATTCTCGTACTGTTGATCCTGCGCATGTTCAAATTGAAGAGCGCCGCCGCGTAATGCATATGCGCCTGCAAGAACGTTTTTCACAAACAGATAAAGACAATGACGGCACTGTTTCTTTAGAAGAGGCTTACGACTCAATGCCTCAGTTAGCCCGTCATTTTAGTGCTGTCGATTTAAATGGTGATCGCTTAATTACATTAGATGAGCTTGAGGCTTTGCAGGTAAAAATTATTGAGCGTCAGCGAGTTGTTTCTGCCAGGCCTGATACGGTTGAGGTAGAAAATCCCAAGACCAAAAGTAAGCAAAATGTTGTGAATAGTCGTAAAAATTCTTTTTAATTTTCATTTGTTCATATCAATCATATCCTTTAGTTCCAAGTTTTCTACTCAGCCATTAGTACTCATCAAAAAGAGCTAGTCGCTCAGGGTGGCAAAAATCTAAACTTGCATATATAGTCTTGTTCAAGAAGCGAAAAAGCTTCAGCTCAATTTGGTTGATGATCATTGAGTAAAAACTAATAACTAGGGGCTATCACATGGCAAGTTTTTTTTCAAAAGAGCGCATTATTGCGCCTTCTTCTTATAATCGATGGTTAATCCCCCCTGCTGCATTAGCTGTGCATTTATGCATTGGTATGGCTTACGGCTTTTCAGTGTTTTGGAAGCCGCTAGGCAATGCCTTAATAGGCTCGGATGGCAAGCCTTTAGCTGCTTGTGCCGCAGGTGCGACTACTTTTGCTGAAAAATTAAGCGGTACGGGGCGCGCATTATTCGCCACGGACTGTAATTGGACGCAATTCGATTTAGGTTGGATGTATACATTGTTTTTTGTTTTGCTCGGTTGTTCTGCCGCACTTTGGGGTGGTTGGCTTGAGCGTTCTGGCCCACGTAAAGCTGGCTCTGTTGCCACTTTATGTTGGGCGGGCGGCTTGCTCATTTCAGCCTTCGGTGTTTACACCCATCAACTTTGGATGATGTGGCTAGGATCGGGTGTGGTTGGGGGCGTTGGTCTTGGCTTAGGTTACATTTCACCTGTTTCCACTTTGATTAAATGGTTCCCTGATCGTCGCGGTATGGCAACAGGCCTTGCGATTATGGGTTTTGGTGGTGGCGCTTTAGTAGGCTCACCAATTGCGACTAAGTTGATGACTTATTTTGCAACGCCAACAGAAGTGGGCGTATGGCAAACATTTGTCGTGTTGGCAGTGGTTTATGCTGTATTCATGCTCTGTGGCTCTTTAGGCTACCGCGTACCACCAACAGGTTGGCAGCCAGCAGGCTGGACACCGCCAGCAGCAAAAGCCAACAATGGCATGATTGCTACACGCCATGTGCATCTTAAAAGTGCGCATAAAACACCGCAGTTTTGGTTGTTGTGGCTAGTGCTTTGTATGAATGTGTCAGCTAGTATCGGTATTATTGGGGCGGCTGCACCGATGTTGCAGGAAACTTTTGGCGGCATCTTAATTCATCAGCCTGACATTGGTTTTGCGGATATTAAAGCAGATGACGCATTAACCGCAGCAGCGGCTGCAATTGCAGCTGGCTTTGTTGGTTTAATTTCATTGTTCAATATTTTTGGCCGTATCACTTGGGCAACATCTTCAGACAAATTAGGCCGCAAACAAACCTACTTTATTTTCTTTGTTTTGGGTGCCTTGCTTTATGCATTAGCTAGTTATGGTGCAGATGTTAAGTCATTGGCAATCTTTGGTGCGGCTTTGTGTGTCATTGTTTCCATGTACGGCGGAGGCTTTGCAACCATTCCCGCTTATCTTGCGGATATGTTCGGCACGCAGTTTGTGGGTGCAATTCACGGTAGATTACTCACCGCATGGTCAACAGCTGGCATTTTAGGCCCAGTGATTGTTAACTATATGCACGATATGCGAGTTGAAGCGAAAGTGCCTTTTGACCAAATTTACGCCCCCATTTTCTATGTGTTAGCAGGTATGCTGGCGATTGGTTTTTTTGCGAACTTACTAGTCCGTCCAGTGGCTGATAAGTACTTTATGACGGATGCTGAATTAGCTGCAGAAAAGAAATTAGCACATGAGCAGGCGGCGCCAGCTTCTAAAGCAGGCAGTGATCAAGCGAGCGGTGGCTCAACCATTGCCGTTATTGCTTGGATTGCTGTGCTGATTCCAATTGGTTATGGTGTTTGGAGTACCTTGCAAAAGGCTTGGGCGTTATTTAGCTAATGTTGCTCTGTAGTGATCAAAGGGGCGAATATTTTCGCCTCTTTTTATTTGTGTGTATTTGTGTAAATGAAATGCTTGACGAATGTACGTTCGTACAGTATTCTAAAGTTTATGGCTAACGACATTGATTATTTAGGTAAGCTTCAAGACTATTACGCAGATCAAAAGATCTTGCCATCTTACGCTGCAATTGCACAATTATTAGGCTTTAAGTCTAAGAATGCGGTGACTGCGTTGGTGGCAAGACTTAAGCTGCAAAATTTCATTGAGTCCGCCTCAGATGGTAGACTTAAGCCGGGTCGTCGATTCTTTGATCGTGTGCTTGCTGAAAGCACTGTGCAAGCTGGCTTCGCAACCGCTGCATTAAGCGACAGAAGTGATAGCTTGAGTATTGATGATTACTTGATAGAGCGCCCATCCGAAACGGTATTAATTACCGTTAAAGGTGACTCCATGATTGATGCTGGTATTTTTCAAGACGATGTGGTGATTGTCGAGAAAAGGCAAAGTGCAAATATTGGGGATGTTGTCGTGGCGATTGTGGATAATGAATTCACATTGAAAACGTTAGGTCGCGAAGGTAAAGAATTTGTGCTTTATCCTGCTAACAAAGCCTATCCAACCATTCGCCCCCAAGGTCAATTAGAAATTTTTGGCGTGGTGGTAGGACAATTCAGAAAATACTAACGCTGTCCTGATTGATACATCAGTTCCTTTGATGTGTCTTTGTAGCCGGCTTGTACCAATAAAGCTGCTTCAATATATCGACTCACTTTGTTTCTCAATGCTGATAATTCATCCAATTGATAAAAATGCTTAGGAAACTTATGCGCTAGCCAAGCGTACAGACTGATGTCTTTGCTTAAGTCTTCGGCTTCTTCTAAGTGCTTTGGGCTAGTTGAATTTAGCCAAGTAACATCTGCTGGTAGCCCTTTCCTTTGGTTGTTTGCTACACAATCTAAACAACTTAAAAAGTAATCACGTTCGCGTGGCTTATCCCAGCTAATCGGTGCGCAGGTAAAGATAAACTTGTCTTTTAAGTTGAGCTTAGGCGCATAATCATCAATTAACAAAGCGAGTTGGTTTTGTGTTTGCAAGGGTGCAATTTCAAATAAGTCGCTATTAATACTGATGCGTTCAGCGAAATAAGCCAGCGCCTCGCTGATTTTATGTGAGTGCAGTGTGCCTGCAATTTCAGATAATTGTGGAAAGCTTGGTGATATTGGTAGTTTTTCCAAGTCAGCCAAATCAGAGGTGGTTAGCATATGTTCAAGATGGATTAACTCATCGTTCTCAAACGCGTTCACATAGCCTGTTTCATAAATACCAAAGCGGCCAGCACGGCCAGCAATTTGGCGCACTTCTGTGGCATTAATAGGCCTGCCAGCCAACCCATCAAATTTATCAATACTAGAAAAAATCACACGACGAATTGGTAAATTAAGCCCCATTCCGATAGCGTCTGTTGCCACTAAAATATCAGCATCCCCCTCACAAAAACGTTTGGATTCAGTGCGCCTTACTTCAGGAGACAATGCGCCATAAATGCAGGCAACGCCGTGCCCCCATTGGCGAAATCTTGCGCTTAAAGTCAGCACGTCCTTACGCGTAAAAGCAATCACTGCATCGCCTTTTTGTAATTTTCCTTTGAGATTTGCGCGATTGTATTTTTTCCCGCTGAGGCCTTCTTGTTCAAGCAATAAAGGTGTTTTTCGTTCCAAATACGTGATGTCGTATTGTTCACCTAGCGCTTCAATCGCTCTAACACATGGGGCAGTGACGCTATTTGCACCGCACACAAACACCTCTTTTGCTGGTGCACCTATCAAGGCTGCAGTCCAAGCGTAACCTCGAGCTTCGTCTTGTAGCATTTGAATTTCATCAATAATTGCGACATCTACAGCTTGATTGGCGTTCATCATTTCTATAGTGCAAGCAGTATGTTTCGCGCCAGAAATTAGTTGTCGCTCTTCACCCGTAATTAAGTTGCAAGGTACGCCTGCTTCCATGAGTCTGTCTCGAATTTCCATTGCCAACAAGCGAAGTGGGGCAAGGTATACGCCGGAATCAGCGGTTTGTAGCTTGAGGAGGGCTTGGTAAGTTTTACCTGAGTTGGTGGGGCCTAAATGAAAATGGATTTGACGGTTTAAACTACGCGCCACTTGGTAGCTATTGGGGAATTCATGCAGAGCTAATGTGCTGGTGAGTTTTTTATGCATTCTCTAGCCAAGCAAGCTCTTGTTCGGTAAAGCCAGCCGCTAGCCTTGCTTGATGATTGAAAGGCTTGCGCGGGGTTGGTGCTTCATATTGTTTTGCCAATGAGGCATAAGCGCTAATCGGTTCTAAGCCGCGTGTTTCACACAGCCAATTAAACCAAAGATTACCAATGGCAACATGGCCGATTTCATCGCGCAGGATAATATCTAAAATTGCCGCGGCTTCCATATCGCCTACTTGTGCCAATTTTGCACGCAAGGCTGGTGAGGCATCTAGGCCACGAGCCTCCATTGTGCGCGGCACTAAAGCGATACGCGCTAAGATGTCATCTTTGGTTCTGGTTGCCATTTCCCACAAACTATTATGCCCAGGAAAATCACCATAAACATAACCTAGCTTAATGAGGTGCTCGTTGAGCAAAGTAAAATGGTAAGCTTCTTCAGCCGCGACTTTCAGCCAGTCAGCGTAATAGTCTTGAGGCATATCAGCAAATCGCCAAATGGCATCTAAAGCTAAATTAATCGCATTAAACTCAATATGGGCAAGTGCATGAATCATGATTGCACGGCCATCGATTGTCCGCATATTGCGGCGCGATACATCTTTGGGAGAGACTAGCTCAGGTTTGCTTGGTAGCCCAGGAATGTTGTTTGGGGCATTAAATACGATGTTTGTGTCTATTTCACAGCTTCCAGATGCCCAAGCATATGAAAGCTCGGCAACAGCTTGGGTTTTATCAAAGAACTCAGTTTTGGCGAGGCAGTTAAGTGCCTGTGCACGCAGTTCCATCTTGCAGAATTCCTAAATTAACTTGGCTAGCAATAGTTCAGATTTGAGGTATGCGTAAAGAATGGGCGCAATTAACAAACCAGTGATGCCGAATAAAGATTCCATCACTAGAAGCGCTAGCAAAAGCTCCCAAGCGGCCGCATTAATTTTAGTGCCTACTATCTTTGCATTGATGAAATACTCAAGCTTATGTATTCCCACTAAAAATACCAAAGCTGCAATCGCCACTTTTAACGACACACCAATACTGATAACGGTGATGATGGTATTGGAAATGAGGTTGCCAATGACTGGAAGCAAACCAGCCAAAAATGTGACGATCACTAACGTTTTGTTGTAAGGCAAATTCACACCAAAAAGCGGCAACACAATCAGGAGAAAAATACCTGTAAGCAAGGTGTTAATTGCTGAAATTTTGATTTGCGCAAACACAATATTTTCAAAAGCTTT
>JAIXRI010000011.1:0-33766 GCA_027485305.1 Methylophilaceae bacterium | reverse complement strand
TATGCAATTTCGGCGATTAAAACCATTGTTGATAAAGGTGTGCCTACCTTTGGTATTTGCTTGGGCCACCAATTATTGGCTTTGGCCTCTGGCGCAAAAACACTCAAGATGAAGTTTGGTCACCATGGTGCAAACCACCCTGTGCAGGATGTAGACGACAAGCGCGTATTCATTACCAGTCAAAACCACGGCTTTGCGGTTGATCCAGAAAGCTTGCCAGCTAACTTGCGTACCACCCATTTATCGCTGTTTGATGGCAGTTTGCAAGGTGTTGCTCGTACAGATAAGCCAGCTTTCAGCTTCCAAGGCCATCCTGAAGCGAGCCCTGGCCCAACCGAGATGAGTTATTTGTTCGATCGATTTGTCGAATCCATGAAACAGCACAAGCAATAAGAAAACTATGGCAAAACGTACAGACATTAAAAGTATTTTGATTATTGGCGCTGGCCCGATTGTGATTGGTCAAGCTTGTGAGTTTGACTATTCAGGTGCGCAAGCTTGTAAAGCGCTTCGAGAAGAAGGTTACCGCGTCATTTTGGTGAACTCGAATCCGGCGACCATCATGACCGACCCTGAAATGGCGGACGCGACCTATATCGAGCCAGTGACTTGGCAAGTGGTTGAGAAGATTATCGCTAAAGAGCTTCCAGATGCTTTGTTACCAACCATGGGTGGCCAAACGGCTCTGAATTGTGCTTTGGATTTGGATAAGCACGGCGTACTGAAAAAATACAATGTTGAGTTGATTGGTGCGAGCAAGCACGCCATTGATAAAGCGGAAGATAGACAAAAATTTAAAGAGGCCATGACCAAGATCGGTCTAGGTTCAGCGCGCTCTTCAATGGCACACAGCCTTGAAGAAGCTTTGCAAGTGCAGGCAAGCATTGGTTATCCAGCGATTATTCGTCCATCGTTCACGATGGGGGGTAGCGGCGGCGGAATTGCATATAACCGTGAAGAGTTCTTGACCATTTGTGAGCGCGGTCTTGAAGCATCCCCAACTAAAGAGTTGTTGATTGAAGAGTCGCTCCTGGGTTGGAAAGAGTATGAGATGGAAGTGGTGCGCGACACCAAAGATAACTGCATCATTATCTGCTCAATTGAAAACTTAGATCCAATGGGCGTGCATACTGGCGACTCAATTACTGTGGCGCCAGCACAAACGCTGACAGATAAAGAATATCAAATCATGCGTAATGCATCGCTTGCGGTGCTGCGTGAAATTGGCGTGGATACTGGCGGTTCAAATGTACAGTTTGCGATTAATCCAGAAGATGGTCGCATGATTGTCATTGAGATGAACCCGCGCGTGTCACGTTCATCTGCATTGGCTTCAAAAGCAACAGGCTTCCCAATTGCAAAAGTAGCGGCGAAATTAGCTGTTGGCTTTACGCTCGATGAGCTTAAAAATGAAATTACTGGTGGTGCAACCCCAGCCTCATTTGAGCCATCAATTGACTATATAGTCACTAAAATCCCACGTTTTGCGTTCGAAAAATTCCCGCAAGCAGATTCCCGCTTAACCACGCAAATGAAGTCTGTGGGCGAAGTGATGGCAATTGGCCGTACTTTCCAAGAATCATTCCAAAAAGCCTTACGCGGATTGGAAGTCGGCGTAGATGGTTTGGATGAAAAAACGTTAGACATCGACGAAATTCAAAAAGAACTTGGCGAGCCAGGCCCTGAGCGCATTTGGTATGTTGGTGATGCTTTCCGTGCTGGCATGACGGTTGCGCAAGTTTACGAACATTCTAAAATTGACCATTGGTTCTTGGTGCAAATTGAAGACATCATCAAACGTGAAATGGCATTAAAAGGCCGTCACCTTCCCGACTTAGACAAAGATGCATTGTTCCAATTGAAGCGTCGTGGTTTTTCAGACCGTCGTTTAGCTTATCTCTTGGGCACAGACCAACATGCGGTGCGTGCTTATCGCCAAGCATTGAATGTGCGTCCTGTTTACAAGCGCGTTGATACTTGTGCGGCTGAATTTTCGACCAATACCGCTTATATGTACTCCACTTACGAAGAAGAGTGCGAAGCAAAGCCTAACGATAAAAAGAAAATCATGGTATTGGGCGGTGGTCCAAACCGTATCGGACAAGGGATTGAGTTCGACTATTGCTGCGTACATGCAGCATTCGCGATGCGCGAAGATGGTTATGAAACCATCATGGTGAACTGCAACCCAGAAACTGTTTCAACCGACTACGATACTTCAGACCGCTTGTACTTTGAGCCACTAACATTAGAAGATGTGCTTGAAGTGGTGGCGATTGAGAAGCCGGTTGGCGTGATTGTGCAATACGGTGGCCAAACGCCACTTAAGTTGGCGCGTGAATTAGAAAAAGCAGGTGTGCCAATCATTGGTACTTCACCGGACGCGATTGACCGTGCTGAAGACCGCGAACGCTTCCAACAAATGTTGCAAGAGCTGGGTCTAAAACAACCCCCTAATCGCACCGCAAGAACGCCAGACGAAGCATTGCGTTTAGCGCAAGAGATTGGCTATCCGTTAGTAGTCCGCCCTTCCTATGTGTTGGGCGGTCGTGCAATGGAAATCGTGCATGAGCAAGCGCAACTTGAGCGCTACATGCGCGAAGCGGTGAAAGTTTCAAACGAATCACCAGTGCTGCTAGATCGTTTTTTAAACGATGCGCTTGAAGTGGACGTTGATGCTTTATGTGATGGCGAAGATGTCATTATCGGCGGCATCATGGAGCACGTTGAGCAGGCCGGTGTGCACTCAGGTGATTCTGCATGTTCATTGCCACCTTATAGCTTATCTAAAAAGCTACAAGATGCGTTGCGTTTGCAAACAGTCCAAATGGCCAAAGCGCTTGGTGTAGTTGGTTTGATGAACGTTCAGTTCGCGATTCAGGGTGAGACGGTTTTTGTGCTTGAGGTAAATCCTCGTGCATCTCGTACCGTGCCGTTTGTTTCTAAAGCGTGTGGTTTGCAATTAGCGAAAATCGCTGCACGTTGTATGACGGGCGTAAAACTAAAAGAACAAGGCGTTACCAAAGAAATCGTGCCGCCTTATTATTCAGTCAAAGAAGCGGTGTTCCCGTTCATTAAATTCCCAGGCGTCGATACGATTCTTGGCCCTGAAATGAAATCGACCGGTGAAGTGATGGGTATAGGCAGTACCTTCGCTGAAGCTTTCGTTAAGTCACAGTTGGGTTCTGGTGATGTGTTACCTAAAGGCGGGAAAGCTTTTATTAGTGTGCGTCGTGAAGACCGTGAACGCGTAGTAGAAATTGCACAAGCCTTGGCAAACTTAGGTTTTCAATTGCTCGCAACACGCGGTACAGCGGGCGCATTGGTTGAGGCAGGCTTAAATGTAACGCCAGTGAATAAAGTGGCGGAAGGCCGTCCACATATTGTGGATATGATTAAAAACAATGAAATTAATTTCATTGTTAACGTTACGGAAGATAAGCGTGCAGTGCATGACTCATACGCCATTCGCCGCAATGCCTTACAACAAAAAGTGACTTACTATACGACGCTTGCGGGTGCTAAGGCTGCGTGCATGGGCATGGGGTATATGCAAGAGCTGGAAGTTCAGTCATTGCAAGAGTTGCATAAAACACTCACTAAGTAATAAGATGTTGATTAATTAACCACGCCTAATTTGTTAGGTGTGGTTTTTATTTTATATAGACCGCAATTAGCGATAAAACGAACAAGAAATAAGGTAGATCACATGAATCAAATTCCAGTCACAGTCAAAGGTGCAGAACTATTAAAGGTTGAGCTTCAACGCTTAAGAAGTGTCGATCGGCCCGCCGTGATTGAGGCAATTGCCGAAGCCCGTGCTCAAGGAGATTTGTCTGAGAATGCGGAATACGAAGCTGCCAAAGAAAAACAAAGTTTTATTGAAGGCCGTCTTGCTGAGATTGAAGCCAAGCTTTCAAATGCGATGATCATAGATCCTAAAACACTCAATGCGGAAGGTCGCTGTGTGTTTGGTGCGACAATTGATGTGGAAGATTTGGATACTGGCGATACTGCAACCTATCAAATTGTCGGGGATGACGAAGCAGATATTAAGTCTGGTAAGATTTCGATTAGCTCACCAATTTCACGTGCATTGATTGGCAAGTCAGCAGGTGATGTCGCTGAAGTGGTTGCGCCTAATGGCATTCGCTCTTATGAAGTGTTGAACGTACAATACATTTAGGGTGATGAGTATTTAAATACTAAAGGTGATTAATGAAACAATTTGCAGACAAGTTAGCGTTAATTTCAGTCACTCTTTGGGTTGGCGCCTTATGGGCAATTGGCTATCTTGCGGCGCCAATATTGTTTTACCACTTACCTGACAGACAGTTGGCGGGTAGTTTAGCCGGGGAAATGTTTACTTTTGTCGCTTATATTGGCATGGCTTGCGGCGCTTATTTATTGCTTAATCGGCTCACTAAGTTTGGCGGTCAAGCCTTCAAGCAAGGTTTCTTTTGGGCAGTATTTTTTATGATATTGCTTACGCTGGCAGGTCATTTTGGTATTGCGCCAGTGATTGCAAAATTAAAAGCAGATGCTTTTCCCTCGGACGTCATGCACAGTGTGTTTGCTAATCGATTTGAAGCTTGGCATGGCGTGGCAAGTATTGCTTACGCCATTCAAAGCTTATTGGGATTGGTATTGGTGGTGAAAGCGACTCGATAACTTCGAGCCGCTTATTTGATTTATTTAGGAATAACGATTTTTGCAGTTTCGGCTTGGCGATAAATTACTAACTGTTTGCCGATATGGTGAACTTTAGTCGCGCCAGTTTTTTCACAAATTTCTTCCAGCATCGCCACGCGTGCATCTCTGTCATCACCAAACACTTTGATTTTGATGAGCTCATGCGCATTTAAGCTGTTTTCAATTTCTTGCAAAACGCTCGCTGTCAGGCCATTATTACCAACCATGACCACTGGATTTAGTTTGTGTGCCAAGCCGCGAAGGTGGGTAATTTGTTTAGTATTCACGCAGTATCTATCTTGTCTTGTTGATTCATTAAGGACGTTATTTTATCACATGATGCTTAGGCCATGAAAAGAACCAAAACCAGTAAAGCTTGGATGCAAGAGCATGTAAATGACCCTTACGTGAAGCTTGCACAAAAAGATGGCTATCGTGCCCGCGCTGCGTATAAGCTAATAGAGATAGACGATAAAGACAGGTTAATTAAGCCAGGCATGGTGGTGGTTGATTTGGGCTCCACGCCAGGCAGTTGGTCGCAAGTTGCGATTCAGCGCCTGAAAGGCAATGGCCGAGTGATCGCCTTAGATTTGTTGCCGATGGTGGGTATTCCTGGGGTTGAGTTTATTCAAGGGGATTTTCGTGAAGATGAAATTCTTGAGCAATTAGAAGAAAAATTAAATGGACAGCAAATAGACCTTGTAATTTCAGATATGGCACCCAATATAAGTGGCATTAGTTCAGTGGACCAGCCTAATGCGGTTTATCTAACCGAACTAGCCGTGGACTTTAGTTTGAAGTGGCTGAAACCCGAGGGTAATTTTTTGGTCAAGGTGTTTGTAGGCTCAGGTTTTGAAGAGATAGTGAAAATCATGCGAGAGAGCTTTGATAAGGTTGTGACAAGAAAACCTAAGGCCTCGCGTGATCGAAGTACTGAAGTTTATTTGCTTGGCTTGAAACGCAAAGCTAATAATATTTAAACGATTTTGAATAGCCTGTTTAATTGCAAGGTATTCCGCTAATCATGGCTTGTTTTAGTGGTAAGATTTTAATTAACCGAATGCAATCTTTAAAAGGATGTGATCTTGAATAACACTGTCAAACAAATCGCGATATGGGTAATTATTGCCATCATCATGATGTCTGTTTTTAACCAATTTGCGAATAAAAATGGTGCGGACAATAAAATCGTCTACTCACAGTTTATTAATGAAGTGAAACAAGGCCGTGTAGCAAAAGTAACCATTGAAGGTCGTGTGCTGCACGGAGAGATGAATGATGGTAAAAAATTCAATTCCTATGCGCCATATGACCCCGGCATGATGGGTGATTTGCTTAAAAACAATATTCGTGTTGAAGCGAAGCCAGAGCAAGAGCAGTCATTGTTGATGAGCCTCTTGATTAACTGGGGCCCGATGTTGTTATTAATTGGTGTTTGGGTATTCTTTATGCGCCAGATGCAAGGTGGTGGTAAGGGCGGCGCTTTCTCATTCGGCAAGAGCAAAGCACGTCAATTAGACGAAGCATCTAACCAAACCACCTTTGCTGATGTAGCTGGCTGTGATGAAGCCAAAGAAGAAGTGTTTGAGTTGGTCGAGTTTTTGCGCGATCCAGGTAAATTCCAAAAATTAGGTGGTCGTATTCCACGTGGCGTTCTGATGGTTGGCCCGCCAGGCACTGGAAAAACCTTGCTTGCTAAGGCGATTGCTGGTGAAGCAAAAGTGCCTTTCTTTACGATTTCTGGATCTGACTTCGTAGAAATGTTTGTCGGCGTTGGCGCGGCGCGTGTGCGTGATATGTTTGAGCAAGCGAAAAAAGCAGCACCATGCATCATCTTTATCGATGAGATTGATGCGGTTGGTCGTCATCGCGGCGCTGGTACAGGCGGTGGTAATGATGAGCGCGAACAAACGCTCAATCAAATGCTTGTTGAAATGGATGGCTTTGAGCCTAACTCAGGCGTGATTGTAATTGCCGCAACTAACCGTGCAGACGTATTGGATAAAGCCTTGCTTCGTCCAGGTCGTTTTGACCGTCAAGTGATGGTCGGCTTGCCTGATATTCGTGGTCGCGAACAAATTCTGTTAGTGCACATGCGTAAAGTGCCAATTGATGCTGACGTTAAAGCGGACATTTTGGCGCGTGGCACACCTGGCTTTTCGGGGGCTGATTTAGCTAACCTAGTCAATGAAGCTGCTTTGTTTGCTGCCCGTCGCAATAAACGCACCGTTGATATGTCTGACTTTGAAGATGCAAAAGATAAAATCTTTATGGGTCCAGAGCGCACTTCAATGGTGATGCGTGAAGAAGAGCGTCGCAATACTGCTTATCACGAGTCTGGCCATGCAGTAGTGGCGGAATTACTTCCTAAGGCAGATCCGGTGCATAAAGTCACCATTATGCCGCGCGGCTGGGCACTTGGTCTAACTTGGCAATTGCCTGAGTTCGACCGCATCAGTAATTATCGCGACAAAATGTTGGAAGAGATTTCGATTTTGTTTGGTGGCCGTATTGCGGAAGAAATTTTTATGCATCAAATGTCAACTGGCGCTTCAAACGACTTTGAACGTGCGACTAAATTAGCACGTGACATGGTCACGCGTTACGGTATGTCGGATGCACTTGGCACGATGGTCTATGCTGGCAATGAGCAAGATTCGTTCTTCGGCAACATGTCATCTAAAACAGTATCAGAAGCAACGCAGCAAAAAGTAGATGCTGAAATTCGCCGCATTCTAGATGAGCAATATGCGATTGCTCGACAGTTGTTAGAGTCAAATCGCGATAAAGTTGAAGCAATGGCTGCGGCTTTGCTTGAGTGGGAAACCATTGATGCGGATCAAATTGGCGACATCATGGCGGGCTTACAGCCTCGCGCGCCTAAGCCTAGCCAAGCAAGCAACAAAGCGGTTAAGAGCGATAGCGGCACTACGGGCAGTCAGCCAACTGCTGCGCCACAGCCAGCTGCTAAAAACTAAAGCCCTGATCATTGTTTCTCAAACATGGTAAGCCAAGCGGTGTATTGGGTTAATCATCCAGTGCACTTTATGGCTTAATTAAAATGCATTTTTCTTGCGGTAGATTCCAACTCGACCTTTCTCAGCCATGTGTCATGGGTATTGTGAACGTCACCCCTGATTCATTCTCCGATGGCGGCAAATTCAACACCACTGACAAAGCCGTCGCGCATGCCATGAAATTGGTCGAGCAGGGCGCAGATATATTAGATATTGGTGGAGAATCTACCCGTCCCGGCGCAACTCCTGTGCCGCTTGATGAAGAGCTTAACCGTGTGATTCCTGTGATTAAAGCTTTGGTAAAAGCGGGTGTTCCGCTTTCCATTGATACCTATAAACCAGAGGTGATGCGTACCGCCATTGATGCGGGCGTCGATATTGTGAATGATGTATGCGCTTTGCAAGAGGATGGTGCACTTGAGATTGTTGCTGCTAGTGAAGTAGGTGTATGTTTAATGCACATGCAAGGCCGTCCACAAACGATGCAAGCTGATCCGCAATATCAAGAGGTGGTTGCTGAAGTGACTAGCTTTTTAGCCGCAAGATTAAAAGCCGCAGAGCAAGCTGGCATTGCACGTGATCGCATTGTGTTAGATCCTGGCTTTGGTTTTGGTAAAAGAACCGAACATAATCTTACTTTGCTTAATCAGTTATCAAGTCTACAATCGTTAGGCTTGCCATTGTTGATAGGGCTTTCACGCAAATCGGTATTGGGGCAAGTTGTCGGTTCGGGAGTGGATGAACGCATCTATGCCAGCATTGCCGCTTCAGTAGTCTCCGTGATGAAGGGCGCGAGTATTGTGCGTGTGCATGATGTGAAACCGACGGTAGATGCTTTGAAAATTGTTTCTGCTGTCATGAAAAATTAAGAATAAGCCGTATAAAAATAGGCGTTTAAAAGATAAACATAATGGGTAAAAAATATTTCGGTACAGATGGTATTCGTGGTCGAGTTGGAACTAGCCCAATCACGCCAGAGTTCGTGATGCGTTTAGGCTATGCCGCCGGCCGTGTGTTAGCGAATGCTGACCTGCATTTGGCTAAAGATGCACGCCCGACAGTGTTGATTGGGAAAGATACCCGTATTTCTGGCTACATGCTCGAGTCAGCTTTGCAGGCAGGGCTGTGTGCCGCTGGCGTGAATGTTCGGCTCACAGGCCCAATGCCAACCCCCGCTGTGGCTTATTTAACCCGTGCTTTGAGAGCGCAAGCGGGTATTGTGATTTCAGCTTCACACAACCCTTTTGAAGATAACGGCATTAAGTTTTTCTCAAGCTTAGGCACCAAGTTGCCCGATGATATTGAGCATCAAATAGAAGCAGAACTTGATAAGCCGATGGAAGTGATGCCATCTGCCGCTTTAGGTCGCGTCAAGCGGATTGATGATGCGGCAGGTCGCTATGTTGAGTTTTGCAAAAGCACCTTTCCTAATGACCTAGATTTGCGTGGCTTAAAAATCGTCCTTGATTGCGCCAATGGCGCCACTTACCATGTGGCACCGCCGGTATTTCACGAGCTAGGCGCCGAAATAATTGCGATTGCCAATCAGCCTAATGGCCTAAACATTAATGCCGATTCTGGCACCACGCATCCGCAAGCTTTATGCAAAGCGGTGGTTGAGCATCAAGCGGATTTGGGCATTGCTTTTGATGGTGATGGTGATCGAGTGATGATGGTGGACTCAGTAGGGAATCTGCTTGATGGCGACCAACTGCTTTATATTATTGCCCAGCACAGACATCAGCAAGGCGAGCTTGGTGGAGGAGTGGTCGGCACTTTAATGACTAATCTTGCGTTGGAGCATGACTTCCAAAAATCGAACATTGCCTTCACCCGCGCCAAAGTGGGTGATAGACATGTGCATGAAATGCTAGTGAAAAATGATTGGCAATTAGGCGGCGAAAACTCAGGTCACATTCTCTGTCTCGATAAACATACCAGTGGCGATGGTATTATCGCCGCGCTACAAGTATTAGCCGCACTCAACGCTCAGAACAAAACGCTGCTTGAAGTCGGCAAGACTTTGGCTTTATATCCACAAGTGCTCATCAACGTGCCTGTAAAACGCCGTATTGATATGGATAGCAATCCTGCGATGCAAGCCGCTGTGAAAAAAGCCGAGCAAGCACTTAACGGCAATGGCCGCATCTTATTGAGAGCTTCAGGCACGGAGTTGAAATTTCGCGTGATGGTAGAAGGTGTTGATGGTGTGATGGTAAATCAGTTGGCTAAAGAAATTGCCGAAGTGGTGGCAGAGCAAGCCAAATAGATTCACCTTGATATAAAACGAAAAAGCCGGCTAGTGCTGGCTTTTTGTTTGGCTAGTAAATCTTATTTCTGCCAAGTATCTTTTAGTGTCACTGTTCTGTTAAACACTGGCTTGCCAGCTTCGCTATCTTTTCTGTCCGCCACAAAATAACCGTGACGTTCAAACTGGAAACCTTCAGCTGGTTGTGCGTCTTTTAGACTTAACTCCAATTGTGCGGTGATGCTGCTGATGGAGTTTGGATTAATGTCATCCAAGTAGTCACGGTCGCCAGCACCTGGGTGTGCTTCTTTGAATAATCGGTCATACATGCGAATTTCAGCTTCGTAGGCGTGTGCAGCAGATACCCAATGGATGTTTCCCTTCACTTTGACGCTATCGGAGCCTGGCGTGCCTGATTTGGTATCTGGGAGGTATTCGCAGTGGACGATGGTGACATTGCCGTTCGCATCTTTCTCAAAACCTGTGCATTTCACCACATAACCATAGCGCAAACGTACTAAACCATCTGGTACTAAGCGGAAGAAGCCCTTGCTTGGCTCTTCCATAAAGTCGTCTCGTTCAATCCACAATTCTTTGGTGAGTTGCACTGTGCGTTTGCCTAGCTCAGGTTTGAGTGGGTGGTTAGGTGCAAAGCAATCTTCTGATTGGCTATCTGGGTAGTTATCAATTACCAATTTAATTGGGTCGAGTACTCCGATACGGCGCTCGGCAGAAAGATTGAGCGTTTCGCGCATGCAGTCTTCAAGAATGGTGTATTCAATCCAAGAGTCAGATTTTGAAACACCAATGCGGTCAGCAAATAAGCGGAATCCTTCTGGCGTGTAGCCACGACGACGAGCGCCAGCGAGTGTTGGCAAGCGAGGGTCATCCCAACCTGATACGTGTTTGTTCTCAACTAAGTCAATTAGCTTACGTTTTGAAAGTACGACGTAAGTGAGATTTAAGCGAGCAAACTCATATTGTTTTGGAAGCGGATGCGCAAGCATGCCAGCTTCTGCTAAACGCTCTAACACCCAATCGTAGAAAGGACGCTGGTCTTCAAACTCAAGCGTGCAAATAGAGTGCGTAATGCCTTCAAATGCATCCTCAAGCGGATGAGCAAAGGTGTACATCGGATAGATGCACCATTTGTCGCCTGTATTGTGGTGGTGCGCACGTTTAATACGGTAAATCGCTGGGTCACGCAGATTGATGTTTGGTGAAGCCATATCGATTTTAGCACGCAAAACCATGCTGCCATCGGCATGTTTGCCATCTCGCATTTCACGGAATTTGCTTAAATTGTCTTCAATGGATCGGTCACGCCAAGGGGAGTTTTTACCGGCTTCAGTGAGTGTGCCACGATTAATGCGCATTTCATCTGCAGATTGTTCATCCACATAAGCCTTGCCTGCGCTAATTAAGGCTTCTGCTGCTTGGTACATCATCTCAAAATAATTACTCGCATAATACAAATGCGATTGACCAAAAGCCTCCCAGCCGAAGCCTAGCCATTGCACCATTTCAGTGATGCTATCCACATATTCTTGTTCTTCTTTTTCAGGGTTGGTGTCATCAAAGCGCATGTGGCAAACGCCTTCATAATCTCTTGCTAAACCGAAATTCAAGCAAATGCTTTTTGCATGTCCAATATGCAAATAGCCATTTGGTTCTGGTGGGAAGCGTGTGCGAATTTTTGCTGGATCAGGTTGACCGGCGGCCTGATGCGCAGCGTCGCCTGGCGTCCCTGCCCAGTGGCGACTAGCGTTGGTGCCGCTTGCTAAATCACGGTCAATAATGCCGCGAATAAAGTTAGAAGCTGGGCCGATTGGTGTTTTTTCTGATGACATATCAAATACATTAAATAGATTAACCATCATTTTACACCGTGAGAGGCTTTGCGTGGCGTGTTCCTTCATGATGCTAGTGATCAGCCATGCTAAACTCTCGTTCAATATGATGAACGTACTCACATTCCCAATTTTGCGCTTGCTTGCTGACGGCCGCTTCCACTCAGGTGAGGACATCGCTCAGCATTTTAAGGTGACGCGCACTACTGTTTGGAGTGCGATTCAAGAGGCGCAAGCATTGGGGGTTGAGGTTTTCTCTGTGCGCGGCCGCGGGTATAAATTGCCCGATCCAATTACTATGCTCAATCAAGAAGAAATTCTAAATGCAATTGGTCAAGAGCGTGCTTGGTTTAAGCTGGAGTTGCACGACACGCTAGAATCCACCAATACCTATTTGATAAAAAAAGCCAACCAGAGTCAATCACAAATACTGGGCGGGCAAATGGCGGCTCACGCCACTTGTGTGGTGACGGAATTACAAACGGCAGGCAAAGGTCGCCGAGGTCGTACTTGGCAGGCAGGCTTGGGCGCAAGTTTAACTTTCTCGCTATTGTGGCGTTTTCAAATGGGTGCATCTGCGCTCTCTGGCTTGAGTTTGGCGGTTGGGGTGGCTTTAATCCGAGCCCTTCAAACTTTGGGCGTTGCAAATGCAAAGCTCAAATGGCCGAATGATGTGCTTATTCAGACGTCAGCAGGTAAGCAAAAATTAGCCGGCATTTTAATTGAGTTGCAAGGTGATATGGATGGCCCAAGTGCGGCGGTGATTGGTGTGGGGATTAACCTGCATTTGCCTGAAAATGTGGCGAGAAATATTGACCAGCCATTTACCGATATCCATACTATTAAGCCTGAAGCGGCTAACCCCAATCTATTGCTCGGCACTGTGCTTAAACACATGGCGGATGTGTTAAGTGCCTTTGAGCAAAAAGGCTTTGAAGCCTTGCGTGAAGAATGGCTGAGCTATCACGCTTATCATCAACAGGCGGTGCGTATGCTGATGCCTGATGGCCGCGAAGTCTTAGGCGAGGTGATTGGCGTTGCGAGTGATGGTATTTTGCTGGTGAATACACAGCACGGTGAGCAACGTTTTTCAGCGGGTGAAATTAGTTTGAGAGGTGTCTCGTAATGTTAGCAATAGACTCTGGCAATACACGTACCAAGTGGGCAGTGTTTGCCGATGATGGCCGTATTCAAGATGCTGGCATTTGTTTGAACGCCGAGATTGGAGCGTTTGTTATTCCTGCAAGCTGGAAATCTTGCAAACGTGCAATTGCGGCCAATGTGGCGGGTGAGAGTATTGCTTCAAGCATCATGGCTTTATTGAATGAGGCTGGTATTGCTTTTGTATGGGCAAAAGCTGAGGCACAAACCTTAGGCTTGAAAAATAATTACGGAGCACCAGAAAGTTTGGGTATTGACCGCTGGGCGGCCCTGGTGGCGGCGTTTAAGCGCTATTTGAATCAGCCCGCTTGTTTAGTGGTGAATGCTGGCACAGCAATTACCATTGACGCGATTTATCAAAATGCGTTTATAGGCGGCCTGATCGCTCCCGGCTTTAGCATGATGCAAAACGCCTTGTTGCAAAGCACAGCGGCGGTTAATCCACATAATGGGCAAGTGAAAATATTCCCGCTCAACACTGCTGATGCAAGCGCTAGTGGTGTTATAAGTGCGATTGTCGGGGCCATTGTGATGCAGGCAGATAAGCTAGAATCGTATTGCCAAGATGTGCCAACAGTTTTGATGACGGGCGGTGATGCAGCCATGCTCATGCCTATTTTGACACAAGTGTTTGGTGCAAAGCCTGTGCTGGCTGAGAACTTAGTCTTAGAGGGGTTGTTCTTGATGGAGAATGCAAAATGATGAAGCTTAGTCTGATTCTTTTGGTTTTATTAAACATCATTATTTTTGCCTACTTTCAATTGGCGGATTTGTCTGCAACTATTGGGCATCAGACATTACCGGAAATACAGCCTAAAAAGCTAAAAATACTAAGTGATTCTCAAGTGCAGGCATTGCCAATAGTTCCATCGTCCCTAGGCAATGAGTAATGAACATCCTCAGACAAAACGCGATGCTTAGATAAATGATTTAGCGTATTAAAAAAGGAGGCTTAAGCCTCCTTTTTTAATTAATGCAATTACCTTTTCTTAATATATAAATCGGTAATTGTGCCTTCTTTCATTTCCGCCGCAAAGCACACGGTTTCTGAAAGTGTTGGATGTGCATGGATGCTTAAACCTAAGTCATGCGCATCTGCGCCCATTTCTATTGCTAAAACAGCCTCTGCAAGTAATTCACCGGCATTCACACCAACGATCCCAGCACCAATCACGCGGTGAGTGTCTTTATCAAAAATCAATTTGGTGGCGCCCTCGGTGCGCCCTACAGAAATTGCGCGTCCGCTAGCTGCCCAAGGGAAGCTCGCTTTTTCAATAGTAATACCTTTTGCTTTTGCTTCAATTTCTGTCATGCCAGCCCAAGCAATTTCTGGGTCGGTGTAAGCGACCGATGGGATTACCATCGCCTGGAATTCAACCTTGTGACCCGCGATGACTTCAGCTGCCACTTTGCCTTCGTGTGTGGCTTTGTGTGCCAGCATTGGTTGGCCGACGATGTCGCCAATCGCGAAGATGTGGGGCACGTTGGTGCGCATTTGTTTGTCCACATTGATAAAGCCGCGCTCATCAACAGCAACACCCGCAAGCTCTGCGCCGATATTGAGGCCGTTTGGACGGCGACCAATTGACACCAAGACGCGGTCGTAAATTTCGACGCCTTTAGGCGCTTCAGTGTTGCCATTCACGCCCTCAAAGCTCACATGAATGCCGTCTTTCTTAGCTTCGATATAGGCTACTTTGGTATTGAGCATAATCGCTTCAAAACGCTTTTCCATGCGTTTTTGTAATGGACGCACTAAGTCGCGGTCGCAGCCTTGAATAAGGCCGTCAGTAAACTCAACGATGCTGACTTTTGAGCCGAGCGCATCGTAAACGGTACCCATTTCTAAACCAATAATGCCACCACCGATGACGAGCATGCGTTTTGGGATATCAGCCAATGCCAAAGCGCCCGTTGAATCCATAATGCGATCATCATCCGGTGCGCCAGGAAATTTAGCAGCTTGTGAGCCTGCTGCAATAATTGCGTTTTCAAAGCCCACTTTGGTGACTTTGCCATCTGCGCCTGTGACAGCGATTTGGTTGGGACTAGTAAATTTACCTAAACCTTCTATCACAGTCACTTCACGTTGTTTCGCCATGGCGGATAAGCCACCTGTAAGCTTGCCCACAACATCGTTGGCTTTCCATGTACGAAGTTGCTCAAGGTCAACATTTGGTTGACCAAAACTCACGCCGTGATGCTCTGTTTCTTCTGCATCGGTAATGATTTTGGCCGTGTGTAAAAGCGCTTTAGATGGAATACATCCCACGTTTAAGCAAACACCACCTAAGGTTGAATAGCGTTCAATGAGTACGACTTTTTTGCCTAAGTCAGCTGCACGAAAAGCAGCAGTGTAACCACCAGGACCGGAGCCTAAAACAACCACTTCGCATGTTACGTCATTGACGCCTTGTGGCGCAGTGGGCGTTGGTGCTGAGACTGCAGGCTGGCTTTCAGGAGTTGCAGAAGCAGCTTCAGCTTTTGATATTTCAGCTTTCGGCGCTTCTTTTTGGGTTGCGCTAGCAGCTTCGGCCTCAAGCACTAAAATTGGCGAGCCTTTTACAACTTTATCGCCTACTTTAACTTTGATTTCTTTGACCACGCCCGCATCTGAAGATGGAATATCCATTGATGCTTTGTCTGACTCAAGCGTGATTAAGGAGTCTTCTTTTGCAACGATGTCGCCTATTTTGACCAATACCTCAATAACTTCAACGCTATCGAAGTTGCCAATATCAGGGACGATGACTTCTATTAAATTGCTCATACCAACCCCTTAAAGTAACAAACGACGAACGTCGGATAACATCATGCGCAAGTGGCTAGTGAAGCGCGCACCATCTGCACCGTCAATCACGCGGTGGTCGTATGAAAGGGACATCGGTAAAATGAGGCGAGGCTCAAAGCCGCCTGTTTCTTTGTTGTAAACAGGTTGGAATGAAGAGCGAGATACACCCAAAATCGCCACTTCAGGGCAATTAATAATTGGCGTAAACATGGTGCCGCCAATCCCGCCAAGGCTCGAGATGGTGAAGCAACCACCTTGCATTTCTTCAATTTTCAATTTGCGCTCACGGGCTTTGCCAGACAGCTCTGCCAAATCCCGCGCAATATCGAGTACGTCTTTTTTATCAACATCACGCACCACCGGCACCACCAATCCATCAGGTGTGTCGCAAGCAAAGCCTACATTGAAGTAATTCTTCATAATCAAGCTATCGCCATCAGCAGAAAGCGAGGCGTTGAAGTTTGGATAAGTGCGGAGTGCATTCACGACAGCCTTCATTAAGAAAGCAAGTAGCGTTAATTTTGCGCCACGTTTTTCAGCGTCAGCTAACATCGACTTACGGAAGTCTTCCAAATCAGTAATGTCAGCTTCGTCGAACTGAGTGACATGTGGAGCAGTTACCCAATTGCGGTGCAAGTTTGCACCCGATAATTTTTTGATGCGTGAGAGTGGTTTGTGTTCAATTTCGCCAAATTGACTAAAATCAATCACTGGCATTGCCAATGTGGTTAACCCAGAGCCCATATTTTCTGAGCGAGGTTTAGCAAGTTCACCTTTGACAAAGGCTTGCACGTCTTCTTGGCTAATGCGGTTTTTAGGGCCGGTGCCACGCACCAAACTTAAATTCACGCCGAGTTCACGTGCGAACTTACGCACGGATGGACTTGCGTGTGCTAATTTTCCATCTGCAGCCACTGCGCTTGCGCCAATTGGATTAGGCGTTGCTTGTGGTTGAATGACTTTCGGCACTTCAGGCACAGGACGTGATGGCTCTGGAATAGTGACTGGTTTTTCGTCAACCGTGACAGTCGCTACGACTGGCGTTGCACTTGGTTTTGCGGCAGGCTTTTCTGCAGGCGCATCTTCAGAGGCATCTAGGGTCAAAATTAAACCGCCTTGAGCAGCTTTGTCGCCAACCTTCATGCTGATGCTTTTCACTACGCCGCCAAATGGCGCAGGAATGTCCATCGACGCTTTGTCAGATTCTAAAGTGATGAGTGAGTCATCTTTTGCAACAGTGTCGCCTTCTTTGACGAGTAATTCGATGACGTCAACGCTATCAAAGTTACCAATATCCGGGACAAGAACTTCTTTAATTGCCATGCTGTTATTCCTTAAGAGAGTCTTCTCTGTGTAAGCTAAATTGCTGCTTAAACTGTTGTTGGATTAGGGCGGCTTGCGTCGATTTTGTATTTCTTAATCGCTTCAGCTGCTTTGCTTGCAGGCAATTTGCCTTCGTCTGATAACGCTTTAAGCGCGGCAAGCACCACATAATATCTATCCACTTCGAAGAAGCTACGGAGCGCTTCACGGCTATCACTGCGGCCATAACCGTCAGTACCGAGTGACACAAAACGTTGTGGCACAAAGTTACGAATTTGGTCTGCAAATGATTTCATGTAATCGGTTGATGAGATTACAGGGCCTTCGGCACCGCTCAAGCATTCAGCCACGTAGCTGAGTCTTGGTTTCTTCTCTGGGTTAAGCATATTCCAACGTTCAGCATCGAGGCCTTCGCGGCGAAGTTCTGTGAAGCTTGTGACGCTCCACACGTCTGGTGATACGCCCCAGTCTTGTTCAAGCATTTCTGCTGCTGCAATGACTTCACGCAAGATTACGCCGCTACCCATCAATTGCACTTTAGGGCCTTTCGCTTTGGATTTGCTAAATGCGTACATGCCTTTCAAGATGCCGGCTTCAGCGCCTTTCGGCATCTCTGGATGGCTATAATTTTCGTTCATTAAGGTGATGTAGTAATACACATCCTCTTGGTTTTGTACCATGCGGCGCATGCCTTCTTGAATAATCACGGCAAGCTCGTAGCTAAATGTTGGGTCGTAAGATACGCAATTTGGAATCGTCGCTGACATCAAGTGGCTATGGCCATCTTCATGCTGTAAGCCTTCACCATTCAATGTGGTACGACCAGCCGTCGCGCCCAATACAAAGCCGCGTGCACGTGAGTCGCCCGCTGCCCATGCGAGGTCACCAATACGTTGAAAACCAAACATGGAATAGAAGATGTAGAAGGGAATCATCTGGGTGCCAGTGACGCTGTAAGCAGTCGCCGCTGCAATCCATGATGAGAACGCGCCAGCTTCATTGATGCCTTCTTCCAAAATCTGTCCGTCTTTTGACTCTTTGTAGTACATCACTTGGTCGTTATCTTGTGGCTCGTACAATTGGCCAGCAGAGGAGTAAATACCCAATTGACGGAACATACCTTCCATACCAAATGTGCGGGCTTCATCAGGCACGATAGGTACAATGTATTTACCGATTTGTTTGTCGCGTACCAATGTTGAAAGAATACGCACGAATGCCATTGTAGTGGAAATTTCACGCTCACCAGTGGCAGTAAGCATATTCTCAAACGCTGAAAGCTCAGGTACAACAAGCTCATTACCTTTGCGGCGGCGTGCCGGCACAGAGCCACCCATCGCTGAACGCCGTTCGGCCATATAAACCATTTCAGGCGAGTCTGCAGCTGGTCTGTAGAAAGATAAGCTTTCTACTTGTTCGTTTGTCAGTGGCAAATCAAAGCGGTCACGGAAAGCTTTCAATGAATCGATGTCCATGCTCTTTTGCTGGTGTGTTGTATTTTGCGCTTCACCCGCATCGCCCATGCCGTAACCTTTAACTGTCTTCGCTAAGATCACGGTGGGTTGGCCTTTGTGCTGTGTGGCTGCAGCGTAAGCGGCGTAAACTTTGTGAGGGTCGTGACCGCCGCGGTTTAAGCGCCAGATGTCTTGGTCAGACATCGCTGCGACCATTTCCATCAATTGTGGATATTTGCCGAAGAAGTGTTCACGCGTGTAAGCACCGCCCTTCGCTTTAAAGTTTTGGTATTCGCCGTCTACGCACTCTTCCATACGCTTTTTGAGCAAGCCATCTTTATCCATTGCAAGTAGTGGATCCCAATAAGAGCCCCAGATCACTTTCAATACGTTCCAGCCAGAGCCGCGGAAATCAGACTCTAGTTCTTGAATAATTTTACCGTTGCCACGCACAGGGCCATCAAGACGTTGTAAGTTACAGTTTATGACAAAAATAAGGTTGTCTAATTTCTCACGTGAAGCAAGTGAAATCGCCCCTAATGACTCAGGCTCGTCCATTTCTCCATCGCCGCAGAACACCCAAACTTTACGGTCTGACGTATCCGCAATACCGCGATCGTGTAGATATTTTAAGAAGCGCGCTTGGTAAATGCCTTGCAATGGACCTAGGCCCATAGAAACGGTTGGAAACTGCCAGAAATCAGGCATTAGCCAAGGATGTGGATAGCTTGATAAGCCATTGCCGCCTGTTTCTTGGCGGAAGTTATCCATTTGATCTTCAGTTAAGCGACCTTCTAAGAAGGCACGTGCATACACGCCTGGTGATGAGTGGCCTTGGAAGAATATTAAGTCGCCGCCGAATTTATCATTAGCTGCACGGAAAAAGTGGTTAAAGCCCACGTCATATAAAGTGGCTGCAGATTGGAAGCTTGCAATGTGACCGCCTACGCCTGGTGATTTCTCGTTAGCACGAAGTACGGTCATGATGGCGTTCCAGCGAATCAGCGCACGAATGCGGCGCTCCATATCGGGATTGCCAGGTAATCTTTGTTGCAAGTGCGTAGGAATTGTATTCACATACGCAGTCGTTGCATTATAAGGTAGGTAAGCTCCAGAGCGGCGCGCTTTATCAATCAGCGTTTCTAGCAAAAAATGTGCACGCTCGGTTCCCTCGTTGGCCAATACCGCATCAATGGCTTCAAGCCATTCTTGGGTTTCTTGTGGGTCAATATCGGGGGTCAATGCCATGTGGTGGTTCTCCAGGAAACTTTAAGACTTGTCTAACAAGACTTGGTCTAAAAGGTATAATCAACTAAAAGTGTTACAACGCTATGTTGTAATCATTTATCGCTTAAATTAATACTTAAATAAATAAGTGAACGTTTGGCTAAACGCTATCTTCGCTTTTTTGACTGATTTGGTCAAGTTTTAGCGGGGTTTTGCTAGATTAATCAAATGGATAAATATTGCTTATTTAATGAATTTAGAAGAATTTAACTGCATTTAAACGATTTTAGTGAGGTTTTTATATGTCCATTACCCTAAAACAACATTTAGCAATTGCTGATGAAAAGTCATTAGATGCTTATGCACATCTTTTATTTGTTTTGCCTGCGGAGCGTCCTGATGACTTACCGTTTTCTAATGCATTGAATGCCAAATTAAACCGAATTGGAAAAAAGTATACCGATTTGAGCAAGTCTCCATTAATGGTTGATTTGCCAAATGGTGCAGTGGCAAGCTGGGTGGTATTGGATGCAGGTTTGTCGGTATTTAAGCGCCAAACCCAATTGCGTAAAGCAATTAAGCCTTTGCTCGACGAACATCCCAAATCGTTGGCAATTGCAGTTTTTGGCGGCGAAGCCGCGCGCCATAAAGCAGCAAAGGATGCTTTTTATGTTGTAAGCGTGAATGCCGTCGAACTGCCTGAGCGCAAGGGCAAGGCTGCAAAAAAAGACAGCAAGCCTCGCCAGCTAAAATCGATTGTAATGTTTGGATGGCAGGACCCAGATGCATATGTTGGCATTCAGGCTTTGGTCAATGGTAGTGTCTTGACGCGCACTTTAACTATGACCCCGCCAAATGAGCTTAATCCTGCCCAGTATCGCCATCAAATAGCTAGGCTTGCAAAATCAAACGACTGGCAATTTGAAGAGTTTGATATGCCAACACTCACCAAAATGGGGGCTGGTGCTTTTGTAGCGGTGGGGCAAGGTTCTGATCCGCAAGATGCGGCGATTGTGCATCTTACTTATACGCCCAAGAAAGCGAAAAAACATATCGCTTTAGTTGGCAAAGGTATTTGCTTTGATACGGGTGGACATAATCTGAAGCCAGCCAAATACATGAGTGGTATGCATGAGGATATGAACGGCTCAGCTGTTGCTTTGGGGGTATTGCTTGCAGCGACTAAAGCAAAGTTGCCGATTAAAATTGATTGCTGGCTCGCGATTGCGCAAAACCATATTGGGCCGCTTGCTTATAAACAAAACGATGTGGTCACCGCGCTCAATGGTACCACCATTGAAATCGTCCATACCGATGCAGAAGGTCGCATGGTGCTGGCTGATACCTTAACTTTAGCCTCGCGTGAAAAACCAGATTGGATGGTGGACTTCGCAACGCTCACAGGTAGCATGATGAGCGCTTTGGGGGATCGTTACAGTGGTGTACTTGGTAATAAGCCTGAGCTGCTTTGTAAGGCTGTGGGTGTGGGTGCTTCAGTGGGTGAGCGTGTTTGCGCATTCCCGTTTGATGATGATTACGATGAAGATATTGAGAGCAGCATTGCTGACATCAAGCAATGTACTTTGGAAGGCGGCGCTGACCATGTGCACGCCACACGTTTTTTAGCGAAGTTTATTGAAAACGATATTCCTTGGTTGCACGTTGATTTGTCTTCATACAACCGCAAGGGTGGATTAGGTGCGGTGGCGAGTGATGTTAATGGCTTTGGCGTTGCGCTGACATTTGAATTACTTAAGCAGTATTAATCCGTTCATTTGAAAAACTATTGATGTAACCAAGCGCCTAGGCTCAGGAGTATTCTTTGATAGCGCTGACCATTCAAAATAGCGTTGAGGTTTTGGTAGGCAAAGTTGTCGCATGGCGAAATCAAGAACTGCGCTAACCATTCCAAGTCTTGAATAATATTCAGCGTGTCTTTATCAGTTGCGCGAAAGCCGCTATAAGACAAAGCACTTGCTAGCCGACTATTGGCAAGCTTCATGTGGTAAACCGCTGGCGTATGATTGACTTTTTTCAAGATTTCTTGATTGTCTTGCATGCTAGTCAGCGCTTCTTGCATGATTTGTTTGGTGGTTGGCGGGGACTTAAAGCGCTTGATGTTCATCGCCTGTGCATGCGTTTTAATCAAAGGCTGTGGCCGCAAATAACAGTAGCCCATTTGTGCTTTGCTACCATTCTCAATGCTCATTGGAATGTCTTGCTGAAGGGTCAAAGCAAGCTCAAAAAGATGATAGGTATTGCCTTGTTTGAGTTCAATCTCTAACTCTTGAATCGGACAAATATGCTCACAAGCTTTTTCTGTCGCGCTTTTGAGGTCGCCAATATCCGCAGAAACTTCAATGACAGAACCATCAGGATATTTAAGTAGCCAATCGGTACGAACGACATCCACGATAAACACGGGCTTTAGTGCACCTCTTAGCTTGGTGTCGGAAAATATATTGGCTAAGTGAGGTTCGGTAATTTTATTAAAATCAGGTTCATTTCGGCTGAGCAAATCTTCCCATTCTAAACGCTGATGCAAGCCGCCCAAAGATTGCCCGGTACTTTTAATGGCCTGAAACCAGCCGCCAGACATATTGCGGATACGTAAATTGAGGCCCGCATCTAACAATGCTAAATCAGGGGTGTCGTAATAAATGCTCACCAGCTTGCGCGTCCAAGGCGCTTCAATTAAACGTTCGGTAATGGCTGGATGATTGTTTAAGAGTGGGGCGCTAGATTCGTCAATGCGAAGCTTCAGTTCGATTTCGTTGGCCATGGCGTGCTATGGTTGTTTACGGGGAGGGATGCTTTAGCTTTTAAATGAATTAAAAGCTAAAGCATGTCAGGTGAAACCACCGCGCGAATAATCGCTTGCTCATCTTCTGCGCGGATGCGGCTTGCGATCCACCAAATCGAGGCTTTTTTGACGCACCAAAAGTGGGTTTTGCGAGTCATCGCAATTGCGGCAGCAAGCCCTAACGTTGGCTGATGACCGACAATTAACACCGAGCCTTTACTGGTATCCCAATTGGCTGCTTTAAGTAGATCTTGAGGAGAGCCGCCAGGTGCAATTTCAGGAAGCGTTGTAAAAGGAAGCCCAAGCGCATCAGCTGTTTGCTGAGCACGTTTTGCTGGGCTCACCAAGATTTGGGTGTCTTTAGGCAAACGAGGCTTTAGCCAAGCCGCCATTTTCTTAGCTTGCTCATGGCCTTTTTCGGTGAGGGCGCGCTCATGATCCGGGTAGCCATCTTCCGCTTCAGCATGACGCCATAAAATTAGTTCCATGGATGGGATTAAATCCGTCAAATGTATGTGAAAATAGTATAGCGAAATGTATTTTTTTCAAAGCCATTTATGGGCTGTCTGGCACACCAAGACTTTGTTTTGGGTTGTTTGTTTTAGAAATGAGTGACGATTTGAATCTTGATGTTTATTTCCCTCAGTTTGCGCAATATTTATTAAGCGGTGATCACGCCCCAGCTTTTGCTAAGCTATGCGCTGTCGGCGCATGGGAGCAAGATGCCGAGCATGCGCTTGAGGCAAGCCTATGCAAGCAGTTTGGTGTAAAAAAGCAAGCGGATTGGCCTGTGGCGCCAATTGCTTTGATGGGCGAAGAAGCACAGCAAGCGGCTGGTTATTGGTTTGTCGTTCATCCCGTTCACTTTGTGTTGCAACGGGATTACTTTACGCTGGGTGATGCAGTGCGCTTAAATGCGGATGAATTAAAGTTGTTGGCTGCGGCGCTGAATCAACACTTCGCTCAAGATGCCTTACGATTTTTGCCTAGTGAGGCTGGTGATTTTTTATATCTTCATGTAAATGATGATGTAGATGTCAGCACTTATTCGCTTTCCGAAGCCATGGGGCGAGACGTTGGCAAGCACATGCCGTCGGGTAAGGATGGCATGAAATTTCAGTCTTTCTTGAACGAAGTGCAAATGCTGTTGCACGACCATCCTATTAACCAAGCCCTTGAACAACGAGGCTTATTGGCGGTAAATAGCCTTTGGCTTTCTGGCGGTGGACGTTTTGAGGCAATCAATCCGTCAGCGCAAAAACTAGGCTTTCAACTCTTTGCGAATGATGCCTTGAGCATGGGCTTGGCAAAGTGGTCTGGGATGTCTAGTGGGTTAGTGAAAGATTATGCATCATTAAAACTGGCAGGCGATGCAGTGATTGTGCTCGCTAAAAATACCAACCTAGAAAGCGATTGGTTTGCACCAATGCTTAAAAGCCTCAAGCAAAAAGAACTAGAAACCTTGCGCTGTCATTTTGATGTGCATGGTATGACGTTTACGCTTCACCTTAAACCCCGCGACACTTGGAAGTTTTGGCGAAAACTTAAGCCAATCACACCCTATTTTAATTTGGCAAACACTTAAAGCATGGCAACTATCGTTCGACGGACGTTTAATCCAGATGCCGCAGCCTCCTTAAGTAAAGAGGGTGTCATGCCAATCTTGGCTAGGGTGTTGTCTGCACGTGGCATTCATCAAGCCGCACAGCTCGATGTTTCGCTTGCTAAGCTCATTCCGCCCGAACAACTCACCAATGCTTCACAAATGGCCGTTCTGCTGGCGGATGCGATTGCACAAAATCAGTCTTTGCTGGTGGTGGGTGATTACGATTGTGATGGCGCCACAGCAACGGCAGTGGCGATAAGAGGCTTGCGGAGCATGGGTGCTCAAGTTGATTATCTGGTGCCCAACCGTTTTGAGTATGGCTATGGCTTAACGCCTGAAATTGTTGAGCTGGCGGCTGAACGTAATCCAAATATCATTATTACCGTTGATAACGGCATTGCAAGTGTGGATGGTGTGGCAAAAGCCAATAGCCTAGGGATTAAAGTACTGGTCACTGACCACCATTTGCCAGGCGATGAAAAGCCTGATGCAACTTGCATGGTGAACCCAAATCAGCATGGATGCGCCTTCCCAAGTAAAAACCTGGCGGGGGTCGGTGTCATTTTTTATGTGATGATGGCATTGCGTGCGGAGTTAAGAAATCGCGGTTTATTTGCTGATAAAGCTGAGCCTAATTTAACCGAGTTACTTGATATTGTGGCGCTTGGTACAGTGGCCGACTTGGTGAAGCTAGACGATAACAATCGCATTTTGGTGGAGCAGGGCCTGCGCCGTATTCGGGCGGGCAAAGCCTGTCCAGCAATACGTGCATTGCTCAAGCTCGCAGGGCGCGATGCATCAAAAGCCAATGCGCAAGATTTAGGATTTAGCGTTGGGCCAAGGCTCAATGCGGCAGGGAGACTAGATGATATGGCGCTCGGTATTGCTTGTTTGATTTCCGATGATGAAACCGAAGTCACCTTGATGGCGCAGCGTTTACACACCATGAATTTAGAACGTCGCGCGATTGAAGCGGATATGCAAGAAGCGGCCAACATTTCATTGGATGAAGTGGATGTGAGCGGGCAGTTTAGTCTCAGTATTTTTGAGCCAGATTGGCATCAAGGCGTGATTGGTATTTTGGCCTCGCGTGTTAAAGAGCAATATCATCGACCCGTGATTGCGTTTGCCTTAGGCGCTGATGGCAACTTGAAAGGCTCTGGTCGCTCTATTAAAGGCTTACATTTGCGGGATGCGTTAGATCTCGTTTCAAAACGCCACCCAGATTTAATTCTAAAATTTGGTGGTCATGCCATGGCCGCCGGACTCACCATTTCTCACCAAGGTTTTGATTTGTTCAAGCAAGCCTTTGAAGAGGTTGCTTCTAGCTTGCTCACGCCTGCTGATTTGGACGCTGTGATTGAAACAGATGGTTCATTAGCTTCGCATGAAGTGGATTGGGATGTTGCCGTCGCGCTTGATAAACAAGTATGGGGGCAAGGCTTCCCAGCGCCTTTATTTAGTGATGAATTTATTGTGAAATTACAAAAAGTGGTGGGCGAGCGTCATTTGAAATTATCTTTGCAAAAAGCCGATGATCAAACAGGTCGCATGATTGATGCGATTTATTTTCAGCAAGCCACATTCTTGCCGACTAAAGTGCAGATGGTTTATGAGTTACAAACGAATGAATTTAACGGCCGCCAAAGCGTGCAGCTTAATGTGCGACACTGCATTCCTATTGAGTCGTCTTCATTCACTAATACGCCTTGAGTAATAGGGTCTGCAAGCGTAAAATTCGCGTCAAATTCATAAGGTTCAAATATGCGTCGTAAGCTTGTAGTAGCTAATTGGAAAATGCATGGGTCTATTGCCCAGAATCAGCAGTTGTTGGAAGCGTTCAAGCAAAAGTTGGCGCACGTGAATAACGTCGATTTTGCGGTTTGCGTGCCATATCCGTATTTATTCCAAGCGCAAGTTGTGCTCGGCGGCACTAATATCGCTTGGGGTGCGCAGAACGTAGGTAAATATCCTGTCGGTCCTTATACGGGCGAGGTGGCTGCGAGTATGCTGAAAGACTTTGATGTGACTTACGTCATCCTTGGGCACTCTGAACGCAGTACGGCTTATTGCGAAAGTGGCGAGAATATTGCCGCAAAATTTGTGACTGCAAAAAATGCAGGTCTGACACCTATTTTGTGTGTGGGTGAAACGTTACAAGAGCGCGAAGCAGGCATGGAACAGCAAGTCGTGGCAGAGCAATTAGATGCTTTGCTACTTAGCCATGGCGGCACTGTTTTTGAAAATGCTGTCGTTTCCTATGAGCCAATTTGGGCGATTGGCACGGGCTTAAGCGCCACACCGGAGCAAGCGCAAGCCATGCACGAGTTCATTCGTGGCCGTATTGCAGGCTACGATGCTAAGGCAGCAAGTAGCTTGCGCATCCTCTATGGGGGTAGCGTAAATCCCGTAAATGCGTCACAATTGCTAGTTATGCAAGATATTGACGGCGGCCTCATTGGGCGCTGTTCATTAGATGCGAACGATTTTGAAAAAATTTGTCTTGCTGCATCGGCTGTCTTTTAATTAAGGCGAAATTAGTCAGTAAGCCTTTTCGGAAAATAAGAGATTATGGAAAATTTAGTTACAGTCATTCATGTATTAGCGGCGGCAGGTGTTATTGGCTTAGTCCTACTGCAACACGGCAAAGGTGCTGATATGGGCGCAGCATTTGGTAGCGGCACATCGGGCAGTCTTTTTGGCGTGAGCGGCGCATCAAACTTTATGAGCCGCGCAACAGCAATTTGCGTTGCAGTGTTTTTTACAACAAGCCTAACACTTGCTTATATGTCTGGTCACCGTTCTGACCGTGTGAGCGTTGTCAAAACAATCGCCACTGAGCAAGCGGCTAAAAAAGCTGCGGTCCCTGCAGCGCCAGCAAGCAAGGAAGTACCTCAGTAATCTAAAGCTTTAAGCGGCTGTGGTGGAATTGGTAGACACGCCATCTTGAGGGGGTGGTGACGAAAGTCGTGAGAGTTCGAGTCTCTCCAGCCGCACCAGTTCTCAATAAAACCTGCATGAGCGGGTTTTTTGTTGTTCGCCTGGTGTTTTTTTTGATGCCGAATAATATCATCCAGCCTTATACTTCTTTAGCGCACTTCTCGTCCTACTGTCTAGCAAGCTCCAAAGTGCAACCTTCTCATCGTTTTTTAGCATCTCGCAGCGCTCATGTGCGAGCCTAAATTCTTCTAGTTGTACGAGCTCTGTCACATCCTCTGCCGTTCTGGCGAGCAAGTCTTTTTCATCATTGTTGAATGCTTCTAATGCACCCGCCATTGGCGTGATCGATTGTTTGGGTGCCTCTATTTCTTTTTTTGCCTTTTTTTCTATCGTTTCATTCTCTTTAATCTCCACCATCGGTAGATCTTCTCCCGCATAGATATACATCCCCAGTCCATGAAGAGATATCGCTTTGGCTAAGCATCTTTGCATGGCAGTATTGACTGAAAATGCATCTGGGTTATGGATCGCTTTATTCCTAAAGTCCATCACCGGTAATTGCGCTGTCCTTGATTTACCAAAGGCATTGACGGTACAAAACACCATCATGGTCTCTCCAAAGGATCGAGGCTCTGCATACTCCCATGAAGCACTCTCATCTAACTGCAATAGCTGATCAACCGCCCATGACCATGACAGATAAGCGAGCCCATTCTTACGCTCGATATAGTCATTGACGTTAATCTTCCTAAGTTCTGTGTAATGCATCATTAATCCCTTCGCCTTAAGCTACCTGATCATCCATCACTGGACCTTCAATGCCCTCATCAATCAAATACTCCATCCGTGACATATCCTTGAATTGGGGTGCATTTAAATTCGCATTGATCTCTTCCATGGCTTTTTCATACATCCACATGATGCTACTTTGACTGATCAGCGCAATGATATTGATCTCACTATCCACAGGTCTTATCTCATCTACATAATCAAATGTCATGCAGATGCAAACATCATAGGAAGCCCCTTCACACTCGACCGTTGCCCACTCATAGCCCCTCATTTTTTAGTTTCCTTATATTATGTATATATCTCAATAAAGTGAGAATTAAACATAATATATCTCGATTAAATGAGATTTACAAGCAAATTTTTTAACTAGTTAAATGATTTTTCAGGCCAGGAAAGATTAGCTTTGCCGATAATTTTGAAGTCTGAAGATTGATTTTCAAATATTGTTTCAAGGCCATATGCGTTGTTATCGGATTTAACAAGAAGGCTTCCATCCATATTTTTATAAATTCTCTTTATAAAAATGCCAGCGCTGCTTTCTATTAAATAAATACCATCGTTTGTAAAAATGTTCATGCTGGAATCAACAATGAGGAGGTCTCCTGATTTTAACGTCGGAAACATTGAGTCGTTGGTAATAAAAACAATATTCAAATCTTCTAATGAATGATCGGGTAATCTTGATTGAATCCAATCAAGATCGAAATTGATGCTTTTGATAGGTTCGTTGGTATCTATGTTATGAATCTCTATAGAGGATTCTTTATAACTGTAGCTTGATTCAATGGATTCGAACTTTACAATACGTTCGTCATATATACTTTTCTTATATAAATGCTGATTATCTGTTTGCATTTCGCCCATGCCCGTCGCTAACCACTCTGGATTCACGCCAAGAATTTTACAGGCATTCATCAGGTTAATCCCGCTAATGGTTTGATTTGGGCCTTTAAACCAAGCGGTGACGGTGCCAGAACTTACCCCACAACCCTTCCAAAGGTCGGTCTTAGATCGTCCTGACAGCTCGAGTGCTAGTTTTATTCTATCTTGGAGAGTTGATCTGATCATGGGGGGTTATTTGCTGTTTTTTTCGATTATATCTAAAAAACATTAAGGGACTCAGTTTGTTGACGTTTTAATTTATGTCAAATATATTTTACGTTTGATATAAAAGTGCCCATGATAATTGTTTGTTTTACGACCTTTATTATTATTTGCCTAGAGGAGGTCTATACCTTTTTTAGGCAAGTCATCGATGAGTATGAAATTGGTCGACCAAAAGCGCTACAGAGTAGAAAATAAATGTTTTGCATTGCGCGCTCAATTCGTGGCGTAATTCTTTGTGGCTTATTACGAAGCGTGAATTACTTCCCTAGCATCGATCCCAGACGCACTTAAAAAAAGAAAAGTCCACTAATAAATTCTTTCAGCGCGTATTCGTCTATACACATCTAATACTTTAGGCACATACAAACGTGTTTCCATAAAGGGTGGAATTCGCATGTGGTACTTACTCACTGCCTTAGGGCCCGCGTTGTAAGCAGCTAAGATTAGAGGCATATTGCCATTAAAGAGGGTGTGGAGTTCACGCAAATACTGAGCGCCGGCCAACACATTTTGTGCGGGATCATATGGGTTAGTCACATTAAAACGCTTTGCCGTACTTGGCATTAATTGCATCAAACCCTGCGCGCCACGCCGTGACACAGCCCTGGTGTTGTAATTTGACTCGACTCGGATGACTGCATGAATTAAGGCAGGATCTATAGATGTTTGAGCAGACGCGTCAGCCACCGCTTCGCTTACTTGTTGCCGTGACAAGCCATTATTACTGTCATTGCTGTGATTATGCATTGCTAAGGTATTGTCAGACTTACTTAGTGAGCGTATGTCATTTTCAATTAGTAGTTCATATCCAACACGGAGATTTGGGCGTTCTGAATCGGTGAGTAAATTAGTCAGCACAATCTGTTCACTAGTATCTTGCTGCATATATATATCAGCTTGCGCGATTGATGGAACAAAAAAAGGCGTTAATGTCACCATTATCAAAAAGGAACTAAGCGATTCTATAGCATGCTGAAATGTAATTTTCATAGATAACATAAAATAGCTGATCAAAATGACAGGCGGATGACATTTCTGCTTTTCTTAGTGAGATTATTCCGCTCGTTTGAGCTTGTCGAACTATGAATAATTCAGCCCCTCTTAAATTAGAACTAGCCCTCTAAGCTGAAAAATGAAATTATTCTGTAATAAAAACATCACGCTTAAGCAACACTGAATTCTTAAGATACAAAGATTATATTAGCTTATTGAAGATTCATGGTAAACGAACAATCAGCTTTAACTGAAGAAGAGTCCGTATTGCTTTTGGATGTTTTTGAAGAGTCCCTTCGCGTTTGCAAACGCGAGCAATTTTTCTCCTGGTTGCAAGGTTCATTGCAATCTTTAATCCCGCATGAAGTATTGATTTGCGGTGTTAGTCTTAAAAGTCAATCTCATTTGCATTTTGAAAGTTTCGTCAGTACCCGTTATGTGAATGACCAGCATATAAGAAATGTTACCGGTTATGAAAATGGCATTGTCAATCGTGTGGTTGATGCGTGGAAAAAAGATCTTCGTCCCATATTGATTTCCCATACTCTTGATGAAGTTGACCATGGTCCTTATCGGGTGCCATTTTTAGAAAGCGAAGAAGTATTAAAACAACTAGAATTGAGAAATATCGCTGCCCATGGCGTTTCTAACAAAGAAGGCGATATCATCACCTTTTTTAGTTTCTCTAGAATAGTCGATGAGCCCAACCCAAGACATGCTTATATTTTACAACTGCTTGTGCCGCAAATGCATCATGCCTTTTTAAGGGTGATGAATGATAGGCAGAAGTCTATGTATAAATCTGTTGAGCTTGGGCAGGGGTCAGAAACCATCTTAAAAAGTGTGCAAACTGAAAAGCAATTAATATCACCGCGTGAAATTGAAGTATTACGTTGGGTCTATTCAGGAAAAACCAACCCAGAGATCGCTGATATCCTGTATGTCAGCGTAAACACCATTAAAAATCATGTACACAACGCAATTTCTAAGCTGGGTGTTGAGAATAGGACGCAAGCGGCCAACAAAGCTAAGGAAATGGATTTGCTGAAATAAATTGTGGCATGACGTTTTAAAGTCATGACTTTAACGCATCCATTGACTCTGCATTTAGTCGCTTGGCAATTTGCTTAGAATAAATATGATTGACTTAACAATTTACTGCGCGTATTTGTGCCTCACCCACCTCTTTCTCTAGATTTTCTGCACGCCAAGTCATGTGTTTCTTGAATGCTTCAATGGCACGGTAGAGATCTGTGTCAAGTTGGACCTGGTACTTACTTAGCAAATCAAGGCTCTTATCATCAGGAATCAGCTTGGCAAGTTTCATCTGCTGTGCAATGTTGTAAGCTCTGTGGTTGATCTCATTATCTAGCAGATATTTTGATGCATACTTTTTTATATTTTCTAGCGATTCAATAATCTTTTCCGGCGACGCCATGAACAAGTCAGCTTTGGTGTCGCAATCTTTGAAATCTTTCTTTAATTGACTATAAATTTTCGGGATTTTATCAAAGACTAGTGCGAGGTTCGCGGGCAAGGCTTGGATGTCAAGTCCCTCAAATTCTGCGAGTAATTCTTTACAGTAAACGAAAGTTTGCTCTTGCGCTTTAGAAATACTATTCGCATCTAAGCGTTTAGAAAATGATAAATCGAGAAGATCATTAATTTCTCGAATCATCATTTCAGGGCTGCTAGAGATTACTAACTTAGCCGCTTCGGCAATGCGCAATCTTTTTTGGCGCCAGATCGCTAATATGATGCGCTCGACTAAGCTCGCAGCTATTGCATCTACTGGCGGATAAACATCGGCAACATTTAAGCATAAAGCTGAAAATTCCTTGGCGTTTTCGTGCGGGAGTAAAGGGCTGGCAGCAAAGATGCCGTGGGTGATCGCATTTTGACTCACTTTTAGTTTTCCTGTTGGGGAGGTTGGGCCAGTAGAACGTTTTGCGTTTTGACGATTTGCTTTGATTTGGGCTTTGCTGGGGCTTGCCATGGATGCTTCCTTTAGTTGTTAGATGATGACATCCATGAGATGGAGACAGTCAAGGATTTTTTAATAGTTATTTCAATAAAATCATTAGCTTACTATAATTTATATGATTATTTTAGGTTGTTTAGAAAAAACAAAGCCAATCCTTTGGGATTGCTTGTTACTATTAGCTTTTAGCGGTATTTTTCTATTTTTAGGGGTTGTTTAAAATAGATTCATCGCTTCAAGATAATCGCTGACATATATATTTGATTTGACTATGCAAGCCTAGTCAATTTATTCTTGCCTACCCTTACAGGATCAAATGTGATTGCTTGATGGGAATGATGAGCCCTTTCTGATTCAATATTGAAGAGAACGATTGATATGTCCAACATCGCTGAAGATTTAAAAGTCCAACCTGTCATTTTGTCTGGTGGCTCAGGCACTCGGCTCTGGCCCATGTCGCGAGAAAAATATCCCAAGCAGTTGCTCCCGTTATTTGGTGAGGACTCCTTGTTGCAAGGTACGGTTAAAAGATTAGATGGCATCGCTGGCTTGACATTGGCACCAACCATGGTGGTCTGTAATGAAGAGTATCGCTTTGTGATTGCTGAACAATTGCGCTTAATGGGTAATGAAGGCGTGATTGTTTTAGAGCCGACGGGCAGAAATACCGCCCCAGCGCTGACTTTAGCAGCGCTTGAGGCTAATGGTGTAAATGGCGATCCTGTGCTTTTAGTGATGCCAGCGGATCATATTATTCTTGATAACCCCGCCTTTCAATTAGCCGTTCGTCAGGGTGCAAGTTTAGCGGCAACGGGAATGATTGTTACATTTGGTATTACCCCAGACTGCCCAGAAACTGGTTATGGTTATATTCAAACTGGCGATTCTTTAGGGCAATCAACCGCTTTTGCGTTGACGCGCTTTGTCGAAAAACCCGACCGCGATACCGCACAACAATATGTGGAAGCCGGTAATTATTTATGGAATAGCGGACTCTTTATGGTGCGCGCCTCAGTGTGGCTTTCCGCCATCGAGCAATGTAGACCTGATATTTTGGCGGCATGTAAAGCAGCCTCGCAGGGTGAGCAACTGGATGGAAACTTCGTACGTGTGAGTAAGGCTGAGTTTGCCAGCTGTCCTAGCGATTCGATTGACTATGCGGTGATGGAGCGCATTGCTGCTGGTCAAGTGAATTTGCCCTCAGCTGCGGTGATTCCGCTAGCTGCAGGCTGGTCTGATGTCGGCGCGTGGGATTCTTTATGGCAGGTGTTCGATAAGGATGCTTCGGGCAACGCAGTGCAGGGGGATGTATTACTTAATGATTGCAAAGATATCTTGGCATTCTCTGCAAGCCGATTATTAGCCTGCGTCGGGGTAAGTGACTTAGTGGTGGTAGAAACGCCAGATGCCGTGCTGGTTGCTCACAAGAGTAAGACGCAGGATGTGAAAAAAGTCGTGGACCAGCTCAAGCAGAAGGGCCGAATAGAAGGCGCGATCCACCGTAAAGTCTATCGTCCCTGGGGATGGTACGACAGCATCGATGCGGCAGAGCGTTTTCAGGTTAAACGCATCATGGTTAAGCCGGGGGCGCAATTATCGTTGCAACTGCATCATCATCGCGCAGAGCATTGGATTGTAGTCAAGGGGACTGCCAAAGTGACGCGAGGTGACACGAGTTTCATCCTGGCAGAAAATGAATCTACCTTCATCCCGCTTGGCATTAAGCACAGGCTAGAAAATAATGGCAAAATTCCGCTCGAAATTATTGAAGTGCAGTCTGG
>JAIXRI010000002.1:0-231668 GCA_027485305.1 Methylophilaceae bacterium | reverse complement strand
TGTTGCATTCTAAAAGCCATAACACGCTATTCGGTGTTTGCTTTAATAAGCGCATCCAGCAATTAAACACCTCAGGCAATATTTTGAATGTTTGGTTAAAACAGCAGAACACAAAACCATTCTCTGGTAAGCCATATTCTATGCGGCTCTTGGCTTTGTTTATTGGCCGCTTTGTATCATTGGGCTGGTAGGTGTGGGGCAGTAGGGCTAATTTCTCTGAGTACGCATTTGCCTCTTTGGGCGGCGTAATAAAAGCATCACTTAGTATGTAATCAAATAGTGGTTCGCCATCTAAATCACCCATGGAGCCTGGGAAGCCAAGCCAGCTTACATTAATAGGCGCAGGGCGCAATGCAACGATTTGACTGCGACTTGTTTGAGTAAAGCCTGTTAAATCTACCAAAATATCAATTGCATCTTGGTTAATCTTAGTTGCAGCATCTAGGGTTGATAGGGTGCGAATATCTGCAAAGCTATCAAATGCATCTTCAAGACGCTTACGCTCTGCACTTTGGTCATTCATCCCGTAAGAATAAGCATAAACTTCAAAAGCATTGCTGTCGTGCAGCTCAATCAACTCTGAGATGAGCGAGGCTAGCGGATGCAATCTAAAATCAGCAGATAAATAGCCTATGCGTAGCTTTTGAGGGTGAGCTTGGCGCTTAGTTTGATATTTAAAAGCTAAGGCTTTGCTTTGAATGAAGGCTGATGAATAGCGGTTTTTGAGCCAATGATTAGCGCATTCCTTTTGTTCATGCGCTGTTGTGTTTGGCATAGATAAAAAAGCAAAAGGGGATATTTGCGCTTCTGGCACATTACTAACCCAAGAACGAATTTCGCTGATATCTTTTTCTAAGTCTTTCCAATCGCAAATATGCTGTTTCTGATGTACCAAATGCACTTTTGCGTGATAAAGCTTAGGGTTGATGTCCAAGGCCTTTTGGTAGGAGGCTATCGAAGCGACTAAGTCGCCAAGCTCACGCTGAACATTGCCTAGGTTGTTATAAGCATCGGCATCGTTGGGGCTTAGTTGGATGGCCTTTTGATATTGCTGTGCGGCTTCAGCAGGCTTGCCGAGTTCACGTTGTGCATTCCCTAGATTGAAATAAAGGCTAGCTTCATTGCCGATGGTTCTAATCGCTTCTTGATATGCAGATTCAGCTTTGGCGTATTGTCCAGTCTGTTGGTATGCATTGCCTAATTCTTGCAGTGCATGGCATAGCGCCTGTTTTAAGTCTTCATCTTGCGGGTAATCCTGCAGAATGTGTCGATAGCATTTGGCTGCTTCTTCATGTTGAAAGTGTTCCGCATAAGCATTGCCAAGGTTGTAATGGATTTCTAAATCATCAGGTGCAAGATTTAATGCGTGTTTTAATGTCTTAATCGCATCTTCTAAGCGTCCAGCAGCCTTAAGTGCTAATGCTTGGTTGCTAAAAAAGTCAGAATTATCAGGATCTATCGCAAGCGCTTTAGCAATGGTTGTAATTGCCAAATCATGTTGATTGTTTTGGTGATAAATCACGCCCAAATAATGTAGGGCATCAGCATGTTGTGGTGATGCTTCCAGCACCTTGCGATAAAGCGCTTCTGCTTGCGCTAATTGACCTTGCTGGTGGTGTTGCAAGGCTGCGTAATAGGTTGAATGAATATCCATGAGAGAGATTTTACGCTATTTGCTTTGTATCGTTTGCGCTAAGCGCTTTAAGCCTAATTCACGTAAAGCAAAGCGGTTTGGATCTAAGGCCGATAAAAGCGAACAATCAACGGGCGCTGGCTCATTGCAAATAAGGCTAGCAATAATTTCAGCACATAGGGGAGCATTGACCAGTCCTTTTGCGCCATGTCCCGCATTGATGTACAAGCCGTCTAACCACGGGAGGCTGCTAGGAGGTGCGTTGTATCTAGGCGGATTTTCTTTGAGCTGAGCGGTATCTAAAATAGCGCCTGCAAGTGGCAGATAGTCGCTGGTTGTGGCGCGAATTGCGGCTCGCCCTTGTAATGTTTGTGGGTTATATCCATCCCACTCGGGCGCAAGTGATTTGAGCATTTTCAGGTTGCTTTGATGGTCAGTTTCTCTAATCCTAGTGTCGTCGTCGTTGGGTGAGAATGTCGCGCCCAAGCAATGCTGACCATGCCTTGCTGGGCTTAGGTAGCCATCTGTACAAATGACGGTTTTAAGCACTTTTGATTGCTCCGTTGCAGGAAGAAGCGTTATTTGCCCGCGCACTGACTGCATCTCACAATGCTTGGTTTGCTTGAAATCTTTTGCATCAGTTGCATTTGCAATAATGAGAATAGAAGCCTCTGCAATAAGTCCGTCTTTAGAAAGCACCTGCCAGCCTTGCGATGTTTTTTCTATGCATAACGCTTTGGTATTTGTGAGGCTTTGGATGTTTGGATGCTGGGTGAAGGCTTCGCACAATGAAGCAGGATTTAACCAACCAGCTTGAGGTATAAACATGCCTTCATATTCAATAGAAATTCCTGATAATTCAGATGCAGATATCTTATTAACTTCATGAACTAATTCTGGATTTTCATTAATGACCGCGGCTATTCTTTTGCGCTCCCGCTCATTAAACGCTAGTTGTAAAACACCGCATTGCTGATAATCATCATTCATTATTTTGATGCGATTGAGTAGTCCCAATGTGTATAGAAAACCCTGAAGGGCAAGGGCGTTTAATGATGTGGCGCCGCCCGCTAGCCGAGGGTAAAGCACGCCAAGTGGATTGCCTGAGGCTTCTTGGGCAAGTGCAGAGTGCCTTTCAATCAGCATAACCTGATAACCACGTCGCGCCATTGCTTCGGCACTTGCTGCACCAGCAAGACCTCCACCAATTACAATCACGGTTTTGCTGTTAACTTCCTCTTGCTTGTTATTTGCTGCGCCTTGATATTGCCCGAATAGCATTTCACGTTTTTTACCATACCCCGGCGCTTTTAAAACCTCAAAGTTCGCACATTGCAAGCCACGTCTAACTTCACCAGCGCTAGTAAAGGTGGCGAAAGTGGTTTCTGCATGCGAGTGTTTAGCCATTTCTTTAAACAAGCTGGTTTGCCACATATCAGGATTTTTGGCAGGAGAGAATCCATCTAAAAACCATGCGTCAACAACTCCTTTAAGCTTTGGTAGCGCTTCATTTACATCACCAATTAACAAGGTAAGCGTTACGCGCCCCTCATCAAAGATCAATCTATGCCATGCATTAGAGATCAACGGATAATGTTTAATGAGTTCATCACTTAAAGCTTTGAGATTAGGCCAAAATGAGAGTGCTTTTTGTAAGTCATCAGTATTCAGCGGGAATTTCTCAGTACTAATGAAGTGCAATCTCGCATTAGGAGGGGCAGTTTCTTGCCACATTTTCCAAGCGCAAAGGAAGTTTAAGCCTGTGCCAAAGCCTGTTTCACAGATGGTAAAGTGGTCTTGGTTGAGTTTTTTCCAGCGAGCTGAGAGTTGGTTGTGCGCCAAAAATACGTAATTTGTTTCATCCAAGCCGCTTACGCTAGAAAAGTAAACATCGCCGAACTCTCTCGAGTAGGGTTGGTTGTCGTGCCATTCAAGTTGGGCCTTATGTGTGAACATATTGAATATTTTAAAGGATTTCTTTCGCTTTGAACGGTAGTAATGACCGATACCAATCTGTACACTCATATTTTATTAAAAATAAGTGATTAATAATGCGTCATACAAAAAAACTAAATGGGCTTTGTCTTGCAATTTTAGCCGCTAGCTTGTTGACAGCTTGCAGCAATATTCAAAAGCATGATGTCACCACAAGCAACATCATTAATTCACCGCATCAGCAGGGCGCAAATAAAGATTGGCCTAGTTTTGGGCGTGATTACGCCAATAAGCGATTTTCAGAAAACGCACAGATTAATCGTGAAAACGTTCAGAACTTAACAACTGCTTGGCAATATAAAAGTGGCGTTAAAGCTTCTTTTCAAGCCACGCCTATCGTTGTTGATGGTGTGATGTATGTCTCACTTCCATTTAACCATGTCGTCGCGCTAGATGGTAAAACTGGTAAAGAGTTATGGCGTTACAAACATGACAGGCGTGCTGATTGGAATATGTGCTGTGGACCTGCAAATCGTGGCGTTGCTGTAGGTTATGGCAAAGTGTTTATTGGCACTGTAGATGCGCGTTTGATTGCTTTGGATGCTAAAACAGGCAAGAAGCTTTGGGATATTAACGCGGTAGATGCAGACGTAATTACAGAGGGTCAGGATTCGCTTAATAAAAACGACCCAAATAAAACCGCCAAAACTACTGGCGGTACGGGCGTTGGCATGGCGATGGCACCAGTGGTTTATAAGGGTAAAGTCATTATTGGCATTACAGGCGTAGGTTATGGATTGCATATTGATAACCCACGTGAAGATGCGCCGCTTGGCGCTGTGATTGGCGTCACGGGTCGTTATGGCCGCCCAGGCTTTTTGGCCGCATTTGATGTGAATACAGGTAAGCGCGTTTGGCAGTTCGATACCATTCCAGATAAAGGCTGGGAGGGGACATTCAAAGAAACAACCGCTGACGGCATTTCACTTAATCGCAATACTGATGCTGAAAAAGCTGCCTTACCTAAATTTCCAGATTCAGCACGTTTTGGTGGTGGCTCAGCTTGGAGCACGCCAGCAATTGACCCTAACTTAGGACTTTTGTACTTCGGCACAGGCAATCCATCACCGCAGATGAATGATGTATCTCGCCCTGGAGATAACCTTTACACCGTATCTTTGGTAGCCTTAGATGCTGATTCTGGAAAGCTGCGTTGGTATTTCCAACAAGTGCCACATGACGTTTGGGGTTATGACATCGCCAGTGCGCCGATTTTGTTTAATTACAAAAAAGATGGGAAAGTCATTGAGGCAGTTGGACAGGCGAGTAAATTAGGCTGGTTTTTTGTGAATGACCGCAAAACAGGCGAGCTGTTAATGAAGTCTGAAGCCTTCGTTCCGCAAAAAAATCTTTTTGGAAAAGCCACTTTTGAAGGCATCACACTTTATCCAGGCATCTTAGGCGGATCTAATTGGTCGCCAGCCGCGATTGATGAGTCAACACAGCATGCATTTGTCGCAGCCATTCATGCCCCAATTAAATACACATTGCATGAAACACCAGGCATGGATGGTGCAGCGCCTATTCGATATGCCGCATCCGAACCGGCAGAAGAGCCGCGTTGGGGAGTCTTGTCTTCAATTAATTTAACTACAGGTAAAGTCGCTTGGCAAAAAAAAACCGAGCAACCCCTTGTAGGTGGGGTGCTAGCTACTGCTGGCGGACTATTGTTTACGGGCGAGGGTAACGGTCACTTTAATGCTTACGATTCAAGCAACGGCAAGCTTTTATGGCAGGGCAGTAATGACTTTGGTGTTAATGCACCACCAATTACTTATCAAATAGATGGTGAGCAATATATTGCTGTAGCAGCTGGTGGTAGCTCGATTTTTGGCTATAAGCAAGGTGACCACTTGTTGGTGTATAAACTAAAGCATTAAATTGATTTTGTATTAAGTTTGGGATGAATCATGATGAATAAGATATTTATTTTTGTAGCTGTGCTTTTAATGACAGCAAATTCTTTTGCAGAAGAAAAGCTAACTGTATTCGCAGCAGCCAGTTTAACCAATGCTTTAACTGAGGTTGATGCGCAGTATGAGAAAGCAACAGGCGTAAAAGTGATCCATTCATTTGCTGCATCATCAGCACTAGCAAAACAAATTGAGAATGGCGCACCTGCTGATGTCTATATTTCTGCCGACTTAAAGTGGATGAATTATCTACAAGATAAATCCCTGATCAATAAAACCACAAGAAAAAATCTGCTGGGCAACGCGCTGGTGTTGATTGTGCCTAAAGGAAAATCTTTTGACGTAAAGTTTGATAATAATTTTGATTTATCAAAAGCCTTCGATGGTCGCCTGTGTACTGGTGATGTGGAGTCTGTGCCAATTGGGATTTATGCAAAAGAGGCTTTGACTAATCTAGGTTGGTGGAAGGATATGAAATCTAGAATTGTAGGCACGCAGGATGTTAGAGGTGCTTTGGCTTTTGTAGAAAGAGGAGAGTGCTTAGCTGGAATTGTTTATGAGACGGATGCAAAAGCATCGTCTAAAGTAGATTTAGTGGGCGTGTTTCCAGAAGCGAGTCATAGCGCTATCGTCTACCCTGTTGCCGCAATCGCTAGTACAAAAAACATGACCCAGTCATATCTAACTTACCTACAATCACAAGATGCGCTCAACGTTTTTAAAAAATATGGCTTTAATGTCAATCCAAAACAGTAGGGTCTTGGATTGATAAACAGTGCTTTCTTTGTGTTAAGTCATTCTGAAGTAGAGGCTTTGACGCTTTCGGTGAAAGTGGCAACATTTTGCACGCTACTCATTTGCATTCCTGCAATTGCTGTTGCTTGGCTGTTAGCAAAAAAAGCATTTATCGGAAAGTCGCTGCTCGATGGCTTAGTGCATATCCCGTTGATACTTCCTCCAGTAGTACCAGGCTTTCTGTTATTGATTTTGTTGGGCAATCAGGGGTTGGTCGGTAAATGGCTGCACGAGACGTTTGGAATCACCATTGCATTTACCTGGATGGGTGCAGTCATTGCCTCAGCAGTCATGGCATTCCCGCTGATGGTTCGCTCCACAAGGCAGGCAATTAGTCAGGTGGATACTAAGCTTGAAATAGCCGCACAATCACTCGGTGCGAGCCCGCTAAAAGTTTTTTTTAGTGTTACTTTGCCACTGGCTATACCTGGTGTCATTACAGGGCTAATACTCGCATTTAGCCGCAGCCTTGGTGAGTTTGGCGCTACGATTACTTTTGTGGGGAATATTGAGGGTGAAACGCGAACCCTACCACTTGCTATCTATTCTTATACACAGACCCCCGATGGTGATTTGGCTGCGATGCGGCTAGTGATATTAAGCGTGATGATTGCGCTTGCTGCAATTGTCTTTAGTAATTACTTAGAGCGTAAAGCGGCAAAAAAGATGGGGCAATTTTAGGTATGCTCGAGATTGATATTCGTTTTAAGCGCGGCGACTTCAAGCTAGATTTTAAACAAAGCTTGAGCGAGCCTGTGACTGGACTGCATGGCGCATCTGGCAGTGGTAAAAGCACGTTATTAGGGCTGATTGCTGGCTTCATTAGCCCGAATGATGGAATCATCAAGCTCGATGATGTTGTCTTGTTTGATCGCAACCAGTCTGTAAACTTAGCCCCGCACAAGCGAAAAGTGGCAACAGTGTTTCAAGATGGAAGATTATTGCCGCATCTCAATGTTAAAGATAATTTACTGTTTGGATTCAAATTAACGCCTGAGCAAGATAGGTGCATTGATTTTGAAGTCGTCACAGCTTTACTGGAGATTAAGGGCTTGTTAGCAAAGCGTGTGCATGAACTATCGGGCGGTGAAACTCAGCGCGTTGCACTTGGTCGAGCTTTGCTGATGTCGCCAAGTTTACTTTTATTAGATGAGCCATTGTCATCATTGGATGTTAGGTTAAAGCAACAAATATTGCCGTTTCTTAAAAGAATGAAGGATGAGCTAAATATCCCAATGATTTATGTCAGTCATGACAAGGCTGAGATTGATTATCTTGCTGACAAAGTATTTGAGCTGACAAATATAACACTATAGGCAGAAACAAAAAAGCCGCTATCAAACGATAGCGGCTTTTTCTTTTGTGGCGTCCCCACGGGGATTCGAACCCCGGTCGCCTCCGTGAAAGGGAGGTGTCCTAGGCCTCTAGACGATGGGGACATAGAGGTAAAATTATACTTAAAAACACTGCTAATTTAAAGTCTAAATTAGCAAGAAATCGGTTTCTTTTACTACTGCCGAGGTCTTTTTGGTGGAGGTAAGCGGGATCGAACCGCTGACCTCTTGCATGCCATGCAAGCGCTCTCCCAGCTGAGCTATACCCCCGACAAACCTTAAACTTCAAGACCCGCGAAAAGAGGCGCCATATTAATGAGGCTGGACTTGCTTGTCAACGACTTTCGTCTTTTTCCGCTTACTTTCATAGTTTTTTAACCTCGAATGTTTGAGTTTGTTTCAAATTGCGTCAGGTCAACACGTGGTTGAGGTTGCCAACCCGCTTTTCGATGCTCCGCAACGACGTTTGTGAAAACGCCTCCGCGCACATAGAACTTGGCGGTTAAACGCATGTATTTAGGGTTTGTTGCCGCCACTAAATCATCCAAAATGCGATTGGTGACAGCCTCATGAAAACAGCCTTCATCACGGAAAGACCATGTGTAGAGCTTGAGGCTCTTTAATTCAACGCATAACTGATATGGAATGTAATCAAGGTAGAGCACCGCAAAGTCGGGCTGACCTGTTTTTGGGCATAAGCAGGTAAATTCTGGAATTTCCATATGAATGTGGAAGTCACGATTCGGATTTGGATTTTCAAATGTTTCCAAATCTTTAGTTGGTTGTGCGGTTGGCTTTCCGCCTAATGATTGTGTGTTTGTCATGTTAGAAATCGGGCTTTTGGCTTGAAAAAACGTTATTATACTGTTTAACAAAGCTTACTAAAAACTAATCCTAATTTTGCGTTTAACTCATCTCAAACTTGCTGGCTTTAAATCGTTTGTTGACCCTACAACACTGCATATACACGGTCAGCGTGTGGGCGTTGTTGGGCCTAATGGCTGCGGAAAATCCAATGTAATGGAATCAGTCCGTTGGGTGCTTGGTGAGTCTAGTGCCAAAGAGTTACGTGGCGACTCTATGGATGCCGTTATTTTTAATGGATCAGGAAATCGCAAGGCTATTTCAAGAGCAAGCGTAGAACTCGTTTTTGATAATAGTTTGGGGGATGCCAGTGGTTCTTGGTCTCAATATGCAGAAATCGCGGTTAAGCGCGTTATTGAGCGTGATAAAGGGTCAACGTATTACATCAATAATACGGCTGTACGCCGACGTGATGTCGCGGACTTATTTCTAGGTACAGGTCTTGGTGGACGTGCATATGCCATTATTGGCCAAAACACCATTTCTCGTATTGTTGAAGCTAAGCCTGAAGAGATGCGTGTATTTTTGGAAGAGGCGGCAGGCATCTCTAAATACAAAGAGCGGCGCCGGGAAACTGAACTTCGCTTGCGCGACACAAGAGAAAATTTAACGCGCGTAGAAGATATTCGCAGTGAGATGGGAAAGCAAATTACGCGCTTGGAATCGCAAGCCGTAGTGACCGAGCAATATCATCGCCTACAACAATCTCTCAAACACACTCAGGGTCAGCTTTGGCTCTTGCGAAAGAGAGATGCTAGTGCATCATGGGAAAAGACTCAGCGCGCGGTTGAAAAGCTGGTGAATGAGCTTGAAAGCCAAATGGCAGCTTTACGCAAAACAGAAAGCCTTTTAGAAGCTTTGCGTCAACAACACTTCGCCAGTACCGAAGCTGTGCAGGTTGCCCAAACCCAATATTATGAAACCAATGCGGAAGTTTCCAACTTGGAATCGCAGGTTAAACATACTCAAGAAGCGCGAGACAGACTCAATATTCAGCTTGAACAAGCGGTTGAACAAACGCTTAAATCAGATAATCTGCGTATTGATCTTGATGCTCAGCTACAGCAACTGATGATAGAGGCTCAAGTTGCTGAGGCACAAGTGACTCAATCCAACGAGGCTTTAACTCGATGCCAAGCAGCCTTCCCTGAAGCTGAACGTGCTTATATTGCTTCACAAAAAAATCATGCTGAAGCGCAGCGCACGCTAAGCGAAGCAGAACAAAATATCCGATTAGAATCAACCAATATAGAGCATTTAAGTCGATCGCTCGCTGAAGCCTCTCAACGTCTTGAAAGGCTTATGGCTGAGCAGGCAAGCCTTGTTATACCTAATGAAGAAGAGTTGAAGGTCAAGCAGGCCAACTTAGTCGCATTGGAAAATGATAGTGAAAAACTCAATCTCGAGTTGGTTAGTTTAAAAACATTAGAACAAACACAAGTCGAATCCCTTAAATCCATGCGTGACCAACAGCTCTCGCAAGAGCGTGCTTTAGCGCAGATGGATGCTCAAATCGCCTCACTCAATAAGATTCAACAATCATTGGGTCATGAAGCCAAGCTTGATGCATGGTTAAGCAATCATCAGTTAAATGGTTCTGCGCGAATTTGGCAGCAAGTGGAAATCAAAAAAGGCTGGGAAGTTGCGCTTGAGGCGGTATTAGGCTCGCGTTTAAATGCGCTGATCAATAAAAAAACAGAAAAATTAATGCCGAATGAGCGACCTCCATCTGCCTTAATTATTGCAGAGGCTTCTGAATCTCGCTTAAGCGGCTTATCAAAAAATTCTTCATGGAAAGTAATGCGAGAGGTTGTTGAGGTTAAAGATAAGCGCTTAGATGGGCTTTTAGACACTTGGTTAGATGGTGTTTATTTGTTGGAGGAGGGCGAGAATCCTGACCAGGTTCGTCAACAACTAAAATCAAATGAATGTTTAGTGAATACAAAAGGGGATGTGTACGCACGTCACAGCCTGTCTATTTATGCGGCGCAATCAGCCATGCATGGCGTGCTAGAACGTCAACGCGAGCTTGATGACCTTAATAAACAGCAGCCTGAATTTCAAGTACAAATTAAATTAGGGTTTGATGCGCTTGTATTGCTTGAGAAAGCTTTGCAACAGACAAGGAACGCTCATGCAGAGCAACAGCAGGCTTTAAGCAAACTTACACAAAGCCAACATGCACTTAATATTGAGTTGCAGAGACTGATTCAGCAACGCCAGCACGTGATTGATAGACAAAATGCAATTCAAGCAGATTTAAGCCAGCTTCAACAACGGTTGGCTAATCTAAAAGATGAGCAAAAAACAAAGCAAGGCGCGCTCTCATCAACTAGTGTCTCACTGGTAGATTTGCAAGGTAGGCGAGAGCAAACCTTCAGCGCTAGGCAGCGCGCGGAATTAGCATTAAATCAATGCCGTAGTGATTTGCAGGAAGCGGAAAAGCTGTCGCAAGAAAAGATATTTAACGGAAAATTAATAGCATATAATATCAAAGACTTAAAAAGTAAAATAAATTCACTTTCTGAAGAAAAGCTAGCCTTAATTAATAAGAAAAAAGAGGCGGAAGCACTTTTAGATGCTGCGAAGATGGAGGGCTTGAAAGCAAATCTTGAGGCTGCGATTGGCTTGAAGCAAGTGCGTGAAACAGCGCTTGCGGCAGCGCGTGATGCAATGGCTGGCGCAGAAAATGAGTTGCAGGCTAACGAACGCAATAGAATGCAAAATGAACAAGTTTTGCATCCTCTCAGAGATAAACTAGAGCAGGCGAGACTTCAAGAGCAGCAAGCGCGATTGCATTTTGAGCAGTGCCAAGCTGAATTACTCAATGTTGGTATTGAAGAAGCTACCTTGGCGCATGAGTTAAGTCTTAGCGCGAAAATTTCAGACTTTGAAGCACGCGTTGAGAGATTTACCGGCGAGGTAGAAGGGCTTGGGCCAGTCAACTTGGCGGCGATACAGGAGCTTAATAGCGAGCGCGAGCGTAAAAAGTACTTGGATAGCCAAGCCGCAGATTTGGAAGAGGCAATTAACACGCTTGAAGATGCTATTCGCCGTATTGATAAAGAAACTAGAACTCGTTTGCAGCATACTTTTGATGAGGCAAATCGCCACTTCAGTGAGTTATTTAGAGATTTGTTTGCGGGCGGGCAAGCCAGACTTGAACTATTGGGCGATGAGATTTTGGATACAGGTATGCAAGTTTTTGCGCAACCGCCAGGCAAAAAGAACAGCACCATTCACTTACTTTCGGGCGGTGAAAAAGCGCTCACCGCTTTGGCTTTGGTGTTTGCATTATTTAGACTTAATCCAGCGCCATTCTGCTTGATGGACGAGGTGGATGCGCCGCTAGATGACAGCAATACGGATAGATTCTGTGCCATGGTGAAAAAAATGTCTGAGCGAACACAGTTTTTGTTCGTGAGTCATAATAAAATCACCATGGAAATGGCGCAGCAGTTAGTGGGCGTCACCATGCAGGAATCAGGCGTTTCGCGTGTGGTAGAGGTGGATATGGAAGCCGCCATGCAAATGAATCACGAACTTTTTACTTAAGGTAAATTGCGTTGCAGTTAATGGGAATATCAATTGAATAAATTAAATGACTTAACAATTTCACTTTTGGCGATAGGCCTTGGGCTTATCGTATTGGTCATCCTGTTTAATTGGTGGCAAGAGCGCAAAATGCGTAAAGCTGCTGCAAAGCAATTTCCAACGCCGCCAAGCGATGTCTTGATGGATGATTTTTCTGCGGACGTATTTCTAGAAACCGCCGTGCTAATTGAACCATCTACCAAAATTAAAGATGTTGTAGACCGTTATGATACTGAAGATGTGCGATTGCCAGATGAGGTAGAGTTTAAGATTGATTTGGGTGAATCGGATCTTGAAGATGTCGAGATTGTTCATGCTCCTGATATTAGCATTGTTGAGGAAACGCACCCTGATATTGAATTGCCTGCTGAACCATTGCCTGATACTACTTCTGGCGGCAATGCGTTACCGGAAGCTATCAACAAAGATGTCGATTTAACAGCTTTATTCTTTTTGCCTGCACCTGTAAACGGCGAACGTCTTCGCCAATTTTTAATCGGACTTGTCAATCTAGATAAGCCTATTTTTGCTTATGCATTGGATGCATCTCAACTTTGGCATCCGTTAACCCGTGAGCAAGAATCATTTGAATTCACCAAAGTGACTTACAGTTTGCAATTAGCCGATAGAGCTGGTGCTGTTTCTGCTGATACTTTGCAGCGATTTAAACAAATGGTCACTGAAATTGCCTACGAACTTAGTGCTCAAGTTGAATGGATAGGCACGCAAGAGCCTTTAGAGTTCGCTCAAGCATTAGATGCCTTCTGTTTGGAAGTGGATAAAACGATCGGCTTCCATATCTTAAATGGCGCTGGCGGACGATTTACAGGTACTAAATTTAGAGGGCTTGCCGAGGCTAATGGGCTGGCATTGAAGGACGATGGTGCTTTTTATGCAAAATCCAAGAATGGACAATCTGCGTTTAAGGTCATTAATATGGAAAACAATCCATTTGGCGTAGATATGTTGAAATCAGTTGCCCTCAAAGGTGTGACATTCCAAATGGAAATTGCCCTTACAGAAAGCTGCACGGAAACTTTTAATAGTATGGTGTTAATAGCTAAAAGCATGGCGCATGCTTTGTCCGCAACACTTGTGGACGACCATCAGCGCGAATTGAATGACGCTAAAATTGAAAAGATTAGACAGCAGCTCAGATTGATACAAGTACAGATGACGGTTAAAGGCATTGCCCCCGGCAGTCCGGTTGCCCTTCGCTTGTTCGTGTAATTTTTAGCATGTCCCAAGAACAACAATCCTCTTTGCAAGTTGGACTTTTTGGCGAAGACCCATTAATTAAAAAGCCTTTAGAAGAAGTTCGCATTGCCGAGATAAGCGATTTAATTCGCTTGTATGATTTTCAATATTACGTCCAAGACGCGCCAACTGTTAGCGATAACGAATATGATGGTCTATTCCGCGAGCTTCAAGCGCTTGAGGCTAAACACCCTAATTTAGTTGCCCCTGACTCACCCACGCAACGTGTTGGTGGTTCGGCAGTGAAGGCTTTCAGTAGCATCACGCACCGTGTCGCCATGCTTTCCCTCAATAATGCGTTTGGTGACGATGAATTGATAGGTTTTGATAAGCGGGTGCGTGAAAGTTTAGGTTTAAGCCAAGTCGAATATGCTGTAGAGCCTAAGTTTGACGGCCTTGCCATTACACTCACTTATGAAAATGGTATCTTTACTCAGGGTGCGACAAGGGGTGATGGCTACACAGGCGAAGATGTTACGCACAATCTCAAAACAATTCGTAGTATTCCTCAGCGCTTAAATATCCAAAACCCACCAAAACTCCTAGAGGTGCGTGGTGAAGTATTGATGTTTAAAGCGGATTTTGATGCGCTTAATCAGCAACAAGAGAAGCGTGGCGAAAAAGTTTTCGCAAATCCGCGTAATGCTGCGGCAGGCAGCCTTAGGCAGTTGGATCCAAACATCACAGCGACACGCCCATTATCGTTTTTTGCTTACGGGCTAGGGGCTAATGACGGCGTGCCTGAATTAAGCACACACAGCGCCTGCATGGACTATTTGGAAGCCTTGCGTTTGCCTGTCAGCAATCTGCGAGCAGTCGTGAAGGGCGCTGAAGGATTGTTAGGCTTTTATGAGCAAGTTGGCGCTCAGCGTCCTAGCTTGCCATTTGATATTGACGGTGTGGTTTACAAAGTTAACGCATTAGCACACCAAGCAGAGTTAGGATTTGTTTCAAGAGCGCCGCGCTGGGCTATTGCGCACAAGTTCCCAGCAGAAGAGGCGCTCACCATTGTTGAAGGCATTGATGTGCAGGTTGGGCGCACTGGCGCCATTACACCTGTCGCTAGGCTTAAGCCTGTCTTTGTGGGAGGCGTGACGGTGACCAATGCAACGCTACATAACGAAGATGAAATGCGCCGCAAGGATGTCCGTGTTGGTGACACCGTTAGCATTAGAAGAGCTGGTGACGTCATTCCAGAAGTGGTTAGTGTTGTGTTGGATAAGCGCCCTGCCAGTGCTGTGTTTTTTAATATGCCGACTGAATGCCCTGTGTGTGGCTCACATATCAAAAAACAAGATGACGAAGCGGTTGCACGTTGCACAGGCGGTATATTTTGCGCGGCACAGCGTAAACAAGCCATGATTCATTTTGCCTCACGCAAAGCAATGGACATCGAAGGCTTTGGCGATAAGTTGGTTGAACAGCTTGTTGATAGTCATTTGGCAAATAACCTTGCTGACATCTACCGTTTGGATTTTCATTCGCTAGCCAATTTAGACCGCATGGCAGAAAAGTCGGCGCAAAACATTATAGATGCTCTGGAGCAAAGCAAAAAAACGACGCTGGCACGCTTTATTTATGCCTTAGGCATACGTAATGTAGGTGAGGCGACAGCGAAGGACTTGGCACGCTACTTTGGTAATGTTGAAGCCATTCAACATGCCGATGTCGAGCAATTGCAACAAGTACCAGATGTGGGGCCTATTGTGGCGGAGTCTATTGTTAACTTTTTTGCTGAGGCGCATAACCGAGAAATCATTCACAGTCTTATTAGCCCTTCAGAACAAGGCGGCGCAGGTATTCATTGGGAATCTATAGGTGCACAATCAGATGCGACAGGTGTTTTTACCGGTAAGACATTTGTGCTGACAGGCACATTGCCAACGCTGGGTCGTGAAGATGCTAAAGCGCTGATTGAAAATGAAGGCGGCAAGGTAAGCGGTAGTGTTTCTAAAAAGACGGATTTCGTGGTCGCTGGGGCGGATGCAGGTAGTAAGCTCACCAAAGCGCAAGAGCTGGGCGTGAATGTGATTGATGAAACTGATTTGTTGTTGATGTTGTCACAAGAGTAATAACTTTTTAAGGATTTTAGAATGCGAGTTGTTTTAGCTGTTATTTTATGCCTAGCTTTTTTCTGTCAAGCATCAGCTGCTGATGAGGTTGATGTAAATAAAAAAATAGCTGAATGTAATCAGTTTATTAAAAATGAAATGCCAGAGAAGGCTTTAGATTTTTCAAGCCAGTTATTAAAGAAAAATGCTAAAAATCGTGATGTTGTTTTATGCAAGGCGCGTGCCCAATTAGCACTGAATCTATTTTCTGAAGCTGTTTCTACCTTAACTATGGCTGATCTCCTCTCAAACTCACCTAATGAACATATGATGTCATTAGCTATGCTGGGGAATGCTTACAAAGGAGCACAACAATTTGCTGAAGCGATAACCAGTTACCAGAAGTCTTTAGCTATTGCGAAATCTCAAATGAACAAAAACTTTGAGCGGATTGCTTATGGATTAATCGGTGAGGCGCAGACATTAAATAATCAATATGATGATGCAATATTGAGTTATCAATCTGCACTCAAGCTTGGGCTAAACGATAATGAACGTGCTGATTCATTCGAGCATATTGCCAGTATTTACAATCTTCAAAAAAAGCATAATCAAGCAATTGAATATCAAGTCAAAGCCACCTTGGCATATACTCATTATGGGGATCTTGATGCGCAAGCAAATGCAGGTCTGGAATTGGGTCTTTATTACATGAATGCTGGTGAATATGGCCCGGCTGAAAAAGCAATTAATAAGATCTTAAAACTTGCTGTTGACAACGGTGGTGCTTATTGGGAAGCCAAAAGTTCTCTTTATTTAGCTAATCTAAAGATCGCAAATAATCAAATTGCTGAAGCTAAAACGCTGCTGGAAAGGGCACAGAAGTTAAATTTGGAAGTAGTGGACGCAATCTTGGCTGAATCGATTTCGACAGTATTAAACAAATTGTCAAAATAGCTTCATTTAAATATTGTCATGATTGATGTGATTTTTTTGTGTTGTTACTACTAATCGTTTATGCATAAGGCATCACAATGTTAATTACTAAAAAATCAGATGTAATTCCCTCGGATATTACCTCCAAAGAAAATTTTGAAAATCGCCGAACGCTTATTAAAGCAACAGGGGCTTCAATCGTTACAGCTAGTGGGATTTTTACTGGTCTGTTAAATCGCACTGCCAATGCCGCATCGAGTAAGCAAAAAATAAGTAACTTCGTTAAAACGAAGTATGGCGTCGATGAAAAATTAACACCATATGATGATGTCACGAGTTATAACAATTATTACGAGTTCGGCACTAGCAAGACTGATCCGTCGATAGAGTCGCGACTATTTAAGCCTTCGCCTTGGTCGATTTCTATTGAGGGAGCGGTTAAGAAGAATAAACAAATAGGGATTGAGGATTTGTTTAGACTCGCGCCATTAGAAGAGCGAATTTACAGAATGCGATGCGTGGAAGGCTGGTCCATGGTGATACCTTGGTTAGGTTTGCCATTATCGAAACTAATCCAATTGGCCGAGCCCACAGCTAACGCTAAATTTGTTGAATTTATATCATTATCCGATGATCGCATGATGCCAGGGCAAAGGATTCCTGTGCTGGATTGGCCCTATGTTGAGGGCTTGCGCATGGATGAGGCGATGAATCCACTTACCATTATGGCGCTGGGCATGTATGGCGAAGTGTTACCAAATCAGAATGGAGCTCCTTTGCGGCTTGTGGTGCCATGGAAGTATGGTTTCAAAGGTGCGAAGGCTATTGTTAAGATACGATTTACAGAGACGATGCCTAAAACATCATGGGTAAGGGCGGGGCCTAATGAGTATGGTTTCTATGCGAATGTTAATCCCACTGTTGATCATCCTAGATGGACTCAATCATCTGAGCGTCGTATTGGTGGTGGCTTATTCACGCCACGTATTAAGACACAAATGTTTAATGGTTATACAGAACAAGTTGGACAGCTTTATACAGGTTTGGATTTAAGTAAAAACTTCTAATGCAGAATGATAGATAAACTGCTTAACCTTTTTTTTAAAAAAATTAAAATATTAATATTTTCTTTATGCCTTATTCCACTTGTTAGGCTTTTCTATCTTGGATTAAATTCTCAGCTCGGTGCGAATCCAATTGAATTTATTGAGCGATCGACGGGGACGTGGGCGCTGGTCTTTTTAATGCTTTCTCTCAGCATGACGCCGCTTAGGCAGCTCACTGGTTCCAACGCTTATATTTTAAATAGACGCATGTTGGGTCTGTTTATGTTTTTTTATGCCTGCCTTCATGTCTTGACGTATCTTTGGATTGATCATTATTTTGATTTCGATGAAATATTTAAGGATGTTTATAAGCATCCTTATGTTTTAGTTGGCTTTGCAGCCTTTATGCTAACAATTCCTTTAGCCATTACTTCTACTAAGTCAATGATGAAGCGGTTGGGTGGTCGCTGGAAAATCTTACATCGCGCCGTTTACTTGATTTGTCTTTTAGCTGTTTTGCATTTTCTTTGGCTCGTTAAAAAAGATCTTACCGAGCCTTTGATATACGGTGGTGTATTTTTTTTGCTCCTAGTGCTTCGTGTCATATACAAATATCGTAGTTATCTTAGAACAACTAATCTATGGTGGTAGGTTAGCGCATTTAGGTATTTGTATTAACGCTAATTGATCCCAATATATCATTTAACATAATATACATTATGCGAAGTTAATGGTGCATTAAAAAGGCCAGCAATTCTGCCAGCCTCTTACTTTTAAAGCCCTGCTTTAGTCTGCGAACTACTTATTATTGAAAAATGCAATATTCATACAGCGGCCGTTCACAAATGTAAGTTCTGTGAATTTGTATGTTTTATTTGGCGCATAACTTACTCGGTTATTGTAATACCACATCTCAACATTCACGGGCTTAGATGACTCTTTACCTTTCCCAGCAATCATTGCATTGGCATTCGTAGGTTTAACAGATTGTTCTTTTTTATCAGGACTGCCAAGTTTTTCAACAATGACCTTATTCGACTTACCACTAAAGTTAGATAAAAACTCTTCTTCTTTGAAAGTTGATTTTGCTGCGTACGCATTAATGCTCATCAATGCTAATAAAACTGCAGCGATAAAAGATTTTTTATTAAGTGTCATGGTTGTTCCTAAAATTAATTTACTTGTTAATAATTTCTATTTTATTACATATCAAGGTACTAAAAACTCAATTTTAACCCATCGAACGCAACATGAATATGATCAGGAAGCGCCTCACTGAGCTTCTCGTATTCAATATCATGAGTCATGTGGATCATATATGTGTTTAATGCTGCAATACGACCGGCAAAAGCTATACTTTGTTCCACGTTAATATGTGTGTAATGCGGCGTATATCTTAGACAATCCAACATAAGTACATCCAAATTATTTAGCAGAGATAACGAGGACTCGGTAATGTCCGATACATCTGTTAAATATGCCATGTTGCCAATGCGATAGCCAAGTATATCGCTATAGCCATGCTTAACGGGTATTGGGGTTATCTTGATTCCGAACAATTCAAAAGGGGCTGATATTGTATTGAGGCTTAATACTGGCAAATCCCAAAAATCCCCTGCCGATCTAATTGCATATCCAAATTTATCTTGGATATGCAGCATCGCGTCTGATTTTCCATATAAAGGAATTTGCTTTTTTTGAATTTGGCAAAAAGCACGTAAATCATCAATGCCATGCAAATGATCTGCATGCGTATGCGTGTATAGCACCGCATCAACTCGGCTAAGGCCTTCTCTTAAAGCTTGCAAACGAAGGTCTGGACCCGTATCAATCAAAATTATCTGGCCATGATCAGTTGTAATTGCAGCAGAGCATCTAAGGCGTTTATTTTTTGGATTGTCTGAGCGACAAGTTTCACAATGACAGCCTATTACTGGTGTGCCAGCACTAGACCCCACGCCTAGCATCGTCAATTGCAAGGTAATGCCTTCTTGAAGAGAGTGAAGAAGTTTTCCGTGCTAGCTTCCATAATTTCATCTAAAGATGAACCCCGCAGTCTAGCCACCTCCTCCGCTACATGTTTTACATAGGCAGGCTGGTTTGTCTTTCCTCTAAATGGAATTGGTGCCAAATAAGGTGAGTCTGTCTCAACAAGGATTCTATTCAAGGGAACGTGCTGAGCGACCTCTTTTAGTGCGGTCGCATTTTTAAATGTAACGATGCCAGAAAATGAAATATAAAATCCTAATTCTATCGACCGCATTGCAACATCTAGGCTTTCAGTGAAGCAGTGCATGACCCCGCCAACCTTTTGCGCTTCTTCCTCTTTCATAATACGTAAGGTATCTTCAGCTGAAGCCCTGGTATGGATCACTAAAGGAAGATTAACCTCTACGGCTGCTTGAATATGTGTGCGAAAGCGCTCTCGCTGCCATTCTAAGTCACCAGTAAGCCTAAAATAATCCAGCCCCGTCTCACCAATTCCAATCACTTTTGGGTGTTGCGCGAGGTCAACTAGGGTTTTACTGTTAAATGGCGGCTCACTTTCATAATCAGGATGTACACCTACAGAGGCGAAGAAATTAGGATACTTGTCTGCAAGCGCCAAGACTTGCGGGAAATCTTTTAAGGTGACGGATATACAGAGTGCATACCCTACGCCATTCAACGCCATAGCATTGCGAACTTCGTCAATATTGGCTGCGAGCTCAGGAAAATTTAGATGACAGTGTGAATCTACTAACATTGAGTAATACTCATTTAAATATTTGTGTGTAATGTAAAAACAGGCGCTCTAATTGCAATTCATTATTTAATGGATGATTCGCACTTCTTTTTGCATCACCCAGCATTTTTTGAAAGTCTAAAAGTTGAGCTAAATTGAGTTGCTGAACTAGTTTTTTAACTGCGCCCTCTTGGCTTTGATGATATCTCACTTTTTGCGTGAAATGACAAACAAGAAGGTCGTACGACCATTTTTGTAATGCGCTTACTGCATTCTCCATTCCTAATGCTAAACATGCTGCGGATAGTTGAAACACGTCTGATTTAGCGCCAAAGGATAATAGCTTGCATATTTCAATAGAGGCTAGCACGCCCTCCTCAGCATCATCTATTGCCATTAATGGGGAGCCGCCTGCGTAACTCAACAAGGCGTCAGCGTTTTGAATCCCCTCATGTTTCATCCATGCAAGCGCATCCTCAGTAGATGGCACAGGCATATCTATCTTTTGGCAGCGACTCATAATAGTCGGTAGGATTTTATGAGCTTGATGTGCAACCAATATAAAAACAACGTTAGGTGGTGGTTCCTCGAGCATTTTCAATAATGCGTTTGCTGCGGCTGCATTGAGGCCTTCTGCAGGGTGGATTACTACAATACGAAGTCCATTGCTTTTGTGGCTTGACAGGCTTAAAAAGTCACTTAAACCTCTTATTTGTTCGATCACAATCTGCGTTCTTTTTTTAGTACTTTTTGTGCTGACTTCATCATCCTTACTCACATCTTGTTCGGGTGAAATCAGTCGAAAATCAGGATGATTGTCTTGTTCAAACCATCCGCAACTTGGGCATACGCCACAGGCTTGATGCGCTGAATTGGTTTGTTCGCATAACAAAGCTTGTGAAAGTGAAATGGCAAAATTCAGCTTACCTATTCCACTTTGGCCTCGTAGCAATAACGCATGAGGCAAGCGTTCTTTGTCGGACATTAATCGTTGCCAGATGGACGATTGCCAAGGATAATTTTTTTTAATTATCATAAGGTTGAAATTACATTCTTCACTTCAATTTTAACATCGTCCAAGGCTTGATTTGAATTGATCATGCAGAAGCGATTTGGATTCTTATTTGCTCTATCCAAATAAGCATTACGAATTTTTGTAAAAAACTCTGCAGATTCACGCTCAAATTTATCCGGTGCTCTAGCGCTCGCGAGGCGTACCACGCTGACTTCTACAGGCACATCAAATAGTAGCGTCAAATCAGGTTGTAAGTCACCTTGTACCCAAGCTTCCAATTCAATCACTTTGTTAGCTAAAACGCCTCTTCCACCACTTTGATAAGCATAGGTGGCATCAGTAAATCGGTCTGAGAGCACCCAAGCGCCTCTGGCCAAAGCAGGTTCAATAATTTGGGAGATATGCTCTCTGCGTGCTGCAAACATCAATAAGGTTTCGGTTTCTGGATGCATAGCCTCGTTAAGGAGTATTGTTCTTAATTGCTCCCCTAGCAACGTGCCGCCAGGCTCCCGAGTGGATATGACTTCCACGCCTTTTAATTCAAGCAATTTGATAATGTCTAGAATATGGGTGCTTTTGCCAGCACCATCCATGCCTTCTAATGTAATAAATTTACCGCGCACGATTTCCACCTAATTGGTACTTAATAACAGCATTGTTATGCTCTGTGAGGCTTGCGGAGAAGTGATGCGTGCCATTGCCCTTCCCTACAAAATAAAGCGCCTTAGTTTGCGCTGGGTGCAATGCAGCATTGATTGCACCTAACCCTGGCATCGCTATTGGGGTAGGCGGCAAGCCATCGCGAGTGTAGGTGTTATAAATCGTATCGCTTATCAAATCTTTTTTATGAATATTCCCATCAAAATGGTCGCCCATCCCATAAATCACAGTTGGATCTGTTTGTAGTCGCATGCCTATTTTTAAGCGATTAATAAAAACCCCAGCGATTTCTGGTCGTTCAACCGCCCTTCCTGTTTCCTTTTCTACAATAGAAGCCATAATAAGCGCTTCGTAAGGCGTGCGGTAAGGTAAGCCATTTGCTTTAGTTGCCCAAGCGGTTTTTAGCTTGCTTTTCATGGTCGAATAGGCCCGCTCAAGGATATCTCTATCGCTAGTGTTAGGGCTAAAAAAGTAAGTATCAGGGAAGAATAGGCCTTCAGGCATGGTTTCCGTTGCGCCGATTTCTTTCAAGATTTGCTGGTCTGTTTCACTCATGGTCATGTGCTTCACTTTTTCTGAGGCGTTCAACGCTTCCCGCATTTGCGCAAAAGTCCAACCTTCAATAAAAGTAATGCTTGCTTGGCTGCTTGAGCCTGAAGTCATCATATCCAAAAGCTCTAGTGGTGTGATGCCACTTTTAACTTCATATATGCCGGCTTTGACATCTGATGCAACCCCTAATGCTCTAGCAAGAACTTCGAGGCTAACAGCATCTTGTATGATGTTTTGCTGAACAAGTTGATGTGTAACACCTCTAAAGCGGCTTCCAGCTTCAATATCAAAGCTTTCCGTTTCTGTTTTAAGCTGTATGCTTGAGTTGGCAAAATAAATAAGCCATGCCAGCGCTAAACCAAAGCAGAGCAAGCCCATTCTGAGGGTTTTTATGATGAATTGCATCTTAGTAAGGTCGCATTTTAGTTCAGTAGCATGTCACGTAATTGAGCATCTAGCTCTTGTTTAGTCCATTGTTTATTATTGAAGTTCACCACTTGCCATGCGCCAAACAAGCTGTTGCAAATGATGATTTCATCAGCTTGCATGAGTTGGTCGAGTTTCATCGCTTCTATCTTCATATCCAGTTTGAAGGATTTAGCATGCTCGATGATGCGTTTTCTTGCGATGCCATCTACACCGCATTGATCAAGCGCTGGCGTAATGAGTTGACTGCCAAATCTTGCGAAAATGTTGCTCATCGTGCATTCAATGACATTATCGTTGCTGTCCAGCAACAAGCCATCAGCTATGTTGACGTCACTCCATTCCATGCGCGCCAAAACATTTTCTAAGCGATTGAGATGTTTTATCCCTGCCAACTTGACCTGCAGGCCAAGTTTTAGCTTACAAAGATGAAGCTTCACCCCCTGAGTTTGATTGCTTAATGGGTAAGTTGGCGGTGCTGATTTGGTGACAACTCTGTTGACTTGAATATCAGCAGGTACTGCGTAGCCACGAGCACTTTCTCCGCGTGTGACAATGATTTTAGCGACAGCATCAGAACCCTCATCAAATAAAGCTTCAATATCTGATAATAACTCTTCATTGCTCGGGCAAGCTAATCCCATTGCTAGGCAATCTTGAGTGAGTTTCTGGTAATGCAATTCCCAATGATGCGGAACACCATTTTTAACAAGAAATGTGCGAAAAACACCATCGCCATAAGCAAGGCCACGATCAAATACAGAAAGCCCTGCTGAGGGCTTGCCGTTGATTAAATATTGATTGTTTTTAGCTTCTAGATTCATGCTGTTTAGATTGTTCGTCTTTTAGTGCATTCTCATCTTAAGAACAGCCTAAAGCATGTTTTTGAAATCCTGAAAGATTGGTATCGTGCTTAAATCTTTCGGAATACGAGAGATCCGTTTGTGCCGCCAAAACCAAAGTTATTTTTGAGAGCAACATCAATTTTCATATCGCGTGCTGTGTTTGCACAGAAATCCAAATCACACTCTGGATCTTGATTGAAGATATTGATAGTTGGCGGTGAGATTTGGTTGTAGATCGAAAGTACTGTAAATACTGATTCTAAACCGCCTGCTCCGCCCAACAAATGCCCCGTCATGGACTTCGTTGAATTCACAACAATACGTTTTGCATGATCACCGAATGCTGCTTTAATAGCAGTGGTTTCGTTTGCATCACCTAATGGTGTTGATGTGCCATGCGCATTCACGAATTGAACTTCATCAGGATTCACACCAGCGTTATTCATTGCATTGCGCATTGAACGACGTGGGCCATCCATATTCGGCGCAGTCATATGATAAGCATCGGCACTCATGCCATAGCCTGTTAGCTCAGCATAGATTTTAGCGCCACGCTTTTTAGCGGACTCATACTCTTCAAGCACCATCACGCCAGCACCTTCGCCAATGACAAAACCATCACGGTCTTTGTCCCAAGGTCGACTTGCAGTTGCTGGATCATCATTGCGACTTGATAAAGCACGGGCTGAGGCAAATCCAGCAACCGAAAGCTCTGTAATAGCAGCTTCTGCACCACCAGCGATCATTGCGTCTGCATCCCCGTATTCAATCATACGAGCTGCATCACCAATAGAGTGTGTGCCAGTTGTACAAGCTGTCACTATTGATACATTCGGGCCTTTAAAGCCAAACATAATAGATAGATTGCCGGAAATCATATTAATAATTGTGCCCGGAATGAAGAATGGCGACACTTTACGTGGACCGCCCTCATCATAAATGTCATTGGTTTGTTCAATTAACTGAATACCACCAATACCTGAGCCGATAGATACGCCGATACGCTCAGCGTTTTCTTCAGTCGCTTCAATGCCTGAGTCTTTTACTGCTTCAATAGCTGCGGCTAAGCCGAACTGGATAAAAGTATCCATGCGACGCGCTTCCTTTGCAGGAAGATATTGCGACACATCGAAATCTTTTACTTCACCTACAACTTGAGATGAGAAATTACTAGGATCAAACTTAGTGATTCTAGTAATGCCAGACTTGCCAGCAATAAGATTAGACCAAGCAGGTTGAACACCAATACCGACTGGTGATACAACCCCTAGACCCGTTACGACGACGCGTCGTTTAGACGCGTTAATTGGCTTGGACAAATCGACCCCAAGAAATAATGAGAAGTTTAATTACTTAAGGTTAGCTGTGACGTAGTCAATAGCTTGTTGAACTGTTGTGATTTTTTCAGCTTCTTCATCAGGAATTTCGCAGTCAAACTCTTCTTCAAGAGCCATCACCAATTCAACTGTATCTAGAGAGTCAGCGCCCAAATCATCAACGAATGAAGATGCGTTTTTTACATCTGCTTCGTTAGCACCAAGTTGTTCGATTACAATTTTTTTAACGCGTTGTTCGATGTCAGACATCTAAATCCCCTTTTATTATTTAAATTTACTGCTACTTAACTCACGACATTCTAACAAAAAGCGTGAGGAATTCAAAAAACTAAATTGTTAATGGCATTATGCCATGTACATTCCACCGTTTACATGTAAGGTTTCGCCTGTAATATAACCTGCTGCAGGCGATGCCAAAAACGCTACCGCGGCAGCAATATCGCTATCTTGGCCAAGCTTCGCCAAAGGAATGTGCTTCAATAATGCTTCTTTATGCTCATCTGGTAACGAACGAGTCATGTCGGTATCAATAAAGCCTGGCGCAACACAGTTTACTGTGATGTTACGACTACCCACTTCACTTGCTAATGATTTGGTGAAGCCCGACATGCCTGCTTTTGCTGCTGCATAGTTAGTTTGACCTGCATTGCCCATGTGACCAACGACTGATGAAATGCTAATAATGCGGCCTGTTCTTGCCTTCATCATTGGACGTAATACTGCTTTAGACATGCGGAATACAGAGCTTAGGTTCGTTGAGATGACCGCATCCCAATCACTATCTTCCATCCGCATGAGCAATGTATCTTTAGTGATGCCCGCGTTATTCACAAGGATGCTTACATCGCCAAATTGCTCAGCGATTGTTTTTAAAATTGCTTGAATTTGCTCGTTATCATTTACATCTAGCGCTAAGCCACAACCCTTAATGCCAGTATCTTTTAAGGCTGCACTAATGACATCAGCGCCATTTTGTGTGGTGGCTGTACCAACAACAATTGCGCCCTTCTTGCCTAGTTCTTGAGCAATTGCAGCACCAATACCACGGCTAGCGCCTGTTACTAATGCAATTTGACCTTCTAACATATTTTCACTCCCTAAATATTTATGCTGAGAATTGCGCTTGAGCTTCTGCCAAGGATTCTACATTCGTTAATGCAACACAGGGTAATTCAGCCACAATACGTTTTGTAAGGGCTGCAAGCACTTTGCCTGGGCCGCACTCTGCTGAGTTTATAATGCCTTGATTGTAAGTGCTTTGCACAGTCTCAACCCATCTTACTGGGCTATACAATTGGCGCACAAGAGCATCTTTCATTTGATTAACATCGCTATAAGCAAGCACGACAGCATTATGAATCACTGGAACATTGCTAGCTGTCATTGGGACGTTTTGTAAATAGACAGCCAAAGATTCTGCGGCCGGTTTCATCAATGCACAATGCGATGGAACGCTTACAGGCAAAGCTAAAGCCCGTTTAGCACCTTTGGCTTTCGCTATCTCCATGCCGCGCTCAACAGCGGCTTTATTACCTGCAATCACTACTTGTCCAGGTGAGTTTAAGTTAACAGCTTCCAGCACTTCGCCTTGAGCGCCTTCAATACAAACCTGACGCACTGTTTCATCATTAAGGCCTAGAATAGCCGCCATTGCGCCAACTCCCTCGGCAACAGCGTCTTGCATCACTTCAGCGCGGTATCGCACCAATGGCAATGCATCTTTAAAGGTTAGAGTGCCCGCAGCTACCAGCGCCGTATACTCGCCCAAGCTGTGACCAGCCATGATAGATGGCGCTAAAGATGATTGCGCCTGCCAGGCACGCCATGTGGCAAAGCCTGCTGTAAGCATTAATGGTTGTGTATTGCTTGTTTGGTTAAGCGCTTCGTTAGGTTCTGTCACCATAGACCAAAAATCTTGGCCTAATATATCTGACGCCTCATCGAAGGTTTGGCGAACGACTGCAATGTCAGCCAAACCTTGCATCATGCCGACGGATTGTGAACCTTGACCTGGAAAGAAAAAAGCAAATTTCATGTAAACCTCTTAATATTTCATTAACTCAATATTTCATCAAAACAGAACCCCAGGTGAACCCACCACCAAAGGCTTCCATTAAAATTGTTTCGCCACGTTTAATGCGGCCATCGCGAACAGCAACATCAAGCGCTAAAGGTATGGACGCTGCAGAAGTGTTGCCATGCTTATCAACGGTTGTCACTACCCTATCCATGCTCATGCCAAGCTTCTTGGCCGTGGACTGAAGGATACGAATATTCGCTTGATGTGGTACCAGCCAATCAACATCAGACTTTTCTAGGCCATTCGCCGTAAGAGTCTCGTCAACAATAGCATCCAAGGTATTGACCGCCATTTTGAACACAGCGTTACCTTCCATCAAGATAGTCTTGCTTCCTGCTTGATTGGACACGCCTTGAGGCACGGTGAGCATGTCGGCATAATTGCCATTAGCATGTAAATGAGTAGATAAAATACCTTGCTCATCGCTCGCTTTAAGAATGACAGCGCCGGCGCCGTCGCCCCAAAGGATGCAGTTGCTTCTGTCTGTCCAATCGGTAATGCGAGACATCGCCTCAGCACCAACCACAAGCGCACACTTTGCTGCGCCAGCTTTAATAAAGTTGTCTGCAGTTGCTAATCCGTAAACGAAGCCACTACAAACTGCCTGCAAGTCAAACGCAGGACAATTAATAATGCCTAATTTTTGTTGTAACAAACAAGCCGTGCTTGGGAAGGTGCGATCTGGGGTCGTTGTTGCAAGAACGATGAGGTCGATAGATTGGATGTCGATATTCGCAGCTTCAATCGCTTTTTTAGATGCTTCCAAGGCCATATCGCTTGTGTCTTGACCTTCGGCGATGATGTGTCGCTCACGGATACCTGTGCGCGTAAAAATCCACTCGTCAGTGGTATCAATTGTCCGCTCAAGTTCTGCGTTGGTAAGTATTCTTTCGGGCAAGTAACTGCCTGTGCCCGCGATACGTGAATGCTTCATGCAAGAACTTTCAATTAAGTTTGATTTTGACAGCGAATCATATTTTCAAACATGCCGAAAGACAAGTTAATTTGTCGCTGTATTAGATGTTTCAGATTTTGTGTATTCGAGTGCTAACTGCTCTGAGATGTGAGCTAACACGCCACTTCTAGCTTCTTCAACGGCTTTAATGATGGCATGTTTAAATGCAAAAGCATCAGCGCCACCGTGACTTTTGACGACGATGCCGCGCAAACCTAAAAAGCTTGCGCCGTTGTAGCATCTTGGGTCTAAGCGCTTTCTAAATGCTGACAGCACTGGCATGGAAATCAAGGCCATGAGCTTGGTAATTGGGTTCTTTTTAAACTCTTCTTTTAAAAAGCCGCCCATAAGATTTGCGAGGCCTTCAGAAGTTTTGAGCGCAACATTACCTACAAAGCCGTCACAAACGACTAGGTCTGTTGTGCCTTTATAGATGTCATCGCCTTCTACGTTGCCGTAAAAGTTCAAATTACTGGCTTTAAGCAACTCAGCAGTTTGTTTGACCACTTCATTGCCTTTAATGTCTTCAGAGCCTATATTCAGCAAGCCTACTGTTGGTTTTGGTTTATTTCGAACACAAGAAACCAATACTGAACCCATGATGGCAAACTGTAATAAGTGCTCAGGTGTGCAATCGGCATTGGCACCAAGGTCTAGCATATGTGTCATGCCAACTTTGCTCGGCAAAACGCCTGCGATTGCTGGCCTATCAATTCCTGGGAGTGTTTTTAAAACAAATCGTGCCGTTGCCATTAAAGCACCAGTATTGCCAGCGCTTACGCAAGCGTCAGCCTCGCCATCTTTAACCAGGTTAATGGCGACGCGCATGGATGAATCTTTTTTGTTTTTGAGAGCGCTTTGCGGAGATTCATCCATCATCACAAGCTCGCTTGTATGATGAATTCGAATTCTAGAATTTGTTTTTGCCTTAATAGCGCGGAGCTCAGCTTCAATCTCGTCGCTAAGACCAACTAGGATGACGTTGATATTGCTGTCTTGCTTTAATAGCGCTAACGCGGCTGGGACGGTGACACGAGGGCCGTGATCGCCACCCATGGCATCGATAGCAACAGTGATATCCATGCTTTAAAAATAAACCTTAAAACAAGCAATGAAATCTTATTCGCTAAGATTTCATGCTCGCTTCAATTGTTAATTACTCGCCTTTAGCCGGCAATACTTTACGGCCGCGGTAATAGCCGCTTGGGCTAATATGATGACGCAAATGTACTTCACCTGTCGTTGGCTCAACAGCCAAAGGTGGGTTCGTCAAAAAGTCATGTGAGCGATGCATACCACGTTTAGATGGTGATTTTTTGTTTTGTTGAACAGCCATTTCTTACTCCTAAATATAATCTAACTTTTTACCACTTTAAAATCCCGTAGTACCGCAAAAGGATTTGGAGCCTTAAGCTCGTTAACTTCTGCTTTTACTGCGCAATCATTAATCTCGTGTTTTGGTGCATAAGGTAAAGCGAGCAAAATCTCATCTTCCACCAATTGCAACAAATCCATCTCTGCCTCAGCTATTAGGTAATCGTGATCCTCAATATCATCCTCTTCAGGAGGAATTTCGGATTCATCATTAACCAAAATAAACTCAGATTTAATATCTAAAGCCATCATCATCGGCTCTAAACAACGCTGGCAAGGAACACCGACATTACCAGTTACACTTAAATGTAGTCTTGCTTTTTTATCTAAACCAATCTCGCCAGTTAACCGCCAATTAAGGCTTACGGTCTCCTGTGTGAGCAGATCTTTAGCTCGTTGTAAATCTGAGTGCGCGATTGTATCACGAATCTCTAGAGATTTTCTTGCAAATTCAAGGCTGTTGATGATGTGCTGTGCAGTCATAAGGCGCGCATGATATAATTAAGTTGTGGTTATGTCAAAAAACTAACCGATTTAACCGTTTATTTTTAACATCTTTAAACTCTTAACATTCAGGTTCAGTAGTGATTAAAAAAATTCTAGTCGCTAATCGCGGCGAAATTGCAGTGCGTATCGTTAGAGCATGTTCGGAAATGGGCATTAAGTCTGTTGCGATCTATTCTGACGCCGACCGTCACGCATTGCATGTTAAAAAAGCAGATGAAGCTTATAACATTGGATCTGATCCAGTTATTGGTTATTTAAATGCACACAATATCGTTAACTTGGCTGTCGCATCAGGCTGTGATGCATTGCATCCTGGCTACGGCTTTTTATCTGAAAACCCTGAGTTAGCTGAAATCTGTGCACGTCGCAGTATTAAGTTTATTGGCCCTGATGCAAGTGTGATTCGTCAAATGGGCGATAAGATTCAAGCGCGTAACGCGATGGTGGCTGCAGGTATTCCTTGCACACCAGGCAGTGATGGCAACTTAGCTGACCTTGAAGAAGCACGTTTTTTGGCGGCTAAGATTGGCTACCCTGTTATGTTGAAAGCAACTAATGGCGGCGGCGGTCGAGGAATTAGACGTTGTAACGACGAAAAGGAATTACTCGGAAACTATGACCGGGTAATTTCCGAAGCAAGCAAAGCGTTCGGCAAACCAGAAGTTTTCTTAGAAAAGTGCGTCGTTAATCCACGCCATATTGAAGTTCAAATTATTGGTGATAGCCACGGCAACGTGATTCACTTGTTTGAACGTGATTGCTCTATTCAGCGACGCAACCAAAAACTCATTGAGATCGCGCCGTCACCTCAATTAAGTGAAGCGCAACGCGAATATATCGGCAATTTAGCTGTTAAAGCAGCTAAGGCAGTCGGCTATGAAAATGCGGGTACTGTTGAGTTTCTGCTTGATTCAGATAATACCTTCTATTTCATGGAAATGAATACCCGCTTGCAGGTTGAGCATACTGTGACTGAAACCATCACGGGTATTGATATTGTTCAAGAACAGATTCGCATTGCTGATGGCCAGGAACTTCAATATAAACAAGATGAAGTGAATTATCGTGGCTTTGCGATGGAATTTCGCATTAATGCCGAAGACCCTAAAAATGATTTTCTGCCGAGTTTTGGTAAAATCACACGTTACTATGCACCAGGCGGTCCGGGTGTGCGTATGGATGCCGCGATTTACAGCGGTTACGTTATCCCGCCCTACTATGATTCAATGTGCGCGAAGCTCACAGTTTGGGCTTTGGATTGGGATAGTGTGATTGAGCGCGGTCGTAGAGCATTAAATGATATGTTGGTGTATGGCGTGAAAACAACCATTCCATATTATCAAGAGATTTTAAAGCACCCTGATTTTAGAAGTGGCGAATTTGATACTAGCTTTGTAGAATCACACCCTGAGCTAAACAATTACGCAACTGCGTTCCCTCCTGAGTTGATTGCTGCAGCGATTTCTGCCGCAATTGCAGCTCACGAAGGCATTTAATTCATATCAACCAATAAATAAAATAAGTTAAATATATGGCACAAGTTCATGTTTCTGAATTAGTTTTAAGGGATGGTCATCAATCCCTCATCGCAACCCGTCTACGTACTGAGGACATGTTGCCAATCTGCTCAAAATTAGATGCCATTGGTTTTTGGTCTCTTGAAGCCTGGGGTGGCGCTACATTTGACACCTGCGTTCGCTATCTAAAAGAAGACCCTTGGGAGCGTTTAAAGAAACTACGTGCTGCCCTACCTAATAGCCGCATTCAAATGTTGTTGCGGGGTCAAAACCTACTTGGTTATCGTCATTATTCTGACGATGTTGTGCGTGCCTTTATAAAACAATCTGCTGATTCTGGCGTTGATGTGTTTCGTATTTTTGACGCAATGAACGACATTCGAAATATACGTGTATCTATCGAAGCGGTTAAGAAGCATGGCAAACATGCTGAAGGGACTATTGCTTATACAACAAGTCCCGTGCATGACGTCGACTACTTCGTTGCCATGGCTAAAGAATTAGAAGCGATGGGCTCAGATACCATTGCAATTAAAGATATGGCAGGATTATTGACGCCTAAGAGCACTACCGAGATAGTTAAAGCGATCCGTGCTGCAGTCAAGCTACCTATTCACTTGCATAGTCATGCTACTTCAGGCTTAGCAAGCATGAACTTGTTAAAAGGGGTTGAAAACGGCGCAACCATTATCGATACATGTAATACATCCTTCTCAGAAGGTGCAAGCCATCCTACAACAGAAAGCTTAGTTGCTGCGCTTCAAGGTACGGAGTACGACACAGGCTTAAGTTTAGCCGCACTTCAAGAAGTTACCGCTTATTTCCGTGAGGTTCGTAGAAACTACTGGCAATTTGAAAGCGAGTTCACAGGCGTTGATACCCGCGTTTTAGTGAATCAAGTGCCAGGCGGCATGATTTCAAATCTTTCTAACCAACTGAAAGAACAAGGCGCATTAAACCGTATGGATGAGGTGCTGGCTGAAATTCCTCGCGTTCGTGAAGATTTAGGCTTTCCTCCGCTTGTTACCCCTACATCACAAATTGTTGGCACGCAGGCGGTATTGAATGTAATGACTGGCGCACGTTACAAGTCAGTGACCAATGAAGTTAAAAACTACTTCTTAGGACAATATGGTAAAGCGCCTGCAAACGTGAACATTGACATCAGAAACATTGCTGTTGGTTATGATGCAGAAGTAATTGAGTGCCGTCCTGCTGATTTGCTTGACGATGAAATGGATAAGTTGCGCCAAGAGTCTGAAGCATGGGCGATGACTGAAGAGGATGTTTTGACTTACGCGATGTTCCCTGACTTGGCTAAAACATTCTTGCAAGAACGCAATGCAGGAAGTTTGAAACCTGAACAATTACTGACTAAAGAAGCTGTTTCAACTAATGATGCAAGATATGCGCCTAATGAATTTAAGGTGACACTGCATGGTGAAACTTTCCACATTAAATTGACTGGAAGCGGTCATGCAGGTGAAGAGCAACGTCCGTTTTATGTCTCCGTTGATGGTATTGCGGAAGAAGTGATTGTTGAAACCTTAAGTGAGATTGAGGTTGGAGGCGGTAAGTCGAGTGGTAAAAAGAAAGCAGCTGCCAAAGTGGGTGCAAGCGGTCGCCCTCGCCCATCACATGAAGGTTGTGTAACGACAGCTATGCCTGGTAGCATTGTTGAGATTAAAGTTAAAGCGGGTGATAAAGTGAATGCGGGTGATGCTGTGCTCGTGATTGAAGCGATGAAAATGGAGAATGAAATTCAATCATCAGTAACAGGCGTTGTAGTGGCCGTGCACGTGAAAAAAGGTGATACCGTTACACCAGACGAGTCACTCTTAGAAATCCAACCTGAGTAATTAATTCATTCTAGTAATAAATGGAAGCCGGCAGTAAGTTACTGCCGGCTTTTTTATAGGTAATATTTCATATGAAACAAAAACTAATTCTCGCCTCATCCTCGCCTTATCGCCAAGAGCTACTGGCCAGACTAGGCTTGCCTTTTGATGCAATCTCACCAGAGATTGATGAATCACCTTTAGATGGAGAGTTACCACAAGAAACTGCATTAAGGCTCGCTCAGCTAAAAGCAAAAAAAGTCGCTGAGTCTCACCCTGATGCCTTAGTCATTGGTTGTGACCAGGTTGCGACGCTGGATGGCATTCAGCTTGGAAAACCAATGACACATGAAAATGCAGTTAAACAGCTGCAATATCAACGAGGCCGTCGCGTTACTTTTCACAGCGCATTATGCTTATACAATGCATTAACTAAGCACATGCAAGCTGAGGTTGTTCCTTACGATGTAGAATTTAGAAATCTCACCGACGCGCAGATTGAAAACTATTTACGTATAGAAGAACCTTACAATTGTGCGGGAAGCGCCAAGTCTGAAGGCTTAGGGATTGCGGTGATTGCTTCAATGACAGGCTCTGATCCAAACGCTTTGATAGGCTTGCCGCTTATTAAGCTCATCACTATGCTTCAAAATGAAGAAGTCAATGTCATTTAAGCATAAACATAAGGCGAATTAAGATGGCGCTCGGCACTTTGTACATGGTTCCAGTCACTTTGGGTGACGATAATCTGAGTTATGTTATTCCTGCTGATGTGATGCAGCTCGTTCAAAATTTGGAATATTTTGTGGTGGAGAACGAAAAAAGCGCACGTCGTTTTTTGGGCTCCGTCAAAACTCACAAACCAGTTCGTGAGCTCAACTTTCAATTACTCAATGAACATAGTGTTGAGAAGGATTTACCAGCACTTATTGCACCTTTGCTTGCAGGGCACAATGTTGGAATGCTGTCAGAGGCTGGCTGCCCAGGCATTGCCGATCCTGGTGCTTTGCTTGCTGCTTTAGCCCATAAAAAAAATATTCGGGTCACACCATTAGTCGGCCCATCATCCATATTGCTTGGGTTAATGGCATCAGGCTTTAATGGGCAGCAATTTACCTTCTTAGGTTATTTGCCTAGTGACAAAGCTGCTCGCGTTAATAAATTAAAAGAGATCGAAAAACAATCACAGTGCCTTAATGAAACGCAGATATTCATTGAAACGCCCTACCGTAATCAACATATGCTAGAGGATATATTGGCAAGTTGTGCTGCGAATACTAAGTTGTGTATCGCTAAAAACGTCAGCTTAGAAACTGAGTTTGTAGTGAGTAAAACAATTGCTGAATGGAAAAAAACTGAGCTGCCCGATTTGCACAAGCAGCCTACTGTATTTTTATTACTAGCTTAGACTTTCTTTAAGAAGCAGGTTTTTAAAACCAAGCCTTTAACTTTTTCAACACTGCATTCAACCTCTTCAGGGTCATCTGTTAAACGGATATTTTTAGCAAACGAACCGCGTTTCAAGGTGACTGATGTGCCTTTTACCTTTAAGTCCTTAATCAGCTGGACTGAATCGCCATCATTTAGGATGTTGCCATTACTATCTTTAGTATCGTTCATTAATTTTTTCTATTTGAGATTAAGTATTTTCTTAACTGGCGCATAGCTCTTTCGATGAATGCTTAGAACGCCATGTTGTTCTAACACTTGAATATGTAAAGACGTTGGGTAGCCTTTGTGTTTAGCAAACCCATATTCAGGATATAGTTTATCTAGTTCATATAAATCTGCATCTCTTGCTGTTTTTGCAAGAATAGAAGCCGCTGAGATAGTAGCTTCTTTGCTATCACCTTGAACAATAGCACGCATTGCCATTGGCAAACTAGGACAATGCAAACCATCGATCAAAACTTCGGTTGGTACAACACCTAAAGACTCGACAGCTCTTTTCATGGCTAATAGGCTAGCTTGCAGAATATTAATCTCATCAATCTCTTCTACGCTGCTGCTGGCAATTGCCCATGCCAAGGCATATTCTTTAATTTCAATAGCTAAAGCATCCCGTTTCTTTTCTGATAATTTTTTGGAGTCAGCTAATCCAGCAATTGGTCTAGCAGGATCGAGAATGACGGCAGCAGCGAACACTGCACCAGCCAATGGCCCTCTACCTGCCTCATCTACCCCGCAAATTAATGGTTTGGTCATGAAAGGTATTCCAAGACAGCTTGCGCAGCTTTATCTTCATTGTTTTGACGAAGCAGTTCGTGCATGCTTGTGAACTCCGCACGAATGTCATTCAGGAGTGCCTTGTTGTTGACTATATTTAAAATAGTTTCGGCTAACTTATCTGGATTAGCATCAACTTGGAGCAACTCTGGCACAACAAATCGTCCAGCTAAAATATTCGGCAATCCAACGTAAGGCAAATAATTCAAACGCTTAAGAATTTGCCAGCTAAGCCAAGGCATTCGGTATGTAATTACCATGGGGCGTTTTAATAATGCTGCTTCAAGTGCTGCTGTTCCAGAAGCAACAACAACAAGGTCTGCCGCTTGCATCGCCATGTGAGCGTGCCCAAAAATAATCTTAAAGTTGGGATGATGTTTTTCGGGTGCAGCATTAATACTGGCATATAGCGCTTTTTCAAAAATAATGCGGGTTTCTCGTGTAATAAGCGGCACTAAGAATAAAGCCTCAGGCTGAACCATGCTAATTTTTTTTGCAGTTTTTACATACAGCTCAGCCAGTTGTGTTACCTCACCTACTCGACTGCCGGGCAGCATAGCAATAATTAAAGGTGATTTAGCCAGGTTTAACGCACTCCTTGCTTCTTGTACATCAGGATAGAGGGGTATTTCATCAGCTAAAGGATGGCCAACATAAGTCGCTTTCACGCCAGCAGCCTTATACAATGCAGGCTCAAAAGGAAATAAGGTGAGGATTTGATTAACGGCGCGTTTGATTTTACCCATACGGCCTTTACGCCAAGCCCAAATGGATGGGCTGACGTAATGAATAGTAGTAATCCCTTTTTTCTTAAGTCTTTTCTCTAATGAAAAATTGAAGTCTGGTGCATCAATACCAATAAAAACATTCGGGGGATTTGTGATGAAATAATCACCAAGTTGCTTACGCATCCTAAACAAGCTTGGAATTTGCTTTAAAACATCAAAGCCATAACCATGAAGTGAAAGTCTATCCATGGAGTAGAGTGATTTTGCGCCTTCAGCCATCATCTTGGGCCCAGCAATACCCACAAACTCAATGTCTGGCCTATGCTTTTTTAATGCACGGATTAAACGACTGCCGAGCAAGTCACCTGAAGCTTCACCTGCAACAATACCGACGATTAGCGCCATGCAAAAGCCTTAGTTAACGAATGATGCCGCGAGTAGATTGGTTTAAAAACTCCACAAGCAGAGTCAATTCAGTCGCGGTTAAGGCCTGCTGTGTAAGCGCAACCTTTGCTTCATCCAAAGTTAAACTTTGACGATATAAGGTCTTGTAAGCGCGCTTAATATTGGTGATGCTGTCAGCAGAAAAGCCTCTGCGTTTAAGGCCTTCAGCGTTAATGCCGTGGGGGTTTGCATCGTAGCCTGAGGCTGTTACATAGGGTGGGATGTCTTTAAACACCACTGAACCAACCGCTGTAATAACATGCTGGCCAATTTTACAGAATTGGTGAACCAAAGTAAATCCACCAAGAATTGCATAGTCATCCATCACCACATGCCCTGCCAATGACGAATTGTTAGCTAGAATGGTGTTGTTGTGAACGTAACAATCGTGAGCAATATGGACATACGCCATAATCCAATTATGATTCCCAATTTTAGTAAGCCCTTTATCTTGGCTAGTTCCTCGATTGAAAGTACAAAACTCACGAATGGTGTTGTGATCACCTATTTCTAGCTTAGTAGGTTCGCCTTTATACTTTTTATCCTGAGGGGCTTCACCCAATGACGAGAATTGGAAAATTTGGTTGTGTTTACCAATGGTTGTGTGACCTGTCACCACCACATGCGAACCAATACTGGAGCCGCTATCAATTTTTACATCTGGTCCAATAACCGAATAAGGGCCGATTGTAACGTCATCCGCAAGCTCAGCTTTTGCATCAACAATTGCGGTTGGGTGAATGTTTGTAAATGACATTTTAAATGTCTTACGCGATTTCTTTAAGAATGCACATCATCTCTGCCTCAGCAACGACAGCGTCATCAACCAGTGCCACGCCTTTGTATTTCCAGATTCCACGTAAAATACGATCAATGCTAACTTTAAGGATAATTTGATCGCCTGGTGAGACAGGTTTTTTAAAACGCGCATTATCAATACCCGCAAAATAATAAACGGCGTCATCCGTTGGCTTGATACCCATAGTTTTGAATGAGAGAATCGCAGCTGCTTGCGCCATTGCCTCCACAATTAAGACACCTGGCATCACTGGATGATATGGAAAATGGCCAGGGAAAAATGGCTCATTGATGCTGACATTCTTAACTGCAGTAATCTCTTTGCCAATTTCGAGTGACAATACACGGTCAACGAGAACGAACGGATAACGATGAGGTAAATGATCCAGTATTTGGTGGATGTCCATACTTGTATCTATGTTATCTGTCATGCTTCTACCTTATCTTTCAATATTAATCTTTTGATTTTAATGCCGCTAATGTATTTTCTAGCGCTTTTAGTTTTTCATTTATTTCAGTTAAATGCCGCAGACTTGCTGCTGTTTTTAACCAATCTTCATGCCTTTGAAATGGCATTAATGCTGTGTATGTATCTGATTTTTTTAATGACCTTGTAATCATACTTCCTGGCGATATGGTCACATCATCAGCAATTTCTAGATGACCTAATATCATCGCGGCACCACCAATACGGCAGCGCTTTCCTATTCTTGCACTGCCTGCAATCCCAACACAACCGGCAATGACTGTATGCGCTCCAATAATACAGTTATGGCCAATCTGAATAAGGTTATCGAGCTTAACGCCCTTTTCAATTACCGTATCATCAAGCGCACCACGGTCAATCGTTGTATTTGCGCCAACGTCTACATCTTCAGCAATTACCACGCGTCCGACTTGAGGTATTTTTACCCAAGTGCCATCTTGATTTGCATATCCAAAGCCATCAGCACCAATGACTGCACCAGAGGCAATATTGCAATTAGCGCCTACTAAAGAGTCCGAGTAAATGGTGACATTGGGTTGTAACTTGGTATTTTTGCCAATGGTGACGTTATCCCCGATAAAACAACCAGCTCCTACCACAACCCCATCAGCCAAACTTACTTGATGGCCTATCACTGCGTTCGGTCCAACGGCGCAAGTCGCTGATATTTTTGATTCTGCGCCTATTATTGAACTAGTATGCACCCCAAAAACAGCATTTATTTGGGGGTTTAACAAAGCCGATACTTTGGCAAAATAAGCGTAAGGGTTATCCGTCACTATTCTTGGCAGATCGCTAAAAGCTCTATTCTCTTCAGCCAAGATAACTGCACTAGCTTTTGTATCGGAGAGACTTTTTCGATATTTGCTGTCAGTGATAAAAGTGATGTGACCTGCCTCAGCATTTGCAACTGAAGCAACTCGACTCACTTCGACATCATTTCCTATTAACTCACCGCCAAGTTTTTCGACCAATGCTTTTAGCGTGATGCTCATAGAATCGAACCAACCTTAATTGCGGTTAATTATTTCTTACCTAACGATTTAAGCACTTTGTCTGTAATATCAATTTTCTTGTTTGCGTATGCAACGCCGCCGTACACAACCAAATCGTATCCTTCAGCCTCAGAAACAGCTGTGACAGCTTTATTGATACGGTCTTGCAATGCGCCCAACTCTTCATTTTTGCGAAGATTTACGTCTTCACGCAATTCACGTTGTTTACGTTGAAAATCGATTTTAAGGTTAGCTAAGTCACGCTCTTTGTTTTTTCTGTCGACGTCAGACATTGTCAGAGCATCTTTATCTAGAGACGTTTCAATGTCTTTAATTTGTTTTTGCAAGCGTTCGAGCTCTTGCGTGCGCGGACTAAACTCTTTTTCTAATTTCTTACCGCTTTCAGCAGTTTGCGGTGCTTCTTGTAGGATTTTGTCAACTTGAACGTAACCAATCTTAAGCTCAGATGCATTGGTATTTAACGCGAATACAAACAAGCCGGTGACTAATAAACGACTTAACAATTTACTCAATTGAACTCTCCTTATATCTAACTTAATAATTAAAACTGTGAACCCATCTGGAATTGGATCATTTGTGTTCTATCGTTGTTATTGGCATCCACTTTGGGATTTAAAGCTTTGGCAAGCACTAATTTAATTGGTCCAAAAGGTGAATACCAGCTGATACCCGCACCCACAGAATATCTCAAATCACCTAAGCTAACACTCTGTTCTGAGGTATAAACGTTACCAGCATCAACAAAAGTACTTAGCCGTAACTGACTTGAATCTTTCATGCCTGGTACAGGGAAGTAAATCTCCGCATTACCAACAATGCGCTTGGTTCCACCAGTAAAGAACCCAAAATTTCCATCGGATGGTTGTTCATACCTACCAACTGCACTTGTGTCGTAACCGCGAATTGAGTTCACGCCACCAACGTAGTAATTCTTGAAATACGGAAATGCTTTTGATCCATAGGTATCACCATAGCCAAACTCTCCATTAAGTGAAAAAGTCATGAATTGGTTAATGGGTTGATACCAAGTATGTTTGTAATCTAGCTTGTAGTACTCCAAATCCAAGCCTGGCAGTCCAATTTCAGCCAAAATTCTTTGATAAACGCCCTCTTTTGGAAATAAGGTACTATCGCGCGTGTCATGAGCCCAGCCTAAATTAAGCATATAAGAATAGTTTGCACAGCCCAAGTTTTCATTAGCATCGCAATATCGCTTGAATCGCTTGGGACTGTTTGCTTGAAGTGTTACGTCAGTGTAATCGAACGAAATGCCGGCATTAACTGAATCACGTTCATTTAGGGGCATACCAAATGAAACGCCACCGCCGTATGAAGAAGTCTGATAAGAACCTGTCGCAATTGACATACGAGTTGTATCCACATCTCGACGGTAAATATTAAATGTTCGACTAATACCATCAGGTGTAAAGTATGGATCGGTGTAAGACAGTGAGTAAACCGTATTAATCTTACCGGTATTAACTTGCGCAGCCACTCGATTACCTGTACCTAAGAAGTTGTTTTGATTGACTGTCACACCCAACACAATACCTTCATAACTAGACAAGCCTGCGCCAAACATAATGCTACCTGTTGATTTTTCGGTCACTTTTACATTGACGTCAACCTGATCCGACGTGCCAGGCACAGCTGGTGTCTCAAGATTCACGTCGGAGAAGTATTGCAAACGATCTAAACGTTGCTTAGAACGCGTAATTCTGTCGGCACCATACCATGATGATTCCATTTGACGCATTTCGCGTCTAATCACCTCATCGCGAGTTCTTGTGTTGCCAGTTAAGTTGATACGACGGACGTAAACCCGACGACCTGGATCCACCATAAAAGTAAAGGCGACCGTATGATTTTCTTTATCGACTTCAGGCACCGCATTGACATTGGCGAAAGCATAGCCTTCATTCCCAAGCCTATCACTCATTGATTTGCTTGAGCTTGTTATCTTCTGACGATTAAAGGGTTCACCAGTATTTAGAGTAATTAACTTACGCAAATCATCCTCTGGAATAATCGTATCGCCAGCAACTTTTATTCCAGTGACTGTGTACTTTTCGCCTTCGGTAATGTTTGCCGTAATATATATATCGCGCTTATCAGGAGAAATAGAAACTTGGGTGGAATCAATATTAAACTCTAGATAACCTTGATTCATGTAGAAAGAACGTAAGGTTTCTAAGTCAGCTGTTAATTTTTGTTTTGAGTATTGATCGTTCTTATTCCACCAAGTCAGCCAGTTAGGTGTTGTGAGCTTGAATTGCTCATGCAATTCTTCTTCAGTAAAGGCTTGGTTACCTACAATATTAATGCTTCTGATTTTAGATACAGCGCCTTCTTCAATTTCAAAGCGAAGGCCAACACGGTTGCGCTCTAATGGACTAACGCTTGCTTTTACACTTGCGCCATATTTACCTTGCGAAAGATATTGACGTTTAATTTCCTGCTCCGCTCGATCAAGCATAGACTTATCAAAAATCAGGCCTTCAGAAAGGCCGATTTGCTTAAGTCCTTCTTTCATTTTATCCGTAGGGAATGATTTGTTACCGTTAAAGGTAATCTGTGCAATGGCGGAGCGTTCTTGAATGGTGACGACCAGAACGTCCTGATCAGCTTCGACCCGGACATCTTTAAAAAAGCCTGTGCCATAAAGCGCTTTAATCGCCTGCGTTGCCTTGTCGTCATCCATGGTTTCACCTACTTTGACAGGCAAGTAGCTAAATACAGTACCAGCTTCTGTGCGCTGAATGCCTTCAACACGAATGTCTTTAACAACAAACGACTCCATTGAAAAAGCACTCGAGGCGTATAAACCAATCAAAATAACTGGCAATTGCTTTAACTTAGCACATAGCTTGTCTTTTAAAATCATTAGGCTTAGCCCACTATCAATCTATTAATATCATTATATAAAGCACATACCATCAACAATCCCAAGACTGTTAAACCAATGCGCTGGCCAATTTCGATTGTCCGCTCAGAAACTGGACTACCCTTGGCTAATTCAACCATATAATACAACAAATGCCCCCCATCCAACACGGGGATTGGTATTAGATTTAACACGCCTAAACTAATACTAATGACTGCCAAAAAGGCAATGAATGCATTCAAACCTAATTTAGCGCTTTGGCCTGCATAGGTTGCAATTGTAACTGGCCCACTGATCGATTTAATTGAGACGTCCCCAGTTAACATATTGCCCAACATTTTTAGGCTAAATGCTGATGTTTCATAGGTTTTTTGAACAGCCTTCATCAGAGATTCTAGGGTTGAAAGATGATTGGTAATCAAATAACCACGCATCATATTTTCATCCATGAATACCGCAGCACCAATTTGACCGATTAATTGACCGTTTTTGTTAATGCTAGAAGGTGTCACTCTAATCATTAATATTTGATTGCTTCGCTCAACGCTTAGGTTAAGCATCTCGTTTGGGCTATCTTGAATAATGGTGACCAAAGACTCCCAATCAGTGATCAATGTCCCATTGACAGCTAAAATTTTGTCAGCCGACTGAAGCCCCGCCTTATCTGCCGCGCTGCTTTTAATGACACTGCCAATGATTGGTTCAACAACTGGTCTTGAGGGTTTTAGCCCAAGTTTTGCTAAAAAGTCAGCGTTCAAATCGGACTCGTTAATGCCAGTCAGATCAATGCGGCGAGTGTGTTTTTGTTGATCAATATCAATAGTTTGAACCTCTACTGATGCCGATTTGAAGACATTCCGAACTAATATCCATTGGATATCTTGCCATAACTTTACATCTTCACCAGCGATATTGAGGATGCGGTCACCCTTATGAATTTGCGCAGTGCTAGCGGCAGTTCCATCAGCAACATCTGCCACTTCCGGCTTTAAGCCAACAGTGCCCTGAATCATCAGTATCCAATACAATACAACTGCAAGTAATAAGTTAGCTAATGGACCTGCAGCAACGATAGCAATGCGTTTATAGACTGATTGGCGATTGAATGCCCTATTTAATTCATCAGGATTTATTAATGACTTTTCATGCTCAGACAACTCTCGTTCATCCAGCATTTTTACAAAACCACCAAAAGGCAAAGCGGAAAGGACAAACTCCGTTTGGTCATAACCGAACTTCTTAGAAAAGATTGGACGGCCAAATCCTATTGAAAATTTAAGAACTTTTACGCCACACCATCTCGCCATCTGAAAATGGCCATATTCGTGAATCGCAATTAAAATCGCTAAGGTAATGACAAATGCAGCCAATGTAATCATATTGCCTTCGCCATCCATGCATTCGCTGAATCACGAGCTTCGAGATCAGACGAGACCAGCATTTCAAGATCGGTCACTGGCTTGATGCTGCTATTTTCTAAAACTGACTCGATCAGCACAGGAATGTCTGTAAAGCTGATTTTTTCTTTGATAAATGCCTCAACTGCGACTTCATTCGCAGCGTTCATGATGGCCGCTGCATTGCCGCCAGCATTTAATGCATCAAATGCTAATCTTAAACATGGGAATTTTTTTGTATCTGGCGCTTCAAAATCTAAACGTGCAATTTTGAATAAATCGAGAGAACTTACACCGCTTTGCAGTCGTTCTGGATAGCCCAATGCATAAGCAATCGGTGTGCGCATATCAGGGTTGCCCAGCTGAGCAAGCACTGAGCCATCCACATACTCAACCATAGAGTGAATAACGCTTTGTGGGTGAACAACCACCTCAATTTGATCAGGCGATGCATTGAATAGCCAGCGAGCTTCAATCACCTCCAAGCCCTTATTCATCAGAGTAGCCGAATCAATGGTAATTTTTGGCCCCATCACCCAATTAGGATGATTTAAGGCCTGCTTTAAAGTAACTCGCTTGAGTTCTTCAGCACTTGCTTGGCGAAACGGACCCCCGGAGGCCGTAAGAAGAATTTTCTTTACACCGCCGTCAGCAAGGTTTGAACCTTTGTCCTGGGGCATGACTTGGAATATTGCATTGTGCTCGCTATCAATTGGCAGAAGCGTTGCTCCGCCGTGCTTCACGGCTTGCATAAATAAACTACCAGCCATAACAAGTGTTTCTTTGTTAGCCAGAAGAATGCGCTTGCCTGTCTTCGCTGCAGCAATGGCAGGTTTTAAGCCGGCAGCACCAACAATGGCGGCCATGACGGCATCAACTTTTTCATGTGCCGAAACAAACTCTAAAGCAGCCATCCCGCAAAGCACTTCAGTTGCGCTTCCAGATTGCTTAAGCTTTTGCGATAACTGATCAGCGGCTTTCTCTTCTAGCATCACAGCATATAGGGGGCTGAATTTTTGACATTGATCAAAGAGTGCATCAACGTTTTGATTAGCAGTTAAAGCGAAGACAGCAAAGCGATTAGGATGTTGTGAAATCACATCTAAAGTATTTACACCGATGGTACCTGTTGCACCGAGTATGGTGACTTGTTTCAATTTAGGCATGAAACACAACTGCTTTAATATACAAATATAAATTGTGGTAGATAGGTAGTGTTAACAAGAACATGACCAATGGAAGACTTGAAGTTAAACCATCAACTCGATCTAAAACACCGCCATGACCAGGCAATAAATGACTGCTATCTTTGACATCCGCTTGGCGCTTAATCATTGACTCAAATAAATCACCCATGATGCTGAGTGCCATCACCCCTAAAAATACGAGCACAAACCAATAACTTTGATGCGCTAGGTAAGAAAGTAAGGAGGCGAAGATTGAAATGGCAAAGAATGCACCAAGCACGCCCTCCCATGTTTTTCCTGGACTAATGCTAGACGCTAGCTTGTGTTTACCAAAGCGTTTTCCTGCAAAGTAAGCGGCGATATCTGCTATCCAAACGGTCATCGCAAAAACAACCAACAATAATGGATTAATCTCACGTAAAGCAATCATCGTTAAACCAAAAGGGATAATGACAATTAAACCAAGAACGGCCATGATGAAACGATTATTAATGGTAGGTGTAAAGGCTAATAAAAATGGAACAATCAGAAGCCAGAATATCGTTGAAGCAAGCACTGCCCATACGATGACAATTTGCATTAATTGTGGCGTGTAAAGAATGACAAACAAGCCCAAAAGTAAAACAAAGCCACTATAAATAAAGCTGAAAGGCTTATTAAACTTGGATAGCCCCGCCCATTCCCATGCGGCAATTGAAGTAACTGCTAGTACCAAAAGCGCCCAATATAAAGGTGGCAAGTAAACATAAGCAGCGCCAATGGTTAAGAAAAGAACTAATGAGGTGATAAGGCGAGTTTTAAGCATTTATGGGTTAGCCAATTGTTCACTGGTGCGTCCAAAGCGACGCTCCCGTTGTTGATAGGATTGTATAGCGAGCTTAAAAGCATCGTCATCAAAGTCAGGCCATAGCGTATCTGTAAAATAAAGTTCAGTGTATGCAAGCTGCCATAATAAAAAATTACTAATTCGTTTTTCTCCGCCAGTTCGAATGAATAAGTCAGGTTCTGGAGCGTAATGCATTGATAAGTATGGGTTTAAATGCTCTTCTGTGAAGGCTCCAGCCATGTTTGGATTGGCTTTTTGCATGGCGTTAACTGCTTGTAGCACATCCCAGCGACCACCATAATTAGCTGCTATAGTCAGCGTTAACCCTGTATTGCTTGCAGTTAATATCTCAGCGGTGGTAATTTCATGTGATAGTGACTCATTAAAATCACTTTTGTTGCCAATCATGACAAAGCGCACATTGCTTTTATGCAGTTTAATCACCTCTTTTTTAAGAGCCTCCATAAATAAGCTCATTAAAAAACTGACTTCTTCAGGCGGTCTACGCCAATTTTCACTACTAAAAGCAAATAAGGTGAGATATTCAACTCCAATATCAACACATTGACGAATCATACCGCGCACTGTTTCTAAGCCAACCTTGTGTCCAGCAACCCTAGGTAAAAAGCGTTTTTTTGCCCAACGCCCATTGCCATCCATAATGACGGCAACGTGGCGAGGAATTTCAAGTGTATCGGGGATAGCGCTTGTTGAGCTAGAAAATATGCTCAATTAAAGCTCCGTGTTTAATATAAATAAGTGCATTAAAAATGGTTTAAACAGCCATTAAGTCTGTTTCTTTAACCTGAAGCATCTTGTCGATCTCAGTGACGCTTTTGTCAGTGATTTTTTGAATTTCGTCTTGTGCACGACGTTCATCATCTTCACTAATCTCTTTGTCTTTAATTAGCTTTTTTAACGCATCATTGGCATCGCGTCGGATGTTACGTACGGCAACTTTGGCATTTTCGCCCTCAGTGCGTACAACTTTAATCAAGTCTCTGCGACGCTCTTCTGTCAACATTGGCATTGGTACGCGAATCAAATCACCATTGGTTGCGGGATTTAAGCCCAAATCAGCATCACGAATGGCTTTTTCAACTTTGCCTATCAATGGTTTCTCGTAAGGCTGAACGTTAATTGTACGAGCATCGCCCAATGTTACGTTAGCTACCTGGTTAACAGAAACCATGGAGCCATGGTACTCAACCATGACATGGTCTAACAAGCCCGTGTGGGCTCGGCCAGTTCGTACTTTACCTAAATCGTTTTTAAGCGCTTCTAGCGACTTTTGCATTTTTTGTTCTGCATTTGATCTTACTTCCGCTAACATTCAATTCTCCTTGCTAATCACTTAATTGAATATAAATTAAGAGTGTTTGGTCATACTTATTTTTAGGCGTTAAATTATTTTCAAACTAAGACTTTAGTGCCTTCATCTTCACCCATCACAACACGCCTCAATGCGCCTTGCTTGAATATACTGAATACTGAAATTGGGAGATTTTGGTCGCGGCAGAGCGTTAAGGCTGTTGCGTCCATCACTTTTAGATTTTTACCAATTGCTTCATCAAATGAAACGGTGGTGTAGCGCATCGCATCAGGATTTGTTTTAGGATCATCCGTGTAGATACCATCTACTTTGGTCGCCTTAATCACAATCTCAGCACTAATTTCAAGACCACGTAAGGCAGCGGCTGTGTCTGTTGTAAAGAATGGATTGCCTGTGCCCGCACCGAAAATCACTACCCGGCCTTCTTCCAAATAACGAATGGCTTTACCACGAATATAAGGCTCTGCAACTTGTTCGATATTGAGTGCTGATTGAACGCGACTGACCAAGCCAATGTGTTTCATCGCATCTTGAAGCGCTAAGGCATTCATTACGGTAGCGAGCATACCCATATAATCTGCAGTTGCTCTATCCATGCCTTCTGCTGCGGGCGCAACACCACGGAAAATATTGCCGCCACCAATCACTACCGCGACTTGCACACCTAAATCAACGACTTCTTTAACTTCACCAACAATACGATTGATGGTGGCGCGATTGATGCCGTAAGCATCATCACCCATGAGGGCCTCGCCAGAAAGCTTTAATAAGATGCGTTTGTATTTTGGCGTTTGTGCAGACACGGTATAAAACTCCTGTTCTATTGTGCAAAACGATGACGCCAAGCTCTCCTTGGATATCATCGTTTTGCGAGTTTACAACATTGTGCAGCTAAAAATTCGCTGCGCAATTATTTTTTACAACTTAGCAGCAGCAGCTACTTCAGCAGCGAAATCAGTGACCACTTTTTCGATGCCCTCACCCACAGTGTACATTGTGAATGAAGCAATTGAAGCGCCCTTAGATTTCAATAACTGTTCAATCGTTACTTTGTCATCTTTAACGAAGTTTTGGCTTAACAAAGTCACTTCTTTCAAGAATTTTTGCACAGTACCGTCAGCAATTTTTTCAAGCATTGCATCTGGCTTACCAGCTTCTATTGCTTTTTCGATTGCAACGCGACGCTCAGCTTCAATCAATGCTGCGTCAACACCGCTTGCATCCAGTGATTTTGGTTTTGCAGCTGCGATATGCATAGCGATATCTTTACCAAGTGTGTCATCACCGCCAACAACGTCAACGATGACGCCGATTTTACTACCGTGAACGTAAGAAGCCAATTTGCCTTGTGCCGCTAAACGAACAAAACGACGTGGTGTAATGTTTTCACCAATTTTACCAACCAATTGTGTACGAACATCTTCTGCAGTGCTGCCATTCATAGGCAATGCTGCAACCGCTTCGATATTTGCTGGATTGCTTTTCTCAACAACAACAGCCAATTCACGTACATAAGCTAAGAAATCATCATTTTTTGCACAGAAATCTGTTTCAGAGTTAACTTCAATCATTGCGCCAGTTTTGCCATCAGCACTGATGCTAACGCCAACTGTACCTTCAGCAGCAACACGGCCAGCAGCTTTGCTTGCCTTGTTACCAAAACGAACACGTAGAATCTCTTCAGCACGGTCCATATCGCCGTCAGCTTCTGACAACGCTTTTTTACAATCCATCATCGGAGCATCAGTACGCTCACGTAATTCTTTTACCATTGATGCGGTAATTTCAGCCATTTAAAACTCCTTAAATATAATCTTGGCTTAAGGGTGGAATCACTTAAAAGCCATTTCATTCAAAAGTATTAGATACAAAAAAAGGGGCCTAAGCCCCTTTTTGACGGGGTATTACTCTGCTGCAGCTTCTGCAGCAGCAACTGGTTCTTCGTCTGCAGACTTAACAATCTCAGCGATGAATTGGTTGCGACCCTCAAGCACTGCATCAGCAATACCACGAGCGTACAATCGAATAGCACGGCTTGAGTCATCGTTACCAGGGATAACGTAAGTTACGCCATCAGGTGAGTTGTTTGTATCAACAACACCAATCACTGGAATACCAAGCTTAGCTGCTTCTGTCACAGCACCGCTTTCGTGACCAACGTCAACGATGAAAATAGCATCAGGCAAGCCACCCATTTCTTTAATGCCACCGATAGAACGTGAAAGTTTTTCAACTTCGCGTTTATAGCCTAAAGCTTCTTTTTTACCGAATTTTTCCAAGCTACCATCTTGTAGCATTGTTTCGTAGTCGGTTAAACGCTTGATCGATTGTTTAACTGTTTTGAAGTTAGTCAACATACCGCCTAGCCAGCGATAGTTAACGTATGCACAGTTTGAGCGAACAGCTTCCTCTTGCATGATGTCACGTGCTTGGCGTTTTGTACCAACGAACAAAATGCGACCCTTGTTTGCTGAAAGTTGACGCACATACTTCAATGCATCTTCAAACAAAGGCAATGTTTTTTCTAAGTTAACGATATGGATTTTGTTGCGATCGCCAAAAATGAATGGTGCCATTTTTGGGTTCCAGTAACGGGTTTGATGGCCGAAGTGAACTCCAGCTTCCAGCATTTCGCGCATAGTAACGGACATAAAAGTCTCCAGTAAGGGTTATAGCTCACATGCTCCCAACAACATTCGCCTAAGCGAACACCCTGTACTAGGAACATGATGTATTTAAAAAATTATTGATGCAAAAATTGCAAAAATCAATTAATCAAGCTAAGTAATTAATAAAATTGATTAAATCCTGTAACTCACCAAGAGTTTAATCATTGCCGCTTTGCTGATTGCTTACCAGCGAAACAGGTGCAGTATGCTACCATAAGCACATCTCGAAACTCAAGGAAAAACTTAGCCTGAATGGCTTTAAGTTTGAACTATGGCAATTACGATTAAAAACGAACAAGACATTGAAAAAATGCGCATCGCAGGCAAGCTTGCTTCTGAAGTGCTGGATTTTATCACTCCTTATGTAAAACCAGGCGTAACAACGGGTGAGCTAGACAAGTTATGCCACGATTATATGGTGAACGTGCAAAAGACCATTCCCGCGCCACTTAACTACGCTCCTCCTGGTCACGTTCCATACCCTAAATCCATTTGCACTTCAGTGAATCATCAGATTTGTCATGGCGTGCCTGGAGAGAAAGTGCTTAAAAATAGCGATGTGGTGAATCTAGATATAACCGTCATCAAAGACGGTTATCACGGCGATACCAGTCGTATGTTTTACGTTGGAGAGCCCTCGATCCAAGCAAAACGCTTATGTGAAGTGACTTATGAATGTATGTGGCTTGGTATAGCAAAAGTAAAGCCAGGCGCAACATTAGGTGACATTGGTTATGCGATTGAATCATATGCAGAAAAAAATGGCTTTAGTGTGGTGCAAGAGTTTTGCGGCCATGGAATTGGAAAGAAATTCCACGAAGACCCGCAAGTACTTCATTATGGTAAAGCAGGCACGGGGCTTAAATTGCAAGCAGGTATGATATTCACTATCGAGCCGATGATTAACGCAGGCAAGCGCTTTATCAAGCAATTGGGCGATGGCTGGACAATAGTCACCAAAGACCACAGCCTCTCGGCCCAGTTCGAGCACACCATTTTAGTGACAGAAACTGGTTACGAAGTGTTAACGGTATCTGAAGGCGCTCCATTAGCGCCAAGTTTTATTATCAACTAAAAATCGCTCGATGCAGCTCAATCAAAAACAGAGCCAAGAAGAAAGTCACGCAAAATCATGGCGTGAAAATCTAAAGCAGAACCAAGCCCTGCTTCGTGATGATTTTTTTAAGCACAAAAACAGCCGTAAGTTACTCAAGCAACAATCTAAGCTTGTTGATGATGTGCTTCAGCAGATTTGGCTTCAATTCGAATTAACTGATTCCGTTTGCCTTGTTGCAGTTGGCGGTTATGGTCGAGGTGAGCTGTTCCCCTACTCCGATGTCGATTTACTTATTTTATTGCCCAACAATCCTGATGCCAGCCTCAATGAACGCATTGAGCAAGTGGTTGGCTTGTTTTGGGACATAGGCCTTGCTGTTGGACATAGCGTTAGAAATCTAGATGAGTGCACTACCGAAGCTAAAAAAGATGTAACCGTTCAAACTAGCTTGCTCGAAGCCCGCCTTATTATTGGCAATCCATCGTTATTTAAAAACTTTCAAGCGCAAATGTCTCACTTAATGAATGTTGGTGCGTTTTTTAAGGCCAAACTTCATGAGCAAGATCAGCGCTACGCTCGCTTTGATGACACGGCCTACAACCTTGAGCCTAACATCAAAGAAAGCCCTGGAGGCCTGCGCGATTTACAAGTGGTGCTTTGGATTTTACGTAGCCTAAACTTGGGTGGCGATTTGAAGGCGTTGGTTAAACACGGTCTGATTAGCCAATCCGAACTCAGGCAAATCGCTAAGCATGAGCAACACTTGCAAATGTTGCGTATTCGCTTGCATTACATGGCAAAACGCCGTGAAGATAGACTCATTTTTGATTTGCAAAATGAACTAGCAGAAGAATTAGGATTTATTAATACCAAGCGACACCGCGCCAGTGAGCAATTGATGCGCGGCTATTATAAAAGCGCAAAAGCGGTTGGTTTATTTAATGAAATTCTACTTAAGCTGCTAAAAGAGTTGGCTTTGCCTGAAGCAATTGAAATCAAATCTATCAACGCTAGATTTGAGTCATACAACGGCCAGTTAAGCGCAAAATCTAATACGCTGCTCCAGCGCGACCCATCATGTATTTTTGAGATATTCCTACTGCTGCAAAAACATACTGAATTAACAGGCATTAGCGCCTCATTGCTACGCACATTGCAGCGCGTCAAAAGCTTAGTCAATCGTGACTTTAGGCTAGACCCTAAAAACAAAGCTACGTTTATCGAGATACTCAAACAGCCTAACGGGGTCACCGAGACGCTCAAAAGAATGAATCGTTATGGCGTACTGGGTAATTACATCCCCGCGTTCGGCCGAATTATTGGTCAGATGCAACATGACTTATTCCATGTCTATACAGTCGATGAGCACATCTTGCATGTGCTTGGCAACTTAGAGCGCTTTTCAATCAAAGCGCTTAGCCATGAATTTCCATTATGTAGCAAACTTTTTGCGGCTTTTGATGCGCCTCATTTGCTTTATTTGGGTGCGCTATTTCACGATATTGCCAAGGGGCGCGGTGGTGATCATTCTAAACTCGGCACATCGGATGCCAAAAGCTTTTGTAAACGGCACGGCCTCAGCAAAGAAGATAGTCAGCTAGTCGCTTGGATGGTTGAATTGCACCTCACCATGTCCAGCACTGCGCAAAAGTCTGATTTGTCGGACCCTCAAGTGATTGAGGGGTTTTCATTAAAAATGATAGATGAGCGCCATTTAACTGCACTTTACCTACTGACTGTGGCTGATATTCGTGGAACAAGCCCAAAGGTTTGGAATGCTTGGAAAGCAAAGTTGCTAGAAACCTTGTTTTTAAGCGCACAACGTCTCTTAAATGGTGGTGATGCTGGTGGATTGAGCGATGAAATTGCGACAAGAAAGGCTGATGCTCAGGCCACACTTAGACATTACAGCATCTTGGAGCGCTCTTATCTTCCGCTATGGAACAACTTAGGCGAACAGTACTTTCTTAGACACACCAGCCATGAAATTGCATGGCATAGCAGGCTTTTATTGAGGCACGTGGACACAAAAGAACCAATTGTTAGGGCGCGCTTAAGTCCTGCAGGTGATGGGATTCAGGTAATGATTTACACACCAGACCGTGATGATTTGTTTGCGTGCATTTGCAGTTTCTTTGAGCGTATCAGCTACACCATCTTGGAAGCTAAAATTCACACCTCTAAAAACGCTTATGCCTTAGATAGCTTTTTAGTTTTAGATCAGAGTGATAAATCAGTAAGCTATCGTGATTTATTAAACTATATTGAGTACGAACTTGGCGCCAGTCTACGTAGCAACACGTTATTAAGCGCCCCCGCAAAAGGTAGGCTAAGCAGGCAAGTCAAACACATGCCGATTAAATCAAATGTAACGTTAGAGAGCCTTCCTGGCAGCAACAATCATAAGCTTGAGATTATTGCTGGAGATCGACCGGGCCTACTGTCAACCATTGCTTATGCATTTTTAACCCATGAAGTGCAAATTCAAACTGCGAAAATCAACACTTTGGGCAAGCGCGCGGAAGATGTGTTTTTAATTTCGGGAAAAAGTGGCGTTAAATTAAGTGATGATGAAATTGAAGCGCTAGAAAAAACCCTTACGCTAAGCTTTAATTAAAGTGTTTATTTAACAAAGTCACAAGATCTATTGGTTGATTAATGACGAAATCAGCACCCCATGTTAATGGCTGATCAGAAATATCAATATACCCCCACATGGCAACAACAGTCTTCATCCCAGCAGCATTTCCGGCTTCAATATCGCGTTCTGCATCACCCACATAAAAACACAGTTCAGGCTTTACAAAAGATTGCTCGCAGGCCATCAATAGAGTGTCTGGGGCAGGCTTAGGTAGAGACGCATCATCGCCACATACCAAACAAGCCATAGGCGCACTTAATTGCATAGACTCGATTAATGGCGCGGCAAAACGTCTTGGTTTGTTAGTTACCACCCCCCATTTGATATCGCGTTTTTGAAGGCTTGCTAGCAGTTCGTCCACCCCATCAAACAACATTGGTGAACGTCTAAATACTTGATCGTATAAATCCAAATACTCAACTCGCATCGCCTCAAAATTTTCATTTTCAGGAGTTAAACCAAAACCGATGTTTAGCAATCCTTTTGAACCATGCGATGCGAAAGGACGAATTGCCTCCATAGGCATAGGCACTAAACCATGACGCTCCCGTTGCAAATTGAGCGCATAACCAAGGTCTGGCGCGGTATCAACCAGCGTTCCATCGAGATCAAATAGAATCATATTAAGACTTGAGTGTGTGAATGAGGTAGTTGACTGAAACGTCATCGCCCAATGAGTAATGGTCTGTGAATGGGTTGTATCCCATTCCTTTGAGCTGACTAACATTTAAGTCAGCATGGCGTGCCCAAGAAGATAGCTCTGATGGTTTAATGAATTTTTGATACTCATGCGTACCTTTTGGCAGCATATTAAGCACATATTCGGCACCAATCACGGCAAATAGGTAGGCCTTTGGGTTGCGATTAATGGTTGAAAAAAATACTGAGCCACCTGGCTTCACTAATTGTCCGCAAGCACGAACAATCGCTTCAGGATCTGGAACATGTTCTAGCATTTCCATACAAGTCACTACGTCAAAGCTTGCGGGCTGTTCCTTGGCTAAATCCTCAACCGAGATCAAACGGTAATCAACCTTTGAGCCAGATTCCAACTGATGCAACTTAGCCACTTTGAGCGCCTTATCGCCCAAATCGATTCCTGTAACATCAGCGCCTTTTTCGTCCATAGATTCGGAGAGGATGCCCCCACCACAACCAACATCTAAAACACGCTTACCTTGCAAGCCGACCAAGCCATCAATAAAGTTTAAGCGTAGTGGATTAATGGCATGTAATGGCTTAAATTCACTGGTTTTATCCCACCAGCGGTGCGCTAAGCTTGCAAATTTTTCCAGCTCTGCTGGATCGACGTTTATGCTTTGTGTTGATTCAATTTTGATTGCCATAGCAATACAATTTCCTTAAGTTCGTTAAGTTCAATATTGGCATACAAGCCAGCTTGTTGGTTTGAGCGCTCAAAACGTAAATCACCAGCTACCCAAACATGACTTACATGCTCTCGGCCGCATACATATATAATATGAGATAGAGGATCAAAGCAGGGTAAAGTTTCCACATCAGCAATGCGCACGGCAGTTAAATCTGCCAACTTACCAATCTCGATGGATCCGATTTGATGATCCAAGCCTAATGCCTTTGCGCCATTAATCGTTGCCATTTCTAGGGCTTGCGCCGCTGTTATGCTGATTGCATCTTCAGTAACTGCTTTAGACAACAAAGCAGCTAGGCGCATTTCAGCAAACATATCTTGGCGATTGTTGCTTGCAGCACCATCTGTCCCTAAGCCCACATTAATGCCTGCGTTTAACAACTTATTAATCGGCGCAATACCACTTGCTAGTTTTGCATTAGAGCAAGGACAATGGGCTACGTGAGAGCCATGTAGTCTTAATAAATCCAAATCCTCGTCATTAATTTGCACACAATGTGCGGCAGTCAGATTAGGACCTAAAAGTCCCAAGTTCGCCATGCGTTTAATGGGGCGAACACCAAACTTTTCAACACTCTCAGCGACTTCTGCTTTTGTTTCATGCAGGTGCGTATGAACACCCAAACCCAACTGCTCTGCATAGGTAATGACTTTTTCAAAGGTTGTATCCGAAACAGTGTAAGGCGCATGAGGCGCTAAGCTGGCTGACAATAATGGATTTCCGCGCCAAGTATCGCGAATCAATAAACCCTTTTCTATATAGTCATCTGCGTTATTGGCATAGTTAGTTGGAAATTCTAGAACCACCAAGCCAAGCTGAGCGCGCATCCCTGCCTGCAAAACAGCCTCGGCCGTTGCTTGCGGATAAAAATACATATCATTAAAACAAGTCACGCCGCCAGCCAGCATTTCAGCGCAGCCAAATAAGGTACTGTCACGCACAAACTTTTCAGAAACGATTTGCTGTTCAGCCGGCCAAATATGATTTTGTAGCCAAGGCATCAAAGGAATGTCGTCAGCCAAGCCGCGCATGAGCGTCATTCCTGTGTGAGCATGTAGATTAATTAATCCAGGAATCAACACATGCTCATTGAGAGTAACCGTTTTAGCCGCGGCGTATTTTTTCCTTGCTGTTTCTGTAGCAACAACCTCAACAATGCTACCTTGATTCACGACAACAGTGTGACTCTCTAAAACTGCATTGCGTGGAATGACAGGCGCAAGCCATCTGGCTTCGATCATTAAATCCACATTTATTTTGCTGGTATCAGTCATATCTCTCACACTAAGAAGCCACTGCTCAATGGCGGCTTTAATTAAAGCATATTTAGGTCATTAAAGCCTATTCGAAACTTGTATTAATACAGCATGTTTTTAATACTGAGGATTTTAGTTGGATCTAACCCCAAAATCCTTTTATTTTGCTTACACAATGCGCCTCGAAAGCCCAAGTAAGAGGGCTTAACCTCGCAAAGTGCTTTAATATGGCTTGCCTGAATAGAGCCAGCTAAGCCAGTTTCCAGACCTAATCCTGAAGCACGGGTAACAAACGCTAGCAAGTCATCTGCATTTAAATAATTTAGCAAATGACCGTTACTTTTATTGGCAGTATCCAGCATCGCGCCGTAAAAGCCTGCTTTTGCGATAGCTGACAACAATCCTAAATCGGGTTTTTCATCGGCGAACAATACTGCAATCAGCTTATTTTTTTTTGTTAAAGGTTTTAAAGCATCCAAGCATTCAAGATGATGCATCTGACCAAAGAACCCAATCTTGACAATATCAACGCCTGTTTCGAGCATTGCCTTTGTAGCCTCAACAATTAAGCTAGGCTCCATTGCTAAGTCACCTATCGTTGCACTTACGCAACTGTGATGATTAATTGCAAGGACAATATCTTCGACCAATACATATTCAAGGGCGCCCAAAGCCCCTGCAGAGGGATTTTTTAGGTCTACCATATCAACACCAGCATCAAGTGCAATCAAGGCCTCTTCAACGCTTGTGACGCTGGCCAACATCTTGATTGGCGATAGAGAGCTAAGCAACATTATCTCCCGACAATTGCGCGCGATGATTCTCGACCGCCTCAACCAGCCATGCCCAAGCTTCTAGCTCCTTATCACCAGCCGTTTTTTCAATCGCAATCCTAAGATAATCGATCTCTGAGTTGATTTTTTCTATTGGTAACATATTTAAGCGACTCACAAGTACACACAACTCAACCACGGCAGCTTGCGCACGGTTGTAGCCTTGAAAAGGCTTTAGCATTTCTTCTTTCAGCACTTTAAAATAAAGCTGAGGTCGTTGAGTATCGTCCTTCACTTTTTCAAGCTTAAGCGTTTTATAAACTAATGCGGATTCTAGCACCAAAGCCCCCGCTTTATTTTGCATTGGAAAATTGCGCCTACCAGTTAACGCACCTGCAAATAAACGCACATCGTCTGTTGTGTTGATAGTTGCGCGTCGACCGCTCAGCAAATTATCTAAACTGATAGATGGTCTAAATGGTGCGATTAAGATTAAGCCATCACGCTCACGCACTCCAAACGGCGCAATGTATGGTGAACCATCTTCACACTCTGTGACTAGGATAATTTCGTTGATTTTTTCTGGACGCTTATTATCTGCGCTCATGGCTTTTGCTTCTTCTCTTTCATTGATGCTTCTCGATGAGCCGTTTTACCCTCTTGGTTGCTCTCGAAAGTATTCACACCCCAGGCCAATTCTTCATCTTGCGTATAGCGCTTCTTGAGTTGCCATGCAATTTGCGCCCTTGCCAGCTCAACACCTAGGTAGAAGGCATGAGACGCGTCATCCTCAACCTTTAAATGTGGATATAACTTAAATGGGTCAATGTCGCTAAATAAGCCATCACGATTGTAGATATGCATTCCATCTTTGCTGACTTGAATTCTAAAGCTTGGGTCTTTAATTTGGGTTGCGAACTCTAAGATTTCTTCTGGCGTATAAGTAAAAGGCCTGCGGTCATGCAAACCTAACAAACCTGCGGTGTAATCACGCGGTAAGCGACTTTCTTCACGCGCTGCAAACATCATACGTCTTGCCAGATCCGCCTCTGCAACTGCATTAATCGCGTGTGGGCTTACAGAAGTTGCTAATACTGCATTGATTTTCAGCTCACTAATAATGCCAAATAAAATCGCATTAATTCCTGTGGTGTCGGCATCAGTAAGCTCTGTAATATTACCCACACCCATCATAATTTGAATATCAGGATAACGTTTACGTAGCTTTTGGTAACGAACGATGGATTCAGTAAATCCGAAAGGAATCGGATCAAGAATTGCATCGGCGATAAATGGTTTGCCAATTTTCAGCATGCCTTCAATGGCACGATACAAGGATGACATACCCCCTGATTTTGCAGGGATCAACACAGGAATCGCACGCACCTCCTCTGCAATCCACAAAGTTTTTTCAGTCAGGCTTAGTAGATAATCCGCGCCTGACTTCCCTGCAAGCAATAGATCGTCCGCATTTAAAGAATCAACACTCACTTTAAAGCCAGCAGCTTTGAGCGTTTTAATTGCGTCGGCTAAATGTGGAAACGGGGTGTTCGGCAAACAGCCTAAATCAATGACATTGGCTCCTTGGGACTGAAAGTGTTGTGCACGTGCCAATATTTCTTCAACGCTTAATTGCGGCGCATCGACGATTTCAGCGAAGATGTTGACGTCATATTTGGACAGGTCGGGCGCTTTCCCACCACGCCCGAAATATTGTGGCAGATCCTTCAGGTCCACAGGACCTCGCGCTACAGGCACACCATATTTATTTTCAAGTATCGTTAAGTCGCCACAACACAATCCAGGCACAATCACCTTGCTTGCGTCGCCCACATCGGGTAAACGCCTAGCAATCAATTCAGGGGTCATCAGAGCGGCAACGGATACGCCAATTTGGGTAATGCGATACTTAAAAGGAGCTGGCTGCATGCTTGCTAATACTTGATGCAAGCTCTTCTCGGCCAACTTTCCTGTTAAAAAGAGGAGGCTTTCAGACATGCTAATCTTGCCTGAATGGCAGTGTCGAGCTGCTGCATATTCTCGACCACTGTTGTTTCTTCAAATGTTTTGAGTTTTGCTGTGTTTTCCAAATCGATACGACGCGGATAAACCTTCACCATATTGTCACGTGGCGCCTCAGATTCAAGCTCAGCTTCTGTGTCACAGGCAAACACAATACTCGGAACGCGACACTTGCCTGCTTGCGCAAAGATATTGGTGACTAAATTATCCGAGATACCATAAACCATCTTTGCGACGGTATTCGAGGTTGTCGGCGCAATCACCACAGTGTGATACGCACCTTGATAAAACAGCTCAACAGGCACTGAGCTTGAGGTTTTATCTTGATAGACTTTACCTACATTGTGCTTGTAACCATATTGTTGAAGGATTTCAGCGGCCGCTTTACTTAGAAATAAGTCGACATCTTCAAGCTTATCGAAAATTTCGATGCATTCACGTAAATAATGACCTGAGCCAGTTAAGGCCCAAGCCATGCGCTGTTTTTCAACAGGTTTCATTAAAGCCCAAATGGGTGACGCAAGACGATAGTTTCGTCGCGTTCAGGTCCAGTTGAAACAATATCTACAGGCACTTCACATAGGGTTTCTAAGCGTTTTAGATAGTTACGTGCATTTGCTGGCAAGTCATTCCAGCGATTAACACCAAAGGTATTTTCAGACCAGCCAGGTAATGTTTCGTAAATAGGTTGGCAACGCGCTACATCATCTGCACCGACTGGCAACATATCCACTGTTTTACCATCTAGCTGATACCCAGTACAGATACGCAATTCTGAAATTCCATCCAGAACATCTAGCTTAGTGATGCACAAACCTGTCAAACCATTAATACGTGCCGAGCGACGCAGTGCAGCCGCATCAAACCAACCGCAACGACGTTTACGTTTAGTCACTGTACCAATCTCTTGGCCCTTAACAGACATTTGTGTGCCTGGCGCGCCTTCAGAATCAATATCTAATTCGCTTGGGAAAGGGCCACCACCAACTCGCGTTGTGTAAGCTTTGGTAATGCCTAAGACATAATGCAACATACTTGGACCAACGCCAGTACCCGCTGATGCTTGGCCTGATACGCAGTTGCTTGAAGTCACATATGGGTATGTGCCATGATCAACGTCTAGCAATGTACCTTGTGCACCTTCGAACAAGAGGTTTTGACCAGCTTTGTTCGCATCGTATAAAGCAGCGGAAATATCTGCCACCATAGGCTTGATATATTCAGCTTTTGCTAATGCAGAATCAAGTTGCTGATTAAAATCAACTGCTTCGGCGCCAAGATAGTTTGTCAGAACAAAATTGTGATAATCCAAGACATCACGGAGCTTTTCACTAAATTGTTCCGGATAGAACAAATCATAAAGACGTAAAGCACGTCTCGCCACTTTATCTTCGTAAGTTGGGCCAATGCCCTTACCTGTTGTACCAATCTTCTTATCCGCGCCACGTTTTAACTCACGCGCCACATCAAGGCGAACGTGATAATCCAAAATCAATGGGCAGCCTGGACTTACTTTAAGACGGTTTTTAACTTCTAATCCGCCATCTTCAAGCTCTTTAATTTCTTTAAGTAGATGGCCCGCATCCAATACAACGCCGTTACCGATATAGCAATTCACGCCAGTACGAACAATGCCTGATGGGACTAAATTGAGCTTATAAACACGTTGTGCATCGCCCTGTCCTACAACCAATGTGTGACCCGCATTATGACCACCTTGAAAGCGTACAACGCCTTGTGCATGGTCAGTCAACCAATCGACGATTTTCCCCTTACCTTCATCGCCCCATTGCGTGCCGATAACAACAACATTTTTAGCCATAATCTACCTAGTAATATTTAAGTACTTTTTATAATTTTGTACTGCTACTTCTATTTAATGCTTACGCAGAAACCAGTTGCCATTGCCCTGCTTGGTTAACTAATTTTCTATCGCAATTGAGCTCTGCAATATGCGCATCATGGCCTGGCAACTCTTGAACCACCTTCTCACCAGATGCTCTTAATGAATTAATTTTATTGATTAAAGACGCTTCATTCCCATAAGGCGCCAAAATACCTTTTTTCACTTTTAATGCTGGCAGTGCTTTTACCAATCCTCGCAAATCTAAGCTAAAGCCGGTCGCTGCACGAGCACGACCAAAGGCCTGCCCTACCTCATCATATCGACCACCAAACGCCAATGGGCCTGAGCAACCTTGTGCATAAGCCGCGAAAACCATGCCACTATGATAGTGATAGCCACGGAGCTCGGCCAAATCAAAACTTAAACCAACACCTAAATCGGCTAAATCTTTAGCGACTTGCGTTAAATCGTTTAAAGCACGCGTAATTTCTGGTGTTTTTGGTAAATCCTTAGCGGCAACAGTCAAAATACTCGCATCGCCATTTAGCTCGGTCAAACGGCACAAAGCTTCACGCGTTTCCACATCAAAATCTTGAGTAAGCGATTTTACTTCTGTTTGATCTTTGCTTTGTAGTGCTTGGTAAACAGACTGTTTAAGTACGTCACTTGCCTGGACTTTACTCATTAAGCTATCAAAGATACCCACATGACTAAAATCTATTTGCAAGGCATTAACACCAGCAGCTTGGAGCGTTTTAACCATCAAACGCTGAATCTCAATATCAGCTTCTATACCAGTATGGCCAAACAGCTCAGCCCCTAACTGCATCGGCTGACGCGTCTGTGCTAATCCATCAGGGCTAGTTCTTAATACACTTCCTGCGTAACAAAGACGTGTGACACCTTGATTATTCAACATGTGCGCATCAATACGGGCTGCTTGTGGCGTAATATCTGCACGCACGCCCATTAAACGACCTGTAAGCTGATCTACCACTTTAAACGTCGCCAAATCTAAATCATGGCCAACGCCAGTAATGAGGGACTCTAAATATTCTAACAAAGGTGGCATGACCAATTGATAGCCATGCACATCTAATAGATCTAATAACGATCTACGCAAAGACTCAATTTGCGCTGCTTCAGCAGGAAGCACGTCTTCAATATATTCAGGAAGTAACCAATTACGCATAAATACTCAAATCAATTATTTTTTAGCGCCAGAATTGCGCATGTATTTCAAAAAGTCCGAGCTAGGCTCAAGCACCATGACATCACTCTTACTCTTAAAGCTGTTACGGTAAGCCTCTAGACTGCGATAAAACGCATAAAACTCAGGGCTTTTACCATAAGCCGTTGAATAAATAGCCGAGGCTTTAGCATCGCCTTCACCCTTAATGCGTTGAGCATCCTTAAAGGCTTCAGCAACAATGACTTCACGCTGCCTGTCCGCATCGGCGCGGATTTTTTCAGCTGCAGCTGAACCTTCTGACCGCAATTGATTAGCAACACCCTTACGTTCAGCTTCCATACGGTCATACACTGAATTGCTAACGTTTTCAGGAAGGTCGACACGTTTTATACGAACATCCAACACCTGGATGCCGATTTGACGGGAATCACGATCAGCACGCTGACGAAGGATTTCCATAATTTGGCTACGTTCGCCTGAAACCACATCATGAATGGTGCGTTTACCAAACTCTGCGCGAAGTCCATCATTAACTGTTTGAGATAAACGACGCTCTGCTTGAACCTCATCACCCTTAACCGACACGTAGTATTTTTGTGGATCAATAATGCGCCATTTAACAAATGAATCCACGAGCACATTTTTTTTCTCGCTAGTAATAAAGCGGTCAGGCTCTTCCCAGTTGAGTGTCAAAATTCGGTTATCAAAATAAACCACGTTATCAACAAAAGGTACTTTAAAGTACAAGCCTGGCGTCTTCTCAATCGCCACTACTTCACCAAGTCGCTTAACTAATGCATACTCACGTTGATCTACAGTGAATGCTGATGCACTAATTAAGATCACTAAAAACAAAAAAACGGAAAGTACAAGGCCTAAATTTCTCATATCAACTCTCACTTTTATCTGCCATCACGTTCACGACTGCGCGAAGAATCGCGTACTTTTGAGTCAGCATTAACATCCACAGTTGGTATCACAGGCGTTAAAGTTGGCCCTGAATTTACTGGTGGTGCGCTTGCAGCAGTGGCAGCAATCAGTTTGTCTAACGGCAAATACAGCAAGCTATTCCCATTTTTTTGGTCAACGATTACTTTGCTTACGCTTGACATAATTTGCTCTTGTGCATCGAGATACATGCGAGAGCGAGTGACCTCTGGTGCGTGTTGATATTGAGCAAAGATTTGATTGAAACGACTTGCATTACCTTGCGCCTCGTTTTCAACCCTTAATTTATAACCATTTGCTTCTTGCAATAATCTTGAAGCTGTTCCGCGTGCCTTCGGTATGACGTCGTTTGCGTAAGCCTGACCTTCATTTTTTTGACGTTCTAAATCTTGCTTAGCTTTCACTGCATCCTCAAAAGCAGCTTGCACCTGCTCCGGGGGTTGAGCGTTTTGCATCGTCACACTAACAACATTAATACCTGTCTTGTAACGGTCTAGCACATCTTGCATTAATTTTTTGGTATTAACAGCGACCTCGTCTCTACCTTCATACAAAGCGAAGTCCAGTTTACTTTTACCAACGACTTCTCGAATCGCGGTTTCAGCAATGCCGCGCACAGCCTCTTCAGCGCTTCTGTTATTAAATAGCGTTTCTTCAACATTCTTTAGGTTGTACTGAACTGCAAACTGTAAATCAATAATATTTTCATCATCCGTTAACATTAAAGACTCATGTAGTTGTTTGCTACGTCCAGAGCTACCCTCTGCGGAGCGATATCCAATTTCAATGGTGCGGACCTGCTCCATATTTACAACCGTGACAGACTCTAATGGAAATGGCATGTGCCAACGCGGACCAGGTAAGGTTGTTTCAACATGCTTACCAAATCTCAACACAACACCTCGGGAACCTTGGTCAACGATATAAAACCCTGTAGCAACCCATACTAAAAAAATTAAACCAAAAACTGGAAGGATGGCGACGCTTGGTTTGTCTTCAGGCTCACCGCTGATTTGCGGTGACTTTCCGAAAAAAGACTTTAATTTACGGCTGAACTGACGCATTACCTCATCTAAATCAGGAGGGCCTTCATTGTTTCGATTACCCCAACCAGGATCGTTTGCCATTAAAAACTCCGAAAAATCAATAAATTAAATATAAGCAGCTTCTGTCGTGCGATAGTCGTACAAGCGATGCTGATGTTCCGTTAATGCCTGCTCTAGATACTGCAGCCCATCTCCAGATTTAGCTGAAATTAATATTTTGCAAATTCTACCATATTCATCCCGCTCCAAGCCTGCCTCTAAGCCTGCACGATCAATTTGATTTAGCACTAAAATCTGGGGGACATCTTGGGCCCCAATTTCACTCAACACCTTGTTAACTTCTGCAATCTGTTCATCTCGATTAGTACTTGCGGTATCTACAATATGAAGCAACAAGTCTGCCTGCACCGATTCTTCAAGCGTTGCACCAAAGGCTTCAACCAAAGCATGTGGTAAGTGTTTGATAAAGCCAACAGTGTCAGAAATGACCATAGGGCCAGCATCGGGAATATAAAGCTTGCGTGAAGTGGTATCTAGTGTCGCGAACAACTGATTTGCGGCTAACACTTTCGATTGAGTTAAGCGATTAAATAAGGTGGATTTTCCTGCGTTGGTGTAGCCAACTAATGAAACCGACATTACCTGAGAGCGTTGACGGGAACGGCGTTGCATACCACGTTGCTGTTTTAACTTTTCTAATTTTTCACGAAGCTGTTTCACGCGAACTCGAAGCATGCGTCTATCGAGCTCAAGTTGAGTTTCACCCGGGCCGCCACGAACACCAATACCACCCTTTTGACGTTCCAAATGCGTCCAGCCTCGAACTAAACGAGTGGACAGATGTTCAAGCTGAGCAAGCTCCACTTGAAGCTTACCTTCATGGCTCTTAGCGCGCTGGGCAAAAATATCAAGAATTAAACCAGTACGATCAGCAACACGGCACTCTAGCAGACGCTCTAGATTTCGTTGCTGTGATGGACTGAGATCATGATTAAATACAACCGCGCGAGATTCAGTGGCTTGGACCATATCAGCCAGCTCCTCAGCCTTACCCGAGCCCAAATAAAGCTTGGCATCTGGCTTATCTCGCTTGCCTTCAACTACACCTCGAATATTAATGCCAGCACTAATGGATAATTGCTTAAGTTCTTCTAAGCTTTCCTCATAGCCTGACTCACCAAAATCCAAACTGACCAGAATGGCATCGCTACTACTTTCTGGCCGATCAAGCATTTAGACACGACATCATTAACATTCTTCCATTACTTAAACATAAGCCAATCAACACTATTCTTCTTCTACCCCGCTCGGGATAGTCACTGCACGACCTGGAACAATCGTAGAGATGGCATGTTTATAAACCATTTGAGTCACAGTATTTTTTAGCAAAATCACGTATTGATCAAATGAATCGACTTGGCCCTGCAACTTAATCCCATTAACGAGATAAATAGAGACCGGCACATGTTCCTTACGTAGTGCATTTAAAAATGGGTCTTGTAACAACTGCCCTTTAGGAGTCATGTTTTCACCTTTTCTTGGTAGTGTTTAAATTAAAAACAATCGGTTGAGTCTTTTACTCTAGAATTAGGACTACAAGTATATGCCGTTCGTTCTCAATTTATTCAAAAATGTTTAGGCGCAAAAAACGGACATACGCTTAAGTGTTTCTTCTCTGCCTAAAAGCTGCATCACCGCATCAACACTTGGTGATTGACCGCCGCCTGTCACCATCACGCGAAGTGGCATCGCCACTTTAGGAAACTTCAATTCATTCTTAACGACTGTTTGCTCAATAACATGATGAAGCGCCTCAACTGTCCACTCAGTAACAGTCAATTCATCAAGCATTGCTTTCATAATCGGCATAATGTCAGGGGTTAGGTGCTTCTCAGCCGCCGCTGCGTCGAGCGCAGGCTGGCTATAGAAATACTCAATACTTGCCGCTAAGTCGTTTAGGGTATTTGCCCGGTCACGATAAAGCGCAATAACACCGTTCAAGTCAGGCCCGCCATCGGTTTTAATGCCTTTAGCTAAAAGACGCTTTTGAATATCCGCAGCCAACACATTCAAATCCGCTTGCTTGATGTAATGTGCATTAACCCAATTGAGCTTTTCAGTATTAAATTGCGCTGCTGATGGCGTAATGTGGTCCAAATCGAACCACTCGCAGAATTGTTCCATGCTGAAAATTTCATCATCTCCATGAGACCAGCCCAAACGAGCAAGATAATTCAACACAGCTTCGGGCAAGTAGCCATCTTCGTCATATTGCATGACACTTACAGCGCCATGACGTTTAGATAGCTTTTGGCCATCATCGCCTAAGATCATAGATAAGTGAGCGTACTGAGGAATGGTCGCTCCAAGCGCTTTTAGCATATTGATTTGACGAGGTGTGTTATTCACGTGGTCATCACCACGAATTACTTGGGTAATACCAATTTCCCAGTCATCAACCACCACACAGAAGTTATAGGTTGGTGTGCCATCACCCCGAGCAATAATCAAGTCATCGAGCTCTTCGTTTGAAATAGCAATATGACCTTTAACCATATCACTCCATTCCACCAGCCCTGTTTTTGGATTTTTGAAGCGCACTACTGGTTGCACACCAGCAGGCACTTCTGGAAGTGCCTTACCTTCTTCAGGCCTCCAACGGCCATCATAGCGAGGCTTTTCGCCCTCTTGCATCTGACGTTCACGCAAAGCATCTAATTCCTCTTTGCTTGAATAACAAAGGTAAGCATGGCCTTCAGCCAACATTTTTTGGATGATTTCTTTGTACCTATCCATGCGCTGCATTTGATAGAAGGGACCTTCATCCCAATCAAGGCCAAGCCAGCTCATGCCATCTAGAATCGCTTGTACTGCCTCAGGCGTTGAACGCGCCACATCGGTATCTTCGATGCGGAGAATGAACTGACCTTTGTGTTTGCGGGCGTAAGCCCAAGAGAATAAAGCGGTACGTGCGCCGCCAATATGTAAAAAACCGGTAGGACTTGGAGCGAATCGTGTGCGAACAGTCATTATTTTAATTATCTTTGCTTAAATTCAATGATTAGATTTAATCTAGATTTTATCATGCCCTCCTTGGAGGATGAAGCAAAGACAAGTTGTTTGACCAAAAAAGTCTAGCCGAGATTTAACGACTTATGATTTAATCTGTGTTCGTTTAAACCAGATTAAGAACAATATGCCTCAAGACTTAACCAACATCCTCGGCTATAGCGCTGCTTTCCTCACAACCATTGCTTTTGCGCCACAAGCTTATCAATCATGGAAAACGCGCAACCTTGAAGGCATCTCATTGCCAATGTATAGCCTGTTTACCACAGGCGTAGCACTTTGGTTCTTCTATGGATTAACAATCCATAGCATGCCGGTGATTATCGCCAACGCTATTACCTTGATACTTTCAGCCATCGTACTTGCATTAAAAATTCAGCAAGTCCTCAAAAAATAATTATTTAACTTCTGCTGCGACCCAACCACCGCCGAGCGCTTTAAATAACTCTACAGTTGAAGTCAGTCTTGCTTGGCGACTTTGCACATAAGCTAATGAAGCATCGTTAAAAACGCGCTGCGCATCCAGCACCTCTAAATAACCCGTATAGCCTGATTTGTAGCGATTGTTTGCAATTTCCAAAGCCTTGCTAGCAGATGCTTGGCTTGCATTAAGCGCCGCTTCACGCTCTGTGTTTTGGCGCACATTAACCAAAGCATCATTCACTTCTGTGAAAGCATTCTGCACTGCGCGCTCATAACTCCCCAGCAATTGCTTTTGCCCGGCTGACGCTTGATCCACTTTTGAACTTAAACGACCAGAATCGAAGACTGGAAGATTTAGACTCAGACCACCATTCCAAATCCTAGCGGCAGATTTCAATACGTCGCCTAAATCTTTACTTTCACCACCCAAACCAGCTGTGAGCGAAATCGTTGGGAATAAAGCGGCTTTAGCCACACCGATTTTTGCATTAGCGGCAATTAAGTTCTGTTCGGCTTGGCGCACGTCAGGACGTGCTTCCAATAGTGTTGAAGGTAAGCCGACAGGCGGCACAGGCGGGACAGGTAGAGACTTAATATCCCCCGCCGCAACCTTCAAGTCCAAATCACCCGTAAGCACGGCTAATTGATGCTCAATAATGGCGCGTTGACGAGTTAAATCAGCTAACTGTGCTTTAAGGCTGTTGTAAGCCACTTCAGCCTGATGCACATCCAGTGCTGAAGATACACCACCTTCTAAGCGACGCTGAGTTAATGCAAGGCTATCTTCACGACTTTTCATGTTCGCTTTAGAGATCTCAATTTGCGCTTCCAAACTGCGTAGCAACAAATAGTCCCCGGTCACTAAGCTTTTAAGCGACAAATCAACCGTGTCTTTAGCAAATCTTGAAGCTAAAGCCTGGGCCTTTGCAGACTCTTGCGCACGGCGCAATTTTCCCCAAAAATCCAATTCAAAAGTCGTGCCTAGCCTAACATTGAAATTACTTCTTGTAGGACTCATGCCGTTAATCATAGGCACAGCACCCAACTCCGTCACCCTGAAACGATTTGCGCTTGAATCAAGATTCACCTGGGGAAATAAGGCCGCACCAACTTCACGCATATAGCCATCAGCCTCTTCAATACGTGCCACCGCAATTTTAAGGTCGGTATTATTTTTGCTGGCTTTTGCAATCAAGTCATTGAGCACGTCATCGTTATAAAGCGTCCACCATTGATTGCTTAACGCTTCTGCTGCATCAGCCGCTTGTGCTTCTTGGTAACTCGCAGGCAATGCTTGCTTAGGTCTAAAGTAATTAGGGCCTACCATCTGACAGGCCACCAAGCTAAATGCTGGCAACGCTAGAGACAATCTAATCAACTGTTTTAATTTCATTGTGGTTCTTTCTCTTGCGAATCATGATTTTCGACATGGTTTTCAACATGGCCATGCTGTCTCACATGTTTACCGCTCAACCATGTAAAGAACAAAGGAATAAAGATGGTGGCAATAAAGGTGGCTAATATCATCCCGCCGAAAACACCTGTGCCCATAGAACGGCGCGCTGCAGCACCAGCACCTGTGGCAACCACCAAAGGCAAGATACCAAGCACAAAAGCCATCGAAGTCATCACAATCGGCCTGAAGCGCAATCTAGCAGCTTCAAGCGCGGCTTGAGCAACCGGCATCCCTTCTTCCATTTTTTGCTCAGCAAACTCCACAATTAGAATCGCATTCTTCGCAGCCAAGCCAATCAAGGTAATTAAACCAATTTGGAAGTAAATATCATTCGGCATGCCGCGCAAAAGCACCGCCAGTAATGCCCCTGCGAGTGCAAACGGCACCGCCATAATCACCGCCAATGGTAAAGCCCATGTTTCAAACTGAGCCGCCAAAATCAAGAACACCATAATGATAGCGAAGCCGAAAGCAAATAATGCAGCAGAGCCAGTACGCTTCTCTTGGTAGGCCTGGCCTGTCCAAGCAATTTTGTAGCCATCAGGTAAGTTTTCTTTAGCAATGCGTTCAACCGTTTTGATCGCATCGCCAGAGCTCACACCTGGTGCGCCACTGCCAAAGACTTTGGCAGAGAGTAAGCCGTTATAACGCTCCAATTGCTCAGCACCAACGATATTGCTGACCTTGCTTAAGGCTGAAAGTGGAATCATATTCCCGCTAGGATTCGCAACGGTTGGCTGACTACGCACATAAACTTTACCCAAGTCCTCTGGGTTCATGCGGAACTCAGGCTCTGCCTGCAATTGCACTCGATAAGTGCGGCCATTGCGGTTAAAGTCGTTCACATAGAAAGCACCCATCGTGCTTTGCAAGGTCGCATAAATATCCGCTATACGGACACCCTGTGAAAGCGCCTTTGCCTCATCCACTTCAATTAAAAGCTGTGGAACTGTTGGACGGAAAAATGAATTTAAGCCTGTTAATGTTGGCTCAGCACGCATGGCATCAATAAAGCCATTCATAACAGCTGCAAGTTTGATCGGATCGGTATCGCGTTGACTTTGTACATACACTTCAAAGCCCCCAGCAGAGCCTAAGCCACGAATTGCAGGTGGATTAACGGCTATCGCCAAGCCATCTGGTTGACTCATGCCAATGCCAAACAATTTTCCCACAATATCAGTTGCACTTGTTTCGCGCTCTTTCCAATCCTTGAGGCGCACAAACATGGTCGCAGAGTTAGTTTTATTGGCACCTGTGAGCAATTCAAAACCATTCACCGCAAACTCATGAGCCACTGCTGGGTCATGTGCAATCGCAGATCTAATGGCTTCTGTTGTTTTAGAGGTGCGGCTTAAAGTTGCACCATCAGGCATGATGACAATAGTCACCACATAGCCTTGATCTTCAGCAGGCACAAAGCTACCGGGCACCACTCTAAACAACACAGCCACAATCCCTACGATCAGTGCAAATACCACACCACCAACTAATTTATGTTTGAGGGTCTTGCTGACTGTGCCGGTATAAAAGTTAGTCATCCGCCCGAAGCCATGATTAAACTTTCTGAAAAATGCGTTTTCAGTGTTGGACTTCTTCAAGATCATGGCGCAAAGTGCTGGTGTAAGCGTCAGTGCAACTACGCCAGAAATCACTACAGCAATCGCTACCGTGACCGCGAATTGTCTATATAACTCACCCGCAATACCGCCTTGGAATGCAACTGGCACAAACACGGCGCAAAGCACGAGCACAATCGCCACAACGGCAGCAGACACCTGACTAATCGACTTGATCGCGGCAGGTAATGGCGCCATATTCTCTTCGGTCATCAATCGCTCGGTATTCTCAAGCACTACAATGGCATCATCCACTACGATACCAATCGCCAAAATCATGGCGAATAAGGTCAACAAATTAATCGAGAAGCCGAATAGATAAAGCCCAGCAAAAGTGCCGATTAAAGAAATTGGCACGGCGATGATAGGAATCAGCGTTGCGCGCCAGCTTTGCAAGAATAAGAACACCACCAACACCACCAATATCAAAGCTTCTGCAAAGGTATGGAAAACTTCGTTGATGGTCGCCTTTACGAAATCGCTCGTGTCATAAGGAATGGTGTATTGCATACCCGCTGGAAATCCAGCTTTTAGCTCTTCCATTTTCAGCTTGATATTTTTAGCGGTATCAAGTGCATTTGCCCCTGTTTGCAAGAAGATAGGAATCGCCACACCTGCCGTGCCATCAAGTGTTGAAGCCACGTTATAGTTTTGTGCACCGAGCTCGATGCGCGCGACGTCTTTCAAATATAGAACGCCATTCGGCCCATCAGCTTTTACAATCACATTGCCAAACTGCTCTGGGTCAATCAGGCGACCTTTTGCTGTGACGGTATAAACCAACTGCTGAGAAGATGGCGCTGGCTCTTGACCTATCTTGCCTGCTGCATATTGATTGTTTTGTGCGGTAATCGCATTGGAAATATCTGTAGTACTGACACCAAGTTGTGCCATACGGTCTGGGCGAAGCCAGACTCGCATTGAATAATCTTGACCGCCGAAAATAACTGCGTCGCCGACGCCTTTTACACGCTTCATTTCATCCATCACGTTAAGGGTGGCGTAGTTACTTAGGAATAAACGGTTGTGCTCTTTATTTTTTGATGTGAGCATCACCACTAGCAAAATGTCGTTCGATTTTTTCTGAACGATTAAGCCGTTACGACGTACTTCGTCAGGCAAACGTGGCGTTGCGATGTTAACGCGATTGCTAACGTTAAATGTTGCTTGGTCTACGTTTGTCCCAATTTCAAACGTGGCTGTAATGACTAATGTGCCGCTGGAGTCGGCACTAGAGTTGAAATACAGCAAGTTATCAACACCGCTCAACTGCTCTTCGATTGGCGCAGCGACGGTTTTGGATATCGTATCAGCACTTGCACCAGGGTAAACCGCGGTAATGGTTACCGTTGGCGGAGCAATTTGTGGATATTGTGCGATTGGCAGTTTAAATGCCGCCGCCAAGCCAGACAGCACAATAATAATAGATAAAACCGAAGCAAAAATAGGCCGTGTAATAAAAAATCGTGTGAAGTTTTTCATATTTAATTACTTAGCTTTTGTAGGATTGGCGGCTGGCATTGCTGGTGCAGCACCAAAAGGATGAGGATTCACTGGCGCACCAGGACGCACTTTAATTAAGTTATCAGCAATCACTTGGTCACCCTCCTTTAGGCCCTCAAGCACCACCCAATCATTACCTAACCAGCCACCCTCTTTAATCGGGCGAACAGCGGCAACCACTTTGCCTTCTTTATCTTTATCCGCCACAAATACACATCTTCCTTGATCTCCAGTGAGTACCGAAGTTTGTGGAATAAGAAAGACGCCATTACGAACACCCGTTGTAATACGTGCCCTTACAAATTGACCTGGCAATAATTGATGCTCGTTATTCTCAAAGGTGGCTCTTAATTGTTGCGTCCCTAATTTTGGGTCGATTTGGCTAGCCGAAAAGTTTAACTTGCCCTTTTGTTTGTAGACTGTTCCATCTTGCAAGATAATCGACACTTCTTTCACATTCTTTTCAGTTAAGTGCCCACCAAGCTCCTTGATTTCACTGTCAGACAAACTGAATCGCACCCAAATCGGGGAAATTTGAGAAACTGTTGTTAACAAGCTAGTGTTGGGCGCAACCAATGCGCCCTCAGAGAATTGGAAACGACCAGAAACGCCTGTTAATGGCGAGGCTACATTGGTATAGGAAAGATTCAACTCAGCTTCTCTTACATTCGCCAATACTTGCTTAAGATTGGCCATTGAAGTAGCTTTGTCGCTTGTCGCATTATCATATTCACGCTGACTGATTGACTGACTAGCCAATAAACTACGCAAACGTGATTCCTCACGCGCTGCTTGCTCAACCCTTGCTTGCTGAGCTGAATAAGCCGCTTTAGCCTGTTGCAGAGATATTTGATATGGCGCTGGGTCGATCAAAAACATGGTTTGGCCAGCTTTTACAGAAGCACCTTCGTCGTACATGCGTTTTAATAAAATACCGCCAACACGGGGACGAATTTCAACCTCTTTCGCACCTTCAGTTTGTGCTACTGCTTCAGCAGTAATCGGAACGCTAGTTGATTTGACTGAAATCACACCCACAGGCATCACCATGCCAGCCCCTTGCGGTGTAGCCTCTTCTTTTTTGCCACAAGCAACTAAGCCCAAGCTTGTTATTGCGCAAATCGTTAGGAAGTGCGAAAAACTTGGCTTGCCGCTGCGTTTTAAAAATAAGGTTGGCATTGCTAACTCCATGTCTTTTAAGTGGATATTTAAAATAATGCTTGTTTACATACAATATTGAATGTATATTATATACAAACAAATTGACCTCTGCATGCTGTTTTGAAAAATAAATAACACCGTTTTTAACAAAGAGTTAATTATGCAAACAAGGATACTAATTCGTGGTCAGACAAACTAAAGAAAATGCTGAAATCACTAGACAACGAATTATTGATGCTGCTCGCGAGGTCTTTTTATCTCGCGGAGTAAGCCGAACTAGCATGGAGCAAATTGCCACAAAGGCCGGATTAACACGCGGAGCTATCTACTGGCATTTCAGCAACAAGACAGATTTGTTTAGCGCCCTTCGAGAACAAGTATTGCTTCCACTAATAGATCGAATGGACGACAACCTCATTGTTGAAAACAATGATGACCCACTGGGTCAAATAGGCAAGTTTCTCAGCGGTACCATCGACGCGTTAAATGAGTCATCTGACACCCGCCAAACATTTGAAATTATGATGGTGAAATGCGAATACGTAGAAGAGCTAACGCAGGTGCTTGAACAAACATTACTCAACTGTGAACGTGTCAGCAAAAAAATCGAGCAGTTATATGAACGCGCTGAAACTAAAGGCCAACTAAAGGTTTCAGACTCACCCGCTATTCTTGGAATGGACACACACTTATTCTTTAGCGGATTAATACACCTGTGGGTCAAAGACTTGGATAACAAACACTATCGAAGCCAGGCTGCTGATTTAATAACCAACCACATCAATTTGCGTAGAAAATAAGCTTAGCATGCCTTATTATAGCGACCTTGTTTAAGTAGCTTTACCAAGAAAGAATTTTGTGCCCAATTTTATTGTCGCCGCACTCTATAAGTTTGCAAAACTCACCGATTACCAAGCTATTCAGCCGAGCTTGCTAGACTTTTGTGTTGCTCATAACATCAAAGGCACACTGTTGCTTGCTGAAGAAGGCATTAATGGCACGGTGGCTGGCAATCGCGCTGATATTGATGCGCTGATTCATTACCTTAAACAAGACGCTCGTTTAGCAGACTTAGAACATAAAGAATCGCATGCGGAAGAAATGCCTTTTTACCGGATGAAAGTTCGCCTTAAAAAGGAGATTGTGACTTTAGGCGTAAAAGGCATAGACCCAAATTACAAAGTGGGTACCTATGTGAAACCTCAAGACTGGAACGCGCTTATCTCAGACCCTGATGTGATACTGATTGACACTCGCAATGATTACGAATATGACATTGGCACATTTAAAGGCGCTATTGACCCTAAAACTACGACATTCCGTGAGTTTCCTGATTACGTCAGCAAAAACCTAGATACCAAGCAACATAAAAAAGTTGCTATGTTTTGTACCGGTGGTATCCGCTGTGAAAAAGCCAGCTCTTATATGATGGAGCAAGGTTTTGATGAGGTTTATCACTTACAAGGTGGCATCCTCAAGTATCTAGAAGAAGTGCCGAAAGAAGAAAGCCTATGGGAAGGCGAATGCTTTGTGTTTGACCAACGTGTTTCGGTGAAACATGGCCTAGAGATTGGCGATTACGATCAATGCCACGCTTGTCGCCACCCACTCTCACCAAATGAAATGCAAAGCGAACAATATGTCCCCGGCATCTCATGCCCCCATTGCTTTGATAAGCTCACTGAAGAAAAGCGAACCAGTGTTACTGAACGCCAAAAACAAATAGCGCTAGCCAAAGAGCGTGGCGAAGCGCACATTGGAAAAGTGATTGATAAAACACACGGTCACAAAACACAAAAAGAAAAGCAATAAAACCTCACCTACTACATAAGAAAATATAATGCAAGATATTGAATTTATAATAAATACCGAATATGTTGAGCTGTGCAACCTGCTCAAGTTGGTTGACTTGGCTGACAGTGGCGGACGAGGCAAAGCCATGGTGGCTGAAGGCTTAGTTAAAGTAGATGGCGAGTTAGAACTTCGCAAAACTGCCAAAATAAAAGCTGGTCAAATTATTGAATGCCAAGGTAAACGTATATTGATTAGCATAGACCCTAATGCTGAAATCAAACCACCAAAAGTAAAAGCCCCTAAAGTGCGTGACAAAGGTCAGCCTAATCGGCGCAGTGGCGCAGGCGTCAAGCCAACAGGCACAAGGTCTGCAAAAAAGAATAGTGCAAATAAGGCTGACCCGAGCGCAGAGAAGAAATCACCATGGCACTAAAATCCACCATCTACAAAGCGGACTTGCAAGTGTCCAACATGGACAGCAACTACTATGCTGCACATAGCTTAACGCTTGCCAGACACCCTTCTGAAACCGAAGAACGCTTAATGGTAAGGCTCATTGCTTTTGCATTGTTTGCAAGCGAGTCATTGGCTTTTGGCAAAGGCTTAAGCGATGACGAAGAACCAGACTTATGGCAAAAGGATTTAACAGGCGCCATTGAGCTTTGGATAGAAGTTGGTCTGCCTGATGAACGTGTACTTCGCAAAGCTTGCGGTCGTTCTAAACAAGTGGCGTTATTACTATACGGTGGTCGCACGGCTGATATGTGGTGGGATCAAAACAGCAAGGCACTTCTCAAGCTAGATAACTTAACCGTGATTAATTTGCCAAGCACAGTAGGGCTTGCTAGCGCGACCACAAGAAATATGAATATCAGTTGTACGATGCAAGACGATGAAATGCTGGTGACTCATGGTGCAGGTAGCTTTACGCTTCTGCCTGCGGTATTAAAAGCCTTTAATTAAGACTGCTGCTGCATAAACTCTTTGTAGATATTGCGATCCTTTAAACATTCACTACCTGTTTTGTCAGGGCAACTCTCTCTTAACTTGCAAAAACAAGTTTTAGCCAATGTTTCCTCTAAGTGACTAAGTGATGTCTGGCTGTTTTCTTGTGCATGACTCATGTTTATACCTTTCTTTAATTGTTATCTTAATTACTTTAACTTTTTTTGGATGCTTGAGCCATTAAAATAGTTTCCACCTAACAAAAAAAACGGAAATTATTCAAGGATTCTTATTCACAAAGACGCTATTCAGCGTGACAGAAGACCGCTTATTAGGCAAAATACAACTTTTACTTTTTTTGCTTTTAAGTGATCTGAAATATAAAAATCGCACGAAGCATAACACTCTGAAAACAAAAATATTTACGCTAAATTAGTTGATAAAAATCAAAAATAGCTTAGGTAGATGGAGAGATTCTTTATGTCAGCCCATGTAATTCCTTTCGAAAACCTGCGTAACGTTGATGTGCCTTCAGTAGGCGGCAAGAATGCATCACTAGGGGAAATGATTTCGCAGCTTTCTGCAAAAGGTGTTCGCGTTCCTACCGGCTTTGCAACAACTGCCGATGCATACCGTGAGTTTTTGGCACAAAATGGTTTAGATGCCAAAATCGTTGCGACACTGGAATCACTTAATGTGGATGACACTATTGCCTTGGCTAGCTGCGGCAAGCAAATTCGTGAATGGATTATGGCCGAGCCCTTCCCTGTAGCGCTTGAAAAAGCAATCTCAGAGAACTATGCAACACTCACTGCAAAATCAGGCAACGGCGCGACATTTGCTGTGCGCTCATCAGCAACAGCTGAAGACCTGCCTGATGCTTCATTCGCGGGCCAACAAGAATCTTTCTTAAATATTCAGGGCCTGGATAATATTCTCCACGCCATTAAAGAAGTATTTGCTTCTTTATACAACGACCGCGCGATTTCTTACCGTGTTCACAAAGGCTTTGTTCACGCAGATGTTGCTTTATCTGCAGGCGTACAACAAATGGTGCGTAGCGATATTGGCTGTGCGGGCGTAATGTTTACCATCGACACAGAATCAGGCTTCCAAGACGTTGTGTTTATCACTTCATCTTACGGCTTGGGCGAAACAGTCGTTCAAGGCGCTGTTAACCCTGATGAATTCTATGTTCACAAACCATTATTGGCACAAGGTAAACCAGCCATTGTTCGCCGAACCATGGGCTCTAAACTCATCAAAATGGTGTTTAGCGATGCAACACAAGCTGGCAAAAGTACAAATACTGTTGAAGTAGATGCTGCTGACAGTGACCGTTACTCACTCACCAATGACGACATTTTAGAGTTAGCACGTTATGCGATGATTATTGAGTCGCATTATGGCTGCCCAATGGATATCGAATGGGGGAAAAACGGTGTTGATAACAAACTATACATCTTGCAGGCGCGTCCTGAGACTGTGAAATCGCAAGAAGCGAATAACAACGTGACAGAGACATTCACACTAGAAAAGCACGCAGCTAAACCAATGGTGGTTGGTCGCGCTGTGACACAAAAAATTGGCACAGGCCCTGTACGAATCGTGCTTGACCCCGCTGACATGCATTTAGTACAGCCAGGCGATGTATTAGTGGCTGACATGACTGACCCTAACTGGGAACCAGTCATGAAGCGTGCTAGTGCTTTGGTCACCAACCGTGGTGGCCGTACTTGCCACGCTGCGATTATCGCGCGTGAATTAGGCATTCCTGCGATTGTTGGCTCCGTCAACGCAACTGACGTTTTGCGCGAAGGTGAAATCGTCACCGTTTCATGTGCTGAAGGTGAGTCGGGTTTTGTGTATCACGGCGCCCTTCCATTCTCAGTAAATACGCAAGCCACTGCCGCACTCAGCAAACCGCCATGCAAAATCATGATGAACGTGGGCAACCCAGATATGGCGTTTGGCTTTGCTAAAACACCTAACGATGGCGTTGGCCTTGCGCGCTTAGAGTTTGTGATTAACAACATGGTTGGCATCCATCCAAAAGCAATTTTGAATGTCGATGCAATGCCGGCACCAATGCAAACGATTATCAGAAATCGTGCACGTGGCTATGCTAGCCCTACCGACTTCTACATTGATAAAGTCGCTGAGGGTGTTGCGACGATTGCAGCTGCTTTCTACCCAAAACCAGTGATTGTGCGCACATCTGACTTCAAGTCTAATGAATACAAAAAATTAGTGGGTGGTGATATTTACGAGCCTGATGAAGAAAATCCAATGATTGGCTTCCGCGGTGCAGCGCGTTATATGGCAGCAGACTTTAAAGAGTGCTTTGCGATGGAATGTAAGGCAATGAAAAAAGTCCGTGATGAAATGGGCTTGTTCAACGTTGAAATCATGATCCCATTTGTACGCACTTTGGATGAGGCGAAAGCAGTCACTGAAATCTTAGCGGCTAATGGCTTGAAACGTGGAGAAAATGGCTTGCGCCTTATCATGATGTGCGAAATCCCTTCAAACGCGCTTCTTGCTGAGCAATTCTTAGCATACTTCGATGGTTTCTCTATCGGCTCTAACGACTTAACTCAATTAACCTTGGGCATGGATCGTGATTCAGGCATCTTGGCAGATGGCTTTGATGAACGTAACGAGGCAGTTAAAGTTCTACTCCGCATGGCGATCAGCACTGCAAACCGTTTAGGCAAGTACGTCGGCATTTGCGGCCAAGGCCCATCAGACCACCCAGACTTTGCGCAATGGTTAGTCGACGAAGGCATCCAATCGGTATCACTTAACCCTGATACTGTTGTTGCCACTTGGCAAAAATTGACGCAAAAGTAAGCGTTAAATTTCGTGAAACGCTCAGCATTATTCATTTCTGACAGTACTGGCATGACTGCCAGTGCCTTAGGAAAATTGCTCGAGCATTTTCCGCATACTGAATTTACCCAAGTTCGCTTACCTTTTACAGACACATCAGAAAAAATTGAAGTTGCTAAGACTGCGATTGCAAAAGCAACAGAGCAAGATGGTATTCGTCCAGTTGTTATTATGTCGCTTGGCAACTCAAAGCTTCGCTCATCGCTTAAACAGGTGGATGCTTACTACATCGATCTATTCAGTACATTTATTGATCCATTAGGCATAGAGCTTGGCGAGCAGCCTTTAACTGGCTCTGGGATTGCTCACGGAGCGATGGGAAGCAACTACTCTGACCGCATGGAAGCGATTAACTTCACGCTCAACCATGACGATGGCATGACCAATAGCGGCTTAGAAGAAGCCCAAGTTATTTTAGTAGGTGTTTCTCGATGCGGAAAAACCCCTACAAGCATTTATTTGGCGATGCAATTTGGCATTAAAGCAGCTAACTATCCGCTTATTCCAGAAGACTTTGAAAGAGGTAGTTTGCCAGCAGCCTTGAGAAATCACATACACAAGATATTTGGCTTAACAATTAAGCCTGAGCGTTTGCATTCGGTGCGTAGCGAAAGAAGACCAGACAGTAAATATGCATCGCTTGAAAACTGCAAACAAGAAATTGCAACTGCTGAGGGCTTGATGCGCAACGCTGGCATTACTTGGGCTGATTCAACCAGCAGATCTATCGAGGAGCTCTCTGCAATTATCTTGCAAAGACTTGGCATTCAACAAAAATAAAGCTCAATAAGCCTTAGCTACTAGAAATTCCCCGAAATGCCTGCAGTTAATGATGGCTCATCCATCAAAGCAATCTGTTCGCGTAGTTCTAATATCCTATCTTGCCAATATTGCTGCGTATTAAACCAAGTGAAAGCTACTTTAAACGCTGGGTCATCCCAACGCCTTGCAAGCCATGCAGAGTAATGAATAAGACGTAATGTTCTTAGCGCTTCGATTAAGTGAAGCTCGCGCGGATTAAAGTCGTAAAAATCTTCATATCCCAAAAGAATTTTATTCAATTGCTTCTGCATTTCCTCTTGTTCTCCAGAGAGCATCATCCATAAATCTTGAATAGCTGGCCCCATGCGGCTATCATCAAAATCCACAAAGTGTGGTCCTGCATCCGTCCATAGTAAATTGCCCATATGGCAATCACCGTGCAACCTAAGCAGGGAAACGTCACCAGCTCTATCGTAACAACGCCTTACACCATCTAAAGCCTGTGCAACTACACCGCGATAAACGACTTCAAGTTCTGTAGGTATCATGCCTTCGTTCAGCAAATATACGCTTGGCTCTTCACCAAAAGTCTCGACGTTTAACGCTGGGCGATGCTTGAAATCACTTAGCGCACCTATGCTATGAATACGTCCAATAAAACGACCTATCCATTCAAGCACACCCTCTTGATCTAGCTCTGGCGCACGCCCACCATGCTTAGGGAAAATGGAGAAACGAAAGTTTTGATAAGTAAATAAAGTCTTACTATCAATTTGCGTTGGTGCAACTGCTGGGATTTCAGCATCTGCCAAACTTTGAACAAATAAATGCTCCTCAAGTATTGCGGCATCATCCCAACGATGTGGTCGATAAAACTTAGCAACGATAGGTGAAGCATCTTCAACGCCGACTTGATAAACACGGTTCTCGTAGCTATTGAGCGCAAGCAAGCGACCATCAGTGTCTATACCTAAACTATCAATCGCATCAAGGATAAGGTCTGGAGAAAGATTTGAAAACGGGATGGTAGTTTGAGCCATCCCGCATTTTACAACGTAATGAAGCTTACTTTAGGAATGGTTTAATTTTGTTCATTATTTCATCTGAGGCAGGATCAATTTCACTGCTAAACGCATAGACCTTACCTCCTGGCTGAATAACATATTTGTAAAAATTCCACATCGGCACTTGCTTAGTGATGGCAATCAATTGTTTATATAAGGGATTGGCGTTAGGTCCTGAGACTGAGGTTTTAGAAATCATCGGAAATTTAACTGAATAAGTATTAATACAGAAATCACCAACCTCTTTATCGCTAGCAAGTTCCTGCCTGAAATCATTAGAAGGAAAGCCAACCACCAACAAACCTTTTGATTGGTAACGCTTATACAGGCTCTCTAAGGTTTCGAATTGAGGCGTAAAGCCGCATTTGCTTGCCGTGTTCACTATAAGGATAGGCTTGTCTTGGTAATCGCATAAATTAATCTTTCCGCCCTGCAATGTCGTAAATTGGTGATTATATAAATCAGGACAAGCGGCAAAACTAGAACTAGATAAAGCCATCATTAAAACTCCCAAACAAATCTTAAACATAATTTTTCCTCAATATTAATTCCATAAAAATATCATTAATCTGACTATGGTAAACTTAGATGGTTCATGAAAAAAGCATGGACAAGGCTTGTAGATAAACTGGCTAGGCGCTAATATTCAGCCATTGATTGAAATGAGGTGCGTTGTGGATATTCATGTTGGCGAGATATATGGCAAACAGACCACGGGCAAGTTTGTGATGTACAACGTGCTCAAGGTGAGCAAGAGCGTCATTACCCTTCAAAACATCGATAACCCATTGAGCCTGTTTGAAACAACCGCAGACAAACTCTCATCTTCAGGTTATATCCGCATTAGCCAGACACCTTATATTGACTTAGATGCCTCAACGCCTAAGCGCCGCAAAGCCGCAAAAAAACCATCGCGTTGCCCGCTCACTTTTGACTTCTTAGAGGATAGAGCAGACAGTGAGCGCCCTTCCCCAATTATGCCGGACTTGTTTACCGCTTAATCCTGAGGCGGACCACCCCAAAGGTCATGCCCATCAGCATCGTAAATTTGCACTTCCACAAAATCACCAGGCGTTAAGCCTTCAGCATCGGCCAAATAAACAACTCCATCAATTTCTGGCGCATCAGCTTTAGTGCGTCCAATCGCTTCAATATTGCCTTCTTCGTCTTCTACAATCTCATCTACAAGCACGGTTTGCATGGTGCCGATTTTAGATTGCAACTTTGCAGCGCTGATCCGCTCTTGAACCTCCATAAAACGCGCTAGACGCTCTTTTTTTACTTCTTCAGGTACTTGGTCAGGAAGTGCATTGGCTGAAGCGCCATCGACTGCAGAATAGGTAAAGCAACCTACGCGATCCAATTGCGCTTCTTCTAAAAAATCGAGCAACATTTGGAAGTCATCTTCCGTTTCACCTGGGAAACCAGCAATGAAGGTACTGCGCACAGTAATATCTGGGCATATATCGCGCCAGGCCTTGATGCGCGCTAAGTTATTTTCACTACTTGCTGGACGCTTCATGGCTTTTAAAATACGCGGGCTAGCATGTTGGAATGGAACGTCCAAGTAAGGCAATATCAAGCCATCTGCCATTAATGGAATCACTTCATCAACATGTGGGTATGGATAAACATAGTGCAAACGCACCCAGACGCCTAACTCACTGAGTGATTTTGTTAACTCTGTCATACGCGTTTTTACTGGGCGACCATTCCAAAAGCCGCTTCGGTACTTCACATCCACACCATATGCCGAAGTGTCTTGAGAGATCACCAAGATTTCAGAAACGCCAGCATTCACAAGGTTTTCAGCTTCATTCAAGACTTCGCCAACAGGACGACTCACCAAGTCGCCACGCATGCTTGGAATAATACAGAAGCTACAACGGTGGTTACAGCCTTCGGAGATCTTTAAATAAGCATAATGGCTTGGCGTCAAACGTACGCCTTGTGGTGGCACTAAATCAACGTAAGGGTCATGCGGTTTAGGTAAATTAGCATGAACGGCTGTCATTACTTCTTCAAGCGCATGTGGCCCAGTCACGGCAAGCACACTAGGATGCGCCGATTGCACAACACCGCTCTTAGCACCCAAGCAACCAGTTACAATCACTTTGCCATTTTTATTAATGGCTTCACCAATAGCATCCAGTGATTCCTCAACCGCGCTATCAATGAAGCCGCAAGTGTTCACCACGACCAAGTCAGCGTCTTCATATGAGCCAGATATTTCATAGCCTTCTGCACGCAATTGGGTGAGAATACGCTCTGCATCTGAGCCGGCTTTAGGGCAACCAAGTGAAACGAAGCCAACTTTTGGTGTATTGTTTGAACTCATGGAAATTAACCTACTTAAATATTAAAAATGTACATCATTGCAATCGCTTGGCTTTACGTGACCTTTTTAATGGCTGCTACTGAAACTAGCATTACTGCGGGCATTCTTACTTTTTTCTTTTACGGCTTAATGCCTTGTGGATTGCTCATGTGGATATTAGGTACGCCACAACGTAAACGTAAAAAAGCGCTACTCGAGGAAGAACTTCGTCAGCCAAATAGATCCGATTCCCAAGCCGATTAAACCAACTTGTGCAAATGTTTCTTTCAGCTCAGTGCGTTTATGCAAGCCTGGGATTAAATCTGCAACCGCAACATAGAGCATGCTCGCCGCCGCTAGACCTAAGATTGTTGCAATCCAATTTTGTAACGTTTGCAAAGCAAAATAAGCTAATACTCCACCTACTACCGTCGCTAAGCTTGAAAATAAGTTAAACATTAACGCTTGTTTTTTGCTGTAACCTGAGTGCAGAAGAATTAAGAAATCGCCAACTTCCTGCGGAATTTCATGGGCAATAATCGCCATGGCGGTTACCGCGCCTAGCCTAATATCAATCATAAAGGCTGCGGCAATTAAAATACCATCTACAAAATTATGAAAAGTATCACCCACCATAATCATCATGCCGCTTCGGCCTGAGTCATGGTGATGTCCATGTGAATGTGGCTTTACAATAGAGGGCGATTTATCAGTAACCGCTTTGAATTTTGCGGTTTGATTGTCTGCATGATGCTGAACTTCATGTGCAGGACAATCATCCTCTGTATGCATAGCGTGGACTTCACAGTGCTCGCCGTGGCAGTGACGCCACAACACCAACTTTTCCAGCACAAAGAATAACAAAATGCCAAACAGCACTATCGCTGCCATGCTTTCAACACTACTCGCCTCGTGGAAAGCATGCGGCAATATCTCAAGGAATACTGCCCCCAACATCGCGCCAATGGCATAGCTAATCAGCATTGGAATCCATTGGGTACGAGCATTGAGTGCTACCAAGCCAGCACACATGACACTAAGCGCCCCGCCAAGCAAGCTTGCTGAAATAATCCAAGTTAAGGTAGGTATGTGTGCGTTAAACATTTATTTTTTTGTTTCTTTATTGGATATGTCTTTATTTTAAATCTTATTGCCAGGCCGATATTATAAACGAGGTGTCAAGCCTTGCTCATTCAAACCAGATCATTGTTGCCATGCGACCTGTAAGACCATCGCGTCTAAATGAAAAATACCGGGATGGGTCGCCGTATGTACATGCTCCGCCGCCATAGATTTTATTAAGCCCCTGTTTATTCAAACGCTGTTTTGCAATCCCACATAAATCTCCTAGCCATTTATCGCCATAAGCTTTGAAAGCCTGATCAGCTTGAGCATCTTGCGCAATAAACGCTTCACGCACCTCACTGCCTACTTCAAAGGCATCGGGACCTATCGCAGGACCTAACCATGCCATTAACTCTTCTGGTTCAACGCCCATCATTTTAATAGTAGCCTCAATCACGCCATCACATAAGCTACGCCAACCCGCATGGATAGAAGCAACTGCAGTGCCTTGCTGATTACATAGCAATACTGGCAAGCAATCGGCCGTCATGGTCACACAAACCACATTTTTATTTTTACTAAACGATGCATCCGCATCTTGAACACACAAGCTTTTAGTTGCATCAATCACTTCAACACCATGTACTTGATTAAGCCATACAGGCTCGGAAGGCAAATAGTCACTTAGTAATTGGCGATTTTTTGCAACCGCCAAACCATCATCTTGCACATGCAAACCAAGATTTAGGCTGTCATATGGCGCAACACTATAGCCCCCTAGCCGAGTCGTTTGTATCGCTTTCACATTGGCTGGCGATGGCCAATCTGGAATGATGAAGTCAACCTTACTCAATATCCTCTTCACCCTCTTCAAGTGGTTCTAGATCGGCGTCCAATTCACCTTCGTCATCGAATTCATCATCTTCGTAATCCTCATCAGACAAATAAGGATCTTCACTAAACTCAAATGGTTCTTCAAGCGGTGCATCCTCATGACGCATGGCCTCTAGTAAAGCTTTCATGTCATCAGCCAATTCTATCTGCCATTCAATTGGCTCATTAGTGGCAGGATGGATTAAGCCTAACTTGATCGCATGCAAAGCTTGTCTATCAAAGCCCTGAACAAAGTCTCTGAGTGTTTGTGTCATCGCCTTTAATGGAATGATGCCTTTATACCCATAAACAGTATCACCAACAATTGGCGCTTTTAAAAATTGCATGTGCACACGAATTTGATGAGTTCGTCCTGTCTCTAGGTTACAACGCATATAGGTATGGACTGCAAAACGTTCTAACACTTCATAGCGCGTCACTGCTGGCTTACCCATCTTATTAATCGCCATTTTAGTGCGCGAGTGTGAATGGCGACCAATTGGTTGGTCTATCTTGCCGTTGCGCCACACCTGCCCCCAAACAATGGTGCGATATTCGCGTTTAACGGTGCGAGCCTGTAACTGTCTTACAAGATTAGTTTGCGCGGTCAATGTTTTAGCAATCACCAACAAGCCGCTGGTATCTTTGTCTAAACGATGCACAATCCCAGCTCGCGGCAGATCTTTAGATTGAGGCACATGATGAAGAATGGCATTAAGCAAGGTACCATCCCAATTACCAGCTGCTGGATGCACCACCATACCCGCTGGTTTATTAACCACAAGTATATGATCATCTTCATAAACAATATTCAGGGGAATATCTTGTGCGAGAAAGGCGCTTACTTCCGGTTTTTCTTGTGCATGCACTAAAACTTTTTCCCCACCCCAAACTTTGTTCTTTGCGGTACTAGCTTCACCATTTAAGGTAACTAAGCCGTCTTTAATCCAAGATTGAAGACGTGAACGAGAATGCTCTGGCAACATGCGCTGTAAAGCTTGATCTAGTCGCAATCCTCCCAAATCTTGTGGGATAATAAGAGCAATAGGTGTGTTTTGTGTCATCAGTTATAATCAGTTTTAAATTAAATCAATCAATTTTTTAGGTATTCAATCAATGAAATACAGTTTAGCGTTTTTTGTAGCAATTTGGCTCACAGGTTGTAGTATTTTCGGCGCACCTACTGAGCTCGATGAAACAAAATCTTGGCCTGCTGAGCGCATCTATCAAGAAGCTGCCACTAAGATGCGTGACCGCGACTACGAAAAAGGTATTAAGTATTTCAAAATACTGGAGTCTCGTTATCCCCACGGCAAATATGCAGCACAAGCTCAATTAGAAACGGCTTATGCGTATTACAAAAAATCAGACCCGGTCTCCTGTACTGCTGCTGCTGAGCGTTTTATCAAGCTACATCCCAACCACCCTAATGTTGACTATGCCTACTATATGCGAGGCCTTGCAAGCTTCACAGAGCGGGGTGTTGTAGATAAATTAACTAGCCAGGAAATCAACGACCGCGACCCTAAAGCAATGAATGCCTCATTCCTGGCATTCAAGGAACTCATTACTCGCTACCCTGATAGCCGTTATGCAAAAGACAGCACATTACGTATGACCTATCTTGTAAACGCTTTAGCAGCCCACGAACTTCATGTGGCTCGTTACTACATGAAACGACAAGCTTACTTAGCTTCTGTTAACCGTTGCAAATACGTGCTTGAGAATTACCCACAATCAACAAGCCTAGAAGAAGCATTAGTCATTATGGTGAGCGCCTATGACTTCCTTCAAATGCAAGATCTAAAAGAGGACACGATGCGCGTTCTCAAGGTCAATTACCCAAACAGCAAAATGCTCGGCAAAGGCGTACCTGATGATGAGCGCGTATGGTGGAAATTTTGGGATAGTTTATAAACTAACATCATAAAACTCCTATAAAAACAAAAAATTAAGCACCGCGATGTAGGCGGTGCTTTTTTATTGCCCTTATCTTTAATTACGGTCTCTTTTTCTTAGGCGCTTTTTTCGCAATCTCAAGCCCAGAAACTTTATGCTTACCTTGCTTCTCTTCATCGTTCTTGCGCGCATTTAATTCAGCACGCTGGGCCGTCTTACGACGACGCATACTCACAATGCCCTCACCTTGCACGCGTTTATCTGGCTCAGCAAATGGATTATCACCTTGATTAAACTGCACTTTCAAAGGCGTGCCTGTGAGTTGAAATGTCTTACGAAAAACGCCCTCTAAAAAGCGTTTGTAGGTATCTTTAACACCATCAACGTGATTGCCGTGAATGACCACAATCGGTGGATTGCTACCGCCTTGGTGGGCATAGCGCAGTTTTGGACGAATGCCTTTACTAATTGGCGGCTGATGTTGCGCAATAGCATCAATCAATACACGCGTTAATTGAGGAGTGGATAGCTTAGCCATTGCAGCTTTGTAAGCACCATCTACTGATGTAAATAGCTCTGGTAAGCCTTTTTTGCGCAAGGCTGAAATGTAATGAAATTTTGCAAAATCCAAAAATTGAAGCTTGCGATCAATCTCACGCTTAATCCAGTCGCGCTCGTCTTCTTTCAATCCATCCCATTTATTAATGGCAACCACCAAAGCACGGCCCGTTTCAAGAATATACGCAGCAACGTGTGCATCTTGTTCTGTAATACCTTCTTGCGCATCTACCACCAAGATAGCGACGTTTGCCTCTTCAATCGCTTGAATGGTTTTAATGACTGAGAATTTCTCAATCGCTTCGAACACTTTGCCGCGCTTACGCACACCAGCAGTGTCGATAATCGTGTAATGTTTGCCGTTCTTTTCTAAATCAATATAGATAGAATCTCGCGTTGTCCCTGGTTGGTCAAACGCAATCACGCGCTCCTCACCAAGCAATGCATTGACCAAGGTTGATTTGCCCACATTAGGACGACCAACAATTGCAACTTTGGGGATATCTGCTTCATTAAACGGCGAAGCTTCTTCAGGCTCAGCAAATGGCTCGAGTGCCAATTCAACCAAGTCACGTACACCTTCGCCGTGAGCTGATGAAATAGAAAGCGGATCACCCAAACCTAATTCATGGAACTCTGCACTCACAACAGCGCGTTGCATACCTTCTGTTTTATTTACTGCCAATAAAACAGGGCGCTGACTTTTACGTAAACGATTAGCAATCACCTTATCTTGCGGGCTAACTCCTTGACGGCCATCTACAACAAAAATAATCACATCAGCTTCATCAATGGCGAGTAATGTTTGTCGGGCCATCTCTTTCATAATGCCGCTTTCAGCTGTGGGTTCAAAACCACCTGTATCCACTACTAAAAATGGCTTATCCCCGCCCACACCTCTGCCGTAATGACGGTCACGTGTCAAACCAGGAAGGTCTGCTACAAGCGCGTCACGGCTCTTAGTGAGTCGGTTAAAGAGAGTGGATTTGCCGACATTTGGTCGACCAACTAAAACAATGGTAGGTAGCATGTATTACTTAATTGAGATGGCGAAAATGCCACCTTTTCTGGTTTGTGCAATAATGATACTTGAACCGACTGCAAGCATTTGCGGCATGATTGCTGAGTTTTCTAATTGTAGTCTTGCAGCAAAAGATCCATCTTCACGATTTAGGAAGTGAACATAGCCCTCAACGTCTCCGAGTGCAATTAGATTTCCCATCGGTAATGGTGCTGATATACGGCGTTGTTTTAGATCTCCCTGGCGCCAGAATGTTTTGCCTGTACTGAAATCAAGCGCATAAATAGCACTGTTGGCGTGCGTGACGTAAACTTTCGCATCTTCAGCATTTAAACCTGTATAACTAGAAATGTCTCTAGACCAGGCTAAACGCCCTGAGGCGCGGTCTACTGCTGCTACTTTACCTTGGTACGCAACTGCATACACTAGACTGCCATCAACAACTGGCATGCTGGTAATATCTGCAATGCGCTCAATCTCTGTTGTTCCTCTAGGTTGCGCCACAGAAACTTCCCAAATAACCTTACCATCTTCCACACGCAATGCGATTAATTTACCGCCAGCAAAGCCTGCGTAAGCAGCGCCGCCTTCAAGCGCCACACCAGCACTACTTCTCAAGGACAATGCGGGTGTTGCACGTTCATAAACCCATTTTCTAGATCCATCCACAGCATTTAGGCCGTAAATACGGCTATCGCCACAACGCACAACAACCACACCATAATCCGCCTTTGGCGAACTCAGCACTTGACTACTTACTTTAGATTTCCAAAGAAGCTTGCCTGAAAGATCGTAAGCCAAGACGTAACCTTTGGCCGTCCCTAGCAACAATAAATTTCCACCCAGCCCAACGCCACCGGTTAGCGGCTCACCTGAGTTTATTCTCCATATTTGTTTTCCATCGGCAACACTAAGTTTGGTGATTTCGCCATTTGCACTTGCAGCATATACAAAACCATTATCGGATAGAGTTGTGAAATCCGCATCCAAGCTATCACCTAAATGGGCGCTCCATAACACTTTGACTTGTGCTGTTGTTTTTATATCATTGAGTTCAGAAGGCGTTTCATTGCTCTCGCGACCGAATAGGCGCTCTGACATATCTTCTTTTAAATCAGTGATCGAGGAACACGCGCTTAGCGAGATTAGGCTGATTAAAGCAACTATATTAAGAAATCTCAATGCTAGTTCCCCAAGACTTCTAATTTATGCTGGGTGAACTTTACTAGACGGCCTTGTGAGTCTAGCTTTTCAAGTGCTACTTTATATGCAGCTTTTGCATCAGAAGGCTTGCCAAGAGCGACTAAAACATCTCCCTTTAAATCAGCAAATAGACCGTCAAATCCATCGGTATGTTTTTCATTAAGTGTTTTGAGTGCGCCAGCGTAATCTTTTTCTTCAAACTGCAATGAAGCTAGCTCTAGCAATGCCATCGCTTGAATTGCATCTTCTTTTGCATGCTTAGTAGCCCACTCTAATTGTGACTTAGCACTTTTGATTTCATGCGCTTGAAAATTTGCTTTAGCAGCTGTTAATGCTGCACGTCCTGCATATGGTGTACTTGGAAATTTATCCATCAACTCAGCAGAAACCAATTGAATTGCTTTGAGATTTTTAGCATCTGTAATATCTAACTTCAACAAGTTTTCGTATTGAGTTGAGGCTTTTAATGATTGCTGATCTTGATAATAGTGCCAACCTTGATATCCTAAGTAGCCCACCACAAGAATTGTAATTAATGTCAGTGCTTTTTGACCATGCAATTTCCACCAAGCTTTAAACTCGTCTAACTGCTCTTGTTCTTCTAAATCGTATGCCATGCTAATGTCCTAACTCACTACTAAATAATTAATATGATTGGCTATTTTATTACGCAACTTATGCTGCACGCCTCTTTTGTCCTGGAATCGCTTTAAGCAAATTCTGGGTATATTGTTGTTTAGGGGATTCATAAACTTCTTGAATACTACCTGTTTCAACGATTTTCCCTTGATGCATCACCGCTATTTCATCAGCGATATGTCGAACCACGCGCAAATCATGACTGATGAAGATGTAGCTTAATGACATCTCTTGTTGCAGCTCTTTTAACAACAACAAGATCTGCGCTTGTATCGAAACATCCAATGCAGAAACTGGCTCATCACAGACCACCACTTTCGGCGAAAGCACCAAAGCACGAGCAATTCCAATTCGCTGACGCTGCCCACCTGAAAATTCATGCGGGTATTTATTCATATCCACTTCAGCAAGCCCAACACGTTTGAGCATTTTTAATGCTTTTTCAAACCGCTCGTCTTTATTGCCTAGGCCGTGGATTAACAAGCCTTCTTCTACAATTTCACCCACCTTCATTCTAGGGTTAAGTGAAGCAAAAGGATCTTGAAAAATCATTTGCAAATGACGACGCTGGCGTCTTAATTCACTTGCAGGCAAATCTGCCAAATCACGCCCTTGGAAAAATACCGAACCCCCATCCAAGGGTTGCAATTGTAACAGACATCTCGCTAACGTGGATTTGCCGCTGCCAGATTCTCCAACCACAGCCAAGGTGCTGGCATGTCGCAATTCCAAGCTAACATTGTCTAGCGCTTTAACTTTTGTCGTACCAAAACCAAAGCGGCCTGAACGCTGTGTATAAAATTTATTGAGATCCCGCGCTTTTAAAATAAACTCACTCATGTTGGCACCTGTTCATTTTTGAGCCACGCATAATCGATAGGCTTAAGTGGCTTTTTGCCTTCGGCATCTGGCACACAAGCCAGCAAAGCTTTGGTATAAGGATGTTTCGGTTTATTTAACACCTGAGCGACTGTGCCCGCCTCCACTACTTCACCACGGAACATCACAACAACGTCATCAGCAACATCAGCAACAACACCAAAATCATGTGTTATAAGCAACATCCCCATATTCATACTTGTTTTAAGGCTATCTAATAGACTCAAGATCTGGGCCTGAACAGTAACATCTAAAGCTGTTGTTGGCTCATCTGCAATCAACATTAATGGTTCGCAAGCAATGCTCATTGCAATCATTACGCGCTGTCTTTGTCCACCAGAAAGTTCATCAGGATAGCTATTAGCACGATGTGCTGGAATGCCCACCTGCTCAAGCAAAGCTGCGACCTTCTCTTTTAACAGGTCACCTTTAAGCCCAAGATGCACAGTGAGCGGCTCGCCTATTTGAAAACCTATCGTCAACACCGGGTTGAGTGAGGTCATTGGCTCTTGAAATATCATACCAATTTGTCGACCACGAATTTTGCGCATTTCTTCAGCACTTAAATCTGCTAAATTTTGGCCCTGGAATAAAACACGACCATTTGTTTGCAACAACTGCTTGGATAACAATCCCATCACCGAAAGTGCTGTTAAGCTTTTACCACTGCCTGACTCACCTACTACGCATGTAGTTTTACCTGGTTCAATCGAAAGCGATACGTTGCTCACCAATTTGCGACTAGGCGCACTTGATGGACAGATCGTCAGTTCTTCAATTTTGAGGAGTTCGGCCATAGCACCTATTTATTTCATTTTTAATAATGTAATTGCTTGCGACAAGTCCACTTTCACTTGTTCACCAGCACCCTGCATCGGTTTTACTGCAACTTGATTGGCTAACACCTCGTCATCACCCAAAATCAGTGCAAATCTAGCACCGCTTCTATCAGCTTTCTTCATTTGCGACTTAAAGCTACCGCCGCCAGCATGGGTAACAACTGATAAACCTGAATCACGTAAAGCCTCTGCAAGCTTTGCTGAGGCCGCTTCAGCCAAATCACCAACATTGACTAAGTAAGCATCTGGATTAGATTCAGCCGTGACGCCATACTCTTGCATCAATAAAAAGACCCGCTCCAAGCCAATACCAAAGCCGCAAGCAGGCGTTGCATCGCCACCCAATCGCGCGACTAAGCTATCATAACGTCCACCGCCAGCGATTGTGCCTTGGCTTCCTAGTTTAGTCGTCACCCACTCAAAAACCGTGCGGTTATAGTAATCCAAACCACGCACTAGCCTTGAATTGAGCTTGTAAGCAATCCCAACAGCATCTAACTTGTTACAGAGACCTTTAAAATGGTCGCTAGTTTCCTCACCTAGATGATCAATTAACTCTGGTGCAGACTCTATCATCTCTTGCATGCGTGGATTTTTGCTATCTAAGATGCGCAGCGGATTATTATGTAATCGACGTTTCGCATCTTCATCCAGTAAATCTGCATGTTGCTCAAAATAGGTAATTAATGATTTTCTAAATTCTGCACGTTCTTCCGCATCACCTATACTATTCAGTTGTAGCTCAACATCAGCAATACCAAGCGCTTTCCACAAACGTGCTAGTAAGATGATTTGTTCAGCATCAACATCGGGGCCATCAAAACCAAAGGCTTCAACGCCAATTTGATGGAATTGACGTTGGCGGCCTTTTTGCACGTTTTCATGTCTAAACATCGGGCCAGTATACCAAAGGCGTTGCGGGCCATTATACGTAAGGCTGTGCTCAACAACAGCACGCACGCAACCAGCCGTGCCTTCTGGACGAAGGGTAAGCTTGTCGCCATTAAGCGCGTCTTCCCATGAGTACATTTCTTTTTCGACGATGTCCGTATGTTCGCCCACGCTACGAATAAACAAATCCGTGGGCTCAACAATAGGCATACGAATATTGCGATAGCCATATTGGCTAAGCACCAGACGGGTCGTATCTTCTAGCTTTTGCCATAGCGGCGTCATTTCAGGCAGGATGTCGTAAAAACCTTTAATGCTCTGAAATTTTGTGTTTTTAGTTTGTTGCGTCATAAGTACTTAAGCTGATTATCACATTGATTGAATTGGGATTATTTTGGATTGGCTACGTAGCTTGCCGCCCTCGGCATAGTTGTTCGCCACATACTGCTCTACAAGCGCTTGAAACTCTTGCGCAATCGCATCGCCTTTGAGCGTGACTGTCTTTTCACCATCCACAAACACAGGCGCAACAGGAACCTCGCCCGTACCCGGCAAACTAATACCGATATTAGCTAATTTAGATTCACCAGGGCCATTTACCACGCAGCCCATCACAGCCACACTCATGGACTCAACACCAGGATACTGTTTACGCCAGGAAGGCATTTTCTCACGTAAATAGCGCTGAATATCTTGTGCTAATTCTTGGAAATAAGTAGATGTGGTGCGTCCGCAACCAGGACAAGCTGTCACCAAAGGCGTAAAGGAGCGAATGCCCATGGTTTGCAAAATCTCTTGCGCAACTATAACTTCTTTAGTGCGTGACTCACCGGGCTCAGGCGTCAAACTCACACGAATGGTATCGCCGATACCTTCTTGTAGCAGTAATGAAAGAGCAGCCGTTGAAGCGACTATGCCTTTAGAGCCCATGCCCGCCTCAGTCAAGCCCAGGTGCAATGGGTAATCGCATCGTTTCGCTAAATCACGATAGACCAGCACCAAATCCTGCACATCACTCACCTTGCATGAAATAGTAATTTTGTTGTGGGCCAAACCAATATCTTCAGCCTGTTTAGCGCTTTCAAGCGCAGATTGTATCAACGCTTCACGCATTAACGCATCTGAGGACAAAGGATTTGCTAAGCTAGCATTTTCATCCATCATCTTGGCCATTTTTTCTTGATCCAAACTACCCCAATTCACACCGATACGAACTGGTTTGTCGTATTTAATGGCAGTTTCAATCATGGCTGTGAATTGATCATCGCGTTTAGAGCCTTTGCCTACGTTACCCGGATTAATACGATACTTTGCTAAAGCTTCGGCACAGTCTGGGTAAGTGCTGAGCAATTTATGGCCGTTGTAATGGAAATCCCCAACCAGCGGCACTAGACATCCTTGCGCATCTAATTGCTGACGAATATTCGCAACTTGCGCCGCGGCTTCTGGTGAATTCACTGTAATACGTACAATTTCAGAACCCGCTTGCCAAAGCTCGATGATCTGCTTAACCGTTGATGCCGCATCAGCCGTATCGGTATTGGTCATGGACTGAACGACAACAGGCGAATTACCACCAAGCGCAACATTACCTATCAGCACTTGCTGACAAAGGCGCCTAGCAATAGATGTCTTAGAAGCGCTCATTAATGATCACCCACCGTAATACGAGCCATATTGTTATAGGTGCTAGGAGTCAAATCGATCGTTTCGCCATTGAAAATCACTTGGGTAGCACTTGCATTACCTATATGGAATTTAAGCGGTGGCAGCCCTTCGACAAACTCCTCGGTGCCCGCTTTAGCTAATTTACTAAACACGGTTTTACCATTTTTATCATGCACACCAATCCATGATGAACCAGTCAGCAGTAGCTTCACTCTGACAAATCCAGTGGTAACTAATGCTGTTTTAGCGAGTTCTGTTTTAGCGAGTTCTGTTTTAGCAGGTTCGGATTTTGCTGGCTCAGGTTTTACTGCAGCAGCAGAAATAGTTTGCTCTGTAAGCTTGTCTAAAGTTGCTTTTAACTCAGGTTTTGTGACAAGACCAACCGTTTCTGTCACTTTTGGTAATGCAATTTCAGTCACTATCGTTTCAGTTTTCTCTAAAGCTTCAGGCGAAGCAGCATCCGGCAAAGGTTCTGGCGTTACATTCTGCTCCATGCTAACCGTGGGCAATGGACGATCAGCCTTATTGGTATTGCTTTGGTAAGCCCATATCTTGTAAGCCACCCAAACAAAAAGAGCTGCAATTAATAAAACACCAAAAATTAAAGCAGTTAACTTACTCACACCACCGTCAACTAATTTAACGACGCCAACATTTTTGTAAGTAATGAATTGAGGTTGTTCCTGCGGATACATCCCAAGGTGGGCATCAAGCAAAGGCTGAGGGTCTATTGATAAAAATCTCGCATAACTCTTGATAAAACCCCGAACGAAGATCGCACTACCAAAGATACTAAAATCATCGGCCTCTAAAGCATTGATTTGCTTCTCACTCAAACGTAAGCGTAAAGCAACCTCTTCAACACTTAACTTTTGTGCTTCTCTTGCGTCGCGTAACGTTACTCCGATTAATACCCTGCCACCTAACTCTTGATCCATCATCAACTCCCTGATAATAAGGACTGTGTTTGCGGCGCATCTGGATAGTTTCTCTTTAGCTCAAGCGCAAAGCTTGATTCCGCATCTTTATTACCCAATTGGCGCTCTACTCTGACACCCAACCATAGCATTTCAGGCGTAGGGTTGTTCGCTAAGGCGTTTCTCATTGTATTCTGAGCAAGTTCATACTGCTTTTTATCGAAGTAAATTTTAGCTAACTGGTAGGCCGTATTATGCAGAAGTGGCTGATTTTGAAGTGCCAAGCTAAAAAAAAGTTCAGCACCATTCACATCGGACTTTTTAAGTGAACAATAACCAGCATTGGTATATGCAATAAAAGGAGTTACATAAAGTGGGTTCTTGGCGGCATCCTGAAACTGCACAATAGACTCATCAACGCGATTGCGTGAACAAAGGAACGAACCATAATTGTTATGCGCTTCAGAATTTTTGGCATCTAAAGTAATAGATTTTTGGAAATTTAGTTCGGCTTTGGTATCTTCATTAATAGCCGCATAAGTCATCGCCAAGCCGTTGTATCCAGATGAGTAATTCGGGTTTAACTCTGTCGACTTAATAAACTCATTAAGCGCATCCGACATCTGACCTTGCTGATAATAACCAGAGCCTCGGTCAGCATGAATACGCGCACTTTCGTGTTTATTACTATCACTTGGGGTTAATCCAATCCCGCTTTGATTAGCACATCCACTTAGCATCAACACCATCAATATGAAGCATTTACGCACTACATTCTCTCCAAAACATTTGGGCGCGTAGTTCGTTTTGTTTTGTCTTGGACTTGCCCTGCCAATTGACCACAAGCAGCATCAATATCATCACCGCGCGTTTTGCGGGTGGTGACGATATGCCCAGCTTGCATCAGAATATCTCTAAAGCGGCGAATATTATCTGGTCGTGACGTTTCGTAACCGCTGTTTGGGAATGGATTAAACGGGATTAAATTGAATTTACATGGCACATCTTTCACCAAATTCAATAACTCTTTGGCATGATCAAAGCTGTCATTAACGCCATCAAGCATCACATACTCGAAAGTTACAAAATCTCGTGGCGCTTTGACTAAATAGCGCTGACAAGCAGCCATCAACTCTTTGAGGGGATATTTCTTATTGATAGGCACAATCACATCGCGCAGCGCATCGTTTGGCGCGTGCAATGAAACCGCTAAGGCCACAGGACAATCTTCTTTCAATCTATCCATGGCTGGCACTACGCCACTAGTTGAAAGTGTCACGCGGCGTCGACTCAAACCATATGCAGAGTCATCCAACATAATTTGCATGGCAGTGACAACATTATCGTAATTAGTCAGCGGCTCACCCATGCCCATCATCACGACATTGCTGATAATACGCTCGCTCATTGGGAGCATGCCGTAATCAGGATCTTGCCTAAGCGAATGGTTATCTAACCACAACTGACCAATAATCTCAGATACGCTGAGATTACGGTTAAAACCTTGGCGGCCTGTTGAACAAAATGTACATTCAAGAGCACAACCAACTTGCGATGAAATACACAAAGTACCTCTATCGTCTTCTGGAATAAACACGGTTTCTACACCGTTGCCAGTACCAGCACCCACCAACCACTTGCGCGTTCCATCATTGGAAACCTGCTCAAGCTGAACGTTGGGAGGGGTGATGGTAGTCGTGGCAGCTAATTTCTCACGTAGAGATTTAGCAATATCGGTCATCTGCTCAAAATCATTCACGCCAAAGTGATACATCCAGCGCATCAACTGTTTTGCGCGAAAAGGCTTCTCGCCTAATCCTACAAAGTATTCGGCGAGTTGCGCTTGGTTAAAATCGAGCAGATTAATCATCAACTACGATTACTTACCGAAGAAGTAAGCGATTTCGATTGCTGCATTTTCTGCAGAGTCAGAACCGTGAACAGCGTTAGCATCAATGCTTTCAGCAAAGTCAGCACGAATAGTGCCAGCAGCAGCGTCTTTAGGATTAGTTGCGCCCATCAAATCACGGTTTTTCAATACAGCGCCTTCGCCTTCAAGCGCTTGAATCATTACTGGACCTGAAATCATGAATTTAACCAAGTCAGCAAAGAAAGGACGCTCTTTGTGAACAGCGTAGAAGCCTTCAGCTTCAGCTTGAGACAATTGTGCCATTTTAGCTGCAACGATTTTCAAACCAGCGTTTTCAAAACGTGAGTAGATTTGACCAATCACATTTTTAGCCACTGCGTCAGGTTTGATGATAGATAAAGTACGTTCTAAAGCCATAATTACTCCAAAAAATTAACATTACAAAAACAACAAAAAAACTCCAAATCCAATTGCGATTTAGAAAGAAAAATGGGTTGCAAATCTATAAAGCATAAAGACCGCTAAAATAACATTTTAACGGTCTTTAATAAAGCTAAAACAACAAGATTAAGCTACTTCAAGCTTCTTTGACGGCGCACCTCATAAAGGCAAATTCCACTCGCCACAGAAACATTCAAACTTTCCACACTGCCAAACATAGGGATACTAACCAAAGCATCACACGTTTCTTCAGTTAAACGGCGCAAACCTGTGCCTTCGGCACCTAATACCAATGCCACAGGTCCATCGAATTTCGTAGCGAGCAAATCATGCTCTGCTTCTGCTGAAGCACCAATCACAAACACGCCGGCTTCTTGAAGCTCACGTATTGTGCGAGCCAAATTAGTGACTGCCAAAAATGGCACTGTTTCAGCCGCACCACAAGCCACTTTACGTACCGTCGCATTTAAACCAACAGCCCTGTCTTTAGGGGCAATCACCGCATGAACGCCCATCGCATCTGCCACGCGCAAACACGCCCCTAGGTTATGAGGATCTTCGACACCATCTAGGATTAAAAAGAATGGCGGCTCTTTGAGGCCAGACTCCAAAATGTCGTATATATCCTTGTATGGAATTGGCGTATCCACTACACGCGCAATCACCCCCTGGTGACGGCCATTGATGCCCGCAAGCCCGTCTAAACGGGCCCTATCCACTTCCATCGTGCGAACGTTGGCTTGTTCTGCAAGACTCAACAAATCCTTCATGCGTGCATCAATGCGGTCGCGGTCAATCAAAATCTCTTGCACGCTGGCGCCATGCTGACGAAGACGGCTTAAAACGGCATGGAAACCAAATAAAATTCTTGCATCACTCATTACTTAAAACCTTTACTTTTAATATTATTTTTAACTTAGCCTATTACTTTTTTCTTGGCGCTGACTTTGCAGGACGTGATTTTGAGCCTGAATTAGGCTTGGATGAAGCGCTACCAGCATTGTGACTGCGACTTTTATTAGCATTTGCCTTTTTAGCACGACTAGACTTTGGCGCGCTGTTTTTATCCCATGGCGCAGATACCTTTAAAGTTTTTCTTTCCGGCTGTTTAACTTCAACCTTTGCTGTAGCTTTTTTATCGCCACCTGTAGCTCTATACCGCTCAGGCAAGATTGAATCCTCCTCGCTAATCGGCGTGAGTTTATTAGTATCGGCTAATACAAAGTCAATACGCGATGTTTCCAAGTCTACGCGACTTACCTTCACGCGCAATCGATCACCTAAACGATATTTAACGCCTGTTCGCTCGCCCGCCATTTCATGGCGCGCTTTATCAAAGTTAAAGTAATCGTTACCTAGCTCAGTCACATGCAGCAAGCCTTCGACATACACACCATCCAGCGCCACAAATAAGCCAAAGCTCGTTACGCCAGCCACAGTACCATCGTACTCTTCGCCAATCTTATCTTGCATGTAAAAGCATTTGAGCCAAGCTTGCACGTCACGCGTTGCATCATCGGCACGACGCTCAGTCATTGAGCAATGCTGACCTAACTGATGGAAATCACCACCTTGATAGCGCTCACCTTTAAGCACTGCTTTAATCGCACGATGAATAATCAAATCTGGGTAACGACGAATTGGTGACGTAAAGTGCGCATAAGCCTCATAGGCCAAGCCGAAGTGACCAACGTTATCTGGGCTATAAACAGCTTGTTGCATAGAGCGTAGCAACACAGTTTGCAGCAACTGCTCATCAGGGCGGCCTTTAATACGTGCCAAAAGCTTACCGTAGTCCTTTGCGTGTGGTGTATCACCGCCACCCACGCCAAAGCCAAACTCTCCCATAAAGGTGCGCAAAGCTTCAAGTTTCTCAGGGGTTGGGCCTTCGTGAATACGGTAAAGCGCAGGATGCTCATGTGTCTTTAAGAAATCAGCCGCACAAACATTTGCCGCCAACATACACTCTTCAATTAAACGATGGGCATCATTACGCGAAGTGGGCTCAATACGATCAATTTTGCCATTTTCGTTGAATACCATCAGTGTTTCTTGGCTATCAAACTCAATGGCGCCGCGCTTTTCACGCACAGCCAATGACAGCTTGTAGAAGCTATTTAAGTTCTCTAAATGGGGCACTAACCATGCGTATTCTTTTGCCAATTCACCATCTGGTTGCGTCAAAATCTCGTGCACCTGGGTGTAGGTCATGCGGGCTTTTGAGCGCATGACTGAAGGATAGAATTGATAACGTTTTACGACACCAGTGCCATCCACCTGCATATCGCAGACCATACACAAACGCTCAACATCTGGATTAAGCGAGCAAAGACCGTTAGATAATGCCTCTGGCAACATTGGAATCACACGGCGTGGGAAATATACTGAATTGCCTCTATCGTAAGCATCTTTATCAAGCGCATCGCCTGGTCTCACATAAAAACTCACATCCGCAATCGCCACCACAACGCGCCAACCTTTGCCTTGTGGCTCGCAAAATACTGCATCATCGAAATCACGTGCGGTTTCACCATCAATAGTAATTAGTGCCATCTCACGCAAATCAATACGACCTTTGTAATCTTGTGGTTGAACCAAGCGAGGATAATCTTCCGCTTGCTTTACCGCGGCAGGATTAAACTCGTGTGGCAATTGATGCTTGCGCAGCGCAATCTCAATCTCCATACCAGAGTCGGCATAGTTACCCAAAATCTCAACCACCTTACCAATCGGCTTGGCATAAGCTGATGGCTGTTCGATGAGCTCCACCACCACTATTTGCCCAGCTTTTGCCTGCAAATCCTGGCCTGGCGGCACCAAAATATCTTGGCTAATGCGTTTGTCTTCGGCCGCAACCAAAGTAACGCCTTGCTCACGAATTAAACGGCCCACCAATTTCTTAGTCGCGCGTTCAAGCACTTCAACAATCTTGCCCTCTGGACGACCTTTACGATCGAAACCGGACTGCCGCACCATGGCGCGATCGCCGTGCATCACTTGGGACATTTCGCGGGGGGATAAAAATAAATCATCTCCGCCGTTATCGGGAATTAAAAATCCAAAGCCATCCGCATGACCTTGAATCTTGCCTGCTATTAAATGCAGCTTCTCTGCAATACAAAGGACATTTTTGCGGTTACGCATAATCTGCCCTTCCCGCTCCATCGCATTTAGACGACGGTTAAAGATCTCTTTTTCATCTTCACCAATCTCAAGCAGTTCGTATAAATCTTCAACGTGCAAAGGCACACCTTGATCTGTCATCATTTGCAAAATGAATTCGCGACTGGGCAATGGGTTTTCGTAGTTTGCAGACTCTCGTTGAGCATGCGGATCCGCTTGTCTTTTTGAGTTTCGCGGTGTTTTTTTATGAGCCAAAGCTTATTATTCCTATTAGATTACTGCTTAATTTAATACTTGATTCTGTTACGTTTAAATCTACACATTGTAGTATAGCCCAAATGGCGGAATTGGTAGACGCGCATGGTTCAGATACATGCGCCATAGAGGGAGGAGGTTTAACTACCCTTTTGAACAAAACCTGCCAGCTCGACATATCGACCCATCTTTTTTCTACAATGCTATATGGATCCAAAACCCAATAAAGCAAGCCATCCTGAATATGTTCTCGCAATTCATTTAAATTTATATTACAAAAGTGATAGACAAAACTAATTCAAATACGTAATATCCACTCAACTGTACGAACGTACAACAAAGACAATAAAGGGTGAAAACATGAATCCATTGAATTTTATTAGCAGCTACAACCGCAAACATACCAACAATGTTGAAGATATCTATACGCGCACATCTAATAAAAGCGCCTATATTCCGCTTTATAATCAGGTTGCTTCAGCTGGCGTTGCAAAGCCTATGCATATCGAAGCAAGGCTCAGCGCCGATGACATGATGGTAAAAAATCCAATGGCAACCTACTTTGTAGGCGTCAAGGGTGATTCAATGCTTAATGCTGGCATTACCGATGGCGATGTCGTTGTAGTTGATCGTTCTCTAGAACCAAGCATCGGCAACATTGTGCTTGCTGAGGTAGACGGTGAATTTACTGTGAAATACCTTGGGAAAGAAGAGCTACTTCCGGCTAATACTAAGTGCAAATCTATAAACTTTGCGGACGCTGAAAGAATTGCGATTATTGGTGTTGTAACAGGATCTATGCGTAGATTTGTGTAGTCAATAAAAACTGGCGGAGAGAGCGAGATTCGAACTCGCGACAGGGATAACCCTGTGCCACCTTTCCAGGGTGGTGACTTAAACCACTCATCCATCTCTCCGAGGTGGCGGATTATAGCGCAATTACAGCCACTTATAAATTCATTTTCAGCTCGCCCCAGAATGTCGTCTTGATGTAAAATAGCATTTGGCGGGCCTCCCCGCATTGTAAGATAGCCAACCTGGTCAGGTCCGGAAGGAAGCAGCCACAACTATTGAGCAAGTGCCGGGGGTTTGGCTCGCCTCCTCCCGTTTTACAAAAATCCCTGCAGATCAAATAGCTACTTTTATTTGCCTTTTCCAGCGCAATTTTTTAGCCATTTTGTGACAAATTAAGCTAAAGTTAAGGCCTTATTTACTAAGCTAGCTATTCGATGAGTTACCAAGTTATATGAGTTATCAAGTTCTCGCGCGCAAATGGCGCCCCAAGTCATTTGAAACATTAATCGGCCAAGAGCACGTCGTTCGCGCTTTAACCAATGCGCTTGAGCAACAACGTTTGCATCATGCTTACCTCCTTACCGGCACTCGCGGCGTCGGCAAAACCACCATCGCACGTATCTTAGCTAAATCACTTAATTGCGAAACTGGTATTACCGCGCATCCTTGTGGCGTTTGTTCAACTTGTATGGACATCGACAAAGGCCGATTCATTGATTTAATCGAGGTGGATGCTGCATCAAATACGCAAGTTGATAACATGCGCGACCTGCTAGACAACGCCCAATACGCACCGACTGCCGGTCGATTCAAAGTTTACATCATCGACGAAGTGCACATGCTTAGCCGTAGCTCGTTTAACGCGATGCTTAAAACGCTAGAAGAGCCGCCAGCACACGTTAAATTTATTCTTGCAACGACTGACCCGCAAAAAATGCCTGTCACCGTGCTTTCACGTTGCTTGCAGTTTAATTTGCGACAAATGGCCAGCACTTCCATTACTGAACATTGCCAAGGCATTTTAAAAACCGAAAACATTCCTTATGAAGTGCCAGCTTTGCAACTGATTGCCAAAGCCGCTTCGGGCAGTATGCGTGATGCCCTGTCATTGCTAGACCAAGCGATTGCTTATGGCAGTCAAAGCGTTCAAGAAAAAGAAGTGCGTGCCATGCTAGGTGCAATCGACCAAAGCTATTTAATCGAACTCTTAAAAGCGCTAATACAAAACGATGGTGAAGCTTTAATGAGCCAAGCCAACGCCATGTCAGAACGCAGCATTGCATTTGATGCGGCATTGGGTGACTTAGCAAATCTGTTACAACAAATTGCGATGACACAAGTAGTGCCAAACAGCATTGCTTTAGATTTACCAGAACGCCCTGCTTTGCTTGAGTTGGCGCAACAACTCAGCGCGGAAAAAGTGCAACTTTATTATCAAATCGCCCTACTCGGTCGCCGCGATATTGGCTTAGCGCCTGACGAATATGCTGGCTTTACGATGACACTGCTTCGCATGTTGGCTTTTAATCAAAGCGAAACGGCAACGCCTGCAATCAAAGCAAGTGGGCCAGTTTCAAACCAAGCATCTAGCTCATCAACCAGCCAAGCCCCAAGACCGTCAGCGAGTGCCGCATTAAAAGCGGTTGAAGTCGCTCCACAAATCGCAACGTTAACGGTAAGCGAGCCAGCAGCTTCTGCACCAACAATCTCTCTCGAGCCAGAAGTTGCTTCGTCATCAATTGAGGCTAGCCCACCCCGTGTTGAAGCACAAAGCGATGCTTACTCCAGCGAACCATCAAACGCTCAAACAGAAGCCCAAAACTACAACAATGATGCATTCAATGAATCAGCTTCAATGCAAGAAGAAGCCAAAGAACAAAGTTTGGAAACAAGCGCTGAACAATATACCGTTCAATTTAATGGCAACTGGCGCAGCTTGGTTGATGCATTAAAACTAGGCCTGGCTCGCACATTAGCCCAAAACTGTGAGTTAGAAAGCTTTGATGACAACAACATCAAGCTAACAGTGCCTGATTCACAGAAACATCTTTTAGATCCGAATTACCAAGACAAATTAAGCTCAGCAATTAATCAGCATTTCGGCAGAAGAATTCAGCTAAGCCTCAGGGTCGGCGGCACTGGCAATACAACAGCTAAGCAGATTTTTGAAGAGAAAGCGATCGTGCAATCAGAAGCTGAATCAGCGATTCAACAAGATGATTTTGTGCAGGCTTTAATGAAAGATTTTGGGGCCAATATCATCCCTTCTAGCATTAAACCAATTTAATAAAATAAATACTTAACCTATTAATTTAATAAGGAAATAAAGATGTTTAACAAAGGCGGCATGGGCAATTTAATGAAACAAGCCCAAATGATGCAAGAGAACATGAAGCGCGCTCAAGCCGAGCTTGCAAATGTTGAAGTTGAAGGCCTTGCAAGTAACGGCTTGGTTAAAGTGCTCATGACTTGTCGCAACGAAGTAAAACGCGTTAGCATTGACGACAGCGTGATGGACGACAAAGAAACGCTTGAAGACTTAGTGCTGATTGCGATTAAAGATGCGTTAAGCAAAGCTGAAAAAACGTCAGAAGCTCGTATGAGCGGCCTCATGCCAGCTGGCATGAAAATGCCTTTCTAGATATTTAGAGCCCACGTGCAAACCCCCGCAAGTTTAGACCAGCTCATTGAGGCTTTACGCTGCTTACCCGGCGTTGGCCCAAAATCGGCAACCCGCATGGCATATCACCTCCTGCAACGCGACCGAAAAGGAGCAAATAACCTCGCCTCTGCGTTAGATACAGCATTGCAAGTCGTCAGCCATTGCCATCTGTGTAATACCTTTAGCGAACAACCTATTTGTCCAATGTGCGCTTCAGGCTTACGAGACAGCACAACGCTTTGCGTGGTTGAAATGCCCACCGACATGATGATGATGGAACAAACGCACGCCTATCAAGGCATGTACTTTGTATTGATGGGCCGTCTATCGCCATTAGATGGCATTGGCCCTAAAGAAATCCATTTGGAAAAACTACTTAAACGGGCACAAGATGGTTTAGTAAAAGAAGTGATTCTTGCCACCAACTATACCGTTGAAGGCGAAGCCACAGCGCATTACGTCAGTGAACTACTCAATAAGCATGGGGTAAAAATTACACGAATTGCGCGTGGCATGCCGATGGGCGGTGAAATTGAACATGTTGATGCGGGCACATTAGCGCAAGCCATGATGGAACGACGAAACGTTTTGTAAGAGTAATAGAAAATAAAAAAGCCCGAGAGTATCGGGCTTTTTTTATAAACGCTACCAGCAAATACTGCTTAGAAGTGTTTGTAATGCTTTTTCAATTGCTTGATCACTTCCCATTGGGTTTTCAAGCCTTTAGGAAACTCAACATAGTCGCCAGCTTTAATTGTGACAGTTTCGCCACCTTGTGGTGTCACTGTGAATTCACCTTCCAATACATATGCTTTTTCAGTCATACCGAAATCAAGTGGGAATTTAGATGGTGCGCAATCCCAGATGCTCCATGATGAAACGCCCAACTCTTGCAATTTTTCTTGAGAAGGATTGTGGTCAATAATAATTTGGCTCATTTGTGATCCTAAATATAAAACGTTACAAAAATAAAGCCGCAAACATTACATTCGCAGCCTTAGAAAATTCTTGGCGGAAGAGGTGAGATTCGAACTCACGGTGGGCGTGAACCCACGACAGTTTTCAAGACTGTAGCATTAAACCGCTCTGCCACTCTTCCGTCTTTATCAGTCGCTAAGAAGCAACCAAGGCGCGCATTATAACACCAGTTTTTAGTCGTCGGCTATATCTGAATCAGGAAAAAGTACATCCGTGTATCCAAAATTAGTAAGATCTTGAATTCTCATAGGATATAAAATGCCATCTAAATGGTCACATTCATGCTGCACAACACGCGCATGAAAGCCGCTCACTAGCCTGTCGATTGTTTGCCCAAACTGATCAAAGCCAGTGTAATGTAATCTCGTAAAACGTGGCACCACGCCGCGCATGCCGGGCACAGACAAACACCCTTCCCAACCATCCTCCATTTCTTCACCCACAGGAGTTAGCACTGGGTTAATAAGGACCGTGTAAGGCACTTGCTCCGCATCGGGATAGCGCGGATTGCTTCCGACACCAAATATGACTACCCGCAAACTTACGTCAATTTGTGGTGCAGCAATCCCTGCGCCGTTCATGCTTTCCATCGTGTCTTGCATATCTTGGATTAAAGCGTGCAATTCAGGCGTATCAAAGGCTGTAACTGGCTTTGCCTGTGCAAACAAAAGAGGCTCTCCCATACGCAAGACAGGCTTAATTGCCATACAAGGCCACCACTTGTTGAATAATGCCGCGCACACGCGCCATGGTGAGATGGAGAATATCACTCATTTCTTCATATTTAATCTCGTGCAAACTATCGCCGCGGCCCGCAGCATGATTTGCCACCGGACATATAGCCGCATAACGTATCTCTAGCTCACGCGCTAAGGCCGCCTCTGGCATGCCTGTCATCCCCACCATTGTTGCGCCATCGCGATCAAAACGATTAATTTCTGCCGCCGTTTCCAGCCTTGGGCCTTGTGACGTTGCATAAACACCGCCATCGACCAGCGTTTCGCCGACCAAGCCAGCTGCTTTTAAACATAGCGCACGCAAGCCATCGTCATAAGGCAACGTAAAATCAATGTGCTTGACTTGTTGAAAGCCATTTTCACTTAAGCCATCAAAGTAAGTACTTTTGCGGCTATGCGTGTAATCAATGAGTTGATTGGGTAAAGCAATGGTGCCCGGGCCAAGCTTGTCCGCAATTCCACCAACGGTGGCAATTGCAACGATGTCTTTCACGCCTTGCTCATGCAGCGCCCAAATATTGGCGCGGTAATTAATCATATGCGGCGCAATAGTATGGCCATTGCCGTGCCTAGGTAAAAATACTACGGGCTCGCCGGCAATCTCCCCAAAGGTCAATGGTCCAGAAGCCTCACCATAAGGCGTACGAACAATCTGGCGACGTCCTATTTGAAGATCAGTCAAAGCCGCTAAGCCTGTGCCACCAATAATTCCTAACATACACAACCTGACTTAATAAACGAATAGCTTTAATTGTAGCGCAAACCCTATGTCCACTTAGCAATTTTATAGACCCTCTTTTTGTGGCATACTTCAAAGCAATCATGAAGACACAAGCCTCTATTCAAGCCAGCATCAAGCTTGCTCGCACCCATTATGAAAACTTCCCTGTCGCTTCGATTCTGCTTCCTAAAAAACTACGTGAACCCGTTGCACTAATTTATGCATTTGCACGTCAAGCAGATGACTTTGCTGATGAAGGCGATTTATTACCAGAACAAAGACTCGCCCTGCTAGACGGCTTTAAACAAGAGCTTGACCGCATTCAGCAGAATACAAAACCAAACACCGACCTGTTTGTTGCCTTGCAAGCAACAATTAATCAACATCACTTGCCTATTCAAGCTTTTTACGACTTGCTGGATGCCTTTATCCAAGATGTGACAAAAACACGCTATCAAGACTTTGGTGAGGTGATGAACTATTGCAGACGCTCAGCCAACCCTGTGGGCAGGCTAATGCTTAGCTTGTATCAAGCAGATACTCCTCATAATATTGGCATGGCAGATGCAATTTGTAGCGCTTTACAGCTCATCAACTTTCTACAAGACATTGCGATTGATATTCAAAAAGACCGCATTTATTTACCACAAACTGACTTGGATAAATACAAAATCACCGAAGCACAAATCCTTCGCGGCGATGCAACTGGCACATGGAGTCTGATGATGGAATTTCAGATTAATCGTGCAAGAAAGTTGCTTCAAGCAGGCGCACCATTAGGATTAGTTTTGCCCGGTCGAATTGGGCTTGAAATGCGTATGATGATCACTGGCGGTGAACGCATTTTAAAGAAACTCCATCAGGCACATGGCAACGTATTTGATTACAGGCCAAAACTCACCAAAAAAGATTGGCTTTATATGACCTATCGCGCAATCAGTAAAAAATAGCTCTGGAATAATGACATGACACCAAAAGAATACTGCCAAGATAAAGCCGCCAAAAGTGGCTCGAGTTTTTATTACAGCTTTATGTTTTTACCAAAAGCTAAGCGCGAAGCCATTACTGCCCTGTATGCGTTTTGCCGAGAAGTAGATGATGTTGTAGACGAGTGCAAAGAGGCCTCCATGGCTCGTATTAAGCTCGCTTGGTGGCGCAATGAGATACATGGCTTGTATCTTGGCAATCCGCAGCATCCTGTTACTAAGGCGCTTGTAGAGGCCATCAATACCTATCATTTAGATCAAGAGCATTTCATTGAGATTATTGATGGCATGGAAATGGATCTCGATCAAAACCGTTATGCTGACTTTAAGCAACTCCAGCTTTATTGCTATCGTGTTGCTAGTGTCGTCGGCTTGCTATCTGTTCAAATTTTCGGCTTTACGAATCGCAAAACACTTAAATATGCGCATGACTTAGGAATGGCATTTCAGCTCACCAACATCATTCGTGATGTCGGAGAGGATGCACGACGCAACCGCATTTATTTGCCCATGGATGAATTAGCCAAATTTGGCGTTAAGGAATCCGACATCCTTCATGGTCATTTATCCGAGAATCTCCAAAAACTTCTAGATTTTCAAATTGAGCGTGCGGAAAGCTTTTACGACCGCGCTTTAAAAGCGTTACCCACTGAAGATAAAAAACAGCAGCGCACAGGCTTAATCATGGCAGCGATTTACCGCACCCTGCTTCGCGAAATCAAAACAAGTGGTTCACAACAAGTGCTCCATGCTCGAATCTCACTCACTCCGCTCAGGAAGCTATACTTAGCTTGGTCGACATGGATGTTCCACTAAAAAGAGTTGCCATTATTGGTGCTGGCTTAGCTGGATTGAGCGCCGCCAGCAAGTTGGCTGAAGCAGGCATTAATGTCACCCTATTTGAAGCGGCGCCTCAGCTTGGCGGCCGAGCCCGTAAAGTTGTTTGGAAAGGCCAAAGCCTTGATAACGGCCAGCACATTTTATTAGGTGCGTATCAGCAAACACTTCAATTAATGGCTACGGTTGGGGTTCTCGAAAAAAATGGATTATTGAGATTGCCACTGGCACTCCACATGCACGAATCATTTAGCTTAAAAGCTAAGAATTTACCCGCCCCACTCCATTTGTTATTTGGCTTATTGTCTGCCAAAGGCTTAAGTTGGCTTGAACGCTTTGCCGCCATTCGCTTTTTTGTATGGCTAAAGACTAAACGCTTCAAACTTAGCAAAGATGAAACATTACTCAGTTTACTCAAGCGAAAAAACCAGCCCGCAAGGCTCATTAAATGGCTCTGGGAGCCACTATGCCTAGCAGCACTTAATACGCCAATCGCTACCGCCAGCGCACAAACTTATTTAAACGTGCTGCGAGATAGTTTTAACCAAAATAAAACCGATAGCGATCTGCTTTTACCCAAAGTGGATTTATCAGCACTGCTATCTGAGCCAATCGCTGAACATATAAAAAAACATGGCGGAAAAATAGCAGTGAATTCGGCTGTATCTCACATCGAAAAAACGACGAACGGCTTTATCCTTAATATGGCTGGTAAAGAAGCTACTGAGTTTAGCCACGTAGTGATTGCCACCTCGCCACACCATCTGCACGCCATCACCTCGCAACTTGATATCGCAACAAACACAGCATTTGATTATCAGCCTATCTATACCGTCTATATTCAATACCAAAGCCATATAAAAATATCCAACGTGATGACAGGCTTTACCCAAGGCATTGCCCAATGGGGGTTTGACCGAGGTCAGCTGTGCGGACAAGATGGATTAATCTCTGTCATTATCAGCGCGGAGGGTGGTCATCAGACACTCTCGCAGCAAGCGTTAGCAGATGCTGTGATTGAGGAGCTTAAAGTGGCTTTTCCTTATTTACCAAGCCCTGAGTGGCATAAAGTCATTGGCGAAAAACGTGCAACCTTTGCTTGTACAGCGGGTTTAAAACGCCCTGCCCAACAAACACGGATTAAAAATCTCTATCTGGCTGGTGACTATACAGAAGGCGATTACCCAGCCACTATCGAGGGCGCCATTCGTAGCGGACTATCAGCCGCCCAATTAGTCATGCAATCATGAGACAATCTCAGCCAATTTTAATATCAGTCATTGAACAAGCACCATGAAAAACTACCAAGCGCCTCATCAAGACCTTAAAGACCGCGTGATTATTGTTACTGGCGCTGGCCAAGGACTTGGCCAAACTGCCGCGATTGCGTTTGCCAAACAAGGTGCTACGATGATTTTAATTGGACGAACTCAAGCCAAATTAGAAGCGACCTACGACACCATTCAAGCGCAAGGCTTACCAGAAGCGCTGATTTTCCATATGGACTTAAACAAAGCCACAGAGGATGATTTTAATGCCATGGCAGAAGGCATCTACCAGCAGTTAGGTCGTTTAGATGGTATTTTGCACAACGCAACCGACTTTGATAATTTAAGCCCGCTGGAAATCCAGACAACCGAACAATTTGAAGAGATGTTTCGTGTCAATGTGATTGCGCCATTTGCATTAACCAAAGCCTGTTTGCCGCTGTTAGAACGCGCAGAAAACGCTTCTGTCATCTTCACCTCCAATAGCTCTGCCCAAACCCCAAAAGCTTACTGGGGAAGCCACGGCATCAGCAAAGCCGCGGCTGACTTTATGATGCAAATGTGGTCTCAAGAATTAGAAAGTCGACCTAATATCCGCTTTAATAGCATTGTTCCCGGCGGTTTGCAGAGCCCACAGCGCAAAAAAACACACCCGGGTGAAGTGCACAGCGAACTTCCAATTATGGAAAGCGCTATGCAGCTTTATTTGTACCTTATGGGGGATGAGAGCAAAGGCATTACAGGCAAGGTTCATCAGGCATGAGCGTCATATGCTTGTCATGTTTTAGATATGTCATGCGCACCATGAAAAAAACCCCACCTATCCTCTTATTACTTATCGCGCAAGAGGCTTTTGCAGCAAGGCCGTTTGTCACAGATGATGCGAGACTGACCACTGCAGGTAGCTGTCAAGTGGAAGCTTGGGCCCGAGTATATCAACATAGCCATGAGATTTGGGCATTGCCTGCGTGCAACCCTTGGGGAAACTTCGAACTAACTTTTGGTGGTTCTTTAGCAAAAGTAGATGGCCAAAGTAGCACACTGGATTCCGCATTTCAGGCAAAAACCTTATTTAGAGAATTAAAAACGAATGACTGGGGTATTGGTATCGCCATTGGCAAAATAAGCCACAGCGCCCTTAATCCAGGCCCCAATCAGTACGGTAACACCTACGGCTATATCCCTGCTTCTTTATCGCTTTGGGATGACAAAGTAATTCTACATAGCAATATTGGCTTGCTGCATGACAAAGAAAGTAAGCGAAATTATATGACATGGGGCTTGGGGAGTGAAATTAAGCTCAAGCCTAATTTACTTGGCATCACAGAGATATATGGTGACGACAAAAGTAATCCATATGTACAAGTGGGGTTTCGCTATTCAGTGATTCCCAACCTGTTTCAAGTTGACAGCACCTATGGCCAACAAATCAATGGTGATTCAGCACTGAAATGGATTTCATTTGGCGTGAGATATACGCCAGACAAGCTATTTTAATTTAAAGCTCACGCACCTTATTCAGGGCCTGCTCAAGCCTATCCACACCAAACACCTGCATGCCTTTAATCGGCTGTTTAGGCGCATTCGCTTTTGGCACGATGGCATGCGTAAATCCTAGCTTAGCGGCTTCTTTCAAACGCTCTTGACCGCGTTGCACAGGGCGTACTTCTCCAGCCAAGCCAACCTCACCAAAAACAATCAGTTTGTTATTTAATGCCTTGTTTTTTAATGAAGAAACAATCGATAATAGCACCGCCAAATCGACTGCTGGCTCACTAATTTTTACTCCACCCACAGCATTCACAAACACATCTTGATCAAAGCAAGCCACGCCTGCATGTCTATGCAATACCGCCAATAACATGGCCAAACGATTTTGCTCTATCCCTACACATAAACGCTTAGGATTAGGCGCATGCGCTTCATCCACTAAGGCCTGCACCTCGACCAATAAAGGACGCGTGCCCTCTTGTGTAACGGTAATGCAAGAGCCTGCCACTTCTTCAGCATGATGCGACAAGAACAGTGCCGATGGATTACTAACTTCTCGCAAACCTTTTTCAGTCATCGCAAAAACACCAAGCTCGTTCACGGCGCCAAAGCGGTTTTTAAATGCCCGAATCAATCTAAAGCTTGAATTAGGATCGCCCTCAAAATACAGTACTGTATCCACAATATGCTCAAGCACACGCGGACCTGCTAGAGAGCCCTCTTTGGTGACGTGCCCTACCAATATCACACTAATGCCAAGCTGCTTGGCAGCACGCGTTAATTGCGCCGAGCATTCGCGCACTTGCGCTACCGAACCCGGTGCTGATTGCAAAGCTTCTGAGTAAACTGTTTGAATGGAGTCAATCACAGCCACATTAGGTTTATGGGACTGCAAAGTGGCGACAATTTTCTCGAGATTAATTTCAGCCAGCAAATCCAAAGGCGAGGCATCCAATCCTAAGCGTTTAGCGCGCATGGCAATTTGTTGTGCAGACTCTTCACCGCTGATATAAAGGGTTTTGCTTTTATTGCCCAAATGGCAAAGCGTTTGAAGTAATAAGGTGGATTTACCAATCCCAGGGTCGCCTCCAATGAGAACTACACCGCCAGGCACAAGGCCGCCGCCCAGTACACGGTCAAACTCAGCAATGCCTGTAGCTTGGCGCGGTGTTTCTGCTGCTTCAACCTCTTGTAGTTTTTGAATAGCGCTTGCCTCAGCAAGCGGCGCAAATCGACTTGCACTGGAAGTCTCAGCAATGGCTTCAACTAGGGTATTCCATGCCATGCAACTTGGGCATTGACCCTGCCATTTAGGTGACTGCCCTCCACACTCCGTACAACTGTAAACAGTTTTCGCTTTTGCCATTTAACCTACAACCTTGATAGAGACACGAGGCGCAATAGCACACAGCAACTCATAACTAATGGTTCCAGCTGCTTGTGCAACGTCGTCAACCGAAGCTTGGCTACCCCACAACTCAACGTGAGCACCAATTTCCGCCTCAGGAATGTCCGAAATGTCCACATAAAGCATATCCATCGAAACACGCCCGATAATCTGCGTCAACTCGCCAGCAACCGCTACAGGCGTGCCGTTTGGTGCATGGCGTGGGTAACCATCGGCATAACCACATGCAACAATGCCTACCCGCGTTTTTTTTACTGCGGTAAAGGATTGCCCGTAACCAATGCTTTCGTCAGTCTCCAGCGACTGAACAGCGATGATTTTGGATGTGAATTGCATCACTGGTTTGAGATTAAAGCTAGCCGCTGATTCACCAGCAACTGGCGATGAACCATACAGCATAATACCTGCCCTCACCCATTGACCATGCGCTTCCGGGAAGCACAGTAAAGTAGCCGAATTAGCGAGCGAGCATGGATCTTGGTAATCTTGGGTTGTTTTGTTAAATACCGCCAATGGCTCTGCGATGCCAACAAACTCGTCAGCTGTTGCAAAATGCGTCATTAACGTTAGGTCAGCCACATTAGTACAAGCATCTAGGCGAGCCCTTGCTGATTCAAAGTCGCTTGGCTTAAAGCCTAAACGATTCATACCAGTATTAATCTTGAGGTGCACTGAAATCGGCTTGGCCAGTTTCACCTGTTCAAGCATGTTAATTTGTACGTCGCTATGCACGACGATGCTGATCGCTTTTTCGCTCACATGAATTAACTCATCTGAAGAAAACACCCCTTCAAGCATCAGAATGGTTTGAGTGTATCCAGCGTTTCTGAGTGTTAACGCTTCGTCTAAGCCCAGAATGGCAAAGCCATCTGCAGCTTTTAAGCCTTTAGCTGCATTGAGTAAGCCGTGTCCATAGCCATTAGCTTTGACTACCGCCATTATTTTAGACTGCGGCGCTTTAGATTTTGCAACGGCTAAGTTGTGTTCTAAAGCACTAAGGCTAATGGTGGCTTGTATCGGACGCATAGCAGTGATTAGTAATCGTCACCCATATGGGCATTACCAGATGAGAAATTCTCAAAGCGTGTATGTTGACCCAAGAAGGTCAAACGAATGCGGCCAATTGGACCGTTACGTTGTTTAGCAATAATAATTTCCGCCGTGCCTTTATCTTCAGAATCCGGGTTATATACTTCATCCCTGTAGATAAATAAAATCAAATCAGCATCCTGCTCAATCGCACCAGATTCACGTAAATCCGACATCACCGGACGCTTATCCGGGCGCTGCTCAACACTTCGATTCAACTGAGACAATGCCACGACTGGCACATCTAGTTCTTTAGCAAGCGATTTTAGTGAACGTGAAATTTCGGAAATCTCCGTAGCGCGGTTCTCGCTCGCACGCCCTGAAGTCCCTGACATCAATTGCAAGTAATCGACGACGATTAAGCCTAGGCCACCGGTTTGTCTATGCAAACGACGTGCACGGGCGCGAACGTCAAAGGAACTTAAACCTGCACCCTCATCAATAAAAATAGGCGCGTCATTAAGCTTGCCAATCGCCGTGGTAAGCCTGACCCAATCTTCATCTTCCAAATTGCCATTACGCATGCGATGTTGATCCAAACGGCCCACTGAACCAATCATACGAGTCGCCAACTGAGTTGCGCCCATTTCCATAGAGAACACAGCAACCGCTTTTTTGGTATCTAGTGCAACATTCTCAGCGATATTGAGTGAGAAAGCCGTTTTACCCATTGAAGGACGACCAGCCACAATAATCAAATCACCGGGCTGGAAGCCTGAGGTACGCTCATCAAGATCATCAAAACCGGTAGGAATACCGGTAACACTGCCTTGATTTTCACGTTGATACAGATAATCAATCCGGTCAGCTACCCTCGGAAGCAGGGTTTGAATATCCAAAAAGCCTTGTGAACCTCGGTTACCGCTTTCGGCGATTTTGAAAATTTTGGCTTCCGCTTCATCAAGCAATTGTTGAGCATCACGCCCTTGAGGGCTATAGGCGCTTTCAGCAATGCCTGAACCCACCTCCACCAACTTACGCATAATCGAGCGTTCACGCACGATTTCAGCATAACGGCGAATATTTGCTGCGGTTGGCGTGTTTTGCGCCAATGCGCCAAGATAAGCAATACCGCCAACACTGGAAAGTTCTGCTGAGTTTTCTAATGATTCAGCCACCGTTACAATATCTGCAGGACGGTTTTGCTCAATCAACTTGGCAATGTGGGTATAAATTAAACGGTGGTCATGACGATAGAAATCGGATTGATTCAGTACATCTGCAATCTTATCAAGCGCCTCATTCTCAAGCAGTAAACCACCGAGCACAGACTGCTCTGCTTCTACCGAGTTAGGAGGGAGTTTTAACGATTCTAATGAGTCTTCAGCCATTCCAACATTATAAACTGAAACATGGATGCTTAAGATGGCTAGCAAAACAAAAATCGGGCAATAAAAAAGGCTACCGAAGTAGCCTTTTCAGATTAAGCGTTAGCCTAATTTGTTGCTTATGCTTCACCCAATACTGAAACAGTGATATCAACCACTACGTCATGGTGCAATGCAATGCTAACAGCGTGATCACCAACAGCCTTCAATGGGCCAACTGGCAAACGCACTTCTGATTTAGCCACTTCAAAACCAGCTGCAGTTAACGCTTCAGCGATGTCGCCATTGCCAACTGAACCGAATAGACGGCCGTCAACACCTGCTTTTTGTGTCACTTGTAACAAGTAACCAGCAAGTTTTTCGCCTCGTTTAGCCGCTGCAGATAACAAATCAGCTTGTTGTTTTTCAAGAATCGCACGACGCTCAGCAAATTCAGCTTTGTTAGCTTCAGTTGCACGTTTTGCTTTACCTTGTGGGATTAAGAAGTTACGACCGTAACCATCTTTAACTTTAACTATATCGCCAAGGTTACCCAAGTTCACTACTTTTTCTAATAAGATAATTTGCATGGTTTTCCCCTTAGTGCTTGTCAGTATATGGCATCAAAGCAAGGAAACGCGCGCGTTTCACAGCTGATGTCAACTGACGTTGGTATTTTGCTTTTGTGCCAGTAATACGTGCAGGAATAATCTTGCCGTTTTCTGTAATGAAATCTTTTAATAGATCCACGTCTTTGTAATCTACTTCTTTAATGCCCTCTGCTGAAAAACGGCAGTAGCGGCGGCGTTTGAACATATCACGTGCCATGTTAGTAATCCTTTAAATATTGATTTAGCTATTTCAAATAGCATCTAATGTATTAATGTGCATGACCAGTTGTGTGCTTTTTAGGCTGCGTTTAGCAAGAAAACCAGAGGCTTTAACAAGCGCTCCAACTTTAATGCTTTGTGACTTTTCTGCCAAAGGTCCCATGACCATCGCATTCACATCACATTCAACCCTACGTTGCATCCCTGCTTCAACTTGCTCAGAGAGATGCCGTAAAACAAAACTCAACAACGGTATTCCTGCTGGTGTGTAGCGAAGCGTTTCAATTTGAACAACCTCACCATCAATGACTAATAAATTAGCCCCCAGCGTTGTGCGACTCACTTAAGCAGCGGCTGCCTCAGCAGCTGGTGCAGCTTCATCTTTACCCAATACTGATTTAGATTTCTCTTCTTTCATCATTGGTGATGGAGCAACAACAGCGTCTTTAGTCGCCATTGTTAGGTGGCGCAACACAGCATCATTAAATTTAAATGCGTGTTCAAGTTCGTCTAAAACGAATTGATTACATTCAATGTTCATGAGCACGTAATGCGCTTTGTGAATTTTTTGGATTGGGTAAGCCATTTGACGACGGCCCCAGTCTTCAAGACGGTGCATAGCGCCGCCATTTGAAGTCACGAGTGCGCGATAACGTTCGATCATCGCAGGCACTTGCTCGCTTTGGTCCGGATGGACGATAAATACTACTTCATAATGCCGCATGTAAACTCCTTTTGGATTAAAAGGCTCCTGCACAGCGAAACAGTGAGCCAAGGTGGAAAGGTCGCGATTATATAGAAAACATAGCGAAAGTGCTAGTTTCTTTTGAATTCAATCGCTAAGAGAAGAATTAAGGCGCATTTGAGGATCTAACTTGCACACCGATCACTGGGCTAGATTGATGGGTAATCGGCAATTTCATTTTCAGAAAATCGTCTTGACCTGCCAGCCAAGTTTTAAACGGCTTATTAGCTATGTATTCGCCAAAATAGGGATCTACTGCACCCTCAAATATCAAATCCTTAATATCGACTGTTTCAGCGCCATTCATTGGTATCGACTTAACGACCAAGAGATGTTTTGCATTAAGCTTGGTCGCCAACCAAGCGGCAAGACTATCCGAAGTTAAATCCCAATTCATAGGCAAATCTTTATCCGCCAACACCATGGGCGAAGGCTTCCAAACAATAGCTCGATGTTGACAACCATACTCCGCAATTTCAAGCTCGCTAATTTCAAGCTCGCTGGCAGCCATAACTAAATCAACATTCAAGCCCGTCATCAAGGTTGCATATTGATCCATCGCAACCACTGCCATTTGATGCGCCGTCGCGTCATCAATTCCTGTTTCAGCTTGCGCATCACGGACGGCATCGGCAAACACACCACCACCGGGCACAATCACGACTTTACCATCCCCAAATTGAACTAGCGCATCCAGCCAACCTTTTAGCGCTGGCGTTCCCATCAAACTGCCACCTAGCTTCACAACCCACATCAGGATCTGCTTGCTTTCAAACTTACATCACCACCAAAGCGGGCAATTAACTCGAGCATAGATGATGCTTTATCCAATGTTTCGCGATATTCTTTCGCCAGCTCAGAATCAGCTACAACCCCGCCACCCGCATAAAAGCGAATCTCATGATCCGAATAAACGGCAGTTCGAATCGCAATATTGGTATCCATATTGCCATCAAAGCCAACATAGCCAATTGCGCCGCAATAAAGCCCGCGGCGATTAGGCTCTAGTTCTTCAATAATTTCTATGGCGCGAAACTTTGGCGCACCAGTAATCGAACCGCCAGGAAAACAGGCGCGCAGCAAATCAATCGCTGTTTTATCTTCCGCCAATTTACCTGTCACCGTACTGACTAAGTGGTGCACGTTCGCAAAGCTCTCCAAAGCGAATAGCTTATCAGCGCGCACACTGCCGGTTTCACATACTTTGCTAATGTCGTTACGAAGCAAATCTACAATCATTAAGTTTTCAGCGCGGTCTTTAGGGCTGTTTTGCAAATCATTTGCGTTGCTCGCATCCTCGACTGCATTATCTGACCGAGGCCTTGTGCCTTTAATAGGACGCGTTTCGACATGCTTGCCATGTACCTGCATAAAGCGCTCTGGCGATGCAGAAAGTACCTGAAGGGAAGATTGTGCATCCCCCAAGTTCATATAACTCATAAAGGGCGCGGGACTAATGTCTCGTAAAGCAAGATAGGCTGTCCAAGCATCACCTGAAGCGTGTGCAGAAAAACGCTGAGCTAAATTTACTTGGTAACAATCGCCCTCATGGATGTATTGCTTAACGCGATTAAATGCGGCGCCATATTGGGTGCAATCCATATTGGACTGCAATGCCGAGCTGATTTTAAAATCAGTTTGTGTTGCTTGCATGAGAGGCCCATCAAATATAGCGCACAAGCTAGGCCAATCCACTTCGGTTTCACCATTCATGCCATGTGAAACCAAATAAGTACGCCGCAATTGATGGTCAACCACCAGTGCCCAGTCGTAAATGCCCACCACCATTTGAGGCATATTTTCAGCATCTAGCGACACTGATGGCAAATGTTCAACTCGGCGGGCTAAGTCATAAGCAAAATAGCCAATCGCACCGCCCTCAAATGGCAACTCTGTTTTTGCAATGCGGTAAGGCGAAAGTGTCTCTTTTAAGAGTTCAAATGGGTCATTTTTACTTGAGCGTTCACCCATGCCATCGACAATCACAGTCTGCTCGCCATTGGTCACCAAACGCACAAAGGGATTTGCCACCATGATGTCGTAACGACCAAACTGACTCATTGGTTGCCCACTATCTAAAAACACCGCCCAAGGCCAGTCTGCAATTTTTGCAAAAAGCTCAGCGCTGTTAGTTTGATATGGAATTTCGTGTTTTAACATTGCATACCTATAGACAAGCTTGCAACAGCAACCGCTGGAAGACAAACGCTTGCCCAATGCGACGCTTTATTTGACGCATTCATCAAAGTCTCTACATACAAGTAAGGTTTACTCATTTCCTCCGCCAATACTCGAACTAAGAAACGCCCTGCTCCAGCGCCAACCAAGGGCACATCTTGATTAATATCCAAATGACTTAAGGCTTCTTGCAAGCGCGTGATTTGGACTTTTCTAAATTCAAACGCCAATGCTTTCCATGCGCTGATGTCTTTATCTTCAACATCATGGCCTATCATTCTAGCTAGGCGTCGCGCGCTCTCCAGCTCAGTCTTCCCTGCACCATCGGCAGTATCTGCTATATCATCTTCAAGCGCCAACTCACCCGTTAAACGATATACATCGGCTGTTGTTGCGAAATGCTCTGCCGCGACATTCACCAAATGACTATCAAATTCAACTTGATGACATAGCGCCATCAATGGTGTTCGCACCACGCCAGCATAGACCAATTCATCAAAGCGCATACGCTCTGCATCGTTAAAACCTTGCGAAGCAATTAACCCATCTTTGATTAAAATTAAGTCAGAAGTTGTACTACCAATATCAACCAGCACTGCTTGGTTGATTGATTTAGCAATTAGGCTAGCACTCGCATGCCAATTAGCGGAGGCAATAGAGTCTGCGTAAAAAGACACCTCTGCGCTATCCACAAACCCTTGCTTGGCTGAATAAAAAAGAACATCACCATTTAAGTGATCAGCCATGAACTGCGCGATTTGCATAACGCCTTCACGGCGACTAAGGAAAATGTCCACCAATTCACCCGTCATAGTAATAGCGTGTTGTTGCGGGATGGTTTCCAATTGGCCAAGCACTCCCGCTAAAGCCTGATCTAGCTCTGCGATGCCACGCCATAGTGGACAAGCTACTTGATACACTTCAAGCACTTCACCCGTTGCCGAGACAAGCGCAGCCTTTAAATGCGCCCCACCAACATCCCAACCTAGGGTAGCGTCTGATTTAATCTGTAAGGACTGCGGCATTAAGTGAAACTTCAACCTTGTGATGAATAATAGCAGGCATTATGAACGTTTCATTATAGAACAAGTCGAGCAGCATCTGTGCTGGATTACCGCCACAAGCTTGGCGTAAGGCCACATAAGAAGTGGTCAATCTAGGATTTATTTCCAAGACAAAATACTCGCCCTTATGCACAATTAAATCCACACCAACATAGCCTGCCAAACCAGGCAGGGCTTGAACGATTTTTTGGGCAAGCGTATTAAAAGCTTCTCTGTGCACATCCAAGCCATTCACCACACCGCCATGATATGAAAACTCTTGGCCATTAATCTGAATATGCTGACGATTACAGCTCAACAGATAAGCTTTGCCGTTTTTGCAAAGCATAGAAAAGCTGGCCGCATCGCCTGTTTGAAAAGGCTGAATGATATGGGTATGTTCACGGCCTTTTAACCAAGCTTGTAATAACTGAATATCGTCAAAATAAGCCATATCATTACAACCAGCACCATCTCTAGATTTAGAGATATAAGGGCCTTGCATGCTGTTCAGCAAGTCATTAGCCAAGTAAGTGTCTGGCGTAGGAATGTTATGAGAGATAAAAGATTGGTAAGTAAGCCATTTATCCCCTGCCAACTTTATGGCAGAGGCCTTGCTCCCTAATACCATCTTATTCAAGCGATCGGCAAGCTGTGTCAGTCTTTCAAGCACACCCCCTGTTTCAGGCGCAATGAGCAAAATAGCATCAGAAGCACTAATACAACGCTCCCAGAGTGGCCAAACGTCTTGCTGGGTATCGACCATGAGCACTTCATGCGCTTCAGCTGGTGCAGCTAGCCTTTGGTCACAGGTCATTAATATTTCAATATCACGAATTTGAGCGAAATCACGCAAGGCGGCATCACGCATCATCGCCCCCTCCACCAATAAGGACGGTGGCAAAAGCTCACGGTATAATCCACCACCCGTGATAAATTCGCAGATAAAAATTTTCAAATGAACATCATTCCCGTGCTTGATTTAATGAATGGCCAAGTGGTCCATGCCAAGCATGGAAATCGGCACGAATACTTACCGATCCAATCGTTATTAACTGATTCAAGTGAACCGTTGGCTGTTGTTTTCGCTCTGCTTACATTATACCCATTCAAACAAATCTATATCGCCGACATCAACGCTATTGAGAAAACTGGCAGTCATCAAAAGATCATTATCGAAATAGCAAATCAATTTCCGCAATTATCAATTTGGCTTGATGCTGGTTTTGATAATGAAGTCTCGATGAAATCTTTTCCATCTAGCAATATTTCACCAGTATTAGGTTCTGAGAGCTTGAGTAGCATCCAACAATATCGAGCTTTATCATCAGCATCTTCGAGCTTTGCCATACTTTCTTTGGATTATAGATATGATGAATTTCACGGCGCGCAAGAATTCTTAAATGACGTAAGCATATGGCCTAGAAGGCTTATTGTAATGACACTTGACAAAGTTGGCAGCAATACAGGGCCAGACTTGACGAAGCTGGCATCTATCAAACAACAATCCAAACAATCGAACATCTATGCGGCTGGTGGCATTCGGGGCACTGCTGATTTAGAAGCACTCAAAACGCTAGGAATTGATGGTGCTTTAATTGCGAGTGCATTGCATAACGGAAGCCTTAGCGCCATCAACTTAAGTGAATTCTTGAATAATGTTTAAACTATAAAAAAGCCCGCAATTAAGCGGGCTTTTTTACATTACTTAAGCTACTAAAACTTATTCTAAGTTAGCGTGAAGCGCGCGCATGCCTTCTTCAGTCAAACCTTTAGCATGAATCAACTCAGAAATTGCAGCTTCCAAGAAAATCAATGTTGAAAGTTCGAATTGCGAACCCATCGGCATACCCAATGTTAATGGGAAGCTGTCATCTTGACCAATTGGAATCACTAAATCAGCCACATCAGCCATTGGTGAAGATTTCTTCATAGAAATCACAACCAATTTAGCACCCACTGATTTAGCTTTTTTAACGAACGGCAGCAATGTTTCTGTACCACCAGAACCTGAAACTAAAATCAATAAGTCACCTGACTTGATCGCTGGTGTCACCACTTCGCCAATCATATTAACGTTGTAACCTGCGTGCACTAAGCGCATCGCAAAGAAACGTGAAACTAATAATGAACGGCCAGCACCACCAATAAATGTACGGCCTGCTTTTTCAACTAAATCTAAAAGTTGCGCTGATTTGTTATCAGTCACAGCCAAAATGCCTGTTAATTTATCTAAAATAAGTTTTTGATGATCCATGATATTTCCTTAATTAATTGTATTACCTACAAATTTAGATATTACCAAAAAAAATCCCGACGCATTTCTGTGTCGGGATTTTTATACTCTATAAACTCTTAGCCAATTAAATCAGCTCAGAATTTATCGCTAATTAAGCGTGAGCGATAGCAGTGATTTCTGCAGCAGCAGCAGCAGGATCAGCAGCACCGTAGATAGCAGCGCCAGCAACAATGATTGTCGCGCCAGCATCACGTACTTGTGCAGTTGTAGCAGCTTTAACGCCACCAGCAACAGAGATCTCAACACCTAGGTTCAAAGCAGCGATAGCAGCTAAGTCAGCAAATGGTGTTTGGCCAGCAGCTTGTTGGTCAAGACCAGTGTGAATACCGATGATGTGTGCACCTAATTTAGCTACTTCTTTAGTTTTAGCAACTTTATCAGCAACGTTGATCAAGTCAACTTGAGCTTTTTTACCGTACTTGTTAGCAACGTCGATGACACCTTTAACAGTACCGATGTCTGAAACACCCAATACAGTAACGATGTCAGCGCCAGCTTTGAAGAATGGCTCAGCTTCGTAGAAACCAGCATCAGCTGTTTTCAAATCAACTAAGATTTTGTTGTTTGGGAATTTAGCACGAAGAGTTTCAAGCAATTTGATACCGTTGTGCTTGATGCATGGTGTACCAATTTCAAGAATGTCAACGTGTGGTGCAGTTGCTGTAGCAAGTGCAACTGTTGCGTCAAAGTCTAATGAATCTAATGCCATTTGTGTATGTGCCATGTTACTTTTCTCCGATTAATTACAGGTTTTACTACTTAATATTTAGTACTTTTCAGCACCAACTTAAAATTCGATCTATATCTTATAGCGTAAACAATCAATGTGTCAACGCTATAAAACTCGAAACACTAGACATGAAAACCACGACTAGCGTTCTGCTGATTGTTTACTTACAGTTTTTCAGCAAGCGCTGCTTCAAGTTTGTTTTGGTCAACAACGAAACCGCGAATACCTTCAGCAAGCTTCTCTGTCGCCATTGGATCTTCATTCAATGCAAAGCGGAACTCTTCTTCAGTCAAGCGTGCTGGAGCAGGTTTGTTTGCGCCGCCATCTTTCAATACTTGCGTCAATGTACCTTCTGTTGCAGCCAAGTCTTGCAATAAGTTTGGTGAAACAGTTAAACGATCACAACCAGCCAAAGCAATTAACTCACCTGTGTTACGGAATGAAGCGCCCATTACAACAGTTTTGTAACCGTGTTCTTTGTAGTACTGATAAATAGCACGTACTGAAACCACACCTGGGTCAGTTTCCTGTGTGTATTCTGTGCTTGGGTTCTTAGCTTTATACCAGTCTAAGATACGGCCAACGAATGGTGAAATCAAGAACACACCAGCTTCTGCACAAGCACGCGCTTGTCCGAAACCGAACAACAAGGTGAGGTTACATTGAATGCCTTCTTTTTCAAGAATTTCACCCGCTTTAATGCCTTCCCATGTTGAAGCCAATTTAATCAACACGCGCTCTTTGCTTACGCCAGAGTCTTGATATAACTTGATCAACTTACGGCCTTTAGCTACCATTTTTTCAACGTTGAATGACAAACGTGCGTCCACTTCAGTTGAAATACGGCCAGGAACCACCTTAGTGATTTCTGTACCAATCAACACAGCTAATTTGTCAGCTGCATTGTCGATTTGTTCTGCTTTAGAGCCGCCTTGTGCTTTTGCATAAGCAATCGCTTCATCAATCAACGATGCATATTGTGGCAATTGGCTAGCTTTCAATACTAAAGATGGGTTTGTTGTAGCATCGATAGGTTTTACACTTTTAATCGCTTCAACGTCACCAGTGTCAGCCACGATCGTGGTCATAGACTTTAATTGTTCTAATAAATTAGCCATAGCGCTCTCCGAATAATTACTTAATAAAATAACGAACCAACAATAATTTCGAGGTCAGATTATACCCGAAAAATCAGGGAAACCACAGCACCTAAACGTAACAAATTGTGATGTTATTTCAATGCGTCAGTCACTGCTTTGCGGTCAAAATGTGGGGCCAATAGCTGTATGAACTCATAAGCAAACTTCCTTAAATAAGCATCACGCCTAATTCCCACATAGGTCACACTATCAGGGAATAGATGCTTTGCATCCAAAGCAACCAAATTGGTATCTCGCTCAGCATCGTAAGCCATGCCTGCGAGCAATCCCACGCCCAAGCCAAGGCTGACGTAAGTTTTAATCACATCCGCATCAATCGCTGTTAACACCACGTTAGGCGTTAAGCCTTCTTTCTCAAAGACACTACTCACCAATGAACCACCAGTAAAAGCAAAGTCATAAGTAATGAGTGGATATTGCGTTAATTTTTTTAGGGTTAATGGCACGTCACTAATTAATGGGTGACCAGGCGGCACCACCACGCAACGATTCCACTGATAGGCTGGCAAACATAAAATCTTTTCAAAGTGGCTAATGGCCTCTGTTGCAATGCCAATATCAGCCTCTCCGCTTTCTACCTGCTCCGCCACTTGCGTTGGATTGCCTTGATGGATATTGAGTTTCACCTCGGGATATTTTTCCATAAACGCTTTTACTGCGGCAGGTAAGCGGTATCTAGCTTGCGTATGGGTAGTGGCGATGGTAAGCATGCCTATATCTTCATGACTAAACTCATCCCCCACGCGCTTAATGTTTTCCATGTCGCGCATCACGCGCTCAGCCAGCTCAACGATATTTCGACCAGGCTCGGTCACGCCCGTTAAGCGTTTGCCATGCCGTTCAAAAATCTGTAAATTAAGCTCTTGCTCAAGCAACTGAATTTGCTTACTCACTCCGGGCTGAGAAGTATGAAGCGAATCGGCAGCCAAAGAAATGTTCAATCCCTGCTTCACAACCTCACTTATATAACGCAATTGATGCAGCTTCATCTCAATATCACTCTATATAACCAATAAATATATATTAAGAATAAACCGTTATAAAAACAACATATTTAATAATTTATAATATTGTTAGTTTAATATCCCGCAAAATCAATTTTATTAAGGATTCTCATGGATTTCGGCTTCATTATTGCAGGCTTTATCGTCGGCTTTTTAGTTGGCCTAACTGGTGTAGGCGGCGGCTCGCTGATGACCCCTATTCTGATGATTTTTTTCCACATCAAGCCAGCACTAGCCGTTGGTACGGATTTGCTTTATGCATCAGTCACTAAATCTGTCGGTATTTTTGCCCATGGCAAACTAGGTAACATTGATTGGCGTGTCGTCAAACTTCTTGCTGCAGGCAGCGTACCAGCCTCATTCGCTACCATTTTATTTCTTCGCTCTATTGATGTTGATTCCAACGAAGCAATTTCTACTATCAAGTTCAGCTTAGGGGTCGCCTTAATTATTACTTCATTCGCGGTTCTCCTTAGGACAAAACTCATGAGCCTGCTTTCAAAAGATAGCCTCATTCCCGAAAAGTACGTTGCATCAAGCACCGTAATTCTTGGTATTGTGCTTGGCGGCCTTGTGACACTGACTTCTGTAGGCGCTGGCGCGCTGGGTGTCACCGCCCTGATTGTGCTCTACCCTCACAAAAAGATTACCACTATTGTCGGCACTGACATTGCGCATGCCGTGCCCTTAACCCTAGTGGCTGGCCTCGGGCATGCCAGTCTTGGTACGGTTGATTACAATTTGCTTGGCACCTTGCTCATTGGCTCGATTCCTGGAATCTATATTGGCAGTCATTTGAGCGCGAAAGTAGCCGAACATTGGATACGTATCGCACTTGCAGCCATTTTGATTTATGTAGGCATTAAATTGGTACTGCATTAAGTCTATTATTAACAAGGCTTAATGCCAATTTTGAATGCCAAGATAAAGCGTGAAACCAAGCGGGTTTTGCATTAAAATATTGCCTCTTTGAAAAATTGAATAACTATGTATAAATACGACGCCATTGACCAACAACTCGTAAACGAACGTGTCGCCCAATATCGCGACCAAACTCATCGCTATCTTGCTGGCGAGCTCAGTGAAGAAGAGTTTCGTCCCTTACGTTTACAAAACGGTCTTTATATTCAACGCCAAGCACCGATGCTTCGCATCGCGGTGCCTTACGGCATGCTGTCATCCAAACAACTACGTAAACTTGGCGAAATCGCTAAAAAATACGACAAAGCCTACGGTCATTTCAGCACACGTCAAAACTTACAACTCAACTGGCCTAAGCTAGAAGATGTGCCTGAGATTTTGGCTGAGCTTGCCACAGTAGAAATGCACGCAATTCAAACTTCTGGCAATTGCATCCGTAATATCACGACAGACCAATTTGCTGGCGTAGCCCCTGATGAAGTGATTGACCCAAGGGGAATGGCAGAAGTCATGCGCCAATGGAGCACCTTCCATCCTGAGTTCGCATTATTACCACGTAAATTTAAAATCGCGGTATCTGGCACTGAGCAAGACCGCGCCATTGTGCAAGCGCACGACATTGGTATGGAGTTCTACGTGGATGCCAAAGGCCAAACAGCCATTAAAGTATGGGTGGGTGGCGGTTTAGGTCGCACGCCTATTTTAGGCACAGTGATCCGTGAACATCTTGAGTGGCAACATGCCCTCACCTATTGCGAAGCGATTATCCGCGTTTACAACATTCACGGTCGTCGTGATAACGCTTACAAAGCACGCATTAAGATTTTAGTGAAAGCCCTAGGCATTGAAGACTTCAAGCAACAAGTTGAGGCTGAATGGCTGCACCTTAAAGACAATCCAAACACCATTACCGAAGCTGAGTTAGCGCGCGTTGGTCAACACTTTGAATCCATGCCTTACGAAACTTTGCCAGCGCATGATTCAAGATTTGATAGTGCTATTGCTAGCAACCCAGCATTTGCCGCTTGGGTAAAACGCTGCGTACACACCCATAAACAATCAGGCTACCGCGCAGTCACTTTATCACTGAAGCCTCACGGCCATGCACCTGGCGATATTACTTCCGAGCAAATGGCAGTAGTGGCTGATTTAGCTGATGCTTATAGCTTTGGCGAGCTACGTGCATCGCACGAACAAAACTTGATTTTGGCGGATGTAAAACTAAGCGACCTATTACCTCTTTGGGAAAAAGCCCATGCTGCTGGCTTAGCAACGCCAAACATTGGCTTGCTTACTGACATTATCTGCTGCCCAGGCGGCGACTTTTGCTCACTCGCTAACGCGAAGAGTATTCCTATCGCTGAAGCTATCCAAATGCAATTCGACAACCTCGACTACTTGCATGATATTGGTGACTTAGAGCTCAATATCTCAGGCTGTATGAACGCCTGCGGCCATCATCACGTTGGCCATATCGGTATTTTGGGCGTGGATAAGGACGGCTCAGAATGGTACCAAGTCACCATTGGCGGCAAACAAGGTAATGACGCAAGCATCGGCTCAGTGATTGGCCCTTCATTCTCAGCAGACGAAATGCCAGGCGTGGTTCAGCGCTTGATTGAAGTGTATATCCAAGAGCGGACGCCAGAAGAGCGCTTTATTGATACCGTGCGCCGTATTGGTGTGCCGCCATTTAAAGCGCACGTTTATGCGAGCAAGGAGGCTGCGAATGTCTAATTTAATTAAGGACAACGCCATCGTTGCTGATGAATGGACACGCGTCACACCACCAATCCTAGGTGAAGAAACTGTTCGCAAGCAAGCCGGTAAAGTGGTGCTCTTTAAGCTCACAGGCGAAGAAACTTTCTCTGCTGAGCAAATTGCAGCAACGCAAATTCCAGCGGGTAAAGTGTTAGTGCCATTCGCGGTTTGGCGTGCCAATAAAGACGCACTTGCTAGCCGTATTAGCCAATGTGAAGTTGGCTTGTTGATTGCTACGCACGAAGCCATTGAAGATGTGATAGCCGAAGTTAAAGACATCAACGCTTTTGCATTGGTGGCTGTGTATGTCGAACGCTTTGCTGATGGCCGTATTTTCACCATCGGCAACCTACTCCGTACACGTTATGGCTTTAAGAATGAATTGCGCGCTGTTGGCGATGTGCTACGCGACCAATTATTCTTCTTGAAGCGCTCAGGCTTTAATAGCTACTTAATCCGCGCTGACCGCTCAGCAACTGAAGCTTTAGCCAGCCTTAAAGACTTTAGCGAGCCATATCAAGGCGCTGTTGATATTGCGCAACCCGCTTGGCGCAGGACAAACCGCTAATGTTCGGTGACGTATCCATGATTCGTTCAGCGGCTAAAAACCCAGCAACTAGCCCAGAGCTAACCGATGCGCTTAAGGCCTCTGTCGCTGCCAAGCGCTCGCAAGTATTAAGAATACTAAAAGAAGCCTCGACCAAGTTTCCCGCGATTACCTTTGCTAATAGCTTTGGTGCTGAGGATATGGTATTGACTGACATCATCATGCGCGAAAAACTCGCCATTGAGATTTTCTCATTGGATACAGGTCGCCTACCTGCTGAAACCTACACTTTGATGGCAGAAGCGGAAAGCACTTATAACAACAAGCTTAAAGTATATTTTCCTAAGCATGAGGTTGTAGAGCAATACGTACAAACCAAAGGCATCAACGCTTTTTACGAAAGCATCGATTTACGTAAAGCTTGTTGCCATATGCGCAAAGTTGAGCCACTTCAACGTGCACTCAATGGCAAGCAAGCTTGGATTACCGGCATGCGTGCGGAGCAAGCCACAACACGCGCTAATTTGCCTGTGCAGGAGTTTGATGAAGGCAACAAGTTAGAAAAATTCAATCCACTGAGCGATTGGACCGAACAAGAATTGTGGGCCTATATTCGCCTGCACGAAGTACCTTATAACAAATTGCATGACGCCTTCTATCCTAGCATTGGCTGTGCACCTTGCACGCGCGCAGTCGCCATTGGTGAAGATGTGCGAGCCGGCCGCTGGTGGTGGGAAGACCCAACCAGCAAAGAATGTGGCTTGCATGTTAAAAAAACGAAGTAACAAACAATCCTATTGAAATTATCTAGTTGAAACTATGACAACAGCAAACAAAACAACCCTTAGCCATCTTGATTGGCTAGAAGCGGAAGCGATTCACATTTTGCGTGAAGTCGCAGGTCAATGCTCAAACCCTGTGCTGCTCTTCTCTGGCGGTAAAGACTCATTGTGTATCTTGCGCCTTGCAGAAAAAGCCTTCCGTCCAGGCCGCTTCCCTTTTCCGCTGATGCATATTGATACTGGTCATAATTACAAAGAAGTAATTGAGTTCCGCGACCAACGTGCCGCAGAGCTTGGCGAGCGCTTAATCGTTCGCTCTGTTGAGGACTCAATGAAGCGTGGCACTGTTGTGCTTAAATCAGAAGATGAATCACGCAACAAGCACCAATCTGTCACATTGCTAGAAGCGATTGAAGAGTTCGGCTTTGATTGTTGTATTGGTGGCGCACGCCGCGATGAAGAAAAAGCCCGGGCTAAAGAACGTATCATGAGTTTCCGTGATGAGTTCGGTCAATGGGATCCAAAAAACCAACGCCCTGAGTTGTGGAATCTATACAACGCACGTTCTCACAAAGGTGAGAACATTCGCGCATTCCCGATTTCAAATTGGACTGAAATGGACGTTTGGCAATATATCGAACGTGAAAACTTAGGCCTTCCAAGCATCTATTTCGCGCATCAACGCGATGTCGTGATGCGTGCTGGCTCTATTGTTCCAGTCAATGTACCCCTCGCTTCTGGTGAAGTGATTAACCAGCCTAAAGCAGGTGAAGAAATCATCAATATGGAGGTTCGCTTCCGCACTGTTGGCGATATTACTTGTACAGCCCCTGTGATTAGCGATGCAGATACCATTTCTAAAATCGTACTTGAGACTGCAACCACTACGATTACAGAGCGTGGCGCAACAAGGCTTGATGACCAAACATCAGATGCATCCATGGAACAACGCAAAAAAGAAGGCTATTTCTAATGACAACACAACACAACGATAGCCTACTCCGCTTTATGACTTGCGGTAGCGTAGATGATGGTAAAAGTACCCTCATCGGCCGTTTGCTTTTTGATACTAAAAGCATCTTAGCTGACACTCTTACACAAATGGATCGCACTTCTAAAAAGCGTGGTCTGGATGTTGTAGATTTATCGCTACTGACAGATGGCTTGCAAGCTGAACGTGAACAAGGTATCACCATTGACGTAGCTTACCGCTACTTCAGCACAGGCACACGCAAATACATCATTGCCGATGCGCCTGGCCACGAACAATACACCCGCAATATGGTGACTGCTGCTTCAACTGCGAACCTTGCGATTATTTTGATTGATGCGCGTAAAGGCGTCCTTACTCAAACACGCCGCCATTCATTCTTGGCTCAATTAGTAGGCATTCCACATATCGTGGTCGCGATTAACAAAATGGACTTGGTGGACTTTGACCAAGCAACCTTTGAGAAGATTAAGGCTGACTACCTAAGTTTTGCAGAACAAATCGGCTTGCAACGTGCTGGTCGCGATATTCAAGTCGTGCCTCTTTCAGCACTCACTGGCGATATGCTAGTTGACCGTGGCGATGCAATGGATTGGTACCAAGGCCCAACCATGTTGGAGCTTTTAGAGTCTGCTCCTGCTGCACACTCTGAACAAAACGAGCCATTCCGCTTCCCCGTGCAATTCGTTTGCCGCCCACATGCATCTGACGACAAAGAGCTTCACGACTTCCGTGGCTTTATGGGCCGTGTTGAATCTGGCGAAATCGCGGTGGGTGATGCGGTCACGGTATTGCCTAACGGCTACACCTCAAAAGTAAAAGCCATTCAGTTGGGTGAAGAGCAACTACAAAGCGCCATTACAGAGCAATCTGTGACACTCTTGCTTGAAGATGAAATCGACACCTCTCGTGGCGACATGATTGTAAAATCGGACCAAGCGCCAGAGCCTGTGAAGCAAATTTCAGGCATGGTGTGCTGGCTATCTGAAACCCCGCTTTCAACAGCCCGAACTTATATCATCCGCCACACAACACGCGAATCTAAAGCCAAAGTGGGCGCGATTGAATACAAAGTGGACGTCAACACGCTTGAGCAATTAGAAGCGCAAGGCCTTGCAATGAACGACATTGCTAAAATCAACTTCAAACTCGCGCAACCGCTCATGGTCGACAGCTACAGCAAAAATCGTGCGACTGGCGCATTCATCGTCATTGATGAATCGACTAACAACACCGTTGGCGCTGGCATGATTATTTAATTTTCATTAAACGAATCAGACAAAAATACATTAAAATAGCTTGATTAAAGAATTTAGACAGATTTTAGAAGGAAAACCAACATGACTTATGTCGTTACCGAAAATTGTATTCAATGCAAATACACAGACTGCGTTGATGTCTGCCCAGTGGATTGCTTTGTAGAAGGCCCTAACTTCTTAGCGATTAACCCTGATGAATGTATCGACTGCACATTGTGTGTTGCTGAGTGCCCTGCTGAAGCAATTTTTGCAGAAGATGATGTCCCAGCAGACCAACAAGAATACATCGCGCTAAATGCACGCCTTGCAGAAGTTTGGCCTGTAATTTCCGCTCGTAAAGAACCAATGCCAGATGCAGACGCCATGAACGGCGCACCAGGTAAACGTGAATTATTGGTGGAGTAGCTAAATTTTGATCAAATTAAAAAGGAGGCAATTGCCTCCTTTTCAATTGTATAAACTTCTTAGTCCAAGCTAATCTTACATTTTTAACCACAAATGGCTTCGCCTTATCACGAGCCAGCCAACCAAGCAATATGCTGCCATCGCGCAAGCTAGCGCAAAAGTACTCTCCCACACTAATGAAGCCACCAGGCCTGATGAAACACTGGATAAGAACATTTGCATAAAGGCTTGGCCGGATGCAGCCGTACCACGGATTTTTGGGTGTCGATCAAGTGCGGCAATGGATAGCACCGGCATTGCCAGAGCCATCCCGACGTTGAATATCGCAATCGGCAATATCAGCCACACAGTGTGAGATAAGAAGTAACAAGCGATGACATTACCTACCACAGTGACCGACATCCAGGCATATGCCCATTGCACGACTTGTTGACGGGAGTATACGCCAGCGGCGCGTTTGGCGAGATATGAGCCTATCATCATGCCGCACACAGTAGGGATAAACATATAGCCGAACTGCTGTGCGTTCAGACCCAAATGCTTCACCAAAAACATCGGGCTGGCGATCACGTATAAAAAGAAGCCTGCAAAGTTTGCGCTAATAGAAAACACTAAACGAAAGTATTCTTTATCTGAAAATATAATGCGGTAGTCTTTAATCACTTGTTTGGCAGAAAGCGGCATGCGCTTTTCCGGTGGCATGGTTTCGGGCAAATATTTCACCACAGCAAAAAAGGCGAAGCCTGAGTAAAGTGCTAAAAAGATGAAAATCGCCTGCCAATGAATGCCAAGCAACAATCCACCAATAATAGGCGCAATGGCTGGGGCGATACCAAATAACATTTGTACGGTAGCCATCACACGCTGGGCTTGCGGCCCTTCAAATAGATCACGCACCATGGCGCGTGCTACCACATTACCCGCTCCACCTGACATGCCTTGTAAGACTCTAAAAAACCACAGCGTTTCTACATTTTGAGCAAAAGCGCATCCCACTGAAGCGAGTAAAAAGATACCTAAGCCCCATTTAATGGTCGGGATACGGCCGATCGAATCTGAAATTGCGCCATGCCATAAGGTCATGATGGCGTATGGTAATAAATAAAAAGTCAGGCTTTGTTGCAAAGCCACAGGCTGTGCCAGCAAATCCGCCTCTAGCGCAGGGAAAGCCGGCAAATAAGTATCAATTGCAAACGGGGCTAGCGAAGCAAGGCTTGCGAGCAAGACAGATAAAAATAATGGGGAATGTTTAGTCATTGGTTTGAATTGGTTTAAATTAATTTAGCGCTAATAAAAACGCGCCAGTGAGTTTTCAAAGGCGCGTTCATTTAACCACAAATTGTAAAGCTATAGGTGCCTAAGGCAATGCGTGAAACTCTTTCACACGATCATTTAACTCGCCAGCGATAATTGCTTTTGAGTTTTTATCATTGCGGAAAATAATCGGCTGTGAGGCAATCACTGGGTTGCGTGAGTCCTCTATCGCTTGTGTAATGACATGATGATTAGGCGACAAGCTACATACAGGATCCGCACCTTCCGCATCGCCTGTGAGCATAAACGCTTGGCAACGACAGCCCGCCAAATCGTTTTCTTTTTCAGAGCAACTACGGCAGGGCTCTTTCATCCAACTATCACCACGATATTTATTAAAGGCTGGCGAGTCGTTCCACACCCAATCTAAACCTTTATCCTTCACATTGGGGAAGTCGATATTTGGTAGCACACGCGCTGAGTGACATGGCAACACATCACCGTTGGCAGTCACAATCATAAATACCTCACCCCAACCGTTCATGCATTTCTTAGGACGATCTGAGAAGTAATCAGGCACTACGAAGAAAACCTTCATCTTGCTGCCCTGCTTCTCACGGAACTCGTTAGTGATGCGCTCGGCTTCATCAATTTGCTCTTTGGTTGGCATGAGTTGGCTGCGGTTGACTAAGGACCAACCGTAATACTGGGTATTCGCAAGCTCGATGTAATCCGCACCTAGTGCTTCTGCCATCTCTAAAATTTCGCGCATGTGGCCAATGTTATAGCGGTGAATCACCACATTTAGCACCATTGGATAGCCGTGATTTTTAATCATGGCTGCGACTTTTTTCTTGAGCTCAAACGTCTTGGTATTGGTAATGAAGTTGTTAATCTCTTCAGTAATATCATGCATCGACAGTTGAATGTGATCCAAGCCACCGTCCTTAAACGCTTGAATACGTTTTTCAGTGAGGCCAACACCTGAAGTAATCAAGTTACTGTAATAACCTAGCTTTTTGGCTTCAATAACAATATCTTCAATGTCATCACGAAGCAGAGGCTCCCCGCCTGAAATGCCTAGTTGTAGAGCGCCTAAACGACGTGCGTCGCGCAAGGCTTGTATCCATTGCTCAGTGGTTAGCTCATTTTGCGTGTGTTTATCGTAATCGGTTGGGTTGTAACAAAACGCACAATGCAGTGGACAGCGATAAGTCACTTCAGCCAACAACCAAAGCGGTTGAGTATGGGTAACATTAGCTGCAACACCATTGTTTTGCGATTGAATCTCTTTTTGTACAACTGATTGACCTAGTGATGCTTGTGTCATTTTGTTACTCCTAAACTGGCAACTCTTAATTAATTTGGCGTAACCAAGCTTTTTCAATGGCTAATTCCAACATGCCGATAATGTCTTGATCCAAATCAGGCGCGTCAGGAAATTTAGCTTTAAGTTCTGTGACAATGTCCGCAACCGCACGCTTGCCATCCACAAGATTAAGTACCTCACCTGCCCCACCATTTAGCTTAACCATGCCTTCTGGAAATAAAATGACGTAGCAGTTTTGCGCTTCTTCCCACTGAAAACGGTGGTGCAAAGCAATTGCGTATATATCCGTATGTTGAATGCTCATCATGTTCTCAATTAATAAACGGGTTGGCGTAAGTAAGGCACACCGTCCGTTGTAACGTCTGTTGAAGCGAGCATGATTGAATCAGCCATCACCCAAAGTACATTAAGTTTGAATTGCAAAATTTCTAATGCGCGCTCTTGCATTTCACGGCTCTTGCCAAAATACTCAAGCGTGACTGACAAACCTTGTTCTACATCACGACGCGCCTCTGTGAGACGTTTTTTGAAGTAACTCAAACCATCCTCTTTAATCCAAGGGTACATGGTTGGCCATGAGCTGATGCGTTGTTGATGAATATGCGGTGCAAATAACTCAGTGAGTGATGAACATACTGATTCTTGCCATGGTCGTTGACGCGCAAAGTTGATGTAGGCATCCACCGCAAACTTAACGCCTGGGCTCACTAATTTTAATGAAGTTACTTGTTCACGGGTGAGGCCAACCGCTTCGCCCAATTGAATCCAAGCTTCGATCCCGCCAACTTGTCCATCCACGCCATCATGGTCCGTAATTCGTACTATCCACTCTTTACGAACTTCTTTGTCTGGGCAATTAGAAAGAATCGCAGCGTCTTTAAGTGGAATACCGATTTGATAGTAAAAGCGATTCGCTACCCAAGCCTGCAACTGTTCTTTGCTTAATTTACCTTCATACATTGCTACATGAATTGGGTGATAAATATGGTATCCCTGACCTTTGGTACGAAGTTTTTCTTCGAATTCTTCGCGTGACCAAGGTTGATTGTTATCCGTGACTGCATTCATGTTGCGCTCCTAAAGAATAATGTCCATGCCGTCGTAAGCGACTTCAATACCATGTTTAGTCAGCTCTGCACGTTCTGCAGAATCTTCTCTTAAAATAGGATTAGTGTTGTTGATATGAATGAGCACTTTTCTAGAAGCATCAAATTCATAGAGCTTTTCAATCATGCCACCTTCGCCAGATTGTGGATTATGCCCAATACTTCGGGCTGTTTTGGTCATCAAGCCCATATCAATCATTTCTGTATTGGTCCAGAAAGTCCCGTCCACCATAATGCAGTCAGCTTGACTCATCAAAGCTGGCAAATGTGGCTCAATTTCACCAAGACCGGGAGAATACCAGCATTTTTTGCCTGTACTGATTTCTTCGATTAACACACCAATGGTGTCACCAGGATGTGGGTCATTGCGATGCGGTGAATATGGAGGTGCTGCACTCTTAAGCGCAACTGCTGTGAAACGAAGGTTGGTTGCGCCAGCCACTTCAAATGAGGTAGCTCCATCAGTGGCCACTTCGTGATGGTTTATACCACAGTAGTGACCTAAAATATTGAGAAGCGGATTACCAGTGGTTAAGTCTTGATACACCATATCAGTGCAATAGATTTCACGTTTGACTTGACCTTCACGCAGCATTAAAAGCCCCGTAGTGTGATCAATCTGCGCATCGATTAATACAATACCAACGATACCGCTGTCACGAACAGCACGACCTGGCTGTAAAGGCTTAAATTCTTGAATTTGTTGAAGCACATCTGGTGAGGCGTTGAACAGCACCCAATTAATACCATCACTACTAACGCAGATTGATGATTGCGTTCGTTTTGTTGCTTTGATAGTACCTTTACGCAGTCCATCGCAATTGTGACAATTACAATTCCACTGTGGAAAACCACCACCGGCTGCAGCGCCTAATACATGAATGTGCATAGATCTCTCTTTGAATTATTGTTATAAATACATGTTAAATGTAAAACTGGGCTGCTTTTCAGCAGCCCAGTTAATGCAGTCTTAATGACCGCTTGTACTATTTAACAATCTTAGCGCTTAGCGATTGCAAACGTACATTGTTACTTCAAAACCGAAACGCATTTCAGTAGCAGCTGGTTTAGTCCACATGATGTATCTCCTAATTATAGTTTAAAAAAACGTTATCGCATTTATATAAATCAATTACAAACAACGTGAATGAATGATGCGCTTGCCCCTCATTAAGCAATAGTGCAAAAACACGGAAACATTGCTCATGATTTTCATGACGGCACCCAATAAAGTTGTGAAAAAATAACTTATGAGAGCTAATATACTATCTATACAGACTTATTTAATTCGCGGCTTAGTTAAGTAGCGAATTCGAAAATTAAATCTTAATCGCCTCCGCTAATGCTTCTAAAAAGCGCGCATTTTCAGAGAATAATCCGATACTCACCCGCAAATAATCCGGCATTTCATAATTAGCAATTGGCCTAACAATCACACCTTGATTCAGCAATCGCTCATAAACACCTCGAGCATCCGGCACTTTGAAGCTGACAAAATTAGCAAACGATGGAATAAATGTTAAACCTAATTTTTCTAGTCCTTGCGTAATTTGCACCATGCCAGCTTGATTTAAAGCGCGTGTCCGCTCCACAAACTCATCATCACCTAGTGATGCAACAGCCGCCGCTTGCGCAATGCTATTAACGTTAAATGGCTGACGCACACGGTTCATCAAATCCGCAATCGCATTTGATGTCAGACCAAAGCCAACACGCAAACCAGCAAGGCCATAAGCTTTGGAAAATGTGCGAGAGATCACTAGATTATCAAACTCAGCTAACCAGCCTATGGATTCAGCCTTAAGTTCGTCAGTAAGATATTCATCATAAGCTTCGTCTAAAATAATTAAGGTACGCTTAGGCACTAATGATAAAAATTTCTTTAACTCAGCTTTACCAATCAAAGTCCCAGTCGGATTGTTTGGATTTGCGACAAACACCATGCGCGTTTTTGGCGTAATCGCGAGTAACATCGCATCTAAATCATGGCCAAATTCTTTGGCTGGCACGACAACACCGGTTGCCCCCACCGCTTGAGTGACTAAGCTATAAACGGCGAAAGCATGCTGAGAATATACAGCCTCGTCACCTGGCGCTAAAAAAGCGCGTGCAGAGAGCTCTAGGATATCATTTGAGCCATTTCCAAAGACCAATTGACTTGGCGTGACATTGAATTTTTCACAAACTGCATCTCGAAGTGAAACGCTATTTCCATCTGGATATCGTGCAATCTCATCCAAGGCATCCATCATGGCCATGTGCGCATTCGGGCTTACACCGAGTGGATTTTCATTAGAAGCGAGCTTAACGATTTGACTTGGCTCTAAGCCTTTGTCGCGAGCCAAATCACTGATTGGCTTGCCTGGCTGATAAGGGGCGATTGAACGAATATAAGCAGGTGCTAAATTGGCAATATCTGACACGAAAATAACCTCGAAATTAACAGCCCAAAGGCTTAACTAAACAACAGCAACGGGATATGAGCCCAACACCTTAACAAAAGAGGCTCGTTGCTCAATCTCAGCCAAGGCTTGTGTGACATTGGCATCTTGGTGGTGGCCTTCAATATCCACAAAAAAGATATATTCCCACAAACCCATTTTAGCTGGACGAGACTCTAATTTTGTCATACTCACTTTGTTTTTGGATAAAGGCTCCAAGATGGACACCATTGCGCCTGGAACGTTCTTGGTAGCGATCACTAATGAGGTTTTGTCTTTTCCTGAAGCAGCTACATCGTGATCCGCCAATACTAAAAAGCGCGTTGTATTACGTGGATCATCTTCAATATTGTTCGCCAATGTATTTAGCTCAAAAATTTCAGCCGCCCGCAAACTGGCAATCGCGGCGGCACCGCTCTCTGTGCTAGCCAATCTGGCCGCCTCAGCATTACTTACCACGGCCTGACGCTCCGCATTGGGCAAATGACTATTAAGCCATTCATGGCATTGCGCTAACGATTGTGCATGAGAATAGACTTTAGTCACGCCAGCCTTATCCAATGATTGACTCAGTAGATTATGGTGAACAGAGAGCTCAATTTCGCCGCAAATATGTAAACGGGTTGCGGTGAGTAAGTCCAAAGTACGACCCACTGCACCCTCCGTTGAGTTTTCTACAGGCACTACGCCATAATGGGCTTGGCCCGATTCCACCATGCGAAACACTTCATCAATCGATGCGCACTGCATCGGTGATGACAGCCCACCAAATTGCTTATTGGCTGCTTCTTCACTGAACGTACCGATTGGCCCAAGAAACGCTACCGTGAGAGCCTTTTCTAACGCACGACAATTTGACATGACACTACGAAAAACAGCGGTTACCGCTTCTGCTGGCAATGGGCCAGCGTTCAAATCGACCAAACGACGTAATACTTGCGCTTCACGTTCCGGGCGATAGATTGGACCGCCGCCTTTAAGCTCACCAATCTCACGAGCGTGTGCCGCACGCTCATTCACCAACTTGAGTAATTGCTCATCGATGGCATCAATTTGGTCTCTATGTTGTTTTAAAATATCTGACATATTATTTCCTGAATCAGCAGGATTAGGCATGGGAGTGTTCAAAAGATTGCATAAATTCAATAAGGGTTTTAACACCTTCAATTGGCATCGCGTTATAAATAGAAGCGCGCATGCCACCAACTAATTTATGGCCTTTTAACTGCAACAAACCATTTTGTTGCGCTTGTTTTAAGAACGCCTCGTCTAAGGCAGCGTCTTTTAATGTAAAAGGAATATTCATGCGCGAGCGATTTTCAACTGCGATTGGAGAATGAAAGAAATCAGAAGCATCTAAATAATTATACAAAAGTGATGATTTCTCGATATTGATTTTTTCCATTGCAGCCAAACCACCTTTGGCTTTTAGCCACTGAAATACCAAGCCAGCCATGTAGATACCATAAGTAGCTGGCGTGTTATACATGGATTCATTATCGGCATGAATTTTGTAATCAAACATGGTTGGGGTGCCGGCAATCGTCTCGCCAATTAAATCATCACGTACGATAACAATTGTCAAACCCGCAGGGCCGATATTCTTCTGTGCTCCGGCGTAAATCAAGCCATATTGGCTTACATCCATCGGACGCGAGAGTATATGAGAGGACATATCACACACCACAGGGACATCGCCGGTTGTTGGCACATCAAAAATCTCAACGCCACCGATGGTCTCATTGGATGTAAAGTGAAAGTAAGCAGCGTCTTTATTAAGCTTTAGCGCTTCTTGGCTTGGTGCGTAGGTGTAATTTTTATCTTTGCTAGAACCGGCAATATTCACTTGGCAGTAACGTGCCGCTTCATCAATGGCTTTTTTAGACCAAATACCGCTATCCAAATAATCAGCCGATTTTTTACCGCGTAGCAAATTCATGGGCACCATCGAAAACTGACTATGCGCGCCGCCTTGCAAAAACAGTACTTTGTAATTGCTAGGGATAGCCATCAACTCACTCAAATCAGCTTCAGCTTCAGCAGCAATACTCATAAACTCTTTGCCGCGATGGCTCATTTCCATCACAGACATGCCAGCGCCATGCCAATCCATCATTTCATCTCTCGCCTGCGCAAGGACTTCTTTTGGCAATACCGCTGGACCTGCTGAAAAATTAAAAATTTGCGTCATGAATTGCTTTCAATGCTCACTGATACCTAAGCTTCTGCTTCCGCCTCTTCGTCATCGTCCGTCTCAACTACTTTTTCTAGGCCAGAGAGTTTTTCTCCGTCGCCCAGATTAATTAATGTGACGCCCTGCGTTGCACGTCCAAGCTCACGAATTTCTTTTACTCGTGTACGAATCAACACCCCGCCCGTAGTAATCAGCATGATTTCGTCATCATCATTGACCAATCGCGCCGCAACGACTAAACCGTTACGCTCGCTAATAGCAATCGCCTTAACGCCTTGTGTACCACGACCTGAGTGACGGAAGTCCGCTAGAACAGTACGTTTGCCGAATCCGTTTTCTGTGGCAACCAATACGGTTTGCTGATCATTTTCTGCGACTAGTAGCGACAACACTTGCTGATCTTTAGCAATCTTCATACCACGCACACCACGGGTATTTCGGCCCATCGCACGCACATCTTCTTCATCGAACCAAACCGCTTTACCACCGTTTGAAACCAAGACAATATCTTGCGTGCCATTAGTAATTTCAGCGCCAATCAAGTAGTCACCATCATCGAGATTAATCGCAATAATCCCTGATTTACGTGGATTAGAGAATTCATTTAAAGCTGTTTTCTTAACCGTACCCATTGCCGTTGCCATGAATACGAAGCGATTTTCGTCAAATTCTTTTACTGGCAAGATGGCATTAATCTTCTCGCCTTCGCTCAATGGGAATAAGTTAACAATCGGCTTGCCACGGCTTGTACGGCTGCCTTGTGGTACTTCATAAACCTTGAGCCAATAAACTTGACCAAGGCTAGAGAAGCATAAGATGTAGTCATGGGTGTTTGCCACGAACATCTTATCAATAAAGTCATCTTCTTTCGTTGCAGCCGCTTGTTTACCACGTCCACCACGACGTTGTGAGCGATACTCTTCAAGCGGTTGCGATTTGATGTAACCCGTGTGTGACAATGTCACCACCACATCTTGTGGAGTAATTAAATCTTCCAGTGATAAATCTTGCGCGTTGTGCACAATTTCACTGCGACGTTTGTCACCGAACTGCTGGCGAATCGCCGCGAGTTCATCCACAATCATTTGTGTGACACGGCTTGGCGTTGCCAAAATATCGAGCAAGTCAGAAATAATATCCATCACTTCTTTGTACTCATTCACAATCTTATCTTGCTCAAGGCCAGTCAAACGTTGCAAGCGCATTTGAAGAATTTCTTGCGCCTGAACATCTGAAAGTTTGTAGCCGTTTGGTGACAAACCAAAGTCAACTGATAGCCCATCTGGACGCGAAGCTTCCATCGAAGCACGCTTAAGCATTTCTTCAACCACTGGCGATTTCCAAGCTTTCGCCATCAAGCCTTTTTTCGCTTCTGGTGGAGTTGGTGCAGCTTTAATGATCGCAATCATCTCGTCCACATTGGCCAATGCCACAGCCAAACCTTCTAGAACATGGCCACGCTCACGCGCTTTACGAAGTTCGAATACGGTACGACGGCTAATGACTTCACGGCGATGACGCAAGAACGCCTCAAGCATTTGCTTGAGGTTAAGCAAGCGCGGTTGACCGTCAAGCAAGGCCACCATGTTCATACCGAAGGTGTCTTGAAGCTGGGTTTGTTTGTAGAGGTTATTCAAAATAACTTCTGGCACTTCGCCGCGCTTAAGTTCAATCACAACGCGCATGCCAGATTTATCAGACTCGTCGCGCAAATCTGAAATACCTTCAATCTTCTTCTCGTTGACTAATTCAGCGATTTTCTCAACGAAGGTCTTTTTGTTCACTTGGTATGGAAGTTCGTCAATAATCAAGGCTTGACGACCACCACGCTCTAAGTCTTCAACGTGCGAACGGCCACGCATCACCACACGGCCACGGCCTGTGCGATAACCCTCTTTAACGCCCACTGTGCCATAGATAATGCCCGCTGTTGGGAAGTCAGGCGCAGGTACAATTTCAATTAAATCATCAATGGTGAGCTCTGGGTCTTTTAACAAGGCCAAGCAAGCATCCACCACTTCATTTAAGTTGTGTGGCGGAATGTTGGTCGCCATCCCAACTGCAATCCCTGAACTACCGTTGATCAGCAAGTTAGGAATACGCGCAGGCATAATCAATGGCTCATGTTCTGAACCGTCATAGTTAGGGCCAAAATCAACTGTTTCTTTATCTAAGTCAGCTAAAAGCTCATGCGCAATACGTGCCATACGAATTTCCGTATAACGCATCGCCGCCGCATTATCACCATCCACAGAACCAAAGTTACCTTGACCATCGACCAACATGTAGCGCAATGAAAAGTCCTGTGCCATACGAACAATGGTGTCATAAACAGCCGTGTCACCATGTGGGTGATATTTACCGATAACATCGCCAACGATACGTGCAGATTTTTTGTAAGGACGATTCCAGTCATTGCTTAGCTCATGCATCGCGTAAAGCACGCGTCTATGCACCGGCTTAAGGCCATCGCGAACGTCAGGAAGCGCACGTCCAACAATCACGCTCATGGCGTACTCAAGATACGATCGACGCATCTCATCTTCGAGGCTAATAGGAAGGGTTTCTTTTGCGAATTGATCCATGTTGTTCTATTGGCTTTAAGCGTGGATTTAAAGCCAAATTTTACCATGATTAAGGGGGATAAATCACATGCAAAACGATAAAGAAAAACAGCGAGAAAATACCAACAGTTAGACTTGGTTTTTTAGCCTAAACGTAAACCATTTGCGAGAATTGTTGCAACCGTCAAATCTGCACTCGTACCCGGATTAATACCGCGGCTTTTTAGATCAGCATCCCAAACTAATAATATAGCTTGGTAAAGCTTAGGGTTTTCTTGTGAAATAAAACTTGTGAAATGATTTTTTGCTTCTTGTTGAATAGCTTGAGCGATTTCTTTTCCGTATTTTCTTACAATATGACTATCTTCAAACTCTGCCAAAAAAGCTAAATAAGTTGCACTTATCGCCCAAGCAGAACGTTCCCATTTTGCAAGATAATGTTGATAAGTCGACACACCAAGATTAAAAACATCTTGATAGCCATTGGCATATTGTTGTGCGATTAAGTCTCTATTACTGGCTGCCTGCATCGCCTCTAGTAACCTTACGTGTGGCGTGTGGCGAACATCATGCTGCTCGACTTCTCCTAAACCTGCTGGCGTGGCAATTGAAATAGCCTCGTAAGCCTTAACAGCGTCATCAACAGTGAGGTTGTCTAGTACTTCTTGAAGCGCTTTTTGGCTAAAACCATCTTTTGAATAAGCGGCCTGAATCAGGGGCGAAGCCAGCAAGATAATGCCTAAATTAGTATTACATCCTACCGCATCCCAGGTGGCTTTTACCGCACTTAAAATACGCTCGCCAACGCTTAAATTTGGCTTGGCAATCACTTTTGATGAAGTATCCGCGCTTTTGATAAAGTCCTGCACCACCATGCCATGACCGTCGGCAAACATATGAACATTCCCAGGCTTAACGGCGCTTAATTCTGCCATGCAAACATCACGATAAATTAAGGCGATATCGCTCACGACAGCAGTCCCAAACAATCATCCACCAAAGCTTGAGCAATATCGGTACTCACAACGGCTTGCAAACCTTTCCAAGCCGGAATGCTATTCACCTCTAACACATACAACTTACCTTGGCGGTCTCGAATAATATCTACGCCACAGTAATCAATAGCAACCGCTTTGGCGGCAGCTTCAGCCAGCATGCCGAGTTCGCCAACATGCGCGACGGCTTCACAGCGGCCACCAAGCGCCACATTGTTCACCCAACTCTCACCATGTCGCACCATGGCAGCAATCGCTTTGCCTTGTATCACAAACACACGATGGTCATACCAAACACCCTCGCCGCTATCGACATAGCGCTGCAAATAATACAAACCATCCACATGTGCTTCCATAGGCAAAGGCAATGCATCACCCCGCTTAATCAATCGCACACCGTTACCCTGCGACCCAAATAGCGGCTTGATGACAAGCGGCCTATCTTTTGAGATTTCTCGCGCCATAATTTCATGGGCTTCATGGCGAGATTCACACACCCAAGTCTCAGGTGTGGCGATGCCCTGATGATGCAAAATAAAGCTAGTCATGGCCTTATCGACAGTGCGCTCAACTGCACGGCCAGTGTTATAGACTTTGACACCCAACATTTCTAAAGCGTGCAGAATATTTAAACGCGCAATAACTTGTTGCAAAGTGCCACCTGGCACCCCGCGCACAAAAGCGAATTCAGGCAATGCGTCAAAGCTAGGAATAATAATAGCGCGTGAGCCAGTGGTGAGCTCAAAAAAACAATCTTTGAGCGAGACAAAAACAGCTTGATAGCCGCGCAGTGCAAACGCTTCTTTTAAGCGATTTCCATGCCAGCCTGGGTCGTCAGTAAAGACGGGTATTTTTGTCATAACAAAACTTGTCACTAAAAAATTTAAGCTTGATAACCAAACGATTGATCAATTAAGGCTAAATCCAACTTACCACCTGTAAAAGTATTGCCAGACTCAAGCGCCGTCACGGTTACTGCCGCGGGACTGAATAACATCGGGTCAATCTTATAGAAGTCCATATTCACCGCTTTCAATACTTCAGCAAATGGATGGCCGTAGTCACGTGATGAACTACTTGGTAAGTCTTTCGCTAATTTAGCCGCTGCTTCATCAGAGCCTTTTACAAACAAATGTACATGACCGCCAAACAAAATCGCATCATTGGTGCGGCCCATACCAATCAAGAAATCAGGCGCTGGTGGCGGCAAAGGTGCGCTCGCTATGCCATCGATCACATGATCTAGCGGAAAATGTAGCGTATGGATCTTATGCATCGCGACTTCTAGCACTCGCGCTACAATTTGCACTGTGCCGGCCAAACTGCGTGTTGGGGTAAGAATAAAGGTTAAGTTTTCAATCGCCACCCCCGTGTCTCGTGATACTTTTTCAATCACTTCTAAAGGTGGCACTTGGTCGCTTTCAAGCACCAAGCAAGCTGCATCCGCTTGATCTTTATAACCTAACTCTTTGAACAAATCCTCACGGCCTGCAATGGCGCGTCCTGGACCTGAGCCCAATGAAAAGAATTTCTCGTGCGCCAAGCTCCAGCCAGCATATTGGCTAGCTAAACAAGACAAAATTGGGTTGTTTGAATGCACAGAAAGCATCCAAGGCCAATGTGGAAAAGTAGTTGAGGTTTGCAAATTGACATGCCCTAACCCACCCATGCAGATTTCCGCAATCAATCGACCTGCTTCCAAGCCGCCAGCATGCTTAATACCCGCATCAATAATAGTCGCACCATTGTTAGACTTAGCAACGCCCAAACGTAACTCTTGAGCATTTGCAACAAGGTCTGCGACCAAGGTATTGGTCAGCGCATTCACGCTTGGCCAACTTGATGTATCAAGCTGCGAAGCTTGGGTAGATTCAACCATTAAAACTCCTACAAATTTTCAATAAACTACTTAAATAATAAAGCGGAAAGCTGATCAAGTCTTTCAACAACAAAGGCTTGCGCGTCAGCCGCTGTATCGGCATCAGCTAACACCGTACAAATAGGCTGATGCTGAGGGATTGCAGTCAGCGCCATCGGAATATCTGCCACCCAATCTGGCCAAACCAAATCCTCAGGAATAACGACATCTTGCAACGCATATAAAACATTACGCGCTTTTGAGCGAGATGGGGCAACCGGAAAACGACTCAAATCGCCACTCACTGCATGCACATGCAGTGCAAACAAATCGCTCTCTTTAGATTGATACAAATCTAGCGTTGAGCTTAATCTTGGGTTGATTTCCAACACCCAATACTGGTCACCTTGCCAAATCACATCCAAGCTATTTAAGCCTCGTAAACCAAAAGCAAGAGTGATTTTTTTAGCAGCTTCTTGCAATGACTGTTTAATCGCTAAAGGTAAATTAGCGTTGCCAACGATACCGCCATAACGGTATGGCTTGCCCGCAATCGGCGCAACCCACTGCTGATTAAAACCTATGACTTTTATCTCTGTACCATTTGCCGCAAACAACATAGAAATAGGCGTGCCATCGATCACACGTTGATAATATTGGCCTTTCGGCAAGGCTTGATTGGCACAAGCATTATGCACATGCGCGCCACCAGAACCGCCCTCTTCCTTACATATCCATCCATCAACGTTAGCAAGGTTTGAAAAACTCACCTCGGGATGTGGAATCGCCAAGCTATCCAACACCCCAAAGAAGTATGGTGCGTCTTTCAGTTTGCGCACAATTTCAGGCGCATTACCAATTAGCGGCAAGCGCTGAGCAATGCGCTCAAGCAAATCAGGCTGGGCTTCAAAACCACTGCCATAGGCAAAGCCCTGCATATCACTAGTGTCAATTTGATCTAGGGTCGCTTCAAACTGTTTGGCGTCAAAGCCATTGTTAGCGTATTCAATCTTATAAACTTGCTCTGCGGCAAGCTGAGTATCAGCATCTGCAAAAACATCCAACGCCACTACTGCATATCCAGCCGTAACCGCAGCTTTTACAAAAGGCCGTGAAGAAATCGCCGCAATAAGCACTCTTTTACTCAGAAATTATCCTTGAGTCTTTACAGACTTTTACGCGCCATTTCAAAGGCAGACAAAAAGTCTAAATAATGTTTCTTTTCTGATTCCAACATTAGCTTGAGCAAGTTGTGTTGTGTTTTGTACTTCACATTACCAATTGCCAAGGCACCAATCCCAAAAGCGTTTGTGCCGGCTATTGCCGCACCATCCGCAAATACATCCACACCTTCAGCACCTGTTGGTGGTACAGCGTTCACATCAGCCACAATTTTCAAATCTTTAGCTTGTGCCATTTGAGCGAGACTTAATACTTGGACCCCTGCCGCCGCCGCACAGAGGGCGATATCGGTACTTTTCAACACTTCAGTTTTGGCTGCATCACTGCCGCCATCCACCGCAACAATATTCACGCCATAACGTGTATTGTATGAATCAGCTTTTGCTTGCACATCTGTAATACTGCGATGCGAAACCATTTGGACTGTTGCGCCATATTTAGCCGCAATCACGGCCGTACATCCGCCCACAGGGCCTGTTGCGCCAAATACACTTATGCGGCAACCACTTAGATCTCCACCAAAGTTTTTGGCGAGATGTTGCTCGACTTTTGCCATCATGCCTGCTGCCGTTGTAAAAGCGCCTGATGGGTCAGCAAAGACAGACACTTCAAACGGCGGCACCATGGCTTTTTTAGCCAAATTAAGCATGTCCATTGCCACATCAATATCACGACCACCAATAAACACGCTTTCACGTTTTACACCACTTGGGCCTCTAGAAAAAATTGCATCTTGCACTAAACTAGCCACTTCATTCATTTCAACGTGAGTGTACGGCATGATTTTGTCGAAGCCCGCATCAAAGGCCATATTCACATCAAATGGGCTCGCATTTTTTGCAGCGGTGATTAAATGCAGGATGGATACTTTTTCCATGTTTTACGCTTTCAATGCTTAAAAGTACTATTAACAGACGACTATCTGACTAGGCTGATTATTCGCCTTAGTCAGCAGAAACTGTAAAGTTTGCTCATGTCCGAATTTAGCATTAAGTTGGTTCAGCTGTGTTTCGGCTTCTAGTTGATTTTCAAAAATTGCGAAGCCTGTCGGGCCCCATGAGCTTTGGCCGAAGCAATGCACACCATTGACCTGCAATTGACTAAGCACTTTTGCAACAAGCGGACTTGTATATCGGCCACCACCCTGCGCTGGGGCAAAGTAATCACCTGTGACGGCTTGCAAGGTTTGAATAGCTTGGCCAAATGCTGACAAATCGCGTTCTGCAATCGCAGGCAACGCCTGCATTAGAACTTTGCGACATAACAATGCCGCTGACGCTTCTGGAAAATGGGGAAGATTTTGAAAGGCCGCTAACTCTTGAGTGCCGTACACGCCAGAGTGGCCTTTATCAAAAATCAATAAAATCGGCCAATCTTCAGTAAACTCAGCACGCGCAATCACAGGTGGTACAGGCGATTTGGATGCACGCCCACCATCAACAATCAAACCGCCTGTGGAAAATGTGCCCAAGCCAATACCAGAACGTTTTCCGCGTTGCGTTAACACGGCAACTTCATTCACGCTTAGATTACGCTGATAGAGCGCATTCATTGCCATACCCACAGCCAAGGATAACTGCGTACCAGACCCCAAGCCAGAATGCTCAGGTATCACTTGATCTAAATGGATATGTAAACCAGCATCAACATTTAAATGCCTAGCGACTTGCTGGGCGATTTTAATGGCGCGCTCTGCGCCTTCACCGTCGGCTGTAAATGTTTTGGATGGGCTAATACTTAATGACGTGACAGGCGCTTGCAAGCTCAAACCAATGCTGCCGAACTTACGACCCAAACCACCGTTTAGATCAAAAAAACCCAAGTGCAAACGTGAAGACGTGGTGACATTAACACTGCAACAGGCGGCACTGATTGAATTTAGCATATCAACATCTAAATTAGTCATGAAGAGTGGCGCCCAAGTGCATTTTTTGAAATGTTTATTGTAGCGCAGACACTAGGTTTTTCCTATGTCGAAGCAGAATAACGATTGGAGTTACCCGTCAAAAACACACAAAGTTTAATCACGTTTATTCAACATAGCCGCGTATTAAAGAATTAAAATAGACTCATATATAAATCACTCTATTTTTTAAAAAGATAAGGTTTTTCAGATGACCAATTTCAGCGCTTCGACTTTTGAAGCCGTCACCTGTCCTGCTTGCGGCTTGCTTTGCGACGACATTCACGTTGAGCGCGATAGCACAGGCTTGCTTAAAGTGAGTGACAAAGGCTGTGTTAAGAGCGTCACTTTTTTTGAACGCGCCATTCAAACCTCAAGCCCAAGCCTAGGTGGAAAAACAGTTTCTTTAACTGAGGCTGTGAGTAAAGCCGCTGAAATTTTACGTGGCACCAATCAGCCATTATTTACTGGCCTAGGCACCGAAGTGCAAGGTATGCGAAGCGTATTAAGCCTCGCTGATAAAGTTGGCGCAACAATCGACCACATGAATGCTTACAGTAGTTTCCGTAACACTTTAGTTGTTCAAAACTCAGGCTGGCAAGTTACTACACTTACCGAGGTGCGCAACCGCGTTGACCTGCTATTAGTGATTGGCACTGACATTGTGAGCCACAATCCACGCTTCTTTGAACGTAATCTTTGGAACAAAGAAAGCATGTTTGATCAAGACACAAGCACCCGTGAAGTGGTTTATTTAGGCGGTCAAAATCTAGACATCTCCGCAGGTGTTTCACCTAAAGGCATTAAGCCAACTGTGCTTCCTTGCGACTTAGATCGTTTGCCAGAAGTTGTTGCCGCTTTGCGCGCAATTGTTTCAGGCAAGACATTAATAGCATCAGAGATTGCGGGCATTAAAACATCAGATTTAGAAAGCTTAAGCGAACGCCTCAAATCTGCAAAATATAGCGTAGTCACTTGGGTGAGCAGTGATTTAAATATAGCCCATGCTGAACTTACTATTCAAAACATTACAGAGCTGGTCATTAAGCTAAATGCAAAAACACGCTCCTCTGGCTTACCGCTTGGTGGTTCAGAAGGCGACTACAGCGTTAACCAAACTAGCACTTGGACTAGCGGCTACCCTGTGCGCAGTCGCTTTGCTCGCAAGCATCCCGAATACGACCCTCATCACTTTAGCGCGGAACAATTACTAGCGAATGGCGAAGCAGATGCTTTGCTTTGGGTGAGCGAATTTAACCCAGACAAAACACCACCTAAGGTGAGCATTCCAAAAATTGTCATTGGGCATGCCAATATTCAGGCAAGTCATGCGGATGTGTTTATCCCCGTCAGCACGGCAGGCATTGATCGAGCAGGAACGATGTTCCGCGTTGATAGCTCAGTGAGTTTGCCGCTTGGCAAATTGCGCGAGAGTTCATTGCCAAGCTTGGCCGAAGTGATGGCCGCTATTGAAGCTGAGCTTTAAAAGAATATGAAGAGAGCAAAACCATGTTGATTAAATTGAGCGGCGGTAAAGTTTACGACCCCGCCCATCAAGTTGATGGAAAAGTGATGGATATATACATCCGCGATGGCTGCATTGTGAGCCGTCCACGCGATGATGAAACCATAGACCAAACCTTCAACTTAAGCGGCAAAGTCATCATGGCTGGTGCGATTGATATGCACACCCACATTGGCGGCGGCAAAGTGAATATTGCCCGCATGATGTTACCTGAAGATCACCGCGCAGACCCAAGCGTGCATAGCGAACTATGTCGCTCTGGTTGTGGCCATGCAGTACCTTCGACATTTACCACTGGCTACCGTTACGCAGAGATGGGCTATACCGCAGCTTTTGAGCCTGCGCTTTCCCCTGCCAATGCCCGTCAGTCGCACTTAGAAATGGGTGACACCCCTATCATCGATAAAGGCGGTTACGCCATGATAGGTAGTGATGATTATTTCTTGCGCATGTTGGCCGCAAAAAAAGACCAAAATGCGATTAATGATTACGTCGCTTGGATTATGCATGCCTCGCAAGCGATTGGCATCAAAGTGGTCAATCCTGGCGGTATTAGTGCATTCAAATTTAACCAACGCGCCTTGGATTTAGACGAACAAAATGCACATTATCAAGTCACGCCACGTGAAGTATTAAAGGCATTATCGCGTGCCGTTCACGAACTTGGTGTTCCTCATCCATTGCATGTTCATGGCAACAACCTAGGCGTGCCCGGCAATATGGACACCACACTTAAAACCATGGGTGCTTCTGAAGGCTATCCCCTTCACTTAACGCATATTCAGTTCCATAGCTATGGCACAGAAGGTGATCGTAAGTTTTCATCAGGCGCCGCGCAAATTGCTGAAGCACTCAATAAACACAAAAACATTTCTGCCGACGTTGGCCAAATTTTATTCAACCAAACCGTCACCGCATCTGGCGACAATATGCGTCAATTCGCCAATTCCACGCTAGGCTCACCACATAAATCCGTCATCATGGATATTGAATGCGACTCTGGTTGCGGCGTGGTGCCATTTAAATACAAAGACAAAAACTTTGTGAATGCTCTGCAATGGTCGATTGGACTTGAGATTTTCTTGCTCTGTGACGATCCTTGGCGCACGTTCTTAACGACAGATCACCCTAATGGCGCCCCATTTACTAGCTATCCGCATTTGATTAGATTGTTGATGGACAAAAGCTTTCGTAACGACATGTTCGCTAAGCTAAATCTTGATGCGCAAGCCATGAGCACTTTAACGAGCATTGATCGAGAATATAGCCTTTACGAGATCGCAATTATGACGCGTGCCGGGGCTGCAAAATTAGTTGGCTTACATGATCGTGGCCACCTAGGTGTAGGTGCTGGCGCGGACATTACGGTTTATACAGATAATCCAGACCGTGAAAAAATGTTCTCTAAACCAGATTACGTATTCAAAGATGGTGAACTCGTTGTTAAAGATGGCCAAGTCGTCAAGGTCACTTGGGGACACACGCATACAGTAAAACCTGAATTTGACCGAGGCATTGAAAAAGATCTTAAACAATACTTTGATCGCTATCACACCTTGAGTATGGAAAACTTTAAAGTGAGCGGTGATGAAATTGCAGAAGGTGGACGCGGCGGCGTTGTCGTTCAAGCTTGCGAAGGCCGAAGGGATAAATCATTATGATGATTAACGGCGTACAAATTGACGACACTTTTGCTGAAGCTTTTAATATGCGCGGCACACGTGTCATTATCACCGCACAAAATCTCAAATGGGCGTACAGCGGTGCAAATGCGATGACGGGCTTTGCAACCTCGGTGATTGGTTGCGGTGTGGAAGCTGGTATTGAGCGAGAACTGAGCCCAGAAGAAACACCTGATGGTCGACCTGGCGTTGCGGTGCTAATGTTTGCGATGGGTAGCGCAGTGCTGATGAAGCAACTCGAAAATCGCATGGGACAAACCATTCTGACCTGCCCTACTGCCGCCGCATTCTCTGGCATCGAAGGCAATGAGCGTATCAATCTTGGTAAAAACTTACGCTTCTTTGGGGATGGCTTTCAAATCTCCAAACAGTTTGGCGGCAAACGTTATTGGCGCGTGCCTGTGATGGATGGTGAATTTATTACCGAAGAAACTACAGGCATGGTGCGCGCTGTCGGTGGTGGCAACTTCTTAGTGTTGGCGACCTCCCAGTTACAAGCCTTGGCCGCTTGTGAAGCAGCAATTGAAGCCATGAGTAAAATTCCAAATGTCATCATGCCATTCCCTGGTGGTGTAGTGCGATCCGGCTCTAAGGTTGGCTCTAAATATAAAGCGCTATTTGCCTCTACCAATGATGCCTTCTGCCCAACGCTTAAAGGTCTCACTAACACCCAGCTTTCAGATGATATTGAATCGGTGATGGAAATTGTCATTGACGGCTTAACTGAGGCAGACATTAGAAAAGCAACTTATGTCGGTATTGAAGCCACATGCAAACTAGGCGCTGAAAATGGGATAAAACGTATTTCCGCTGGCAACTATGGCGGCAAATTAGGCCAATTCCAATTCCACTTACGCGACATTATGAGTGACAAAAGTTTAAGCGGAGAATCAGCATGAGCGCTTTAACCTTCACACTCAAAAAAGACTTAGCGCAAAAGCTTGATGTATCAGCACTCACGCCAGATTTGCTTGCTGGTAAAAGCCTTACTGAAATTAGCGCCACTTTGCTTTGGTATGGCAAACAACAAATCGCGGTGAGCGAAGCTTTTGCAATTACTGGTAGTGACACAAACAACATCGTGTTTGATAAAAGCACAGCCAAAATTGATTACATTGGTAGTGGCTTAAAATCAGGCAAGATTAACGTTAATGGCGATGCAGGCGCATTTTTCGCACTACAAATGCGTAACGGCAACATCTCAATCAATGGCAATGTGGCAGATTTTGCGGCATGTGGCATGGCTGGTGGCTTACTTCAAATCAACGGCAATGTGGGCGACTATCTTGGCGCGGCACTTGTGGGCGATAGAAAAGGCATGAAAGGTGGCATTGTAATTGTGAAAGGCAACGCTGGGGAACGTGTTGGCGACCAAATGCGTCGCGGCATGATTCTCATTGAAGGTAACGCTGGTAATTATTGCGCAAGTCGCATGCTGGCGGGCACAATCGGCGTGCTGGGAGATGTTGGTGAGTTCGTAGGTTATGGCATGCGCCGCGGAACAATACTTCTCACTCAAACGCCAAAACTACATGCGACGATTCAAGATTGCGGCATCCATACACTGCCATTCTTAAGCTTGATGTTTAAATCGTTTAGCGGCTTATCAAGCAAGTTTGCACACATCAACCAAAACCGTGTGCAACGCTTTGCAGGCGATATTGGCAATGATGGCAAGGGTGAAATTTTGGTTTTGAAATAATAGCGCCGAAATAAGAATCAAAGAAAAAAGGCGCTGAATGCGCCTTTTTTATCATCTTAGTTTTACCCAAATCTTTTCAAAACAGCATCAATACTAGATTCTGGCAGACTCACTAAAACAGTGACCCCATCACCAAAGGCTTTATCCAGTAGCAAACCATCTATCTTAGCAAGTTCACGGGTAAAGTAATCCAGCTCTTTATAATCGAGCTTAAACTGCAATTGTTTCATTTCCACATAAGGAACAATAGTTGCATCTTCAATCGCCAAGCGCCCTGTACCACCATAAGCTCTCGCCAAGCCACCTGTGCCTAGGTTAATCCCGCCGTAATAGCGAATTACACCGACGCAAACATTGATTAAATCACGTCCTTCAATAAACTGAAGGATAGGCTTGCCCGCGGTGCCGGATGGCTCGCCCGCATCACTAAAGCGCTGAACAATACCCTGCTCTGTTTTTAAACGAAAGGCGTAGGCCAAGTGATGCGCGCTTTGATGTTGACTCGCTAACTTGCTCAAACAAGCGCCAACTGCACGTTCATCCGCGCAATATTCAGCCATCGCAACAAATCGAGATTTGTTCACGGTGTATTCGGCAATGCCAGCTTTAATGATTTTTAACATTGGTGTATTTAACGAAGAACAACCTGAGAAATAGAACTAAATATCGCCTTTTCTGGCTTTATCAATGATTTGAATTAAGGTACTTTCTAATTCTTGTGCTGCTTTTTGAGCGCGCGGCGTTGGATTTTTGATGCTCTTTAAATCGTAAGTGGGTCTATCAATTGCCAAGTATAGCTGACCTTTTTGTTCATAAATCCCAATACGGCAAGGCGCAAACACCACAAACTCTGGATGATCGAGCATGATTTCCGCCCCCATCCCTAAGTTACAAAATGCTCGCACTTCCAGCACACCTTCTGGCGCTTGACCCCGAAGCTTCATGTGTTCACCAATTGGAAAATTAGCAGGATTCACAAAGTTCATGCCTTCAGAGATCACTTTAAGACTAGTCATCACATCGTCATAACTGACGTTAGGCTCAACAGGCACGACATAGATTGCTTTACTGGAATCAATAGATGGAAGCGGTTTCGCGGCAAAAGCCACCAATGACGAACTAAGGATTATTAAGGCAAGGAATGTTCTTTTCATGCTGCATTATGACATTAGATCACGCGACAATGCGAGCATGGCAAGCAAACTAAAAAGCGAGACTCACAGAAATATAGGCACGCCAGTTATCTGGCCTAGACTCAATGTTGCCTCACACATAGGCATCGTAACTGCCTAAGGTGTTTGCAACATTCATATTTATCCGATGCAGAATAAATTTATTAATGATATTCAATATTATAACCTCATTAAATTGGGTTCGTTTGGCAAAAAGCATGTTTTTTCGCATAATTGAAAACATACAAAACTTACACAGTTAACTGTCAACAATGAGTGACAAAGTGTTTTACAAGCAAATAAAAAAGCCGACTTTAAAGTCGGCTTTTTTATTCATGAAATGCTGCCTAATTAGTCTTTTGAAGCACGCTTACGCTCATGCTCAAGCAAGAAGCGTTTGCGGATACGAATAGACTTAGGTGTTAATTCTACTAACTCGTCATCATCAATAAATTCAACCGCTGACTCGAGTGTTACTTGAACAGCTGGCACCAAACGAACCGCTTCATCAGTACCTGATGAGCGAACGTTAGTTAATTGCTTACCTTTGATAGGGTTAACAATCAAATCGTTTTCACGACTATGGATACCAATCACCATGCCTTCGTATAACTTGTCGCCTGGTACCGAAAACATACGACCACGGTCTTGCAATTTCCAAAGTGCGTATGCCACAGCCTCACCCTGCTCCGCTGAAATCAATACGCCATTACGACGACTTGGCATATCAGCTTTAACTGGTGCGTACTCATCAAAAATATGCGCCATTAAGCCTGTACCACGTGTCATCGTTAAGAATTCACTTTGGAAGCCAATCAAGCCACGCGCTGGAATCTTATACTCCAAACGTGTACGGCCATTACCGTCTGACTCCATATTTTGTAGCTCACCACGACGACGACCCAACTCTTCCATCACAGTGCCTTGAGTATCATCTTCCAAGTCCACTGTTAAGATTTCGTATGGCTCACATTTTTCACCGTTAATTTCACGGTAAACAACACGTGGTTTACCCACTGCCATTTCAAAGCCTTCACGGCGCATGTTTTCTAACAAAATGGTCAAATGTAGCTCACCGCGGCCTGATACGCGGAACACGTCAGCATCTTGTGTATCTTCAACACGAAGCGCCACGTTAACCAACAACTCTTTAGTTAGGCGATCACGGATTTGACGGCTGGTCACGAACTTACCTTCTGTACCGGCCAATGGTGATGAATTCACCATAAAGTCCATGGTCAATGTTGGCTCATCCACACCCAAAATCGGCATGCCCACTGGATTTTCTTTATCAGCAACAGTCACACCGATGCCGATTTCATCAAGACCAGAAATAATCACGATATCGCCAGCTTCAGCTTCTTTAACCTCAACACGCTCCAAACCGCGGAAACCAAATACTTGGTTAATACGGCCTTGGCCAACTTGTGTATCACCGTTCATCACAGTCACTGCTTGACCTGGCTTGATACGACCATTCCAAATACGACCAATGCCTAGGCGGCCGGTGTAAGTAGAGTAATCAAGTGCTGACACTTGCAATTGAAGTCCCGCATCGCTGTCGCCTTTTGGTGGCTCAACATGACTCAAAATTGTTTCGAACAATGGGCGCATCGTGTCTGATGAATTTTTCATATCCAATGTCGCATAACCGTTTAGCGCAGATGCGTAAACGACTGGGAAGTCTAATTGTTCATCTGTTGCGCCTAAGTTGGCGAACAAATCGAATGTTTGGTTAATCACCCAGTCAGTACGTGCACCTGGACGGTCGACCTTATTAATTACAACAATAGGTTTTAAACCAAGGGCTAATGCTTTCTTAGTCACGAAACGTGTTTGAGGCATTGGGCCCTCAACCGCATCAACCAACAAAACAACACCGTCAACCATACCCAATACGCGTTCCACTTCACCACCGAAGTCGGCGTGTCCTGGGGTATCTACGACGTTAATGTGCGTGCCTTCAAAGTTTAGGGCAGTATTTTTAGCAAGAATCGTAATACCACGTTCTTTTTCAATATCGCCAGAGTCCATCACACGCTCGCTCACAGCCTGGTGGGCTGCAAAGGTGCCTGCTTGTTGTAATAACTTATCCACCATTGTGGTTTTGCCATGGTCAACGTGAGCGATAATGGCGATGTTGCGTAAATTTCTAGACATAAGATTCCGTGGCAAATAGTAATGCCGGTTCATTAAAAGGGGCGGATTTTAACACAAGTCATGGCTAAAACCGCATAAAAGCATACGCATTTACAGTTTTGTTACATAAAAGGTTTTGACATCCCAGTCACAATCTATATACTGCGCGCTTCGGTGTGACATTAAACCGTTATTAAATGACAGTTTGATGATACTCACCTGAATATTCATCGCCCTAGCCTCTCGAAGCCCGTTGTTATATTTTGCGGCTTTCTTGTATTGATTACCGGTTAGTGGCAATGCCCGTGCGCCGGTAAAAATGCATACTTAATTATTTAGTTAATTTCATAAATGTATTGCGCTGTTTGAGTAACCCCAGATGCCTTGCATCGGTTATATCTCAGTGTTTGCTTGCGCCCTTAATGTGTTTTTTATAAGGGAATACCATGTCTAACGACGTAACATTTGAAAGTTTAAACCTACACCCATTAATTCTTCGTGCCATTGAAGAAGCTGGCTATACCAATGCCACGCCAATTCAAGCACAAGCGATTCCAGTTGTGATGGATGGCCATGATTTAATGGCTTCAGCACAAACAGGCACAGGCAAAACTGCCGCCTTTGCTTTGCCAGCACTTAACTTGCTCGCAACACCACACGAATCTAAGAGCCGTGGCCCACGTATATTAGTATTGGTCCCAACACGCGAATTAGCAGCACAAGTCAATGAAGCTGCACGCAAATATGGTAAGTTCATCCGCGCACGCACAGTCAGTATCGTTGGCGGTATGCCTTACCCACTTCAAAACAAATTGCTTTCACAGCCTTTAGATATCTTGGTGGCAACACCAGGTCGCTTGATCGACCACATGGATCGCGGCCGCATTGATATGTCACGTTTGCAAATGTTGATTTTGGACGAAGCTGACCGTATGTTGGATATGGGCTTTATGCCTGATGTAGAACGCATCTGTGAAGCATTGCCAAAAGAGCGTCAAACACTCTTATTCTCAGCAACATTGGATGGCAATATTGGCCGTATCGCTCATCAAATCTTGCGCAATCCAAAAACAATCCAAGTGGCATCACAAACACAAAAACATGAAAACATTGAGCAACGTTTGCACTATGTTGATGACATGACACACAAAAATAAACTGCTTGAGCATCTATTGATTGCCCCTGAAGTGAATCAAGTAATCGTATTTACTTCAACAAAACGTCACGCTGACCTGTTAGCTGAAGACCTATATGCAGCTGGTCACAAAACAGCGGCATTACATGGTGACATGACCCAAGGCGCACGTAACCGCACATTAACTAAACTTCGCCATGGCGATGTAAAAGTATTGGTGGCAACTGACGTTGCTGCGCGTGGTATTGACGTTGCAGGCATCACACACGTGATTAACTACGACTTGCCAAAATTTGCAGAAGATTACGTTCACCGTATCGGCCGTACTGGCCGTGCTGGTAACACTGGTATCGCGATTTCATTTGCATCAAACATGGATCGTCACCAAGTGCGTAAGATTGAACAATTCACTGGTCAACGTTTAGAGCCTAGCGTGATTGCTGGCTTTGAACCAAAACGCGCTGCACCACGCACTGATGGCCCTAGCCGTTCAGGTCGTCCAGGTGAGCGTTCAGGTCGTCCATCAAATGGTCGCCCAGGTGACCGCAATGGCCGTCCTTCAAATAATAGTTTTGGTGACCGCGGCAATGACCGTTCAGCACGTCCAAGCGGTGATCGCGAACGTTCATTCGGTGATCGCGCAGCTTTTGGTGATCGTCCAGCGGGTGACCGTAACAGCCGTCCATCAAACAACAGCTTTGGTGATCGTGCTGCTCGTCCAAGCGGCGACCGTGCTGCAAGCGGCTATCCAGGCAACAACACAGGCTTCAAACCGCGTAGCCAAGATGGCAACGCAAATAGTCGTCCGGGTGCAAGCCGCCCAGAAGGCAATCGTAGCTTTGCTGGTCGCAATGAAGGTGGCCGTGATGGCAACGCAAACAGCCGTCCAGGTGCTAGCCGCCCAGATGGCAATCGTGGCGGTGACAAGTTCGGCGGCCCTAAGCGTGCTGATGGCGACCGCGCAGCACGTCGTCCACGTAACTTTGCTTAATCTTAAAACCAAGACAGTGAGTATTGAGACTTGAGTACGGAAAACATTAGTTTTGCATCTCTTAATCTAGCGCCTGAAATTCTTAAGGCGCTAGACGAGTTTGGCTACACCACACCAACGCCGATTCAAGCGCAAGCAATACCAATCGTGTTGCAAGGTCGTGATTTAATGGCTGGCGCACAAACAGGTACAGGTAAAACTGCTGCCTTTGCGTTACCCATGCTACAAAAATTAATGCCGCTTGCTAGCACGAGCGCATCGCCTGCTCGCCATCCGATTCGCGCACTGATTTTAGTGCCGACACGTGAATTGGCGATTCAAGTGGAAGCCAGCGTTAAAGTGTATGCCAAACATAGTCCTCTTCGCTCACTGGTTGTTTACGGCGGCGTTGATATCAAAACGCAAACCCCACACCTGATGAAAGGTGTGGAGATTTTGGTCGCAACACCAGGCCGTCTACTCGACCACGTTGAACAACGCACATTACAACTCGGCCAAGTCCAAATGTTGATTTTGGATGAAGCGGACCGCATGTTAGATATGGGCTTTATGCCCGATTTAAAACGCATCTTGGCATTGTTGCCAAAACAGCGTCAGAACCTCATGTTCTCAGCGACATTCTCAACTGAAATCAAAAAGCTTTCTGAAGAGTTCTTAAAAGACCCAGTGCTGGTTGAAGTGGCGCGTAGTAATGCCACCAATGAAAACGTGACGCAAAAAGTCTATCACGTAGCACAAGACGATAAGCACGCCCTGCTCGCTCAGATTTTGAACGAGACAGAGACCAAGCAAGTCATCGTCTTTACCAAAACAAAGCTCACCGCAAGCCGCTTGGCACGACAATTAATGCGTGAAGGCATCTCAGCAGATGCGATTCATGGCGACAAGTCACAGGCTGAACGTATTCAAGCTTTGGATGCTTTCAAGCAAGGCAAGATTAATGCGCTGATTGCAACAGACGTTGCAGCCCGTGGGTTGGATATCGACCAATTGCCGATGGTCATTAACTACGAAATTCCTAGCGCACCAGAAGATTACGTGCATCGTATTGGCCGTACAGGTCGTGCTGGCGCTTTAGGTATTGCCATTTCATTGGTATCGCCTGATGAAGAGAAATACCTCAAAGAAATTGAAAAGCTAATTAAGCGCGAAATCACCAAAGAAACCGCTAACTTACCAGTGAGCAACTCACGCGCAAGTGCTGAGCATAAACCACGTGAGAAAACATACGACAGAGCAGCGAGTTCCCCTCGTCCTAGCCCTGCCAAGAAAAGTAACGATCCTTGGTTTGATAAGCCTTATGAGCCAACAGGCACAGATGCTGTGAAACCACAAAGCAATCAGCTATACAAAACGAGCAAACCCAAACGGGAAGTCGCCGCATTACTCGGCGGCCTGTCACGCAAAGGTTAAAACTAAAGCCCGCTTGAAGCGGGCTTTTAAACGTCGATTAGTTAAGTTTGAGGCGGCTCACCCTCAGGCTTATTTCGCATAAAATCAGCCACAGACCAAAGCGCTTGCGCAAGTCGCATCACCACCTGCTCTTCCATGTTAATTTCATGCATGGCACGCACCATACAGAACATCCACTGGTCACGTTCAGACTCACCAATCGCAAACGGTAGATGACGCTTACGAAGCATAGGATGACCATAACGGTCGATATAAAGCGAAGGCCCGCCAGACCATCCTGTGAGGAACATTAATAGCTTCTCGCGCGCTTCGGTAAGGTCTGCCGCGTGCATAGCACGAATACCCGCAGCTTTTGGATCGATATCCATAATGTCGTAAAACTTCTCGACTAAATCACGGATTTTTTCAGCGCCGCCTAGTTCTTCGAATAGCGTTTTTTGGCTGGCGCCTACATCCCCTATTTCCAAAGCCATTAGTTAGCCTTAGTTTTAACGAGGCTTGAAGCGAGCGTTGCTCTTGAACGCGCTTCATCCACATCTTTACCTGTCGCCAAAGCCACCCCCATTCGACGCCGCTCAAAAGACTCAGGTTTACCGAATAAACGAATGTCTGATTCAGGCACTGCTAAGGCTTTTTCAATGCCTTCAAAGCTTAAGTTTTTAGATTCCACACCGCCATAAATCACAGCGCTCGCACCTGGGGCAAGCATTTTTGCATTCACCGGCAAGCCCAAAATCGCGCGGGCATGCAGATCGAACTCATTAAAACGCTGTGTCGCCATGGTCACCATACCGGTGTCATGCGGACGTGGACTCACTTCTGAGAACCACACTTGGTCGCCGTTTACAAACAGTTCCACACCAAATAAACCCAGACCACCAAGGTCATCCGTCACCGCTTTTGCAATACGCTGCGCTTCCATCAGCGCATTTTTAGTCATGGCTTGCGGTTGCCAGCTTTCAACGTAATCGCCACGTTTTTGCAAATGGCCAATTGGCTCACAAAATGAAGTCACCACTTCGCCAGCGGCATTTTTTGAGCGGATAGTGAGTAGGGTAATTTCATAATCAAAATCAATTTGGCCTTCCACAATCACCACCCCTTGATTTACACGGCCACCAGAGGCCGCATAATCCCAAGCGTCAGCCACTTCGCTGGCATTGGTAATGCGTGATTGGCCTTTGCCAGAAGATGACATGGTTGGCTTAATAAAGCATGGGTAGCCAATACCGCTGTCAATGGCATCTCGGAGCTCTTTTTCACTTCGCGCAAACGCGTAAGGCGAAGTTGGCAAACCCAGGGTCTCAGCCGCTAAACGGCGAATGCCTTCACGGTTCATGGTAAGTTGCACAGCACGCACAGTTGGAATGACTTGCGCTAAACCAGTTGCTTCAATTTCAGCCAGGGTTTGCGTATTTAAGGCCTCTATCTCGGGCACGATTAAATCTGGGCGCTCTTGTTTCACCAGCGCCATTAAAGCATCACCGTCCGTCATATCAATCACATGGGCACGATGCGCTACTTGATGGCCAGGCGCATTGGCATAACGATCCACTGCAATGACCTCAACCCCCAAACGTTGCAAGGCAATGATGACCTCCTTACCTAGCTCGCCGCTACCAAGGAGCATGACGCGTATTGCACTAGGGCTTAAAGGGGTGCCGATTTGCATGAAAAACTCCGATGAAGGTGGGATTAAATATAGGCAAATTTTAACATGAAGGGCAATGCTTCATCTTCAGAAAATAAAAGACATAAAAAAACGGCTCTCCTGCAATTAACAGGGAGCCGTTTTTATTAAAACTAACTAAAGGATTACTGTGCTTTAGGTGCTAAGAACTCGTAACGTACACCTACCCAGCCAGCACGTGGGGCGCCAGGTGAGAGGAAGCCTGAGTTTGTTTCACTTCCGGTAAATACACCGTTAGCTGTAAACATAGACTCACCCATCATCCCGCCATTATTGTACTCATTATCAAGCACGTTAATGGCTTTACCAAACACACTCCAGCCATTGCCAATGTTGTAACGTGTATCTAAGTTAACAACCGCATACCCAGCGACCTTACCATTACCCATACTGTCGCCTTGATCAACGTGACTATTATTTTCGTTGCCACGCATATAACGATCAGAGAAGGCAACAATATTTGAGCCTACTAACCAATCCGGCGTCACAGCGTAAGTTACACGAAGTTTAAATTGATGCGCCGGGATGTTTGCCAAACGATCACCCTTTCGAACATTGATTACATCATTTCCATTGCTATCAGTAACAGTTGTTGAGTTAACCTCATTCGCCAAGGTTAAATCATTTTGATAAGTCGCATCAACGTAGCTGTAACCAACATTCCAACCGAACTGACCTAGCTTACCAGCCAAGTTGGTATCTATACCAGCACGGCGCGTTTTACCGACGTTATCAAAATATCCCATGCCGTTGGTTACTGAAGGCGTGGTGATAAATTGAATATCATTGCTATTTTCTGTGCGATATACCGCTGCAGACCAACGTACATCTTCAGTTAAATTACCACGCAAACCACCCTCAACCGTTCTCGCAACTACTTGCTTGAGTGGTGGGTCACCCGCCATCGCGTTTGGTAATTTACATGGCACATTAGGATTTGCACAACCAAGCTCCATAGAGGTTGGCGCACGATTACCTTCGTTATATGAACCATAAACGGTTAAGTCTTTAGTTGGTGTAAAGTTCAGACCAACTGCAGGATTTAAACGACTGAAAGTATGGTTGCCTGTTAAAGTCTCATCAAACAAAGGGTTACCCACAGCAGGATTACCAGTATTAGGGTCATCAGCCCATGATGTGCCTGGTGCATTAATTTGATCTACATTATCAACATTCACACGGTTGTAACGTGCTGACCCTGTTACATGCCAATAATCGTTTAATGAAAGAGTGTTAGTAGCAAACAAACTCCATGTTTTGGTCTTCCCTTTCAGGTTAACAGACTCATCTAGGTAATCGCCACCAAAGCTGCCTAAGCCATCTATTCCTCTTGTGACATTAATTAAACCAAGTTCCGTTGATTGATTAAACTTGATTTTTGAGATGTCGTAAGAAGCGCCAACAATAAATTGATTTTTCTTACCTGATAGGTCTTGATTAAAGGCTAATTGGCCGTTTAAACCATAAGACTGTTGCTTTGTTCTACTTCTATTAAGTGCACCTGAGCAGGCATCATCAGCCTCAACGCCTGATGGATAATTATCAGTTGAGCATGCAGTATTGTTTGCGCTTAATGAAAGGCCATCATCGTAATCATCATTCACATCGCCATTCAAGGTCTTACGCTTTGAGTCACGATAGTAAGCATTTCCGCTAAACATCACATCATTGTTTAACCAGTGACTTCCTGATAGATTTAAGAACGAAAGCGTGTTTTTAGTTTGGTCCGGTCTAGTGTGAATTGTATTACGGCCAAGGGTTTGCATAAACTCGCGTTGAACCAGGCCGTTACCAATCATGTCGTTGTTGGCATTGGTGTAGCTTAAATCAATTTTAGTGGTTTCATTTTGCCAACCCACCTTACCAAAGATCTGACGAACGTCGGTTGGTGACGCTTGGCGCCAGCCATCTTCACTAAACATATTCGCTGAGAAAAAGTAATCGACTGAACCATCTTTACTTACGCCGCCGATTTCAGCTGAACCTGTTTTACGACCCCATGAACCTGCTGAAAGCTCAGCCGCGCCTCCTTGATGGGTGCGACCGCTTTTGGTTTGGACTGAAATTGCGCCACCCAAGGTATTTAAACCAAAGAGTGGGTTAGTCCCTGGGATTAATGACATATTTGCAATTGCGTTCATTGGAATCAAGTCCCAATTTACTGCGTCACCAAAGGATTCGTTAACGCGCACGCCATCGACATACACCGACATACCTTGTGGTGTTCCGAGCAATGGTGAAGCTGTGAAGCCGCGGAAAGTCACGTCTGGCTGAAATGGATTGTTTTGGGTATCCACAACGCTGACGCCTTGCAAATTATTATTCATATAATCTGCAATGGTGACGCTTTGTTGTTTTCTAAATTCGTCGCCATTGACCAATTGAATATTAGCAGGCACTTTGTTGATCGAAAGTCCAATGCCTGGCATTGGTGTGGTGCTTACCACGTCTACTTTGTCTGCTTTAATTGCATCTGCCGCACAAGCTGATGCTGCAGCTAAAACTCCCGCAACTGCCAATACAACAGGTTTTAGTTTTACGTTAACCATATTATCTCCGAATGAATTCTTTAATCAGCGCTCTTTGGACTTAAAACATTTAGACGCTTTTATAACGAATGAGACTTTAACAAAAGTATCCATTCAAAACACTAGGAAAAACTCCCGAATTTAGCTCATGGATTTCCCTTTCTAGCCCGCCGGCGCTATAGTAAGAACCTGTTTTTTCTAATATGAAATAGGCAGCCCACTTTGACGCTTAAACTCCGCTTAAACTTAATCATTACTGCCCTATTGTTGGTGGTGATGTTTGCTGGCGCCTTTTTATCACTCAATAATGCCCGCCAAAACGCACACGCAGAGGTGGTTTCGGCTGAGAAGCTGGTGCTTTATCTATTCGATACGGCTATTTTGGACAACCCCAACTTAGGCCAAAGAAAGCTCGCCAATAATAGCTTTCATCTTCAGCAACTCAAGCACATGCGCCACTTGAAGATTGAGCTGATTAATAGCACAGGCAAGGTCATAGACAGCAACCAAACAAGTGATGGCAATACTTTTCAAAATGAAGCACCCGCTTGGTTTGAAAGCTTACTTAACCAACTCACTCCTAAATGGGAGCCTTCGGTTCGTAAATTGGAGTATCAGGGCATCGTGCTAGGTGAGTTGGTGATTACGCCAGACCCCACTTATGAATACGCTGAAAAATGGAAGCAGATTACTGAACTGCTCACTTTGGTGTTGGTGTTTTTTGTGTTGGTGAACTTAATGGTGATATGGGCGGTTTCGCAGGCGCTGAAACCAACGACTAAGATTTTAGATGCGCTTAACGAGCTTGAAAACGGCAACTTGGCCGCCCGCCTCCCTGCTTTCAAGCTGCCCGAACTATCTCGCATTGGCGAAAAATTTAACCATATGGTAGAGACGCTGCAACAAAGCATTTTGCAGAACCACAAACTAACTCAGCAGTTGATTACCTTACAAGAAGAAGAACGTAAAAACTTAGCCCGTGAGTTGCATGACGAATTTGGGCAATGCCTCACCGCAATCAATACAGATGCCAGCGTGATCTCAAAAGTGGCAGATAAAAAGTACCCTGAAATTAAAGAGAGTGCACTGGCGATTAGTCAGCTTTCAAAACATTTGATCGACATGGTGAGCGGCCTTTTACAACAACTACGCCCAGGGATTTTAGATGAGCTTGGTTTATCGCCGGCGCTCCTTGATTTGGTGGATACTTGGAAATCGCGCCACAAGGATATTGCCTGCGGCATTAATTTGACTGGCATTCATGATGACCTTAGCGAGGCCAATAGCGTGGCGATTTATCGCTTAGTGCAAGAAAGCCTGACCAACGTGGCGCGACACTCAGAAGCGACCAAAGTAGAAATCGAGGTTTATAGACTGACGCAGCTGGGCAAAGAAGGCATAGAAGTGATTGTAAAAGACAACGGCAAAGGCTTTATTGCTAAGCATACTAGTGGCTTTGGCCTACCGGGCATGCGTGAACGGGTTGAGGGCTTGGGTGGAAACTTTAGTATTCAGTCTGAGCGCGGCACGGAAATTAAGGCTTGGATACCCAACAAGCCTTTTTAATAGCGCCATATTCAGAAAGCGATATTTAAGAAAGCATGATTTAAAAAAATAAAATGAATACAAACTCCCCAATCAGAGTAATGCTAGTGGATGACCATGCCGTGGTGCGCGCTGGCGTGCGCCGTCTGCTGGAACAAGACGAAAGATTTACCGTGGTCGCTGAAGCGGAAACAGGCGAACGTGCTTATCAGATTTTTGGTGAGCATTTACCAGACATCACTGTGCTCGATTTAAGCATGCCCGGCATCGGTGGGATGGAAACCATTAAACGCATTACTGCTCGCTACCCCGCCACTAAAATTTTAGTGCTTTCTATGCACGAAAATGCAGCTTTTGCCAGCCAAGCCCTAAAAGCCGGTGCCAAAGGTTATCTCGCCAAAAGTGGGCTCGCTGAAGAACTCAGTAACGCGATTCAATGGGTGATGACAGGCCAAACTTACTTAGGCACGGAAATCTCACACAAAATTGCCCTCCAAATGCACAACACGCAAGGCGATCCAATGCAGGTGCTTTCAGCCAGAGAGTTTGAGATTTTTCGGATGTTGGTGGATGGTGTGGAACTTGGCTCTATTGCGACAACGCTGAATATTAGCTTAAAAACAGTGGCTAACTATCAAACCGTGATTAAACAAAAACTAGGGGTAAATAGCCCTGTCGAAATGGTGCGAATGGCGATTAGATCCGGATTGATTGAGAGTTGATTTCATCGTTCCCGATGGTCGTTGTTATGCCGCACCTTAGTTATGTGTTGGAACAACAAGACTAAAACCTACTACTCATTAGGAAAATTTCCCGCCAATTGTCGGGAGCATCTCACAAGACAGGCGTAACCAGCCCAAATACTATTAGCTACCTTTCTTGCGAAGTGAATAGCTATTTTGGCAATTGTATTCAAAGAACAATTTACTGGCTTCTGCCCCCATTGTGACCAATCGACCTTAGAGAAGGCTGATTATTGTCATCACTGTGGAAAATCGCTTTTTCCGGATCCAGCAAATACCCAATCTAAGAGAGCCCTATTGGGCGCAACTCAACTTAATAGCCTCGTGAAAGAAACGACCCATTTATTTTTAATTTGGTGCTGCTCTATCTCGCTATTAGGGGCGGCGGCTTTAATTGATTACTTTTATCACAGTATTAGCCCGGTCATTATTGGGGTTGTGGGTTTCGTTTACGCACAGATTTTCTTGACAGCTAAGTTAGACGAGTTATCGACGGCTACTAAATACTCACCCCAGCCTATCGCTTTTATCAGCTTGTTGCTTCCAATCCTGGGCTCTATCCTTTGCTATCAACACCTCACGCTTTTAGCGCAAACAAAAAAGCAGGGGAAAGATTTTGCCTAAGTTTAATTTCCATCTACATGAGGTGAGGGTGAAGCAGCTGTTAGCCAAGCTTTTACTACCCATTGCTTTTATTGTCATTTTGTTTTTGATTGATATTTCGTTTGATATTCGCGAGAGAATCAATGTTGGGCATTTAGCTATTGAGCTTCTGATTTACATGGTTATTCTTTATATTGCTTACATAGGCTATGATTTTTACAAACTTGATAAGAAAAGCATTAATGCGGTGAGAGAGAATATCTCTGAAAACCGTACTGAACTAAGGTATTGGCAAAATCAAAACAAAACGCTCATTGATGGCCTATCCATTAAAATTCATGAGCAATTCCAGATTTGGTCTCTGACGCAAGCCGAAACAGATGTCGCGCTTTTAATCATTAAAGGCTTTAGTCTAGAAGAGATTGCTGGCCTGCGTGGCACATCAGAGCGAACGATTCGCGATCAGGCGGCATCGGTTTACCATAAAGCCAAATTGAAAAACCGCATCGAACTTTCCGCCTACTTTTTAGAAGAGCTATTAGCCCCCTTTCCTGATTAACATTCATTCTCAAGTTTGAAACTTTTCTTATCCGTCATAAGTCGTATTCACTTGAAAAATAAACACACTTAATATGTTGCCCTGGCTTAAGTTGTTTTATCCAATGAATACTATTAATTAAGGAAAAGTTATGAAGAAAATTTCACTCGCACTTGCAGCACTATTAGTTTCACTCCCAGCGTTTGCAGCACCTGCTCATAAAGGTGCCTTTGAAACATGCTTAAAAGCAGCGCTAGCAAAATACCCAGGCCAAGTCATTTCATTAGAAGCTGAAATTGAAAACGGCAAACCTATTTATGAGTTCGATATTAAAGGTAAAGACGGTAAAGAATGGGAAGTGGAATGTGATGCAAAAACAGGTAAGCTGACTGAATCTGAAGAAGAAATTGACATGAAAGACCCTCGCTTTGCTTCAAAAGCAAAAGTGTCTTTAGAAGAAGCTAAGAAAATTGCGTTAGCCGCTAAACCAGGTGAGATTATTGAAGTTGAGACCTCCATTGAACCTGACGGCTCAATCTCATACGAATTTGATATTAAAGGCACTGACGGCAAAGAGTGGGAAGTTGAAGTCGATGCTGTGACAGGTAAAATCGTTGAAATCGAAGAAGAAGTTTATCAAATCGGTTTAGATTAATGCATGGCATTTGTGTTTAGGAGTATTTCCTAACGATAATCGGGAGCTATTCCGTTGGTGACAATAGAATAGCGAGTTAACATGAGGTCGTATCATGAAACTCCTAAATACGAATCTTCATTTTAAAACAGCGCCTTTTGGCGCTGTTTTTTTATGTCCTAAACCTTGCTTGCAGTTAACCAAGTAATGACTAAACCCATATCGCGTTCGGTCGCTTGCATCATGCAGTCCACACCAATACTTGGCACCACAGCCAGCGTGTCATCCAAATAAACCAGCGGTAATCGTTCGCGTAACCAGGGTGGCATATTCGCTTCTTGGAGCAGATGTTTAAGCGTGCGAGTTGGCCTGGCCAAATCAGGCTTAAATCGCTCTCCGCCATGCCTGCTGGCAATGCGTAGCTTGTGCCCACCTAACCGATCAATCGCCAAGCCCTCGCCTTGTTTGCGCTCAAACACTAATTGCGTGCCATCTGGCATGGTTAAAGTTTCTTCACCCTGCCAAATCATGGTGATTTCAGAGGCATGTTCAGGATGATTACTTTCGATATAGGCAAAGCCTTGATAACGACGCAAATAGGTATCGCTCGTTTTATCCAGCAAGATTTTAAGGCTGGCATCAGCGCCGGCATTGATCAGCTGCGTGAGCATGTCATCCAGCCTATCTTTACTCGGCGCTGAGAAATCCATACTCGCTAGCCACCAACGGAATAGGTTCTTAGCGCGCGGCAAATTTAATGCTGCAAGCAACTCAACATTCATTCGACCCTCAAGCACGCAAGCTTGGGCATCGATTTGCGCGAGTTCATCGAGCAAATCAGAGGCTTCGGCAATGTGTGCTGCTGAGCGAGCTAAAGTCGCGCTAGCAGCCGGAAAACGTGCTTTAAGCACGGGCATCACTTCATGGCGACAGTAGTTACGGTCGTAATGCGTATCGAGGTTACTTTCGTCTTCTATCCAGGTTAATTTGGCAGCTTTTGCGTAAGCCTCTATTTCTGCTCTTGGAATATCAAGCAATGGACGTAGCAAGAGTCTATTTTCATCTTGCGCTGCCATTGCCGACAAGCCCTTTAGCCCGGCGCCTCTTAGCAATTGGAGCAATAGCGTTTCCGCTTGGTCGTCTTGATGATGGGCAAGCGCAATTAAGTCCGCATTAGCGGCAAACAAAGCTTGGTAACGCGCCTCGCGCGCTGCGGCTTCAATCCCCAAGCCAGCAGTCTTTTCAACTTTCACTTTTACAAGTTCAAACGGCACTTGATAAGTCGCGCAGGTCTTGGCACAAAAGTCTGCCCACGAATCAGCATTGGGACTTAAACCATGATGCACGTGCATGGCCTGAAGATTAAAGTTTAGTGTTTTTTTAGCTTGGGCTAAAGCATGAAGCAAAACGCAGGAGTCCAGACCACCGCTCAATGCGAGGAGCAAGATTGGTGATGTGTTTGATGAGATGGCTTGGCTTAAGAATTGCGAAACTTGGGTTTGAATACGCACAAAGCCCGCATCAGGCTTATTGGCTTGAATGCGGGCTTTGCGGAGTGCGTGAGTTGAAGCTTTAGTAATGTTGAAGCCTTTGTGGGTATGCCCCTTAGCGACGCTTAGGCACTGCTGTTTTAATCGCCACTTCCTGAAACTTACCGTAGCTCATTAAGCGCTCGTAGCGTTGTTGAAGCAATTGATCGATAGGCTTATTATCAACTGCTTTTAATTCTTCACCTAAGGCTTTACGCAAGTTTTGCATCATCGATTCTTGGTCACGATGTGCACCACCCATAGGCTCAGCCACAATACGGTCAACCAAGCCAGCTGTTTTAAGGCGTGTCGCAGTGATACCCAATGTTTCAGCCGCAACTGAAGCTTGGTCTGCACTCTTCCACAAAATAGAAGCGCAACCCTCTGGCGAAATCACTGAGTATGTTGAGTATTGCAACATAAGCAATTGATCGACTACGCCAAGCGCTAAAGCACCGCCAGAACCACCTTCGCCAATAATTACACCTATAATAGGTGTCTTTAGTTCGGCCATGACATAAAGGTTACGTGCAATAGCTTCCGATTGACCACGCTCTTCAGCGCCAATGCCAGGGTATGCACCTGGGGTGTCAATGAGGGTAATGATAGGCAAACCAAATTTTTCAGCCATGCGGTATAAACGCAAAGCTTTACGATAGCCCTCTGGACGTGGCATACCGAAGTTACGATATTGACGCTCTTTCACGTCACGACCTTTTTGCTGGCCAATGACCATCACCGGCTTACCGTCAAAGCGGGCCAAGCCGCCAACAATGGCAGGGTCATCTGCAAAGGCTCGGTCGCCGTGCAACTCTTCAAAGTCCGTAAATATGCTTTGAATGTAGTCAAGGGTGTAAGGGCGCTGTGGATGACGCGCCACTTGAGAGATCTGCCAAGCGGTCAGCTTGCCGTAGATGTCTTTCGTCATTTCTTGATTTTTCTTTTGTAGACGATTGATTTCGTCATTGATATCAAGCGCGGAGCCATCTTGCACGTGGCGCAGCTCATCAATTTTCGCTTCGAGTTCAGCGATTGGTTGTTCAAAATCTAAAAAGCTTGTTTTCATATCAAGATTGGTTCTTATCAAATTAGGTCTAATTATAGAGGATTTTTACATTTTCATCGCTTAACCAAGCTTTTAATCCGATTAATAAATCGTCATGAAGCTCTACACGCCAATGATCACCTAGCATCATCTCCACTTTGGCTTGGTTATTGTGATATTCCACTTTCACCGCACAACCACGGTTATTTTGTTCTGAGTTCGCGCGGCAATAGGGGCCTAACAGCTCTCGCAACTTCACAGCGTCAGCCTGGCCATTGCAAGAAATTTTAAGCATATTGGCATAAGCACTTCTGGCAGAGGCAATGTCGTAAATCTTACGCACATTCACCCGCACACCACCTGAGAAGTCATCGTGACTCACGCGACCCTCTATGACCAACAGCTGGTCTTCTTTAATGAGCTGAGCATTCTGCGAAAGCATCTCACTACCCACCACCACTTCAACGCGCGATTTAGCATCATCGAGCGTCACAATCGCCATCTTGCCACGCTGAGTCATGCGAATACGCACACCCATCACCACGCCAGCCATGAGCTGTGGCTGATCTTGGGGTTTGAGATCACCCAAATCTGTATGCACAAATGTTGCTAATTCTTTTTGGTAGGCTTGGTATGGATGACCGCTTAAATAAAAGCCCAGCGCCACTTTTTCTTGTTGTAGTTTCTCCGGCTCAGCCCATGCTGGCACATTTGGCAACACATGTGCTGCGCTATCTGACGCCGCACCAAACAAACTATCCTGACCACTGGCCGCCCCGCTTTGCTCAGCTGCGCTAATCGCCAGATTCACCCCAGCTAATAAAGCATTACGATTAGGCTCAAGCTTATCAAACGCACCAGCGCGAATGAGCGATTCAATCACTCGGCGGTTTACTTTGCGTAAATCTAAGCGTGCACAAAAATCGAATAAATCTTTAAACGGACCATCTTGATTACGCGCTGCAAGAATCACTTCAATCGCGGCTTCACCAGAACCTTTCAAAGCACCTAAGCCGTATAAAACTTGTTTATCACTAATTGGTTTAAACTTGAATTCACTTTGGTTAATATCGGGTGGCAAGACTTCCACGCCATTGCCCACGCAGTCATCATAAAAAATATGCACACTGTCCGTGTTGTTCATATCTGCCGACAGCGTCGCTGCTAAGAAAGCCGCTGGATAATGCGTTTTGAGATAGGCCGTGTGATAAGCAACCAATGCATAGGCTGCGGCATGTGATTTATTAAAACCGTAGCTCGCAAACTTTTCCATCAAATCAAATAAATCAGCCGCTTGTCTTTCAGGCGTGCCCTTTTGTTTTGCGCCGTCAACAAACACGGCGCGCTGGGCATCCATTTCTTCTTTTTTCTTTTTACCCATCGCACGGCGAAGCAAGTCAGCGCCGCCAAGGCTGTAGCCCCCAACGACCTGCGCAATTTGCATCACCTGCTCTTGGTAAACCATAATCCCGTAGGTTTCTTTAAGGATAGGTTCAACCGCAGGGTGAGGATATTCAACGCGTTGTAAACCATGCTTACGTCTGCAGAAGTCTGGAATCAAGTCCATCGGACCTGGGCGATACAAAGCTACCAAGGCGATAATATCTTCAAAGCAATCCGGCTTCGCTTGTTTAAGCATGTCCTTCATGCCGCGGGACTCTAACTGGAATACCGCTGTGGTATTCGCTGATTTAAGAAGCTGATAAGTTGGCTTGTCATCAATCGGCAACGTCTCAAATGCTAGCGGCGGCAGATTTTGCTCCGCGCGTTGCGCATTCGCATTCACTAAGGCCATTTCTAAAATAGTCAGCGTGCGTAGGCCCAAAAAGTCGAACTTAACCAGACCAACGGCTTCCACGTCATCTTTATCGTACTGACTCACCAAGCTATCGCCATTGGCTTGGCAATAAATCGGTGAAAAATCGGAAATCTTACTTGGTGAAATTAGCACACCACCCGCATGCATACCAACGTTTCGGGTTAAACCCTCAAGACGCAGTGCTAATTCAAGTAGCTCTTTAACCTCTTCTTCTTGCTCACGACGCTCGGCTAATTGCGGCTCTTTTTCAAGGGCATCTTTGAGCGTAATGCCTAGTTCAAGCGGAATGAGTTTGGCAATGCCATCCACAAAGTTAAACGGTAAGTCGAGCACACGGCCGACATCGCGAATCACTGCCTTAGCCGCCATTGTACCGAAGGTGGCGATTTGAGAAACCGCCTCCAATCCATATTTTTGCTTCACGTAATCAATCACGCGGTCGCGACCTTCTTGGCAGAAATCGATATCGAAGTCGGGCATGGAAACCCGCTCTGGATTTAAGAATCGCTCAAACAGCAAGGCGTATTGCAATGGATCAAGGTCAGTAATGCCTAAGCTATAAGCCACCACGGAGCCTGCACCAGATCCTCGCCCAGGGCCAACTGGCACGCCGTTATGTTTTGCCCAATTGATAAAGTCCGCCACAATCAAGAAGTAGCCAGGGAAACCCATTTGAATAATGATGCTGGTTTCAAAGGCAAGTCGTGCTTCATATTCTGGGGCTTTGGCCGCACGTTTTTCAGGATCTGGGTAAAGCACTTCTAAACGCTTAACCAAGCCCTCTTTGGCTTGAATCACCAAGAACTCATCCAAGCCTTCACCATTCGGTGTTGGAAATTGCGGCAAGAAGTTTTTACCTAATGACAGCGTTAAATTGCAACGCTTAGCAATCTCCACGCTGTTCGCCAAGGCTTCTGGAATATCCGCAAAGAGCGCAGTCATCTCGGCTTGGGTTTTGAAATATTGATCTTCAGTGAATGATTTTGGGCGACGCGTATCGGCTAGCACATAGCCTTCAGCAATACACACCCGCGCTTCATGCGCTTTGAAATCTTCTGTCTCGATAAACTGCACAGGGTGCGTTGCCACCACAGGCAATGCTAGCTGTGATGCCAAAGCCACAGCACGCGAGATATAAGCTTCTTGCTGGGCATGACCTGCACGCTGAAGCTCAATATAAAAACGATTAGGGAATAAATCAGACCAAGCTTGGGCAAGTTGTTTGGCGCTTGCGGTATTGCCCTGCAAGAGCGCCTGCCCAATATCGCCCATCATAGCGCTTGATAGCACGATTAAGCCTTCTGAGCCAGCCTCAACTAGCCATTCGCGCTTAATTTCAGGTCTACCACGATATTGATTTTCAAGATACGCGCGGCTGATCAGCCCGCAAAGTTTGGTGTAGCCGCCCAATGTTTGGCAAAGCAACATCAAGCGATAAGGCTGGTCGCGATTCAGTGAATTTTCAAGCCAGAGGTCGCACCCTAAAACCGGCTTAACGCCATTACCGCGAGCCTTTTGGTAAAACTTAATGGCGCCAAATAGATTGCTTAAATCCGACAATGCCAAAGCTGGCATTTGATCTTTTACGGCATGTGCCACGTAATCATCAATACGCACCGTGCCGTCCACAATGGAATACTCACTGTGGCAACGCAAATGGACAAAAGATGGTTGAGATAAATTGACAGACATAGCGTTGAATTTTACCTGATTGAAGTACCCATGTCGCATGGTAATCAGATGCAAAACCTAAGTTTTTTGCTAGCTTATTGACTTAAAAAGGAATGATTTTTTACAGCAAGGAAAAATAAAAATACTGGTGCGAAAGGAGAGACTCGAACTCTCACGCCTTGCGGCGCTGGAACCTAAATCCAGTGCGTCTACCAATTCCGCCACTCTCGCAGGTAGTCATGAACAATGCTTCATGAGGTTGTCAGGGCATGCACCCCAACGAGGCGTGCATTATAGCTCAGCAAATTGCCGAAAACCATTAAAATTTGAAATGTCTATGTAAAAGCTTAAGTTTGAGCGAAAATCAGAAATGTACAATCGAACTCAAGGACAAAATATGCAACACGCCATTAATCAAGAAGAAATTAACATGCTACGCAGCGAACTTGAGATTCTAATGAAAGAACGTCAAGCATTACTTAAAGTAACTGGGGCGGCGGCTGGATTAATTGCAGAACTGGATAGCCACAGTTTACCAAATGGAACTGAAGAAGCAGCTGATCTTCTTGCGTCAAGCGTCAACGCACTCACTGAAGAAACGCTTAAAGATGCGCTGAGTGCCGTACATGCTGAAATTGTTAACTAGCCACTCCATGCCACTCGAAATTGCCTTACGCCTGCTTGGCATGTAATATCGACGGGCAGTAAATTTTGGTTTACAGAGATCTAAGTTTGAAACAACAAGCATCTATTCATATTGCTAGCATAATGTGCCTGACTCTCATGGTCAGCGGGTGCGGCTTTCAGTCTTATTTACCTAAACCTATCGAGCCGGCAAAAATTGCGAACAAGCTAGAACAACGCTCAGTTTCAGATGCAGATTTTCAAACATTTTTAGCCGCGCAAGAGTACCCAAAAAATCAGCTTCCTATTGCATTATGGGGTGAAAATGAGCTGAGTTTAAGCGCCCTCTTTTTCCATCCTGACTTGAACACAGCCCGCGCCCAATGGCGCGCTGCACAAGCAGCACAAATGACCGCTGCACAGCGACCAGAAATTGGAATTAATGGAAGTGCAGACAATCACAGCCAGTCGGCAAATAAATCCCCCTGGACTTATCAATTAGGCATCGATATTCCTATATTGACTGCAGGCAAGCGAGAAGCACGAATCGCTCAAGCTGCCGGTTTAACAGAAGCCGCACGAATTGAAATTGCTAAAGCCGCTTGGCAGGTGCATAGCCGCGTTGCTAAAAGCTTGCTGGAATATCAATACGCAATCGCACAATCCGCCATACTCAAAAATGAACTCACATTGAGAACCTCAATTGCCGACATGCTAGTTAAGCGTTTAGAGGCTGGTATGGCTTCCAATATTGAAGTCAGTAATGCACGTATTGCATTACAAAAATCTGAACAGGCTTATACGGCTGCAACTGGACGTATTGAGTCATTGGGCGCGGCACTTGCCAATGATGCAGGCTTTAGCCTAAGCAAATTTCAGCCATTATCCATCAAGCCGTTTGCGCAATCCGCGCCAAATAGTATCGATGACCTACAGTATGAGGCCCTTCTCAATCGCCTAGATATTCGCGCTTCCTTGGCTCGTTACGAAGCCGCTGAGGCTAAGCTGCGCCTAGAAATTGCAAAACAATATCCTGACCTTACTTTGTCACCTTCTAAAACCTTAGACCAGGGCGATAAAATTTGGTCCTTGGGTTTCTCTAGCTTGCTTTCACTGATCAATAAAAATCGCGGCTTAATTGCTGAGGCAACAAACTTACGTGAAGTTCAAATTGCCCAATTTGAAGCACTTCAAGCTAAAGTAATCGGTGATCTTGAACAAGCAAAAGCCAGCTACCTAGCCGCAATAGCCTCCAGCACAAAAGCACAAGCCTTATTGGCCAATCAACAAAAACGCACTGAGCAAACCGAACGCCAATTTAATGCCGGTTTTGCAGACCGCCTTGCATTCACGTCCACGCAACTTGAAAATATCATTGCTACTCAAAGTGTTTTGAATACAGCTTATCTATCACAAGTTGCAAAATTGAATCTTGAGGATGTGTTACAACGTCCTTTAGATAATCGCTTAACACTGCCAAGTGATGCCGACTTTACCAGTAACAATACCAACAGGACCTCCTCACCATGAATCGTAAAGTCGCCTTAGTGATCGGGCTTCAAGCTTTTATCATCATTGTCCTTTTTTGGATATTGGTATTTTATGGCAAAGATGAATACGACTCATACAATCAAGCACAAGAAGAGGAAGTGGCAACCCCTAATCGTGTGAATGAAGTGAAAGGCTCAACTGTTGTGACACTGAGCCTCGAAGCGCAGAAACAGAGCGGCATTCAAACCGTTAGCCTTAGTTCTACACAACATCAAAAAACCTTAAACACACTGGGCAATGTGCTAAGTATTGATACATTGATTGAGCTAAGAACTCGTTATTTAAATGCGAAAGCTAATGCCAACATTGCACGAGCTTCGCTTGCAAATAGCAAACAAGATTTTCAGCGCATGCAAGCGCTTAATAAAGATGACAGAAACGTTTCCGACCAAGTCATGTTGGCTGCTCAAGCAGTTTTCAAAGCAGACCAAGCCAAAGTCCAAGCGGCGGAAACAGAGGCGAACAATCTCAATGACAATATGCGTCAAACATGGGGAGAAACACTCGCAAATGAATCAACCAAGGATCCTGCAAGCACAAACCTGCAAGCGCTGCTTTCACATAAAGAAGTGTTGATACTGATTACATTGCCTTCGGATAGCAATGTCAAAACAGGAGAAAGCATCAACGTTGTGCCGACCGGCGCTCAAACCAAAACCATCAATGCAAAGCTAGTGGCTGCAGCACCTCAAACCGACACCACCATACAAGGTCGCACATATTACTTCCGCGCACCCGCAGAAAACTTACGCGCCGGGATGCGTGTGAGTGTTGAAATGAAAGAATCTTCAAATAATACTAAAACTAATAATGGCATTATCGTGCCAGCCAAAGCTGTGGTTTGGTACGCTGGGAAACCTTGGGTATACAAAAAACAAAGCGAAGATCGCTTTGTTCGCTTACCTATTAATACTGACAACGAAACCAACGGGGGTTGGTTTAATCAAAGCAAAAGCTTGGCAGATGGTGACTATTTAGTGGTAAACGGTGCACAGCTTTTACTCTCGGAAGAGTTTAAGTATCAAATCAAAAACGAGAATCAGGACTAACTAGCATGATGTCCGCACTCGTTAAGTTTTCCATACGCTTTAGCGGCGTGATTATTGGCATCGCCAGTTTAATTGTGATTTATGGGATCTACAGCCTTACCCGTAGTAATTTAGATGTATTTCCTGAGTTTTCTCCCACACAACTTGTGATTCAAACTGAGTCACCTGGCCTTTCGACAGATTTAGTTGAATCCCTAGTGAGCCAGCCCATTGAACTTAGCATTGCGGGTACAGTAGGTATTGAGTTAATGCGATCACAGTCCATCCCTGGACTATCTGTCGTCACTGTTATTTTTAAAGAAGGCACGGATGTTTATCGCAATCGCCAAGTCGTGGCCGAGCGTCTTGCAACGCTTGCCAATAGATTGCCTAATGGCATTACCCCGAACATCACTCCGCTTACCTCAGCGGCCAGTACGGTCATGGGCATCGGAGTTACCTCGGATACCAAATCACTCATGGAGCTTCGCACCATGGTGGACTGGACCTTACGTCCTCACTTAATGGCGGTGCAAGGTGTGGCCGATGTCAACGTTTTTGGCGGCGATGTAAAACAGTATCAGGTTCAAGTAAACCCAGACAAGTTGGTGCTCTATAACCTATCGATGCAACAAGTGATGGATGCCGCTAGCAAAGCGACTGGGGTGCGCGGGGCTGGCTTTATCGAAAATAATAATCAACGGATTGTCATCAACACCGAAGGCCAATCCCGCACACCAGCAGAACTAGCCCAAACCGCACTCTTATACCGCAATGGACAAACGATTAGGCTCGGGGATGTAGGCCAAATAGTTGAAGGTGCAGCGCCATCCATCAGCGCTTCAGCGATTAATGGCAAGTCCGGCATTTACCTTTCGGTGCAAGGCCAATTGGGCGCAAATACACACGGGGTGACACAAGCTTTAGAAAAAGCAATCCAAGAAATCAAACCATCCCTTGAAGCCCAGGGAATTAAGGTACATGAAGGCTTGTTCCGTCCCGCTAACTTTATTGAAACCGCCATTAAAGGGGTTCGTACCGACATTTTAATTGGCTCGGTTTTGGTTATCACCGTCCTGTTCTTATTCTTGTTTAATGCGCGCACAGCATTTATCTCAGCCACTGCAATTCCACTCTCATTACTCACCGCAATTGTGGTGATGAGTTACTTTAATATCGGTTTAAATATCATGGTGTTGGGTGGCCTTGCTATCGCTTTAGGTGAAGTTGTGGATGACGCCATCATCGACACTGAAAACATTTTTAGACGCCTACGTGAAAACCGCTTATTGGATGTGCGCCAACCCATTCATAAGGTAGTCTTTAACGCCTCAATGGAAGTGCGTAGCTCAGTAGTCTATGCAACAATGATTGTTGCTTTAGTATTTATGCCATTACTGACGTTAACAGGGGTGGCTGGCAAGCTATTTGCGCCTCTTGGTATTGCATATATTTCAGCGATTTTGGCATCGTTAATCGTGGCACTAACGCTCACACCAGCCCTATGTTACTTGTTGCTAGGCAGAGCGAAACTTAGCGTCGAAGATTCGCCGATGATTAGCTTCATTAAAAAACGCTACGTCACCCTTTTGCACAAGATTGAACAACATTACAAAATGACCATCGCGATTAGCGTAGCTTTAATTGCACTCGGCCTTGGCGTGTTGCCGCTTTTCAAAAGCCAATTCATTCCAGCGCTGCATGAAGGCCATTTTATTATGCACATGACTTTAGTGCCAGGAAGTTCAGAACAAGAGTCCTTGCGTGTTGGCAAAAAAGTGGCGGCATCCCTCAGCAAAATTAAAGGGGTACGTAGCATTGCACAATGGGTAGGCCGCGCGCCAAATGCCGCAGACACCTTTGGTACCCATTACAGTGAATTTGAAATCGAAATTGGCACACTCTCAGGCGAAGAACAAAATCGCATTCTCAATGAAATCCGTGAACACTTATCGGGTATTGATGATGAAAATGTCGACAAGGATGCAGACGGTCCTACCCCGCCAGGTTTTGTTGGGGTGAACTTTGTACTTAATACCTTCCTAACAGAGCGCATTGAAGAAACCATTTCGGGCTATGCCGCTTCACAAGTGATTAACATTTACGGCCATGATTTAGATGCATTAGACCGAGATGCGCAAGCCGTTGCTGGCGTGGTGGCCAGCATGCAAGGTGCTGAAGATGTGCTTGTACAATCGCCGCCCGGCACACCGCAAATCTCCATCCGCTTACGCCCAGAAAAATTATTGCAGTGGGGCTTATCGCCAATTGATGTGTTAGAGACGATACGCGCATCCTATGAAAGCGTCCCAGTTGCCCAAGTTTACGAAAGAAGCCGCGTCGTTGGTGTCAGCGTATTGCTTGATGCAGCTTCGCGCAACAATATTGGTCAAATCAGCAAACTGCCTATTATTAACAGCGAAGGCAAACTCATTAAGCTAGGCGACATTGCGGATGTCACGCAAGAAAATGGTCGCTCCAAAATTCTTCACTCAGGCGCCAAACGTATTCAAACAGTGACTGCCAACGTCAATGGGCGTGATGTTCAAAGATTTACTGATGAGCTAAAAACCAAACTGCAAAAAGAAGTGCATTTATCTCAAGGCAACTATTTAGCCTTCACAGGCGAGGCTGAAGCGCAAGCAAAATCACGTGAGGACCTTATCGTGCATTCGCTCCTTGCTACGGTTGGCATCTTCTTGATGCTGTATATCGCCTTTGGCAGATTACGCAATCTATTGCTGACTTTTGCCAACTTACCATTTGCACTGATTGGTGGTGTATTTGCGGTGATGCTCACAGGCGGCTGGATTTCACTTGGCTCATTAGTTGGCTTTGTGACGCTATTCGGGATTACCTTACGCAACTCGATTATGTTGGTGTCGCACTACCAACATTTGATTGATGTAGAAGGCATGATTTGGGGATTAGAAACCGCTATTCAAGGCGCTTCCGAACGCTTACCCTCCATCCTGATGACGGCGCTTGTAACAGCGCTAGGCTTACTTCCACTAGCCTTAGGAAGCGGAGAACCTGGCCGAGAAATTGAAGGCCCGATGGCCACCATCATTGTGGGTGGTTTAATTACTTCCACAATTTTGAACTTGCTGATTTTGCCAACGATTATGTTGCACTTCGGTAAATTCGAAAAACACGAACAACACTAATCCATCAATTGTGCCCATAGGCTTTTCACAGGCTCAACCATACTAGCAACTTCAGACACTGCTACTTGCGCTTTGCTGTGCCCCTGCAAACGCAGTGCGTGTTGCTTCTTGCGGAATTGACGATAAGCGTTGGCCACATGATCAGCCTGCGCCTTTTCAATCACACCTAAATTTGCCAATTGAGCGAGCAAAGCGATGTTCCCACTATTTTCGGTCAGCTCAGGGTGCTGATGCGCATGTGCTAACACTAAATACTGCACCATAAACTCCACATCAATAATACCGCCTAGACTTTGTTTTAAGTCAAACACATCCGCAGGAATGACATGGCCAGCGCGCATCTTTTGGCGCATCTCGACTACTTCTTTTTTAAGTAAATTTGCATCGCGCTTTTGGGTCAGAACGTCAAAGCGTATCTGCTCAAAGGCTTTGCCTATCTCCACATCACCAGCGCTAAATCTCGCCCGCGTAATCGCTTGGTGCTCCCATACCCAAGCTTTGTGCTGTTGATAGTCCTTAAACGCCTCCAGCGTGCTAACTAGCAAGCCGCTAGCGCCATCTGGACGGAGTTGCATGTCAGTTTCGTAAAGCATACCTGCTGAGGTGAGGCTATTAAGCCAATTGTTGATACGTTGACCAAAGCGTGCGTAAATCTGCCCTGCATCTTGCGCATCGTCATCGTAGAGAAAAATGATGTCTAAATCAGACGCGTAGCCTATTTCTTTGCCGCCTAGCTTGCCATAACCAACCACCGTAAACTTAGGCACATCGCGATGTTTGCCTTTGAGCGTAGGCCAAACAGTTTCAAGCGTGACTTGCAGAATTAAATTCGCGAGTTCACTCAAATAATCCGAAAGCGTTTCAAGAGGCAGTTCGCCAGCCACATCTTTGGCCGCAAAGCGAAATACCGCCGCATTTTTAAAGTGGCGCATCACGTCCATTTGACGCTCAATATCGCCTTCCACTTCCGCCAATCTTTGCTTCAGATCCTCACGCATCAATCCAAAATCAGGCACAGCGTATAAATGCGGGGTGTCTAGTAACTCGTCTAACAATATAGGATGTTGCGATAAGTATTGTGCGAGCCAAGGACTCGCCGAGGTCAAACGAATCACCAAATTTAAAGCCGCAGGATATTCAGCAAGCAAAGCCAAATAACTTGCGCGGCGACAGATGCTTTCGAGTAAATCAGACACGCGCAACAAAGCTGTATCAGGGTCTTGCTCTTTAGCCGCCAACGTAATCACTAGCGGCATCAACTGATCAAAACGCTGACGACTAAGCTCTGGTAATTGTTTATATTTCGCGCCATGCGCCAAGCCACGCAAGCGCATCAGTGTTTGGTGCGCATCCAAAAAGCCTAGCGACTTAATGCGGGCAATTGCTTCATCCTCAGCAATCGTGGCCTGCCAAATCTCAGCCACACTACCATTCTCAACTTGCTCACCTTTCGGGTCGCTAAACACTTCACTGAAATGCGTATCCACTATTTGACGATGCGCTTCTATCTTGGCATGCAGAGCATCCCAGCTTTCGCAATTCATCGCTAAAGCAAGCCGCGCTTTGCCTTCGTCATTGGTTGGTAATGTTTGAGTTTGCTGGTCTTCTGCGTATTGCAATCTATGTTCCAAATCGCGCAGAAATACATAAGCCGCGCTTAATTCTTCTACAGTGCTAGCAAGCAATAGATTCTTTTCTCGTAATAAGGCCAATATGCTCAGCGTGGGACGGATTTGCAAGCTCTCATCTTGACCGCCTCGAATAAGCTGGAACACCTGTGCGATAAACTCAATCTCGCGGATACCGCCTCGCCCCAGCTTAATGTTGTCGTGCATATCGCGTTTATTCACATCGCGCTGAATTTGCACTTTCAAATCGCGCATGGAGGCAAACGCCCCGTAATCTAAATATTTACGGAATACAAAAGGACGAAGCAAATCTGCAATCACTTTTGCTGTGCCTGCAATTACACGGCCTTTAATCCAAGCATAGCGCTCCCACTCACGTCCTTGGTTTTGGTAATACTCTTCCAGCATTGCCAAACTGCAAGCAAGCGGGCCTTCTGAGCCGTAAGGGCGCAAACGCATATCGACCCTAAACACAAAACCATCTTCTGTAATTTCATCAATCGCAGCTATGAGCTTCTTTCCGACGCGCGTAAAAAACTCATGGTTGCTTAATGTTTGCTTGCCTTGCTCTCCAACATTAAGGCCGGCACCTTTCGTTTCACCATCTTCTTCAAACGCAAAAATCAAATCAATATCAGAAGACACATTAAGCTCAAAACCACCCAGCTTACCCATGCCAATTACAATCAACGACTGTGGCTTTCCGCTCTCGCCGATTGGCTCGCCATAGGTTGCTTTTAGCCAAGTCTCGATATAGGCCAAACCGGTATTCACAGCAACTTCAGCCAAATCGCTTACAGATTGCATCACCTCAGCAAGATCAGCCAATCCGTTCAGATCTCGAACGATAATGCGTAACATCACTTGCTGACGAAGCTTACGCAATGCTCGCTTTAAGCTGACCTCATCATGAATCATTTGCGTGGCAAGATACGCAAGCATTTCATCGCGACTAAACGCGCAATCCATCTTACTGATCAAGTCTGGCAATAAATCCACATCACCCGTCAGCAGTCTACTAACGAAAGGACTGCAAGCAATCGCATGTTTTACTTTGGCATATGCTGGCGTTGATTCAATTTCAGATGAGCTGTGCATGTAATTCCGTTAAATCCTAAAATCTCAAATACAAAGAAATCTGCCATTAAAAATGCGCTGAACTGGCTAGAAATCGACCTTGAAAATGTTATTATCCATCTTATAAGTTGTAAATTAATCATATAAAAATAATTAAAGTTCTATCGGGGGAAATGCAATGCCATCAATCGAGTCCGTGCTCACCGAAAATCGCGTGTTTGCACCTATTCCAGCATTCAAACAAAACGCGACTGTATCAGGATTAGCCGCCTACCAAGCCCTATGCAAACAAGCTGAGCAAGATTACACAGGCTTTTGGGGCAACTTAGCTCGCACCGAACTCGATTGGCACAAACCCTTCACCCAGATTTTAGATGAAAGCAAAGCGCCTTTTTATCGCTGGTTTCATGATGGCGAGTTAAACGCTTCATACAACTCTATCGACCGCCACCTTGCCACTAAAGGCGACAAAACCGCCATTATTTTTGAAGCAGATGACGGCTCAGTCACCAAACTGACTTACCAACAGTTACACCAACGTGTTTGCCGCTTTGCCAATGCGCTAAAAGACCAAGGCATCACTTTAGGCGACCGTGTCATTATTTACTTGCCGATGGGCATTGAGGCTGTCATCGCTATGCAAGCCTGCGCGCGGGTTGGTGCCATCCACTCAGTGGTGTTTGGCGGCTTTTCAGCCAAAAGTCTGCATGAACGCATTACCGACGTTGGTGCTAAATTAGTCATCACGGCCGATGCTGGCATGCGGGGCGGTAAAGCTGTTGTGCTTAAAACGGCTGTCGATGAAGCTTTGGCTTTAGGCGGCTGTGAGGCGGTGACCAAAGTTATCGTTTGTGAGCGCACAAAATCTGAAGTCGCTTGGGCTGAGGGCCGTGACCTTTGGTGGCACGACCTAGAAAGCAAAGCATCTGACGTGTGTGAGCCAACCTGGGTCAACGCAGAGCACCCATTATTTATCCTTTACACCTCAGGCTCAACAGGCACCCCTAAAGGCGTACAACATTCTACAGGGGGCTATTTACTAGGCGCCTTGATGAGCATCAAATGGGTATTCGATTACAAAGAGAATGACGTTTTTTGGTGTACCGCAGATGTGGGCTGGATTACTGGTCACAGCTACGTCGCCTATGGCCCACTATCACTAGGCGCAACACAAGTCATTTTTGAAGGCATCCCCACTTACCCGGATGCTGGCCGTTTCTGGCAAATGATAGAAAAACACAAAGTCAGCGTTTTTTACACAGCGCCAACTGCGATTCGCTCACTCATTAAACTAGGTGGCGACTTACCAAAACAATATGACCTTTCAAGCTTAAGATTACTAGGAACAGTTGGCGAACCAATCAACCCTGAAGCGTGGATGTGGTATCACACCGTGGTGGGAAATGAGCGTTGCCCGATTGTGGATACTTGGTGGCAAACAGAAACTGGCGCCCACATGCTTGCACCGCTTCCTGGTGCGATTGATGCCAAGCCAGGCTCATGCACCATGCCACTCCCGGGCATCATGATGGATATCGTCCACGAAGATGGCGCGCATATTGAAGGCACTGGCGGCGGCTTGCTGGTCGCTAAAAAACCTTGGCCTTCTATGATTCGAACCATTTGGGGTAATCCTGAACGCTTCAAAAAGTCTTATTTCCCTGAAGAGTTAAATGGCTTATACCTTGCAGGCGACTCAGCCCACCGCGATGCGGATGGCTATTACTGGATTATGGGCCGCATTGATGACGTGCTTAACGTATCAGGCCATCGTCTCGGGACCATGGAAATTGAATCAGCTTTAGTTGCCAATCCATTAGTCGCAGAAGCCGCGATTGTGGGCAAACCGCATGAAATCAAAGGCGAATCTATTGTCGCCTACGTGGTACTTAAAGGCGCCCGCCCAGAAGGCGAAGCTGCCAAGAAGATTGTGGCTGAACTGCGCGAATGGGTAGGCAAAGAGATTGGACCAATCGCTAAGCCGGATGAAATCCGGTTTGGTGACAACTTACCAAAAACACGTTCAGGCAAAATCATGCGCCGCCTATTACGTAGCTTAGCCAAAGGTGAAGAGATTACTTCGGATATCTCAACGCTCGATAACCCTGCGATTTTGGAACAGCTCAAACAGCCTATCGTTTAACTCGCTCAAGCAAACCTAGCTTTACCTTCGGATTAAGCGCTATTTCGGATAGAATAGCGCTTTTTTCGACTCTCAATTTTGGCCATGTCATCCTTACCAGAAGAAATTACCCGCCGCCGCACCTTTGCCATTATTTCGCATCCTGATGCGGGTAAAACGACGCTGACCGAAAAACTATTATGGTTCGGTGGTGCGATTCAGGTCGCGGGCGAAGTGCGTGGTCGTAAAGCCGCCCGCCATGCGACATCTGACTGGATGGAACTAGAAAAGCAACGTGGTATCTCGGTCACTTCATCAGTGATGCAATTCCCATACCGCGAACACATGATTAATCTCCTTGATACCCCAGGCCATGATGACTTTTCAGAAGATACTTACCGCACGCTAACGGCAGTGGATTCTGCGGTGATGGTGATCGACTCCGTCAACGGTGTTGAGGCGCAAACCATCAAGCTACTCAATGTCTGCCGTATGCGCGACACGCCCATTATCACCTTCATCAACAAACTAGACCGCGAAAGCCGTCCACCCATTGAGTTATTAGATGAAATTGAATCTACATTAGGCATGGAATGCGCCCCAATGACTTGGCCGATTGGAATGGGTAAAGGCTTCCGCGGCGTATATCACCTATACAACGATGTGGTGTCATTCTTTGATCCACGCGCTGAAAAAGGCACTTCTGAAGTGATTGAAGGCTTGGATAATCCTCGTTTAGACGAATTACTTGGTCGCCAAGCAGAAGAGCTACGTGTTGATATTGAGTTGGTTCGTGGCGCATCTAACACCTTTAATCAAGAACGCTATTTAAGCGGCAAACAAACGCCTGTATTTTTTGGCTCAGGCATTAACAACTTTGGTGTGCAATCTTTATTGGATGCAGTGGTTGAGTTATCCCCTGCTCCATTAGCTCGCAAAACTGCGACACGCGAAGTGGCGCCGAATGAAGAGAAGTTTTCTGGTTTTGTGTTCAAGATTCAAGCCAATATGGACCCAAAACACCGTGACCGTATTGCGTTCTTGCGTGTATGCTCAGGCCGCTTTGAACGTGGCATGAAGATTAAACAGGTCGCCACTGGCAAGCAAATCTCGGTCAATAACGCCATTACTTTTATGGCACAAGATCGTACTACGATGGATGAAGCTTACTCTGGCGATATTATCGGCATTCCAAACCACGGCACCATTAAACTTGGTGACACCTTCACTGAAAGTGAAAACTTGAAATATATTGGCATTCCATCGTTTGCCCCTGAATTTTTCCGCCGCGCCCGTATTAAAAACCCGATGAAGATGAAGCAGTTACAAATAGGACTCAAGCAACTATCGGAAGAAGGTGCAGCCCAATTATTTCGCCCTCTGCTGTCAAACGATTTGATTTTGGGTGCGGTCGGGATCTTGCAGTTTGAAGTGGTGGCACATCGTCTAGAGCACGAATACGGCGTTGACATGATTTTTGAGCCTTATGACTGCCACACCACACGCTGGCTAAAAGGCACCGACGCTGATCTTAAAGCCATCGCTGACAAATATGGTTTTAACGTAGGTCTCGATAGTGCTGACGATTATGTGTATCTCGCGCCAAATCGCGTGAACTTACAAATGGCTCAAGAGCGTTACCCGGACATTCAATTTTGTGAAACGCGCGAGATTGCCTAAGCGCCTGCTGACAATAAAATGCCAAAACCCGTCATTAAAATTGATTGCCCATGTGATAGCGGCTCGCTTTATCAAGATTGCTGTGAGCCTTATCACCTAAGTAATGACGCACCTAATGCTGAAAAGCTGATGCGCTCTCGTTATAGTGCTTATGTTTTAGGTTTAGAGGAATATTTACTCAACACTTGGCACCCGAACACTAGACCCAAAAATCTGAGTTTGGCCAACGACCGCACCAAATGGCTAGGGCTTGATATTAAGCGCTTTGAGCCTAACGACGACCAAGCCTTTGTCGAGTTTATTGCCAGCTACAAAGATAATGGCAAAGCCGAAAAACTCCATGAAATTAGCCAATTTAGACGCATTGCTAGGCGCTGGTACTATGTGGATGGCGAGTATCTAGCCTAACAAAAAACAGTTAAGCAAACGCCTCACAGAGCATACTCAAGAAGGCGCCCAACACAGGAATAAGCTCTTCCTTCTCGAATGGCGCCGCGTCATCAGTGCCTGCCACCAAGAAAGCAATCACTGCTTTATCAAAATCCTCACGGAAATGCGTCCAGTGCTCAGCATCAGCATCGCCAACCAAGTGGAATTTACGCATGCCAGATTCCACAATATCAGCAAGCTCTTCATTAGTCAGTTCGGCAAAAAGCGATTTAGCGATGACAATTTGATCTTGCTCCAAATCCGCCACAACATCCTCAGCCCCCAGCGGCAACACTAAATAAGCATAAACCATTAAGGCAAAAGCTTGATAAACGCTGAGCATGTCAAAGTTGTCGTAACGCTCATCGGCTGGCGAACGCGAAGCTTCTTTAATGGCTTTGGCAGTGATGTAACACGCTAAGTAACTAGCCGCTTTCACTGGATCATAATCTTCCAAATGACTACTCAGCGGCGCATCTTCCTCAGTACGGTCCTCCGCCAAGCAAAGTGCGTGTAGCAGGCTCAATTTTTTAGAATATTGGTTTTTTTCAGCCATATTAATTTCTCACTCTTCATTTGAGGTGTTTTATTGGAAGGCTGGCAATGCTTCAAGCATTTCTTGAAGCTCTAGCCAGCGTATCTCTGCCGTTTCTAATTGCTGAACCATTTCAGCTTGGCTCTTTAGTAAATTTTGCAATTTACTTTTGTCACTCTGCGTGTATAAATCAGGATCAGCCAACTGGTTATCCAAAGCGGTTTTATCTTGCTCCCACTTTGCCATATTAGCTTCTATCTGCTCTGTTTCTTTCAGCAGCGGCCGTCGCTCAGCAATACGGGCTTGCTTATCGGCCTTGCTTTGTGCGCGCTCTAATTTGTTCGATGAAGCTGACGCTTCTTTGCTGGACTCTAAGCTTTGTTTGTCGGCGAGCTTTTGGGCATTGAGCCAATCTTTGTAATCGTCTAAATCGCCATCAAATACTTCCGCTTTGCCATGCGCAACCAACATAAACTTATCGCAAGTCGCTCTGAGCATGGCTCTATCATGAGATACAATCACCACACCGCCTTGATAATCTTGCAAAGCAACAGTCAGTGCGTGACGCATTTCCAAATCCAAATGGTTGGTCGGTTCATCCAGTAATAACAAATTTGGGCGCGTCCAAATCAGCAGGGCCAAAGCTAAACGCGACTTTTCACCTCCTGAAAAAGGCCCACAAGGCGAGCTTGCCATATCGCCCTTAAAATCAAAACCGCCCAAATAATTACGATGCTCTTGCTCGCGGGTTTCAGGGTCTAGCTTTTGCATGTGCTCAAGCGGCGATTCATCCAAGCGAAGCTGCTCAAGCTGATGCTGAGCAAAATAACCGATTTTCAAATCTTTGCCTTCAACGCGTTTGCCTGACTTCATCGCCAGTTCGCTAGCGAGGAGCTTAATCAATGTTGATTTACCCGCACCATTGCGGCCTAGCAAACCTAGTCGCTCACCTGGACGTAAAGCCAGCTCTATTTTGCTGATGATGGTGGTATCGCCATAACCCACGCTTACGTCATCGATTACCAGCAGTGGATCTGGCACGTTTTGCATTTCTCTAAAACTAAAATCAAACGGCGTATCAATGTGCGCCGCCGAAATCATTTCCATGCGCTCAAGCGCTTTGATGCGACTTTGTGCTTGACGTGCTTTAGTGGCTTTTGCACGGAAGCGTTCAATATAGCTTTGCAAATGGGCGACGTTGCGCTGTTGACGCTCATACATCGATTGTTGCTGGGACAGGCGTTCTGCGCGTTGACGTTCAAAATCTGAGTAGCCACCTTTGTAAAGCGTGAGGCTTTGTTGTTCGATATGCGCGATGTGATTCACAATCGCATCCAAAAAGTCTCTGTCATGCGAAATCAGCACTAAAGTACCACGATAATCCTTGAGCCATGTTTCTAGCCAAATGACGGCATCTAAGTCCAGATGGTTAGTCGGCTCATCTAGTAACAACAAGTCTGAACGGCACATCAAGGCACGCGCCAAATTTAAACGCACGCGCCAACCACCTGAAAAGTCAGAAACTGAGCGGCTTAAGTCTGCATTCTTAAATCCCAAGCCATCCAATAGCTCAGAGGCTCTTGCTCGCGCTGAATAGCCACCAATTTCACTAAAGCGGGCATGTAGCTCGCCAATTTTTTCGCCTTCGTGCTTGGCTTCAGCCTCAACCAAAGCCGACTCAATGGCGCGCAATTCAACGTCACCATCCAAGGTAAATTCAATGGCAGCTTGAGATAAGGCAGGCGTTTCTTGCGCTACATGGGCAATGACCCAATTGGGTGGCATTTCTAAATCGCCATGCTCAGGCTGCAACTCGCCACGCAACATCGCAAATAGGCTCGATTTACCGGCACCGTTTGCACCCGTCAAACCAACTTTGTGTCCAGGGTGAAGCTTTAGTGATGCGCCTTCGATCAGTATTTTCACACCACGCGTTAAGGTGAGATTTTTGAATTGAATCAAGCTTGCCTTTCCATTTAACGTAAATCTTAATTACTTACGTCAGCCATCTTTTAACAAAGGCGTTATTCTAAAGCATCTAGCTTCACTTCATCATTTGTTTGTTCGATAAGTAACAGATACTCAAGCACTGCATATAGTAGAATAGTGCTTGTGAATTAAAAGCCAAGCCAAAGATTAGGCTAGCTCAATATTCAAATACCATTAGAATATAAATTAATGATTAAAAAATCGCTTTTATGGTCATATCGGGTCGCTTGTATTGCATTAGGAATGCTTGTGTTTCTGGGCATGCTTTCGATCATCGTTTTGCGATTTTTTGTGCTGCCACATATTGATGACTACAAACCCAAAATCGTTCAAGGCATTTCAGAAGTACTTGGTCAAAAAGTCGTTATCGGCAATATCTACGCTAACTGGGATGGCTTAAATCCGCATATTGCTGTGTTCAATGTTGATATTTATGATCAGCAAAATCGTGTCGCACTGAGTTTGAATCACATTGAAAGCAGCCTCTCTTGGACCAGTATTCCATTACTTTCCCCTCGCCTCTCGTCTTTTTCTATCTACCAACCTGAACTGACTATTCGCCGAGAAAAAGATGGCACGGTTTATGTCGCTGGCGTGTCAATGAGCGGCGCATCCAAGCCCGCATTTCCGAATTGGTTGCTCGGACAAGCAGAGGTGAACGTCATCGATGCCAATATTGTTTGGCAAGACGATTTGCGCGGCGCGCCTGCTCTCAACCTCGATAAACTCAATTTACAACTTAAAAATCCTGTATGGGACGGCTTTCGGGGACAGCATGCGTTTAGTTTACGTGCCACGCCCTCTGCAGGCACATCTAAGCCTATCGATATTCGCGGCAAAGTATTTGGTCATGACGTGAGTCAAATAGAGCAATGGTATGGCAACTTGTATGCCAAGGTTGAAGGCACAGATATTGCGGCTTGGCGTAATTGGTTAGATTATCCATTCGATTTGCGTGAAGGCCAAGGGGCGGCCCAACTTTGGGTAGATTTTTCAGATAACCAAATCAATAGCTTTACAACGGATCTTGCTTTTAACAAGGTAGTGACACGCCTTCCGTATAACGGGGTTGAAAATAGCTTTAATCGTATCGCTGGCCAACTCAAATGGATACGTCATGCCGATGGCCAGGAAATCCAAGGTGAAGGCATCCAGATCGTCACTTCAGACGACCTGAATATGCGTAGCGGTAAATTCTCAATCCGTGAGCGCACCATCAAGCAAGGAAAAGTTGTGCAAGGCGATGTATTACTCGATGAGATTCAACTCGAAACCCTGAACAAACTAACGCCATACTTCACTTTGCCTGACACTGCCTCCAAAGCAATCGAGGAGACAGCCCCGCAGGGCAAACTTAACAATCTGCAGCTTACTTGGCAAACCAAAGGTGAAGCACTACAAAAATATGCCCTAAGCGCTGACTTTTTGCACTTGAGCCTACTTCCCTTCGCCAAGTACTCATTGCCAGGGTTCACCAACCTCAGCGGCAGAGTTGATATAGACCAAAACAAAGGCAGGCTGACTTTAGATTCAAGCGCTGCTACGCTCAATTTTTTACCAGTCTTGCGCTGGCCCCTAGCTGCTGACAAATTAACGGGAGAAGTGGACTGGAAAATTAACAACCAAAACTTGTCGATAGACGTGAAAAACTTATCTCTAAAAAACGAACATTTGGATGCTGAGTTAGCAGGTAGCTTTAGTTCTGATGGCGCACAAAAGCACTTATTGGATTTGACGGGTCACGTGAACAAAGTCGATCTTAAGTATGGGCGCCTCTATTATCCAAACCGCCTTGGCAAAGATACGATCGAATGGCTTGATCGTTCGATTTTGTCAGGTCGCGGTGAAGATGTGAGTTTACGTATTAAAGGCGATCTGAAAGATTATCCATTTGTTGATGGAAAAAAAGGCATCTTAAAAGTGACTGCCAATCTAAAAGATGCCGTAATTGAATACTCCGAAGGCTGGCCTAAGGTTGAGGGTGTAAATCTTGAGATGTTGTTTGAAGGCAAGCGTATGGAGTTAAACGCGAGTGCTGGCCATTTGTTTGGCAATGAAATTAAGAAGGCAAAAATAACGATTCCAGATTTAGAAGCAGACGAGAGCATGCTCGATATTGTTGGTGAATTACAAAGTCCCGTCAGTGAGGGTGTTAGATTTATTAACGCAAGCCCTATCGCAAAGTTAGCCAGCGGCTTTACCGAAACACTTAAAACAGCAGGCAATGGAAAACTCAATCTCAATTTACACATTCCACTTAACCACAGCGCCGAAACAAAAGTGAGAGGGATTTACCTTATTAGCAATGGCAGTATGCTAAGCGGCAGCATACCCGAGCTTACTAAGCTTAATGGCACAATAAAGTTCACCGAATCGACCATCAGTGCCAATAATGTCAACACATGGGCATACGGTGCGCCTGCAGTATTTAGTGTCAACACCGATAAAAATCATGCGATCCAAATTTCTGCGCATGGCCGAGCAACAGATGCCGGCTTGAGAAAGTCCTTTGACAACTTTTTACCTAGCACTGTTTCTGGCAGTACTGAATGGGTTGCGAAAGCAAAAATTCAACACAATCAATCCGAAGTGCTTATTCAATCAAGCATGGTTGGCTTGAATTCAAAATTACCAGCACCACTTGGTAAAACAATGACCGAGGCTCTGCCATTGGTCATTGAGAAAAAACCAATCAATGAAACACAAGATGTGATCAAAATTAGCTTAGGTAAAAGCATCACCGCAAAACTCGTTCGCACCTCTCAAAATGGCATGACAACCATTGAAAAAGGCGATATAGGCATTAATGTTTTACCAGAAATAAGCCCTCAAAAAGGGCTATCACTTCGCGCTAAGCTTGATAACTTAGACATTGATGAGTGGTTGGCACAATTGAATAAGTCAACAGCTAACGATGCAAACACCAATCAAAATAGTAACATAGCGATCAATCGAATTGAGCTGACAACGCAACATCTTGATATTTTCGACCGTCGTATTAATGCGCTTAAACTGAGTGCTAGGTCGGCAGATAATGCATGGATCATGAACATAAAAAGCGATGAAGTCACGGGCGATTTGAAATGGAACAAAGATGGTAATGGTAAAGTCAGTGGTAACTTGGCTAATTTAATTTTTCCGTCATCCACGCCTGATGCAGTGAAATTACCGACCCATGTTGCCGCAAAACAACTGAATCTAAAATACCCAGCACTTGACATTACTGCTGACAACTTTGAAATCGGTAAGAAAAAGCTTGGTCGACTAGAGCTTCAAGCGAAAGAACAACTTGGAAACTGGGGCATCGATAAGCTTCGTCTGACTTCAGCAGACGGTGTGATTAATGCCAATGGTGAGTGGAATAATTGGAAAAGTCGTCCGAATACCAAGCTGCGTTTTAATTGGGAAGTCAACGATATGGGTGAGGCTTTAAAACGCCTTGATATTGGTGACGTGATTAAGGGTGGGACAGCGGAAATCACAGGCCAATTAAAATGGGCTGGCAGTCCCCATGAGTTCGACATCCCTAATCTTTCAGGCAGTTTGCACCTCGATGCTAAAAAAGGGCAAATTCTTAAAGTAGAGCCTGGTGTTGGAAGGCTATTCAGCGTACTAAGTTTGCAAAACTTACCTCGACGCTTAACACTGGATTTTAAGGATTTATTTAGCAGCGGCTTCACATTCGACAAAATCAATGCCGATGTCAATATTGAACGCGGCATAATGTATAGCGACAACTTTAAAATGGTCGGTCCAACGGCCCAAGTGGAAATCAAAGGCGAGACAGACCTTGAAAAAGAAACGCAGCATTTATATGTCAAAGTGAAACCATTTATCAGCGACACGCTGTCATTAGCTGCTTTTGCTGGCGGCCCCGCCGTGGGAGCAGCCGCTTATATTGCACAAAAGATTCTGAAAGATCCGCTTAACAAAATCGCCGAATCGCAATATGAAATTATCGGCACTTGGACCAATCCTCAAGAAAAAGTGCAAGAGAAGGATGAAAAATCACCCGTTAAAAACCCTGCGCCAGGGCCTCTTAGCAGGTAGCTATTTTGATTTGATCAATATTTAACATTTGCCAAATCGGGTATGATGTCAAAAAAACTACTCAATCATTGTTTACTCGGAAATTTGGCATGGCCATTAAATCGCGCATCAACCACACAAAAGCCAGCCCAGCCGCCGCTGGTATTGTCAAAATCGCTGGCATTCAAATGGCATCAGGGCCGATCGTTTCGGCGAATCTGAGCGAGGCTGAGAGACTAATTAAAATTGCAGCGGATCAAGGTGCCAAACTAATCGTACTGCCTGAATACTTTGCGATTATGGGTATCAAAGATACCGACAAAGTCAAAGCCAGCGAAAAAGAAGGTAACGGTCCGATTCAGCATTTCCTCTCTAGTACTGCAAAAAAAAATGATGTTTGGATTGTCGCTGGTTCTCTTCCAATTCAATCAGACAGCAAAGATAAGATTTATAACGCCTGCATGGTCTATGACAACAAAGGTAAATTGGTTGCGCGTTATAACAAAATCCATCTTTTTGGCCTGAACCTAGGCAACGAAAAGTATCATGAAGAAGCGACCATTGTGCCAGGCAATCAAGTGGTCACCGTCGATAGTCCGTTTGGCAAGATCGGCTTATCTATTTGCTACGACTTACGCTTTCCAGAACTCTATCGTGCCATGGGTGAAGTTGACTTAATTTTAGTACCCGCAGCATTTACCGAAACCACGGGTAAGGCGCACTGGGAAACCTTAGTGCGTGCACGTGCGATTGAAAACCTATGCTATGTATTAGCGCCAGCACAAGGCGGTTATCACGCCTCAGGCCGTGAAACGCATGGTGACAGTATGATTGTAGATCCATGGGGCGTAGTACTTGATCGCCTACCACGTGGCTCTGGTGTTGTTATTGCAAACATGAATCTAGATTACCAAGCTAGCTTACGCAAGAGTTTGCCAGCCTTGCAACACCGTACTGTTTTTAAATAAACATGTTAGGTGACTGACGTATTCAAGATTTTACTTAGCGGGGCAATGCCCCGCTTCTGCTATATTGAACATATTAAATGCAATATTTGAAAGCCTTAGCATGAAACCTGAACAAAATAATCCATCTCAAACCAATCACTTCAGCACAGCCACTGAGGCCCTTCTTAATCCATCCAGTTTGGATGTGCTCGCATTACAGGGGGTATTGAACAACATCATGACGCACGATGTTGATTATGCCGATTTGTACTTTCAATACAGCCGTTCAGAGAGCTGGGGCTTAGAAGAGGGTCAAGTAAAATCAGGCAATTTCAATATTGACCAAGGTGTGGGTGTGCGTGCAGTCAGCGGCGAAAAAACTGCTTTTGCTTATTCTGATGATATTAATTTACCTGCCTTACAACAAGCTGCAAATGCCACAAAAGCGATTGCCAACATGGGCAATGACAGTTTTGAAGCCAATAAGACGGGTGTTATTGAGCATATTGAAGCACCGCAACTTTATATTCCGCAAGATCCAATTGCATCACTTAGCGCTGAAGCTAAAGTGAAATTGTTAGAACGGCTTGAAACCTATGCACGTAAAGTAGACCCCCGCATTACGCAGGTCACGGCTTCGATTGCTGGCGAGTACGAAGTCATTATGGTGGCGCGTCACGATGGCATGATGGCAGCGGATGTTCGTCCTTTGGTGCGCTTATCGATCAATGTCATCGCAGAAAGCAACGGACGTCGTGAACAAGGTTCAGCCGGCGGTGGCGGTCGATTTGATTATGCCTATTTCACAGATGAGGTATTACAAGATTACGCTGAAAAAGCCGTGCACCAGGCCTTAGTGAATCTTGATGCGCGCCCTGCGCCAGCTGGCAATATGACAGTCGTATTAGGCGCAGGCTGGCCTGGCATTTTATTGCATGAGGCAATCGGCCATGGCCTTGAGGGCGACTTTAACCGCAAAGGAAGCTCAGCATTCTCAGGAAAAATCGGTCAGCGCGTGGCATCTAAAGGCGTGACAGTCGTAGATGATGGCACCATCAGTAATCGTCGTGGTTCGCTTAGCTTAGATGACGAAGGTAATCCAACACAGCGCACCGTATTAATTGAAGACGGCATTTTGCGTGGATATATTCAAGACAGCTTAAATAGCAGACTGATGGGCATGCCGCTGACTGGCAATGCGCGTCGAGAGTCTTATGCGCACATTCCTATGCCGCGGATGACAAACACTTATATGTTGAATGGTGACATGCCACCAGAAGAGATTATTAAGTCGGTCAAAAAAGGCTTATATGCGGCTAATTTTGGTGGTGGTCAGGTGGACATCACTAGCGGTAAATTCGTATTCAGTGCAGCTGAAGCCTACATGATTGAAGATGGAAAAATTACTTATCCAGTGAAAGGCGCGACCCTAATTGGCAACGGCCCCGATGTTTTAACTCGCGTTTCTATGATAGGCAATGACATGCAACTCGACAGTGGCGTTGGCACCTGCGGCAAAGAAGGACAAAGCGTTCCTGTCGGCGTTGGTCAGCCTACCTTAAAAATTGATGGCCTGACAGTGGGCGGAACAGCATAAAAAATTACGGCAGTTTGGCAAAAAACTTAAACTGTGTTTAACTAAGGTTTTGGCATTGATAAGTTTATGGTTATACGTGATTAACTAAAGAATTACTTCGAATTTAGAGAGGACTAAAAATGGCGACAAATGATACAACAACTGCAGTAAAAAAACCGGCGGCTAAGAAACCAGCTGCTGCTAAAAAGCCTGCTGTGCCTAAAACAACGGCTGCAAAACCAGCTGCTGCTAAAAAGCCTGCTGCGCCTAAAACAACGGCTGCAAAACCAGCTGCCGCTAAGAAGCCTGCTGCGCCTAAAACAACGGCTGCAAAACCAGCTGCCGCTAAGAAACCTGCTGCGCCTAAAACAACGGCTGCAAAACCAGCTGCCGCTAAGAAACCTGCAGCAGTAAAAGCAGTTGCGCCACAAGTCCCTGTAACAAAAACTACCACCCCGAACACAGCTCAAGTGAATCCAGAAGCAAAAGCTGCGCCATCACTAGGCTTTTTTGGTCAGATTGGTGCGTTTTTTAAAAAATTACTTGGCTAAACCCATCACATTTTAATGAAGCGCTAACAGTGTATTGAATGCACTGTTAGCGCTTTTGTTGTTCTAAGCAATTAAACTAAATTCTGACCAAGCAGACACGCTCTCTTATTAATAGCCGTTCCAACAAGGCTACGGCTATAATACGGCTTCTTTATTGATGACGCGTGGCAAGACTTCATGCAGTTTTCCTTAGCCATTCCGGCACAAGGCAGCACCAAGAAAATAGACAAGACCTGCGCTGGTTTAGATAGCGCTGCCCTTGCACAACTGGCGCTTGAGCTTAAGGGCAACAAAAGCAAAACACCGCTTACCATCATCACTGCCAATGCCTTTGATGCACAGCGCCTGCTTGAAGAAATTCCATGGTTTGCACCTAGTCTAGCTGTCAACTTATTGCCCGACTGGGAAACATTGCCTTATGACCATTTCTCACCGCATCCTGATTTAATTTCCGAGCGTTTATCCACGCTATATCAAATCAGCCAAAACAATTGCGATGTGGTCATCGTGCCGGCAGGCACAGCGTTGATACAGTTGCCACCAATGCCCTATCTAGCGGCTAATACTTTTATGCTCAAAAAAGGGCAAAAGCTAGATTTAGAAGCCTTGAGAAAGCAATGCGCTGAAGCGGGCTATCATCATGTGAACCAAGTGGTGAGCCCTGGTGAATTTAGTGTGCGCGGCGGCTTGGTCGATTTATTCCCAATGGGAAGCGGGTTGCCCTTCCGTTTGGATTTATTTGATGATGAAATCGAAACCATCCGTACCTTTGATGTCGATACCCAGCGCAGTCTTTATCCCGTCCCAGAAATTCGACTGCTTCCAGCACGTGAATTTCCTTTGGATGACAAAGGGATTTCGCTGTTTAGACAAAACTTCCGTGAGCAGTTTGAAGGTGACCCTTCACGAAGCCGTATCTATAAAGACGTGAGTAAAGGTGTCGCCACTGGCGGCATTGAGTGGTACTTGCCGCTATTTTTTGAAAAGACCGCGACTTTACTCGATTACCTGCCAGCGCAAACAGTGCTTTGCTTACATGGCAACTTAGACACTGCCGCACAAAACTTTTGGTTTGAAGCGCAATCACGATATCGCTTATTAGCGCATGATGTTGAACGCCCGATTCTGACCCCTGAAACCTTACTCATTAAAGCAGATGCGTTTTTTAGCCAAACGCATCATTATCCTCGCCTCACCATCAATCACGACGAGGCCGTTTCTGGATTACCAGAACTTGATATTGAGCGTCGCGCAGAAAAGCCACTGCATAAACTAGAAACGTTTATCAAAGGCTTTAAAGGCCGCATATTAATTGCCGCTGAAAGCCTAGGACGGCGCGAAACCATTTTGCAACTTCTCACAGACCAAGGGATTAAACCTGCACTTTGTGAAAACTGGGAAGACTTCAACACCAGCAACGCTAAGCTCATGCTAGGCGTAACTTCCCTTCATAGCGGCTTTGAATACAAAGATGTGGCCATCATCACAGAGGCTGAGCTATACGCTGCCACAGTCCGTCAGCAGCGTCGACGTGAAAAAGAAAAAGCCCGCAGTACCGAAGGCATGCTCAAAGACTTGTCTGAGCTTCGCGAAAACGACCCCGTAGTCCACGAACAACACGGTGTTGGACGCTACCGCGGCCTCATTAATTTGGACTTTGGTGAAGGCGAAACTGAGTTCTTGCTGTTGGAATATGCAGGCGACGATAAGCTTTATGTACCCGTGTCACAGCTATTCTTGATTTCACGCTATTCAGGTGGACCGCCAGAATCCGCCCCTCTGCATCGCTTAGGTTCAGGCAATTGGGAAAAGGCCAAGAAAAAAGCTCTGAAACAAATTCGCGATACCGCCGCAGAGTTGCTGAATCTTTATGCGCAGCGTGCTGCGCGCAAAGGCCATGCCTTCACCTTAAGCCTGCATGATTATGAAACCTTCGCTGAGGGCTTTCCTTTTGAGGAGACGCCTGATCAGCTTTCCGCGATTGAAGCAGTCATTAGCGATATGCAATCAGGCCGTCCAATGGATCGGTTGGTGTGTGGCGATGTGGGCTTTGGTAAAACTGAAGTGGCGCTTCGTGCCGCTTTTGTGGCCGTGATGGGCGGGCGTCAAGTGGCCGTGCTCGTGCCAACCACCCTACTTGCTGAACAGCATTACCAAAACTTTAGCGACCGCTTTGCCGAATGGCCGATTAAAGTCGCTGAAATTTCACGTTTTCGCACCGCCAAAGAACAAGCTGAAGCGCTTAAAGGTTTGGCGGATGGCAGTATCGACATCATTATTGGCACGCACCGCCTCATCTCAAAAGATGTGAAGTTTGATAACTTAGGCTTGGTCATTTTAGACGAAGAACACCGTTTTGGTGTTCGTCAAAAAGAACAACTTAAAGCGCTTCGTGCAGAAGTCGACATATTAACCCTTACCGCCACGCCTATTCCACGCACCTTAAGCATGGCGATGGAAGGCTTGCGCGAATTTAGTGTGATTACCACGCCACCACAAAAGCGTTTAGCGATTAAAACTTTTGCGACGGATTATTCAGAAGGCATTATTCGTGAAGCCGCGATGCGTGAATTCAAACGCGGGGGACAAGTCTATTTCTTACACAATGAAGTGGACACCATTCACTCAATGCGTGAGAAGCTAGAGCGTATCTTGCCAGAAGCCCGCATCAGCATTGCGCATGGCCAATTACGTGAACGTGAACTAGAACATGTGATGCGTGACTTCTACCATCAACGCTCTAATTTATTGCTTTGCACCACTATTATTGAAACTGGTATTGACGTTCCTACCGCCAATACCATCATCATGAATCGCGCTGACATGTTTGGCTTGGCACAGTTGCATCAATTACGTGGGCGCGTGGGTCGTTCACATCACCAAGCCTATGCCTATTTACTCACAGAGCCTAACCGCAAAATTACACCACAAGCGCAAAAGCGTTTGGATGCGATTCAACTTTTGGAAGACCTCGGCGCAGGTTTCCACCTTGCCATGCACGACTTAGAGATTCGCGGTGCTGGTGAGTTACTTGGTGACTCACAAAGTGGCGAGATGCAAGAGATCGGCTTCCACTTATACTCAGAAATGCTTTCTCACGCCGTGAAGCGCCTCAAAGAAGGCAAAGAGCCAGATTTATCAGCGCCACTGGGCGTCACCACAGAAATCAATTTACATACACCTGCTTTGCTAACGAATGAATATTGCCCTGACGTCCATGAACGGTTGGTGCTCTACAAACGCCTTGCCAACTGCATCAATGATGATGAACTAGATACCATGCAAGAGGAGCTCATCGACCGGTTTGGCTTACTCCCTGAGCAAGGTGAAGCGCTGATGGCCTGCCATCGTTTGCGGGTTGCCGCAAAACCACTCGGCATCATTAAAATCGATGCCAGTGATAGCGCGATCCAATTACAGTTTAGTCAACATGCAGACTTAGATCCAACCAAACTCATTGCACTCCTGCAACGCGACCGTCGTTGCCGTATGAATGGTCCTGATAAATTACGTATTACCGTGGCGTATGGTGAGATTATTCACCGTGCTGATTTCATTAAAAACATCATGAAAGAGTTCGCATAAATGCTAGAAAAACTGATCGCAATTTTAGCCACTTGGATTATGGGCGTCATTTCCTCACTAGGTTATAGCGGTGTTGTGTTACTGATGGCGATTGAATCAGCCTGCATCCCGCTCCCCTCTGAAATCATCATGCCCTTCGCGGGCTTTTTAGTGTTCAAAGGTGAAATGACCCTTTGGGGCGTAGCTTTAGCTGGCGCAGTTGGCTGTGTTGTCGGGTCTATTCCTGCATACTACTTGGGCATGTATGGCGGCAGACCGTTAGTAGAGAAATATGGAAAATGGGTACTGATTTCAGCCAAAGATTTAAATTGGGCAGACCAAGCTTTTGCAAAACACGGTGAGATTATTATTTTCATCGGCCGACTACTGCCTGCTGTTCGCACTTTTATTGCCTTCCCAGCAGGGGTTGCGCGGATGAATATGACGAAGTTTATTGCTTACACGTTTGTGGGCTCACTGATTTGGTGCTACTTATTGGCGCTGGCTGGTTTTACTGCAGGTGAGCATTGGGAAAGTCTAAAAGAGTATTTCCACGAGTTTCATTATGTGATTGCAGCTGCGGGCCTAATCTTCGTAGTGTGGTATGTAAGACGGCATTTTAAGCACGGGTAAATTATAAAGTCACTAGCTGGCCAATACTCACAAAGTAAACCGCTAGCTGGATACTTAAGCCCTCATCAGCAAATAACACCGCATAGCCCTCAAGCTGATGACGGTAAGCTTCAGCGGCTTGCTTTAGATTGGCTTCATCAAGGCTATTTTTGAAAGTGATAGTTTTGTAATCGACGATCCATCGCACGCCATTTTCAACAAACGTACGGTCGATGATTTTCTTACGAACCTGGGAACGATCATCCTCAAGACTTTCAATCTCGAGCTCATTACTTGCACTCTCTCGGCTTTGCAAAATCCATTGCCCATGGGGACTTTGCAAGGTGGTTTTGAGTAAAGCTAACACAGCATCTGAACCTTGATTAGCAGCGCTTAGAGCATAGCCCAGCCCTGTAAACCATCGCTGCATCGTAAGCTTCAATGGCAAAAGCCGACTCACTGACCAAGCATCCAAGCCTTGATTTGCAATCAACTCCAAATAGCGATGCGTGAGCGACCCAATATCGGCCTCTAAGACCAAATAATTCTCTTCTTCATCTTTTGCAGTTGGAACACCAGCTTGGCTTTGATGAATTTCATGCGTCACTTCAGCTTGCAATAGATGAGGCACTGCTGGCTTTGTTAAGCGGACTAATTTAGGCACAAAGTCCTGCAAGCTCGCATTTAATTGGCTGGCGCTTTGTTTAGGCTGCTCGCTTTGAATTTGCGCTAATTTTTCTTTGCTAAATTTACCTGCAACTACCGGCCACAAAATCTCTAGAAATGTATTTTTCTTTGGAAGAAATTCACCGTCTTTATTGGGGCTGACTGCGCCTAAAAGATGTAAACAGCGCTCAGCGCGAGTCACTGCAACATAAAGCACGCGGGCATCTTCATAATCAGCACGCTGTTTTTCTAACGATTTTAAGTAGTCATAAATACTGACTTGCTCAGCCTTATTTTTGGATTTTGGAATGAATGGCGCAACCACTAAATCGACATCCGCAACGTCATCCTCATTAGAATCTCTCGCCACTTCTTCCCACATCAACAATGGCTGCTCGCCGCCGCCCGTGGTCTTATCCAGCCCCGGCAGAATCACCGTATCAAACTCCAAGCCTTTGGATTTATGGATGGTCATAAATTGCAAAGTATCAGGCGCTTTTGCATTGGGCGCGGCGTAGAGCTTTTCAACTTCAATTGCTAATTGTTCAGTCGAGAACTGCCCCGCCGTTTCCATCTTATCGATACGCTCAAAGAACGCTTGCACATCGCGCACATCGCCCGCATCCCACAAACAAGCCGGACCGCCTAACATCAGCCATACCCCGTGCACCCAGCGGCTAGTCGCCATGCGGCCGCGATGGTGCAAAGCTTCTTGCATTACATCACGCACATGTAATAAACGCTGACGACCATCCTCGCTCAATTTATTCACATGCACTTCATCATGCATTAAATCGAGGACGGTACGATATTGGTCACGCCCCACAAGATGATGCAAATCCTCTAAACTCAAGCCGCACCATGGCGCACGCAAAATGGCTAACCAATGCACCCGGTCAGCCCGTTGATGTAAGGCGTTCGTGAGCGAAAGTAAATCTTGCACCACTTGGCGATTAGCGAGCTCTTCAATCTCAACCGCTTGAAATGGAATTTCAGAATGATTACGGCGAATCTCGGCTACCAGTGCATGCAAATGACGACGGGCGCGCACTAATACGGCGATTTTTCGCGTTGGATTTTCCGCCCAAGTGGCTTTAATAATCTCAATAATTTTGTTAGCTTCTTGCTGACGAACATCCGTCAACGCAACTCCCTCGTCAAGGTCTTCATCTGTATCACTTTGGATACTGCCACCCAACATAGCGTGCACTTTGACGCCAGCGCCTGCGGGTGGTCGCTCTTTAGCGACGAACTGACGATACTTAATTGCCCCTCTTGAAACACTATCTTCATCAGGGAATACTTGTAAGAACGCATCATTTACCCATTTAATCACGTCCTCATGGGAGCGATTGTTTCGCCAAAGCTTGAGCGGTGTTAGGGATAAATCGCCTATGCCATGTTTGAAAGCACGCAAAAACAAACCAACGTTCGCTTTACGGAAGCGATAGATCGACTGCATTGGATCGCCCACTAAAAATAAGGTGCGTCCATCGCCATCCATCCAGCCTGCGGTGAGTTTTTCTAAAAGTTTGATTTGGGTTGGGCTAGTATCTTGAAACTCATCAACCAGAAGATGCTTAATGCGGTAATCGAGCTTAAGCGCTAAATCGCTAGGCGCATCGTCGACGCCACCAAGCGCAGATAAAGCATTTTGAGAGATTTGTACAAAATCCACTTCTTTGTTGCGCTGAAACGCCATCCACAACTCAGCAGAGGCGATTTTAAGTAGCTCGGCAAAGACAGCAACAATCTTACGGCTTTGCTCATCATACTTGGGATTGGGCAATCGACGGAGTTTAGCTAAAGCCAACTCAGCCCCTTCAATTTGCCTAAGCTCGGCAATAAAAGCATACAAGTCCTCTTTAATTGCTTTGCCTTCTGGCGTCGCCGGAAAACCGTTTCTAACATCAACCTTAGATCTAAACTCATTTTCAGTCGTCAACAATAACTCTGCAACAGCCCGCCACATATCAAGCGCTTCCGGCTTAAATGGAATGAGCGTTTCCCAGTCGCGTAACAAGGCAACGGCTTTGTCGCAAGTGAGGTTAGAGGCTGCATAGCGTGCAATCGGCATCATGGCTTCTTGCACGGCTTTAGTCATCACCGTCGCAAGGGCTTGCATATCGCCCATGACCAATTGATATAAAGCGGCTTCAGCTAATGAAGCGTCATTGTGGTTTAACACGTTCTCTTGCCATTGGTCGCGCTTGGCGAGCATGTCTGCGAGCAGTTCATTTAACTTGCTATGGTTGTTATCAAAATAACGGAGTGCCTTTTGAATAACCTCGCCATGGTCTTTTTCATCAAGATTGGCCAAGGTCTTGGTGGCAGCTTCTTGATAATAAACACTGGCATCATCGCGCACTGCTGGTTGTGCGCCAAACCGGCTCAGCAAAGGCATTTGGCGCGCTAAATTACCGCTTAATGAGTCGATGGTATAGATGCGTAAACGCGATGGCGTAGCAAGCAAATTCCAGCCTAGCGCATCAGATTTTGCCAATGCTTCCCGGCCTAAATTGAAGGTGGTAATTTTGTGTGTCTCTGGTGGCTCAACTCCAGAGTTCGCCATGATTAAGCTATCCATAATGCGCTTCTTCATTTCTGAAGCGGCTTTATTGGTAAAGGTAATCGCAATGATTTCTTCGGGCGAATCAACCGTATCGAGTAATTTTAAATAGCGCTGGGTTAAGAGTTCAGTCTTACCCGCACCCGCTGGCGCTTCCACAATAAACGAGGTGAGATTAAGTGCAATTTCGCGGTTGGCGGTGTCTTCTAAAAGCAGTTCTTGCGTAAGCTGACTCATGCTTGCACCTCTTTTTCTAAGTCAGTCGCTTGCGCATGTTCAAACTGCAGTTGGCGCTCTGCAAGCCTGAGCAAAGGTAATACTTCGCAATAAACGAGCTGTTTTTCATGCTCAAACTTCACCGCTGCATCACCCGCTTTAATCGATTGCGCTGTGGCGATAATACTGGCTTTCCAATGCGCAATCACGCTTGGCCAATCAGGGAAGTCCGCCTCATTAAATACATTACGGCCTTTCGCTTCATCCAGCACCAACGGGCCCTTAATCACATCTTTGCTGGCGGCAATCCCCGCAAAACCTGCTTTATCTGTGGTGACCTTCGCAAAACACACGGCAGCGACTTTGGCATCCCCCATCAAAAAGGCGGCATAAATCGGCAATTGCGGCTCGGTAATATTGGTCTTAGCCCAATTTTTAAAATCAATGGTACTTCCCGTTTTGTAGTCCATCACCAACAAACGACCATCCTCAAGCTGATCTACCCTATCTACTGCTAGCGTTATCAAAATATTCTCAATCGGGATCGTTTGTTTGCGTTCAACCGCTTGCACGTTAAAGCCCATAGGACGGGCACGCTCGATATCAACTAACCAAGCTGTGACGAGTTTTACCAAACGTTCTTTTTCTAGCTGAATAAAGGTCGCCGAGAACGCTTGATCGTGTTCTTGGTTAAATAGCGCCAATACTTTATCTGCTACCTCACCAAGTGCGGCATCCATGTCCTCAGCACTTAAGTTTTTCAAATATTCAGAATCTCGCCCCTCCCAAAAACCTTCGAGCACTTGATGCACTAAATTACCTCTATCCATGGCATCCAAACCATCAACAGGTTCTTTGAGGGCTCTAGCGTGTAAGCGATATTGGTAAAAAGCCCAAGCAGGACATACCGCCTGCGCCTTGAGTAGCCCCGTACCACCAGAGACATGACCGCCCTCCTCAACCGCAGGCGCTTGGTGGTCTTCCAACCATTCCCAAGGTTTGTTATTCACTTCTTCAGGCACTGCTTTAGCAAAGTGCTCCGCCAAAGTATCCGCAAATGAATCATCATGTTCAGCCGAGGCAATATCTTGCATTAATGGGCTTGGTCGCAATTGGCGGTCACCATCTTGTTTGGCACTAGAGAAAATAATGCGGCGTGCGCTTTTACTTAAACGCTGATGAATTGCATCAGCAAACTCAGCCTGTACTTCACTGCTCGCGTTAGGTGTTTTTGCGTCACGTTGCAAGCTAGCGGATATAAGTGCATTAGGCCGCGCCATCGGTGGCCAAATATGGTCATTCATGCCCATCACCCAAATGGCATCAAGCGGGCTAGCAGCAGCCTCCAGCATGCCCATGATTTGCAAACGCGGGATTTGTTTAGATTCTGGTTGGAATATTTTGGCCTGACACAGCTTGTTCAATTGTGAGATCGCTTGTAAGGCAGAAATGTTATTGAGCCAGTCATCTAGGTTTGCAAGCTCCGCCAACACACTGTCAAAAGATTTGGTCGCTTGGTACTCATAGCTCGATAAGGTTCTTTGCCCAGGCCAATCAGCTTGCTTTAAGGCTATTTGGAAGATGTTCGCCCAAGCAGATGGCGGCTGATTCGCTTCATTTTTGTGCGCATAAGCAAGTAGGTTTTGTAGTGCTTGGTTTGAAGCGGGCAAACGCATTGCACCGTCGCCTGTGGTTACTTTTTGCACATAATTTTGTAAACGATTCACCTTAAAACTTAAAGGTAAATCACGTCGCATCCGCGCATCAAGCAAAGCCCTCGCATCATCCTCGACCAAGCTTTCAGACCAATATGGGCTGTGCAATAGGTAGGCGATATCTTGCTGCAAAATATTGCCGCGATGCCAAGCAAGGCGAATAAGGCTCAATGCATCTGAAATAATGGTTTGAGTGCTCAGCGACACACCCAAAGAAAAGTCATAACAACGCTGTGTTTCACTTAAAGCCGGCCTTGCCGCCAGGGGATGCAATGCATCATCGAGCATGGCAGATAATTTACTTCGCAATACTTGAAGCTCAGGCACCACAATCGCAATATTTGCCTCTTCATTAACCTCCAATTGTTGCTTAGCCCAAAGCACAGCGGCTCTAACTTCAGCATCTTGATCAGTCAATATGCGATGCTCGCATGGCTGAGGCTTATCAAATGTCAGTAACTGATGGCTGACTTGAACGCCGAGGGCGGTCAGGGCTTGTTGGAGCTTTTGAAGTTGAGGGTTGATACGATCAAACCCTGCAAACGCTATATGATTAGGCAATACGTCTTTGCATTTTGCCAACACGTCCAAACGCCAATTGGCATATCGTGCCGCTTCCTGATGCCCCGTTTTTTTGCACAGCGCTTGAAATCTTTTGCGCCAATCTAAGAAGTTATTGGTTTCTTCCGTCGCCTCGTCTGCATTGAGATTTAAATCCCACTCTATCACCAACCGATTCGCCTCCATCGCGGCGCTGGCCAAGCCTGAAATATCAAAGAAATCCTTGAGCACTTCCGCTTTAAAAGTTTGCTCAATCGCCTTCTCCCACAGCAAACTTTCTTGTAGCGTGTTAAGCTCGCCCGCAGGCATGATGGCAGTATCTGCATAACCCAACATGACCGCATCATCCACAAAAGTTTTAAGCCAAGCAGATAATGGCATCGCATTAAGCGGTTGCCATTTTGTAAGACCTTGCTGGATTTGCTCGCGCTGATATAAACGTTGCAAACTACGCGCTAATCGCGGCGTAGAACATAAAATCAGGCTAGAATTTGATGATGACGTCATGCCATGATTTTAACTTGGCTAACCATTTAAAACACTTAAAACACAGATAATCAAAAAATAAAAATAACCATTTATGGCAGATCAAAAAAATTACATTACTCCTCAAGGTCACGCAGCTTTAGAAGCTGAATTTACCCAGTTACTCAAAGTTGAGCGGCCTGAAGTGGTGCGCGTGGTTTCATGGGCAGCAGGCAACGGCGACCGCTCTGAAAATGGGGATTACATCTATGGCAAAAGAAGACTTCGCCAAATTGATGGGCGCTTACGCTTTTTAATGCAGCGCATGGATGCGGCTGTCATTGTGGACCCTGCCACGCAAGCAGGTCTTGAAAAGGTATTCTTTGGCGCTTGGGTGACGTTGTATTCACTCGATAGAGATACTGAACATACCTACCGCATTGTTGGGCAAGATGAACTAGCACCTACCAAAGGCTGGATTAGTTGGGTGTCCCCACTTGCCAAAGCGATGCTAGGCAAGCAAGTGGGTGACGTAGTGCGTGTGCAAACTCCAACGGGTGAGGATGAGTACGAGATTCAAGTGGTCAGCTATAAAGAGCCTGTGACGAAATGAACAAACGTTGGGACATATTCTGTAAGGTCATCGACAATTTCGGCGACATCGGCGTCTGCTGGCGGCTAGCCAAACAACTCCATGACGAATACGCGCTAGATGTTCGGCTATGGGTAGACGATTTAAACGTTGCCACCAAAATAGTGACGGACTTAGATGCAGAAGCGCATAGCCAAAAAATCCATGGCGTTGAGGTTTGTCTATGGCGTGATGAAGCAAGCTTTGTAAATGTCATGCCCGCCGATGTGGTAATCGAAGCTTTTGCTTGCGAACTGCCTCAGACTTACGTTAAAAATATGGTTGCCAAGAAACCGATTTGGCTCAATTTAGAATACCTATCCGCAGAAACCTGGGTGGATGACTTTCATGCGCAAAGCGCTATTCATCCTGCCACTGGCTTACGCAAAACCTTTTTCTTTCCTGGCTTTACCGACAACACGGGCGGCTTAATTCGCGAGCAACACTTAGTCGCCAAAAGAGAAGCGGCAAAAGCGGAATTTAAACGCTTACCTAGGCAGCAAGTGTCGCTATTTTGTTACCCGCACGCACCAATACACAGCTTGCTTCAAGCAATGTCAGAAAGCGAACATTCCGTTGAATGCTTTGTGCCGACAGGCAGCGCGCTTGGGAAAATTGCTGAATTTTTTGGACGTGCACAAATTGAAGTGGGCGACACGCTCAATAAACAAAAACTGTCGCTGACAGTTTTGCCTTTTTTGACACAAGAAGAATATGACCAGCTACTCTGGTGCTGCGACCTTAACTTTGTGCGCGGCGAAGATAGTTGGATACGTGCTTTGTGGTCAGCGCAGCCTTTCATTTGGCAAACCTATCCGCAAGACGAAAAGCACCACCTTAAAAAATTAGACGCCTTTTTAGATAAGTATGAAGTGAAACAAAACGACGTCTTAAGCGAGTTTCACCATGCTTGGTTAGAGGCTGAAATCACACCTAAACTTTGGAATCAGTTAATGACTGCCTTGCCAGCGCTCAAGGAGCGCGCAGAATTACAAACACAGAAATTTGAGCAACATACCGATTTGGCGGCCAAGTTGGTGATTTTTACCAAAAACAAGGTATAATTCTACCCTTTTTTACACTCTCACTTTTTGCAGGACATCACATGAAAACAGCAATGGAACTCCGCGTCGGCAACGTAATCATGATCGGTAACGATCCATTGGTTGTGCAAAAGGCCGAATACAATAAATCAGGCCGTAACTCAGCCGTGGTTAAAATGAAATTCAAAAACTTGTTAACTGAAGCGCCTAGCGAAACAGTTTACAAAGCTGACGACAAGTTTGAATTAGTTGTCCTTGAGAAAAAAGATGTGACTTACTCATACTTCGCAGACCCAATGTATGTCTTCATGGATGAAGAATATAACCAGTTCGAAGTGGAAGCTGAAAACATGACAGATGCGCTTAACTTCTTAGAAGATGGCATGACATGTGAAGTCGTGTTCTACAACGGTAAAGCCATCTCAGTTGATTTACCAAACTCAGTGGTACGTGAAATTACTTACACAGAGCCAGCGGTTAAGGGCGACACCTCAGGTAAGGTAATGAAACCAGCCCGTATCTCAACTGGTTTTGAATTGCCTGTGCCACTTTTCTGCGCAACTGGCGACAAGATTGAAATCGACACACGCACCTTGGAATACAAAAACCGCGTGAAATAATCTGTTGGTTTTTGTCCAATAAAAAAGGAGCCTATGGGCTCCTTTTTTATTGCAAACATTTTGCTTATTGACGGATTAAATAATCAAACGCGCCAAGTGAAGCTTTAGCACCCTCACCCATCGCGATAATAATTTGCTTATAAGGCACGGTGGTCACATCGCCCGCCGCATAAACCCCTGGCATAGAGGAAGCCCCATGTGAGTCAATCTCGATCTCACCAAACTTGCTCAAATTAATCGCGCCGCCTTTGATAAAGTCAGTATTCGGCAATAAACCAATTTGGACAAATACCGCATCCAAATCTAAATGATGCATTTCACCACTGACGCGATCTTTATAATCTAAGCCGTTCATCTTCTCGCCATTACCGGTCACTTCCGTCGTTTGCGCATTTGTTACAATCGTCACATTGCTAAGTGAACGTAACTTTGTTTGAAGCACTGCGTCTGCCTTTAATTCCGGGTCAAACTGAATCAAGGTGACATGCGCTACAATCCCCGCCAAATCAATCGCCGCTTCAACGCCCGAGTTACCACCACCCACGACTGCAACAGGTTTACCTTTAAATAAAGGGCCGTCACAATGTGGGCAATAAGCCACGCCTTTACCGCGATACTGCGATTCACCAGGCACGCCTAATTCTCTCCAACGTGCGCCGGTGGCAATCACCAAGGCCTTACTTCTTAAGACAGCGCCGCTCTCTAATTCCACTTCAAGCAAATCACCTTGCTTAACCGATTTAGCGCGTTGCAAGTTCATAATATCCACGTCATAAGACTTTACGTGTTCCTCAAGCGCCATCACCAATTTAGGGCCTTCGGTCTCTTTCACTGAGATAAAGTTTTCAATACCGAGCGTATCCATGACCTGACCGCCAAAGCGTTCAGCCACAATCCCTGTGCGAATACCTTTACGGGCTGAGTAAATCGCTGCAGATGCACCTGCTGGGCCGCCGCCGATAATCAATACATCGTAAGGGGCTTTTGCATCGAGTTTCTTCGCTTCACGCGCCACAGCACCTACATCTACTTTGGCTAAAATCTCATCAAGCTCCATACGACCCACACCAAATTGTTCGCCGTTAAGCATGACGGTTGGCACAGACATAATCTTTTTATCTGCCACCTCTTGTGGGAAGACACCGCCGTCTATCATCACGTTGGTGATGTTGGGATTAATGACTGCCATCAAGTTTAGCGCCTGCACTACGTCAGGGCAGTTATGGCAACTTAATGAGATATAAATTTCAAAGTGGAAGTTGCCTTCAATCGCTGCAATTTGTGCGATTTTTTCAGCTTCTAGCTTCAAAGGATGGCCGCCCACTTGGAGCAAAGCCAAAATCAATGAAGTAAATTCGTGCCCCATGGGGATGCCTGCAAAGCGAATTCCCACGGGCGCAGCACCCGCCTCAAAGCGTTTGATCGCAAAAGATGGCGTGCGCTTGTCTTGTTCTTCAGTCAGATGAATCTTGTCTGACATGGCGGCGAGTTCAGTCAGCAAGTCCATCATCTCATTGGATTTAGCGCTGCCATCCACAGATGCGACAATCGCAATCGGATGCACCAGCTTTTCCATGTAAGCTGAGAGTTGGTTTTTAATATTACTGTCTAATGCCATGATATTTTCTTACCTTTATTTTGGATCAAATTAGGCGCGGCACACGCCGCACCTAACATGACAATATTACTTACGTAAGCTACTTATTTAATTGCTATCGCTTAGATTTTGCCTACTAAATCTAATGATGGTGTCAATGTTGCTTCACCTGGTGTCCATGATGCAGGACATGCCTCGTTAGGATGTGCAGCAACGTATTGCGCAGCTTGCGCCTTGCGTAGCAAGTCAGCAGCTGAACGGCCAATCCCTAGATCGTTAATTTCAGCAGCTTTAATCACGCCTTCTGGGTTGATGATGAACGTACCGCGCAATGCCAAACCTTCTTCTTCAATCATCACGTCAAAGTTACGTGTGATTGTGCCTGTTGGATCAGCAAGCATTGGGTATTTGATCTTCTTGATAGTGTCAGAAGCATCCGCCCAAGCTTTGTGTGTGAAATGTGTATCAGTTGATACTGAGTAGATTTCTAGACCGATTTTTTGGAAATCAGCGTACATGTCAGCTAAATCGCCTAACTCTGTTGGGCAAACGAATGTGAAGTCAGCTGGGTAGAATACAAATGCTGACCATTTACCTTTTAAGTTTGCTTCTGTAATTTCAACAAACTTACCGTTATGGAAAGCTTGTGCTTTGAAAGGCTTAATCGTTGTATTCACTAAAGACATAATAAAACTCCTTATTTTATTGATAAAAAAACTACATTAAATAACACTGCATTAAAAACAAATTCAATATAAATCACATTGGTTACAAAAAAATTTCTCGAATGCTTTGTTCACAAAAATTTTCGAGTGATTGCATTTTAGAGAGTCAATGTCGAGAAGTAAAATCAATTGTTTTTATTGATGCGATAAATTTTACTTAATTAATTTGGGTTCGTTTGGCAAAAAGCATGTTTTTGAAAATTTTATGCTCCAAAAGAGTGATTGTTATAAAAATGCAGGCTAAGATTAAGCAAAAAAACTAGAAGGTAAAATCACGATGACCTCTGATGCCAAAATCAATGCCAATCGAAACAATGCTGACAAATCAACGGGACCAACCACAAGCACAGGCAAAGCGATAGCCAGCCAGAATGCAATCAAACACGGCGCTAGGAGCCAGAAGCTAGCAACTCATGAGACGCCGAATTACCAGCAGATGATAGATGAATTAAAAAAATCTTACCCTTCAAACAATCCACTGGTAAGCCTTCAAATTGAAAGGATTGCTAAAATCAAAGTACAGTTAGATCGGGTTCAATTGTTGATTGAAAATACGTTTGAAGAGGCTGATCTCAAAACAGCCATTGATGCACACCTCATGGATCTATTTGAACTTGACGATCAGCAGCGCATTAAAATGGGCCAGTCTGACAGCCTTAATCACGTGAATGTGATCGATATCGAAAAACTTAATCTTGCTAGCTCTCTCCTGAAGTCTGATGCCATTCATTGCGAAACACACGAAGCGTTTATGGACGCATGCCCTGAGTTTTGTGATTACCTTATTAAACAAGCCAACAAGAATAAAATTAGCTTGGAAGGCTATATTTCTCACCTCGAAAGCAGCGCTTTTTCATTGGAAGATTTAGATACAGATCTCTCAATAATGCTTCAAAAACTCCTCTATGATCCCAAAGAAGATTCAATCAATCAAAGCGAGATTCAAAACATTTCTTTTGAGCGCCTATTAACCGCAGCAAAGGCTATTATGCATTACCCTACGCTTCTTAAAACAATCGACTTAAAGTTAGCGATCTGCAAGCTCATCGAAAAAACCTCGCTTGTAAAAGGACAGCCTAATTTTGAAACCTTGAACAATCTTTATCGATATCAGACAAGTCTTCAAAAGCAACTCTCAACCACCATGGGAGAGCTGCTTGCGCTGGATGCAAAAGCAAGCTAAGCACTGCTTAACGACCCGAATATCATATTATTTAATATACTTATCAATGAGTTAGTGTTATCATAATTGACTTTCTAAAGAAACCTAGAATACTCTGGTTTCTTGTCAATTGGATAAACAATGCACACCCAGCAAGTACTCGATTACCTCAAAAAATCCGGTCAAGAATTGGATAGAAAAATTGCACTTGAGACCGGCATCTCCTTAATTCAAGTACACGACTCATTAAAAGAGCTAGAAAAAGCTAAGAAAGTGTTCACTTGTAGCGTGACCACTTATGAATATGGCGAGTCAACACAAGGCTTGATGTGCAGAATTTCAGGATACATTCCACCGGCAACGCCAGGCAGAAAAAGTACCGGCAAATAGTGCAAAACTAACCAACGTCACCTCATTCAACACAAAAGCCCAACCCCTTGTGGGAGTTGAGCTTTAGATGCTTATTGATACATTGTGATGCTTTAAAAATGGTGGGCTGGGGACAACACAACAAACTTACTAACATACTGTTTTAATTGTTTATATTTACAAAATTAAATATATGTTACCAACATAGTTACCAACAAAATAAAATCTCTTGCATCCTTCAATTAGCATTCGTGCAAGTATAAGTTCTATTGTTATATTCAAACTCCACCAGATCACCACCAAGCTCACAATCTCTAGCAAAGCTTGCATAGTCAATATAATATCTGACGCTTTCAGGTATGGTGTGTAAATAACAATCATCAAACAGTTCTGCTGCCGCGTCTTTTAAGCTGGACTCTATTATGTATGGCTCATCGAGTTTATCAAGCCCTTGGCTCAGTGTGAAGCCTGCAAAGCCTACTAGATAGTAAAGCCTGATCTTTTCATCGTCCTGTAAAAGCTCTATGTCATCAAACCAAATATTCAGATTCGATTGATCTATCCTGCAAACTTCAAACAATGCTGCATCATCGCCATCAATAAACTGTATTTCAAACTCCTCTACTAGGTATCCATAGCTATCTAAGTGACTTTGTGACTTGGTTTGATAATCTGCCAAGCCTTCAAAATAAAAGCCTGTTGCATCGGGACTGTCTGGTGTTGCGTGCAATGTGGTTGTCATGGTTTATCCCTAATTTGTTGATGGACTGAATGCGAATTGTCATCAGGGGGGTATGGGACAACGAGGTCGGGGATGGGGGATGACCTTCACTTAGAGCTCTCATAACAGAGTTAATTTTTTAAGTACGAACAACTTGTATACATGTAATCAAGTTAAAATTAACCACATCTCCCATAAGCTAGTTGTCTAGCTTAGGTGTACGAATCTAAATTTAGTTAAAAAGCAGTATACTTTGTAGCTTTGAACAATATAAATAACCTATTAAATAACATTCAACGTGGCGCTATGTTTTATAGCGGGATTGATAGTGACGCATTTTTGGTAAGCATTGCAGCTGGTGGAGATGTGCCATATATTGCGGCATGGGATAAAACAGGTTATCGAGCTTATATAATGGGAAATGATGAGGAATACATGCCAATTAGTAGAGAGACATTTATTCGATTAGTTGAAAATCGAGACCCCCTCGAAAAAATTTAATCAGGTGCTTTAAGATAATGAGTGGACTTCCCCGACTTTCGTAGACGTTTCTTAACTTCCAAATTGTAGCTTTTCAAACGCCATCGGGCTCATCTAATTTTTCTAAGAATCGCATCACGCTCTTGTTGCAGCTTTAGATGCTCCCATTTGAATTTAGCGAATGCCTGCCATCTTTGCCACTCTCCTTGCACATACTTTGTTTTTGTAAACCTACAAATCTGTTTTATATGCTCTTCAGTAAGCTGAGGGATCCTTTGTTTAAAATTAATCCTCATAATTATTCTCTTGGGGAATTACTTTTTCGATAATCCTATCTATTTCCCACGAATTAACTAAAGACACAAGCCGCTTCTTAATACCAGATTTAGCTTTAATAGGATCATCGCCAAAGTCATGCTCTTGAACTAGTGACCTTAATGCTTTTTCTAAATGTGTGTGGAATTTTTGGTAACTCCTTTTTGGAAAGTAAACCCAAAAACTACCATTATGTTTTTCACAAATATCCTTCCCTGCTGGAATACAATGATTTCCCTCTGGAAGGCAACGATGCTCTTTTACATAATCATCAATATATCTTCTAAGTTGTAACTTACCTAGGCTTGGTAAAGGGCCACCTCCAGGCCATCTTCTTCTGGGCTGGTAACGTTCCCACTCTTTAAGTATTTGTTGAATTTCTTGCTCGAAAATTGTTTTTCTCACGTTCTTGCTCCTCATGAAAAGGTACAGGCCTTGTTTAGCAGTATTCATTTAACGTTCCCCGCAAGTAAGGCTAAATCGGAACGTGAGTTCAAATTAGTTTGGTGATTTAAAAGACCTTAAATATTTCTGATGCTCGCTCCAAACATTACGAACCTTTGCTTGCTCTTCTGCATGTATTGGACTATAGGCATAAAAAATTAATCCTTCCTTCCCTAAAGTGGTGCGTTTTAAAACAGCGAAGCCCATTCCATCTTCATATCTGACAAAGTATTCATCCATTCTTATCTCCAATACTGCGTTCGAGCTAAATACTCTCGGATGAGCTTATCTATCTCTGGAGGAAGTGGTTTTAGCTTTTGTCCAAAGTGACATGCATAGCCTCTATCCGAGATAATTTGTTGGATATTTATTGTGGGGTTATTTTTGAGTTCTTTGGCAGCAAGTCTTTCTTCACGAAGCAGTGCCTTATTTTGTCGCACGCAGTCTGCATAAGTAATCAGATCTGGTGGATTTGGTTTTCTACTCATTTTAAATCTCCTATTTAGCTCGTTTTGACCATATGTCGAGGTGAGCAAGTGGGTATAAATCCCCTCAGTGCTTAACGTGCACTAGACGTAAAAAAACCCGCATCAGCATTAGCTAAAACGGGTTTGCACACGCTTTAGCAGTATATTTAAAGTGCCCGCAAGCTGAATAATTCAAATCGGCACAACCACATATTACTACTGTGGCTCAAAAACACAATACTATTGTTTAACGCAGCCACACCAATAATGGAACTGCATCAGCACCACACCAAACAATTGCGTTCTGTTGGTATTTAATCCCCAACCCTTTTGCTGCATCCAATCCTAGACCAAATACGACAAAGCTATCTTCCTTCTTCCAAGTCATCTTTTGATCTTGTCCAAAGCCTATAACAATCGTTAAGCCTAGCTTATCCAACTCTTTCTTTAGTTGCCTATTACGCTTTGCATTCTCTTTATCTGAAAGCACTTCGCTATAGGGGTTGTGAGCTGTTATAAACGTGACGCAGTCAACTTGAAGTCTTCGGGCAAGGTCAACTATACCCTCACTCCTTTTACCCAGTTTTAGGACGAATGGCTTGGCAGACCTCACATGATATTCGGCTGATTGGTATCCCCTTATTAGTTCGGGATTTAGGGTGGAGATGTTATTCATATACAGCTAATTTTTCGTAACTACGGCAAATTTAATCTGATTGCTATCCAGCACTAGCTTTAATCTTGCTAATTCAGCATCAGTTTCTATAGCACCAAGTCTTACCGTAAACCAATTACCACCCTTATTCGGCAGAAATAACGTTTCAATCTTTGGGTTAAGGTCTAGGAGCTTTATTTGTGATTGAAAGTTGTCAGCTTCATAAGCTGTTCTAAATGCTTCTAGTTGAATGTAAATCTTGCTTGATGGAACGTCTACTTTTGAAATGTCTTGGACAACAGCCTCACCTTTAGCAAGAATCTCATAGTAGGTGAATCTATCTGGAATATTTACTTCTGCTACTGGTTCGGTCTTGGCTTGTGATTTAGCAGAAACATCTTTAAGCAAGATAGTGCCGTGTTTATAGTAGTTATAAGCTAGAGGTATTGCAGCTATTAAGACCAATATAAGAATAACTAATAGCTTCCTACCCCATTTCTTGGAGGGCTTTTGTTGGTTGTAACGAAGGTGTTTATAGTCTTGCATAGTCTATAAGAACTTTTTTGAGAAAATTAATCTGTAAAGACTTCTCTAGTTTTTCTAATTGCCCGTTCATACCATGTTTCACCAAGTAGCTCATAGAACTTATCCCTAGTAATTGTTTTGTACTTTTTGAATGTACCAATTATTTCTTGAAGTTTTGTTTTTGAAACAGGCTTTACACTTGCTGCTGCACTCTTTAGTAAGTCGTTAGCAGAATCTGAGTATGTTAATGTTTCACCTTTTAATTTAGCAATTAAGTCTGGATGATTTTTTGGAACGCAAGCTAGTTCAACCGTTATTGCCGTACCCGCAACAATCAAACCTGCCGTAATAAGCGTGGTTGTAACAACACTTCCAGTCATCGTGCCTGCAATGTATCCCCCAGACCCAGCCATAATTAAACCACCACTTGAATGAGGAAGAATGGTTAGCCCATTTGCAAAAAGTGTTATTTCTGCACCAGCAGAAGTACCACCAGCAAAACTACCTATTTTGTTTACGATAGAACTCTGACTTGGAGCGTAAGAACAAATCACATCAGTTGAAACTTCCGCAGTAGAATTTAGAGAAAATGTAATTGTCAGAAATAGACTAATAATTTGTATAACTTTTTTCATTTAAAACTCCAGCGAATATTAATTAGGGAAAACGTTAAATTAGACTTCATGAAGTAGCTAAATATAGCCTGTCATATTAAGCAGTTCCCAAGTATAGACGAGTTTTTTCATTGTTAAATATTTCGTTTTTATTTATTAGGACTTAAATCAATTGTTGGGGTTGGTGTGACTATTGGTGTCCATGTGTTACTTGGTGCTACATAAGTTGATGGTGAAATTGATGGTGCGAGGGGTTGTGGTGCGTACCCGTTGTTAAGCGGAATAACATAAACAACTTGTGGTTGAGGTGCGTATATCCTCAACATATCTCCAATAATGTCTTTTGCCTCAGCGCTTGTTGAAACTAGCATTAGAATGAATAGAATTTTTTTCATTTAATTTCTCCATAAAAAGAGGTCAATTGCCAATAATATTAACTCTACGGCGCCGTCGTTAACAAAGTCAACGACGGCTAAATTCTTAATTTTTTATAACATCAATATCGTCATCCTTGAGAAACTGTGCTTTTCCCTGTGCCGTTTTTCTTCTCAAAAATGAAATTGAATCAACCTCCGATAATACTGATGCATCTTCGGATTTGGATGATAGTCTTGATGACATTCTGGCTGTTGAGAACATCGCTTCTTTCATGAAATAAGCATCATCCCGTTTCTTAGCAAGTTTTTCCATAGACTCGAGAACATCCTTCGCCCAGGGGCTCGTCCTAAATAATACTTTAGCGTCTTGTAGCAAAGCATCTGCGGCATCCCAGTCGCCATGCTGCACAGCGCGTCGAGCTTTTTGAAGATATTCAGCAGCCATCACTTCATCCAGTCTTCTTTTGACGAGCTCATCTTCTGCCACTGCAGAATAGGCCTGAGAATTGAGGACCGGCAATTTCAATAATGGCGCTTCCAATTTAATTGCTTGACCATCAATATCTACGCCAATGAGGCTAGCTGAAAATAGTTCAGCAACTTGACCATCACTTAATTCTGTAGCAATTGTCACCTCGAACATTGCCCAAGCTTCTGAGCTATAGGCAATGCTAGGCATCCGCCATGAGTAAAGTTCACCATCAATCCGGCGGTAATCGTTCATCAATTTTATTTGAATCCCATCTTTAGGCTGAATTGAAAGTATCAAGTCTTTCGCCCAAAGATTAGCCATTAACTCGAATTCTTCATTAAATGACTCCAAAAGATCTTCAGCAGTTTCAGCATAGTAATGATTGCCTTGGCCAGCTTTAGCTAAATCCACCATCAACTCTTCGTTGAATTCTCGGCCAAGGCCATAGGTGGATGTGGTGATGCCTTTATTCGCGAACTCTTCCGCTTGCGCTGCGATTTGATGGGAGTTAGTTAAACCCTCGTTAGCCCGCCCATCTGAGAGTAAGACCACACGTTTAATTGCCGCTTTAGATTCTTTATGAACAAATTCATCTGCCCCAGCTCTCCAGCCACCATGAAGGTTGGTGGTGCCTCCAGAATGAACTGCTGCAAGTATGGTTTGAATTTCACGCTTATCAGACAGCGCATTTAATGGGTAGTCCAGTGCCACTTGGCTATCAAAAGTGACCAATGCTGCTGCATCACTCTCAAGCAAACGATCAACCATGAAATTCACACAGCGCACGGCTTCGTCCAATGGTTTGCCGGCCATAGAGCCGGAGCGATCAATCACAAAAGCGATTCCATAAGATGGGCGAGTTTTCGTAGCGGTATCTTGCAAGTCCGGTGCTTGCATGCGCACAAGTACATTCAGTTTGTTTCGATGCCCTTCCAATACGGCTGACTTTAAAGGGGTAACAATGATATTTGCTGATTCGCTCTTCATATTCAATCCTTAGGTTATCAATAACCAACGCGTTAACGACTATCTTCAAACATTTTTGACGTTGGAAGCTAAGTATCCTTTATGCAAGGCTCACAGAGTGAGCCAGCTAAAATAATCTTTATTTTTTAATAATCGCTTTTAATAGGGTCATCGTATGAGCCTCTGCATTTATAGAATTCAATATACAAATACCTTGTGGAGCGTTTATGGAAACAGAAATAACAAGAGAGCAATGGCTAAATAGTGCAGTCGAGGTACTAAAGCCAATTTTTACTGAGAAAGGTTACATAGTCCCCAAGGTTAATGTGTCTTGTGGGTTTCCAAGCACAGGCAAGGATAGACATATTGGTCAATGTTGGTCTAAAGAAACTTCAGAGGCTGACGTCAATGAAATATTTATCAGTCCTAAGTTAGATGAACCTGTTGATGTCCTTGACACATTAGTCCACGAACTCGTTCATGCGGTAGACAACTGTAAAAATAGCCACGGGGCTGAGTTTAAAAAAATCGCATTATCAATTGGTCTTGAGGGGAAAATGCGACAAGCCGCAGCAGGTGAGAAGCTAAAAGTGAGGCTCAAAGAAATGGCAACCGCGCTTGGAGAGTATCCTCATAAAAAACTTAAGTTTCATATGAAAATTAGATCATATAGGCCTAGACCAAGAGCAGTCTGTAAAGACTGTGGTTATCAATTGAACATACAAAAGAAGTGGCTTCACTATGGGCCACCTTTATGCCCGGTTCATAAAACAGAAATGGAGGCTATTGGTATTTGGGAAGAGGACTAGAGTTCGTACCCTTGCGCTTCTGCAACATCCCAAGAAACCGCACTGATACCTCCAGCATATTTCAATACTTCTTTCTTATTGGTGAAGAAAACACACCCATCTTGATTCCTTAAAAGGTAAATGCCTTTTGCTCCATAAATGGTTGCATCATCTGGGAATCCCTCTACCGGGGATGAGTAAATGACATTAAATGGAGCGTAAGCTTCAAGGGTATTGATAACTTCCTCCGCAGCTATATCCAACTTCTCATAGCTTAAATTATCAAAATTCTCATAATCATGAAGACTTAACTCTTTATTTCTGAGCAATACCGTTTTTAAATTTGGATCTCTTAATAAAGCTTTTACATGTTTTGAAGTCAAGCTCATTTAAATAAACACCTTGTTTTATTAGTGTATATTGGAATAAATATTAAAAATCTACTCCAATATTATTCGTCAAATTTCAACCCAAGCTTCTTCAATCGCGAGTTAATAGCGCCACGAGTGCGCCCATGATTTTCTGCAATAACTGCTACAGATGTATCATATTCAAATTCATTCCTAAGCTGCTCATCCTCTTGAGAAGACCAACTGCTCCCCATTTGCTCAGTCTTATTGAAAGAACGCTTCGCAACTTTGTTATCTTCGATTTCGTCGCTGTTACCTTTGATAGACTTTATGACCTCCAAGAATTGCTCACCATACCGGTCTAATTTGGCCTGCCCTACACCACTTATCCGCCTTAATTGTTGGAGGCTAACCGGAGACTTTTTAAGCATTTCCATCAAAGTACTATCATGAAAAATAACGAAAGGTGGCAGACCCTGTGCTCGTGCAAGTTCAGTTCGCTTTGTTTTAAGTGCTTGCCAAAGAAGCTCATCATGAGGGTTAGAAAAAGAGTTTTGTGCAGTCTTATTAGCTTGCTTAGCGGTCTTATCATGAGAGTGTGTTGTATCTTTTCGTAACCAAACCTCTTGCGTACCCTTTAACACTGGCATTGACAACTCATTCACTAACTTTAAACCACCATACAATGCAATGTCAGAATCCAAGTACCCAGCAGTCACAAGTTGCCGGAAAACACTCCCCCATTGAGCTTGATTAAGACTTTTTCCAACTCCATAGGTACTTAATTGATCATGTTGAAACTGCTCTATCTTAGGAGTCAACTTCCCAATAAGCACATCAATAAGATGAGTAACACCAAAGCGCTGTCCCGTTCTATAGACACAAGATAATGCTTTTTGAACTTCCACTGTCGCATTCCAAGTCATTATTGGCTCAAGACAATTGTCGCAATTCCCGCATTTACCGGGGTGCTCTTCACCGAAGTAGCGCAAAATACTTTGATGGCGGCAGGTCACGGTTTCACAGTAACCCAGCAAGGAATTTAATTTTTGACGTTCAACCCTTTTACGCTCTTCAGAAGCCTCTCCAGAATCAACCATTTTGCGAAGATTTACCACATCGCCCAAACCGTAAGTCATCCAAGCATCCGCTAACAAGCCATCGCGACCTGCTCGACCGGTCTCTTGGTAATAGCCCTCCATACTCTTGGGTAAATCCATATGTGCCACAAAACGAACGTTAGGCTTATCAATCCCCATGCCAAAAGCTACTGTAGCAACCATAATGACGCCCTCTTCTCGTAAAAAGCGTCTTTGATTTACATTACGAACTTCCGCACCTAATCCAGCATGGTATGGCAATGCATCCCAACCTCGATCTTTTAACCATTGTGCTAGCTCATCAACACTTCGACGAGATAAACAATAAACAATACCCGCATCATCAGGATGCTCTTCATTTAAAAACTGCTGTAACTGCTGTTTAGCATTATTTTTTTGGAGCACTCGATATTTAATATTAGGACGGTCGAAACTTGATACGAACTTTTTAGCAGTCTTTAAAGATAAACGCTCTTCTATTTCAGCGCGAGTTGGGGCATCTGCTGTTGCTGTTAATGCCATTCGAGGAATATTGGGGAAACGTTCGTGGAGGATTATTAGTTGTCGATATTCAGGCCGAAAATCATGACCCCATTGAGAAACGCAATGGGCCTCATCAATTGCAAACAAAGCAATTCCCGGACCCGATTGCAATTTATCTAAAACAGCTAAAAATCCGAAACTTAATAAGCGCTCGGGTGCTACATAAATTATGTCTAACTCACCCATCAACAATTGGTTAGTAACGTCTTGTGCTGTTCGGGAATCCAGGCTTGAATTTAAATATGCTGCTCTAACACCTAATTGCTTGAGTGCTTCTACTTGATCCTGCATTAGGGCAATCAACGGTGAAACAACCACACCAGTTCCATCTCTCACTAAAGATGGTATTTGGTAACACAATGATTTACCTGCCCCTGTTGGCATTAAAACAAGAGCATCTCCGCCAGAAACTATATGATTAACAATAGATTCTTGCACCCCACGAAAGCTAGAAAATCCAAAAACGTTCTCAAGAATCTTTCTGGCATTACTCATAAATAATAATTCATAGCCTTAATATAAAATTCAATCTCTTTTTTTACTTTCTTCATAATTTATCAACCTTTAATTGTGCTTTGTTCGCTATAGAGAGAGTAAATTAGACCCGAAGAACCTTGGTTAAAATGGAATAATATCCTCCATGTCATCAAAACTTGAACCTTGGTGAATTGAGGGGGGTGCACCTCGTTCGTATTTATCAGTTGAGGGAGCATCGCCACCTTCTCCTTGATTACGGGGACTTCCGCAAAACTCAATTGAACCAACACGGGCACGAAGCGACGCGCCCATAGTTCCGTCTTTCTTTTCATAAATTTCAACGTGAGGATCTTCAAGTACAACTGAGATTTGCTGACCCTTCAATAAATAGCCCTTAAGTTTCTCTGCACGTTCACCCCACAAACTTGCATCAACCCATTGCGTAGGTCGATTTCCATCTTCGCCTTTCCTGCCGTAATTCCAAGCTAATGCCAATGACCCAACTGTTTCTCCTGAAGCAGTATGTCGTAATTCAATATCACGACCCAATCTTGCTACCCCTGATAAAATCATAAAAGTACCTTCCTTTTTTTTCGAAAGTCATTAGTAATGAATTCAATATTAATTAAACACAAGATCTAAAATACTTTAAAACAGATTTTATAGTCCATACTTTAGTTCTTAATATGACTAATATTTATATTATAGTTAAAAACATCAAGGATTAGTGGAATGATAGAACAAGCAGTTATTGCGTGTACCGAATTGACAGCAATGTGGTTGCTTCAAACAAAAAATCTATCTAAGAGAAAATATTCCTCTGTATTTGGTTTACTAGGTCAACCTTTCTGGTTTTACTCTTCTTATATAAGTCATCAATGGGGTACTTTTTTACTTTGCTTCTTGTTTACTTCAATCTGGTTCAAGATTTTCTATGACTACTGGTTAACATCAGAAGATAAAAAGAGATTGGAACCAGAGCAATACTACTCATTAATAATCGAAGTTACTCAGCAATTTAAAAGTACTGAAAATTCTGCAAGTCCAGCATGGACTAAACTTGATAGATTAATCAAAGAAGCGTTAGATCTTAAGAAATAGCTTACATTAAAAATTTAATGTTAAATTAACTGCGTAATATTTTTTTAATAAATATAAAATAACTGTAAATTGTATTATAATTTACTAATGCAGTTTCTTATCATCACCTCATGCACTAGAAGAAAACGTACTGGATTACCTTCTACGCTAACAGCAAATCAATTACTTCCGGGTAGTCATAGTTCTGTCTCGGACCAATGGATTAAATTAGCTCAAGAAAAAAAAGAAAAAGTGTCCGCAGACCTTTTGTATATAGGCAGGGCAATTAATGAAGTTAAAATCGCAGCAAAATGTCTAAGTGCCAAGGTGGCATTTGCATCTACTGGATTTGGCTTAATTGACGCTAAAACCGAACTGCCAAACTACGATCTTACTGTAGCAGACCCAACTGACCCAATTCGCACCAAAGTAGTTGACGAAGCGTTCTCATCACAATTATGGTGGAAATGTGTGAATCAGTCCCGCAAAAACAAAAGACTAGTAGATCAACTAAAGGACTCGCCCGACCTCATCATCCTATTGTCCCTTTCAAAAGCTTACCTGCATTTAATTAAGCAAGAACTCGAAGAAATAACCACGGAATATGCAAACCGATTGAGAGTCTTTACATCCCCAGATAACCATAAGATATTGCCTGAATCTATAAGAAGCTCATACATCCCCTACGATGAAAGGTTTGACGGTTTGGGTTCACCAATCCCAGGAACTCGGTCAGATTATCCGCAACGCATTCTTCGTCATTTCGCAGAGTTTATTATTAAAAAAGACACTCCAGACATTGAATCAGAAAAAGAGCTTGTACTCAGAACAATGAGTGGGATGAAGCTTCGTCTAAAGGTTGACAGGACAAAAGTCTCAGATGAGGAAATTAAAAATATGATCAGGACTCACTTAGAAAAATCAAAAATTAGTTCTGCAAAAATGTTGAGGGTACTAAGAGATGATTTATTAATATCTTGCGAGCAAAAACGATTTGCTAATATTTTTCGTGAATTAACAATGCAGTTAAATTGAAATAAACAAGGATTAAGCCATGAATAATGAGCTACTGATAAAAGCACTTCGAACCCAGCAAGGGGATAACTTGGATGTGTATTTATTTTTTATGCGGGGAGCAGACGTAACACGCATTGCTGACATTAGTCGAATTGAACGATCAGAAACTGATAACTTAAAAGGATTTCAGAGACCTGAAATTAAAACACATGTAAAAAGTATCGTTGACTACTTAAATCAAGGGCAAGTTATATTTCCTAATGCAATTATCTTAGCGATGTCTCCAGAGGTTAAATTCCTAATGGCAAGGGGTCCTAAACCAGAAGGCCTTATAGACATTAGTCAGTCTGGAACCCTGTCGGTACCTATTTACGAAGAAGGACATCGCGTAGCTTGGATTGTTGACGGTCAGCAAAGATCAATAGCGCTCTCTCACGCAAACAATCCTGATCTTCCTGTGCCTGTAGTTGCATTTATTAGCGATGATCTTGAGATACAACGTGAGCAATTTATATTAGTAAATAAAGCTAGACCGCTTCCTACGCGATTGATTAATGAACTGTTGCCTGAAACGAGAAGCATATTATTGCCTCGTGATCTGAGTACCAGAAAAATACCAAGTGAACTTTGTAAACTGCTTAACAGAGAGCCCAGTTCACCTTTTTACAAGCTAATAAAACGTATGTCAGAGACCAACTCAGAAAGTGCAGTAATAACTGATACGGCTGTAATTAAAATGATTAAAAATAGTCTTTACAGCCCTCTAGGTGCGCTTGCGCCATATAAGGCAGGAATTAATGAAAATGCCGACTTAGAGTCTATGTACCAAATATTAATGACCTTCTGGACTGCCGTTAAGGAGGCATTCCCATTAGCATGGGGTCTTGACCCAAGGCATAGTAGATTAATGCACTCTGCTGGTGTTGAAGCTATGGGGGTTTTAATGGATAGGATCTGGGTCCGTCATGCGGGTTCGATAGATATTATTAAAATCATTAAGCATGAACTAACAGAAATCGCACCAAGTTGCGCTTGGGTTTCAGGCACATGGGATTCACTTGGTATAGCGTGGAATGAAATACAGAACACTCCAAGGGATATTAAACGTCTTGAAGACGCCCTAGTAAGAATCTATACAAATAGTGTGCGCAAATGAAATTCTTATTTGCCGATTGCTTAGATGTAATCGACCCGCTATATAACTTCCTTGATGATAGAAGTCTGCCATCGCGCAGACCTCACTTAGACGACAACTATCCTCATGAGTTTTTTCCATCAGCGCCCTATGATGGCATCCTAGTCTCCAGGGGTGTTGTTGATAAATATCCGGATAAACAGTACATGCGTTTTAGGCGTGACGGTGCACGTAAATTTCTAAGGTTCAATAACCCTGAAAATCTTCCCAAAATGATGATGGGAGATTGTGGAGCTTTTTCTTATGCAAGCCTTCCGGAACCACCATATACTGCGGCAGATATGGTCGATTTTTATGGAGATGCAGGGTTCACTCATGGATGCTCAGTCGACCATATTATTTTTGAATACTTTTCAGATAATCGTCCAATAAGTGAAGTTTCAGAGGAGATAGTCAATCGCTACGAAATCACATTGAAAAATGCTGAGCTCTTTTTAATAGAGTCAAAAAAACTAAAGGACTTTGTACCCATAGGGGGTGTTCAAGGGTGGTCCCCTCAAAGCATGGCAGACGCAGCTCAGAAACTTGAACAGATGGGGTACGATTATATCGCTGTTGGAGGACTTGTCCCCCTAAAAGCTATACAAATTCATGAAGTCATAACAGCCATCAAAAGTCAGGTTTCGCCGTCTTTGAAAATCCACTTACTTGGCTTTGCTAAAGCTGACCAGATACATGAGTTTGTTAAATACAATATTACAAGTTTTGATTCAACATCTCCTTTTCTTCGCGCATTTAAGGACGCAAAGAAAAATTACTTTGCACAAAAAACACAAGGGGGCTTGGATTACTACAGCGCTATTAAGATCCCGCAGGCAACGGTTAACAATAAACTAAAGGATGCTGCGAAGCGAGGTGACCTTCATCAAGAGTCAATTGTTGAGTGTGAACAATCAGCACTAAGATCATTACGCCTATATGACCAAGATAAGATTGAACTAGATTTAGTTATGGAAGCAATCAAATCTTATACCACCCTAACTAATTATATAAATAAGAAGTCTCAAGAAGCTAATGATGGAGATATGAATATGTATCTTGAGAGAATCTATCAAACGCTAAAAGATCGCAGATGGAAGTCTTGCCAATGCCGAGTTTGTAAAACGGCTTCTATAGAAACTATGATTTTCAGATGCAGTAACCGAAATAAGCGCAGAGGGTTTCATAACCTATGGGTTTATTACAATCATCTTCAAAGGGTATTGGGGGAAGCATGACAACATTTAAATTTACAGCACTCAAAGCTAAGCAATCACCTGGGCATCAGGTATTGTCATTTGCAGCATACCCTTCAGAAATACTTCAGTTTGCTGAAATTGACAGAGTGAACCGAGGAAAAGATGGCAGCCTGACAGGCTTTCAAAGAAATCAAATTGCCCCACATATTAAAGAAATCAGAGATTACCTTAGTAAAGATCATGCGATTCTTCCAAATCCAATTGTGGTTGCATTTGTAGGTGGGGTAGAAATTAAAGAGATTGAGGAAAATATAGTCTCATTAAGCATTAATGCCGATAATGAAAAACCAGGTTTTGTTGTAGATGGTCAGCAAAGATTAACTGCTTTATCAGGACTAACAGGCAAAGACTTCCAGGTGTTTGTTTCAGTCCTTGTTTGTAAAGATTATGACGAATTAAGACAGCAGTTCGTGTTAATTAATAATACTAGACCTTTACCCAAGGCTCTAATTTATGAACTTCTTCCGTCAACACCTGACTTGCCCGAACGTTTTACTGCTAGAGCATTCGCCTCAAAACTTGTTGAATTACTTAATTACGATGAGTCATCTTCATTGCATGGTCAACTATATCAGCACACTAATCCTAGCGGAGTTATAAGAGATACTGCTATCCAAAAGATTGTAATGAACTCAGTCAGTGATGGCGCAATGAGAGAGTTTACTGAAAAACCAGACTTTCTTGAGGCATCATTTACTTTAATAAGTAATTTCTTTGCGGCAGTCCAGGAGGTTTTTCCAGAGGCATGGAATGGACACAAACCGCAAACATCCAGATTAATTCACGGTGCAGGTATTGTAGCGATGGGTTACTTAATGGAGTTTGTATATTCAAGATATAACGCTAGAACTAAGGATGATTTTATTATTCATATTAAAGCCATTTCTGATAGTTGTCATTGGACAAGTGGGATTTGGTCTTTCTCAGAAGTTGATCAGCGAGAGTGGAACAAAATACAGAATGTAGCGAGTGATATTATGACCCTTGCAAGCTACCTTATCAATCAAGCTAAGCGCTTCTAAGTAAAGGTAGCTTTAGTTAAAAAGTTTCTAAATGAAGTCACTATGCTAGAGGCGCCTTTGCCTTGTGGATATATAAGCTGAGCTCTTATCTTGCTAACAGGATAATATGCTTGATGCTTAGAACTGTTAGCAGCAAATACAAAATAATCTGCTTTTTTGGCTAGGTTAATTAAATTAGATGTTGCCGTATGATCATGATTAACTTCAATTTGAAGACCGCAAAACATCTTTTCTAATATAGTTGTTGCTCTTCGTGCAGCCCCTTCGGTTAAAGTATAGATAACCAATAATTTCCCTTTAAGGTTAGGTGCTATTTCTGAGAGAACCGAAACCTCATCATCTGAAGAATCTGATGGGAAAATGTCACATGCTTCCTCACCTAAAATTTCACTACAAATAGATTTAGTTAAATAACGCTCTTCGAAACTCAATCTGTTCCATCTTAGCAATGAAAAACCTTGTATTGCTAACCAAAGCTTGGTTCTGGAACTCGAATCCAAACATGATGCTTCAAGCAGAGTTTCCATAAGCTCTAATCCGGCAGTGAAACAAGATGGTGACTTACCTTTCTCCCATAAAATTTCAAGGGGTTCAATAGCCTTTACGTACTCTACTGATGTATAAGGTTGCAAAAGAAAATTATTTACAAGCAACTCAGCAAGATTAATATCTTGCGCTGATACGATTGAATCTAAAGCAAGCAACTCTAACCATATAATCCAGAAGTTAGCGCTACATTTAATAGTTTTTTGATCTAACCAACTTATCAATAAAGGAAGCGCATCTCTAAAAACGCCTCCTACTTGGTCTGATGAACATTCGCTTAAACATTCAAGAATTAAGGATTCGTCGAAATCATCACTTTTCCAATGAAGATATGACGTATGAAGTTCTTGACCTAACCTAACAATAACTGCGTTTGGTTTTGAAATTTCAGTGAACCAATCATTCCAACCACCGTTTTGTGTAATCTGATCTTCTACAAGTAAAGAAATTAATAGAGATTCTAGTTTTGGGAACTTCACTAGTTTTTTACGAAGATCTTCGGGAATGTCTTTCAATAACTCAACAATTAAACTTAGCTCTCTCGAATTGGCCTCCAATGATTTATGTAGGAGTGAAACAACACCGTCCAGGTTAGTTGGTGCCGTAACTCTGACTTCATAATTTATATTTTCGTTATCATCAAGGTCGATGCCAACCCATTGAGAGAGTCTATCTAACCATGAGATATCAACTAAAGGTGGCATGGATGATTTAAATAATGATGAGCCTACAATGGCAGATCCTAGAGCCCACAACTTCCAATCATGAAGTTGATCTTTGTTAAACTCAAGGTTGGGTCTCCGCTCATATAGTGAAGTTAGCTTTACACAATTCACTCGTATAAAATCGAGTTCCCCATCTGGTAAAGCATCCTCGCTCAGAATTCTTTCAAACGTATCGTGATTTACCGACCTTAGCAATATTTGAGTAATTCGCTGTGGCAGTCTTCCTTGAAGCAAGTCGGGTAAATTTTTGTGCTCAACAATTTCATTAAATTTATTGCTTGCATATAAAGCCTGCAATTCGAGAAAAAGAATATTGCGTTGACTAAAATTACCAGAATATTTTAATTCTTCAAAAAAGAGATAAGCATTTCTGCCGTCATCCAACTGGCAAGAAGTAAAAAAATCTCGCATGACACGACCCAGAGGTCGTTGAGCAATGGAAGTTAAAATTGGTTTAGATTTATATAATCTTAAAATTTTAGCTAAAAGAGTAAAAACCCTTATTTTTGAATCTATGTTTTCTTTAACGTCCTCTCGAAGAGTGAACCTTATAAACCCGAATGGAAATTTATCAAGTAATAGATGCTCGATCTCTTTTTCCGTTGTATTTATTAAAAGCAAATTAGGGTGTATATCTACAGACCCTAAATGAGAAGCAAGAACTCTTTTTAATTCCATCAACTCACGAATATCTTCGGCAATTGCATAAAACCAAAGCCTATCTGTGCTCAAAGGAAGGAAAATTGGGTACTCGCCATACAATGCTGGTTCGACAAGACATTTTAGAAGGCTGTTAAAACTTGCAGGGTACTCATCATTCAACACTTTTTCTAATTGTATTTTGTTTCCTGAGTTGAAGAATTTTGAAATCCAATTCGGAATATCCCTCATTCTGACTCCTCAAAACTGTAATGACCGTCAAACTCGATCATAGCCTCCGAGATAACATTTTTTTCGTTAGTTAAAATTAAATGTTCATCATTACGATTTGCCCCAGTAAAAGTGTAGTTCATCGACCCTTTTAGAAAAAACTTTGTAGTCAACAATCCTTTTGTATGAACGGGGTCAAGTGCGAGCAATTTAAGAGAAGTTGGTATGTTCAATCTGTTTTTCAACTGGGATATAAAGGCTAGATTTTTTGAATCACTTCGAGTAACAAGTTTTAATTGGCATCCTCCGTTTATAGCTCTTGCAAGGGCTTCGTTAAAGGTTATCTCACGGTTACCCCATGAAGGTTCCAAAGCGTCCCACTCGCCGGATCTATTGTCCAGCAACACAAAGTCGCTAACCCAAGGTGATACCAACCAAATAAGCTCCGGCATTATTATTAGGCCGGCTATTTGCGCCGCAAGCACCTCACGAAACTGTCGTTGACCAAGCGGTCCATGTAAAAAAAACTGTCTATTTTCTGTCAAAATACATACCTTATTAGACTGACTCTGCCAACTCAATACGCAGTAAAACATCACCCAGATCACGACGTATAGAACTTACTCTGGGATAGAGTAGTAAGCCAAGATGATCTACTGATTCAATCTGAAGAGTTGTAATTGCGCTAAGAAGATCATCCAAATAATTTCTGGATACAATCAAATCAATCTTACCTTCTGCACGAAGTAAATCATGTGTTTTTTGAATCCAATTTTTTTCCGAAAATAGAACGCGAGAGGTTGCAT
>JAIXRI010000010.1:0-207454 GCA_027485305.1 Methylophilaceae bacterium | reverse complement strand
TTTGGCTTGGCGTAGGAACTCTTCTTCGCCCTCTTTCATCGAGATGGAATTAACGATCGACTTGCCTTGCACACATTTAAGGCCAGCCTCAATCACGTCCCATTTTGATGAGTCGATCATAATCGGCACGCGAGCAATATCAGGCTCTGATGCGACCAAATTCAAGAAGTGTGACATCGCTTTGATGGCATCGAGCATGCCTTCGTCCATATTGATGTCGATGATTTGTGCGCCATTTTCAACTTGTTGGCGCGCTACATGAAGCGCTTCTTCAAACTGCTCGTTCAAAATCATGCGAGCAAAGGCTTTTGAGCCGGTCACGTTTGTCCGCTCGCCGACGTTTACAAAGAGTGAATTATCGTCAATAAAGAACGGTTCAAGTCCAGAAAGTTTTGTGGTTTTTTCAACGGTTGGAATTTGGCGCGGCGCAATTGTTTTGAGTGCGTCAGCAATCGCTTTGATGTGGGGTGGTGTTGTACCGCAACAGCCACCAGCAATATTGATAAAACCACTTTCAGCGAATTCTTTTACCAATGCAGAAGTATCAGCAGGACTTTCATCAAAGCCAGTATCTGACATTGGGTTGGGTAAACCTGCATTCGGGTAAATACAAACAAAAGTGTCTGCAATTTTTGAAAGTTCTTGTGCATACGGACGCATCAATGCGGCACCGAGCGCACAATTTAAGCCGATAGTCAGTGGTTTTGCGTGGCGAACAGAGTGCCAAAAAGCGGGTACGGTTTGACCAGATAAAATACGACCAGAAGCGTCAGTAACCGTACCAGAAATCATCAGCGGTAAGCGCTTTCCGCTTTCTTCAAAGAAGGTCTCAATCGCAAATAATGCGGCTTTACAATTGAGCGTATCAAAGATAGTTTCGACCATCAGAATATCGACGCCACCCTCAACGAGCGCACGCGTTTGCTCAAGATAAGCTGCAACGAGTTGATCGAATGTCACATTGCGTGCTGCAGGGTCATTGACATCTGGTGAAATGGAAGCCGTCTTTGGGGTTGGGCCAAGAGCCCCTGCGACAAACCTTGGTTTGTCAGGTGTGCTGTATTTGTCACGCGCTGCAATTGCCAATTTAGCTGAGGCCAAATTCATTTCGTAAACCAAATGCGCCATGTGGTAATCATCTTGCGCCACACTGGTTGCACCGAAAGTATTGGTTTCAACAATATCAGCACCAGCTGCGAAGTATTGCTCGTGAATCTCTTGAATGACGTGTGGCTGAGTGAGACTTAATAATTCATTATTGCCTTTTACAAACAGTTCGCGCGTGGTTTCCGCTGGTGCTTGGTTGTGATTTGCACCGCAGCCGCAGCTAGTCCCTTTATTGCAAAATTCCGCGCCAGTTGGACCTTTAAAGTCTTTGAAGCGACCGTTCTCTCCGCCGCGATAATCCGCTTCGCTGAGTTTATATTGCTGAATCATCGTGCCCATCGCGCCATCCAAAATGAGGATGCGGTGAGCTAATAAATCGCGCAAAATTTGTTCGGTTGGAGAAAACTGTGTCATGTAAAAAGTCTCAAATGCTTGTTTCAGCTTGTATTGAATCGTTAGCTTAATAGCCAGCTATTATAAAGCAGGCAGCGGAATTCGCTAAATATTAAGCGTGACTATTTAGGCGTTGTTTCAATTCTGGTTGTTAGACTCGTAACGACGATATTGCACAGCTTTGGCAATATGCGCTGGCGGATAAATTTAGCTTGTTGATGGCTTTTTTTAAGAGCTTAAGGCTCAGCTTTATAAAACGGCCAACCTCATCTAACTGATTACTCTTGGTTTTGCTCTAGTGCGCTCAATTGCTTTTCTAGTGCATCAAGCTTCTCCCGAGTTTTTCTGAGCACTTCCGTTTGCACATCAAACTCTTCGCGAGAGACGAGCGCCAATTTGGTGAATACGCTCTGAAGTAGTGCATGAATATTCTTTTCTAAATCACCAGCTGGAGATTTGGACAGTGTTTCACGTAGTTTTGAAGAGAGATCTTCAATGAATTGCATGTTCATTTTTTTTGCCTTTCCATTTATAAATTAAATTCTATCAGCTTTTTATAATTCAAATTAAAAATAAATAAAATCATTAAGTTACAAATTAATATTTAATATGTTTTAATTTCTTTAGATCACATTTTTTGCTAAACATTTTGTTTGATTTATTTGTTTCTGGCATAAGTATTGCTTAGAAGTAAGTAGAAGTTATATTTTAAGAGGTTAATAAAAAGGAGTAGTCATGAGTTCATCATTAAAAGCAACATTAAATGGATGGCATCTGTGGGGATTAGCCGTAGGCTTGGTGATTTCAGGCGAATATTTTGGTTGGAGTTATGGCTGGGATAAAGCGGGCACATTAGGCTTTTTAGTAACATCCATTTTAATCGCGGTGATGTATACCACGTTTATTTTTAGTTTTACCGAGTTAACCACTTCTATCCCGCATGCTGGCGGCCCTTTTGCTTATGCAAGACGCGCTTTTGGCGCCAAAACTGCGTATGTGGCAGGCTTTGCCACCTTAATTGAATTTGTGTTTGCGCCACCAGCGATTGCGATGGCAATTGGCGCTTATCTGAACGTTCAGTTCCCAACCGTTGATCCTAAAACATTTGCGATGGGTTCGTATCTTGTATTTGTGTTGCTGAATATTGTGGGTGTTCGCATTGCGGCAACCTTTGAATTATTCGTTACCATCTTGGCGATTGCAGAGCTGCTGGTATTTATGGGCGTTGTTTCCCCGGGGTTCTCAATGGCTAATTTTGTAGCACATGGCTGGTCTGGTGCGGACACTTTTAGTGTGGCTTCTATTTCAGGCATTGTTGCTGCGATCCCTTTTGCAATTTGGTTCTTCTTGGCCATTGAAGGCGTAGCGATGGCGGCTGAAGAAGCTGAAAATCCACGTAAAACGATTCCTAAAGCTTACATTTCTGGCATTTTAACTTTGGTGATCTTAGCCATTGGTGTGATGGTATTTGCTGGCGGTGCTGGCGATTGGAAAGCGCTTTCAAATATCAACGACCCATTACCACAAGCCATGAAAATGATTGTTGGTGAAAATAGCGGTTGGTTACATATGTTGGTTTGGATTGGCTTATTCGGTTTGATTGCATCATTCCACGGCATTATTTTAGGTTATTCACGTCAAATTTTCGCACTATCTCGTGCGGGTTATATGCCTAAGTTTTTTGGCGCAGTGAATGAAAAGTTCAAAACACCACATCGTGCGATTATTGCCGGTGCTGTAGTTGGTGTGCTTGCCATTGCTGGTGATGAGTTTCAGTTTGCGGGCATGACATTGACTGCTAATTTAATCACCATGTCAGTCTTTGGTGCGATTGTGATGTACATCGTTTCAATGATGAGTTTGTTTAAATTGCGTCAAAAAGAGCCAAATTTAGATCGTCCTTTCAAAGCAATTGCTTATCCTTTATTTCCAGCCATTGCACTGGTTTTGGCAGGTATCAGCTTAGTGACAATGATTTACTTTAACCAACAATTAAGCTTGGTCTTCTTTGGCTTGATGGCGCTTGGTTTTGTGTACTTCAGCATGACGCAACATCACCGTGATGCTTCATCTGATAATCATTAATTACAGTTTAGTTTTTAGGGTGTAAATTAAGAACCGCGTCAGATTGTTGGCGCGGTTTTATCCATTAAGGTGCTTATGATTTATCGTTATTCCATCGACATTCATACCTATCAATTTGAAGACTTGAAAGCTGTGCTGGCTAAAGCTACGCCGGCGAGGTCTGGTGATTATTTAGCGGGTGTTGCCGCAGAAACGTATGCCGAGCGAATGGCAGCGCGCATGTGTTTGGCTGAAATTCCGCTGAAAACTTTTTTAGAAGATTTAATCATTCCTTATGAGACCGATGAGGTCACACGGCTGATTGTTGATACGCATAATCAGCAAGCATTTGCCGAAATAAGCCATCTCACGGTGGGTGATTTTAGAGATTGGCTGCTCACCGATGAAGTAGATACTGAAACGCTGACGCGTGTTGCACCAGGTATTACGCCAGAAATGGCTGCCGCGGTGAGTAAACTCATGCGCAACCAAGATTTAATTTTGGTCGCCAAAAAATGTAAAGTCATCACGGCGTTTAGAGACACCATCGGTTTGCCAGGGCACATTTCTACTCGCTTACAGCCCAATCATCCTACCGATGATCCGCGCGGGATTGCAGCTTCTATTGTGGATGGATTGCTCTATGGTTCAGGCGATGCTGTGATTGGCATTAACCCTGCGACAGATAGCATTCCTGCGTTGATGGATTTGTACTATTTAGTCGATGAAATTATCAACCAATACCAAATCCCTACGCAGTCATGCATTCTGACCCACGTCACCAATCAAATTCAGGTCATTGAAAAAGGCGCACCTCTTGATTTGGTGTTTCAGTCTATTGCCGGCACTGAAAAAGCCAATAAGAGTTTTGGGATAGATTTGGCAGTGCTTGCCGAAGCCCAATCGGCGGCGCTTTCACTGAATCGTGGCACGGTGGGTAATAACGTCATGTATTTTGAAACTGGGCAAGGTTCCGTGCTTTCAGCAAATGCGAATTTCGGGGTGGATCAGCAGACTTGTGAAGCGCGCGCTTATGCAGTGGCAAGACACTTTTCGCCCCTACTGTCCAATACCGTTGTCGGCTTTATCGGCCCAGAATATTTGTACGATGGTAAGCAAATTATCCGTGCAGGACTAGAGGATCACTTTTGTGGAAAGTTATTAGGCGTGCCTTTGGGCTGTGATGTTTGCTACACGAACCATGCAGAAGCCGACCAAGATGATATGGATACACTCATGACCTTGCTTGCAAACGCTGGTTTGACTTTCATCATGGGCATACCTGGTGCGGATGACATTATGCTCAATTACCAAACGACTTCGTTCCATGATGCGCTGTATTTGAGAAAAGTATTGGGCTTACGTGCCGCGCCAGAATTTGAAAAATGGCTCAAGCAGATGCATATCATGGACGAAAAAGGCATTGTACAGCCTGTGACGCAAGCCCATCGCATGTTGCAAAATATGCCCAAACATTTGCTGAGTGCGAGCTAAAAATGACTAAAGAAACTCAGTCATCTGTAAAACTTTCTGCCAGTACTGTGCAAGATCCCTGGGGTGACTTGAAGCAATTCACACGCGCACGCATTGCCTTAGGGCGCGTTGGTAGCAGCTTGCCAACCAAGGAGATTTTGAATTTTGGGATGTCACATGCCATGGCGCGTGATGCGGTGCATTTGGCATTAGATGTCGATGCGCTCGAAAACCAAGTTAAAGGCTTAGGTTGTGATGTACTAAAGCTACATAGTCGTGCGCCTGATAGAGCGAGTTATTTACTCAGACCGGATTGGGGGCGCCGATTAAATGATGAAAGTGCCGAGATTATTAAAGCGCTGCCTCAAGACAAAATAGACATCAGTATTGTGATTGGTGACGGTCTTTCGTCGCTTGCCGTGCAAAAGCATGCCACGCCTATGTTGCAAGCTATTCAACAGTCCATATCTAGCGAATGGAAAACTGGTCCAGTAGTGATTGCAAGACAAGCGCGTGTTGCCTTGGCAGATGAAGTGGGCGAGTTGATGAAAGCGCGCATGGTGATTCTGCTGATAGGCGAGCGCCCTGGGTTGAGCTCGCCTGACAGCTTGGGGCTTTATTTAACGTACCAGCCCAAAGTAGGTTCCAGCGACGCTGACCGCAATTGCATTTCCAATGTGCGGCCTGAGGGTTTGAATTATGAAGCTGCCGCTAAGAAATTGATGTGGCTGGCTCAAGAATCTATGCGACTTAAAGTTTCGGGTGTTGCACTCAAGGATGAAAGTGATGTGCACCAAATTGATAGGGATGAGCCAAGGATGCTGGGATAAGACTATCCTCAAGGCCATCTAATATTATGTTTTAGCCTTCGCACTGAATTAGTGCGAAATACGCGCTTTGTAGGTTCATGGTGCATTTTTAGCGGCGCTGCACTTTGTTTTGTCTGTAGTGCTTTTCTGAAAGCGCTGCTTATGTAGTGAGATCCTTACCTAGTAAGCTTTCGAGTGATATTAGACTTATGCATGGCTAACTTATTAATTTTTAATGGAATTAATAATCACTATTTAAAATATGAAGTTGGATATCTTGTCTGACCTTTTGCTAAAAGCTTGGTTTTTCATCCATTTCAAAAGTTGGCACGGTGATTGCTTTATATAAACCGTAGAACTTCTGTTTTTTTATTTTTGCGTTTTTTATTTTAAAGGAAAAATTATGCGTAAATCATTATTACTAGTTGCTGTATTAGGCACATTGGCATCTTCACAAGCTGTGATGGCTGCAGAGGCTGCCGCTGCAACACCAACATGGACATTCCCAACCAGCGTTTCATTGGTGAGTGACTATATCTGGCGCGGTCAGTCTCAAACATGGGGCAACCCAGCAGTGCAAGCAGGTATTGAAGCCGATCACGTTTCAGGCGCTTACGTTGGCTTTTGGGGTTCTAATGTTTCTAGTAACTGGTTGCCAAATGCCAACTTAGAGATGGATTTCTCTGCTGGCTTCCGCAATACATTTGCAACAGACTTTAAGTATGACATCGGCGGTACATACATTTATTACCCAGATGGTGATTTTGCGAAGACTCAATTCGGCTCTGCTTACAACAAATCAAAACTAAATACGCTAGAACTTTACGGTAGCTTAGGTTGGAAGTGGATTACTGTTAAAGGCGGTTACATGCCAACTAAGTTTTATGGTTGGAATACAAACAATTCAGCAGTTGGTGGTGGTTTTCCTGGTGATTTAACAGCTGGTGTAACTGGCGATACAAAGGGCTCCTACTACTACAGTGCAAGTGCAAGCTATGATTTGCCTATGGGCATTAATGTGGCTGGCGAAATTGGTCGTCAAACAATTGCTGAGAGTACAGGTTTGGATTGGACTTGGTATAAAGCAGGCGTAACAAAGAGCTTTGAGGGTGGTTGGGCTGTAAATGGTTTCTATACTGCAACAACTGGTAGTTCTGCTTATGAGAAATTTGCTTCTTTTGCTAACTCAACTACCTCTAACGTAGACACAAGCAAGTTCGTTGTTGGCATCACAAAAAGCTTCTAATCTAAAAGCGTTTTATTTTTAAAGCTATGTGAGGGTATGTAGGCAATATCGCTTGCATACCCTCAATCATAGTGAGGAGACATAACATGAAATTTGTATCAGCGATTATAAAGCCATTTAAGCTTGACGAGGTGCGTGAAGCGCTTTCAGCGATTGGTGTTCAAGGCATTACCGTGACGGAAGTTAAAGGCTTTGGTCGTCAAAAAGGCCATACAGAGTTATACCGCGGTGCTGAGTATGTGGTGGACTTTTTGCCTAAAGTTAAATTAGAAGTGGCGATTTCAGATGAAATGCTTGAGCAAGTGATTGAAGTGATTGAGAGGTCTGCAACCACTGGCAAAATCGGTGACGGCAAGATTTTTGTCTTCAATCTTGAGCAAGTTTATCGCATTCGTACCGGTGAAACCGGTCCTGAAGCGCTATAAGGAGAAATCACATGAAAAAATTACTATCTACTCTTGCACTAGTCAGTGCATTAGGATTGGGCGTGTTTGGCCTCACTAATGTGAGCTATGCGGATGATACAAAAGTAGTTGCTACAGCAGCTGAAGCAGCACCAGTTGCCGATGTCGCTGCGCCAGCAGCAACGCCTTCAACAGATGAAGCTGCGCCTACTGCTGCTGCGCCAGTCGCAGATAAAGGCGACATTGCTTGGATGATTGTGGCGACAGTATTAGTCACATTAATGGTGATCCCAGGCTTAGGTTTGTTCTACGGTGGTTTGGTACGCAGTAAAAATATGCTTTCAGTCTTGATGCAAACCTTTGTAATTTTCTCACTCATTGGTGTGTTATGGGCTTTGTATGGTTATAGCGTTGCATTCACTGATGGTAATGCCTTCTTTGGTGGCTTATCTAAAGCATTCTTGCAAGGTGTTACACCAGATTCAGTTGTTGGGACTTTTAGTAAGGGTGTTGTGATTCCTGAATACATATACGTTGCTTTCCAAATGACTTTTGCTGCAATTACTCCAGCGCTAATCGTGGGTGCATTTGCTGAGCGTATGAAGTTTTCAGCGGTCTTGTTATTCGTGGTGCTTTGGTTCACGTTCTCTTACTTGCCAATCGCACACATGGTTTGGTTCTGGGCGGGTCCTGATGCTTATACATCACAAGCTGCTGCAGATGTTGCAACCGCTGGCGCAGGTTTCTTGTTCCAAAAAGGTGCGTTAGATTTTGCTGGTGGTACTGTGGTGCATATCAATGCAGGTATTGCTGGTTTAATTGGTGCAATCTTACTTGGTAAACGTCTAGGCTACGGCAGAGAAGCAATGACACCTCATAGCTTAACGATGACCATGATCGGTGCTTCATTATTGTGGGTGGGCTGGTTTGGCTTTAACGTAGGTTCAAACCTAGAAGCTACAGGTTTTGCTGCTTTAGTATTCGTGAATACATTGTTGGCAACTTGTGCTGCAACGCTTTCATGGACTTTGGTTGAGTGGTTCACAAAAGGCAAGCCATCTATGTTGGGCGGCGCTTCTGGTGCTGTTGCAGGCTTGGTTGCCATTACGCCAGCTTGCGGTTTTGCAGGTCCAATGGGCGCCATTATCTTGGGTTTAATCGTTTCACCAATTTGCTTCTTGTTTGTCTCAAAAGTGAAAAGCAAGTTTGGTTACGATGATTCACTTGATGTTTTCGGTGTGCATGGTGTTGGCGGTATCATCGGTGCAATTGGAACAGGTGTGGTAGTGAGCCCTGCATTAGGCGGCACAGGTGTTTACGACTATGTTGCAAACAAGGTTGGCAGTTATGATATGTTGACTCAAGTGACTAGCCAAGCATGGGGTGTTGGCTTGACAGTTGTATGGTCAGCTGTCGTTGCTTTTGTTGCTTACAAAATTGTAGATCTCGTTGTTGGTTTACGCGTAAGTGAAGAAGTGGAACGTGAAGGCTTGGACACTGCTGAGCATGGTGAGCGTGCTTACCATATTTAATTCAGTAGTTTTATAGGTAAAAAGAAAAGCGGACAGCAATGTCCGCTTTTTTTATGTGCTTTTATAACCGTGAACTTAATACGCTTGCATACAGATAACTGCGTTAAAATTAAAAACTTCAGTGATTGATTAAGAAGTTTTTATACATGATTCCACATCTCACCACCGCGCTTAAAGGCCCATTACTTGCCCTTGAGAAAAACATACTCGAAAACATGCCTAAAATTGAGCATTGGTTTCGTGTGCAGTGGCTAGAGCATAGCTCGCCATTTTATGCGTCGGTAGATTTACGTAATGCAGGCTTTAAGCTTGCGCCTGTCGATACCAATTTGTTCCCAGGTGGATTTAACAATCTCAATCCCGCCTTCTTATCCTTGTGCGTTCAAGCTGCAACGGTGGCCGTTGAAAAGATTTGTCCCGAAGCCCATCGCTTATTATTGATCCCAGAAAACCATACTCGAAACACTTTCTATTTGCGCAACGTGGCAGCCCTTGCGCACATTTTGCGTCAGGCTGGTTTGGATGTTCGTATTGGCAGTATTAATCCTGAAATTAATGAGCCGACCGAAATAGAAATTGAACCAGGCCAAACCATTTTGCTTGAGCCAGTGAAACGCGTTAAAAATCGCCTCACTTTAGAGGGGTTTGATAGCTGTGCGGTGCTACTCAATAATGATTTATCAGGTGGTGTGCCTGATATTTTGAAAGGCGTGGAGCAAAACCTTATTCCACCTTTGCATGCCGGCTGGGCAACGCGACGTAAATCTGAACACTTTGCTGCTTACAACCAAGTCGCCAAGGAATTTTCTGAGTTTTTAGGCATTGATGAATGGTTGATTAATCCTTATTTCGATACGGCGAGTGGCGTCGATTTTCAGGCGCGTGTGGGTGAGGATGAAATGGCAGCAAAAGTTGAAATTTTGCTCGCTAAAATCAAACAAAAATACCAAGAGTACGGTGTAGAACAAGAACCGTTCCTGATTGTTAAAGCAGATGCTGGCACTTATGGCATGGGCATCATGACTGTGAAGAGCCCTGACGATGTACGCGACCTTAACCGCAAACAGCGCAATAAAATGGCGGTGGTGAAAGAGGGCATGGAAGTGAATGAGGTCATCATTCAAGAGGGTGTTTATACCTTTGAGACCATTAATGATGCAGTGGCTGAGCCCGTGGTTTATATGATGGATCACTTTGTGGTGGGTGGTTTTTACCGTGTCCATACTGGCCGAGCGGTGGATGAAAATCTCAATGCGCCGGGTATGCATTTTGTGCCTTTGGCGTTTGATAATCCTTGCTCAACGCCAGACTGCGCAGATGCGCCAGATGCCGCAAAAAATCGCTTCTATGCTTATAGCGTTGTTGCCCGATTAGCTTTGCTTGCCGCCGCGATTGAGCTAGAAGAAAATGACCCGGAGCGTTTGTAATGCGTATTGCACTTATTCTTGATTCTTTACATACCTTAAAGCCGCATAAGGACAGCAGTCTTGCCATGATGCGGGAAGCGGCGAGCCGTGGGCATGAATTATTTGTGGCACTGCAAGATGATTTATTTTTACGACAAGAGCAAGCGCGTTTGCGGGTTCAGTCTTTTGAATTTGTAGATGACGAGAATTGGTTTGTGGTGGGGGATTATCTTGAACATGCCCCGCAAGATTTTGATGTGGTGTTGATGCGCAAAGATCCGCCCTTTGATAATGAATTTTTATATACGACTTATCTGTTGGAGCTGGCCACTAAGCAAGGTGCCCGCGTGCTCAATAATCCAAGTGCCATTCGTGATTGGAATGAAAAACTTTCGGTCGCGAATTTTCCACAGTTTTCGCCTGAGTTTTTAGTCGCGCGTGACATTGGCTTAATTCGAGAGTTTTTAGAAGCTCATGGCGATATTGTCGTGAAGCCGCTTGATGGGATGGGCGGTAGTAGTATTTTTAGACTAACGCAGTCAGACCCTAATATTAGTGTGATTCTTGAAACGATGACGAATTACGGTAACCGCACCATTATGGCGCAACGTTACTTACCGCAAATTTTGCAAGGCGATAAGCGCGTTATTGTGATTAATGGCGAACCGCTTCCTTATTCGCTGGCACGTATTCCTATGGCAGGTGAAACACGCGGTAACTTGGCTGCAGGTGGTACAGGTGTAGCTCAACCATTGAGTGAACGTGACTTTGAAATTGCCAGCACAGTTGGCAAAATGCTTAAAGAAAAGGGCTTGTTCTTGGTTGGATTAGATGTGATTGGAGAGCATCTCACTGAAATCAATGTGACTAGCCCCACAGGCATGGTGGAAATTGCGGCACAAACCCCATGTAATCCTGCTTCTGTTTTCATGGATGCCCTAGAAGCTTTATAAATTCATGAGATTTCTGGTTTTAATTTTTGCATTGTTTTTATCCGCCTGTGGCAAAGCGCCTTTGGTGCAAACCAAGTCTTATGTGTTCGGTACGCTGGTGGATATTAGTATTGATGGCGAGACTGAAGAGAGAGCGCATGAAGTCACTAGTCAAATTTTGCAAGATTTTCAGCGGCTACATCATCAATATCATGCTTGGCAGTCCGATAGCGAATTAAGTAAACTGAATCAAAGTTTTGTAGCAGGCAAAACGCCTATCGAGATTAGCCCAGAACTCTCTCAAATGCTGACGCAAGCGCAAACACTATCCAAGCAATCTCAAGGATTATTCAATCCAAGCATTGGAGGCTTAATAAGTACTTGGGGCTTTCAGCGTGACGAATTTACGCCTGTTGAGATTAACGATGCGGCGATTCAAAAGCTAGTGCTAGCGAATCCACAAATGTCAGACATCGTGATTAAAGGTAACACTGTTTTTAGCACAAACCCGGCCGTTAAGCTCGATTTAGGAGGCTATGCAAAGGGCTATGCTTTGGATCTCGCACTCACTCAACTGCAAAAGCAAGGCGTTAAAAATGCCCTTATGAATATTGGCGGCAACATTATTGCACTTGGTCAGCATGGCGACAAACCTTGGCGCGTGGGTATTCAACATCCCCGCCAGCCTAAGCCAATGGCAACAATCGACTTGCTAAGCGGTTGGGCGATTGGTACTTCGGGCGATTATCAGCGTTACTTTGAGCAAGGCGGAAATCGCTATTGCCATATCATTGATCCGCGCAATGGCTATCCAGCTCAGGGTACGCAAGCTGTTACTGTGCTTTTACCACCAAGCCCGCAGGCTGGAGTCCTATCTGATGTGACTTCAAAACCAATCTTTTTGAGTTTGCCGGATCAGCGTTCAAATGCCGCAAAAACGATGGGCGTTGAACATTATTTAGTGATTGATGGGAACGGAAATGTGACGCTTAGTGCATCCATGAATCAGCGTGTGCGTTGGCTTGCTAAGCCAGCAAAGATTACGGTTCAATAATGAAGGGCGCATTAAGATGCGGTAAGCCACTCTTGGGTGACGTCTTAGTCATCGTAGTTGGGCTGATTTTTGTTGCTTTTTTGTTCAAAACTTTATGGCATAACGAGCAGGCCGCAAAATTACAAATCCGACTCGGCGATAAAATTTATGCGACTTATAGTCTGGATCAAAATCGTAACATTGATATTCAAGGCCCAATTGGTATCACACGCGTTGTGATTGCCAATGGTAAAGCGCGCTTTGAGAGTTCGCCATGTCCGAACCAATATTGCGTGCATCAAGGCTGGCTTAGCCACAAAGGGCAGGCAGCAATTTGCTTGCCGAATCAAGTAAGCTTGGAGTTATTGGGCGGCGAAAAACCTTTTGATAGCTTGAATTATTAATGCCAAATTCCACTAAAAATAGTCGGATTGAAATTCACACATCCCCAGACGACCATCGCATTGCTAAGTTGGCGGCCTTGGCAATAGGCTTGAACTTGATTGAGGCAGTGTTACCTTCGCCTATGCCTGGTGTTAAGCCCGGTATTGCCAACATCATTACTTTATTTGTGCTGTATCGCTTTGATTTCGCGACGGCGGCATGGGTGAGCTTACTAAGGGTATTCGCTAGCAGTTTGTTGCTTGCGAATTTCTTGTCTCCAACATTTGCATTAAGTCTTGCAGGCGCATTGTTAAGTTTAGCTACGCTATTTTTTGCACAATATCTGCCACGTCGTTATTTCAGTGCCATCACTTTAAGTGTATTAGCCGCCTTTGCTCACATGGTTGGGCAGCTCTTAGTAGTGCGTTTTTGGCTGATTCCACATGCGGGTATTGCTTATTTGATCCCTGTTTTTATGACGGCGGCTTTGGTGTTTGGGGTGGTGAATGGCTTGCTGACTAACTATCTATTGCGTATCAGCCCCGCTAAGTTTGATGAAGACAAAGGCTAAATAAGGCTTTATGTTAAAATACAGGCAATATTTCTCAGCAGTACATTTGAGTGTTACAGGAGGCTGGTGGTGAGCAAATTTACACGTGTTTTATTATGGAGCATGGCACTCACTGCGACTTTGTCTGCTTGTGGCATTAAAGGCCCTTTATATATTCCTGAGAAAAAATACCCGCAAAACGTGGGCGTGCCACACACTGAAACGCACGCTCAATTGCATCAATTAACCGTTCATTCTTGAGTCTTTTCATGCAACCATTTCAAATGAAAAACGGCGAGCTTCACGTCGAAAATTTACCTTTAAGTCAAATCGCCACTGAGTTTGGTACGCCCACTTATGTCTATTCAAAAGAAGCGCTCACTTCAGCGTTTAAGCGCTTCGATGCTGGATTTGAAGGAACAGACCATTTAGTATGTTTTGCCGTAAAATCAAATCCAAGTTTGGCGATTTTGAATTTGTTTGCAAAACTCGGTGCCGGTTTTGATATCGTTTCTGGCGGTGAATTGGAACGTGTGATTGCTGCCGGTGGTGACCCATCTAAAGTCGTGTTCTCGGGCGTAGGTAAAACTGAAGTAGAAATGCGTCGCGCCTTAGCACTAGGGATTTTTTGCTTCAATGTAGAATCGTCGAGTGAACTAGAGCGACTAAATCAAGTAGCCGGCAGTATGGGTAAAATTGCGCCTATCTCACTACGTGTGAATCCAAATGTAGATGCAAAAACACATCCTTATATCTCTACTGGCCTAAAAAACAATAAATTCGGTGTTGCTTATGAAGAGGCCCTAAGCATTTATCAGGCCGCTGCAAAAATGCCCAATATCGACATTCATGGTGTGGATTGCCATATTGGTTCTCAGCTGACAGAGCTCTCACCTTTCTTAGATGCTTTAGACCGCGTATTAGCTTTGGTTGACCAACTTGAAGCAGCGGACATTCCTATTCGCCACATCGATGCCGGTGGCGGGATAGGTATTTGTTATGTGGACGAAACGCCACCTGATTTTGCTGAGTATGCAAAAGCCATGCGCCAAAAAATGGCGGGTCGCAAGGTAAAATTAGTTTTTGAGCCTGGCCGCGCGCTAGTTGGAAATGCAGGTGCATTGCTCACTAAAGTTGAGTACCTGAAGCATACAGAATCTAAAAACTTTGCGATTGTAGATGCAGCGATGAACGACTTAATGCGCCCAGCTTTGTATGACGCATACCACCATATTGTTGCGGTTAAGCAAGTGAATTCAGAAGCTCAGGTCTATGAAATTGTCGGCCCAGTATGTGAAAGTGGCGACTTTTTAGGCCATGACCGCAAGCTCGCTTTAGCGCAAGATGATTTGTTAGCCGTATTATCAGCAGGCGCTTATGGCATGAGTATGAGCTCTAATTACAATACTCGCCCTAGAGCCGCGGAAGTGATGGTGGACGGCGATAAAGTGTATGAAATTCGTAAACGTGAACAGATTGCTGATTTGTTTGCGTTAGAGCGTGTGGTTGTCTAGCTAAAGAAAATTACTAAAGGAAAATCTTATGTGCTTGGAGCTGGGTGATCTCCCAGCCTAAGTGCGCGTAGTAACCAAGTGCTGATGTGTTTTCAGTATCCACTAATAGTTGTGCCCGTGTTGCCCCTTTGTTTTTAGACCAAATCAAGGCCTCATCTAAAAGGGCTTTGCCGACACCTTCACCCCTATAAGCTTCTTCAATCACCATATCCTCAATCCATGCTGATGGACTGCCCTGCGCGGTGGAGATTACAAGTTGTGCGCTTACCATCCCAATCACTTGGCGCTTTTCGTTCTTTGCCAATTTAATTACGCCATTTTCAGGGTAATTGATGAGCTGTGATAATCCCTCTTTTTGTTTTTCCGCATCTGCTTGAAAGTCTGCTTCTATCCCAAACAAAATCCCTAGCAAATTTATGAGTGCAGGGATGTCTTGATTGCTCGCATTTTCAATGACGAAATTTTGCTTCATATTGACGCATTATCTAAGCTAAAAGATTGCTGAATAAATGAAACGTTTAATCGAAAATGACTGTTTTATTAGCATAAGGCAAAATACGATTTTCAATATGCCAACGCACTGCGCGCGATAAAACGATGCGCTCTAAATCACGCCCTTTTTGAATAAGGTCTTCCACTTGGTCGCGGTGTGAGATTCGGTCAATATCTTGTTCGATAATCGGGCCTTCATCTAGAACTTCTGTCACGTAATGGCTGGTTGCGCCAATGAGTTTTACGCCACGTTCAAAAGCACGATGATATGGGCGTGCACCTATAAAAGCGGGCAAGAATGAATGGTGGATGTTGATGATGCGTTGTGGGTAGCGCTTAACAAAATCAGCCGAAAGAATTTGCATGTAACGTGCAAGTACAATCAACTCCACTTCTGCGGCATCGAATAAAGCAAACTGTTTGGCTTCTGCTTCGGCTTTGTTCTCTTTAGTCACTACAATGTGATGGAATGGAATGCCGTAGAACTCAGCTAGGCGCGCTGTATCTAGATGATTGCTGATAATCATCGCGATATCGCAGGCGAGCTCGCCGCCTTGATGGCGATGTAATAAGTCTGCTAAGCAATGGTCATATTGCGACACCATAATCGCTAAACGAGGGCGCTTTTGGGCAAGCTTAAGTTGCCACTCCATTTTAAAGCGCGAAGCGATTTCAGTGAAATGGTCTGCGAAGTTGTCTGCGTTAATTTTGGAGCCGTTAAGATCCCATTCCACACGCATTAAGAATAAATTGTTTTCTGCATCCTGATGCTGATCTGCGTGCAGAATATTAGCGTCGTGTTGCAGTAAGAAATCAGCGATTGCCGCAACGATCCCTTTTTGATCAGGGCAGGTCACCAGCAAGGTTGCTGTATTTTTAATGTTAGTCATAAAAGGGTGGCGCAAATTTGCGCGGCTTTATAAGTAAAAACGCCATTATACCAAGATATATAAGAAGATAAGTCGCGACTGAATAAGTGCATCGCTTGCGCTGTTGTGGTATCTTTTAAGTGCGCTGTTTTACAGCGCATTTCAATTAACGTTAAGAGCAATTCACCACAGTGAAAAAACAATTACCTTACTTTGTTTTATTTTTTGTATTGCCAGTCATCGCTATGTTGATCTGGTGGGGTTTGTTTTCAAGTGCGAGCTTGGAAATTGGAAATTCTCCTGCTTATGATTATGTATATTTGGATGCGGAAGGCCCATATTCAAAACTGACTAGCAAGCAAAAGGAAGTGCTGTTTTATATGAAGCAGCAAAATATTGTCCACGGTGCTGAGATTTCAATCGTTTTGACAGATCCCCGTACAACTTCATACAAAGAACTTTTAGCGCGAACAGGCTATATTGTTGAGTCTGGTGTAAAGGTAAAAGAGCCCCTCAAGCAAGTCCACATAGCGCCACAAAAAGTCGCTATTGCAAAAATCAAAGCACACCCTCTGCTCGCATATGGCAAAACTTACTCAGTATTGCTGGATTACTGTAAAGCGCACAAGATAAAATTACAGCTACCAACGGTTGAGATATACGACCATAGTGTTCTGCGTGTGGAGATGCCATTAGAAAAAACAGCTGAGGTAAGCAATTGAAAGTTTTAGCACTTATTTCGGCATTATTGCTCACCTATTATCGGCCATTGATTGAGCAAAACTGGCTGCAGAATATTTTCTCACCCTATGCGAATTTTTTAGACAGAACATTTAATGGAGGCACCCATCAGCATGGCACTATTGCTTGGTGTATGGGCGTTTTGTTGCCGGTTTTTGTCTTGAGCGTTTCCTATATATTGACGCTATTATTTGTTGGTCATTTTGCTGGATTTTTAATCAGCCTAGTCGTTCTTTATTTCGTGCTACGCTTTAGTTACTTTGGGCAGCATGCGGAAAAAATAGGTGCAAATCTCAAAGAACAAAACATTTTATCTGCGCGCCAATTATTAGCTGAGTGGGAAAATACAACGGCTGATCAATACAACGCTAATCAAATCGCATCGGTTTGCATTGAGACAACATTTAAGCGGGCCCATCAAGGCATGTTCGCCCCTATACTTTGGTTTGCATTGCTTGGCCCAGCAGGCGCTTTGCTTTATCGCTTAGCACATATCCTAAAAACTGAATGGTCACATTCTAGCAATCACAAAGAGTTTTATGCTTTCTCACAACGTGCTTTTTATTATTTAGATTGGCTGCCTGCAAGAGTAACAGCAGCATGCTTTGCAGTAGTTGGTGATTTTGAAGATGCAGCTTACTGTTGGCGCACGCAGGCTAATAATTGGCCCGACCAATTACTCGGTATGGTCTTGGCTAGCGGCACTGGTGCTATGGGCGTTAAGTTAGTCGATGCACTACCATTAAACAGCGTGCTTCAGGCGCGCCCCGATATTGGCTTGGGTGATAATGCGGATGCTGATTATGTGCAGGCCGCCGTAGGGCTGGTTTGGCGAGTACTGCTGTTAATGGTTGGTTTATTAATTTTGCTTACTTTTGCCCATTGGATTGGTGCTTAATTCTTGCAAAAATCACAGATTTTATTTTGGGTTTTTTAATGATGAATATCTTACTCGCTAATCCTCGTGGGTTTTGTGCAGGAGTCGATCGCGCGATTATTATTGTTGAACAAGCGCTTGAAAAGTTTGGGGCGCCTATTTATGTGCGCCATGAAGTTGTGCACAACAAGTTTGTGGTGGATGAATTAAAGCGTAAGGGTGCAATTTTTATTGATGAGCTAAAAGATGTACCTAGCGGCAATACCGTCATTTTTAGTGCGCATGGCGTTTCTATAGATGTCCGTGCTGAGGCAGATTCGATGGGTTTGCGAGTATTTGATGCCACCTGTCCACTGGTGACTAAAGTGCATATTGAGGTCGCAAAAATGCGTGCCGCCAATAAGGAAATTGTGATGATCGGCCATAAAGGTCATCCTGAAGTTGAAGGTACGATGGGGCAGTCTGAAAGCGGTATGTATTTAGTGGAATCCCCCGAGGATGTTGCAAAGCTCGAAGTAAGTGATCCCAATCAATTAGCTTATGTTACACAAACGACACTTTCAATTGATGATGCAGCTGCAATCGTTGCCGCATTAAAACAAAAATTCCCTGAAATTAGCGCGCCAAAAAGCGACTCAATTTGTTATGCCACGCAAAACCGCCAAGATGCAGTCAAAGTGATCGCTAAAGATTGTGACTTGGTCATTGTTGTGGGCTCGCCTAACAGCTCTAATTCCAATCGATTAAGAGAAGTTGCTCAGAACCAAGGGGTGGAATCTTATATGGTTGATAATGCGAGTTATATTGATGCGGCATGGCTGATAGGTAAAAAGCGCATAGGCATTTCAGCAGGTGCTTCTGCACCAGAGATTCTAGTGAAAGAGGTCATCGATAAGTTGCAGACTCTCACACAAGCTGAAGTCACGGAGCTGCCGGGCGTGGTTGAAAACGTGGTGTTCCAATTACCTAAAAACCTCAAAGAGGCTTAAAAATTGCAATAAAAAAGGGCGTTAAATGCGCCCTTTTTTAATAACAAAAAATGCTTATTTCTTAAGGTTATCTAAACTTAATGCCGTGACTGGATTTGCCGCTAAGGTCAGCAAACCGCCAATAATCGCTAGATATTGGAAAGGGGAAAGTCCGAGGGCGAACGAGATAAACAAAGCATATGAAGACATTACAATTGATGCAGTTTTTGTTTTGTAACCCAACAATAACGCACTACCACCAACCAATTGCACTAAAATAATGAGTGGAGCAAATACGCCTGGTAGCCCTTGATGGCCTAGCGCATTTTGATAATCTAAGTAACCAGTTGGGTTGTTAAAGAATCCTACGATCAAAGCGATTACCTGTAACAAGAAAATTTGCGCTAAAAGAACGCGACCTAAAGTGCTCAAATATTTATTCATAAAAATAGCTTTCTAAAGAATTTGTACACAAAGTATAACCCAGCAGGCTATCTAAGAGAATAAGCGCTAAGAGAATAACGATTGGTTGATGTTGACATCATTTGCTGATGTATCTTGGCTTGGGTAGAATACACTGTTATGGTTTTTTGATTCACGATTTGTTAACTATTAGGAATTGTCTTATATGTCTAAAATTATTTTTAAAGCGGGTGAAGCGACTATTTTTACGGAAGGTAAAGATGTCACCGCTGCAATGCCAGAAATTCTAATTGGTGCGGTGGATGGCCCAGTGGGTGCGGCATTTGCTAACATGATGGCCCAAAGTAAAGGCCACACTGCGATGTTTGCAGTGCGTGATATTAATCAATTGGTTCGCCCTGCCACCATGATGGTGCCAAAAGTGACTTTGAAAGACAGCATCAATATCGAATTGTTTGGCGGTGTAGTGCAAGCGGCTACTGCTGATGCGATTTTGGATTGCGTGATTGAAGGCATCATTCCTAAAGATCAAGTGAATGATCTATGTATCGTGAGTTTGGTATGGGTAGATCCAGGTTGTGCTGCTTTGGCTAAAGAAGGTAAATTAGATAAAGCCGATATGTACAAAAACAACTACGAAGCAACTAAATTAGCAATTAAACGTGCATTAAACGACGAGCCAACGATTGATGAGTTGATCAAAAACCGCCATACAGTTAAACACTGCATGTGGGAAGAAAGCTGGGGCGAGATTTAATTCGCTTTAGTCACGGATCAAATAAAAAACGGCCTTCGGGCCGTTTTTATTACCTTAATTTTTAGACTTAAAATCTTCACGTGGTGGTAAACGCATGATTTTATCAATCACCAATCTTGCCATCGCCCATGCCTTGTCATCACGCATCATTGCCAGCTCTTGTTCATCATAAGGCATGTAGCGGTCACCGTGCGTGAGCGAGTACCTCACAGAGTTTTCGACCTTGGTGTATGCAAGCATCACATCTTGTATGCGTTCATCTTTAAAGCGGTAAAGTGATGGCATGGTTTTTAGAACTCAAGTTTAAGAAAGTCAGTGGTAGAGAAAAAATTTAACGCTTTAAGTTTAGCAAAATATTTCGCACTGGTGTAGGTAGTGCTGCACCAATCGCATCTTCAATCTGCAACCAAATCGTATTCGGCATATTGGCTTGAAGTGGTCGATTCGTCACGCTTAAGGGTTGCGGTAATATTTCTAACTTAAAGTGAGTAAACACATGTTGAATGCTTTCTAATGGCTCTTCTGCTTCAACGTCCAAACCAAATCTTCGCAAAGCCACTTCGCTGGCAATGTCTTGCATGCTAATTTCTGGCAAGCTCCATAACCCCCCCCAAATGCCACTTGGTGGACGTTTCTCTAGCAATACCTCATTGCCATCTAATATCAATAGCATGGTGGTTTGTTTTTGTGGAATCGTTTTTTTAGGTTTTGATGTTGGAAGTTCGTTGGTTTTATTTTCCGCAAGCGCCTGACAGCTAGATTTAAGCGGACACAGTTCGCATTTGGGTTTGCTGCGCGTGCAAATGGTTGCGCCTAAATCCATTAAGCCTTGCGTATAAGCCCCCATCTCTTGCTCTGGGACTAATGATTCGGCGAGTGCCCACAATTGCTTCTCGATTTTAGACGTGCCCGTCCAGCCTTCGATGGCATAGTGCCGAGCTAATACGCGTTTTACATTGCCATCTAAAATGGTTTGATTTTGTTGAAAAGCGAAAGATGCAATCGCTGCGGCAGTTGAGCGACCAATGCCCGAAAGTGTTTGGATTTGTTCAAAGTCTTGCGGAAATTGTCCATCATGTTCGTCCATAATGGCCTGCGCGGCATTGTGTAAGTTGCGGGCTCGAGAGTAATAGCCTAGACCACTCCAGTGTTGTAACACTTCTTCTTGGGTAGCATTAGCGAGGCTGGCAATATCAGGAAAGCGGCCCATAAATTTGGCATAGTAGCCAATTACAGCGGTCACTTGTGTTTGCTGCAACATGATTTCTGAAACCCAAATTGCATACGGGTCTTGGGTATTCTGCCAGGGCAGATTATGCCGGCCATGAATTTTTTGCCAAGCGATTAGCCGAGTTGAAAATTGATCGATTGACATAGATTAATTAGAGTTCAATAGAAGTAGCCAAGAACTAATAGCCCTAGCGCAATACGATAGTAAGCAAAGATTCTAAAATCATGTCCTGCAACATAGCGAATTAAGGTTTTAATCGCGACTAATGCTGATAAAAATGCCGCAACAAAACCCACTAAAAACAATCCAACATCATCAGTGCTGAGCAGGTCGCGGCTTTTTATCAAGTCATAACCTGTTGCTGCGAACATCACTGGTATCGCCAAAAAGAACGAAAACTCCGTAGCCACTTGGCGTGACAAACCGAAAGACATCCCACCTAAAATCGTCGCACCAGAGCGTGAAACGCCAGGAATTAGAGCCAGTGCTTGAGCGCAACCGATTTTAAACGCATCGAGCACTGTCATGGATTCAATATTAGAAATTTTGGCTTTCAGTGAAAGTTTTTCAATAAACAAAATAAGCAAGCCGCCAACAATCAGTGCAATCGCCACTGGCACGGGCTTGAAAAGAACTGCTTTAATTTGGTGATGAAATTTGAGGCCCATAATGGCGAGCGGCAAAAATCCAACGAAAAGTTTTAAGACAAAGCGCTGTGCTTGTACATCACTTTTTAAGGTGCGGACTACTTTGAAAAGCCTTGCGTGGTAAAGCCAGCACACAGACAAGATCGCGCCAAGCTGAATCACGATTTCAAAAACATCGCGTTTTTCTTTGTCTAAAAAATTAATCAGGTCGCCAACGATAATCAGATGCCCAGTACTGCTAATAGGCAAAAACTCAGTTGCGCCTTCTACTAATCCTAAAAGTAGGGCTTTTAATAATAAGATTAAATCCATTTTTACTCGCTTAACATTGAAACGCTAAAATTTAGAAACGTTCTTCAGGTCTTAAATAGCGCCATTCGCCCATTGGCAACTTACCTAGGTTCACGCCACCAATGCGGATGCGCTTTAGACCAAGCACTTTTAGTCCGACCAATTCACACATGCGACGAATTTGGCGCTTGCGCCCTTCGCGCAACACAAAGCGAAGTTGGTCTTCATTTTGCCAAGACACCTTTGCAGGTTTTAATTGCACGCCATCCAAAGATAAACCATGATTCAGTAAATCCAGATCGTTAAACGATAAGTCACCTTCAACCCGCACTAGGTATTCTTTCTCAACGGTTGAGTCCTCACCAATTAAATGGCGGGCGACTCGTCCATCTTGGGTCAAAACTAGCAGCCCTGTAGAGTCAATGTCCAGGCGACCTGCTGGCGCGAGACCTTTTAAAAATACTCGCTGAAATTCTCGAGGCTGTGAATGATGTAGTAAAGGGTCGTCTTTCCATTGATTGTCAGGATGAATCAGCACAATCGCCGGGTCGTACCCATCTTCTGCTTGACCAGAAACATAGCCAATTGGCTTGTTAAGAATAATCGTGACGATTTCGGATTGATGCTTTTCAGCATCTTTGCTGATTTCAATATTGGCATTCATCGCCACGCGACTGCCTAGCTCATCAACAATTCGTCCATCGACTTTTACCCAGCCATTCGTAATCCACTCATCTGCTTCGCGGCGTGAACAAAAACCAAGTTCCGCCATGCGTTTTGAAAGTCGTGGAAAATCAGGATTGCTAGGCAACGGTTTAGGCGCAAACATTGGGTTGCTGGCGCGATCATTATTAAAATCACCCACTTCAAACCCGTCACGCATTTTGCCACCACGGCGTGGTGTGTCACGACCTGTGTCATCCAAGGTTGGACGTGCTTGTTGAGGGCGAGGTGCTTCATCGCGCAATCGGCCATCGTAACGGTGATTGCGTTGTGAGGCTTTTGATTGTGTGTTTTCGGTTTGTGCTGGGGCGTGAGTGTCGAAGCGTTCAGTTTCAGGCTCAGCTTGTGGCCTAGTAAGGGGCTTAGGTGCAATAGTGCGGTCACGCTTGCTTGGGTCGGTCCGCCGAACAGGGGCTTTACTTGCTCTTGGGTTAGTGCTGTCTGTCGGTTTTTTTGAGAGTTTTATGGTAGTCAAAATAGATGCCAAAAGTTTGATTTATATGATGTTGCACATTATACGCTCTAACAAAACTTGCTTGGCTAACAGACGAATAAATTAGCCAATAAAAAACCCCACAGCACTAGACTGTGGGGTTCGAGTTATAACAACGATTGATTAAACCTTGTGATAAAACATTACAAAAAGTCTTTAGACTTTTTGATAGACTTCAGAACCTTTTTTCACAAATTCAATTGACTTTTCTTGCATGCCTTTTTGCAGCGCTTCTTGCTCATCCAAACCAAGCTTTTCTGCATAATCGCGCACATCTTGAGTGATTTTCATAGAGCAGAAATGAGGGCCACACATAGAGCAGAAGTGGGCTTGTTTTGCGCCCTCTTGTGGTAATGTCTCATCGTGGAATTCTTTTGCTTTTTCAGGATCAAGGCCAAGGTTGAATTGGTCATCCCAGCGGAATTCAAAACGTGCTTTTGATAAAGCATTGTCACGAATTTGTGCGCCTGGGTGGCCTTTTGCTAAGTCAGCGGCATGTGCCGCAATCTTATAAGTAATAATTCCAACGCGGACGTCTTCTTTGTCTGGCAAGCCAAGATGTTCTTTTGGGGTGACATAACAAAGCATTGCACACCCGTACCAGCCAATCATGGCAGCACCAATGCCTGATGTGATGTGATCATAACCAGGTGCGATGTCTGTGGTTAAAGGTCCTAATGTGTAGAAAGGGGCTTCACCGCAGTGCTCAAGTTGCAAGTCCATGTTCTCTTTAATAAGATGCATAGGCACGTGGCCTGGACCTTCAATCATGCACTGCACATCGTGCTTCCAAGCGATTTGTGTGAGTTCACCTAGTGTTTTGAGCTCAGCAAATTGTGCTTCATCGTTTGCATCGTAAATTGAACCAGGGCGTAAACCGTCACCTAATGAGAAGCTTACGTCATACGCCTTCATGATTTCGCAGATGTCTTCAAAGTGCTCATAAAGGAATGATTCTTTATGATGCGCTAAACACCATTTCGCCATGATAGAGCCGCCACGAGACACGATGCCTGTCATGCGTTTTGCTGTCATTGGGATATACGCTAAACGAACGCCCGCATGAATGGTGAAGTAATCCACGCCCTGCTCAGCTTGTTCAATTAAGGTGTCGCGGAAGATTTCCCAAGTGAGGTCTTCAGCTTTACCGTTTACTTTTTCAAGTGCTTGGTAGATAGGCACAGTACCAATCGGGACTGGGCTGTTGCGGATAATCCACTCGCGTGTTTCGTGTATGTTTTTACCCGTTGATAAATCCATCACGGTATCGCCGCCCCAGCGTGTCCCCCAGACCATTTTTTCAACTTCTTCTGAAATTGAAGAGCCTAGGGCTGAGTTGCCGATGTTGGCGTTAATTTTCACCAAGAAATTACGGCCAATAATCATCGGTTCAATTTCAGGGTGGTTAATGTTCACTGGAATAATCGCACGGCCACGTGCAACTTCATCACGGACAAATTCTGGTGTAATTACTTTAGGAATGTTTGCGCCAAAGTCATGGCCTTTATGTTGCGTTTGCAACAATTCGCTCATGTTCTCACGGCGTTGGTTTTCGCGAATCGCGATGTATTCCATTTCTGGGGTGATGATACCTTTACGCGCATAGTGCATTTGGCTCACATTCATGCCAGCTTTAGCACGACGAGGTTGGCGTGAAAGGTTAAAGCGCATTTCAGCAAGTGCTGGATCGTTTTTACGTTCCACACCAAAAGCTGAACTTGGGCCATCTAGCTGCTCAGTATCGTTACGCTCTTCAATCCATTTAGCGCGCATAGCTGGCAAGCCGTTACGAATATCAATTTTTACATTTGGGTCTGTGTAAGGGCCAGAAGTGTCATACACCATGACTGGTGGGTTTTTTTCAGCGCCAAAAGCGGAAGGTGTGTCACTTAGACTAATTTCACGGAAAGGCACTTGAACGTCAGGGCGTGAGCCTTGCACATAGACTTTACGTGAGTTTGTAAAAGGTTGTTTGGTTGCTGGATCAATCTCAGCGGTTTCGCCTACAAAGTGAGCGAGGTTTTTATCGGTGGCGTTCAATGTCTACTCCAAAAAAATAATACAACGGAGTAGGGAAGCGATGGACTAGCTTCCCTACGGCGGCATGACCCGCATCAGGTTCAAAGGGTGTATCTCACTCCAAAACAACATTTTGGAGACCCCTAGCAATGTCTTTAAAATTACGCGAAAAACCGCTTAAAAGCAAGCGATAAAATGAATTGGCTTCGGTTATAATGATGGTTAAAGATTGATTTAAAAAGGATTGGCAATGAGTTTAAAACAGGAATCAGCATCAGTTCAGCAGTCACGTTTTAATATGATAGAACAGCAAATTCGTCCTTGGGATGTCTTGGATGGCGCTGTGCTTGTCTTGCTCGCTAAACTACCACGCGAAGATTTTGTGCCGAAACAGTATGTTGGCTTGGCATTTGCTGATTTGGAAATTCCGCTAGGTGACGGACAGTTGATGTTGTCGCCAAAAATGGAAGGCCGTATTCTTCAGTCGTTAGAAATTAAACAAACAGATAAAGTGTTAGAGATTGGCACGGGCAGTGGGTATTTGACGGCTTTATTAGCGTTGCAAGCTAAGCATGTTGATAGCGTTGAGCTTAATGCCAAAATCAGCAAACAAGCTGCTAAAAATATTGCCGCACAAGGTATAGTAAATGTGAATTTAGTCGTGGCAGATGGCGTGCATGGTTTGGCCGCAAATGCGCCTTATGATGTGATTGTGTTTACAGGCTCAACGCCTTTATTAAATACGCAAGTTGAACGTCAGTTGGCAGTCGGGGGTCGTATGTTTTTCGTCGTGGGCGATGCGCCTGCAATGGAAGCAACCTTAATTACGCGTATTTCAGTAGACAATTTCAAAACAGATGTGTTGTTTGAAACTTGTTTGCCAGCCATCGTAAATGCACCTCAAGCGGAAAAGTTTGAGTTTTAAAGAGTCGTTCAGAATATGCGCTTTAAATTTTCAATACTAACTTTTGCTTTGTTTGCTGCTTATCAAGTGCACGCGGCTGACAGCCAAAATTTGATTCAGATTTATCAGCAGGCTTTGAGCCATGATCCAGTTTGGGCTTCAGCACAAAGTAGTCATTTAGCGAATCAAGAGAAATTAGCGCAAGGTAAAGCGTTGTTTTTGCCTACAGTGAGCTTAAACGCTGGCGTGAGCGCAACTCAGTCAGATGCCAAGTTTTTTGGAAACACCACACTTCCCTTGCGCGGTGGTCAAAATAATTTTGAAAGCTACAATTACGGCGTTAACGTGACTCAGCCGATTTATCGTAAGCAAATCCGCGCACAATTTGAACAAGCTAAAAGTCAGGTCATCCAAGCCGATAAACAATTAGTATTGGCGCAACAAAATTTAATTCTTCGTGCGTCTAAAACTTATTTTGATGTGCTCTTAGCACAAGATAAAATTGACTTAATCAATGCGCAAAAAACGGCCATTAATAAGCAATTGGAACAAGCAAAAGCAAACTTTGAAGTTGGTACTTCAACGATTACTGACTTCAATGAAGCGCAAGCGAGATTTGATTTGGTAGTAGCACAAGAGATTGCTGCGTTGAACGATTTAGAAGTTAAAAGACGCGCTATTCAAGCGATTGTTGGCGCAATGCCGCAAGCACTTATTGGTGTTCGAAGCGATTTAGTCGCGCAATCACCTGAACCTGTTGAAATGGAAAAGTGGGTGCAAGTTGCTGAGCAAAATAGCTTAGTGATTGGACTTCAGCAACAAGCCTTGGAAATCGCGACACAAGAGGTTGAGCGCCAAAATGCTGGGCATTTGCCCACACTAGACGCCGTAGCTGGCTATAACAACAATTATTCGAATGGCACAACTACAGGTCTTGGAAATGGAAGCGATATCACGAGCGCTACCCTTGGGTTGCAACTTCAAATTCCAATTTACCAAGGTGGATTGGTAAGTTCAAAAGTGCGTGAGGCAGTTGCGAACAAACAAAAAGCCCAGGATGATTTGGAAGTTGCAAAGCGCCAAGCCAACTTAGACACACGTTCAGCCTATTTGAATTTAGCCAGCAGCGTGGCGCAAATTAAGGCTTATGAACAGGCGCTGAACTCAAGTCAAAGTCAGTTGGATTCAACAAACCTAGGTTATGAGGTTGGCATACGAACCAGCGTTGACGTGCTCAATGCGCAACAGCAATATTTCAGCGCTAAGCGCGATTTACTGCAATCTCGTTATACTTATTTAGTGAATATCTTATCGCTCAAGTCCGCTGTTGGCTTGCTCGGCGAGGCAGATTTAGAAGGTGTGAATCAACAGTTAGTCAGCCGTTAATCGACGCGAGGTCAGCATGAAGAATGTAGCGTGTATCGCAGATCGCAATCAAAGTCAGTTAGTGATTGTGGATATGCAAACCAAACTCAGTAGCGTGATGACCGACCACATCGCTGATGTTGTTAAAAACTGCACTGTTCTTTTGCAAAGTGCCACTTTGCTAGAAATCCCTACCATCTTCACCGAGCAATATCCTAAAGGTCTAGGGCCAACTGTACCCGAGCTAGCTTTATATATGGATGGCAAAAAACCGGTTCAAAAAATCGCGTTTTCTTGCTGTGGCGAACCCGCTTTTAATCGACAACTGTTGGGCGACCATCAACAAGTAATTTTGGCAGGTATGGAAGCGCATATTTGTCTTCTTCAAACCGCACTAGATTTGCTTGCCCAAGGCAAAACCGTGTTCGTGCTCGAAGATGCGGTGATTTCTCGTAACCCAGAAAACAAGCGAAATGCGCTCAATAGAATGCGTGATGCTGGGGTGATTATTAGTAATACAGAGTCATTGGTGTTTGAGTGGCTGGGTCTTGCTGAAGGCGACGCCTTCAAAAAAATCAGCCAGCTTATACGCTAGTTTTCGTTATTAGATTTTAGCTGGCAAATACTGCCCAATTAAATCCATTAGTCTTTGCGTTGCACCGCTAGCGCTCTTGCTAAAGAGTAATGCAGCATCACTCATTGTTTTCCTTGTTTCTGCATCATGCATTAAAGCACTTAATTTCTCTTTGAGCTCTTGCGGATCGCTCACTCGAATTGCGGCACCTGCCAGCACTGCTTGATTTGTCGCATCGCTAAAATTAAATGTGTGCGGACCAATTAAAACAGGTTTGCCCATTGCACTGGCTTCAATTAAGTTTTGTCCGCCAAGAGGCAATAAACTCCCGCCAATGAATGTAACATCGCAGGCTGAATAGTATGTAAACATCTCGCCCATGCTGTCCCCAAGAATCACGCTGCAGTTAGTAATGTCGGCAGCTACTGTGCCCATCGAGAATTCTGAGCGGCGGCAAAAAGCAATGCTATGTTTGGTGAGGAGCGTCGCGACCTCATCAAACCTTTGCGGATGTCTTGGCACGATAACGGTAAGCAGATTTGGAATCTCGCTTGAAGCAATGGCCTCTAAAATTAGGGCCTCTTCGCCATCTCGCGTACTTGCTGCTAAAAATACAGGACGCTTTAAGCCAAGCAAGCTACGTAAGTATCTTCCACGCTCCGCCTCATCTGCTGGTGGATTAACATCAAATTTAAGATTGCCCGCCACAACGACTTTGCCCGCTTTGCCGAGTAAGGTTTTTAAACGGGTTGCATCTTGTTCCGTTTGCGCGGCGATCGCGCTCAAACTATTTAAGCCTTGTGTTGTTAGCGTGCTAACTTTGGCGTAGCCACGCGCGGAGCGTTCTGAAAGCCGTGCGTTCACCAATAACAGTGGAATGCTTTGCGCTTTGCATGACGCAATCAAATTAAACCAAAGCTCTGTTTCCATCAGCAATCCCAGCGCTGGCTGATAGTGCTTCAAAAATCGTTTTACAGCGTCTGGTGTGTCGTAAGGCAAGTAGCAACGAGAAATGCGTGGGTATTTGTCACCAGGAAAGAGCTGTTCGCCAGCTTCACGGCCTGTGGGCGTTGCATGAGTGAGCAAAATTTGGTGCGCGGGATACTTTTCTAATAAAGCTTCAATTAATGGCTTGGCCGCGCGCGTTTCGCCAACAGATACGCAGTGCAACCAAATAAGCGGTTGCGAGGCAGCTTGGCTGTAAAAACCATAACGCTCAGACCAGTGATTTAAGTAAGCGGGTTGTCGCAATCCACGCCATAAAAGCTTGATGGCAGTGAAGGGTAACAAAAAATACAAGAGTGCTGAATAAAGTAAACGTGACATATAGTAATTTTCTCATAGTTTGTTGCGTGAAATGTATTTGGATTTGTCCAGAAAACTATTTTTATTTTGGTTAGTAAACACTCACTAAATGCCAGACTTGTCCTCCTGTTTGGGCTATTAAAAATGCACCAAAAAGACGCAGATCAAATGTAAAGAAATGTTAAATATATTGCTTGACCAACACTATAAAATGGAATAATTTTGCACCTAAGCACAATATATTGTGGTCTGACTAAAAAATGAGCACAAGCAAACACGCGTGACAAACTGTGTAAAATCAGACTAATTAAAGAATAAATTAGGGAAACTACCAATGTTACAAGCCGTCAAAACGCCAGAAGAAGCCGCTATGCAAGAAAACAATCAAAAAGAAGTGCCAATGCAATCTGTGTCATTGGACATCTGGGACAAAAAATACCGTCTCAAAACCAAACAAGGTGACCATGTTGACCAAAACATGGACGACAGCTACTCACGAGTAGCGCGTGCTTTGGCTGATGTTGAAGAAGAAAACAAACGTGCTGAGTGGCACGAAAAATTCTTGTGGGCGCTGCGCCGTGGTGCGATTCCTGCAGGACGTATTACGTCAAACGCAGGTGCTTTAGAGCATAAGCCAGCAACCAGTACTATCAATTGCACGGTATCTGGCATTGTTGAAGACAGCATGGATGGCATTTTAAATAAGGTGCACGAGGCTGGCCTAACACTAAAAGCAGGTTGCGGTATTGGTTACGAGTTCTCAACACTGCGTCCAAAAGGCGCATTTGTGGCGGGTGCTGGTGCCTATACTAGCGGCCCACTTTCATTCATGGATATCTTCGACAAGATGTGCTTTACAGTGTCTTCAGCCGGTGGCCGTCGTGGCGCACAAATGGCGACATTCGACATTTCACATCCTGATGTCACTGATTTCATCAAAGCGAAACGCGAAGCGGGTCGTTTACGACAATTTAATCTTTCATGCTTAATTACTAAAGAATTCATGGAAGCGGTAAAGGCAGACGCTGAGTGGAAGCTTGCGTTCCCTGTGACTTCAAAAGAAGCAACGGTTGATGCCTTAGATACTAAAGATGAATCGCAAGTAGTATGGCGCGAATGGCCAATTAAAGACAAATACCTCACACGTGAATCAGATGGCAAAACAGCTTGCCGCGTTTACAAAACAATCAAGGCACGTCGTTTGTGGGATGTCATCATGTCCTCAACTTACGATTTCGCTGAGCCAGGCTTTATCTTGATTGACCGTGTTAATGAGATGAACAATAACTGGTTCTGCGAAAACATCCGCGCAACGAATCCATGTGGTGAGCAACCATTGCCACCTTATGGCGCTTGCTTGTTGGGCTCTGTAAATTTAACTAAATTTGTACGTAATCCATTTACTGATCAAGCAACATTCGATTGGGATGAATATCGTCAAGTGGTTGCGATCTTCACTCGCATGTTAGACAACGTCGTCGAAATTAACGGTTTGCCGCTAGAACAGCAACGTGCGGAAATTGCTCGCAAACGTCGTCACGGCATGGGCTATTTAGGTTTAGGTTCAACGCTCACCATGTTGAAAATGAAATACGGTGAAGAGGCTTCAGTGGCGTTCACAGAAGAAGTCACTAAAGTAATGGCTGAAACAGGCTGGGAAATCGGCATTGACCTGGCAAAAGAAAAAGGCGCTGCACCTATCATGGACGAAGAGTTCGTGGTGACAGGTGACATGCTTTCAAAACGTCCAGAAATGGTGAAGGATGGCTTTAAGCTTGGTGATAAGGTAAAGGGAAAAGTGTTGATGGGCACATATAGTCGCTATATGCAGCAGTTCCCAGAAGCCTTGCGTAAACAAATCGCCAAAACAGGCGTGCGTTTTAGCCACCATAGCTCAATTGCTCCAACAGGCACGATTTCACTTTCATTAGCGAACAACGCAAGTAACGGTATTGAGCCATCATTTGCTCACCATTACGCACGTAACGTGATTCGTGAAGGTAAAAAATCAAAAGAGAAAGTGGACGTATTCTCATACGAGCTATTGGCGTACCGCGAGTTAATCAACAGCAAAGCGATGCCATTTAGTGAAGCAGAAGATGAGAAGTTGCCAGAATACTTCTTAGATTCATCGACTATTCAAGCCAAAGCGCACGTGGATATTCAAGCAGCTGCGCAAAAATGGATTGATAGTTCAATCTCAAAAACCATCAACGTACCAACAGATTATGATTTTGAAGATTTCAAAAACATCTATCTTTACGCTTACGACAAAGGTTTGAAAGGTTGTACTACTTTCCGCTTTAACCCGGAAGCTTTCCAAGGCGTATTGGTCACAGAAAAAGACTTAGAAAACACCACCTACAAATTCACGCTAGAAGACGGCACGGTAGTTGAGGTGAAGGGTAACGAAGAGATTGAATACGACGGTGAAATGCACTCAGCCGCCAATCTATACGACGCCCTAAAAGAAGGTTACTACGGCAAGTTTTAATATTAAAAAATCCTAATATTAAAACCGTATAACTGAAAAAATTAAAGAGAGAACAACATGGCAATTAAAATTGAAAAAAAAATCACAGGCTTTGGCTTAGTGACAGAAGAAGATAAAGCAAAGGCGGCGGAAGTTGCTGCTGCCCCGGCACAGACAGCAACGCAGTCTGCAACAATAGTACAAATGGGCGAGCCACTTAGCCGCCCAGATAAGTTGGTAGGCAACACCTATAAAATTAAAACGCCAGTGACTGAGCATGCTTTATACATCACCATTAACGACGTCGTGATGAACGAAGGCACACCACAGGAGCACCGCCGTCCATTTGAGATTTTTATTAACTCAAAAAACATGGACCACTTCCAATGGATTGTTGCCCTCACTCGCGTGATGTCAGCCGTATTCCGTAAAGGTGGTGATGTGACTTTCTTAGTAGAAGAGCTACATAGCGTGTTTGATCCAAGCGGGGGCTACTTCAAAAAGGGTGGCAAATACATCCCTAGTCTCGTGGCTGAAATCGGTGAAGTGGTTGAACAACACTTACAAGAAATCGGCATGCTTAAAAAAGCTGGCCTTGATGAACATCAACAAAAGCTAGTGGCTGAAAAGAAAAAAGAGTTTTTAGAAAAACATGCCAAATCTGGTGGCGATGAAAATGCAGAAGGTTTTCCAGCAGGCGCACAGCTTTGTGCCAAATGTAGTACCAAAGCTGCGATTATTATGGATGGTTGCCTCACCTGCCTTAATTGTGGCGAGAGCAAATGCGGTTAATCAAATCCTAGATTGATGCAAAATAAAACCCCGCCTAGGCGGGGTTTTTTGTTGATAAGCGATTAAAATAAAGATGTTAGTGCAGTGAATAAGGTAGTAAGTTTGGGTAACCAAATGGATGAGCCGTCATTGACTTAGTGTGACCCTGCCGATATAGATTAAGCGCACTAACACCTTTCATCTAGCGTAACTCTTAAGCGCTAGGCAATAAAAAAGGAACCATCAAGGCTCCTTTTTTATTTTTGCGAATGAAGATGAGTGACTTCGATAAGCAATCTGTGAATTATTTGTTCATTACGTACATTGTTACTTCAAAGCCGAAACGCATTACTGTCGCTGCTGGTTTAGTCCACATGGTAAAACTCCTTAATGATTGATTTATAAGTGCCTAACAACAATTCTTATTTTACGGAGTGAACGTGGCGCTGTCGTTGTAAGCGTCATTAAGCTTGTCTAGTGATTATCATGAAAACCATTTTACACAGCGAAGATTTTTACACTGTTTATAAGCCGATTTTAAGTTTAATGCGGCGTAAAATCTGCGTAAGCGCGTTGCCATCAAGCTTATAGTGCTTGTGTAGTGGCTTTTTCACTTCCCAGCTTGCTTTAAGACCTGCAGGGAATGTGACTAAGTCACCTTTGCCAAACTTCACTGGCTTTCCACCCTCTGGAGTAATCACACATTCGCCTTCTAAGATGTAAGCGATTTCTTGTTCTGGAAATACCCAGGGAAATACTGACACTTCTTTTTCCCAAGTCGGCCATTTTGCGACATTGAGGCTATCAAGTGTGCTTTGTGCTGGTTTTTTCTCTACGACGATGTTTTGCATATATGCCTTTGTAAATGGGGTTGCAGTAATAACGAAAAGCGCTATTTTAACTGATAAGCTAAGCCACAAGTTTGTGGATATTTTTAATGTTGTCATTGGGACAAAATTTGGATTAAACTTTACAGACAAAGACGTTGAGTATGGCTTTAATTGGAGGTCAGGTATGGACAATAAATACGCACTTGGCAGTACAAAAGTTGCCACAGAACATCATGAGACTGTGCATAAATTAGCAGTGCCCAGGGTTTGTAAGTTTTGTGAAAGTGCAAACTTGTTGCTATGCCCAACGATGCATGATCATCAGTGTTCAGCGTGTGGTGAGTGGCAGCAGGATGTAGAAAAAAGCTATGCAACGGGTAGAAGTAGCGAATATTAACCTGCACTATTTTTCGTGAACATCTGCTTCTAAATGCTTTAAGTTAAGTCTCCGCAACTTAGGGGCCAGCGCTGCAGTGGTCGCCACTACGCCCAGCGTCATTACGCCGCCAAATATCACCGATGGAATTAAACCCATCACCCTCGCCATCAGGCCAGATTCAAAAGCGCCTAATTCGTTTGAAGAGCCAATAAATAAGCCATTGATAGAGGCTACTCTGCCACGCATGTGGTCTGGTGTGGCAAGTTGCATAATAGTGCTGCGTAGCACAACTGAAACGCCATCAAACACACCTGAAAGCATCAAGAGCACTGCCGCAAACCAGAAATGTGGCGTAAGTGCAAAAGCGATGATGCAAACGCCAAAGCCTGCGACAGAAAACAACAACCATTTACCAGCGTTTTCATAAATTGGATGCTTAGCTAAATAGGCACCAGTGATAATTGCGCCGATGGCTGGGGAAGCTCGTAAAATCCCAAGGCCTTCTGGGCCAAAGTGATAAACATCGTGAATAAAAGCCGGAAGCATCGCCACTGCGCCACCAAACAGCACTGCAAACATATCAAGCGCTTGGCCGCTCAAAATCACTTGGTGGTTATATACAAAACGCACCCCTTCGGCGATACCAGAAAAAATCGCTTTTTCTGAGACCACTTTGGGGGTGTGTACTTCAAGTGTGAGTAGCGCAATACCAGATGCGCAGGCTAAGCCAGCGGAGACCAAATAAGCCACTTGCAAGCTAGTCCACCAAACCAAAATTCCGCCAATTGCTGGGCCAGTGATTAAACCAAATTGAAATGCGGCACTACCGATGCTGGCACCTTTTGCATATTCTTGGCGTGGCATGATGGAGGCGAAAATTGCGCTGTAAGTCGGCGCAATAAAAGCACGAGCTAAACCAATCAAAGCGATTGCTCCGTAAATCCATAGCGTTGGCTCGCCCGATAATCTACCTTCTGTGATTGCATAAATTAACAAGGCGGAAAGCATGAGCGTGAATGAAGAACTCACACCAAAGTTGCGCCTTGAGTAATGGTCTACCGCATAGCCTGCAAATAAGGCCGTGCAAAAGTAAGGGATGATTTCAGCAAGACCAATTAAGCCAAGCGAAAGTGGATCGTGTGTGATTTGGTATAAATGCCAGCCCACGACCACCGCCATGATTTGGTAGGACAGCACCATTAACACGCGATAACTGAGCAGCTTGAAGAAACTCAAATTGCGCAGCGGATTAGCACTTTGATGTGCTGACTGTTGGGTATTTTTAACCATCAATTTACTGCTGATTTTTTTTGAAAGTGACCACTAACACGTCGCGATAAGCAGGCTGTGTGGGGTCTATTGGAACGATGGGGGTTACTCCGTGCATGCAACGGTGATCGTTGACAATCGCAACATCCAAAGGCTCTGTGAGCGTAAAACTATCTAAATTTTTGTGCTCTAAATCATGCATGGTGGTAGTGCCGCTCGAAATGTTTTGGCGTTTCACCATCATCACTAATACAAAATCTACGCCGTCTCGATGTACACCTTCTGGCGTTGGTTTGCCCAAAGATTTGTCGTTTGCTTCAATACGGAATTGGTGACACTCAATGTGCCAAGGTGTATTGGGCATTAGCTCACTAAATACTGTTTGGCAAAACTTCAGCACGGATTGCATGCTGTGGCTTTGAATGGTGCTTGCTTTTATCGCCTCAAAGTCGCGGGCAATGCCGCCATTTAAGGTATTGTAATTTAAGCTTTGGTAATGTGGCTGATGTGGCTCTAAGACGATTTCGCTGGTGCCCGATTGTGCGTTTAATACCGCATAACGGCGGCGGCGATAACGTCCTCCATCAGCCATGTGTTCGTCTAGCGGCATCTCATTCCAGCTATCCGCAAACTCATGCCAATCGTTCAATGCATCTACAGATTGCGCTAAAAGCCAAGTTCGCATCGCTGCGCTTGGGCAAAAGCTAAAGCCTGTTTTGGAAACTTTGGTGAGTAAATCTTCACGCAGTTTGAGCAATGGTTGTGTAGATGCCAAAGTGATATTTTTCCAAGAAAGAATGTAGTGCTGATTAGGCGTAATAATTAAAGCAAGTCCAACATGATAGCGAATAGACGAAGATATATAAAAATAATTTCAGCATTATTTTTGATTGAACAAAATATAATGGTTTATTAATCGATGAGGCGTGAAAATGAGTCAGCAATTTAAGTTGTTACGTGAAAAGCGCTTTTTGCCATTTTTCTGTACCCAGTTTTTGGGCGCACTTAATGACAATGTTTTTAAAACCGCCTTAATTGCCATGGCGGTATTCCATACAAGCGATTTAACTTCGCTCAATGGCGCGGGCCTTGCTGCCTTATTGCCAGGTATTTTTATTCTGCCATTCTTTTTGTTTTCTGCCACTGCTGGGCAAATCGCTGATAAGTGTGAAAAGTCGCAACTCATTCGATTTGTCAAAATTTTCGAAGTGTTGTTGATGCTATTTGCGGCGCTTGGTTTTTTGCTACATGTGCTTTGGCTATTGGTGTTGGCGCTCTTTATGATGGGTATGCATTCCACTTTATTTGGGCCAGTAAAATACGCTTATCTACCGCAACACCTCACTGAGTCCGAGTTGGTCGGCGGTAACGGCATGGTGGAAATGGGCACCTTTATCGCAATTTTGCTTGGGCAAATGATTGGTGCGGGTCTGGGGATGCATCAAGGCAGTGAATTGGTGACTGGCATAAGCATAGTGGGCCTTGCGTTCTTGGGTTATTTTGCGAGTAAGCAAATCCCAAATTCGCCTGCGGCTGAGCCTAGCTTAAAAATCAATTGGAATCCAATCACAGAAACGGGGCGTAATATCGCTTTTGTTTGGAAAAGCCAGGCTATTTGGTTAGCGATTATTGGCATCTCTTGGTTTTGGTTTTATGGCGCAACGTTGCTTGCGCAGTTTCCTGTCTTTGCCAAAGAGGTTTTACATGGCGATGAAAGCGTTTTTATTCTCTTACTGGCGGTATTTTCAGTCGGCGTGGGGATTGGCTCATTACTGTGCGAAAAGCTATCCAAAGGCATCGTAGAAATCGGCTTGGTACCTCTTGGTGCAATGGGCATGATGGCGTTTGGCGTGGATTCATATACGACTAGTGCGAGCGGTGTTGCTGATTGGCGCTTGCTAATGGATATTGCGTTGATTGGTTTATTTGGTGGGATTTATATCGTGCCACTGTATGCACTGATTCAATCTCGCGCTCAGAAAACCCATCAATCTAGAGTGATTGCCGCGAATAACATTTTGAACGCTTTGTTTATGGTGATATCCGCGGTGTTTGCGATGCTGATATTTGAGTTAGGGCTCAACATTCCGCAACTATTCTTAATCACATCGCTGATGAATGCGCTGGTGATTATTTATCTGTGTTTACGTCAACCTGAATACTTTAGCCGCATGAAAAGCTGGCGGCTTTAGCCCAAAAAAAGATGCTAGTTATCTTCACCCAAGGTTGCCAACATGTCGGCTTGGTGTTCTGCCGCAAGTGCGCCAATGAGCTCATCCATATCACCCTCGGTAATTGCGTCAATCTTATAAAGCGTGAGGTTGATGCGGTGGTCGGTGATACGACCTTGGGGGTAATTGTAAGTGCGGATGCGTTCTGAGCGGTCGCCAGAGCCAATCAAGCTTTTACGTTCGCTGGCAATTTTTGATTGTTGTGCACGGACTTCAGCATCTTTAATCCGCGCGACTAACACGCTCATCGCTTGCGCTTTGTTTTTGTGTTGACTCCGGTCATCTTGGCATTCCACCACAATGCCGGTTGGCAAGTGGGTAATACGCACAGCAGAGTCGGTTTTGTTAATGTGCTGACCACCTGCGCCACTGGCACGGTAAGTATCAATGCGGATTTCCGCAGGATTAATCACGACATCGCTCACTTCATCTGCTTCCGGCAATACTGCAACAGTACAGGCTGAAGTATGGATACGGCCTTGAGTTTCTGTATCAGGCACACGCTGCACACGGTGGCCACCTGACTCAAACTTGAGTTTTGAGTAAGCGCCGTGGCCTTCAATCTTCGCAATAATTTCTTTGTAGCCGCCCACTTCCGAATCGCTTGCTGAAACGATTTCCACTTTCCAGCGTTGGCGCTCTGCATAGCGTGAATACATGCGGAATAAGTCGCCAGCAAATAAAGCAGACTCATCCCCGCCCGTACCTGCACGGATTTCTAAGAAGATATTGCGCTCGTCGTTAGGGTCTTTCGGTAGTAGGAGTTTTTGTAGTTCGTTTTCAACGGCTTCTAAAGTAGCTTTGCCATTTTCAATTTCTTCTTGTGCAAATTCTTTCATCTCTGGATCTGAAAGCATTTTTTGCGCTTCAGCAATGTCCGCCTCACCTTGTTCAAAAGCTCGGAATTGCTCAACAATCGGGGTAATTTCAGCATGCTCTTGCGTGAGCTTGCGATAGTTGTCCATGTTCGATGTTGCGCCTTCGCTACTGAGCAGGCGGTTGAGCTCGTCTAAACGCTCGCTTAAGGTTGCGAGCTTTTTTATCATGGATGGTTTCATTGCTGTTTCTTTGTCTGAATATTAAGTTTTAATTTGGTAAAGCTGACGCAAAAGCGTCTCTAGTTGTTCGTGCTCATGCCCCGTGCTGTGATTAAGCGCATGACTCGGGGCATGTAGAAATTTATTCGTGAGCGCATTGCTCAAGGCCTCAATGACGGCTGCAGGGTCTTCGCCTTTTGCCAGCAATTTTTGTGCTTTTTCTAGTTCAGTTAAGCGTAAATTTTCGGCCTGATCGCGGAGTGCGCGGATTGTTGGCACGGCGTCGCGTGTTTTGAGCCAATGCATAAAGTGTTCAACACGCTCAGTAATAATCACTTCGGCTTCAAGCGCCGCGTCTTGGCGGTTTCCTAAGCCCTCTTGTACCACTTGAGCCAGGTCATCGACAGTATATAAATAAACATCATCTAATTGCGCGACTTCAGGTTCAATGTCACGTGGCACAGCCAAATCAACCATGAACATTGGACGGCGTTTACGTGCTTTCACTGCACGTTCCACCATACCTAACCCTACAATTGGTAATTGGCTTGCTGTGCTGGTGATGACAATATCAAATGCATGTAAGCGATCGGGCAATTCAGATAACAAAATAGCTTGACCATCGAAAAGTGCTGCAAGCTCTTTACCCCGCTCCAGTGTTCGATTGGCAACGGTGATGCTGGCAGGTTTTTGCGAGGCAATATGTTCAGCGCAAAGCGTAATCATTTCACCCGCGCCGATAAACAAGACATGCTTATCTTGCAAATTGCCAAATAGGCGCTGCGCTAAACGTACAGATGCGGCCGCCATTGAAAGTGAGCTTGCGCCAATGTCTGTTGAGGTGCGCACCTCTTTGGCAACTGCAAATGTTCGTTGAAAAAGCTTGTGTAGCAAGGTACCAACGGTGCCAGCGGTTTCAGCAATCTTCACTGCTTGTTTCATTTGGCCCAAAATTTGCGGCTCACCAAGCACCATAGAATCTAAACCAGAAGCCACACGGAATGCATGTTTAACCGCTTCGTCGCTAGGTAATGTATAGATAAAGGGCTGAATATTGTCGCGGTCTAGCTTGTGATATTGCGCAAGCCACGCCAAAGCTTGTTCTGGATGCGAAGTATTACAGTAAAGCTCAGTGCGATTACAGGTCGACAAAATTGCTGCCTCACGCACGCCGTGAGACGTCAAGTCGCGAAGTGCATGGGTTAATGTTTCATGTTGAAACGCCACGTTTTCGCGAATAGAGATTGGAGCTGTGGTGTGATTGACACCAACCGTGAATAATTGCATTTCGCAATTTTCCAGCATCCGGACTTCTTAAGCAAGAAACATAAGCAATAAAATAGCGGATTAGTCTGTTAATTCATGCCTAAATGCGGTTAAAATAATCGTTTTTACTGCATATAGATTCTTATAAACATTATGGCTAAACAATTCAGAATTGCTCCAAGTATCCTTTCAGCAAACTTCGCTAAGCTGGGTCAAGAAATTACTGACGTGATTACATCTGGTACGGACCTTGTTCACTTTGACGTAATGGATAACCATTACGTACCAAACTTAACGATTGGTCCATTGGTTTGTGAGTCTATCCGTGAAATTTCTAAAAATGCTGGCGCGTTGATTGACGTGCATTTGATGGTGAAACCAGTGGATCGCATTATTCCTGACTTTGCTAAAGCAGGTGCCAATATCATTACTTTTCACCCAGAGGCTTCTGATCATATCGACCGCAGCTTGGCTTTGGTGCGTGACTTAGGCTGTAAATCTGGCTTGGTATTTAACCCTGCAACACCGCTTCACTACCTTGATCACGTAATGGACAAAGTCGATATGATTTTGTTGATGTCTGTGAACCCAGGCTTTGGCGGTCAAAAATTCATTCCTGAAACATTGAATAAATTACGTTTAGCCCGTGCAAAAATTGATGCTTACACAGCACAAACAGGTCGTGAGATTTGGTTGGAAGTGGATGGCGGCGTGAACGCAGCGAATATTGCTGAAATCGCACGTGCTGGCGCTGATACATTTGTGGCTGGTTCAGCGGTGTTTGGTGCAGGTAAAGATACTGATCCTAACCGTTACAACACGATTGTTTCTGAATTGCGCGCGCAATTGGCGACTGTTTAATTTAGACGCATTGCAATGAAAGCACCTCAAATTTCTACAAAGCAAACAAGTTGGCGATGGTGGGTCTGATCCTGTCATCGCATGCGACTTTTGTCGCACTTAATTTTAGGAAATTTGGTAGCTAGAAATAGCTGTTTAAAAATTTGAGGTCTTTATGTTACAAACTATCAATCAATCAGAATTTAATGCGCTAGCTGCTCAAGGCTTTAATCGCATTCCCTTAGTGATCGAGACTTTTGCAGATCTTGATACCCCACTCTCGCTTTACCTCAAATTAGCGAACCAACCCTTCTCATACTTGCTCGAATCCGTTCAAGGTGGCGAGCGTTTTGGTCGTTACTCTATTATTGGTTTGCCGGCACGCACCCGGATCGTGGCCAATCGCCGCGATGTGCAAGTCTTGCAAGATAATAAAGTGGTTGAAGCTGCGACCGATGTAAATCCGCTGGATTTTGTCCAAAACTACCAAGCGCGCTTTAAAGTGCCGCCTTATCAAGGCTTGCCACGTTTTACCGGCGGCTTGGCTGGTTATTTTGGCTACGATACCGTACGTTATATCGAGCGTCGTTTGGCTGATAAGGTGAAGCCTGATGATGTGAATGTGCCTGATGTATTACTGATGGTGTCTGAAGAGCTAGCCGTGGTGGATAACCTTTCTGGCAAACTATACTTCATTGTTTATGCCGACCCCGCCGAACAAAATGCTTATGTAAATGCTAAAAAACGTTTGGCTGAGTTGATTCAGCGTTTACGTAAATCAGTTTCCATTCCTGAAGCGCAAGCGCTCAAACAAGAGCAAGCGCAGTCTGATTTTGGGGAGGCGAATTTTAAAGCGGCGGTTGAAAAAGCAAAACGCTATATTTTTGATGGCGATATCATGCAAGTGGTGTTATCTCAGCGTATGTCACAACCATTTTACGCGCCGCCACTTTCTTTATACCGCGCGCTTCGTAGCTTAAATCCATCGCCCTATATGTTTTATTACGATATGGGTGACCATCATGTGGTGGGCGCGTCACCCGAGATTTTAGTGCGTCTTGAAGATGGCACGGTGACCGCGCGTCCAATTGCTGGAACTCGCCCACGTGGTAAAACACGTGAGCAAGATTTGGCCTTGGCAGATGAGTTATTAGCTGACCCAAAAGAGCGCGCAGAACATGTGCAATTAATGGACTTAGGTCGTAATGATGTGGGCCGTGTCGCGCAAACAGGCACAGTCAAAGTCACTGACAATATGATGATTGAGCGTTACTCACATGTAATGCATATTGTGTCTAATGTGGAAGGCAAGCTAAAGCCTGGCATGGATTCGATTGATGTATTAAAAGCAACATTTCCAGCTGGCACGGTGAGCGGCGCCCCTAAAGTACGCGCCATGGAAATTATTGATGAGTTAGAGCCAGAGAAGCGCGGTATTTATGCGGGCGCTGTTGGTTATTTGGGCTTTAATGGCGACATGGATGTAGCAATTGCGATTCGTACTGGCGTGATTAAAAATAATAAGCTTTATGTGCAAGCAGGTGCTGGCATCGTGGCCGACTCTGTGCCTGAAAGCGAATGGATGGAAACGCAAAACAAAGCGCGCGCTGTGCTGCGTGCAGCCGAGTTGGTTAATTTAGGCCTAGATACAGGCCTGGAAGGTAAGGAGTAAGCCATGCTATTAATGATTGATAATTACGACTCTTTTACCTACAACCTCGTGCAATATTTAGCTGAGCTAGGTCAAGATGTGCAGGTTTACCGAAATGATGAGATTGATTTAGCAAAAGTGAAGTCGCTAAACCCTGACCATATTGTGATTTCCCCCGGCCCATGTACCCCAAATGAAGCAGGTATTTCTGTGCCGTTGATTCATGAATTTGCAGGCAAGATTCCTTTGCTAGGTGTTTGTCTGGGTCATCAAAGTATCGGCCAAGCATTTGGCGGCAAGATTGTGCATGCTAAACAACTCATGCACGGCAAAACCTCGCTGATTCATCATAAAAATATTGGGGTGTTTAAAGATTTACCTAACCCATATACTGCAACGCGCTATCACTCATTGGTGATTGAGCGTGAAAGCATTCCTGATTGCTTGGAAATTACGGCATGGACGGATGATGGCGAGATTATGGGGGTGCGCCATAAAACCTTAGCGGTTGAGGGCGTGCAATTCCATCCTGAGTCTATTTTGACCGAGCATGGACACGAACTACTGAACAACTTTTTGAAAGCCTACTAATGGCTTTTAAAGACATTCTCAGTCAGTTGCTTGATCGTCAAGATTTGACGCAAAGCGCCATGTTGGATGTGATGCGTCAAGTCATGGGCGGCGAACTTACCCCAGTACAAATCTCAGCATTATTAATCGCGCTGCGTGCCAAAGGTGAAACGGTGGATGAAATCGCCGCCGCAGCGATGGTCATGCGCGAGCTTTCAACCAAAGTGGATATTCAAGAGAGTCGTCATTTGATTGACACCTGCGGCACGGGTGGCGATGGCATTCAAACGTTCAATGTTTCAACGGTGTGTGCATTTGTGGCCGCTGCAGCCGGAGCAAAAGTTGCCAAACATGGCGGCCGTTCTGTTTCATCCACTTGCGGTAGTGCGGATGTATTAGAGGCTTTAGGCGTCAATGTGAACCAAGCCCCAGCGCAAGTGGCTGAGTGCGTGAATGAAATCGGTATCGGTTTTATGTTTGCGCCTAACCATCATAGCGCCATGAAGTATGCCGCACCTGTGCGCCGTGAGCTTGGTGTTCGTACACTGTTTAATTTGCTTGGTCCAATGACCAACCCTGCAACAGCACGTCGCCAAGTGATGGGCGTGTTTGATAAAAATCTCACAGGTAAGCTGGCAAAAGTGCTTCAGCAATTAGGCAGTGAACACGTATTAGTGGTGCATGGTGCTGATGGCATGGATGAAATTTCATTCACAGGCGATACGTTTGTGGCTGAGCTTAAAAATGGTCAAGTCACCGAATATGTCCTTAATCCCAGCCAATTAGGTTTAGGGATTCATCGCTTAAAAGACATACAAATCCAAAATGCAGAAGAATCTAAAGCCATGATTTTAGATGTGCTCAATGGTAAACAAGATTCAGCGAGAGATATTGTGCTGATGAATGCAGGTGCTGCGATTTATGTTGCGGGCATTACAACTAGCTTGCAAGCAGGCATAGCAAAAGCCGCTGAAGTGATTGATAACGGCGCTGCTCTAGAAAAATTAAATCAGTTAATTGAGTGCTCTAACCAAGGCTAATAGTTGGCCTAATCATAAAGGTTGTTATGTCAGATATTTTAAATAAAATTTTAGCGACGAAACATGAAGAAGTCGCAGCAGCTAAGGCGATTAAGTCTTTAGATGACTTGCGTGTAGAGGCATACAACGAATCAGACCCAAGAGATTTCGTCGGCAACATTTTTAATAAAGTCGATGCGGATTTGCCAGCGGTGATTGCTGAAATTAAAAAAGCGAGCCCTTCAAAAGGCGTGATTCGCGAGAATTTCAATCCTGCTGAAATTGCTAAATCGTATGAAAAAGGTGGCGCGGCATGTTTATCTGTATTAACCGATAAACAGTATTTTCAAGGTTCACCTGAATACTTAAAACAAGCCCGTGCGGCTTGTAAATTGCCTGTACTCCGCAAAGATTTTATGATTGATCCATACCAAGTGTATGAAGCACGTGCGATGGGTGCGGATTGTATTTTGCTGATTGTTGCCGCGCTTGAGTTAGCGCAAATGAAAGCGTTGGAAGAACTTTCGCACGATCTCGGCATGGCCGTGTTGGTGGAAGTACATGATGCTGACGAGTTGCAATTAGCATTGCAATTAGAAACGCCGCTCATCGGGATTAACAACCGCAATTTACGTACTTTTGACGTGACATTGCAGACCACGCTAGATTTATTGAAGCTGTTGCCGGAAGATCGTTTTGTGGTGACTGAGTCTGGTATTTTCACGCCAGAAGATGTGTCATTGATGATGAGCAATCATGTGAATGCATTCTTGGTGGGTGAAGCGTTTATGCGTCAGCCAGACCCAGGTGCAGAGCTTGCGCGCGTGTTTGCATCGCCAGCATCAGGTTGTTCAGCTTAGACTGTTAATTGAGTTCGGCTAGAGGATAAATCATGGCAAAAGGTAACCAGCAGTTCTTAGCGATTCGTCCACGCCGTATGCGTAAAGATGAATTTTCACGCCGATTAATGCGTGAAAACGTGCTGACAACGAACGACCTGATTTATCCAGTTTTTGTGCTTGAGGGCGAAAATCGTATTGAAGAAGTGGCTTCAATGCCCGGGGTGAAACGTCAAAGCCTAGATGTACTTCTCAAAACTGCCGCCGAGTGCGTAGCACTTGGCCTCCCAGCCATTGCTTTATTCCCAGTGGTGCCACAAGCATTCAAAAGCTTAGAGGCTAAAGAAGCGTTTAATCCAAATGGCTTAGTGCCTCGTTCTGTTAAAGCATTGAAATCCGCGTTCCCTGATTTGGGTGTGATCACAGATGTGGCGTTAGACCCTTACACCACCCACGGCCAAGATGGTTTGATTGATGACACTGGCTATGTGCTCAATGACGAAACGGTCGAAGTTTTAGTCAAACAAGCGCTTTGCCATGCTGCAGCTGGTGCAGACGTGGTCGCGCCATCCGACATGATGGATGGCCGCATTGGCGCAATCCGCGATGCACTTGAGGAGCATGGTTTTACCTATACGCGCATTTTGGCTTATTCAGCAAAATACGCTTCGGCCTTTTACGGTCCGTTCCGCGACGCAGTGGGTTCAACCGCCAATTTAGGCAAAGGTAATAAATACAATTATCAAATGGATCCAGCGAACTCAGACGAAGCGATTAAAGAAGTGGCTTTGGACATTGAAGAAGGTGCCGACATGGTGATGGTCAAGCCTGGCATGCCTTATTTGGATATTGTGCGCCGCGTGAAAGATGAGTTTGGCGTGCCAACTTATGCTTACCACGTGAGTGGTGAATATGCCATGCTAAAAGCCGCCGCACAAAACGGCTGGTTGGATGAAAAGGCCTGTGTGCTTGAAGCGATGCTAGGCTTTAAGCGCGCTGGCGCGGATGGTATTTTGACTTACTATGCGATGGACATCGCTCGATGGATATCCGCTTCATAGATTGATGACTGGCTTAAATAGCCAAGAGGGCTTTGAGCCCTTGCGTATCTAGCCTTTCTGCATTCCCACCTGACACCACGCTTTTCGTTGAAAAGCGAATATCATCGAACTCAAATACACTCAGCTTAATAAACCCGTTAGGACCTTCAAGCGTAAACATCGGCACTTTTAAGCGCTCGCTATTTTTTCCGCTCGCTTTTTTCTCACCTGATTTTCTATCTCTTACACGGTAAGACTTGTCGTTACTGTCATAAGGAATTTGCTGGTTCAGCAAGAAAATCTCGACATCTTTTGCGCTGTCTGCAAATAGATGAATGTGAGTTTCTGCATATTGCCCGGCGGTGCCATCTAGCACGCTGCCGGTTAAGTGGGGATTAAAGCGCGCGAAGATTTGCATGGTAGCAAGGGCGTCTTGACGCAGTATGCGCAAAGCTTCTGGCTGGTCGTCGCTATTATATATGTCGTGAAAAAGCCTGATTTCTTCTTCGATTTCGGCATTCGATGGCAAGCAATTCGCATCAACAACGCCAAGCTGGCGGCCTGCTTTTTTCTTGGCGTAACCGTAATCCGAAACACCATCTTCAGCCATCATGCGTGCGGCATGCTGCGCGACTAATTGGCGTAGTTGAGATTGACGACCGCCGTTTTCTTTTGCCATGATAGATCTTAATTAATAAAGCGCTTTGGTGTCGGTCGCATCACTAGAAATTGCACTTGCGCCAGTGCTACCTTTTTCCGGCGGCGGATATTCTTGATAGAAGTATTCGTAGAATCCACTTTCATCTTCATTGGCCTTGCTACCTGTCTTAAGGTTGATACGAATAGATGAAACACCATCTGGTGAATTAAGAAAGTTATCTGGTAAGTCTCTCAAAGCGCTACTCATGTATTTAATCCAAATGGGTAAGGCTGCTGAGCCGCCTGTTTCAGAGCCCCCTAGCGATTGTGGTTTGTCGAAACCCAACCACACCACCGCCACTTTTTTGGGATTAAAGCCCGCAAACCATGTATCGATATGATTGTTAGTCGTGCCGGTTTTGCCGGCTAAATCACTACGACCCAATTGACGCGCTTTTGCCGCCGTGCCAATTTGCGTTACGTCATGCATCATGGAGGTCATCAAAAAAGCATTACGCTCGTCAATCACGCGTTCTGCATCATTGCCGGCCTCGACGAATTTTGTTTTTTCGATGACTTTTCCTTTGCTATCTTCAATGCGAGCAATCAAGTAAGGGTTAACCCGGTAGCCGCCGTTTGCAAAGACAGCATAAGCTTGTGCCATTTGCCAAGGCGTTACTGAGCCGGCGCCAAGCGCCATGGTTAAGTAAGCTGGATGGTCTTTAGCGGCAAAACCAAAACGCGTGATGTAGTCTTGCGCATATTCAACCCCAATCGAATTGAGCACGCGAATCGACACCATGTTTTTAGATTTGGTGAGCGCCGTTCTTAAGCGCATTGGCCCTTCATATTTCCCATCAAAGTTGTGTGGTTCCCAGCTACTGCCGCTACCGGTGAAGCTGGCAGGGAATGAAATCGGCGCATCATCAATCACGCTTGCAGGGGTGAAGCCTTTTTCTAAGGCGGCAGAATAAATAAAGGGCTTGAAGCTTGAGCCCGGCTGGCGCCAAGCTTGCGTCACATGGTTAAATTTATTGCGATTAAAGTCAAAGCCGCCTACTAGTGCACGCACAGCACCATTTTTAGGGTCAAGTGATACAAACGCAGACTCCACTTGAGGGAGCTGTGAAATTTTCCAAGTGTCACCATTTTTGGATGCACGCACAATTGAACCGACTTTAATTTTAACTTTGTCGCTGACTTTGGGATCATGTAAAGCACGGGCCACAAGGGCCAGACCCTCGCCTTCAATTTGCACTTCCTCGCCAGTGCTAGTATGAATACGCACGGCTTTGTCAGTGATTTTTGTGACCACTGCCGGTGATAGTCCACCAAAGGTTTCGAGCGAATCTATCGCTTTTTCCATATTTTGATTGGCGTTCTCTCCAACCATTTCACTAGACGCAACATAGCCTTCAGGGCCGCGGTATCCATGGCGTAAGTCATACTCCATAATGCCTTGTGCTATGGCAGTATTCGCCGCCTCTTGATCTGCTTTAATAATTGTTGTGTAAACCTTGAGACCGCTACTATAAATTTGATCTTGATAGCGTTCATACATAGCCTGGCGAACAATCTCACCCACATAGTCAGCCGCTAAATCTCGTGATTGTTGAGAGGTTTTGAAGCGAAGTGGTTCTTTTAATGCCGCTTGATAAGTCGCTTCATCAATAAAGCCACCGCGATACATATCCCGAAGCACTTCATGTTGACGCTTAATCGCGCGCTTGGAATGGGTAAATGGGTTGTAGCTTGTTGGGGCTTTTGGAAGCCCTGCTAATAAGGCAGTTTCTGCCAAATTAATTTTATCTAAAGGTTTGCCATAATAAACTTGAGATGCCGCCGCAAAACCATAAGCACGTTGACCCAAATAAATTTGGTTAATGTACAACTCTAAAATCTTATCTTTAGGCAAACTGTGTTCAATTTTAATCGCCAGCATGGCTTCATTCAGTTTGCGCTTCAAACTGCGTTCGCTAGATAAAAAGAAGTTGCGCGCCACTTGCATAGTGATGGTGCTAGCGCCCTCTTTTGAACCGCCTGTCACGTTATTAAGTGCGGCGCGCAAAATGCCTTTGGTATCAATACCGCCGTGTTGGTAAAAACGCCTATCTTCAATCGCAATCACCGCTGATTTCATGTTTTGCGGCACCTTGCTAATGTCTACAAATGCCCGACGCTCTTCGCCATACTCAGCTAATAAATAACCATCTTCCGAATAAACGCGCAGTGGAAGTTTTGGTTGGTAATTAGTGAGGGCTTCTAAGGAAGGCAAGTCTGGATAAATCAGCGCGGCAGCAAGTCCAACCATTAAGGCGACTACCGTCAGTAGAGCCAAGAAAGACATTACCAAAAACAACCACCAGTTTTTTAGGAACATAGTTAAAAGGAAATTTTAAGTATCAAAAAAACTCATTATATGTGGCTTAAGTTACAAACTAAAAAATAATTTTAAGTCGGATCTTTGCGTACTAAGAATAAGCAATATCTGACAATCTATTGAGATTCCCTTAAAATGCTTATCATGTAAGTGAGGGGCACTTTTTATTGCCTGAATGGATGCGAAAAATTGTCTAAAATATTTTTTGTTGGCTTGATGGGTGCAGGTAAAACCACCGTGGGGCGTTTTCTTGCTAAAAATCTTGAATTAGATTTTTACGATACCGATCAAGAAATTGAAAAACGCACAGGTGTACGTGTGCCGATCATTTTTGAAATGGAAGGCGAGGCTGGTTTTCGCAAACGTGAAGTTGGCATGATTGATGAGCTCACGCAGTTAGACGATGTTGTCCTAGCCACAGGCGGCGGCGCTGTGCTGGATGCTGAAAATCGCGCACATTTGGCAAGTCGCGGTACCGTGATTTATCTTCGAGCAAGCGTACACGATTTGTACTTACGCACCCGCTTTGACCGCAATCGTCCACTTTTACAAAATACTGACGCCCAAGCCAAGCTTGAGCAATTGTTTAATGAACGCGATCCTTTTTATCGAGAAGTCGCGCATCATATTGTCGATACAGGCAATCAGCCAGTGATTAATATCGTGCAACAAATACAAACGCTGTTAGGCTATACAACATCGGAACCTGAACTCTAATGTCATCAACCATGCAAACGCTACAAGTCTCTTTAGGTGACCGCAGTTACCCAATCCATATCGGCCAAGATTTATTGAGTCAGGCAGATTTAATTTTGCCGCATCTTAAACGCAAACAAGTCGCTATCGTCAGTAATACAACCGTTGCACCTTTATATATGGCGAAACTAGCTGAGCCACTTCGTGCCGCTGGCGTTAAGGTGATTGAGATTATTCTGCCGGATGGCGAAGCTTATAAAAATACTGAAACGCTTAACCTGATCTATGACGCGCTTTTACAAAATCGTTGTGAACGAAGCACTACGCTCATTGCATTAGGCGGCGGCGTGATTGGCGACATGACAGGCTACGCTGCAGCAACCTATTTGCGCGGTGTGCCATTCATTCAAATACCAACCACTTTACTCTCCCAAGTCGATTCCTCTGTGGGCGGTAAAACAGGCATCAATCATGCACTGGGTAAAAATATGATAGGTGCTTTCTATCAACCCCAGTTGGTATTGGCAGATACCGAAACGCTTAAAACGCTCCCAGCAAGAGAGCTTTCAGCGGGGGTGGCAGAAGTCATTAAATATGGACTCATTCGTGATGTTAAGTTTTTTGATTGGCTAGAAACTAACATGACCAAGCTTATGGGCTTAGATACAGCAGTAACATCAGAAGCCATTTATCGCTCATGTCAAAATAAAGCGGAGGTGGTTGCGGCGGATGAACATGAAAATGGCGAACGTGCCACGCTAAATTTAGGCCATACCTTTGGCCATGCCGTTGAAAATGCCATGGGTTATGGTGTTTGGTTGCATGGTGAGGCCGTTGCAGCTGGCACCATGATGGCTGCAGATTTATCAAAACGCCTTGCTTGGTTGACTGATGCAGAAGTTACGCGAATTGCGCATATTTTTAAAGTTGCTAATTTGCCTATTGAAGCGCCAAAGTTGGGTGTGGATAAATATATCGACTTAATGGGTTTAGATAAAAAAGTAGTGGATGGAAAAATTCGGCTAGTCTTACAGCAAGGGATTGGCAAGTCTGTGGTGACAAGTGATTACCCCGCTGAAGCACTGCGCCAAACATTGGCATTGGATTAAGCATGACGACACTTGCAAGTTACGCCGCAAACCCTGCCCAATCACGAGGCAGAAAATTTCAAGAGTCCGACCCGCAAGGTCGCAACCAATTTCAACGGGATCGTGACCGCATCATTCACTCCAGCGCATTTCGTCGCTTGGAATATAAAACCCAAGTCTTTGTAAATCATGAAGGTGATTTATTCCGCACGCGTCTCACACATAGCCTTGAAGTCGCTCAAATCGGCCGCGCTATTGCCCGTAATTTGAGCTTGCATGAAGACTTAGTCGAAGGGATCGCTCTGGCGCATGACCTTGGCCATACGCCATTCGGGCATGCCGGCCAAGATGCGCTTAATGAATGTATGCAGGACTTTGGCGGCTTTGAGCACAATCTACAATCACTCCGTGTGGTGGATTTGCTAGAGCAACGTTATGCGGAGTTTGATGGCCTTAACCTCACCTTTGAACTTCGCGAAGGCATTCTCAAGCATTGCTCACTCAATAATGCTAAGTTACTAGGCGATGTGGGTGAGCGTTTTATCAATAAAGCGCAACCATCACTTGAAGCGCAGCTCACTAACTTGGCTGATGAGATCGCTTACAACAACCATGATGTGGATGATGGTTTGCGTTCAGGGCTCATTACCTTGGAGCAGTTAGAACAAGTCACCTTGTTTGCAGATAACCTTAACAAGGTGCGTGCACAATATCCAAGCCTCACCGGCCGCAGACTCATCCATGAAACCGTGCGCCGCATGATTAATGCATTGGTGGTGGATTTGTGTGAACAAAGCAATATTAATATTGCAAATGCAGCGCCAAAAACAGTGGATGAAGTTCGTCACAACGCTATGCTCATTAGTTTCAGCTTATCTATGCGCGACCAACAAACCGAACTCAAACGCTTTTTGCGTGCTAACTTATATCAGCATTACCGCGTTAATAGGATGACCTCAAAAGCACAACGTATCGTGCGCGAGTTATTCCAAATCTTTATGCAAGATGTGAAGTTGATGCCTGAAGAATTTCAGCAAAGAGCTAAGTTAGATAGTCCAACTGACCAAGCCCGTGCTGTTGCCGATTACATTGCAGGCATGACGGACCGCTACGCGATAAGAGAGTATCAGCGACTATTTACCGTGTCGGATCGTGAGCTATAAGGTGAACTAAGTAACTCTAAATCATGATTTATATTGATTTCTATCAATTTTGTTGTAAAAAAACAACAAAATTTCATTTGTTAACAAAAAACATACAACTCTACTTGCTAACAAGCCTTTTGCTTTGGCATACTGATAATGCCTTCATGTGGTAAATAAGCCATTTGAAGAAACAAAAATTTTAGGAGAAATATATGAATAAGAAATTAGGTTTAGCAGTTGCTGGTGCTTTAGTAGCATTCGCATCTACAGCAAACGCTGGTATCACAATCCCAGCTGGTGATTGGACTGTAGACATCGGTGGTAACGTTAACGCTTACTACACAAACGTTTCAACAGACACAACATCATCAAAAGGTGTTACAACTTCAGGTAATGACGCAAACACTATCGGTACTGGTCTTTTGCCAGCTGCCTTTGGTATCGGTGCTAAAACACGTCAAAATGATTTGGACATCGCGTTCCAATTCTCATTCTTCACAGGTACATCATCAGGCAACAACGTTTTACAAACTAACGGTAATGTTTTGAGCTCACCAAGTGGCGGCGCTGCTGGTAACAACACATTAAACATTCGTCAAGCATTCTTGTCATTCGGTGATGCTTCATGGGGTTCTATGAAACTAGGTCGTGATCTAGGCGTGTTTGGTTCTGATGCAATTCTTTCAGACATGACATTGTTAGGCGTTGGTAATGGCGGCCCAGCAGGTGGTTCATCAACACTAGGCCGTATCGGTTCTGGTTACATCTACGCTGACTGGAAAGGTCAAATTCAATATTCTTCACCAAACTGGAATGGTTTCCAAGTAACTGGTGCTGTAGTTGAAAACTTCAGACCAGCTCTCATGACTGCTGAAACAAACAATTTAGGTTATGAAGGTAAAGTAACTTATGACTTTGCAGCTAATGACGTTACTGGTCGTGTTTGGTTGTCAGGCATCACACAAAAAACTGAATCTTCAGGCGTTAACTACACATCACAAGGTATTGATGTAGGTGCTAAAGCAGCTTATCAAGGTTTTGGTCTAGTTGGTTACTACTATGATGGCGAGGGTCTTGATTCACAAAATGTATTGTTACAAGGTTTATTCAACGGTAACGGTGAAAAATCTAAAGACAGCGGTGGTTATGTTCAAGGTACATTCGTTGTTCCTGGCGTAGGTACTAAATTGGGTGCTTCATGGGGTGCTTCTTACTCCAAAGCAGCTAATGGCGCATCATTTGACATCGAAAATGAGTCATGGATCGTCGGCGCTTATCACCCACTTACAAAGAGCTTGAACTTGGTTGCTGAGTATACACAGCAAGAAGTTGCAAACAAGGCTGCTGGTAGCACAAAAACAGAGAAAGATACTATTTCTCTAGGTGCGATCTTATTCTTCTAGGATTTAACTCTTAGTTAGACTTAAGTTAAAACGGCATCTTCGGGTGCCGTTTTTTATTGTTGATTCCAAAGGTTAAATATGAAATTATTGCTTGTATTAGTTACATTGATATTGTCAGGCTGCTATGCCTTATCTAATCCACAAGGCGCTGCACAATCCGTAAAAATGATCGATCTTAAAACTCAAACCTACAAAGCGACCTGTAATGGTGCAGTAGAAGATTGGCCCAATTGCTATGACCGTGCCAAACAAACCTGCCCAAATGGCTACAACCTAAAAGAGCGTAATCAAAGCCCGGTGGGTGGTAAGCGTGAGTTAGTGTTTCAGTGTAATAAATAGCTTTTGTTTTTTGGAAAAGTTGTCAAATTATTTTATTAATCATTGATGAATTGAATGGAATGTGCATTGATAAATTACGAGGAATTGATTTCTTTCTTCTGCAGTTTGGGGGGGCGTTTTGAAAATGCATGCGTTAGAGATAGTGAATATGGATTAGGTGTTTTTACGGTTGAACCTGAAAAAAGAGTAGTAGTTTATGCACCAGAACACCTTCTTTTCTTAACTGACAATCTTGTTGTTGATAGTGACTCTAAGCTAAGACTATTGAGTAATGCTGGTATACCAAAAGCCGTAGAGCAATTCTTTGAGCTGTATCATGAGACTGTAGGTTGGCGTAGAGCAATAGACACTATCCAGCTTATACAAGCTAGTTGGTTTGCAATTCCTAGTTCAGTAAAGGAGTTGTTGCTTAAGATGGGGGTATTGACAGCTTGTTTTTCGGAGCCTAATCCCCAAGTTTTACTTTCTAGGTACTGTCGTGAAAGAAGAATATCCTACAAAAAAAACAAGATAAATCAGTTTTTTTTAATGCCAATGGTGGAGATTATTAATCATTCGAGCGAAGGAATAAGCTTTAGTATTGGAAATGGAGTAAAAGTTCAGGCTACAGTTAATGATGAGCTCTATGTTGACTATGGATCTTATACAGATCCTCTTCAACAATTCGTTGCTTATAATTTCTCCTCGAAGCCAGAATTTATTTATTCGATTCCCATCTCACTAAGTCGAAGAGGTTCTGGATCAATTTTTATTTCTTCAAGCCCACTATCGGGATATCGCAAACCACCATCGTTGGTTTTAAAAAATGGAGATATTCACATCAGCCATTTACAAATTTACAATTCCAATGAGCAAGAGAAGCCCCTGAGAAGTTTTATTAATTTAATGAAAGCATACGGACTAAGAGAAAGTGATTCTTGCGCACTATTTAATTTGATTATTGAACAGAATAAGAGCGCTTTTTTAAGTATGAATACTTTACTTAATGAAAGTGATTTTTCATTAGTTGAGAAAATGAAGCTTATGGTAACTCATCAACTTCAAGGGCTTGAAAACGCATCTCGCTAAAGTCAAAATTAACTCTTAATGTCTTTAATCAATACGACAACCTGTTTGGTGAAGAAGCTAAATGAAATGTATTCATAGGTCCAGCCATTGGCTTTGACTGCTTCTTGGAATGCCCTAAATTCATCTTCTCGCCAGTGTTGATTACCAATATATTCGTCAAAAATAATCACTGTGCCCTTTACAATTCGTTTGGCAAGTAAATCTAAAACTGTTTTAGTTGAGCTATAAATATCGCAATCAATATTAATCAAGCGAACATTGGCAGAGTTGTCGGCTAAGAATTTTGGTAAAGTGGCGTCGAACCAGCCTGTATGTAAATGAATATTGCTTGGTACTTTAGGAATGATCCCTTTTGTGGAGTAACTCCCTCTGCCTTCATCATGCCAATCCTCCGGAATGCCTTCAAAGCTATCAAATCCATGCACATCTTGCATTGCAAGACTCGCTAATTGCCGGGTTGAGTTCGCATGCCTAACCCCAAACTCTAATACTAATCCCTCTATTTTTGCAGCCTGGGTGGCAAGTTCAAATGTGGCTTGAATGCTGCCCGTGATTGGAGGCAGTTTGCTTTTGGTCGCCCCTTTAAAATACTGCCATGCATCGAGGCGGGACTCAATTAATGCATTCCCTTTTTGGATGGATGTAAACAAATTTTCTGCAGCTTTCGTTTTGCCTTGATAATCTTGTAACATGCCCAGCATAAAAGTCGCATCTAAATCTTGTGGATTCAGGGATATCAACGCTTCAAGACATGCAATTGAAGGTGCAAGATTTTTAGCATCAATTAAAGCCGCATGCAGATTGTAATGCGCATCTAGATAACGCGGTTCAATAGCGATTGCTTTGTGATAAGCATTAATAGCTAAATCAAGTTTTCCTTGTTCATGATAAGCAAAGCCAAGGTTAGCAACGTATTGGGGCTTGCTCGCATCTCGTTTGACCACATTGGATAAGTATTCCACTGCAGTCTCTATGTCACCTTCTTTTAGTGCAATTAATCCTAGCAAATAAACGGCATCAATTTGTCCAGGTGCAGCGTTAAAAATTTTCTGGCAAATCTCTTTTGATTGTTCGAAACGATGCGCTTCAAAGTTAACCCAAGCGGTTTTTAAGGCTTGCATCAAGGCTTGTGGACTCCATGCTTCTGTTGGTTTAGTCGCACAGCATTGTTTAAATTTTTTCCCACTCCTACAAGCACATGGGTCGTTACGGCCTTGTTTGATCATTGTTTAATCACGAATACTAAGACAGTACATATTATAACCGCATGCTAAAATTCTAAATGATGTAAAAACAAATAACTTGCGTTGAATTCATGAGTATAAAAAAACCACCATTTAACCCAGATCAACTTTATCAGCGGGCTTTAACCCTGCACCATGCGGGTAAGCTCGTGGATGCCAAGGGACTGTATAAAACGCTATTAGAATATTTTCCTAATCAGGTTGAAATCTTAACGACGCTGGGTATTTTGCTGTTTCAGCAGGGAAGATCAGAAGCAGGTTTTCAGCTAATAAAAAAATCTTTAAACCTGAATGCAAATCAGCCAGTTGCGCTTTATAACATGGCGGTGGAGTTACAGCGGATTAGTCGTTTAGATGAGGCGCTTAGTTGCTACGACCAGGTGCTAAATCTTAACCCGCAAGATATCAATTCCCTGTTAAACCGAGGTAATACCTTAAAAGACTTGCGGCGTTACCAAGAGGCGATTGCTAGCTTTGAAAGCGCTTTAGCACGCCAGCCTAAAGTTCCTTCAGCACACTGGAATAAGGCAATTACACATCTTTTGCTGGGCGAATTTGAACAAGGTTGGAAAGAGTATGAGTGGGGTTGGCAATGCGGCGAACGCGGCCAAGCCAGAAAGTATACACAGCCAACCTGGCTAGGCGATTTCCCAATTACAGGTAAAGCCCTGCTGATTCATCCTGAGCAGGGGTTTGGCGATCTGATTCAATTTAGCCGGTATGTACCCTTATTAGAAAAGTTAGGTGCAACCATCATATTAGAAGCATCGGCCTCGCTGGTGGATTTAATGCATAGTCTATCCCCTAAGGTAAGGGTTATTAAAGAAGGCGATCCATTTCCTCATTTTGATTTTGTATGCCCTGTGATGAGCTTACCTTTTGCGCTCAAAACCGAATTAAATAGTATCCCAGCAAACATTCCCTATCTCAGTGTGAGTGAATTCAAGAAAGATTTTTGGAAACATAAACTAGGGAATAAAACCAAACCCAGAATAGGTGTTGTTTGGTCGGGATCCATGACCAATAGAATCGATCATAATCCATTTGCTAGGCGCAATATTCCTTTAGCGCAAATGAACCCCCTATTTGATTTGCCTTTTGAATTCCATGTATTGCAAAAAGAATTCAGGTCAGAAGACCAATCAGTCTTAGCAGGCTTGAATCATCTTCATTTGCATCATGATGATTTGATTGATTTTTCTGATACAGCAGCCCTGATTGAGGAAATGGATTTGGTGATTTCGGTCTGCACCTCGGTGGCACATTTGTCTGGCGCATTAGGGCATCCAACTTGGGTGTTGTTGCCTTATTCTGCCGATTACCGTTGGCTAGTCGATCGTAATGATAGTCCTTGGTACCCAACAGTGGCGCTCTTTAGGACTCAAAATGTTGGCGATTGGTCTAGTGTGATCTCCAATATCATCGCTCAATTGAAGGTTAAATTTGCGAATTAATATTCCAAAAAACATGTTTTTGCCAAACGAAGCCAAATTTATTTTTAATGATCTTTTTCATGATGAATAATATTCATCATGTGCTTCATCAATCCAGTCACCAATTGGTTCATACGATCGGATTAGATCATGCTGAAGCGAATTTAGAGGCTAATTTACTCTTGCAATATGTACTTCATGTAAATCGTGCCTGGGTGATCACCCATGACCGTGATGTGTTGAATGCTGATCAACAGGCGGAATTCCAACTACTTTTAAAGCGAAGGCTGGACGGAGAGCCGATTGCCTATATTGTTGGGTTTCGGGAGTTTTATGGATTGCAACTAAAAGTCAGTCCAGTTACCTTGATTCCAAGGCCTGATACTGAAACGCTTGTCGATGCAGCATTAGAAAAAATCCCTTTGGATAAGGTGTCCCATATTTTAGATCTCGGCACGGGCACTGGTGCAGTGGCTTTAGCAATCGCTAAACATCGACATAATTGCGTGGTAACTGCTGTTGATCAATCTAGCGATGCCTTGAGTGTGACTTTGGAAAATGCTCAATCCCTAAAATTAAATAACTTACGCTTGATTGAGAGCAATTGGTTTTCAGAACTTGAAGGTGAGGGATTTGATCTGATTTTGAGCAATCCACCTTACATCGCCCAAGACGACGAACATCTCAAACAAGGGGATTTACGCTTTGAACCAATCTCAGCACTAGCGTCTGGCGTGGATGGTTTAGATGATATCCGCAAGATTGTTCAAAATGCGCCTGATTATTTAAAAACAAATGGTTGGTTAATGTTAGAGCACGGTTTTGATCAAGCAGAGTCGGTTGCGACTTTATTAAAAGCACGTGGTTTTAACCAAATTGCCCATGCAAAGGACATCGCGGGCAGGCTGCGCGTCACATTTGGCGCAATTTAACGCGGCCATAGTATAATCATCGCATGTCAGAAAATTCATCCGTCGGCATTGTTGCCCCACAAATCGCGCATTTCAATGAGCCTCTTACGCTAAAAAGCGGTCAAGTGTTGCCTCAGTTCAACCTCATGTATGAGACTTACGGCGAACTCAATGCCGACAAATCCAATGCGGTGCTCATTTGCCATGCGCTTTCTGGGCATCATCATGTGGCGGGCAAGCATCACGATGATGATAAAAATCCTGGTTGGTGGGACAACCTGATTGGCCCTGGTAAGCCGCTCGATACGAATAAATTTTTTGTGATTGGCCTCAATAATCTTGGCGGCTGTCATGGCAGTAGTGGCCCGCTCAGTACAAATCCAGATACGGATAGACCATGGGCTGCCACTTTCCCGATTGTGACGGTTGAAGATTGGGTGAATTCGCAAGCCCGATTAGCAGACTTTCTAGGCATTAAACAACTCGCCGCAGTGCTAGGCGGTAGCTTGGGTGGCATGCAGGCTTTGCAATGGGCTATCGCCTATCCTGAACGTATCCGCCATGCCTTGGTGATTGCTTCGGCGCCTAATTTAACCGCACAAAATATTGCATTTAATGAAGTGGCGCGCCAAGCGATTATTACCGACCCTGAATTTTACGAAGGTGATTATTTCAACCATGGCGTATTGCCTCGTCGTGGGTTGCGTATCGCCCGCATGTTGGGCCACATCACTTATTTGAGCGATGATGCGATGGGGGCTAAATTTGGCCGAAAATTGCGCGAAGGCAACATTAATTATAGTTTTGATGTTGAGTTTGAGATTGAATCTTACTTGCGCTATCAAGGCGATAAATTCGCTGGAGAATTTGATGCCAATACTTATTTGCGCATGACCCGTGCGTTGGATTATTTTGATCCAGCGTTTGAGTACGGTGGTGATTTATCGGCTGCGCTTTCTAAAGTCACGGCAGACTTTTTGGTGGTTTCATTTACTAGCGATTGGCGCTTTTCACCATCGCGCTCACGTGAAATTGTCAAAGCCTTGCTGGATAATGAGCTTTCTGTGAGCTACGCAGAAGTCACGGCGGCACACGGTCATGATGCCTTCTTAATGCCAGATGCGCATTATCACAACATTATGCGTGCTTACTTTGCAAAGATCGAGGTGTGATATGGGAAATCTAGAAAAAAATATCGCGCTTAATGCTGAAAACCGTGCGGATTTTGCGCTCATTGCAAAATGGATTGCCCCAAATGCCAAGGTGCTGGATTTGGGCTGTGGTGATGGCGCTTTGCTAACAAACCTTCGCAAAACTCACAATGTTCGCGCTTATGGCGTTGAAAAAGATGACGCGAATTGGCTAAAAGCCATGAATAACGGCATTGATGTCATTCAGATGGATCTAGAGTCAGGGCTATCTGGCTTTGAGGCGCAATCTTTTGATGTGGTGATTTTGTCGCAAACCTTGCAGGCTGTTCTTAATACCGAGGCGATTGTCAAAGAGATGCTACGCGTGGGTCGCGAAGTAATAGTGACTTTCCCCAATTTCGGCTATTGGCGCTATCGATTTCAATTAGCGGTAGGGGGTCATATGCCTGTTTCTGACAACTTGCCTTACCAATGGTACGACACCCCAAACGTCCATTTGTGCACAATTCACGACTTTGATGAGTTTTGCCGCAAGAGCGATATTGTGATTCAAGAGCGCTTGGTGCTTAATGATAAAGAAGCTGTGCATTTTATGCCTAATATGATGGGCGCATTGGCGATGTATCGCCTGCGCTCTAAATAAGTCTTAGCAACCCCAGTAGACCAAACCCTAATACCAGCAATCCGCTTGCTCGTCTCACCCAAATGTTTTGTAACACGGTTTTGAGCCTAACAGCAGCCATGCCCATCGTAAGCAGTGTTGGTAAAGTGCCAAGCCCAAAAGCCAACATTAGTAAGCCGCCATTGATAGCACTCCCTGTCGCAATCGCTGCAATCAGCACGCTATAAACTAAGCCGCATGGTAACCATCCCCACAAGCTCCCCAAGAAAAAAGCCTGTTTAATATTTTGTGCGGGAATGTAGCGTTTTGAATAAGGCTGCAGGGTTTTCCAGATGCCTTTCCCAGCCCCTTCTAAGTAGGTTACCCCATGCCAAATGCCAGCTAAATAAAGGCCAAGTGCAATCAGCATTAAGCTACTGATGCCGTACAACACATGTTGAATTGGTAGGACGTGTTCAAGAAAAAAACTAGAAGCGCCGACTAAGCCAGCAATCGCACCAGCAAAGGTATAACTTAAAATTCGCCCAACGTTATAGGATAATAAAAAAGGCACCTTGGATTTGCTCTGAGGTAAGTGCATGCTTACAGCGCCGACAATGCCCCCGCACATGCCAACACAATGCCCACCACCAAGCAGACCCACTAAAAATGCACTCATTAAACTTAATTCAATCATACTGATATTGTGGCATGAGAAGGTGCTTTTCGGGTAATGTTGAGCCTATGAAAAATAATCCTCATTTTTTACACGCCCTCCTTAATAAGCGCATGTTGATTTGTATCTTCACCGGCTTTAGTTCGGGGTTACCCCTTTATATTTTGGTGAGTTTGCTTCCCGCTTGGCTCAAAACCGAGGGCGTTTCGCTCAAAGAGATTGGCCTTTTTGCCTTGATTGGGTTGCCATTTACTTGGAAGTTTATTTGGGCGCCGTTGTTTGACCGATATGCACTTCCCTTTGGTCGCCGCCGAGGATGGCTATTCGTCACGCAACTCGGCTTGTTTGTGTCCTTGCCAGTGTTTGGGTTTTTTCATCCGCAAATTGATATTCGCACCATCGCCTTTTTCTGTGTATGGGTGGCTTTTTTAAGTGCCAGCCAAGATGTGGTGCTCGATGCTTACAGGCGCGAATTATTGCCTGATGTTGAGCTTGGCCTTGGTAATGCGGTGCATGTGAATGCCTACAAAATTGCCAGTTTGGTGCCAGGTTCTTTATCGCTGATATTGGCTGACCATATGGAATGGTCCAGCGTATTTATGATTACTGCTTTATTTATGTTGCCCGGCCTAGTGATGACTTTGTTAGTCACTGAGCCCGCACTTAAAAATGTTGCGCCAAAAACCTTACGAGCTGCTGTGGTTGAGCCTTTTCAGGAGTTTATTACTCGTAATGGTTTGAACAGCGCTTTAACTGTTTTGTTGTTTATCTTTTTGTATAAATTGGGCGATAGCATGGCGACTGCTTTAGCCACCCCCTTTTATCTGGAGATGGGTTTTAGTAAAACCGAAATTGGCTTGGTCGCCAAAAATGCAGGCCTGTGGCCTAGCGTGATTGGCGGCATGTTAGGCGGAATTTGGATGATGCGCCTTGGCATTAACCGTGCCTTGTGGATATTTGGCGCAGTGCAAATGATAGCTATTTTAGGCTTTGCTTGGCTCGCAATGGTCGGTCATAGTTTGCCTTGGTTAGCATTGGTGATAGGGCTAGAAGCTTTAGGTGTGGGGCTTGGCACGGCCGCTTTCGTGGCCTATATCGCACACACCACCAATCCACTTTATACCGCGACCCAATTTGCTTTGTTCACAAGCCTCGCGGCAGTGCCACGAACCTTCGCCAATGCTGCAACTGGCTATTTGGTGGAGTATTTTGGATGGGTCAACTTTTTTGTATTGTGTTTTGTTTTAGCGATTCCTGGCATGTTGTTGTTAATAAAAGTCGCCCCTTGGAAAGCGACGCTTGGCAGTCAAATGAATGGGCATGTGTAAGCCCGCCTGTTCGGGTATAATTCTGTTTTTTCGAGTAGGAGCGTGTCATGCCTATTTATGACTATCATTGCATAAGTTGCGGCTTTAAAAAAGAAGTCATGCGCAAGGTGAGTGAACCCAGCCTCACAGCATGCCCGAAATGCAGTAAAGAAACATTTGCGAAGCAAGTATCAGCGCCGGCTTTTCAATTAAATGGCACTGGTTGGTACGCGACAGATTTTAAGGGTGGCTCAGCTAAGCCTAAAGCAAAGTTAGAAACAAAACCTGAAACAAAAAATGAAGCAGCGCCTGCCGCTTGTAACACTGGCAGCGCTTGAGAATAAATTACTACTCACTCAATTAAGAGCATATGAAAAAAAACTTTATTACTGGCTTGTTGGTACTCGTGCCATTGTTCATTACAGTTTGGGTCCTCAGCACCTTGATTGGTGTGATGGATCAAAGCTTGTTGCTTTTGCCTGTTGAATGGCGTCCTGAAGCGCAGCTTGGCCGCACTGTTCCTGGTATTGGCGCCATTTTGACCTTACTGATTATTTTGTTTACCGGCGTGATTGCCACCAACTTCTTTGGTAAGCGTTTAGTGTCATTATGGGAAGCAATGCTTGCCCGTGTGCCAGTAGTGAAATCTATTTATTCAAGCGTAAAGCAAGTGTCGGATACTTTATTTTCAGACTCCGGTAATGCTTTCCGCAAGGCTTTGTTAGTGCAATATCCACGTCAAGGTTCTTGGACGATTGCGTTTTTAACAGGCCGTCCGGGTGGTGATGTGGCAAACCATCTTAAAGGTGATTATGTCAGTGTTTATGTCCCAACCACACCTAACCCAACATCCGGTTTTTTCTTGATGATGCATCAAAGCGATGTGATTGAATTGCACATGAGTGTGGATGAGGCCTTAAAATACATTATTTCGATGGGTGTGGTAGCGCCAGCGATGCCTCACACCTTAGAGCGCGATCCCGGTGTTGATGAAACATCAGATGCTTAATTAACTTTTTACTTTAATTTTTCTAATAAGAACTTTATCAATATGCGTACTCATTATTGCGGACATGTAAACCGCGACCTCATCGGCCAAACAGTAACTTTATGTGGTTGGGCGCATCGTCGTCGTGATCACGGTGGCGTGATTTTTATCGACTTGCGTGACCGTGAAGGCATGGCACAAATTGTGATTGATCCAGATACCCCTGCAGCATTTGCAATCGCTGAATCAGTGCGTAGCGAGTATGTATTGAAAGTGACCTGTAAGGTTCGCCCTCGCCCAGAAGGCACTGTGAACAAAAACATCCCAACAGGTGAAGTGGAAATGTTGGCAAGTGAGATTGAGATTCTCAATGCATCGCTTACCCCGCCATTTATGTTGGATGATGAAAACTTAACTGAAACCGTGCGTCTTGAGCATCGTTATATCGACCTTCGTCGCCCAGCGATGCAAAAAAATATGATGTTGCGTTACCGTGTGGCTAAGACCTTACGCGATCATTTAGATAGCAATGGCTTTATTGAAGTTGAAACGCCAATGTTGACCCGCAGCACCCCAGAAGGTGCGCGAGATTACTTAGTGCCAAGCCGAGTGCATCATGGCATGTTCTTCGCCTTGCCACAGTCACCACAGTTGTTCAAACAACTATTGATGGTGTCTGGTTTTGACCGTTATTTCCAAATCACGAAATGTTTCCGTGACGAAGATTTGCGCGCAGACCGTCAGCCAGAATTTACCCAAGTGGATATCGAAACTTCATTCTTGGGCGAAGAAGAGATTATGAACATTGTCGAAGACATGATTCGTAAGATGTTCAAAGGTGTGCAAGACATCAAGTTGCCAGCACAATTCCCACGTATGCCATTCTCTGAAGCCATGACCCGTTATGGTTCAGACAAGCCTGACATGCGCGTCACGCTTGAAATCACTGAGCTTTCAGATGTGATGAAAGATGTGGATTTCAAAGTATTCGCAGGCGCTGCCAATATGGAAAATGGCCGTGTCGCGGCTTTGCGTGTGCCTAACGGCGCGGCAATCACTCGTTCTGGCATTGACGCGTACACTGAGTTTGTGAAGATTTATGGCGCTAAAGGTTTGGCGTACATTAGGATTAACGACATTACCCAATTGAACGAAGAAGGTCTGCAAAGCCCGATTGTGAAGAACATTCACCAAACAGCGTTGAAGGCGATTATTGAACGCACAGGCGCACAAAATGGCGATATCATTTTCTTTGGCGCGGATAAAACTAAGATCGTGAACGAGGCCTTAGGCGCTCTGCGTCTTAAAGTGGGGCACGAACATGGCCACGTGGATGGCCGTGCTTGGGCACCGCTGTGGGTGGTGGACTTCCCAATGTTTGAGCATGATGAAGAAGCAGATCGTTGGGTTGCCCTTCACCATCCATTCACGGCACCAAAAGATGGTCACGAAGACTTACTCGCGACTAACCCTGGCGCTTGCTTATCAAAAGCTTACGACATGGTGCTGAATGGCTGGGAAGTGGGCGGCGGTTCAGTGCGTATTCACAAACAAGAAGTGCAATCAAAAGTATTTGATGCATTGAAGATTAGCAAAGAAGAAGCCCAAGAAAAATTTGGCTTCTTGCTTGATGCGCTTCAATACGGCGCGCCACCACATGGTGGTTTGGCCTTCGGTCTAGACCGTTTAGTGACTTTGATGGCGGGTGCTGAGTCTATTCGTGACGTGATTGCGTTCCCGAAAACACAACGTGCACAATGCTTGATGACAAATGCGCCAAACGAAGTAGATGAAAAACAACTACGCGAATTGCATATTCGAGTGCGTACGCCAAATGTCGCAGGCGCTTAAGTAGAAAGAAAAAGGCGCTTTTAAAGCGCCTTTTTTAATTTTCAGTGGATGGCATCTGTGGATTTCAAAACCCCAATTTCTGTTTTAGTGTTGATTCATACGGCTGATTTAAAAGTCTTGTTAATTGAGCGTGCGGATAAAGCAGGATTTTGGCAATCAGTGACAGGAAGCCTTGAAGTTGAAGATGACTCATTGCGTGATACGGCGATTCGCGAAGTGATGGAAGAAACGGGTTTGGATGCGACGCAGTTTGATTTATCAGATTGGCATTTCTCTCAAACCTACGAGATTTACGAACATTGGCGTTACCGATATGCGCCGGGAGTCACACATAATACTGAGCATATCTTTGGTTTAAAATTGCCAAACATTGTAGATGTAAAATTAGCGCCTAATGAGCATGTGGCTTATGAATGGGTGGATTGGCGCGAGGCAGCCAAGCGCGTATTTTCCTGGACGAATGTGGAGGCGCTTCGGTTACTCGGTGAGCGCCACCAATTAATACTTTAATGGAATGACTATGCAAGTTTCTCAAATCAAATTTGAACCCTATCAGGCCCGCAATGAAGAAGATTTGCAGGCGCGTATTGTCGCGGCCAAACAAAAGCTCGGAAAAAAATTAGTGATTCTTGGGCACCATTATCAGCAAGAAGGCGTTTATCGACATGCGGATTTCACAGGCGACTCACTGAAACTTTCTCGTTTTGCTGGTGAAACGGGTGCTAAATATATCGTATTTTTAGGTGTGCATTTTATGGCCGAAGTGGCGGATATTCTGTCACGCCCTGAGCAAATTTCTATCTTGCCAGACCTTTCAGCAGGTTGCTCGATGGCGGACATGGCAAACTTAGCCAAAGTCGAACGTTCACGCCGTGAGCTATCTAAAGTGCTGGATTTTGATGAAAAAATTACCCCTGTCACCTACATTAACTCCGCCGCTGATTTAAAAGCGTTTTGCGGTGAGCATGGCGGCATTGTGTGTACCTCAACCAATGCACCAAAGATTTTAGAATGGGCCTTTCAGCAAAAAGAAAAAGTATTGTTCTTCCCTGACCAAAACCTTGGTCGATGGAGTGGTTACAAAATGGGCATCCCGCTTGAGCAAATGCCAGTGTGGGATCCTGACCAACCAATGGGCGGCTTGAGTGAAGAGCAGATTAAAAATGCGAAGATTTTGCTGTGGAAAGGTCACTGCGCGGTACATCAAATGTTCCGGGCGCAAAACATCACCAAATTTCGAGCTGAGCATCCAGAAGGTTTGGTGATTTCACACCCTGAGTCGCCTTTTGAAGTGTGTTTGAACTCAGACTATGTGGGCTCAACCGAATACATCTTAAAAACGGTTTCTGATGCAACTGCGGGCACCCATTGGCTGGTCGGCACCGAGCTTAACTTGGTAAACCGTTTAGCCGAGCAAATGAAGCCTCAAGGCAAAACCGTGCAATTTATGTCCCACGTGGTGTGTGAGTGTTCCACCATGGCACGTATTGACCCACAACATCTCGCTTGGACTTTAGAGAACTTGGTTGAAGGTAATGTGGTGAATCAAATTAAAGTGCCGGCTAAAGAAGCGGCGCTAGCCAAACTCACTTTGGACCGTATGTTGGCGGTTTCGTAAAATCTTCAAGGCGAACGAATGCATAACGCGTTACACATCGCCACTTTTAATATCCACAAGGGTTTAACGCACTTTAACGCGCGTTTTGCTTTGCATGATCAGCGTGAATTATTACGCACTTTGCAGCCTGATATTGTGTTTTTGCAAGAGGTGCGCGATGAGCATACACCGCACAGTAAGCGCTTTAGCAATTGGCCGGAAGCAGGCCAAGCTTCATTTTTAGCAGATGCGATTTGGCCGCATTTTTCTTACGGTAAAAATTCAGTTTATCCCGCCGGGCATCATGGCAACGCGATCCTTTCAAAGTTTCCCATTTCTGCTGAAAATAATGCAGACATTTCAGCGCACAGCACCGAAGAACGCGGCATGTTGCATAGCACTATTCAAATTCCCAAATGGGATAAACCTCTGCATGCTATTTGTGTGCATCTTGGATTGTTTGCGCGCTGGCGCCACGCTCAGTTACAAATGGTGGCTGACTATATTGATGCTCATGTGCCAGCGGATGAACCCTTAATGATTGCTGGCGATTTTAACGATTGGACAACAAGAGCCGGAAGCGTGTTTGCCGGCAAGCTTGGCCTGCATGAAGTGTTTGAACAACACACAGGCCGCCATGCCAGAAGCTTCCCGTCTATTTTGCCGATATTGAGCCTAGACCGAGTTTATACCCGCGGCTTTCATATTCAACATGCCGAAGTGCATTCGGGTGCGCGCTTTATTAAAATGTCTGACCATGCAGTGTTAAGCGCACGCCTAACTAGACACCACGCTGATTAAAAAAATGACTAATTTTCTAAACGGCAATCACATCAAACTTCTTCGCAATGGCGCAGAATATTTTCCTGCTTTAGAAGCCGCGATTGATGCTGCGAAACATGAAATTTATCTAGAAACCTATATTTACCAAGCAGATAAAACCGGCATTAAAATTGGCAAAGCGCTCATGCGTGCGGCGCAGCGAGGTGTATCAGTTTGCCTATTGTTAGATGGTTTTGGCAGCCAAGATTTAGCGCACAACTACATTCACAGCCTAGGTTTGGGAGGTGTGCAAGTGATGTTTTATCGCACCAAGATTTCACCTTGGTCGCTTAAGAAAAATCGGCTACGTCGCCTGCATCGCAAGATCGTGGTGATCGATCAACAAGTTGGTTTTGTGGGCGGCATTAATATTATTGATGATGACGATGTACCAAAAGGTGCTTCATCCCGCGTTGATTATGCTATCCGCATCGAAGGCGCTTTATTGCCCTTGCTGTATGCCAGTATGCATAAGCTTTGGCGACACATCGCATGGTCGCAATTGCGCCCAATTAAAAAATCAGCTGTAGCGCTTAGCCCAGCCCACTATTCACATCACGATGGGATGAAAGCCGCCTTAGTGTTGCGCGACAACATCATGCACCGCCGTGATATTGAAGAAGCTTATCTCTCAGCCATTCAATACGCAAAAACAGAAATCATTATTGCGAATGCTTACTTTATTCCGGGGGCGCGCTTTCGCAAGGCTTTACTTGATGCCGCCGCAAGAGGCGTCAGCGTTACGTTATTGTTGCAAGGCCGTGTGGAGTACTTCGGTATGTTTGCCACCCATGCCTTCTATAGCCTATTTTTAAAGCATGGCATAGAGATTTTTGAATACCGCAAAAGCTATATGCACAGCAAAGTGGCGGTGATTGATAGCGAATGGGCAACAGTGGGTTCGTCCAATATTGACCCATTCAGTTTGCTTCTGGCGCGTGAGGCCAACGTGGTGGTGTCAGACAAAACCTTTGCCGCCGAACTTCGTGTGGACATCCTCAATACCATTCAAGATGGCGCAAGCAAACTCAGCCATGAAGATTGGCGCCATCGCCATTTGACGGGGCGTTTCGCCTCATGGTTGGCTTATGGGTTTTTGCGCCTATTTTTGGGGTTGATTGGATATTCGAACGAGCATTAGATTGTACTAAGCTTAATGGCGATGATTTCGTTATAATTACACATGAAAATTACACTGACTTTGATAAAGTCTGAGAGGTTGAAATGAAAAAGGATTTTAATGTTGTTCCACGATTTTTTTTGTTCGCTTTTTTTGCTGCTTTAACTGCTTGCAGCACCGTCAAAGACTTAACCAATGTGGATTTAGCCAGCATGAAAGTTTGGCCTTTTGGTAATACTGATGCACCGCGTGTCTATCAGCCTGCCAATTCTGTGCCTTACATGTGTGAAGGCAATAAAAAATTCTTTGTACGCATCTTAGAGGAAGGCGCTTCTGCTTGGTTGATTTTGTCTGATCGTGAAGTGTTATTGGCAAAGTCTAGCTCAAGCAAAGTCTTTACAAATGGGATTAGCAAATTAGATTTAAGCAGCGACGATGTAAGCTTAGTTGTCAATGAGACGACTAAATATGTGGCGTGTAAAGCTAACGGTGTTGCTAGGGTGACCAAGGTTGAGCCTGCGCCTGCGGTTGCACCAGTCGTCGTGCCTGCGCCTGCGGTTGTAACAGCGCCAAAAGTGAAACAAGAGCCCGCCCCAGTAGTTGCACCTCAGGTGGAAGAGGCAAAGCCAGATGAAGCACCAGTTGCGGCGAATGAAGGTGTGAAAGAAGCCCCTGTAGCTGAATTAAAAGTGACAGATCAAGAAGCGGTATTAAAAACATTGGACGCTTGGGCGAGTGCTTGGCGGTCTAAAAATATCGATGCTTATTTAAGTTTTTATTCAGCAAAATTTAAGCCAGAAGGCATGAGCCAAAAAGCTTGGATCGCGCAACGTAAAAAACGTCTAGGGTCTAACCCAGCTGAAATCACGTTGGTGTTGGAGAGCGTGAAAGTTGGTGCGGATGCGAATAAGGCTCAAGCGAACTTTTTGCAGCGTTATACCAGTGGCAAGGTCAGTGATACCGTGGTTAAAGTATTGCGCTTTGAGATTGAAAATGGCCATTGGTTTATTGTGAAAGAGACCGCACAGGCTAAAAAGTAAGGATTAGACGTCTCAGCTATAGATAGGATAAACATCATGAAAAGCTATCGTAAAGAACTTTGGTTTAACCCACCGACTCGCGTGGCCTTGATTAATATTACCAACCAAATTAATGAATGCCTGCGTGAAAGCGGCGTGCGTGAAGGTTTGGTGTTGGTGAACGCTATGCACATTACGGCGAGTGTGTTTATCAATGATGATGAGTCAGGTTTGCACCACGATTATAAAGAATGGCTAGAGCGTCTGGCCCCACATGAGCCTATTCGTAATTATCGTCATAATGATACTGGTGAGGATAACGCTGATGCCCATATGAAGCGCCAGATTATGGGTCGTGAGGTAGTGGTAGCGATCACTGAAGGCCGTTTGGATTTTGGCCCTTGGGAACAGATTTTCTATGGTGAGTTTGATGGACGTCGTAAAAAACGGGTGTTGGTTAAAATTATTGGTGAGTAATGTCAGATTCATTCAAAAGGCGCTAATCTCCATAAGAGCTAGCGCCTTTTTTTATTAGACGCGGCGCCAAAACAGCAACAGATTTTTAATAAAGCCTAGTATTCATTGCTGGGTAAATAACTAAAGGCTGGGTCGATGCGTGCATCAAAATCAACAACGCTAAAAGCCTTCGCAGCACTGATATTGCTTTCTGTGTTGTGGGGTTATAACTGGGTCGTCATGAAATATGCCTTGCTTGATGCTGGGCCATTTCAGTTTGGCGCACTGCGTACCTTTCTGGGCGCCTTGTGTTTGATGAGCGTTTTGTTGATGCTCAAAAAACCAATGCGCCCGAGAGAAGTGCCAACGCTTATTTTGCTGGGGATACTTCAAACCTGTGGGTTTACGGGCTTGATTATTTGGGCGCTGGTGCATGGCGGCGCAGGTAAAACTGCGGTTTTAACTTACACCATGCCATTTTGGGTGATGGTGCTCGCTTGGCCTTTGCTCGGTGAAAAAATTCGCGGTGTGCAGTGGGTGGCAGTGCTGTCTTCATTGCTTGGTTTGGTATTGATTTTCGATCCGCTGCATTTGGGTGGCGATGTGTTTAGTATGAGTTTGGCGGTGGTGGCAGGTGTTTTTTGGGCGCTGGCGGTAATTTTGGCCAAAAAATTACATCATCGTGTACCAGATTTAGATTTGGTGTCATTGACCGCATGGCAAATGTTTTTTGGCTCATTGCCTTTGGTGATCGTTGCTTTTTGGGTGGATGCGCCACCGATTGTTTGGTCGCCAAGGTTGTTTGCGGCGATTGGGTTTAATGCCATTTTCTGTAACGCATTGGCATGGTTGCTTTGGCTCTACGCTTTGCAAAGGCTAGCCGCTGGCGTTGCAAGTATGACTTCTATGCTAGCCCCGCTGATTGGCGTAATGGCGGCTTGGATTCAGCTTGGTGAGCAGCCATCTTCATTTGAGATTGTGGGGATGCTGTTAATCGGCTTGGCCTTGATTATCATTTCTCTACATGCCATGAAAACGCAGGAAGCAATAGAGCCAGCGATGGGCCAAGACTAATGGCTTGATGCAGAATTCTTGAGAATTAAAAGGCGGGTGGCTTTATGCTAAAATTGTATTATTTTTCAGCAATAGAGGGTTAGGTCATGGCAGGGCATTCCAAGTGGGCCAATATTCAGCATCGCAAAGGTCGTCAAGATGCTAAGCGTGGCAAGATTTTTACGCGTCTCATTAAAGAAATTACCGTCGCGGCGCGGATGGGCGGCGCTGATGTGGGAACAAACCCACGTTTACGGATGGCAGTGGATAAAGCTAAAAGCGAATCCATGCCAAAAGACAATATTGAAAATGCGATTAAACGTGGTGCCGGCACACTTGAAGGTGTGAACTACGAAGAAATTCGATATGAAGGTTATGGTATTAGCGGCGCGGCAGTGATTGTGGATTGCTTAACTGATAATCGAAATCGTGCAGTGGCGGATGTGCGCCATGCGTTCACTAAGTTTGGCGGCAACTTGGGCACAGACGGCTCTGTCGCCTTCATGTTCAAACATTGTGGCAGTTTATTATTTGCACCAGGTACTAGCGAAGATAAAGTAATGGAAGTTGCATTGGAAGCTGGCGCTGAAGACATTATCAATAATGATGATGGCAGTATCGAAGTGATGACCACGCCAGCGGATTTTTCTGTAGTGAAAGAAGCTTTGGAAGCGGCTGGTCTAGAGGCTGTGCTTGCAGAAGTTACCATGAAGGCGGATAACGAAACTGTTTTTACTGGTGATGATGCCGTGAAAATGCAGAAGCTGCTTGATGCTTTAGATGACTTGGATGATGTACAAGAAGTTTATACCTCTGCTGTCATTGAAGAATAGTGAGTTTGAATAACTTCCCAGTGAATGTCGTTAGAATATTGGGGATAGACCCAGGCTTGCGACTCACTGGTTTTGGTGTGATTGAAAAAGTAGGTGAGAAAATCACTTACATTGCGAGCGGTACGATTAAAACTGCCAGCGCGAAAACCGAAGATCGAGAAGAGTTGCCAGCGAGGCTAAAAATCATCATTGATGGTTTATTTGAAGTGATCGATACTTACCAACCTCATGAGGTTGCCATAGAAAAAGTGTTCGTTAATGTGAATCCTCAATCGACTTTGCTTTTGGGCCAAGCGCGCGGGGCTGCAATAAGTGCCGCAGTGATTCGAAATTTAACCGTGGCGGAATATACAGCACTGCAAGTCAAACAAGCGGTGGTCGGTAACGGCCACGCCGCAAAGGAGCAAGTCCAAGAAATGGTCAAACGTCTGCTCACACTCCCTGCAACTCCTAAACCTGATTCCGCCGATGCGCTCGCCTGTGCAATTGCGCACGCACACGGCGGCCAAGGCATGGGTAAGCTCGCAACCGCTGGCTACCGTGTTAAAGGAGGGAGGCTCGTATGATTGCTCGCTTAAAAGGACTATTGCTTGAAAAAACACCGCCGCATGTGGTGATTGATTGCAATGGCGTAGGTTATGAATGTGAAGTGCCGATGAGCACTTTTTATAACTTACCGAATATTGGTGAAACATTGATCTTACTGACGCACTTTGTAGTGCGTGAGGATGCGCAGTTATTGTACGGCTTTGGCACAGAGCGCGAACGGACGACATTCAGACAATTGCTCAAAGTGAATGGCATCGGTGCAAAATCTGCACTTTCAATTTTAAGTGGTTTGTCTGTCGAAGATTTAATCCAAGCGATTGCCCTACAAGAAACTGGCTTGCTGACGCGTGTGCCAGGTGTTGGTAAAAAAACAGCAGAGCGTTTGTTACTCGAGCTTAAAGATAAGTTCTCAGTTGAGGGGTTGACTGGTCATAGTAATGCACCTAAATCAGCCGCTAGCGATGTGCTCAATGCCTTAGTCTCTCTTGGATACAACGAAAAAGAAGCCTTGCTTGCAGTGAAACAATTAGCGCCTGATGTTGGCGTTTCTGAAGGTATCAAACTTGCGCTAAAGGCATTGTCTAAATCATGATTGAAACCGATCGTCTCATTGCCGCCGAGCCATTAACCCAGCAAGAAGAAACGCTGGAGAGAGCACTTCGCCCCAAAGCTCTCGATGAGTATGTGGGCCAAGAAAAAGCACGTGGCCAGTTAGAGATTTTTATCAATGCGGCACGTGGCCGAAGTGAGCCCTTAGATCATGTCTTGTTATTTGGCCCACCGGGTTTAGGTAAAACAACCTTGGCGCACATCATCGCAAAAGAGATGGGTGTGAATATGCGCCAAACTTCAGGACCTGTCCTTGAGCGTGCTGGTGACTTAGCGGCACTTCTCACAAATCTAGAGCCTAATGATGTTTTATTTATTGATGAAATTCACCGTTTATCACCAGTCGTTGAAGAAATTTTGTATCCAGCCATGGAAGATTATCGCTTGGATATTATGATAGGTGAAGGCCCTGCAGCGCGTTCAGTTCGTCTAGATTTGCCGCCTTTCACGCTAGTGGGCGCTACTACACGTGCAGGGATGTTGACGAATCCACTGCGTGATCGTTTCGGTATTGTGTCGCGTTTAGAATTTTATACTTCAGAAGAATTGTCACGGATTGTTGATCGTTCAGCGGGGCTTTTGGAAGTGGCGATGCAAGGAGAAGGCGCTTTTGAAATAGCAAAACGCTCACGCGGAACACCGCGCATTGCTAACCGATTATTGCGGCGCGTTCGAGATTACGCCCAAGTGAAATCTGATGGTGTGGTGACATCGGAGATTGCAGATGCTGCCCTCAAGATGCTGGATGTTGACCATCTTGGTTTTGACGTGATGGACAGAAAATTATTACTTGCTGTGCTGGAAAAATTTGGTGGCGGCCCTGTTGGTTTAGACAACCTGGCGGCAGCAATTGGTGAGGAGCGCGATACGATTGAAGATGTGCTTGAGCCTTACTTGATTCAGCAAGGTTATTTGATGCGCACACCGCGTGGACGTGTTGCTACTCAGCAAGCATATCAACACTTTGGATTGCCTGTTCCTAAAGCTTTAGCCACTGGCGAAATTTGGGCGGCAGAGGACGTTTAATTAACCATGATGACATTTGAATGGCATGTGCAAGTTTATTGGGAAGATACCGATGCAGGCGGGGTGGTTTATCACAGTCAGTACCTCAATTTTATGGAACGTGCACGCACTGAATTTTTGCGGAGTCTTGGAGTGGCGCAAACAACGCTTAGAGATGATTTGGGTATTTTGTTTGTGGTGCGTGATATTCAAATTCGCTTTAAAAAACCAGCTAAGTTTGATGATGAACTCAATGTCAATACTCAGCTTTTAAAGGTTGGCCGTAGCTTGCTCGAGTTTGAACAAAATATATATCGCGGCGATGAACATTTAATCGCGGCTAAGGTCGATGTGGTTTGTATTGGCGCTGATAGCTTTAGGCCTGTGAGCATTCCAGACAAGATGTTAGGTTTGTTAACGCTTTAAATTTTAGACTTAATTAATAGAAATAGTGGAGAAATGATGACTGAATTACCAGCAAATGCCGTTGCAGATATGTCTTTAACGACGCTCATCACAGGTGCCAGTTTGCCTGTGCAAATGGTGATGGCAATTTTGCTGATCGTGTCTATCGTTTCATGGTGGTACATCTTTATTAAGGTCATGACGATTGGTCGCGCGGAAAAAGAAGCAGAAAGTTTTGAGCATACTTTTTGGGCTGGTGGCGACTTGAATAAGCTGTATGACGGCTTATCCGCAGGCCGCAATAAGCCGCATGGCATGTCGAGTATTTTTGAAGCGGGGTTCAAAGAATTTGTGCGCTTGAAAAAACAGCCTGGCTTGGAAGTGAGTGATTTAATGGAAGGCTCGCGCCGCGCCATGCGCGCAGCTTATAACCGCGAAATGGATGATTTAGACTCACATCTTCCTTACCTCGCATCCGTTGGTTCAGTCAGTCCTTACATAGGTTTGTTCGGCACGGTATGGGGCATCATGAACGCATTTCGTGGTTTAGCGAATATGGCACAAGCCACATTGGCGCATGTTGCGCCGGGCATTGCCGAAGCGCTGATTGCCACTGCGATTGGTCTTTTTGCGGCGATTCCTGCGGTGATTGCTTATAACCGTTTTGCTTCTTCTGTGGACCGTTTAGCAGTGCGCTATGAGAGCTTTATAGAAGAGTTTACTAATATCTTGCAACGTAAGAGCTAAGCATGGCGCGTCTTCGTAAACGTAGAGCAATGAACCAAATTAACGTCGTGCCTTATATCGATGTGACCTTGGTATTGCTGGTGATTTTTATGGTCACAGCGCCCATGACCAATCCCGGTGTGGTTGAGTTACCTAAAGTGGGGGCTGAAGTGCTCAAGCAGCAAACCGCGCCTGTTGTGATTACTGTCATGGCGGATGGCAAAGTGCTATTTCAAGAAAAGAAAATGAGCAGCGACCAGCTCTTGTTTGAAATTAAAAACCAAGTTGCCAAAGAGCCGGACCGCGCTTTTGTGATTAGTGCGGATAAAAAAGTAGGCTATGAGCACGTTGTTGATGTATTGGCATTGCTCAAAAAATCAGGCGCTAAAGCAGGCTTATTATTGAATCCAGCTAATTAGAACAAGCATGATTCGTCAGCATGAAAAAGATGTAGTTTGGCAAGCAGGCGTATTTACTGCGCTTGTGCACGGCCTTTTGCTTGCATTGTTTTTGGTGTCATTTCAGTGGAAGACGGTTCAACCTATGAATATTGCTCAGGTTGAGCTTTGGGACAGCGTGCCTAGTCCAAAAGCAGACCCAATACCTGCACCGCCACCGGAGCCAGCGCCTGAACCCGAAACACCTAAAGCCGAGATGCCTAAAGTAGTTGAGCCAGCTAAACCAGAGCCAAAAGTTGCGCCTGAGCCAGAACCTAAAGCTGACATACAAACCAAAAAAGCGCCTGCGCCGCCGCCTAAAGTTGAAAAGCCCAAACCTGAGCCAGTCAAGCCAAAAGAAGAGAAACCTAAAGAACTGCCTAAAGTAGATAAAGCAAAAACGGATCCAGAGGCACTAAAAAAACTTCAACAATCTTTGCTGGCTGAAGATGCGCAATCTCAGAAAAATGATCTGGTTAAACCAGCGGCCAGCCCTATGGGATCAAAAACTGCCCAAGTTGCTCAGGCTGGCTCACCGAATGCGGGCGAGCTTGATAAATATAAAGGACTGATTAGTAATAAGATTAAGCAGCACGTGAATAAGCAATTGTGCGGCGCTGATAAGTCTATAAAAGTGACCTTTATGATTGCGCTGATGCCAACGGGAGAGGTGATGGGGCGTCCAAAATTGATTAAAGAAAGCGGCATGTCTTCATGTGATGATGCTGTGGAACGTGCAATTTTGGAATCACAACCCTTGCCTGTTCCAAGTTCGGCTGATTTGTTCAGCCAATTTCGTGAGTTAAATTTAGTGTTTCGGCCTAATGACACCAACTAATTTGGTAGAATCACCTTATGTTTAAAAATAAATTTTATTTAATACTATTTTTACTTTTGCCAATCATAGCGAAGGCAGAATTGACCGTGGAAGTTGTTGGGGGTGCTGCCCAACAAATCCCAATTGCGATTGTGCCGTTTTCTGTTCAAGCTTCACCGACACAAATCGCGCAGGATAATATCAGTACTGTCATTGGCGCTGATCTTCGCTTGAGTGGATTGTTTCGCGTACTTGAAACGCGTGGTGTCACGAGTCAGCCACATACCTTATCTGAAGTGAAGTACAGCGATTGGGCCAGTATTCAAGCCCAAGCCCTAACAATTGGCACTGTGGAGAGCTTGCCTGGCAATCGCCTAAAAATATCATTCAGGCTGTTGGATGTATTAAAACAAAATCAATTGTTGGCGATGGAATTTAATATTACACCCGCCCAGCAACGTGCAACAGCGCACCGAATTGCCGACATGATTTATGAGAAACTGACGGGTGAAAAAGGCGTGTTTGCAACACGTATTACCTATGTAAATAAAGAAAATGGCCGCTACTCATTGCAGGTGGCGGATGCTGATGGGTTTAATGCACAGACCGTTGTTTCATCTAAAGAGCCACTTATTTCACCATCTTGGTCGCCAGATGGAACGAAGCTCGCTTATGTTTCTTTTGAAAAGAAAAAGCCTGTGATTTTTGTGCAGTCTTTAGTCTCTGGACAACGTATCGTCTTGGCTAATTTTAAAGGTAATAATAGTGCGCCGACATGGTCTCCTGATGGCACAAAGCTAGCGATCGTGCTGACCTACAGTGCTAACTCACAGATTTATGTGATCAATGCAGACGGCACTGGATTGCAACAAATTTCATTTAGTAACGGGATTGATACCGAGCCTGAATGGTCGCCAGATGGCGGATCAATATACTTTACTTCTAATCGAGGTGGCGGCCCTCAGATCTACCGTATGCTAGCCTCTGGTGGCGACGCAAAACGTGTGACCTTTGAAGGGGCTTATAATGTAAGTCCGCATCTGTCAACCGATGGCAAGCTAATGACGTTTATTAAACAGACGCCAGCGGGCTTTAAGGTAGCGGTGCAAGATTTAGCGACCGGCCAAGTGCAGACGCTGAGCGATACCTCGCAAGATGAATCGCCGAGTTTTGCGCCAAACGGGAGAATGATTCTTTATGCAACCAGTATTGGCGGTAAAGGGTCTCTTGCTGCAGTATCCGTTGACGGTCGCGTTAAACAGCGACTTAAAGATACCGGTGGTGATGTGCGTGAGCCATCATGGGGGTCATCACAAAATTAGCTGTCTAGTAAGTATTTGTTGGAAATTTGAAAGATTTTTTTGTAGTTTTATTTAGGAGCAAGATAATGAAGAAAAGTATATTGATGAGTGTGTTGCTAGCGGCAACATTGGCTGCGTGTTCTAACAATGCAGTGAAAGAAAAGCCAGCAGCGCCAGTTGTTGACAGCAGCAAATCTAGCCAAGTATCTCAACCAATAGCATCAGCGAAAGACGATGTCGCAACTACAGTGCCGGGCTCTAAAAATGAAGTTGTAGTGAATCCTCTGAAAGATCCAAATAACATTCTTTCTAAACGCAGTGTTTACTTTGACTTCGATAAAGATGAAGTGAAAGCTGAGTTCCGTCCATTGGTAGAAGCGCACGCGAACTACTTAGTTACTAATCCAAACGCAAAAGTGATCTTCCAAGGCAATGCGGATGCACGCGGATCACGTGAATACAACTTGTCTTTAGGTCAACGTCGTTCTGTGGCGGTGAAAAAAGCAGTGAATGTTTTGGGTGCACAAGATAAGCAAATCGAAACAATCAGTTATGGCGAAGAAAAAGCAAAAGAGTGCAAAGACGAAACTTGTTATCAACAAGACCGTCGTGTTGATATCGTTTACGAAAACGAATAATCAATATGCGTAAACTGATTCTGATAAGCGTTTATTTATTGAGTATTTCGCCATTTGCGCAGGCAGCTTTGTTTGATGACAAAGAAGCCCGGAAGCAGATTATCGATTTGCAACAAAAAACAGAGGCCCAGAATCAGACTACGCAAACAGCACTGGAAGCATTAAAAAAATCTCAGCAGGCCTTGGAGCAACGTATTCTTTCAATTGAGAATGTCATCAAAAGCCAAGGTCTGATGGATTTATTGAGTCAAATCGATCGACTGAATGATGAATTAAATAAAGTTAAAGGTGAGCTTGAGGTGGCCCAGCATAATATTGAGGTGGCCCAGCAACGCCAAAAAGATTTATATGCAGACACCGATGGTCGTTTGCGTAAATTAGAGAATACTAATGCCGCTGTGGTGAATGCAGCGCCAGAAAATAAAGAGCAACCAGCACAAATGAGTAGTGCAATTACAACGCCAGTGGAAGCTAGCGCTGAATCAAAGGCTTTTGAAAGCGCGCAAGGTTTACTTCAAGCAGGCAAATATAAAGAAGCGTTTGATGCATTTGATAAGTTTCTACAAGGCTATTCGAATAGCAAGCAAGTGCCAAGTGCTCAATATGGCCTAGGTTACGCACAGTTTTCTTTGAAGAATTACAAAGCCGCCATTGCAACTCAGCAAAAGTTAATCACGCAGTTTCCGGATAGTCCAAAAGTGCCAGATGCAAAGTTTAATATCGCAAACTGTCAGATTCAACTGTCTGATATTGAGGGCGCTAAAAAGACCTTGCGCGAGTTAATTACTCAGCATTCAACAAGTGAGTTAGTTCCAAGTGCGAAGCGTCGCCTAGAGGTATTGGAATCGATTAAGAAATAAGCCTTAAGCTACGCAAGAAGCTTCTGAAAAAATATGTCCCTACGCATTTACGAAATTTTCCATTCATTACAAGGCGAGTCATCACGTGTTGGCTTGCCTACGGTCTTTGTTCGCCTAACGGGTTGTCCCTTACGCTGCCGCTATTGCGATACTGAATATGCTTTTCATGGTGGCGCTACCCAAAGTTTTGAAGAGATTTTAGCGACAGTTTCTAGCTATCAAGCCCAATATGTGTGCGTGACTGGTGGGGAGCCCTTGGCACAAAAGGGCTGTCATCAGCTATTAAAAATGCTTTGTGATGCAGGTTATCAGGTGTCAATTGAAACTAGCGGGGCGATGGATATAAGCCAAGCGGATCAGCGTGTTTCTGTGATTATGGATATTAAAACACCAGGCTCGGGTGAAGAAAGCAAAAATCTTTGGAGCAATATTGCCGCTTTGTCTACAAAAGACGAAGTTAAGTTTGTGCTGGTGGATAGAGCTGATTACGATTGGGCGAAGCATGTATTGGGTCAATATGATTTGCCTTCGAAATGCCCAGTGTTATTTTCACCAGTATATAAAACGCTTCCGCCAGATCAATTAGCAGCTTGGGTGTTGCAAGATCATTTGCAGGTTCGTATGCAAGTGCAGTTACATAAAGTGATTTGGGGCGAAAAGGCTGGTGTGTAGGCGATGAAAAAAGCAGTTGTTTTACTTTCAGGTGGCTTGGATTCGGCAACGGTGCTTGCCATTGCCAAATGCCAAGGTTATGAATGTTATTGCTTGAGCTTGGATTATCATCAGCGACATGTGGCTGAGTTGCAAGCGGCTGAACGTGTTGCGAGTAAATTGGGTGCTAAAGCGCATAAAACGGTGCAATTAGACCTTTCCATGTTTGGCGGCTCTGCGCTCACGGACAATAATATTGATGTCCCAGAATCACCAAGTGATGGCATCCCTGTGACCTATGTTCCTGCACGCAATACCATTATGTTGTCATTAGCACTGGCTTGGGCTGAGACTTTAGCCGCGCAAGATATTTTTATTGGGGTGAATGCACTGGATTATTCTGGCTATCCTGATTGCCGCCAAGAATATGTGGCTGCGTTTCAGCGTATGGCCAATTTAGCGACTAAAAGTGCAGTGGAAGGCAAAACCATTACCGTGCATGCGCCACTCATTGACATGACTAAAGCGCAAATTATTCAATTTGGCCATTCTTTGGATTTTGATTACGGCATCACGGTTTCATGCTATCAGGCTGATGCTGACGGCCTTGCATGTGGTTTATGTGACTCGTGTCGATTCCGTAAAGAAGGATTTATTGCGGCCGGACTGCTTGACCCAACGCACTATCAATCAGCTGCCAACTGAAGACAATCAGATAAATTTGCAAAAACCGCATATTTACCTTGCCAAAGCATTCGAAAATAACGTAAAATCCGCCCCTTTCTGTAAAAACGATTAGAGAACAAAATATTATGGTAATCATTCGACTAGCCCGCGGTGGCGCGAAGAAAACCCCTTTCTACAGCGTAGTAGTTGCAGATTCACGTAATCGTCGCGACGGCCGCTTTATTGAGCGTGTTGGCTTCTACAATCCATTAGCTAAAGAAGGCCAAGAAGGCCTTCGTTTAGATACAGCACGTATCAGTCATTGGCAAAGCAATGGCGCGCAATTATCTGATTGCGTAGCTCGCTTGGTTAAAGACAATGCTAAAGGTCCAGAATTCTTTGCTGCTAAGAAAGCAAAAGACGCTGCTAAAGTGGCAAACGCTAAGGCTGCTGCTGAAGCTAAATTAGTTGCTGCTGCAAAAGAGGCTGCTGCTGCTAAGAAAGCTGAAGAAGAGGCTGCTGCAAAAGAAGCCGCTGAAGCTGCTGCTGCCGCACCTGTGGTAGAAGAAGTGGCAGAAGTTGCTGCTGAAGAGCCAGCTGTTGAAGCTGTCGCTGAAGAAGCTGCTCCTGAGGCAACTGACGCTGAGTAATCATAAGGCTACTTGTGTAGCCTTAATGACGCGTTGTTGTAAAACAATCAGTGAGTAATATGGTAGTCATGGGGCGCATCGTCGCCCCTTATGGCATTTTTGGATGGCTCAAAGTGCAAACCAGCACAGAGTCTATCGACAGCCTGCTTGATTACCCAGATTGGTGGCTTGGACGGGATGATAATTCCACTCAGCCAGGCATTAAAAATTCACCTTGGCAAAAGTATGTGGTTGAAACTGCCAAAGTACATAACGATACTTTGCTGGTGAAACTCAAAGGGGTGAGCGATCGGGACACAGCTTTGGCGCTAAAAAGCAAACATGTGGCTGTGCCGCGTGAAGAATTTCCAGAAGCGGATGAAGGCGAATACTACTGGTCAGATTTAATTGGATTAAATGTGACTAATCAACAAGGCATTGTGCTTGGGTTAGTTAGTGATGTGTTTGAAACGGGTGCGAACGACGTAATTGTCCTTAAAGATCCGAAAGATGGCAAAGAGCGTTTACTTCCCTTTGTTGATCAAACGATTTTAGAAGTGAGCATTGCAGAAAAAACGATGTTGGTCGATTGGCCAATTGAGTGGGATGAGTAAGTGATTCAGTTTGATGTTGTTACGCTGTTCCCGCCGGTGTTTGATGCGATTAGTCAGCATGGCATCACTGCAAGAGCGCTAGAGAATAAGTTATACAGTTTGTGTTTGTGGAATCCGAGGGACTTCACAACGGACAATCACCGTACGGTGGATGATAGGCCCTACGGCGGCGGTCCTGGCATGGTGATGCTGGCGGAGCCTTTAGAACAGGCAATAGAAGCGGCTAAAGCTAGACAAATAGCCGCAGGCGTAGCAAAGCCTAAAGTGATTCATATGTCACCGAGTGGCAAGCCCCTCACGCATGAGATTGTGATGGACTTAGTTGCAGAAATAGAATTTGCTGAGCAAGGATTAGTGGTGTTAGCGAGTCGATATGAAGGCGTAGATCAGCGATTGTTAGATCGTATAGTCGATGCAGAATACTCGATTGGTGATTATGTGTTGTCTGGCGGTGAGCTCCCAGCCATGGTGTTGATGGATGCGATTGTGAGGCAGTTGCCTGGTGCATTAGGAGATGCTGATTCTGCGATAGAAGATTCATTTGTAGACGGATTACTAGATTGTCCGCATTACACTAGGCCTGAAGAATATGCGGGTGCAAAAGTGCCTGATGTGTTGACTTCAGGTAACCATGCAAAGATTAAACAGTGGCGCTTAAAAATGTCATTGAAAAGAACTCGGGATCAACGTCCCGATTTATTGGCCGTAAGGTCGTTGTCAAAAGAGGAATCTCGGCTGCTACAAGAACTTGATGTTGAGTTCAAAGCAAAGCAGGAACAAGATTCGCATAACTAGAAGGAGCACGAAAGTGGCAAATATTATTGAAATGTTAGAAAAGGAAGAGATTGCGCGTTTAGGCAAAACGATTCCTAATTTTGCACCAGGCGATACAGTTGTTGTTGGTGTAAACGTTGTTGAAGGTACACGTAAACGTGTTCAGGCTTACGAAGGTGTTGTGATTGCTATTCGCAACCGTGGCCTTAATTCTTCATTCATCGTCCGTAAAATCTCATCAGGTGAAGGTGTGGAACGTACATTCCAGACTTATTCACCATTGATTGCAAGCATCGAAATCAAACGCCGTGGTGATGTTCGCCGTAGCAAACTTTACTACTTGCGTGAGCGTTCAGGTAAATCTGCGCGTATTAAAGAGAAATTACAAGCACGTGACCGTGAGGTGATGGCGCCGGAAGTAGCACATTAAGCTAAGATTTAATATTCTATGCTTTGAAATTAAAAGCCTCAGACGAAAGTCTGGGGCTTTTTTATTAGCGCTAGTTTTATAAATTAGGCTAATATAAACCACATGCTTAAGCCTAGTACTCAACATCACGACGTCATGATCAATGCTCCATTCGGAGGGGTGGGCATCAATATTCAAAATGAATGCGTGATTGGTGTCACGTTATTCCCGATCCAAAAAACTGTGCGCGATATTGATGGATTATGTGCTCTAAATTTGAAACAGCAGATTGCTCAATATTTTCAAAATGCAGATGCAAGGATAGAGGTTCCCTTTAAAGTCGCTGGAACCCAATTTCAACAACGTGTTTGGAAGGCTATTTCTGCCATTCCTGTTGGTCAAGTGCTGACATATTCTGAGTTGGCTCGCGAGGTCGGTTCGGGGCCTCGTGCTGTTGCTAATGCATGTGGCGCAAATAAACTACCCCTCCTAATCCCTTGTCATCGTGTTGTCGCTAAAAATGGTTTGGGTGGATTTATGCAAAGCGTCTCTGATGGATTGAAAATAAAAGAATGGTTATTGGCACATGAATCAAAATAACCAAGCGATTCTCGATGAGTTTATAGATAGGATATGGTTAGAAGAAGGGCTTGCGCGTAATACTTTAGATAGCTACCGTCAAGATTTAGCACAGTTTGCCGCTTGGTTAGAAATGGACGCGGCTAAAGATTTATTGCAGGTTGAACAGTTTGATATCCAGCGCTATTTGGCAGTTAAGTTTCCAGTAAGCAAGCCGCGCAGTATCAGTCGATTAATCGCGAGCTTGCGCCGTCTTTACCGCTTCGCTTTGCGTGAAAATAAAATCACACAAGACCCGAGCTTACAAATTGAATCCCCAAAGTTACCACGCTCACTGCCGAAAAGTCTCAGTGAACAAGACGTTGAGTCTTTATTGGGCGCACCTAATTTAGATGATCCAATTGGCTTGCGAGACAGGGCAATGCTCGAGCTGTTGTATGCAAGTGGTTTGCGGGTGTCTGAGCTGGTGGGCGTAAAAGTAACAGAAGTAAGTCTTTCAGAAGGTGTGGTTCGGGTGACGGGTAAAGGGAGTAAAACCCGCTTAGTGCCAATGGGCGAACTCGCAGTTGATTGGCTGACACGTTACTTAAAAGAGGCGCGACCAGCGATTTTAGAAAAGCGTCTCAGTGATAGTATGTTTGTAACACAACGTGGCGCTGCAATGACGCGGCAGGCTTTTTGGTATTTGATTAAACGTTATGCATTAGTGGCAGGCATTCATAAACCTATGTCGCCGCACGTTTTGCGACATGCTTTTGCAACGCACTTGTTAAATCATGGCGCAGATTTAAGGGTGGTTCAGATGTTATTAGGACACTCGGACATTTCCACGACGCAAATTTATACTCATGTGGCGAGAGAGCGATTAAAACAGTTGCACAACGCGCACCATCCGCGCGGTTAGCAAGCTTTACTTCCTCGCTCAATCATTACGCCAAGCGACTTCACGCCAGGCAAGATACCTGGCTTTGCTACTTTAATCTTAACCCAAGGCGATTTGAACTCGGTGATAATGAGTTGGCAAAGGTGCTCCGCGAGCGCCTCGACCAACTTAAAGCTTTTTCCATTCAAAGTATCACGTAAGCGGCCAACAACAAGGCCGTAATCAATCGTATCGCCAATTTCGTCAGTGATGCAACTTTCACTATTCGGCATCGCGATTTCAATATCGAGCACAATAGTCTGCGGCACCATGCGCTCCCATTCGGGTACGCCAAGTTTGGTCTGAATTTTGACTTCGCTTAAAAAAATGATGTCCATGCCGATCATGCCTATATGGTTTAAAATAAGTCTTTTGGATTTTAGAGCATCTCGCCATGAATGAGTTAGGTTTTATTGACGTTAGTCCAATTGCATTAGTGCAAATTGTTGCGGCCTATATTCTTGGGTCTATCGCGTTTGGTATTTTAATTAGCAAGCTTTTTGGCTTGCCTGATCCAAGAACTGTCGGCTCTGGCAATCCTGGTGCAACCAATGTGCTGCGCAGCGGCAAAAAATCAGCAGCTGCGTTGACCTTGCTAGGTGATGCTTTTAAAGGTTGGTTTCCAGTATGGTTTGTGATGCAACCAGATGGCGGCTTGATGTGGGTCACCAGTGCCGTAGCGATTGCTGTATTTTTGGGGCATTTGTACCCTGTGTTTTATAAGTTCAAGGGTGGCAAAGGCGTGGCTACGGCTTTGGGGATTTTGCTGGCGATTTCACCCTGGCTCGCGCTTCTGACGATGCTCACTTGGGTATTAGTATTTGCGGCAACTAAATATTCATCATTGGCTGCCATTATTGCCTCAATTTTATTGCCGGTTTATGCTGGCTCATTAAATTGGTTTGAGGCGTATCGTGATTACGAGATCGTCTTTGTGTTCTTGGCGGTGATGCTGGTTTGGCGTCACAGAACCAATATCCAGAAACTGCTCAACGGCACAGAGTCAGGTTTTGGAAAGAAGTAATATTTAAGCTATTGCGGTTTTTGTAATTCGGCTAAATCCCAGCGTGGGCGCACAGTAAAGCTGTGATTTAGCTTATTTTCTTCAAGCGCTTTCAATCTCTGCGCGCCTGCAAATGCGATCATCGCGCCGTTGTCGGTGCAGAACTCTAAACGCGGATAGTGTACGTGGCAAAGTTTACGCTTGGTAGCAAAGTTAAGTTGTTCACGTAATCGTTTATTCGCGCCAACGCCTCCAGACACAATCAAATTATCCAGCCCTGTCTCTCGTAACGCTGACATGCATTTAGTCGTCAAAATTTCTGTGACAGCTTCTTGGAACTCATAAGCAATATCTGCTTTAGTTTGCAAATCACTGTCGGTTTGATTGGCTAGCGCTTGATTTGCTAATGTAAGCACCGCAGTTTTTAAGCCGCTAAAGCTAAAATTGAGGTCGCCGCTATTGAGCATTGGGCGTGGTAATTTGAATCGCCCTTTTTTGCCTTGGTTTGCTAATTTTGATACAGCTGGACCGCCTGGATATCCAAGGCCAAGTAGTTTTGCGGTTTTATCAAAAGCTTCACCCGCGGCGTCATCAAGTGTGTCGCCTAGCAGTTCGTATTCGCCAATATCCGTGACTTTCATCAATTGTGTGTGGCCGCCAGAAACAAGCAAGGCAACAAATGGGAATTGTGGTGGGTTTTCTTCGAGTAAAGGGGCGAGTAAGTGACCCTCTAAATGGTGTACGCCTATAGTCGGCACATTAAGTGTGAAAGCTAAAGATTCTGCGATACAAGTGCCTACTAACAAGGCGCCAGAAAGCCCTGGACCTTGTGTGTAAGCAATGCCATCAATGTCTGATAGTGCTAGCTTTGCATCGTTTAGTACTTTTTGAATGAGTGGTAAGGCGCGTCTAATATGGTCGCGAGAGGCAAGCTCTGGCACCACGCCACCGTATTCTGAGTGCATTTGAATTTGTGAATGGAGCGCATGGGCAAGCAATCCGCGCTCGGTATCATAAAGTGCGAGACCAGTTTCATCGCAAGAAGATTCAATTCCTAAAACAAGCATATTTGAGCGTTATCTGAATGATGATGCGTTTTTGGACGCAAAGTGTTTGATAAATTGTGGTTTAACCGATAGAATAGCAAACTTTTCCGCAATTTCGACCAAAATTTAAGTAGAGAGAGTTCTATGTCTAGTGTACGTGTAAAAGAGAATGAGCCGTTTGACGTTGCGCTTCGTCGCTTCAAACGCATTATTGAGAAAACTGGTTTGTTGACAGATTTGCGTGCTCGCGAATTCTACGAAAAGCCAACATGGGAACGTAAACGCAAAGCTGCAGCTGCTGTTAAACGTCACTACCGTCGTATTCGTAACCAAACTTTGGCACCAAAACTTTATTAATATTCTTTAGTATTTGTTTGTTGTTAGTTAATTAAGAATTTCGAGGTTGTTGTGTCATTAAAAGCGCGTATCACCGAAGACATGAAAAATGCAATGCGCGCTAAAGATAGTGCGCGTTTAGGTGCAATTCGTTTATTGCAATCAGCGATCAAGCAACGCGAGGTCGATGAACGTATTGAGCTTGATGATATGCAAGTGATTGAAGCGATCGAAAAGATGCTGAAACAACGTCGTGATTCAATTTCTCAATACGAAGCTGCCAATCGTCATGATTTGGCGGATGTTGAGAAGTTTGAAGTAACCGTATTGCAAGAATACTTGCCACAAGCCTTAACAGATGATGAAGTGGGCGCAATCTTAGAGCAAGTCATTGCTGAAACTGGCGCTGCTGGTATCAAGGACATGAGTAAAGTGATGGCGGCAGTTAAACCGCTGGTCGTTGGGCGTGCTGATATGGGGAAAATATCGGGCTTGATTAAAATAAGACTCAGCGCATAATTTCACAGTCGTTAAAGTAAGTTAAAAAATGAAAAAAGGAGCGATGAGCTCCTTTTTTGTTTTGTTTGGCAATGCGTTATGATGTTTTGTGCGAAGAATTTCTAAGTCGCAACTTTCAACGATTTTGATACGATAAGCCTAAGAATATGATTCCAGAAAGCTTTATCCAAGAACTCATTAATCGCGTGGATATTTATGACGTGATTAATAAAAGTGTTCCGCTCAAAAAAGCGGGGGCGAATTACTCTGCTTGCTGCCCTTTCCATAATGAAAAATCCCCCTCTTTTACAGTAAGCCCCACTAAGCAGTTTTATCACTGCTTTGGTTGCGGTGCGCACGGCACCTCCATTGGTTTTTTGATGGAGTACCAAGGATTGAGCTTTGTTGAGGCCGTTCAAGAGCTGGCCAAAATTGCAGGGATGATTGTTCCGCAAGAACCCCGGGATATTGATAAGCCACAACAAAAGATCATTCCGGGCATGCAAGAAGCGCTTCAAACAGCGCTTAATTACTATCGTGCCGAATTAAAAAAATCACCCCGCGCGATTGAGTATTTGAAAGGTCGTGGCTTGAGTGGTCAGGTCGCCGCGAATTTTCAAATGGGTTATGCGCCCGCGGGTTGGCAAAACTTACAATCCGTATTCCCTCAATATGAGAGCGAAGTGCTTGAGAAGATTGGGCTTGTGGTGGAAAATGAGCAGGGTAAACGTTACGACCGTTTCCGTGACCGCATTATCTTTCCTATCCACGACCAAAAAGGTCAAGTCATTGGCTTTGGCGGTCGAGTAATCAATCCGGAAGATACGCCTAAATATTACAACTCACCTGAAACGCCCTTGTTCCAAAAAGGACATGAGTTGTATGCTTTGTTTATGGCGCGTCGCGCCATGCGTGATTCAGGCAGAGCTTTAGTTGTTGAAGGCTATATGGATGTGGTGGCATTAGCCCAATATGGGATTGAATATGCAGTAGCGTCGTTAGGAACGGCGACTACGCCATTTCATATTGCTAAGTTAATGCGTCAGACAGATGAGATTGTATTTTGCTTTGATGGTGATAATGCAGGCTTAAAAGCGGCATGGCGTGCAGCGATGAACGCATTACCAGCGCTGAAGGATGGCTTGAAGCTTAGTTTCTTATTTCTGCCTTCAGAGCATGACCCAGATAGTTTTGTACGCGAGTTCGGCAAAGAAGCCTTTGAGGCCAAAATGAAAACGGCCTTGCCACTTTCGCAATACATTATTCAGTATTTGAGTGCAGACAATCCGTTGCAATCCCAAGAGGACAGAGTCCGCTTTTTAAATGACGCTGAACCGATTTTGCAGCAAATTCAAGCGCCTCGCTCGCGCTTGTTTTTGAGTAAGCGAGTCGCTGAACTTGCCGGTGTCTCGCAGGATGAAATGCAAAGCATGCTGAACTTGCCAAGTATTCAGCGCCAGCAACAAGCGCGTCCAAAACAAACCCGAACGCCAGTTTCTATTCAGCGCCGATTTTTACTAATGATGTTAATGCGGCCTGACTTGGTGGAAGCGCACGACTCTTCATTGGTAAAAGGTGATGCCGAGGAAGATAAAATGTTGCGCGCTGGGCTTGAAGCGGCAATGCTTTATCCAAACTCTAAGCCAGCCGCAATCTTGCATCATATGCAGGACAGAGTTGATACAAAGCTTATGCGTGAGGTTGAGCGAGAATTGCAATTATTAGACGAAAGTCTGGATATTGCTCTTGAAATGAGCGGTGCGAGGACGCAACTAATAGAAGCATCCCAGCAACGCGAGCACGCGCATTTGTTCGATAAGATAAAAGAGAAAAGTTTAAGTGAGCTCACTGAGGAAGAAAAAGCACTGCTTAGGGGCTTCAGTAATTCACAGAAAAATAGCATGTAGTTTTGAGGTATAATATTGGGTTTTCCATCACCAGTTCATGGTTATAGGATAGAGGTTACGCATGGCAAAAGATAAAGATCAGCAAAACGAACAAAACATGGATAAAAGCGAAGATCAAGCGGTTGATGGTCGTACGCGTCTTAAATTACTGATTGTGCTTGGTAAGGAGCGCGGCTACCTTACTTATGCCGAAATCAATGACCATTTACCAGATGATGTTCAAGATTCTGAGCAAATAGACGGCATCATTGGCATGATCAATGATATGGGTATTCAGGTGTATGAAGAAGCGCCTGATGCTGAAGTGTTATTGATGTCAGACGCGCCAGCCGCCGTTGCCGATGAAGATGCGGTTGAAGAAGCTGAACAAGCTTTAGCGACGGTAGATTCTGAGTTCGGCCGTACTACTGACCCAGTGCGTATGTATATGCGTGAAATGGGCACAGTTGATTTGCTGACGCGCGAAGGCGAAATTGAAATTGCTAAGCGAATTGAAGATGGCCTAAAACACATGGTGCAAGCGATTGCTGCCTGCCCTACAACGATTGCTGAGCTGTTAGCAATGGTTGATAAAGTTGAAGCAGATGAACTGAGCGTTGATGACTTAGTGGATGGCTTGATCGATTCAGATGTTGGCATGGATAACGTAATGCCTGCCACAAGCGATGAAGAGGAAGATCCTGAGATTGAAGAGGAAGAAGAGGATGATGACGGCGCAAAAGCGGCTGCAATCTCTGCTGAAGCCTTAGCTAAGCTAAAAGAAGAAGTATTGGTTCGATTCGCCGTTATCCGTGAATCAAACAAAAAAATGACGGTGATTCTTGAAAGCAAAGGCTCTCAAGATCCTGAATATCAAGCCCTGCAGGCAGCCATTCTGGAAGAGCTGACTGTTTTCCGTTTTTCAGCAAAACAAGTTGAAGGTCTTTGCGGTCAAGTGCGTGATATGGTGGAAAGAGTCCGCGGTCACGAACGTAAAATTATGGAATTCTGTGTTGATAAATCAGGCATGCCACGCACGCACTTTATCAAATCATTCCCAGGTAATGAGTGTGAGCTGACATGGCTGGCTGGCGAATTGGCGGTTGATAAGCCTTATGTTGAAAAACTAGAGCGTTTCAAGCACTCTATCGTGGACCAACAACAACGCCTGCTCGATTTACAAGCCGACGTTGGTTTGCCAATCAAAGAACTAAAAGACATCAACAAGCAAATGACCACAGGCGAAGCCCGTGCTCGTCGTGCTAAACGTGAGATGATTGAAGCCAACTTGCGTTTGGTGATTTCGATTGCTAAAAAATACACCAACCGTGGTTTGCAATTCCTGGACTTGATTCAAGAGGGCAATATCGGTTTGATGAAAGCGGTTGATAAATTTGAATATCGTCGCGGTTACAAATTCTCAACTTATGCTACATGGTGGATTCGCCAAGCGATTACGCGTTCTATCGCTGACCAAGCGCGCACCATCCGTATTCCAGTGCATATGATTGAAACGATTAACAAGATGAATCGTATCAGCCGTCAAATTTTACAAGAAACAGGCTTAGAGCCAGATCCAGCAACTCTTGCTGAGAAAATGGAAATGCCAGAAGATAAGATTCGCAAGATTCTTAAAATCAGCAAAGAGCCGATTTCAATGGAAACCCCAATTGGTGATGATGATGACTCACATTTGGGTGACTTTATCGAAGACAACACTACGCTTGCGCCAGTAGACGCCGCGGTTTATGCAAGCTTGCGTGATGCAACGAGTGAAGTCTTGGAGTCACTCACACCACGAGAAGCAAAAGTGTTGCGTATGCGTTTCGGTATTGAAATGAATACTGACCACACGCTAGAAGAAGTAGGTAAACAGTTTGATGTCACGCGTGAGCGTATTCGTCAAATTGAAGCGAAGGCGCTACGCAAATTGCGCCATCCAACTCGCTCAGAGCGCCTTCGTAGCTTCTTGGAAACTGGTCAAGACTAGACTCTGTTCTGTCCGTTTCGGCCCCTTAGCTCATGCTTGGTTAGAGCAGCGGACTCATAATCCGTTGGTGCTGTGTTCGACTCACAGAGGGGCCACCAATTAAAAAAAGACCTAGAGGTAAAATCCTCTAGGTCTTTTTTATTATCTCGGTAAATTCAGCCCTTTATAATGGCTTGAATACCATCCAATATATATTCACGAGCGGCAATAAAACCGCAATTGCGCCGAATATATTCCAGTGTTTGCTTAGTTTCCAATACTCATCGGGGATTGCTTTTCCGTGAGCAAAATTTCGAGCCAAGCGGGCTTGTTTTATTTGCGTTGGGATTAAAACAGTGATCCAAATAATCCCAGAAGCAATAAAAAGAGAGCGCCCCCATGTCAGCCATTGAATGTCCCATGTGTTTGCCATAAAGCCGTAGGCCATTGAGTCGCCAGCGGTCACGGCCAATAGTGCGCCCGGCGTAGTAAATACTAAATCAGTCAGTATTACCTGTCGCTGGGCAAATGCAATAACGCTTGGATCTTTGGTTTTGTCCGCCATCAACTTCCACCATGCCGTGACGATGATGTTTCCCATCAGCAATATCACGCCAAGAATATGAAGGGATTTTAATAGTGGGTAGGTATTATCCATTTTTGTGCTCTCTGGATTAAAAGATTATGATTTGCGTTGCTGTGAATGCCTATCTGGGTGGGTTTCTAACCACGCTTGCCACACCGAAAATGCAATCGCTAGTATCACAGGCCCTAAGAACAGGCCAACAAATCCAAAGGCTGACAAGCCGCCAATGACGCCAAAAAAAGCCAACAAGAAAGGAATTTTGACACTTTTTGCTAAAACAATGGGTCTGATGACATTATCAATCCAAGACACGACTAATGCCCCCCAGAGAAGTAGCTCTACCCCAGCTGCCGTATTGCCAGTAAGTATTAGCCAAAGGCCAATACCGCCCCAAATAAATGGGGTCGCGAAGGGTAGCATAGAAAATAATGTGGTGACTGCCGCTAGCATAATGGGTGCGTCTAGCCCCACAATCCAATAACCTATCCCAGCGAAGATGCCTTGTGCAATCGCAGTTAAAACGATGCCGTAAACAACCCCTCGAGTTGCATCGCCAGCCGCTTCAAAGTAGCTGCGCGCACGCATCCCAAGTAATGATTCTAAAACCTGTTCGGATTGTGTCACGAACTTTAATCCGCCTTTATAAGCGAAGAATAAAGCCAATAATGCAAAGCCCATGTCGGCAAGATTTCGACTGATGCCACCAATGATGTTGATCAACTTCTGATCTGCATTCATTAGCAAAGTATGAATTTCGTTTTTAAATTCAGTTGGATTTGTTAATGCCTTTGAAAGCCATGTGTCGATATCAGGACCAACGATGGGTAGTTCGGCAATAAATTTGGGCAGTACAATTCCACCATCGGCGAGTTTGTTGGTAAAAACCGTTGTGGCGATGCTGAGTTCGCTTTTTAATACGAAGAATAACCACAACACAGGCACAATCACGGCTGTGGCCATTAAGACAGTCATAATGAGTGCAGCGACTGTATCTCGACGCCCTAGTTTATTTAATAGCCAAATATAAGACGGCCAGCTTACATAAGCCAAAATACAAGCCCAAGCGATAGCAGTGAAAAATGGCGCAAGAACGACCCAAACACCAATACAGATGCTGACCACGAAAAGTGCGAATAAAATTTGTCTGACGGTATTATGAGTGAGGTTTTGCAAGACGTTTCCCTAAGCTTTCATTGTGCGGCGATTAGCCAAATAAGCTGAGTTGTTTTTAGCAGTATAAATGATATAAAGTAATGCATGAATAATGACAGCGTTTCGTTATAGACTATCAGTATTATTTAATTCTTTCATCTTAAGGTAATCTATTGATGAGCCAGCATCAACACCAGCATCAACACGCCCATGCACATCAGTTACCGTTTGATGACCCAAGTCGCTATGCGCTTGCAAATCGATGCACGTGGACTAGTGTATTTGTGAATATTGTGCTCACGATCACCCAAGTAGTCGCAGGGATATTTTCACACTCTCAGTCTCTTATCGCGGATGGCGTGCATTCGCTCTCGGATTTAATTTCCGATTTTTTGGTATTAATCGCAAGCCACCATAGCAAAACGCCGGCTGATGATGACCATCCTTATGGGCATGGTCGTATTGAAACTGCGGCCTCCTTGGTGTTGGGCGCGATTCTTGTGCTGACTGGTATTGGCATTATGTACGGCGCCGCGATTAAATTAGAAAACATTGGTAACTTGCCACCTGTGACATCTTTAGCGTTGTGGACGGCTGGCTTAGCGCTCATTGCTAAAGAGGGTTTGTTCCGATATATGCTTCACGTCGGCGAGCAATTAAGATCACCTATGTTGATTGCAAATGCTTGGCATGCAAGGTCTGATGCCGCTTCATCATTGGTCGTTGCCATTGGTATTGCCGCCAATATGATGGGCTTTATCTATGCTGATGCTTTAGCTGCGATTGTGGTTGGCTTTATGATTGTACGTATGGGGTTTGTGTTTGTTTGGGAAGCCTTTCAAGAGTTGATTGATGCTGGGCTTTCATTCGAGGAAGTCGCAAGTATTCGCCAAACCCTGATGGATACTCAAGGCGTTGAAAATGTGCATGAGTTAAGAACCAGAAAGATGGCACATCGCGTGCTAGTCGATGCACATATTCTTGTGGACTCTAAAATTAGTGTGTCAGAGGGACATAGCATTGCCGAAAGAGCTCGTAAGCGCGTGATTGATAGTCATGAGTCAGTCAACGATGTCTTGGTGCATGTAGACACCGAAGATGATGGCGCCGATGGTGAAGATCTTAAAATCGACTTGCCAAGTCGCGATGAGTTAACTAAAGCATTATCAGCCATCCTTGAAGGATTGCCCGCGCCAGAACAAGTCACTTTTCATTACTTGGCTGGCAAAGTAGAGGCCGATGTTTTAATGCCCCATGAAGAGCTTAAAACCAAAGCGGCCATTACCAAAGCACATCAGTTAATCGCGGATAGATTAACTGGCCATGCCTATTTTAGCCAAGTCAGACTTGCAGCTAAGTTAGATTAATCAGTAGCGACTTCGGGCACTTGATGCCACGCTAGGCTTCAAATCAAATGCGATGCAAATTCGCTCTTCGCTAGAGGTGAATGGAATCGTTCTATGGAATAGCGATGATGGGAATAGCACGATTTCTCCAACTTTCGGCATCACTGAGCCCACTGGGAACTTGTTGTGCTTTTGTGGGTAATCGTCACCATGCACACCATATTCAAAAGCGCCTTCGTCGGGACTCTTTTTGTCGGACGGCATAGCGAGATACACTGCACCACTAATCCAGCCGATTTCATGTATATGGGGGTCTAAGTGACCACCTTGGCGCATTTTTACAAACCAAGAGCTGGTGAATTCTAATTCATCGGGGAAAGATTTAATCAATTCACAATCGGCACCTGCAAATTGATGTTGGTAGTTTTTAAATTCTTTCTTAACTAAATTAGCTAAGGTACTAAAAGAAGCTTCTGGCCGCTTAAACAAATTGCCTGCGGATTGTTTGCCATTGTGCAACATGCCTTGCACCCGCTCTGCAATCTCCGCATTGTTAATATCGTTGAGTAAGGCCTTTAATAGCCGGCTGTCGGGTTCGGAAAGTTCAGGAATCGCCGCGTGATAAACAAAATCAAATCCATTTTTGCAAAAGTTGTAAGGATCTTCGACGCCGAAGTTAATCGCGAAGTGCGTTGAAAGGGTAGCGAGGAATGGCGCTGTGTGAAGGTCGCTTTTCACAATCTGATCTAGCTTTGCTTTAAAAGCATCAAAGCGTTCGGCTTTGTATAAGCAATACATACTGCGCTCTTGCCAATCATCCAGTTGGCTTCGCTCAAAGTGCGGGATAGCCTCGTCATAACGTTTGGCAAGATACAAAAACTCAGCCATGTTGTAATTGGCGCTCGCGTGGTTTGGATTAAGTGCCAAAGCATTTTGATAGCTGACAATAGCCTCTTGCATATTGCCTTGATCACGAAGGGTTTCACCCAAGTTGCTGTGCGCGTCTGCGTAATTTGGAAATAAGAAAATTGCTTGTCGGTAGCTCTTAATAGCTTCTTCTAATTTTCCTTGATCACGCAAAGCTGTGCCAAGATTAAAATGGCCGTGTGCATCTTGGGGATTGATGGAAAGAGCTTTTCGATAACTCGCGACAGCTTCTTCTAATTTACCTTGCTTTTGAAGCAGCGTACCTAGGTTGCCATAAGCCTCGAAGAATTTAGGGTGTATCGCAATCGCCTTGCGGTAGCTGGCGGCGGCCTCAGTCAATTGGGCTACATTAGTGAGAGCAATCCCAAGATTAAAGTGCAAATCGGGCATGTTGGGTTGTAATTTAAGGGCGCTTCGATAACTATTGATGGCGCCTTCGTATTGGCCAAGCCCATCTAAGGCGATACCTAATACATTATGCAAAATAAAGGTGTTTGGATATTTTGCCAGTAAAGACTTTGCCATATTGGCTGCATTGGCAAGCTGCCCGGCATTCAGCACATTGAGTAGGGGTTGAATTTCGTGCTGGCTAGGTTGTTTATTTGATTGGGTGGCCATGATTTAAGTCTAAATTACGGTTGAGTTTGTTGGCTATTTTTCAATTGTAGCGCCATGTGCTTCAAAAAGCGCATGGCCACTTTTGGTTCGTTCAAAATAAGCGTTTGGATATTGTTGGCATTAATCACAATAATATCGCAAAAGTCTGAGTCCACTACTGCATCAGCAATACGAACGCTATCGCCTAGAATAGCCATTTCGCCGAAGAAGTCGCCTGCCGTGAGGTGTCTCACTAATCTGTTTTCATAGGCCAGCTTCACATTGCCATACGCAATGTAATATAAATCTCTGCCCTCGTCGCCAATATTAAAGACCACTTCTCCGCCCTGGTAAATGCATCCATGGCGTGACATCACTTTAGCAATGAAGTTAGGGTTCTTTCTGACAGTCTCGTTAAACAAGCCTCTCAATAAAAGTGTGTCACGCTTTTCAAGCGTAGAGATTAGCTCAGTGCCAAATAAAAAGATGGCAAATGTGTAATAGAGCCAGGCAAGTGAGATAAATACGTTTTTCATCCCGCCAAATACCGCACCGTAAGTGTGATTGACTGAAAGTACTTCACTAAACAATGGGCGCATTGCCATCCATAAGAGTGCAGTCATCATTGAGCCGGTCAGGATGGTTTTAAAGGAAGCATTAATTGGCAGGAAAGCCCGATAAAACAAGCTCAGTAATATCGTGACAATCATCAATGTGCCAGCGCTATCCGTTAGGTTGGCATGTGCAAACGACAGTCCAAGAAGCTGAGAGACTTTTTCAAGCAACAGATCAAAAAAGGTAAACATAAAGAATACAAATAAGATGCCAATCACTGACAAAATATCTTGGATAGATTTACGGATAAATGAAGGGTGCTCGGTGATTGCAAAAATGGTTTCAAAGGCTGAGCGCAAAGTACTTGCTAGCGGAATAGCAAACCAAAATAGCGCAATCGTCCCTAAGGTGCTCCATGCAGTTTTATGTTCGGCCACTTTGTGAATCTCAAGCATAATTCTGCGGCTCAGTTTTGGTTCGAGTGAGCTGGTGATGCTCGCCAGATTAACGACGGCAGTATGCGATGAAAAAACTAGGTGAGACAAAAAGAAAAACATTAACAGCGCCATTGGAATGATGGCAATCATCGCGTAAAACGAGAGCGATGCCGATATTCCCCAGCCGTTGTGTAATTTAAATGCGCTAAAGGTTTCTCGCATGACAAACAAGGGCGTGTCATAGCGAAGTTTAGCCATACGTGCTTTTGGTTTTACAATCGCAGGGTGATCACTAAAGTGATGGGTTGATTTAAATTTAATCGACAAAATAGATACTCTATATATATAGGCTATGTTATTGATGTGAAATTCTAAAGGCTTCGGTCGCTTCAATTAATGCGGATGTTACGCCAGTTTCCATCGCAGAATGCCCTGCATCAGGAATAATTGATAATGTTGCGTGCGGCATGGCTTTTTTTAATTCCCAAGCACTGATTGGTGGGCAAACCATATCATAGCGACCTTGAATAATGGTGGTCGGGATGTGGGATAGCGATTTAGCTTCCGCGAGCAAATCGCGGTGACCCACAAAGCATTGATTTAAGATGTAATGAATTTGAACGCGTGCTCGTGCAATCTCAATGTCAACCGGAGTGGTGTTATCTGAGCTATTGACCCTCGGTAATAATGACATGATGCCACTTTCAAAAGCGTTCCAAGTCGTGGCTGCTGGGCCAGCAATACTCATGTCTTCTGAAAAAACTCGGGATCCGTATGCCTGAAGCGGGTTTGATCGTTCATCGTTGGGTAAAAAGGCGAGGAGTTTTTCCCAGCTTTCAGGAAAAAAGCTTTTCACTTCTCCCAAGAACCATTCAAGTTCGCTTGGTCTACTTAAAAAGATACCGCGCAGAATTAAACCGGTGACTGAGTCTGGATGGGCGATTGCATAAGCCAGAGCAAGCGTACTACCCCACGAACCACCAAATACTAGCCACTCTTTAATGCCTAAATGATGCTTGAGTGCTTCCAAATCGCTCACAAGTGCATTGGTATCATTGTCTTCGGTACATCCAAGGGGAGTACTTTTACCGCATCCGCGCTGATCAAGAAGAATAATGTGATAAAAGCTAGGGTCAAAAAAGCGTCTTTGGGATGGATTGCAACCACTGCCCGGACCGCCATGCAAAAAAACAACAGGATACCCTCCGGGATTGCCGCACTCTTCGTAATAAATGGCATGTTTTTGGGTGACAATGAACTTTTCAGAGTGAAATGTAACTAATTCAGGGAATAAATTAAAGCTTGTTAATTGCATGGGAAATAGTGCTTTCATGTTGATTATTTTGATTTATTTTAGATATGATAACATCGTAAAAATGATGAATAAATTTATTTCGATTAAATGTAAATAAATTGTTAACAAACTATTGCAAATCATTTTGACCTGTTCTAATATCACTATGCACTCACAAGAAGTGAGGCAAAAGCGACGGATTAAAAAATGAGGATAATCACATCATATAAATGTGGGCTTCGTGATTTAAAAAGTCATTTTTGTAATTAACCCTTAGTACTTACCACTTTGGAGATTTAAAATGAAGATGAGTAAAATCAATCTAGCTCTAGGTCTAGTAGTTGGTGCATCATTGGCTATGCCAATGGTAGCCTCAGCTGCAGCTGATCAAGAAGCTGCAATGAAAGATTCAAACAACTGGGCACACCCACGTGGCCAACACAATAACCAAGGTTATTCAGCATTAGCACAAATCAACAAGGGCAACGTTAAAAACGTTAAAGCTGCTTGGACATTTGCTACTGGTGTAAACCGTGGTCATGAAGGTGCTCCACTTGTTATTGGTAACATGATGTATGTACATACAGCATTCCCAAATAACATCTACGCCCTTGATTTGAACGACAATCAAAAAATCGTATGGTCATATTTCCCTAAACAAGACCCATCAGTTCAAGCAGTTCTTTGCTGCGACAACGTTTCACGTGGTCTAGGCTACGGTGATGGCAAGATTTTCTTGAACCAAAACGACGGTACTTTAATTGCTCTTGATGCTAAATCAGGCAAAAAAGTATGGGATGTTAAGAACGTTGATCCAAAAGTTGGCGCTACCAACACAAACGCTGCTCACGTAATCAAGGACAAAGTTTTAGTTGGTTGTTCTGGTGCTGAGTTCGGTGTTCGTTGCTTCATGGCAGCTTACAACATCAAAGACGGTTCACTAGCTTGGAAAGCATACTCAACAGGTCCAGATTCAGAAATGTTGATCGGTGCTGACTTCAACAAAGAAAACCCACAATATTCAGCTTTGTCAGTATACGAAGATGTTAACGGTGGTAACAAACTAGGTGGTTCTTTCAAGAAAATCGCTAACGACAAATTAAAAGTTGGTGAAAAAGACCTAGGCGTTAAAACATGGTTGAAACCACAAGCAGTTAAAGATGGTTGGCAACATGGTGGTGGTTCAGTGTGGGGTTGGTACCCATACGACGCTAAGTCAAACTTAGTGTACTACGGTACAGGTAACCCATCAGTTTGGAACCCAGACGTACGTCCAGGTGACAACAAATGGTCAATGACTGTATTTGCACGTGATGTAGATACTGGTATGGCTAAATGGGGCATGCAAATGACTCCACATGATGAGTGGGATTACGACGGTATTAACGAAGTTATCTTGTTCGACAAAGGTGGCAAAACATACGCTAACCACATGGACCGTAACGGCTTCGTTTACACATGGGAAGCTTCAAATGGTACTTTAGTTGTTGCAAACAAAGTTCACTCATTCGTGAACTGGGCAAGCGACATCGATTTGAAAACTGGTGTGCCAAACAAGTTGGCTACAGCTTCAACTCACCAAGACTACAATGCAAAAGGCGTTTGTCCAGCTGCTTTGGGTACTAAAGATCAACAACCAGCTGCTTACAGCCCACGTACAGGTTTAATGTACATTCCATTGAACCACGTATGTATGACATACGAGCCAGTTGAGTCTAAATATGTTGCTGGTCAACCATGGGTTGGCGCTACATTGACTATGTTTGCTGGTCCAGATGGCGTAATGGGTGGTTTCACTGCTTGGGATCCAATCAAGGGTAAATCAGTTTGGTACAACAAAGAGAAATTCTCAGCATGGGGTGGTGTATTAACAACTGCTTCAGACTTAGTTTTCTACGGTACTCTTGATCGTTGGTTCAAGGCTGTTGATGCACAATCAGGTAAAGAACTTTGGAAATTCCAAGTTGGTTCTGGCGTGATTGGTAATGCATTCACATACGGTAACAAAGGTAAACAATACGTTGGCGTGCTATCAGGTATCGGTGGCTGGGCTGGTGTTGCGATGAACCTTGGCTTAACTAACCCAACAGACGCTCTTGGCGCTGCTGGTGGTTATGCTGAATTGACAAAATACAATGCTGCTCCAGGCGGCGGTGTATTGAACGTGTTCAGCCTATAATTTATAGTTGAAAAACTGTAGTTATAGAACTAACCGTTAGTTAGTTTGTCATATAAACACCCCGCTTCGGCGGGGTGTTTTTTTAGTTTTAGATTTATGCAATCTAACGAATAAAGGAAGAATAAATGTTAAAAAACCTGTTAATGTCTATGTTGTTGGGTAGTGTTGTTGTAAGCAACGTGCTTGCAGCAGAAATGCCGGATATCCCAGCAATTAATCCTGACGAAGGTCGGATTGGTGAAGTGCGTCGTGTGGATGATCCAACGGAATTTAAGGTATGTGCAGATCCTGACAATATGCCTTACTCAAACAGCAAACAAGAAGGTTTTGAAGATAAAATTGCTGAAGTATTAGCAAAAGAATTAGGTAAGAAGCTTTCATATCAATACGCTTATTATCGCCAAGGTTTTTTAAGAAACACACTCAATGCAAATCGTTGTGACTACGTAATGAGTACTACATCTGATAACGATTCAATGCGCACATCAGTGCCATATTACCGTTCAGGTTATGTGTTTGTTTATCGTAAAAGCAGTGGCTACAATATTACTGATTGGGATTCGGCCGATTTAAGAAAAGGGGTGATTGGCATTATTGGACAAAGTCCACCAACGCGTCCGCTTGCTGATAACAATCTAATGGCTAACGCTCGGCCTTATCGTCTTCAGCGCGATCTTAACTTTCCACCAAGTCAATTGATTGATGATTTAGCAAAAGGTGATATTGATGTGGCGATTGTTTGGGGTCCGATTGCTGGTTACTATGTAAAGAACTCGTCAGTGCCGCTAGTCATGAATCCGATTCCTGAATACGAAGATAAGAACGTAAAAGGTAAAGAAAACTGGAATATTTCGATTGGTGTGCGTTATAAAGAAAAAGCTCGTCTAGAGGAACTAAATAAAGCACTTGCCAATCGAAAAATTGATATCGAAAAAATCTTAGATGATTACGGTATCCCGCATTCTCCAGTCGTTACAGGTGATAGCTTGGAGAAAAAAGCACGCGAGAAATCTCAAGGTGAAAAGGTTGATAAGCCAATTTAACAAGGCATGTGGTTGAGAAATTCAGTCTAAAAAGTCAACCAATTTTCACTGCTTTCGTTATAGAATAATAGTTCAAAATTAATTTTTTGTAATACATAAAACACATAAGCAATTATTAGCAATTTAGGAGATGACATGTTTAGCAATAGCGCAGTAAAAGCAGTTATTTTGAGTTCAGTAGTAGCTTTGGTTGGTTTATTGCCGCTTCAAGCAAGTGCTGATTGCCAATTAGTATCTACAAAAGATGGTAGTCCTTTGAACATTAAAGTGACTCCTGAAGATACGCCGGAAGCTAAAGAGTTTTTAGCAACATGCGTAAATCCTTATACAAAACGTGCAGTTGCAGATGCGGATGTCGCAAAAACAGGTAAGAAGCTATTTGGTTACTGGTCATGTACGCAGTGTCACGGCGGTAACGCAGGTGGGCAAACAGGCCCGAGCGCTACAGATGCAACATGGCAATATTCTAAACACATCACGGATAAAGGTATATTCGAAACAGTTGCAGGTGGTTCGAATGCAGGTATGCCAACATGGCATGCGCAGCCTGCAGGCAATCCTGAGTTGCTTAAGACTGATGAAATTTTAAGAATTATTGGTTGGTTACGCACTATGTATGCAGGTGGTGGTGATAAACCATGGTTAAATGAAACACCACAGAAATAAATTTTTCTAAGTATTTTTAAAAGGCCACCCTAGGGTGGCCTTTTTGTTTAATTGCAGATATCAACTTGAGTTAAAATAGAATTGAATTTTTCTATGATCTAACTAGAAAAAGAAATGCATCAATACGGATCAGCTACTTACAAATGACAAGCTTACTATTGAGTATTCTTTGAAAACATCAAATATCTCATCATGAAATCCACGTTTTACAATATTTTATAGGCAACAATTTTTATGCGATTCAAAAAACGATCAAATACAGAACTTCACCAAGTAGTGATTGTAGGTGGTGGTGCTGGAGGTCTTGAACTTGCTACGCGACTTGGTGATAGCTTAGGCCGCAAAGGCAAAGCAGAAATTACGTTGATCGATAGCACCAGAACGCACGTTTGGAAACCACTCCTACATGAAATTGCGGCTGGTAGTATGAATCCAGATAAGCATGAGCTTGAGTATCTAGCGCAAGCCCATTGGCACCATTTTAATTTCAGACTAGGCGAAATGGACGGCTTGGATCGTGCTAAAAAAGAGGTTTATATCAGCGCCAATTATGATGAAAACGGTGCTGAGATTATTCCAAGAAGAACAATTAAATACGATACATTAATTATTGCAATCGGCAGTACCACCAACGACTTTGGTATCAAAGGTGCCCGCGAGAATTCGATCGCTTTAGATACCATGGATCAAGCAGAGCGTTTCCATAGAAGATTGCACAATGCTTTGGTGCGCGCACAAACCCAAGTGGGACCAGTGCACGCTGGTCAGCTTGAGGTCGTCATTGTGGGTGCAGGTGCAACAGGTGTTGAGCTTTCCGCAGAACTACATAATACAACTCGTGAGTTAGCGGCTTATGGTCTAGACAAGATTGATCCTGATAAAGACATCAGTATTTCGCTAATTGAGGCTTCTGACCGTGTCTTACCGGCTTTACCAGCCAATTTATCAAAGGCTGTCGATTTGGAGTTACGTAAATTACGTGTGCACGTATATGCAGGTGAACGTGTTACCGAAGTAACAGATAAAGGCATTTATACGCATAGCGGTCGTTTTATCCCATCAGAGTTAGTGGTTTGGGCAGCAGGTATTAAAGCACCAGACTTTTTAAATGGTTTAGATGGTCTGGAATCGAATCGAATCAACCAACTAGTGGTTAAATCAACACTACAGACCACTATCGACGAGAATGTATTTGCCTTCGGTGATTGCGCTGCATGCCCGAGATTAGGCAGCGTGGAGAATGTCCCACCACGTGCACAAGCTGCGCATCAGCAAGCCTCAATGCTAATTAAAACAGTCAAAGCAAGACTTCACGGCAAAGCATTACCGAGCTTTGTCTACAAAGATTACGGTTCATTAGTGAATCTTGGTAGTTATTCAACTGTGGGCAGTTTGATGGGCTCAATCTCAGGCGGCTCCATGTTTATTGAAGGTATGTTTGCACGATTAATGTATCAATCGCTTTATAAAATGCATTTAATCGCATTGCATGGGTTTTTTACCGTGTTCTTACAGACGCTCGCTCGCATGATTACGCGACGAACCGAACCGCAAGTAAAGTTGCATTAAGAGAGTTAGCAGTGAAATTCAGAAGCCCTGCTAAGATTGAGCGGGGCTTTTTTGCTTAACGTGCTTGCGGTAAAGGTGGGCGATGATCCCCATGGAGATAATTACAAATAAACCAAAGATGATAATGATATGGTCAATTTCAAAATTTCTACCGACCATCCACGTGTAGGCACCCAGCATTAGCAATATACCTATATTTTCATTGAAATTTTGAACAGCAATAGAGTGACCAGGACCAAGTAAGATATGGCCACGATGTTGTAATAGCGAATTGAGAGGGACTAAGAAATAGCCAGCCAATACGCCAATAGAAAATAGTAGGATCGCAGCAACGATTGGATTGTGCACAAACACCATGCAAACCACTAGTACACCCATATAAATGCCCGCTGGTAAGACATTGACGGCTTTTTCTAGCTTCACATAAAAAGACGCAATCACAGAGCCAACCGCTATCCCAACTGCGAGAACGCCAATCAGTTTTGTCGCATCGGTTTGATTAAACCCAAAATTTTGATCTGCCCATCTGAGCACCACGAATTGTAGGGTAGCACCAGCCCCCCAGAACAGCGTTGTGACAGCAAGTGATACTTGACCTAGGGTATCTTTCCAAAGTGTCGTAAAGGCATGCCAAAAGTCCTTCATGATGAATCTTAATGTGCGTTGTTCAACAGGGTGGTTGATTGGCATTTTAGGAATATGGTAGTTAAAAAATGCAGCCAGCATATAAATTCCAGTAATCACCGCAATACCAAAATAAGGATCATTAGCTGAAATGGTGGATCCAAAAACAGGCCCCAATATAATAGCAAGCACGGTAGTGCCCTCCATCCAACCGTTGGCCATAATCAATTGATTCGGTGGAAGCATTTCAGTCAGGATGCCGTATTTTGCCGGGGAGTAAGCCGCGGCGCCAACGCCTACAATGGCATAAGCATAGAGTGGCGGCACGCCCAGCAATGCTAGAACACAGCCAAAAAACTTGATACCATTACTTAAAAACATCACCTTGCCCTTGGGTAAAGCATCGGCAAATGGGCCAACAAATGGCGCAAGCACGATGTAAGAGATAATAAAAAACTCTCTTAAAAGCGGCTCATGCCAGGTTGGCGCGTTAAGTTGATTGAGCAGTGCAATCGCGGCAAAGAGCAAAGCGTTGTCCGCAACGGCAGATAAAAACTGTGCCAGCAGTAACGTAAAAAAACCTTTGCCCACGACGTTTTTCAACTAAAGCGTCTCAGACGCAAAATCTGCTAAGCGAGAGCGTTCGCCACGCATCAGCGTGATATGGCCGTTATGTCCCCAGCCCTTAAACCGATCAACCACATAGGTAAGTCCTGAGCTGCCTTCAGTTAAATAAGGCGTATCAATTTGGGCGATATTGCCCAAACAAACCACTTTAGTGCCAGGACCTGCCCGGGTGATTAAGGTCTTCATTTGTTTTGGCGTGAGATTTTGCGCTTCATCAATAATTAAAAATTTGTTCAAGAAGGTGCGACCACGCATGAAATTGAGTGATTTAATTTTAATGCGAGTGCGAATCAAATCTTGAGTTGCAGCTCTGCCCCATTCGCCAGCAGCATCATCCGATTTATTGAGCACATCCAAATTGTCCTCAAGCGCACCCATCCAAGGTGCCATCTTCTCTTCTTCAGTGCCCGGTAAGAAACCAATATCTTCACCAACAGAAACGGTGACACGGGTCATGATGATTTCACTGTAGATTTTTTTATCGAGCGTTTGTGTTAATGCGGCAGCTAAGGTCAGCAATGTTTTGCCACTGCCGGCTTGACCGAGCAATGAAACGAAGTCAACATCCGGATCCATGAGTAAATTGAGCGCAAAGTTCTGTTCGCGATTGCGCGCAATGATGCCCCAAACATTATGTTTTACTTGGGTAAAGTCTTTGATGATTTCTAAAACGGCGGTATTGCCTTCTGTGCTTCTCACAATTGCCTCAAAAGGCTTTTCGTATGAATAAAACACAAACTCATTGATTAAAAAGCTTTTGCAAAGTGGCCCAGTGATGCGGTAAAACATACGCCCTGCATCCTGCCATGATTCCATTGCCTTGCTGTGTTTATCCCAAAAATTCTCAGGCAGCTCTTTCATGCCTGAGTAAAGCAATTCGGTATCTTCTAAAACTTTATCATTAAAGTAGTCTTCAGCGGGGACGCTTAAAGCACGAGCTTTAATGCGGATATTGATGTCTTTACTGACAAGAATGACTTCACGTTCGGGATGTTTCTTTTTTAATGCAAGGACGACGCCTAAAATTTGATTATCTGCGATGCTGCCAGCAAGCATTGGCAGAGAAAATTCCATGGCATCTGTTTGAAGGAATAAACGACCCGTTGCATGTTTATTGCCTTTAATGGAAAGCGGGCATCCATCATCCAAACTAGCAAGGCTTGCGCCTACAATCTCTTCTAAGTTGCGGCTGGTTTGACGGGCATTTCTTGCAACTTCCGTAATCCCTTTTTTATTGTTATCCAACTCTTCAAGGGTCACCATTGGGAGGTAAATATCGTGCTCTTCAAAGCGGAATAAGCTTGAAGGGTCATGCATGAGCACATTGGTATCAAGTACAAAGAGTTTATTGCCAGCCGACTTTTTCTTAGCCATTCGTTTAGTTTCCCCTAAAAATAGAAAAAATGAAAAGATAAATCTCTACAAAGAACGGATAAACGCTAATACCTCTTGGATGTGACCATCCACTTTGACGCCACGCCATTCGTGGATTAAAACGCCTTCTTTGTTAATAATAAAAGTGCTTCGCTCAATGCCACGCACTTCCTTACCGTACATTTTTTTCATTTTGATGACGCCAAATAATTGGCAAGCGAGTTCTTCAGTGTCGGCTAATAAATCGAAGGGGAACTCGAATTTAGCTTTGAAATTTTCATGTGACTTAATGCTATCGCGTGAGATGCCGAAAATTTCGGTATTTGCCGCAGCGAAATCTGCATAATGGTCACGGAATTGTTGGCCTTGTGTCGTACAGCCTGGGGTTGAGTCTTTAGGGTAAAAATAAATAACGACTGTTTTACCTAAATGCGCAGAAAGCTTAAAAGTTTTACTGCCGGTGGATGGGAGTTCAAAGTCTTGGAAGCTGGAATTGTTCATAGTGTTTGATTGAATTAACTTATGCTCATTGTTGTTAAAAAAAAAGATTAGCGCAAGTAAGTTTTGTGAAGATTTGAAGAAGCCATCAAATTTCTATTGTTGGGGCTATTCAAGTCTGAATGAAACAGGCACTGTCACGTTAAATACGCTACTTTTTAGGACTTCTGGAGGCGTGGGGAAGTTCGATTTTTTAACCATCTCTAAGGCTTGTTTATCCAACACTTCAAAGCCGCTTGATGTCCGAATTTTTTGGCTCAAAATTTTGCCATTTCCATCTAATTGGAAATCGATTTCCACCACGCCCTGCCAGCCACGCATTTTTGCAATACCGGGGTAGTTAATATGCTTAGCGATTTCGCGGCTTAATGCACTGCCGTATTGATTGCGGGCAGAATCAAGATCAGCTTGATTAACCGTTGGCTTTGGAGGTTCTGGTTTAGCGACAACTGGCGCAGGCGCCACAAATGATGGGGTCACTTCCGCTTTTGGTGCAGCAGCAATCACGGGCGGCGGCTCACTGATGGGTGTAGGCGTATTCACCGGCTTCACTATCGGCTGTGGAATAGGCTTGATTTGCGGTGGCGGCACAACTTTAGGCTTCACTGGCTCGGGTGGTTTAACCGGCGCAGGGGGTTCAGGTTTATGTGGCGCTAAGTCAATCACCAACTCTATGGGTTTAACCGGCTCTTGAAAAGAAATATTGGGTATCCCTATCGCCGCAATCAAATGCAGCCCGATAGAAATAAAAAATGCCCATGTCAGAGCATTTTCACGATTGAATAATGGTTGGGATTTTTTGGTCAAAATATGAAAGCGATGTTTCTGTATTGAGTGTTTATCTATCTGCTTAGATTAAAATGCTTAGTAAATTTTTTCAGATTATACATGAAGCCTCGTTTTTACTACCTCAATGCTTATTTACTCCCACTCTAATCTAGGGTAAATGTTATTCACATTACGTCGATTGACGATATCAAAAAGTTGCCAATAGCTACGCTCAGAAGCGGCGGCAGTTCCCATGGCCTTTTCCATGACCTCGCCTTTTTTAATGCTGGCGCGAATGTCGTTTAATAGCGTCCATAAATAACGCTCTTGATCGTTTAGCTGCTTTTTCCAATTCGCATCTTTAAGTGAACTGCTATGTCCAGGAATCGCAAATTCTGCTTCATGGGTTTTAAGCTCTTTAATTACCTCTAACCAGGCTTTGATGTCACCATCAATTGAAGGCGTGCGCTCTACAAAGAGTAAATCGCCAGTCCAAAGTGTAGCGCTTTTATGATCGAATACTGTTAAATCGGTATTGGTATGTGCAGTTGGATAAGCCGTCAGTAAAAGCGTTCTTTCACCCAAGTCTAGATTGGCAGTCGTTTTAACAAGCATGCTGGGTTTGACAATTTCACTTCCTGCAAAAGCGTCACCTAGCCATTGTTGATTAATCCGGAGATAGTTTTCACGGCGGCGCTCCATCGCGTCAGGTAGTTTCTCATGACCCACAAAAGTAGCTTTGTCTTGAATAAATGCCGCGTTCCCAAAAATATGGTCTGGATGCACATGGGTGTTAATCACATACAAAATCGGCAGATTAGATACTTGGCGAATGGCCTCACGCAAAGCTTGGCCAGTTTTTAAGCTACCGCCCGTATCAATTACGGCAATACCCTTGCTGCCGACGATAAAACTCACATTGCAAATATCAGCGTGGTAGCCTTCAGACATGTCTTCATGGACGCCTTGATGTAAATAAACGCCATTGCCCAAACTCTCTATCGTAAGTGGCGTGGCTAAAGTCGAATGAGCAATTGAAAATGCGGCGATTACAAAAAGTGTCTTTTTAAGCATTGATTATCCTTTAAGGCGATCCGCTTGCATGTGTGTCTAAAACTATCAATGCGTTTAAGGTCTAGCAAGACAAGCATTTATGGTGCAATATAGCACGCTATGCTAGAGCAGTAATCTATATATAAAAGGGAAAAGTATGTCGCAGAATCAATATACAAAAACCGCCATTGTTTTACATTGGCTAATTGGTATCGCTATTTTGGCGATGTTTGCTTTAGGCTGGTTTATGGCAGATATTCCTAAAGACCAACCAAAATCGACTGCTTTCGATTTATTTGATTTAGGCATTTATACATGGAACTTGGCAACAGAAGTGACGCCAAGAACCTTCTACTTTAATTTGCATAAATCAGTGGGCATTACCATATTAGCGCTTGTTGCCTTCCGCATGTTCTGGCGCATTACACATCGTCCACCAGCACTATTAGATAGCATGCCAGCCTTAGAGAAGAAGCTCGCCACAGGCGGCCATCATTTGCTTTACTTGCTCATGTTTGCTTTGCCGATTTCAGGTTTGATTATGGCGATGAACAGCAAATTTGAATACGGCGTGAAATGGTTTGGTATCAGCTTGATGAATGGCCTGGATAACAAAGCAATTCGCGAATCGTTTGTAGAAGTGCATGAAACGATCGGCATCATCATGCTAGTTGCAATAGGCGTTCACTTATTGGGTGCATTGAAACACAAGTTTATTGATAAAGATGGCACCATGAGCCGCATGTCATTATGCGGTTTGTGCTCTAAAGGCTCTTGCAAGAAGTAATTAAGAGGCTGGTTCTAAAATGAGAAAGGGCGCATCGGCGCCCTTTTTTAGTGCCCAAACATTGTAGGCGGCTTAGTTTTTAACTTCTATATGATGGCTAAATTCTTTGCCATCATTATCAAAAGCATTCACAGCCAAAACGCCAGGTGCTTTAGGGATAAAGTTAAATCTTAAATATGGGTCTTCACTTGTACCTACCCCAAAATCTACATTCATTACAGGCTCATTATTGTAAGTAAAGGCCGCTTTTTGAATATAAAACGCTGGCACAAAACCTTGCGATACTAAATCACGTTGCAAGCCTGTCCGCATGGGGTGTTTGATGATAAAAGTAGCTGAAGCAGCATCGCCAAATTTCACAGGACTTTCCACATTCATTTTAATCTTACCAGCTGCTGCGCGAATCGCGTTTTCATCGCCATCTACCGTGCCGCCGCAGCCTCCAGCAGCGCGAATCTCCACTGAGGCTAGGAATAGCCTGCCATCAGCTGTTTCACCCACAGCACGGATGTAAGAATCCATCTCCATACGAATACGTGTTGCCAGCTTAAATTTACCTAGCCCATCCGTTAAGTGATAAGTTGCAGTCAGTGGAATCGGGTTGGAATCGACTAAAAGATAAAGCGTTTTAATCGCGTTCGCATCAGCCTGTGTTTGGTCTACAGCAATTTCAAGCGGCACTTGTGCACCACTCTCAGCACGGCGTGGAGCAACAAAAGTGATAAATGGTGCGTCCGCCATCAGTCTTTTTGCAAAGAAAGCCTCTTTAACTAAAGGCCATTTTGCGGGGTCGGATTCAGCACAAGCGTTATTGCTAAAAGCGATTAAGGAAAAGCAACCGATAAGAAAGCTACGTTTTACCATGGGAACTCCTTGAAACTTTAAATCTGTGGATTTTGATATTGACTTAAAGGATAGCTCAAGTTGCTAGAGAAAAATAGGTAAAATAGTAAGATTAGTTACTATAAGGGAGAAAGATTTGGCAGTTTTGGGATTTAATCATTACAACTTACGAGCCGAGCGCTCCATGATGGAGCAACTCAAGGTATTTTATCGAGATGTGGTTGGCTTGCGGATTGGTGATCGCCCGCAATTAACAAGCTTTGGTTATTGGTTGTATGCAGAAAGCATAGATGTGTTGCATTTATCTGAAGCCAAGCCAGAAGAAAAGCGTAGAGAAAACGTGGCAACAACCTTTGACCATGTGGCTTTTACCGCAACGGATTATGACGCGACAATTGTGCGCTTAGAAAAGTTAAGCATTGAGTTTAAAACCCGCGAAATTTCTGATACAGGGCAAAAACAGATATTTTTTCGCGACCCTGCGGGCAATGGCATTGAGCTGAATTTCTCTTAAAACCCTATCCTAAAAACAGCCTAGCAAGTTTGGATACTAAATAACGCCATCAAATAGTTGTACTTTGACGGTGGTGCCTGCTTCTACGTTGCCCACGTCGTCATCAAGCACAATAAAGCAGTTGGCTTGCGACATTGAACTTAAAACGCCTGAGCTTTGATTGCCGGTGGTTTTAACCTGCCAATGGCCATCTTTCCCCACAAATAAAATGCCACGTTGAAACTCCGTGCGGCCTTTGAGCTTTCTCATGGGGCTAGTACAAATTACGCTCAATATTGGGATAGCCGCTGGATTGGCTTGCCCCATGAGTACTAGCATGGCTTGCCTGACAAATTGATAGAACGTCACCATCACCGCGACAGGGTTGCCTGGTAAACCAAAGTAGTGGGCATTGCCGATTTTGCCAAAAGCGAGTGGGCGACCTGGTTTCATGGCGATTTTCCAAAATAGCACTTGGCCGAGTTTTTGGAGGAGCTGTTTCATGTAATCCGCTTCGCCAACGGATACGCCGCCGCTGGTTAAAATCACGTCAGAGTTTTCTGCGGCTTTGATGAGTGTTTTTTCTAGCAAAATAGGGTCATCAGGAATCGCCCCTAGGTCTTGTATCTCAGCGCCCATGCGGGTCAGCATGCCAAATAAGGTATAGCGATTGCTATCAAAAATCTGCCCTGTTTTTAAAGTGCTTCCGATGCTGGCAAGTTCGTCTCCTGTTGAAAAGAAGCTGACTTTGAGTTTGCGATAAACGGATACTTCACCAATGCCAAGTGATGCTATCAGCCCTAAATCAGCTGGGCTGATTTGATGGCCAATATTTAAAACAACTTGTCCAGCTTTCAGGTCTTCGCCTGCATAGCGAACATTCGCGCCACGATTTGGTGTGTCGGTAAATTGGATAAACTCACCATCAACTTCAACGCGCTCTTGAGCGATGACGGTATCTGTGCCTGCTGGGATAGCTGCGCCAGTCATAATTCTGACACAAGCCCCTTTTTCAAAGCTGCCTGTTAAGGCATTTCCAGCAAACGCTGCACCTGTGATTTTGAGACGCGTTGTGCCTTGGGCTAAGTCGTCCGCATTAAAAGCGTAACCATCCATCGCAGAATTGTCATGGTTAGGTACATTGTGTGTGGCATGAATTTCTTCTGCCAATACACGCCCCAAAGCGGCATGAAGATGCAGGCACTCTGTTTCTTGGACAGGGCTTAAAAAAGCTTTGATGTATTCCCTTGCTTGCTCAACAGGCATGGAATTTGGATCGTAGTCATCACATACGCTGGTGGTGTTCGCAAGTTCAGTGAGCGTTTTTTTAGTCGTCATTTTTTAAGCCAAGTATGAATAAATGCGGCAATTGAATTAATATCGTTCAGGTCAATTTGCGGGGTAGCGATCGACAAGGGCGTGTCCGTGGCAATAGCAATAATGTTGGCATCTTCTGATGCTAATAGCGGCGAGCCAAACGCAGCACGATGTACTTCAATCTTGGGAATGGCTTCATGTTTAAATCCTTCAGCCAATACTAGGTCAGTTAAAGTATTGTCCATTTGAGCAAGTAAATGGGCAAGATTAGGCTCATTTTCTGTATGCGGAGTACGCACTAACTCTGTCATTAAAGCCCACCTTTGGCGGGATGCGACCATCATCTGCACTGCGCCTGCTTGACGCAATTTGAAGCTGTCTTTGCCTTCATGGTCGATATCAAATTCGTGGTGCGCATGCTTCACAACCGAAATACGTAAGTCTTTTTGGATAAGTGCGGGAATGAGTTGTGTCAATAAAGTGGTTTTGCCGATGCCGCTACTGTGGGCGCAAAAACCTAGCACGGGGATTTTATTGATGTGCTTATAGTTGTTCAAGATTCACCCTCAAGCATGTTCAATTCATCAGGTGTGTTGACGTTGGAAAATGCTAAAGGATTGTCGTCAAAACTCACTTCAACATAAGCATGTTTTTTTTGCCAGTCTTCCACTTTTCGGCCACCAGCGTTTAAAAAGTTTTCTAGGTTTTGTGCCAAATTTGTTCGGCATAAGCAAAATACTGGGTGATGCTGATCGCCTGTTTTCGCAACGGCAATATCTGATTTTTGCGCTTCTAAAGCCGCCATTAATCGCGCGCATAAATCCTCTGAAATAAGCGGTGAATCACATGGCACGCTGAGTAGAAATTCCGTTTTCGCCGCTTTCATGCCAGCATGTAAGCCTGCTAAGGGGCCTGCAAAGTCTGATATTTCATCAGCAATGATCGTAAAGCCAAAGCCTTGGTAAGTCTCTATTTCTCTGTTGGCGTTAATCAAAATCTCGCTAACTTGGGGGTTCAAACGCTTAATGACATGCTTAATCATAGGCTCGCCTTTAAGCGGAACAAGACCTTTATCAATGCCGCCCATGCGACGTGCTTTGCCGCCGGCTAGGATGAGCCCTGTGATGTTGTCTTTGTTCATTTAGCCGCCAGTATGTGACATAAAGCGAACAACGGCTGGCGCTGGACGCTTCAGGTCAAAGTCATGGCCTTGAGGTTTGATTTTCATGCTCTCGATAATGGCTTTCTTGAGTGGTTCGTCATCATGAGGATGGGCGCGCAAAATCGGCATCAGTTCGATTTTGTCATCTTGGCCTAAGCATAAATACAATTCGCCTTTGCAAGTGATGCGAACGCGGTTGCATGCCTCGCAAAAGTTGTGGCTATGCGGCGAGATAAAGCCAATTTTGGTATTGGTATCGGCAACTTGCCAATAGCGTCCAGGCCCCCCAGTATTAAGCGCGCTACTGACAAGCGGGTAATGTTTTTGGAGTGTGGCGAGTGTTTCTGTGTTGCTGATAAAAGAGCTATCGCGGGCGTGGTCAACAATGCCTATGGGCATTTCTTCAATAAACGAAATGTCAATGGCTTGCTCGATAGCGAAGCCCACTAAATCTAGGCTTTCATCATCATTAATACCGCGCATGAGTACGGTGTTGAGTTTGATGTTTTCAAAACCGGCTTGTTTGGCGGTAGTAATGCCACGTAAGACTTTATCTAAATCGCCCACGCGCGTGATGTTTTTGAAGCGCTCTGCGTTTAAGCTATCTAAGCTGATGTTTATACGGCGGACGCCAGCTGATTTAAGCGCTTGCGCTTGTTGCTCAAGCTGTGAGCCATTGGTGGTGGTGACAAGCTCGCGCACGCCATCTAATTGACCGATTTCTTCAAATAACCAAATCGCATTTTTGCGCACCAAGGGCTCACCGCCAGTAATGCGGACTTTGCTTACCCCTAGTGAAACAAAGGCTTTAACAATGCGGGCGCATTCCTCAAGTGATAAGACTTCATCTCTGGGTAAGAAAGATACATCTTCACCCATGCAATACGTGCAACGAAAGTCGCAACGGTCGGTAATCGACAAGCGAATGTAATCAACTTGTCGTCCGTGTGCATCAATAAGTATATTTGGTTGGGCGTGCATGATTGATTGATTGTTATTGGGCTGAGGCTTGATATTAAGGTTTAGTCCCGCGAGATACAATGCTATTCAAATTGTGGATATTGCCTAATTGGCTCTTTGATAGAGCCTGAATTTTTCGTGTCTATCTGCTGGGCGTTTATATTGCCAAATCACTTTCCAACTCTCACCTGGATTAATATCTCCATGATTTTTGTTTTCTTGCACCAAATACAAACGGCAATTTGGCTCAGCGTTTTTTTGTAAAGGTATGACACGCAAGTTGGTGTAGTAGTCTAATAAGGCTTGTTGTGATTGACCGAAGCCAACGCTGTTGATACAGCCATGTTTTGCAGGCAGAGCTTTTTGAAAGCTAAGCATCACACCTTTATAGCTTTTTGCTGAATCTATCATAGGCAACCATAGCGCCATGAGCAGGGTCCACGCCATTGTGATTCCCACAGCCCAATCAGTCACTGCAGCTCGGTTAGAGCGTTTTGCATTGATGGTAATCGCCCAAATAAACGTAGCAAATAGCGCTATCATTAGCGAAGGGATATTGATATGGGCTTCAGCGAGGCCCGATAGAAAATGCATGCGCCCTGACAATTTTGCTGGATAGCCAGTTACGATGGCAAACCAACCTAGCCAAATCAGGATGCCCATTAATCCAAATAAAATCAGACCAAACCAATTGAGTGCGCCAGCAGCGCCGCGTTTAAGGGTTTCAGCGCATCCACCAGCCATGGCTACTAATGGCAAAAGAAGAGTCAGTGCGTTGACGTCAATGTTTTTAGACTTTAATCCAATGACAAAAAAGCCGATCAGGAAAAAAGTAATAATCAGTTGAAATCTTGGTTTAAATAATAAGCTAGAACGGAAGCGCCAAATGCCCCAAGCGGCGATTGGCAAAGCAGGCCAGGCAAACCAACACAGGGTGCGGATGGAATATAAATGGTTGAGTTGCGTGAATTCGATTTGATGTTGCCACCAATCGCTTAAATGGCTTGGTGAGATATGCCAAATTAAAGCCGGCCATAATAAAATCCAAGGCGCCAATGTGAAACTGGCTAAGCCAAGGACAATCGCATAGCTTTTGGAACGCCAAGCCTTAAATAGTAAAGGTAAAGTAATCGCTGTAAGTAAGCTAATCGCGGCTGTCATAAGCCCAGTAGACATAAAGCTGATGCCGATGCCTGTGCCAAGCAATACGCTGGCTCTGAATGGACGGCGTTTAGCAAGTGCTAATGCGTAGAAGGCCATGGCACTGCCTGTTAAGGCTGAGACTTCGGGCATTAATGAATGCGCGGTTACAATGAGCCCGATGGAACTCAGCAAAATGAAAGTAGTTTGGCGGCCGATGCCCTCGCCCCAAAGTTCTCGACCTATCATACCTGTGATGAGTAGTGTTAACGCCATCCAGAAGCCACTCACAATGCGGGCTGCATCATGTGTACTTAAAATAGGGCTTAGTAGTTTTGAAGCAGTTGCCGCAGAAAGGTAATACAGCGGTGGATTTTTAATCCTAGTTTCGCCAACGGCGATAGGGTCAAGCAAATGTTCGCCAGCGAGCATGGATTTGATAATGCTGATGCTGGTGGATTCGTTGGGCTTCCAAGGTTGATGGCCGATTAGTCCTAAACACACCCAAATAAAGCATAGAATAAGCAGTAGGCGCGTCTTTGCTGCCTCACCTATTCTTGCTCTTGGTGTGGCTAGATTGCCTTGCCAATCATGATCAATCTCAAATGCCATCTAGATTTTTCCTTGATTTGATGCGCTGTTTTTAGTTAAAGGATAGTCTAAAATAAAAAAGGCAGCGTGAGCTGCCTTTTTTGAGTATGCAACCAATATTACATGCCGTATTTTTGGCGGAATTTCTCAACACGACCAGCAGTGTCTAAAATCTTTTGCTTGCCTGTGTAGAATGGATGGCATTGTGAACATACTTCGATGTTCAAATCTTTGCTGTTCGTGGAACGCGTTTTGAACTTGCTGCCGCAGCTGCAAGATACGTTAATTTCGTTGTACTCTGGATGAATTTCGGCCTTCATGGTCAAATCTCTTTCAATAGCTTTTTACTGAGCTAACAATTATCAATGAATTATTTAAATTAAGCAACTACTAAGCTGATATTTAAGCCGAGCAATTAACCTCTGCGCATGCTATCAAAGAAGTCAGCATTGTTTTTGGTTGCTTTGATTTTGTCGAGCAAGAATTCCATCGCTTCCAAGTCGTCCATTGGGTAGAGCAATTTACGTAGCACCCAAATCTTTTGCAGAATATCTTTTTCAATCAACAGTTCTTCACGGCGTGTACCAGATTTATTGACGTTAATCGCTGGATAAATACGTTTTTCAGCCATGCGGCGGTCAAGATGGATTTCCATATTGCCCGTGCCTTTAAATTCTTCATAAATCACGTCATCCATACGAGAGCCTGTATCTACAAGCGCTGTTGCGATGATGGTGAGTGAACCGCCTTCTTCAATATTACGCGCTGCACCAAAGAAGCGTTTTGGACGTTGTAGCGCATTCGCATCCACACCGCCGGTTAATACTTTGCCTGAGGCTGGAACAACCGTGTTGTAAGCGCGCGCCAGGCGGGTGATGGAGTCTAATAAAATCACCACATCTTTTTTATGCTCAACCAGACGTTTTGCTTTTTCTAGTACCATTTCAGCCACTTGTACGTGACGTGTTGCCGGCTCATCAAAGGTTGAAGCAACCACTTCGCCTTTAACAGAGCGCGTCATTTCCGTTACTTCTTCAGGACGCTCATCGATCAATAGTACGATTAAGCTAACATCAGGATGATTGGCGGTAATCGCATGTGCAATATGTTGCATCATCACGGTTTTACCACTTTTTGGACTTGCCACTAAAAGCGCACGTTGACCGCGACCAATTGGCGCAATCATGTCAATCACTCGGCCAGTAACATTTTCTTCACTGCGAATATCACGCTCTAATGTAAGCGGGATGGTCGGAAATAGTGGTGTTAAGTTTTCAAATAGAATCTTGTTCTTGGTGTTTTCTGGGGATTCACCATTGACGCTATCGACTTTGACTAAAGCAAAATAACGTTCGCCATCTTTAGGAGTGCGAATCTCGCCTTGTATGGTGTCGCCAGTGTGTAAATTGAAACGGCGAATTTGTGAAGGTGAAACATAAATATCATCTGGGCCTGCTAAATAAGAGGTATCTGGTGAGCGCAAAAAGCCAAAGCCATCTTGCAAGACCTCTAAAGTGCCATCCCCAAAAATGCTATCGCCTTTTTTGGCGGTATTTTTCAACAAAGCAAATATTAAGTCTTGCTTGCGCATACGACTGGCGTTTTCTATCTCGCTGGCGATGGCCATATCGACAAGTTCTGTGACTGGGAGGTGTTTTAGGTCTGATAGATGCATATGAGGGGGCTCACTGGAAAACGAAACTACTTAAGAGGGATGATAAAGCTTAGAAGTTACAAAAATAGAACTTACAAAAAGTGCCTAGCTCTGAATGAACCAGACATGAGATTATATTGATTAAATGTTGCTGTCAATAAAAGCGGTTAGTTGTGATTTTGATAGGGCACCAACCTTCGTTGCTTCCACGTTGCCATTTTTGAATAGCATCAATGTTGGAATGCCGCGAATACCATATTTAGGTGGCGTGTTTTGGTTTTCATCAATATTAAGCTTAGCAACTTTCACGCGGCCTTCATATTCTTTTGCAACTTCATCCAAAATTGGCGCAATCATTTTGCAAGGGCCACACCACTCAGCCCAGTAATCAACCAAGACTGGAAGTTGTGATTGTAGAACGTCTTGCTCGAAAGCGTCGTCGCTAGTGTGAATGATTTGGTCGCTCATTTTATGGTGAACCTTTAAAATTGAATAAATACTTTAAATAAGGAGAAAAGAAAATACTATTTCGCTATCCTAGCGAAAAAACCGCCTTTAGTGAAGTGTTGTCTGCATCTCTTTTGCATGAATTTTGGCTGATTTTTGTTGGGGATATCGCAAACTCTGCGTCTTTGCTTGTGTTGGTGATAATATTTAGTGATGAACTCCACACAGGCTTTTAGCGCTATTCCTTATTTCAGCCGATTTTTATTGGCCTTGTGCCTGCTCACATTGGTCAGCGTTGATGCAAATGCCGAAGCCTCTAAAAGCTTTGTCATGAAGGACCTTGCTGGCAAATCGCACCGCCTCTCTGATTATCAAGGCAAATGGGTGCTCGTCAATTATTGGGCGACCTGGTGTCCTTCCTGTTTGGATGAAATACCCGATTTCATTGATTTGTATGAAAGGCATAAAGCTAAGGAATTGGTTATTTTAGGGGTTGCTGTGGATTATAAAAATGAGCGTGAGGTGCGCCATTTTGTGGATGACATGCTGGTCTCTTATCCGATTATCCTTGGCACGCCCAAAATCTTCGCCCAATTTGGATCGTCATCCGTATTACCGACAACCTTGATTTTCAACCCTCAAGGTAAGTTAGTAAAAACCAAGCGAGGCCAACTTACTAAGCAGGCCGTGGAGCTAATGATGCTGTCGCCGCCGAATGAATCGCTCGATCTATTGGCGCCCTAATACAAATAAAAAAACCTGCTTAACGCAGGTTTTTTTGACTAACATTCACTTTAAGTGGGTGTTTCTATGCTGACGCCATTTTCATCTAATACATTCAAGTTATTTTCACCTGCAAAATGCATCAACTGAGCATAACCTTCAGGATTGATGTCTTTTAGCTTCAAATCCACTGCCAAACAACGCACGCCATTCACAACGCGGGGCTTTAAGTAAGGTGAGTATTTGAGTTTGCGGTCTGCGCCAAAGCTTGCATAAGTACTGCACATGCGGTCGACCCAGTCGCTTGGACGGAAGGGCTTGCCAGCCCGGGTCAGGCCTTCAATGATAATTTCTTTAGTTGTTTCGCTCATATAAATTGCCTAGATATCTTTAAGTAATCGTTAAAACAAAATGGCTTATTTTGTATAAGCCGTATTTTATCAGTGAATGATGTTGTACTTAGTCGATGTATTCAAAAACTTTGACAACAGTTTTTACGCCACCAATGCTGCGTGCGATTTCAACCGCATCATCTGCTTCTTTGTGTGTTACCAAGCCTAATAGATAAACAGTTCCGCTCTCTGTCACCACTTTGACGTAATTGGCAGAGAATTTATTTTCTTTAAGGAAATTCGCTTTTACCTTTGACGTAATGTAAGCATCGTTAGTTCTCACGCTAAGTGAGCTGTTTTTTGCAATCTCAAGGTAGTTTTTGATGCTCGCTACGTTTTCAATCGGCTTAACGAGTGATTCGGCTTTTTTCTTATTTGCATCATCTGATACTTCGCCTGTTATTAGCACTTGGCGGTTAAAGCTCGTAATGTTGGCATGAACCTTTTCTTTTAGGCTGTCTGCAATCGCCTTGCTTGCCTTGAGTTCAATGGCTTGATCTTCAATATAAGTGCCTGAAGTTCGCCTGTCCGCAGCCATTGAGCCGCCAACTGCAGCGCCGCCCACAATCATAGGAACGCAAGCGGTGAGTTGGGTGCTTAGCGCAGCTGCTAAGATGAAAGTGCTCAGTGAGGTTTTAGTGAATGCATGCATTTAATCTACTCCTAGTAAAAGACAATCGATAGCATCGCATAAGCAATGCAAAATAAGAACATAAGCCTCTTGAATTCTTGCTGGGCTGTCGTTTGGAACACCTAGATGGATGTCCTCATCCTCCAACAGCTCAACCAGCAAGCCGCCATCACCGCCACTAAAAGCAATCACTCTCATGTTACGTTCTTTTGCGGCTTTAATGGCATTTAAAATATTGGCGGCATTGCCGTTGGTACTAATCGCAACAAGCACATCGCCAGATTGTCCCAGTGCCAGCACTTGCTTAGAAAAAGTTTGGTCGTAATGACCGAAATTTGCAATCGCTGTCAGCGTTGTACTGTCGGCACTTAATGATATTGCCGCTAAACCTGGCCGCTCCATTTCAAAATGGTTGAGCATGCGAGAGCTGAAGTATTGAGCGTTAGCAGCGCCAGCACCATTCCCGCATGCTAGCACTTTCTTTTCTTTCAGAAATGCTTCGACGATCATCTCCGCGGATGCCGCAATCGGCCCAGCCAGTAATTCTGCTAGTGCCAGTTTTAACTGCGCACTGTCTTCGAAATGATGAATGATACGCGTTTTTAAATCCATGAAATTACCAGCGCTTTCTCTATTTTTATTGTTGATTTAAGCTTCAAAGGCATTTTTAATCCAATCAATGTGACGAGCGTCCACTTTATCCATCAAGATCACATCAGACCTGCAAGCTTGATTGCCATCCTGCTGAAGATAGTAAGCAGTTGTTGTGACAATTTTTTTATGTTGTTTTGACGCGGTAATGCTCGCTTCAGCCCCACCAAAAAATTTGCTTTTACGGAGGCGCACTTCAATAAACACTAAACTTTGGCCATCTTGCATGATTAAATCTATTTCACCAAAGCGAGAACGGTAGTTAGTCGAAATTAACTTTAATCCTTTGGCTTTTAAGTACTCTGCCGCAAAATTTTCGGCTGCTTGACCTTTATCATTCATCGCATTTTTTTAGGGTGTGGCCTCTAGCCTGACACCATTACCAGTAAAACTTGCGTTGGATAAGGTGCGCTTTATTTCACCTGCCGCACTTAGCTCTATTTTGCCAGAAAGTCCGTTGATTGTTGCGCCGCTCGCCGGCATCGTGTCCAGTGTAATGAGTATTTCATAGGCATCTGCACCTAGCGCAAACCATCGCTGCATTTCACCTGCTGGTAAGTCCTTGGCGGCTTCTTTGTATAGAGTGAATTTAGGGTTATCTCTATCGATTAACCAAGGCGCATCAACAAATCGGATGCCTTTTAATATTGCGTCATCAGCATTAAAACTCAGGCCGCTAAAAATTTCAGATAATGCAAAAGTTGGAATATTGGTTGGCAGTAATGCTCGGGTTAACCTCGCACTCTCAGCTGGTTCTGCCATAAAAATCATGTCGCAAGCGCAATCGTTCATTTGTTTTCTGATGTCTTGATCATCAGCATTCATGACAGTCAAAAGTCCTCCTTCTGCCAGCCAAATCGACTTGAAGGCTTCAAGATGCTTTTGATTGGATGCTTCCTTAGTGTTAACAATGGCCGCTTTGGTCATTCCTGAGTTTTGGGCCAGTTTGATTATTTGCTGAATTTCATCGGTTGCTGACAAGCCATAAAAGAACTGTTTAGCTGGCCTAGCCTTATTTTCTGTTTTGTGGAGCATTAATGTGATGACTGGGCTTGTCTCATGGCTCATTGCTTCAACGGCATCCTTGGTTAACGGACCAAGTAGGTAATTTGCGCCTTCGTTTAATGCTTGTTGATAACGTGGTATGGTAGATGCTGCGTCAGCTTCAGTTGCATAGATTTTGACAGCAGCATTGTCATTGGCGATTTTTTTTGCAGCAGTAAACCCTCGTTCAATCGCATCCGAGATTGGATAAAGTGATGCATTTGAAAATGGCAATAACATTGCCACAGTGCCTCTTAGTTTTGCTTTTTGGAGAATTTTTTTAGTAGATGATGCAGGAAATAATTGAGCTGCAATACTGTTTTTAGCAGAATGATCAGGATAAGCAAGATGCCAGCGATCGATGGCTTGTTGATTACTTTCGCCGTTACTTTGGTACTTTGCAGCCAAGGCCAAGTCAATCCATCCTTGGATCGCGTTGTCGGTGCTATTTCCTCGCATTTCAGTCAGATTTTTTTTACTCAACACGGAAACAATTTCCCAGATCTGATGCTCGTTTGCATTCATATCCTCTTGGCTGGATGGTGTTAGTCTTTGAAACAGCTCATCAGCAATGACTCTTTGCTCTAAAGCGCGAAGGCTGTCTGATTGGTTTTCGTAGGCGAGTGCCAGGCTTGTGTGTAAACTGATACTCGCTTGCAAATTGAATGATTTATTTGTTTGAAGAGGCAGCAATTCAAGAAATGTCGTCTCAAAATCACCCTCTAAGCTAGCAAAAATTCCAGAAATGAGCTTCGAATATGGCGATAATCTTTGGATGTTTGCTGCGGCGATTTGCGCGCAAACTTTGTCATTTTTTTTAAGGCAGTTATAGCTATCTGCAAAGTATTCTTCACTGCTTTTAGTTATTTTGGGATTTTGTTCCGCATAGGCTAAATTGTTTATTCCTAATACGAAAGAGAATGCTGATAAAATCAGCAAGAAAAGCATGAAAGAAAATTTGAATTGAGTATTCATGATGAGCCTACATTATATGTGGTCGCGACTCCAATTGGAAACCTCCAAGATATTACTTTGCGTGCGCTTGAGGTTTTAAAAACGGTGGATGCCATAGCAGCAGAAGACACCCGCCATACTTCGCATTTGCTCTCACATTTTGCCATTCAAAAAAAGCTCATTGCTGTACATGAGCATAATGAACAAAAATCCGCACAAATTTTGCTAGAGCGTTTGCAATCTGGTGAATCTATTGCGTTGGTGACGGATGCAGGTACGCCAGGCATAAGTGACCCAGGTGCGATTGTGGTGGATGTGCTGCGTGAGGCCGGCGTGAAAGTTGTACCAGTGCCCGGCGCAAGTGCGGTGATTGCTGCGCTATCCGCTTCTGGCATTACCTCGAATGGCTATGGTTTTTATGGCTTTTTACCAGCAAGTGGTTCACAAAGACGTAAGGCTTTACAAGCCTTAAAAGGCTATTCTTCAACACTGGTATTTTATGAAGCGCCGCATCGTATTATTGAATGCGTTGAAGATTTAGCGAAAGTATTAGGTGGTGAGCGTCGCATTACCATTGCTCGAGAGCTCACTAAAACATTCGAAACTTTTCATCGTTGTGTTTTGCAAGATGCAAAAGGATGGCTTGAAAGTGATCCTAATCAGCAGCGTGGCGAGTTTGTGCTTTTAGTAGAGGCCGCCGCAGTTGTTGAAGAAGCAGATATTAGCGAAGATGCTGAGCGAATATTAAGATTGCTCTTGGCAGATTTGCCACTCAAACAAGCGGTAAAATTGGCCACTGAAATTACGGGGGTAAAGAAAAACATCCTTTATGAATTTGCACTAAAACTTAAAGACGAATAAGCATGGATAAAATCACCATTACCCGCCCAGACGACTGGCACTTACATTTACGCGATGGCGATGCGCTAAAGGCTGTCTTGCCAGATACAGCTCGCCGATTTGCCCGTGCGATAGTCATGCCTAACTTGCGTCCGCCAGTTACAACGACGGCCTTGGCTGCTGAATATCGTCAACGCATTTTGGATGCACTACAAAACGCCACAGTTCGTCCTGAGCGTGTCGAAGGACAGCATATTTCCACCGCTCGACAAACGCAGGGCGAAAGATTCAGTTTTGAGCCTTTAATGACGCTTTATTTGACCGACAACACCACAGTGGCGGAAATTGAAAAAGCATCTACCAGTGGTTTTGTCCGAGCGGTTAAATACTACCCGGCGGGCGCTACTACCAATTCTGATTCTGGAGTCACGGATTTAAATAAATGCAATCAAGTGTTTGAAGCGATGCAAAAACTCGGCATGCCTTTGTTGATGCATGGCGAGGTCACCGATGGCAATGTCGATGTGTTCGATCGTGAACGTGTATTTATTGACCGCCATCTGAAGCCGCTATTGGAGAAATATCCAGCGCTTAAAGTTGTGTTTGAGCACATCACCACTAAAGATGCCGCTGAATTTGTTGCAAGTGCACCAAGTAATGTGGCGGCAACCATTACGCCGCACCATTTGCTGATGAATCGTAATGCCATGTTTAGCGGCGGAATCCGTCCGCATCACTATTGTTTGCCTATCTTAAAGCGTGAAGAACACAGAATTGCCTTAGTTAAAGCTGCGACATCCGGCAGCCCTAAATTTTTCTTAGGCACAGATAGTGCACCGCATGCTAAATCAGTTAAAGAGGCCTCTTGTGGTTGCGCTGGCATGTATAGTTCGCACGCTGGCATTGAGCTTTATGCGGAAGTTTTTGAAGCGGCGAATACGTTGGATAAACTAGAGGCGTTTGCGAGTTTTTACGGTGCCGATTTTTACGGCCTGCCTCGTAATAAAGACCAAATCAGCTTGGTGAAAGAAGCGTGGACTGTGCCCGAAAATATTACCCTCGCTGGTGATGTATTGGTGCCGTTGCGGGCAGGGCAAACTGTTGCTTGGAAGATGGTTTAAAGCTGCCAATCAATCGTTGTTTCGCCTCGCTTAGTCAGATAAGCGTTGATTTTTGAAAATTGATGATTGCCAAAAAACCCTCGATGCGCGGATAAAGGCGATGGATGAGGGGATGTCAGCACTAAATGCTTGTTGGTATCAATAATCTCGCCTTTTTTTTGCGCATAACTGCCCCACAGCACAAACACCAATCCTTCGCGATGCTTGTTTAATGCTGTAATTGCGGCATTGGTAAACGTTTCCCAGCCCCGCTTTTGATGTGAGCCTGCGTTGCCAATTTCTACAGTCAGTGTTGCATTAAGCAGCAAAACGCCTTGTTGTGCCCATGGCGTTAGATCGCCTTCGCTACTCATTTTGATGCCTAAATCGGCTTCAATTTCTTTGAATATGTTTCTTAGTGATGGCGGAATCTTAACGCCTTGCGGTACTGAAAAGCTCAAGCCGTGTGCTTGTGCTTTACCTTTGTCATCTCCGTGGTAAGGGTCTTGTCCAATGATAACCACACGAACCTTGTCAAAGGGGGTCTGGTTAAAGGCATTGAAAATCAGCGGGCTGGGTGGATAAATGGTTTTTTCTGCCGCTTGTTCTTGTTTTAAGAAATCGCGTAGCGACTGCATATAGGGCTTGTTTAACTCTTCGCCTATCATGGCTTGCCATGATGTATCTAGTTGTTCAGTGTGTTCCGCGACCATAGTGACTTAAGCGTTTATTGATGAAGATGTTTCATTATAAAGGTCGCTATCGTTTGCGTGTTAAAATGGCTATGAAGCTGGCTAGACAGTCGCCGTCGCTTAGGCGAGGGAGGAAAGTCCGGGCTACGCAGAGCAGGATGACGGCTAACGGCCGTACGCTGAAAGCTAGCAATAGTATAAGGCGCGGAATAGGGCCACAGAGACGAGCGTATTAAGTTACGGTGAAACGCGGTAACCTCCATCCGTAGCAAGACCAAATAGGCTGACAATGGCGTGGCTCGCGCTGTCAGCGGGTAGGTTGCTTGAGCGTGCGAGTAATTGCACGCCTAGATGAATGACTGTCACTTGCCGCAAGGCGAGAACAGAACCCGGCTTATCGGCCAGCTTCACTTTTCTTGTTTTTGTTAACTCCGCTTCATTTTTTTCTTCTAAATTCCTTTAGCCTTTTGCGCTGAAATTATTTTCAAAAATAATAAATGCTTTTGATTTTCTCTTCTGAACCCCGCAAACCTTTTGTGGGCTTGGGTTTGTTAAATAATCTTAAATTTCGCCTATTTTTTACTCTTTATAAGTCACATTCATTAAATTAGCTATGTGCTTATTTATTAAAGATATTTTATTTATATGAAAAATGCGCTAAGTCATTGTCCTGTAAAGGAAAAATCATAAAAAAGGGCTTGCGATAGTTCCTTTTTTTATCTATAGTGTCATTTAGTGGGTGAAAGTGGTGTTTTGTGGGAATTTGCTGACTGGATGGGTTGTACTCATCTTCCCCTTCGGTCAGCAAGTTTTTTACACTTTTATCAACACTCATCAAGATAAAAAGGGATTTAACAGATTTTATGTTTCGCGGCGCTTCATCATTAAGTTTAGATGTGAAAGGCAGGTTGGCTGTGCCAGCCAAGCATCGCGACGCCCTTTTATCGCAAAGTGCGGGTCAGCTTGTGTTGACCGCACATCCTCACCGCTGCTTATTGTTGTATCCACAAGTTGCGTGGGAGCCTATCCAAGCTAAAATGATGTCCTTGTCTTCTTTCGACAAACGCTCTAGTGCGTTACAGCGCTTGTTAGTGGGTTATGCCGAGGATATGCAGATGGACGCAGCAGGCCGCTTGCTGGTCTCGCCAGCGCTTCGTGAGTTTGCGGGTTTGGATAAACAGGCGATGTTAGTTGGTCAGGGTAGCCACTTTGAGATATGGAATCTCGATGCTTGGCGCGCGCAATTAGATATTGTGATGGCAAGTGAAGATTTGGCATTACCCACTGAATTAGAAGGCTTCTCACTGTGAGCGCGAGCTCACCATTGACCCAGTCTGAACAATTGGTAGGAGAGGTGTCACCACACATTACGGTGATGCTTGAGGAGGCGGTTGAAGGTTTGGCGATTAAGCCAGCTGGCACTTACGTCGATGGTACGTTTGGACGTGGTGGACATAGCCGCAAGATTTTGGAAAAGTTGGGAAGTGAAGGTCGTTTGATTGCGCTAGATCGTGATTTGGCGGCTGTAAGTGCTGCGGCATCTATTCAAGATGCCCGTTTTCAAATTGTACATCGTCATTTTGCTGCCCTAGAAGAAGTGCTGGCTGAGCTAGATATTTCTGCTGTGGATGGAATTTTGCTGGATTTGGGCATTTCATCGCCGCAAATTGATATTGGTGAGCGGGGATTTAGTTTTAGATTTGATGGCCCATTGGATATGCGTATGGATCAAAGTAGCGGGCAAACCGCTGCTGAGTTTGTCGCGGTAGCTACAGAACAAAAATTGGCGGAGGTTATAAAAGCTTATGGTGAAGAACGGTTTGCTAAACAGATTGCAAGGGCGATTGTTGCGGCACGCGCAGGGGGGGATGCCATCTCCACTACGAAACAACTTGCCAAGATCGTGGCAAGTGCCATCCCAAAAATCGAGCCTGGCCAAGACCCGGCGACGCGCACTTTTCAAGCTCTTAGGATTTTCCTCAATCAAGAGCTTGAGGAGTTATCGCTAGTATTGCCAAAGTGCTTGAGTATGCTTGCCCCACAAGGTCGATTGTCCGTGATTAGTTTCCATTCATTAGAAGACCGCATTGTGAAGCAGTTTGTAAAAGGTGAACAAGACAGAGATGACTTGCCATCAAACTTTCCAGTGTTAGCGAAAGATTTGCCGCAACCAAGAATGATGGCGATAGGTAAAACGCAAAAGCCAAGCGCGCAAGAAGTGAAGAGAAATCCAAGGTCACGCAGTGCAGTGCTTCGGGTGGCTGAGCGGACGAATGTGAGTTTGTAGATGACACGTTTAAATCTCATTTTATTTGCTGTATTGATTGTTAGCTCGCTCAGTCTTGTGACTTCGCAGCATAAGTCACGCAAGTTAATTTTTGAGCTGCAGCAACAGCAAGAAACGGCGAAATTCTTAAATACGGAGTGGAGTCAGCTGCAATTAGAGCAAGGGACTTGGGCGATGCATAGTCGTTTGGAACAAGTAGCTTCTCATTTATTGCACATGCATGTGCCGGACACTAAACATATTCAAATTGTGGCGCCTGATGATGTGCCTTTGCCACAATCAATTAACCCAACATCGAAATAAGGAATGCGCTTCTAAAATGGCCGTTGTTCAGCAAACCATCAAACTACCACAGTGGCGTCGTCGCTTTCTGTTGGTATTGGTATTGCTGGGTTTCGCCGCATTAATCGGGCGGGCTGTTCTGTTGCAAGGTGTGCGGCATGAGTTTTATCAAAAAGAGGGAGCAGCAAGAACAACGCGCTCAATGATGCTTTATGCGCACCGCGGCATGATCAATGACCGCAATGGTGAGCCGCTAGCAATTAGCTCACCAGTTGAGTCTATTTGGGCGAACCCAGCCGATACCAAAGCAACTAAGGAGCAGCTTGAAAAATTAGCCAAGTTGTTAGATTTAAGCCCGGCTGAAGTTGGCGCTAAACTTGCCAATCAAAATCGAGACTTTGTGTATCTCAAGCGCAGAATTTCACCTGAGCTTGCTAATCATGTGATGGCCTTGCGCATTCCTGGTGTCAATATGCAGCGTGAATACAAGCGCTTTTATCCTGCTGGCGAAGTAACAGCGCAGTTGGTTGGCTATACAGGGTCGGATGAAAATGGCTTGGATGGGTTCGAGTATCAGTACCAAAAATGGTTATCTGGCAAAGCAGGCAGTCGCCATGTGATTAAAGATAGACAGGGCCATATTGTTGATGACTTAGAAGCCGTCAAGTTGCCGCAAGATGGTCATGATTTAGTGCTTTCAATCGATAGTAAAATTCAATATCTGGCCTATCGCGAATTATCAAAAGCGGTGGAAGAGAACAAAGCAAAAGCAGGTGCCGTTGTTGTGTTAAACGCCAAAACTGGCGAGGTTTTGGCGATGGTGAATTTACCAGCCTACAATCCAAACAATCCAAACAAAGAAAGTGCGAAGTCACGCAATCGGGCAATTATCGATCTTTTTGAGCCAGGCTCAACGATGAAGCCTATGACCATTGCGGCAGCAATGGAAACTGGAAAGTACACCGCAGATACTAAAATTGACACTGCGCCTGGTACTTATAAAATTGGTACGGCAACGGTGCATGATTCCCATCCTAATGGCACCTTGACGGTAGCTCAGGTCATTCAGAAATCGTCTAATGTCGGTTCTGCAAAAATTGCCCTATCGCTTGAGCCGCAATACATGTGGGGCGTATTTAATCAGTTGGGCTTCGGTACGATCGCGCATGTTAATTTCCCCGGGGAAGTTTCGGGCAAGCTGAGGAATTACAAAACATGGCATCCCATTGAGCAAGCGACTATTTCTTATGGAAACGGTATTAGTGTCACGCTGTTGCAGTTAGCGCGGGCCTATACCGTTTTTGCCAATGACGGCGAATTAAGACCAGTCACATTACTTAAATCAAAAGAGATTGCCGTTGGTCAGCAGGTTTTTTCAAAAGCCACAGCGCTGAGCGTGCGGGATATGCTTGAGACGGTTGTTCAGGCAGGTGGGACGGCGCCAAAAGCGCAAGTCATGGGTTATCGTGTGGCAGGTAAAACGGGCACAGCCCACAAGCCAGGTATAGGCGGCTATCAAGATCAATATATTGCATCGTTCGTGGGCATGGCGCCTGCAAGCAATCCGAAATTAATTGTTGCCGTCATGATTGATGAGCCTAGCAATGGTCAATATTACGGCGGTATTGTCGCAGCGCCAGTATTTAGTGCTGTGATGGGCGCGACGCTCCGTATGATGGGGGTTCCGCAAGATGCGCCCAATAATAATGTGATCTTGCCGCCTGAGAATTTGCCTGAAGTGAAGGAAGCTACCTAATGCATACGCTTCTTTCATCAATAAAAATGCACGCTAATATTAAGCAAATGACGGCAGATAGTCGCCAAGTGAAGGCTGGTAGTTTGTTCATCGCTTATCAAGGAGATAGGGCAGACGGTCGTGCTTATATTTCAGAAGCGATCAATCAAGGCGCCTCTGCAGTTATTTGGGAAAAAGACGGCTTTGAATGGAATACAGCCTGGAAAATTCCAAATGAGCCTATTTTGGGTTTGAAAAAAGAAGTCGGCGCAATGGCTAGCGAGTTTTATGGCATGCCATCCGATCAGCTTTGGATGGTCGGCGTGACTGGCACAAATGGTAAAACGACTTGCAGTCATTGGATAGCGCAGGCATTTAGCGCACTTGGCCGACAATCTGCAGTCATTGGCACATTGGGTAATGGTTTGTTAAGCGATTTATCTAAAACGAATAACACCACGCCTGATGCTGTTGTATTACATGGTCTTTTAGCTGAATATTTAGCAAAAAAAACCAAAGTAGTGGCAATGGAAGTTTCATCACATGGCTTATATCAAGGTCGTGTCAACGGCGTGAATTTTGATGTCGCAGTATTTACAAACCTAACGCGTGACCATTTAGATTATCACGGTGATATGCAAGCTTACGGCGAAGCTAAGAAGAAGCTATTTACTTGGCCTGGACTTAAAACTGCGGTGATTAATCGTGACGATGCATTTGGATTATCACTTGCAGCCGAGCTGTCTGCTCTGGGCACCAAAGTCATCACATACGGATTAAACAAAGCGTTTGTCGGTGAAAACGATATTGCGATCAACAGCATGCAATTGAGCGACGCTGGCATCACGCTGGAAGTCATGACTCCTCAAGGTCAGGCCACAGCCAGTGCGCCTGTCATCGGTGAATTTAATGCGTACAACCTGCTTGCTGTGCTGGCGACATTGTTAGCATCAGATATTGCTTTAGCCGATGCGGTTAAAGCGTTGTCATTGATTCGACCAGTGTTAGGACGTATGCAGCAATGCGGCGGTGGTGAAAAACCGCTCATTGTGGTGGATTATGCCCACACGCCCGATGCTTTAGAGCAGGTGCTCAAATCACTTCGCGCACAATTAACGGCTAGTGCAGAACTGACATGTGTCTTTGGTTGTGGTGGTGATAGAGATCAAGGTAAACGTCCATTAATGGGAAAAGTGGCTGCTGCCCTTGCGAGCCGCGTGATTATAACTTCTGACAATCCGCGCAACGAATCAGCTGCAAGTATTATTCGTGCGGTCATGGTTGGCGCTGGCAATAAAGCCACCAGCATTGAGGGTCGTGCCGATGCGATTAAACAAGCCATCAAAACAGCGAAAAAAGGGGATGTGGTGCTCATCGCTGGCAAAGGCCATGAAGACTACCAAGAGATTGCTGGTGTGAAATATCCATTTAGCGATATTCAATTAGCGCAAGAAGCCTTGCAGGAGATCTCAGCATGATGCGCTTATCTGAAGTGGCTTTGGCAACTCATGGTCAATTGATGGGTGCTGATGTTGAGTTTTTCAGCGTGGGCACTGATAGTCGTGAGATCAAAAAAGGTCAGCTATTTGTGGCGCTAAAAGGTGAAAACTTTGATGGCCATGCATATGCCGCGCAAAGTCTAGAACAAGGCGCATCGGCAGTTTTGGTCTCTAAGACATCAGATGTCAGTCCAGCCGTTGTTGTAAAAGATACGCGCTTGGCACTTGGTGAATTAGCTGCCTACTGGCGACAAAAATTTTTGATGCCTGTGGTTGCGGTCACTGGCAGCAATGGCAAAACGACAGTGAAAGAAATGCTTGCTGCAATTTTGAGGGCATCAACGGGCAATGATGACAGCGTATTAGCCACCCAAGGCAATTTTAATAATGACATTGGCTTGCCACTGACGATGCTTAATCTTCGCGATCAACATCATTACGCCATATTAGAGATGGGCATGAATCATGCGGGTGAGATTTCCTATTTAACGCGATTAGCAAAGCCAAATGTAGCTTTGGTAAATAACGCTGGTACAGCGCATATCGGTGAACTTGGCAGTATTGAAGCGATTGCGAATGCCAAAGGCGAGATTTTTGAAGGCTTGGCTGATGGTGGTGTAGCCATTATTAATGCAGATGATGCCTTTGCCGATTTGTGGAAAAAATTAGCAAGCAATCATCAGCACATGACCTTCGCTTTGAATACAAAAGCAGACGTGACTGCAACATATGCGCTTCGCCTGGTAGATAGCCATATTGAATTGCGCACACCTGTTGGCAATATCTCATTTACTTTGCCCGCACCGGGCTTGCACAACGTACGCAATGCTTTAGCGGCTGCTTCTGCAGCGCTAGCGTTGAATGTCTCTCTCGAGCATATTGCGGAAGGGTTAAGCCAATTTGCAGGGGCAAAAGGTCGCTTACAAGCTAAGCAAGGTCTAGCTGGTGCCAAAGTGATCGATGATACCTATAACGCCAACCCCTCATCAATGAAAGCCGCGCTTGACGTGCTTAGTGCAAGCCAAGGTCAGCGTGTTTTTGTGATGGGTGATATGGCCGAGTTAGGTAACGATGAAATAAGTATGCATGAGGAAGTTGGTCGTTATGCAAAAGAGGCGGGCATCGAGAAGCTCTTCGTACTTGGCAATTTAAGTCAACACACAGCCAAAGCGTTCGGTACAGATGCGTTCCATTTTGAAACGGTAGAAGCTTTGACTAAAAGCCTTATAAGCATCATGGATGCTGAAACAACAGTGTTGGTAAAAGGCTCACGCTCAATGCGTATGGAGCGAGTAGTCAATGTGATTCAAGTAGTCAATGTGATTCAAGTAGTCAATGTGATTCAAGTAGCACAAACGAATAATAACGGGGGAAAACGCTAATGTTGCTAGAACTTGCTCGCTGGTTAGCGCACGATATTCGCGGCTTTAATGTATTTAACTACATCACGCTTCGTGCCGTTTTAGCAACGATGACTGCTTTAGCAATTTCATTTGTCGTTGGCCCAAAACTGATTCGCAAATTAACAGAATATAAGGTTGGTCAGTCTGTGCGTGATGACGGTCCACAAACCCACTTAGTTAAGGCGGGTACGCCGACGATGGGCGGGGCATTGATTTTGGTGGCGATTGCGATTTCCACTTTGCTTTGGGCGGATTTGAGCAACCGATATGTTTGGGTGGTGCTATTCACAACCTTAGGTTTTGGCGTCATTGGCTTCGTGGACGATTGGCGCAAGGTGGTTTATCGCAACCCTAAAGGCTTGTCAGCTAAAGCGAAATACTTTTGGCAGTCAGCCATTGGTTTTGGGGTGGCTGTTTATTTAGTCCAAACAGCGGTTCTGCCTGCAGAGACCACATTGTATGTGCCATTTTTCAAACATCTCGTTTTCCCAATGAGTTCTATCGCTTTTGTAGTGCTCACCTATTTAGTGTTGGTGGGTAGCAGTAATGCAGTGAACTTGACCGATGGTTTGGATGGCTTGGCCATTATGCCAACACTCATGATTTCTGCTGCTTTAGCGATTTTTGCTTATGTGACTGGTCACATTTTCTTCTCGAAATATCTTGGTATTCCTTATGTACCCGGCGCAGGTGAATTGATGGTGTTTTGTGCCGCAATGTCAGGTGCAGGGCTAGGATTTTTGTGGTTTAACGCATACCCAGCAGAAGTGTTTATGGGAGATGTTGGTGCTTTGGCTTTGGGTGCCGCACTAGGCGCGGTGGCAGTGATTGTTAGACAAGAAATCATCTTGTTTGTGATGGGTGGGGTGTTCGTCGTGGAGACTTTATCGGTAGCTATTCAAGTTAGTTATTTCCGATATACCAAAAAGAAATTTGGCGAAGGTCGACGCATCTTTTTGATGGCGCCTCTGCATCATCACTATGAACAAAAAGGCTGGAAAGAAACGCAAGTGGTTGTCCGCTTCTGGATTATTACCATGATGTTAGTGTTAGTTGGATTGGCAAGTTTAAAAATACGATGAAACTCGAGTTGCAAGACAAACAGGTGTTAGTGCTTGGCCTCGGTGACACGGGGCTTTCGGCATTGCGTTGGCTTCATCGTCAAGGCGCACGCTTGTCTGTGGCTGATACTCGTGAAAACCCACCTGGGGTGGCGACGCTTCAAGCAGAAATGCCAAGTGTGAAATTACATACCGGCGCGTTTGTTGAAGCGGTGTTTAACCATGCAGAAATTATCGTCATTAGCCCAGGCGTACCAATGGCTGAGCCTTTGGTGCAAGCAGCGATTCAGCGCGGTGTGCCCGTGCTTGGTGACGTTGAATTATTTGCGCAATACAAACCTGCTACTGCCAAAGTCATCGCGATAACAGGTTCAAACGGCAAAAGCACTGTGACAACTTTGGTGGGTGAGATGTGCAAAGCCGCTGGCTTGAAAACAGTCGTCGCTGGGAATATCGGTTTACCAATATTAGATACGCTTATCGGCGATGAGGCTGATGTTTATGTACCCGATGTTTATGTAATAGAACTGTCAAGTTTTCAGTTGGAAACAACTTCAAGCTTAAATGCCGATGCTGCAACTGTGCTTAATATTAGCGAAGATCATATGGACCGTTATCACGGCCTTGATGACTATGCACAAGCAAAAGCCCGTGTGTTTTTCGGTCAGGGTGTGCAAGTGCTTAACCGCCAAGATGCTTGGAGTATGGGCATGGCCTTGCCAGGTCGCGATATTGTGACATTTGGGCTGGATCAAGCTTCGAGTGACTGTGATTTTGGCTTATCTACACAAGCAAACATTACCCAATTAATGCATGGTTCAGAAGCAATGTTGGCAACAACTGAAATGAAAATTGCAGGTTTGCATAACGCGGCAAATGCTTTGGCAGCGATGGCTTTGTGTGAAGTCATTGGTGTTCCACAAATCTCAATGTTTAAAGCTTTGCGTGAATATAAGGGCTTGCCGCATCGTGTTGAATGGGTTGCGGATATCGGCAATGTTGCTTTCTATGATGATTCAAAAGGGACTAACGTTGGCGCGACCTATGCTGCGCTTCAAGGTTTAGTAGGCCCAAATGACAGCAAGAAAATTGTGTTAATCGCGGGTGGTGATGGCAAAGGTCAAGACTTCTCACCACTTGCTGAGATTGTCGAAAAAAATGCCCGTGCAGTGGTGTTGATTGGCCGTGATGCAGCGCAGATTGAAACTGTATTGAGCGGAACAAAAGTAGCTTTAATGAAGGCCGAGAGTTTGGAAGCCGCTGTGAAAACGGCATATGACTTAGCCAAATCGGGCGATGCAGTATTGCTGTCTCCAGCTTGCGCTAGTTTCGATATGTTCCGCAATTATGTGCATCGTGCAGAAGTGTTTGTGCAAAGCGTCAAAGACCTTGCCGCTGAGGAGGCCGCCGCATGATGCCGATGCTGAATAATCGCAACAAAATTACAGGTGAAAGCTACGACCAAGCTTTGCTTTGGGTCACCTTGATTTTGCTCGCGTTTGGCATGGTCATGGTTTATTCAGCTTCAATTTCATGGGCGGAAGGTAAGTCGCTGACGCACCATCAAGCTTCTTATTATTTAGTGCGTCATGCGGGGTTTCTGATCGTCGGCCTTTTGGTTGCTGGCGTTGCTTTTCAAGTGCCAACACGTATTTGGCAAAAGTATGCGACACCATTATTTTTAATTGGTCTTGGCATGCTTATTTTGGTCTTAGTGCCCGGAATCGGACATAAAGTTTTAGGCAGTCGACGCTGGATTAAGTTGGTGTTATTTCAGATTCAGCCATCTGAGGTGATGAAATTTTTGGCGGCGGTATACGTGGCGGATTACACCACGCGGAAAGCTGCGCTGATGCACAGTTTCAAACAGGGCTTCTTACCTATGTTGGGCGTCATGTTGTTCGTAGCCCTTTTGTTGTTGCAAGAGCCTGACTTTGGTGCATTCGTTGTGATCGCCTCAATCTCGATTGCTATTTTGTGGTTGGGTGGGATCAATTTAAGAATCTTTGGTGGACTTCTTGTGTTGCTGGTGATTGGTTTCATCATTTTGATTTTGACTTCGCCATATCGCCTGCAACGGATCGTCGGATACATGGATCCTTGGGCTGACCCATTCGGAAAAGGATATCAACTCACCCATGCATTAATTGCATTTGGTCGTGGTGAATGGCTAGGGGTTGGATTAGGCGGCAGTGTTGAAAAGTTGATGTACTTACCAGAAGCGCATACCGACTTTTTGCTCGCGGTCATTGCTGAAGAATTAGGCTTTATAGGCGTTGCTGCATTAGTAGCATTATTTGCATGGATAGTCGTGCGCTCTTTCAAAATCGCCAAAGAATCCGACAGTAATGAACAGTATTTCTCAGCCTTGCTAGCGCAAGGTATTGGGGTTTGGATTGGCGTGCAAAGCATTATCAATATGGGCGTGAATATGGGCTTGTTGCCAACCAAAGGCTTAACGTTGCCGCTGCTCTCATTTGGCGGCACGGGAATTTTGGCAAATTGCGTAGCGATGGCAGTCTTGCTCCGTATTGATTGGGAAAATAAACGTCTGTTTAAGGGTATTCAAGTATGAGTACCAAAACACTCATGGTGATGGCAGGCGGTACAGGTGGACATGTTTATCCGGCGATGGCCGTGGCTGACTATTTGAAAGCACAAGGCTGGAATATTGTTTGGCTTGCCACAGAAGGCGGCATGGAAAATCGCTTGATAGAAGGCAAAGGCTACCAAAAAGCCATGATGACCATGCAAGGCGTGCGCGGTAAAGGTTTATTGGGATGGGTATTGTTGCCGATTAAATTGGCTAAAGCGCTTAGCCAAAGCTATCAGGCAATGCGCCAATATCAGCCAAATGTGGTGCTTGGCATGGGTGGTTTTGCAGCATTTCCTGGAGGCTTAATGGCGCGCTTGTTGGCTAAGCCTTTGGTGATACATGAGCAAAATTCAGTGGCTGGGTTAACCAATAAATTGATGGCAAAAATTGCTACCCGTGTATTAGCGGCTTTTCCGAATGCGTTGAACAAAGCCAATGTAATCGGCAATCCAGTTCGTGCAGATATTGCTGAATTGGCTGTGCCAGAAATGCGTTTCGATATGCATAAGGGCGCGTTAAGAGTTTTGGTGGTTGGTGGCAGTTTGGGTGCACAAGCCTTGAATGATTTGATTCCGCAAGCGCTAGCTGCAATGCCAGTAGATGCAAGACCGCATGTGATTCACCAAGCAGGTGTTAAGCATATTGAGGCATTGAAAATTAATTATGCAAAACATGGCGTAGTGGCTGAATGCCTTGCATTTATTGAAAATATGGCGGAGATGTATGCATGGGCGGATTTTGTCATTTGCCGTGCAGGTGCAATGACGGTGGCTGAATTATCAGCCGTGGGATTGGGTAGCTTATTGGTGCCATTTCCGTTTGCGGTGGACGACCATCAAACTACAAATGCAGCTTATTTGGCAGAACATCAAGCAGCATTTTTAGTACAACAAAAAGCATTAACGGTAGAAAAACTAGTGAATACTTTGACGACATTAACCCGTGAAAATTGTTTAAGCATGGCAAATAAAGCGCGTGCTTTGGGCAAGCCAACAGCCACGACTGATGTGGCGGGTGTTTGTATGGAGGTGGCCGCATGAAACATAAAGTGAAGAACATTCATTTCATCGGTATCGGTGGCTCAGGCATGAGCGGTATTGCCGAAGTGCTGGTGAACTTAGGGTTCAACGTCACTGGCTCTGACTTGGCCAGCAACAGCGTGACCGCGAGGTTACAAGCGGCGGGCGCAGCGGTTTACCAAGGCCATCAAAAAGAGAATTTGACAGATGCGGATGTCGTGGTGGTTTCTAGTGCAGTAAATGAAGCCAATCCAGAAGTTAAAGAGGCACGTGCCCGCGGCATCCCGGTGGTGCCACGTGCATTGATGTTGGCAGAGTTGATGCGCTTTAGACAGGGTATTGCCGTTGCCGGTACACATGGCAAAACGACGACAACGAGCTTGATTGCTAGCATCTTGGCTGAAGCAGGCATGGATCCAACGTACGTGATTGGCGGTAAGTTGGAATCAGCCAATGCCAACGCAAAATTAGGGACGGGTGAATACATCGTGGCTGAGGCAGATGAATCTGACGCTTCATTCTTGCACCTTACCCCAGTCATGGCAGTGGTGACGAATATCGACGCTGACCACATGGACACTTACGAGCATAGCTTCGATAAGCTTAAAACCGCCTTTGTGGACTTTGTTCAGCAATTGCCGTTTTGGGGAATGGCTGTGGTGTGTGTGGACGATGCCAATATCCGTGAAATCTTGCCGCGGCTTACCAAGCCAGTCATGACTTATGGCTTTAGTGAAACTGCGCGTGTGAGGGCGATCAATGTCGTCGCAGATAACGGCCAAATGCATTTTACCGTGCAACGCATTAACGGTGTGACAACAGAGTTTGATGTGACCTTGAATTTGCCTGGTAAACATTATGTGCTTAACGCATTGGCGGCCATTGCCATTGCTAGCGAACTTAATGTACCTGATGCGGCGATGATTAAAGCGCTAAAAGAATTTAAAGGTGTGGGTCGTCGTTTTGAGCGCTATGGCGAAGTGAACGCGCCAGCAGGTGGCACATTCACATTGATTGATGATTACGGCCATCATCCAGTAGAAATGCAAGCAGTGATTGCAGCGGCGCGCGGTGCATTCCCTGATCGCCGCTTGGTGCTCGCTTTTCAGCCGCATCGTTACACCAGAACGCGTGATTGTTTTGAAGATTTTGTAAAAGTGCTTTCAAGTGCAGATGCCGTTTTGCTTACAGAAGTTTACTCAGCGGGCGAGGCGCCAATCGTCGCGGCAGATGGCCGATCATTAGTTCGGGCAGTGCGTGTGGCTGGCAAGGTGGAGCCGCTCTTTGTAGAAACCACAACTGAGTTGCCACAAGAGATTGTCAATGTCGTAAAAGACGGCGATGTAGTGATCGTGATGGGTGCAGGTTCAATTGGACAAGTGGCAAGTCTAACAAGGGATTTATGCAAGTGATGGCACAAGCCCAAGCACAAGGAAGTTTGTTGTTGAACGAGTCCATGACTCGTTACAACAGTTGGCGCGTGGGCGGTAAAGCGGATCGTTTATACATTCCTACGAGCTTGGATGATTTAAGTGCTTTCTTACAAAGTTTAGATGCTAATGAGCCTGTGCATTTCGTGGGTTTAGGTTCGAATTTATTGGTCAGAGATGCAGGTGTGCGCGGCACGGTGGTTGTGCTTCATAACGCGCTTAATGCTTTGCAAATGGAAGGTAATTTGGTTTATGCCGATGCTGGTGTGACGTGTGCCAAGTTGGCCAGATTTACCGCAAAACAAGGTAAGCAAGGTGGCGAGTTTTGGGCTGGCATTCCTGGCACGGTGGGTGGCGCGTTGGCAATGAATGCAGGCTGTCATGGCGGCGAAACTTGGGACAGCGTTAAGCGTGTGCTGACGATTGATGCAAAAGGTATGGTGCATGAACGTGATGCGGCTGAGTTCGTGGCGACCTATCGCCATGTTGCAATGCCAGAAACCAAAGAATGGTTTGTCGGTGCTTGGTTTGAATTGCCAGTGGGCGATGCAGAAAATTCTGAGCAAAAGATTAAAGCCTTGCTCGCAAAAAGATTGGCGACACAGCCGCTTAATTTGCCTAATGCAGGCTCAACCTTCCGCAATCCAGAAGGTGATTATGCGGCACGTTTGGTTGAGGCTTGCGGCTTAAAAGGTTACAAAATTGGCGGTGCACAAGTTTCGGACAAGCACGCGAATTTTATTGTGAACTTGGGCGATGCAAGTGCAGAAGATATTGAGCAGTTAATTATATTGATGAGTGAAGCGGTGAAAGAAAAATTTGGAATTAGCTTGCATCAAGAGGTGCATGTGTTGGGCGATAGAGTGAGTGGAAAAGCATGAGTAATTCATTTGGAAAAATAGCGGTTTTATTGGGCGGAAAATCAGGCGAGAGAGAAGTCTCGCTTAAGAGCGGCTCAGCTGTATTAGCTGCTTTGCAAGCACAAGGCATTGATGCAGAAGCATTCGATCCGGCGAGCCGCCCATTGCATGACTTAGAACAATATGATGCGGCTTTTATTTCACTGCATGGTCGCTTTGGTGAAGACGGCACCATGCAAGGCGCTTTGGAGTTGTTTGGTATTCCATATACGGGCTCAGGCGTCATGGCTTCAGCCATTGGCATGGACAAATGGCGTACCAAGTTAATTTGGCATGCGGCAGGCGTGACGACCCCAGCATTTGAAGTAGTCAATGCAGATTCAGACTTTGCTGCCATTGAGAAAAAACTCAGCTTGCCATTATTTGTAAAACCAGCTAACGAAGGTTCAAGTATCGGGATTAGCAAGGTAAAAGTAGCGGGTGATTTAGAAGCGGCTTATGAGTTGGCCGCTAAATCAGACCCTCTGGTGATTGCAGAACAGTTTGTGGGCGGTGGCGAATATACCGTGGGTATTTTGGGCGACCAAGTATTGCCGATAGTGCGCATCGTGCCAGCCAATGAATTTTACGATTTTGAGGCGAAATATTTACGTGATGACACCCAGTATTTATGCCCGTGTGGTTTGCCAGTAGCGCAAGAAGCCAAGATACAAGCAGAAGCCTTGCAAGCATTTAAAGCGATTGGTGGCACAGGCTGGGGACGTGTGGATTTCTTAATGGATGAAGCTGGCAAACATTACTTCTTGGAAGTGAATACCAGCCCTGGCATGACAGACCACAGCTTAGTGCCGATGGCGGCAAAAGCGGCAGGCATTTCATTTGCTGAATTAGTAAAACGTATTTTGAATTTGGCGATAGCGCAGCACGGAGCTAAAACACGTGTGGGATAAACCCAACATGTTGAATTGGATTGCAAATGCGTTATTTGCATTCGCATTCGTATTATTTATTTACGGGTCAGTTTATGTCCTTGTGCATTTGCCTATATTTCCACTCAATGAAGTGCGAGTAGAAGGCGAACTAAAGCATGTGACTAGGGAGCAAGTGAAGTTGATTGCAAGCCGTTATCTACAAGGTAATTTTTTTACCGTAGATTTAGTGCGGACGCGCCAAGCATTTGAGAAGCTTCCTTGGGCGAGAAGTGTCAGCGTGAGAAGGCGTTGGCCAAATCGTCTAGAAGTTGTCATTGAGGAGCATCAAGCATTAGCGCGGTGGGGAAATATTGCGTTAGTGAATACGCATGGCGAGTTGTTTCATGCCGCCTCAGATGCTGATTTGCCTGTGTTCTATGGCCCAGGCGATGGCGTAAAAGAAGTGGCTGAGCATTATGGTGAGTTTGGTGAATTAATTTTGCCAGCGAAAATGAAACTGACTGAAATAACTTTGACGCCAAGACGCTCTTGGCAGGTAACAACGAATACGGGCATGGTGATTTCACTCGGCCGCGAAAAAATGGACATGCGCCTTGCGCGCTTTATGCAGGTTTATAGCAAGACTTACGCAGGTTTGAAAGGTGATTTGAAATATGTGGATCTGCGTTATCCAAGTGGATTTGCAGTGCGCAGTCCGATGGCATTAGCAGCATTTAAGCCAGTGGCAGTTGCCGCTGAGCCTAAAGAGCAAAGCCAAAATCACGGTAAGAATGAAGTTAAAAAAGCGCCAGCAAAAAACGAACAAGGCAAGAAAAACATGAAGAAAAATGAAGCGAAGAAAGCTAAGGCCTAATTGACATGACCTTGATAACGATGATGATTAAACGAGAATTAAGAAAAGTGGAGAAACGCGATGAGTAGAGCTAAAGAAGAGAAAAACCTCATTATTGGCTTAGATATTGGGACATCTAAAGTTGTCGCAATCGTGGCAGAACTGATGGCAGACGGCAGTATGAATGTGATCGGCCTTGGGCAACACGTTTCACGCGGCTTAAAAAAGGGTGTCGTGATCAACATAGATTCCACTGTGAATGCGATTCAGCGTGCGATTGAAGAGGCCGAGCTGATGGCTGATTGCACTATTAAGAACGTATTTACAGGGATAGCTGGTAGCCATGTGCAAAGTATTAATGCGCGTGGCATGGTCAAGATTAAAGATGCTGAAGTGACGCAGGCCGATGTGGCGAGGGTAATTGAAACTGCGCAAGCGATTGCCTTGCCTTCAGATCAGCAGATTTTACATATCCTTACGCAAGAATACATTATTGATGGTCAAGAAGATGTGCGCGAACCGCTTGGTATGAGCGGTATGAAGTTGGAAGTGAAAGTGCATATTGTGACTGGCGCTGTGGCTGCCGCACAAAACATCGTGAAGAGTATTAAGCGTTGCGGTTTAGAAGTGACGGATTTGATTCTTCAGCCTTTAGCTTCTAGCGAAGCAGTGCTCACAGAAGATGAAAAAGAGCTAGGGGTATGCCTAGTGGACATTGGTGGCGGTACCACAGACATTGCTGTCTTCAAGCAAGGTGCGATTCGTCATACCGCAGTGATTCCAATTGCGGGTGATCAAATCACCAATGACGTTGCAGTGGCACTTAGAACGCCAACGCAATCCGCTGAAGACATCAAGATTAAACATGGTTGCGCTTTACGTCAGCTGGCAGACCCGCGTGAAGTGGTAGAAGTGCAAGGCACAGACGGCAGAGAATCCCGTCAGCTTTCAGTCCAAACCTTAGCTGAGGTGATTGAACCGCGGGTTGTTGAGTTGTACGAGTTTGTATTGGCTGAGTTACGTCGCAGTGGACTAGAAGAAATGATCGCTTCAGGCATCGTGATTACAGGCGGTTCAGCAATGATGAAGGGTATGGTCGAATTAGGTGAAGAAATCTTCCATATGCCCGTTCGCATGGGTTTGCCAAGGTATGTGGGTGGTTTGTCCGAAGTGGTGAGTAATCCACGTTACGCAACTGGTGTTGGTTTGTTATTGATAGGCAAACGCCAAGTGGCACAACAGATTCAAGGAAGCTTGGATGCAAATTCGTTCGGTCGGATTCTTGAACGAATGAAAAGTTGGTTTCAGGGTAATTTTTAGTTGTAGGTAGTAGAAGTGGTAATAAAGGCAGAAGTAATTTAGTTAAGGCAGATCTCAAGGAGAAATACAATGTTTGAAATTATGGATAATGAAAACCAAGAAGCCGTTATTAAGGTGATTGGTGTGGGTGGTTGCGGCGGAAACGCTGTTGAACACATGATCGCAAAAAATGTTGGCGGCGTAGAGTTTATTTGCGCTAACACCGACATGCAAGCGCTGAAAAAGAGCCAAGCGAAAACCGTACTGCAAATTGGTATGGGTATTACTAAAGGCTTGGGTGCTGGCGCTAAACCAGAAATCGGTCGCGAAGCTGCTTTAGAAGACCGTGACCGCATCGCAGAAATCATTGATGGTGCTGATATGTTGTTTATCACGGCTGGTATGGGTGGTGGTACTGGTACTGGTGCAGCTCCTATCGTGGCTGAAGTTGCGAAAGAAATGGGCATTTTGACTGTTGCAGTCGTGACTAAACCATTCGCATTTGAAGGTAAGCGCGGCAAAGTCGCAACAGATGGTTTGGAAGAACTTTCTAAGCACGTTGACTCTCTGATTATTATCCCAAATGACAAGTTGATGGAAGTGTTAGGCGATGATGTGACATTTACCGATGCATTTAAAGCAGCGAACGATGTACTTCATAACGCAGTTTCAGGCATTGCCGAAATCATTAATTGCCCAGGCTTGGTCAACGTCGACTTTGCTGACGTACGCACTGTGATGTCAGAAATGGGCATGGCGATGATGGGATCTGCTGTCGCTACGGGTCCAGACCGTGCGGTATTGGCAGCTGAACAAGCAGTGGCAAGTCCATTACTTGAGAACGTTAACTTAGCAAATGCGCGCGGTGTTTTGGTAAACATTACTGCAAGTCACTCTTTCAAAATGAAAGAGTATTACGATGTAATGAATACGATTCGTTCATTCACTGCAGATGAAGCAACCGTGATTGTGGGTAACGTATTTGATGAGAGTATGGGTGATGGATTGCGCGTAACTATGGTTGCAACTGGCTTGAACGGTGTTAGCGCACAACAAAAACCAAAACTCGTGATGGCACCGCAAGTGGTACGTGATGGTACAACTAACCAACCGATCTATACTGGTGCTGGCAATGTTGGCTATATGGACGATGATGAGCCTGCTGTTTTTACACAAAATAGTGGTCGTCGTGCCCAAGTAGATGCGATGAAAAAAGATGGGATTGAAGAGTACGATATCCCAGCATTTTTACGTAAACAAGCAGATTAATTGAGTAGATTAATCTGCTAGTTTAATCGCTAGCCCAGCTTTAGAAATGGCGCTCGTTAACGAGTGAGTGCGGCATTTATGCTATGCTTTTAGTAGGACAGGTAGTCTTTATTGAGAAGGTTTCTTAGTTTAAGAAACCGTAAAAAGATTTTTTAGGTTTAGTTAAGGTGAGATTAAAAAAAGTAAATATGCTGAAACAGCGCACCCTTAAAAAATCAATTAATGCCACTGGTGTTGGCTTGCATACAGGTGAAAAGGTCAAAATGACCTTGCGCCCTGCAGCGCCTGATACTGGTATTGTGTTTCGCCGTGTCGATCTGCCCGACTCAGCGGAAATCAAAGTGCAACCTCAATATGTATGCGACACCCGGATGTGTTCAGCCTTGGAACACGAAGGAGTGCGCGTCGCCACTGTCGAGCATTTAATGTCCGCGCTAGCTGGGCTAGGGATTGATAATATCTACGTTGAGTTGTCTGCTGGTGAAGTGCCGATTATGGATGGTAGCTCAGGTCCATTTGTATTCTTACTTCAAGAGGCTGGAATTGTTGAACAAGCTGCAGCCAAAAAATTCATTCGAGTCAAAAAAACGGTTGAAGTGCATGACGGTGATAAATGGGTGAGATCCGACCCATATTTTGGATTTAAGGTCGACTTCACCATTGACTTTGCGCACCCAGTGTTTGAGCACACAGGCAATAATGTAAAGATTGATTTTGCTGATAACTCTTATATTAAAGAAGTAAGTCGTGCCCGTACCTTTGGTTTTATGCATGAGGTCGAGACCCTTCGCTCCATAGGCCTTGCGCGTGGTGGAAGTTTAGATAATGCGATTGTTTTAGATGAATATCGTATTTTGAATCAAGATGGATTACGTTATGAGGATGAGTTCGTTAAGCATAAAACTTTAGATGCGATCGGTGATTTGTATGTGCTTGGACACCAATTGCTGTGTGCTTTCACAGCCCACAAGTCTGGCCATGCGCTGAATAATCAATTGTTACGCACTTTGATGGCGGATAAAGATGCTTGGGAATATACAACTTTCGATAAAGCTGAAGAAGCGCCAATCGGCTTTCAATCTGCGATGACTGCATCGCCGGCTTTGCAATATCTTTAGGTGAGATTTATATGTCACGCATTTTGTTATTTATACTCATTTTAGTCGTTGTGATTTGTTATACCGCCTATATTATCAAAGGCGACAAACGATATCTGACCCTTTTGGGTCAAATTATTAAATACGCGCTAATTGCAGTGGGTATGTATTTTATTGTTAAGTTTATTTAAATCGTTACCATCTTATTATCTTCACTATCAAATTTCTTAGGTCACTGATTAAATATCAATGAAACATTGGGCCATATTATTTAGCTTATTTCTCTTTGCAACTCCCATGGCTTGGGGCATGAGTGCAGAACAAACATTCGCACACGCGCAAAGCGCTTATCAATCTAAAAATGTCAAAGCGCTTGCTGATGATGCAAGCCAGCTACATGCACAAAATTACCTATTAGCACCATATGCAGATTACTGGCTGATGTTGATCACTTTAAGTAGTAGTGATAAAGCGGCTGTGCGCGACTTTTTAACTCAGTATGCTGAGTATCCATTTGCTGACAAGGTCCGTGGGGAGTGGTTAAAGAGTTTGGCTAAGCGTCAGGATTGGGATACTTTCTTTGCTGAGTTAGCTGATTTTAAACGTGATGATTTGGCTGTGACGTGTTATGCATTGGAGGGGCGCTCAAAAAAAGGGGATTTGATTGCACTGACAGAAGGCAAGGCCATATGGCTCAGCACCGCCGAGCAGCCAGCAAATTGCGAAAATTTGTTTGATTTAATGCAAGCCTCTATGGTGCTAACGCAGGACGATATTTGGGCTCGCTTTAGATTAGCAATGCAAGAAGGTAAAGTTGCTTTAGCGAAGACTATTATTCAACGTGAGTCAAACGTTTCAAAATCAGAACTCAAGCTAATTGATACCGTTTATCAAAATCCGCAATCGGCTTTAGAAAAGAAAATCATCCCGTTCAAAAGCCATTTAGGCCGTGCTTTAAATTTATATGCCATCGATAAGTTGGCGCGCAGCAAGCTAGATGAGGGTTTGAGTACATGGTCTAAATATATGTCGCAGTTCGAAGCAGATGAGCAAGCTTATATGTGGGGAAGGTTGGCGATGCAGGCGGCGCGACGTCACGACGCTCAAGCATTAAATTTATATTCTAAAGTCAAAAATAGCGACTTAGAAAAAGATGCCATGGCTTGGAAGGTCAGAGCAGCGTTGCTGGATAGAAATTGGAATGTGGTGTTATCAACGATTGAAGAGATGCAAGCAACTCAGCAAGAAGAGCAGGTGTGGCGTTATTGGAAAGCCCGTGCTTATAAAGCACAAAATGCAACATCTAAAGCAAATCCAATTCTTTTGACGCTTTCGCGTGAGCATACCTATTATGGCTTGCTAGCTAAGGATGAGCTGGGTGAGGTAATGGCTAATCCGCCAAGCAATTATGTTCCTACGGAAAATGAAGTTCAGTCTATACAAAATCAAGCCGCAATCCAGCGATCAATAGAATTGCAGAGGCTAGAGATGCGCTGGGAAAGTAGAGCTGAATGGGCTTGGGCAACCAGAGAGTATGACGACAAACAAATGTTGGCTGCAGCTGAATTGGCCATGCGTCAATCTTGGTATGATTTGGCAATTAGTACTGCTGAGAAAACTAAGTTTATTCATAATTTTGTATTGCGATACCCAGCTCCTTATCGGGAAACTGTTCAGGCCTTTGCTAAAGATTATGGATTGGATGAAGCTTGGGTGTATGGCTTAACACGACAAGAAAGTCGTTTTGTGAGTTACGCTAAGTCAGGCGTTGGGGCTTCAGGTTTGATGCAAGTGATGCCAGCCACGGCAGCTTGGATTGCCAAACGCGCTGGCTTTAACGATTATCGTCAAACAATGATTCATCAGACTGAAACAAATGTGAAGCTAGGTACCTATTATTTACGCTACACATTAGACTTGATGAGCGGGCAAGCGGCGATGGCAACTGCGGCTTATAATGCTGGCCCAGGCAACGCGAAACATTGGGCGCCTAAAAAGCCGATGGAAGGTGCGATTTATGCAGAAACGATTCCCATTTTGGAGACGCGGCAATACGTTCAAAAAGTGATGGCTAATACCTGCTTTTATTCGAACCGCTTAGGAACAAAATCGATCAGCTTGAAACAAAGGTTAGGGATAATTATCGGTGATGGAAATGCTCTCGCTAATGATGATGTTGATGGTTAATCAATGATAAAAAAGTAAAGGTACTTAATAGAATGAAGCAAGTATGTGTGTTGGGTGGTTCTGGATTCGTTGGCAGCGCCATTGTTCGTCAGTTAAGCTTGGCTGGTTATAGTGTCAAAGTGCTCACGCGCAGACGAGAAGCTAGTAAGCATCTTATTTTGTTATCAGACGTCGCCGTGCTTGAGTGCGATATCATGGACGATGAAGCACTAGCTAGCGTACTTAAAGGTGCTGATGCCGTGATTAATCTCATAGGCATTTTGCACAATAGCAAAAAAGCCAGCTTCAAAGCTATGCATGCAGAATTGCCAGCGCGTTTAGTCAAGTTATGCGAGAAATTAGGCATTAAAAGATTAGTCCATATGAGCGCCTTGCAAGCTGCTCAGGAAGCGCCAAGTGCTTATTTAAAATCGAAAGCTGAAGGTGAAGCTGCTGTCCTGCGTGCCCATAAAAACCTAGAGGTCACGGTGTTTAGACCATCAATTATTTTTGGCCGTGGAGATGGGTTTATTAATCTATTTGCGACACTGGTAAAGCTCTTACCAGTGATTTTGCTAGCAAAGCCAAATGCGAAATTCCAACCGATTTATGTTGAGGATGTTGCACAAGCTTTTGTGGCATCTTTAGATAATATCGACACTTATGGAAAAGCCTATGATTTAGGCGGTCCTAAAGTCTATACATTGCGCCAATTGGTTGCTTATGTGGCAAACACCTTGGGCAAGAAGCGCCCGATTATTGGCCTTAATAATATGCTTTCCTATCTACAAGCGTTTGCGATGGAGTTTTTGCCAGTAAAGCTCATGACTAGAGATAACGTGCGTTCTATGGAAGTTGATAGTATTTGTGTGACAAGTTTCCCCGCATTCTTGGATTTTCAGCCTGTTGCGCTTGAAGCAATCGTACCAGACTATCTGAGCGAAAATAATTCTCGCAATGCTTATAATCGATTCCGCACAAGGGCTGGCAGATAAAATGCAAGTCTTTTGCGTGGGTGGTGCTGTGCGTGACGAGCAGCTTGGGCTCGTCGTCAAAGACCGCGATTTTGTCGTGGTTGGAAGTACCCCTGCAGAAATGGAAAACTTAGGTTATAAAGCCGTTGGTAAAGACTTCCCCGTTTTTTTGCATCCCAAAACCCATGAAGAATATGCCTTAGCCAGAACCGAGCGTAAGACAGCCAAAGGTTACAAAGGCTTTCAGGTGCATGCTGATCCAGATGTGACGCTCGAGCAAGATCTTGCTCGGCGGGATCTCACTATCAATGCGATTGCAAAAGATGATGCAGGACAACTGTTTGATCCCTACCACGGCTTAGAGGACTTGAAAAATAAAATACTGAGGCACGTCAGTCCCGCCTTCAGCGAAGACCCTGTCCGTATATTAAGAGCGGCGCGTTTTGCGGCTCGGTTTAATGATTTTTCAGTGGCACCTGAAACCTTGGCACTCATGCGGGACATGGTTGAAAACGGAGAGGTAGATGCGCTGGTGCCAGATAGAGTTTGGCAGGAGCTTGCCAAGGGATTGATGGAGGATAAGCCAAGCCGCATGTTTGAAGTGTTGCGTGCTTGTGGTGCATTACAAAAAATCATGCCTGAGTTAGACAGGCTTTGGGGTGTGCCACAGCCTGAAATGTACCATCCTGAGATTGATACAGGGGTGCATATCATGATGGTGATCGATTACGCCGCAAGTTCTGGTTATTCATTACCGATACGTTTTGCGGCACTTACGCATGATTTAGGTAAGGGGACGACGCCGAAAGATATGTGGCCTAGACACACTGGGCACGAGGTTCGCAGCGTTACTTTCCTGCAAGACGTGAGCAAAAGATTGCGCGTGCCAAATGATTGTAAAGAGCTTGCACAAATCGTCGCCAAGTTTCATGGCAAAGTGCATCAGGTTGCTCAAATGCGGCCCGATACTGCCTTGCAGTTTTTGATTGATACCGATGCAATTCGTCAACCACAACGCTTTAAAGATTTTTTATTGGCTTGTGAATGTGACTCACGTGGAAGAACTGGGTTTGAATCAGCAGACTGTCCAGAAGCTGAGCTTTTAATGGGCTTATTAGAAGCAGTGTTGGCGGTAGATGCTGGCGCAGTCGCAAAACTTCATACTGCGCCAGAGGCAATTAAACAGGCCGTATTCGAGGCCCGTTTAGCTGCGGTCAAAAAAGTTTTTTAGACATTCACTCTACGCCGTTTAAGTAGTTCAGTTGCTGTTGAACATACTCCATAGGCTTACGCTTATAGCGACTCTTGGCAAACTGATGCCAGCGACCAATCACAAAACTCAACATCAAGTTGGCTTGAGACTCAGGGTCCATTGTTCTGCCTGTTTGAGTTTGCGCAATACGGAAAGACTGTTTGATCGTCGATTCTAGACGGTCGAACATTTGATTGATGCGCAGTTGCAATCTATTATCTTCATTGACTAAGGCGTCGCCTGTTAAAACGCGCGTCATGCCAGGATTTTTTTCCGCGAATAACAACATAATCGTCACGATGCGGCGGACTTGCGTCATGCCGTCAGTTTCTTCTGTGGTGATTTTATTGATAAGACCAAATAGGCTTTGCTCGATGAATGAGATTAGGCCCTCGAACATTTGCGCTTTGCTTGCAAAGTGACGATAAAGCGCTGCTTCGCTTACATCTAGTTCTGCAGCAAGTGACGCCGTTGTGATTTTTGCTTGTATTGGGGTTTCCAGCATTTTTGCCAGCGTTTCAAGAATCTGCTGTTTACGTTCACCTGGTTTCGTTGCCATCATGTTCTCCAAGGGTTCTTAGGACTGTTTCTTAATCATTAGTATAAGTCTTATCTAGATTATATTCTAGAGCGAGTAAGCACTAACACGTTATTGATTCTTAAATCGACGAAATTTGGTTTGTTAAGCTTTTTGGAAACCCAAATTGTCTTCATCCCCAAACGTTTTGCAGTCATCAAGGCAGGTAAATTATCCTCCAACATGACGCAGTCTTTAGCTTCAGCTTTAATGGAGCGGAGGAGTTTTTTAAATCCGCGCACAGAAGGCTTTGGGTGGAACTGAGTAGACTCGACACTAAATACTAAAGTGAATAAATCAGTAATGCCCAGTGTATCTAATACGCGAATTGCATAATTCATCGGCGCGTTGGTAAAAATGACTTTGCGACCTTTGAGACTGTTAATGCAATGGCGAAGTTGTTTGATTTCAGTGACCATATTTTCCAAGTCCATTTCATCATGCGTTTTGCATAGAAAATGGTAGGGATCGACGCCGTGGTGACGCATTAACCCTTTAAGGGTGGCGCCGTAAATGCGCCAATAGTGTTTGCGCAATTCAAATGCATGGTGCTCTTCAACGTCTAAAGTTTCCATGATGTATTGCGTCATGGCTTTGTTCATCACGGGAAATATATGTGATGAAGCGTCGTGCAGGGTATCGTCGAGGTCAAACACCCATACACGTTTACTAGCTTGCATTATTTAGCTTTGATGAGCGTGCCTACACCGTCATCGGTCAGCACTTCTAAAAGCAAAGCATGCTCTACGCGGCCATCAATAATGTGCACAGATTTTACGCCACTTCTTGCGGCATCCAGCGCTGAACTTATTTTTGGCAACATGCCGCCTGAAAGGGTGCCATCTTCTACTAAGTCGTCAATTTGCTTAGGGGTAAGACCTGTTAATAAATTACCATCTTTATCTAATACGCCAGGTGTATTGGTGAGCAAAATGAGTTTTTCTGCGCCTAGAATTTCAGCGAGTTTGCCTGCAACAACGTCAGCGTTGATGTTGTAAGTTTCACCTTCTGGACCCACGCCAATTGGCGCGATGACAGGAATAAAGTCACCACTATCTAAGAAGTTAATAATGCTAGGGTCGATTTTGGTGATGTCACCTACTTGTCCAACATCAATCATTTCTTCTGGGTTGTCGAGGTTGGCCATCAATAATTTCTCTGCATGGATGAAGTTGCCATCTTGTCCCGTTAAGCCAACTGCTTTGCCACCTTTACGATTAATCAAGTTCACAATTTCTTTGTTCACTTGGCCGCCAAGTACCATCTCAACGATGTCCATGGTTTCTTCATCGGTCACACGCATGCCTTGGATGAACTCGCCTTTTTTACCTAACTTGTCCAGCATCTCATTGATTTGAGGGCCGCCACCATGAACAACAACAGGGTTCATGCCCACAAGTTTGAGTAATACAACATCGCTCGCAAAAGATTCTTTCAATTGCGGATCTGTCATCGCATTGCCACCATATTTAATGACGATGGTTTTATCAAAGAAGCGTTTAATGTAAGGCAACGCCTCAGCTAGGGTCTGCGCTTTTTGTGTGGATGTGCTGTCGTTGCTCATGTTGTCTATCTCAATTCCTGTTATTTGGCATTATTTTACCTTGAAATAAATGTAATGCGGCGTTGCAATTTTGTTAAATGCTTAGAGCTTTTTTACAAAGACTTTTGAGCGCCTTTGCAAGTTATAGATTTTTTGTTTTTCGGTAGGTAAATCCGTCACAGTTTTTTCGATAAAACCACGCTCCAAGAACCAATGTTCTGTTCTTGTGGTGAGGCAGAAAATAGTTTCAAAGCCAGCTTCTTTAGCTTGTTCTTCACAATAGTGGAAAAGCCTATCGCCTCTCCCACCACCACGATAGGCCGGATGTATTGCAAGGCAAGCAAATTCAGCCATTTTTTCTTGTGCAAAAGGATACAGCGCAGCACACCCGATGACGCGACCATCGTGCTCCATGACATAAAACTGCTCAATCTCCATTTCAAGACGCTCTCTGCCACGCCGCACTAGAATGCCTTCAGCTTCTAGTGGCTCGATCAGTTGCAATAAGGCACCTACATCGTCAATTTCGGCTTGCCGCATCGATTCCAGCGGCATTTCAGTCACCATGGTGCCGATGCCATCATGGGTGAATAGTTCTTGCAGAATTGCACCGTCGGTATGTCTGCAAATCAGGTGGGTTCTCGCAACGCCGTGGTCGCAAGCTCTGATGGCGGCTGGCAAATAGTAAGCTTCATCTTCAGTAATGTTTGGGGCATCTTGTGATTTTATCTGACCATTTTTCGAATGATTATTTTTGACATGCTGCAAAAGATTTTTTGCTTTCTGCGCGGTCATTTCCCGCAATAGCTCACCTCTGGCATTGTGCACGCCAGAAGAGTCCATCAGGAAGATGAGCTTGTCAGCATCCAGCGCAATCGCTGTACTCACGGCAACATCTTCTAGCGAAAGATTAAATGCCTCGCCAGTGGGTGAGTAACCAAGTGGTGATAGCAGTACCATTTCACCATCATCTAATCTCTTTTGGATGGCTATTCCATCGACCTTTCTCACTTCCCCTGTGTGTTGCAGATCAACACCTTCAAGCACGCCAATTGGTTTTGCGGTCACGAAGTTTCCGCTCGCCACACGAATGTCGGAGCCTGCCATCGGCGAATTCACTAAGCCCATCGAAAGTAGAGACTCAATTTCTACCCGAATTGAGCCGTTAGCTTCCTTGACGACTTCCATGGCCTGATCATCGGTGACACGTAAGCCGCCTGCGAGCTTGGTTTTCAGGTTGGCGCGCTTTAGCCTTGATTCAATTTGAGGGCGAGCGCCATGCACCAGCACTATTCTTACTTCAAGGCTGGCGAGCAAATTAAGGTCGTGGGATAAAGAAACTAATTGGCCGTCGTCGACCACTTCGCCACCAAAGGCAATGACAAAGGTTTTTCCACCAAAGGCATGGATGTAAGGCGCCACGGAACGAAACCAGCTGACAAATTCTTGAGGTCTATTGAGACTTTGGGCTGAAGGTGTTTGTGAGGATTGTTTATTAAAAATTGCGTAATCCGCAATTTTTTCAGAGGCGATCAGCGATTGTCTTGTTTCCGATTGGGCGTATAAAAATGCAGGCGTGCAGTCTAAAGCCGCACACAATTTACGCAACATGGCTTCAGTGATGCCTTGCTCTCCACGCTCTATTCTTGAAAGATTGCCGCTATCCGCGCCAATAATGTTGGCGAGTGCTTGCAAGGTGAGATGCAGGGATTTCCTTTGATGCCTTATTGCCGATCCTAATGACACAAATTACCTATGAAATTTGTTTATGAAACATTATATTATTTAAAAAATGCGTAAAATGCAAATTTAATGATGATTTATTGCGTTAAACGCAGAAGTCGCCCCAGATGGCTTGCATGGTGGCGATAGCAGCAAGGGGTGCTGTTTCGGTGCGAAGTATACGTTTGCCTAGTCGAACAGGGGTGAATCCTTGAGATGCAGCAAGCGCAATTTCATCATCGGTAAGACCGCCTTCTGCGCCAACAAGTAGGCATACATTGCCTGATGGTGTTGGAAGTTCTTTGAAGCTCACTTCAGCAGTGGGAGCTAGCGTGACTTTGGTTTCTGCATCTGGTTTGCTAGCAAGCCAATTAGACAATGATATTGGCATGGCCACTTTAGGCACAAAAGCACGGCCAGATTGCTCGCAAGCTGAATTGACGACGTTTTGCCAATGCTCGCGACGCTTTTCGGCGCGTTCACCGGAAAGCTTAACGACGCTTCGTTGGCTGGCAATCGGTTGAATTTCTGTGACGCCCATTTCTACTGCTTTTTGAATGGTGAAGTCCATACGATCGCCACTGGAAATTGCTTGCGCTAATATCACTTTAATTGGGGATTCGTTTTCTACGGCTTTAATGCTATTGATTTTGGCAATCACTTCGCCTTTTTTGATAAAGCTGAGCTCGCCGTGATAATCGTTACCATCGCCGTTAAATAAAATGACCAAGTTCCCGATATCCAATCTTAGTGCACGTGTGGCATGCATTGCTGCGTTATCTGATAGTTTTACTTGTGCGCCGAGCGCGAGCTTGTCAGAACTTTTTGGATCGCAGTAAAAGCGTGGATTGGCCATAATTTTCAAGTCTGGGTGGTAAAATCTGAAGATACATTCTAATGGAAGGAAGTTACAAAATGGTAAGTTTGAATCCACCTGTCTGTGATTTTGGTTGGAAAGCACCGAGCTTTAATTTGCCTGGCGTGGATGGCAGAGATTGGTCACTTGCAGATCTTGCCGGCGAAAATGGCTTGTTGGTCATGTTTATTTGTAATCATTGCCCTTACGTACAAGCAATACGTGAAAGGTTAGTCGCTGATATGGCAACGCTGAAGTTGCTGGGCGTCAATGCGGTCGCGATTTCATCGAATGATGTCGTGAATTATCCTCAGGACGATTTTGAACAGATGAAGGAAGTTGCACGCGAGTTTAATTTCGGATTTCCATATTTATTGGATGAGTCGCAATCGGTTGCACGGGCTTACGATGCAGTTTGTACGCCTGATTTTTTTGGGTTCAATAAAAATTTAGAGTTGCAATATCGCGGCCGATTTGATGACCAAGGGCGTGATTTAACCCCTAAGGTGAATGCCACTAAAGATTTGTTGGAGGGAATGAAGTTGGTTGCAGCAACTGGTGATGGTCCAAAAGCACAAATTGCCAGTATTGGATGCTCAATAAAATGGAAATAAACTAGGCTTAAAAAGTGCAGTTTGCAACCATTAAGAGATTAATGGTATTGCTCAAAATGCCTTATTAAGCAATAATTCAGCCCTAAGCTCCCGCAGAACTAATAAGTAAATATCGCGCTACACAAAAATACGTAGCCTCGATGTTCATGAATTTGAGGGAGAGGCTTGAAGAATTTCAGTGCCATGCTTAATTTGATGGGCGTTCAAACTGTATAGCTCATTGAATTAGCTGGCACTTTTTACGCTTTATAGATTGATTGATTAGGGAGAAAGAAATGGCAACTCGTAAAGATTTAGCAAACGCTATCCGTGCCTTGTCTATGGATGCGGTGCAAAAAGCTAACTCTGGCCACCCAGGTGCACCTATGGGAATGGCAGAAATCGCTGAAGTACTATGGAACCACAACATGCGTCACAACCCAACAAATCCAAATTGGGCTGACCGTGATCGTTTCGTATTGTCTAATGGCCATGGCTCAATGTTGATTTACTCATTGTTGCATTTGACTGGCTACGATTTGCCTATGGATGAAATTAAGACATTCCGTCAATTGCATTCTAAATGTGCTGGTCACCCAGAATATAGCTATGCACCAGGTATCGAAACAACGACTGGTCCACTAGGTCAAGGTATCACCAACGCAGTTGGTTTTGCGATGGCTGAAAAATTGATGGCTAACCAATTCAACAAACCAGGTCACGACATCGTTGACCACTACACATACTGCTTCTTAGGTGACGGCTGTATGATGGAAGGTGTATCACACGAAGCTTGTGCTTTGGCTGGTACATGGGGCTTGGGTAAATTGGTTGCTTTCTGGGATGACAACGGTATTTCTATCGACGGTCATATCGAAGGTTGGTACACAGACGACACAGCTAAACGCTTCGAAGCTTACGGCTGGCACGTTCAATCAGTAGACGGTCATGATTCTGATGCGATTGATGCTGCGCTCAAGAAAGCTAAAGCAGTGACAGACAAGCCATCATTGATCTGCTGTAAAACAGTGATCGGTATGGGCTCTCCAAACAAATCAGGCAGCCATGATTGCCACGGTTCTGCACTTGGTGAAGATGAGGTTGCAGCAACACGTGCAAACATCGGTTGGAACTATCCACCATTCGAAATTCCTGTAGACGTCTATGCTGGTTGGGATCAAAAAGCGAAAGGCGCTAAATTAGAAGCTGACTGGAATGCTAAGTTTGATGCTTACGCTAAAGCTTTCCCAGCTGAAGCTGCTGAATTTAAGCGCCGTATGGCAGGTGATTTGCCAGCTAACTGGAAACAAGCAACTGATGCATTGATTGCTGCAACAAACGAAAAAGCAGAAACCATTGCAACACGTAAAGCTTCACAAAATGTAATCGCCGCTTTGGCACCAACATTGCCAGAATTCTTGGGCGGCTCAGCTGACTTGACTGGTTCTAACTTAACATCATGCGGTAGCTTCACACACGTTGATGGTAAAAAACCAGGTAACTACATCTCTTACGGTGTGCGTGAATTCGGTATGTTTGCAATTATGAACGGTATGGCATTGCACGGTGGTTTCTTACCATTCGGCGGTACATTCCACATGTTCTCAGACTATGCGAAGAGTGCATTGCGTATGGCTGCGTTGATGAAACAACGTACTGTTGCAGTATTGACACATGACTCTATCGGTCAAGGTGAAGATGGTCCAACGCACCAACCAATCGAAAACACATCTGGCCTACGTTACATTCCTAACATGGATGTTTGGCGTCCAGCTGACTCAACAGAAACTGCTGTCGCTTGGGTTGCAGCTGCTGAGCGTCACAATGGTCCATCAAGCTTGGTATTAAGCCGTCAAAACGTGCCTGGTATTAAACACGACACAGCACACTTCGACCTTATCCGTAAGGGTGGTTATGTGTTCTCTGATGTTGCTGGCAAAGCTGATGTCATCATCATTGCTAACGGTTCTGAACTTGATTTGGCAATTAAAGCTGCTGCTGAATTGAATGCTGCTGGTACTAAAGTACGCGTAGTTTCAATGCCATCAACAAACGTATTTGATCGTCAAGACAAAGCTTACCGTGACAGCGTCTTAACAGCAGGCGTTAAACGCGTTGCTGTTGAAGCTGCGCACTCAGACTTCTGGCGCAAGTATGTTGGCTTAGAAGGTGCTGTTGTTGGTATCGACACATTTGGTGAATCTGCACCTGGTGGCGTATTGATGAAGCACTTTGGTTTCACGGTTGAGAATGTAGTGAAAACTGTAAAGTCAGTTCTGTAATTATTGAAGTAAGCTAGACCAAGGGAGCCTGCAATTTTTGGCTCCCTTTTTGTTTGTAAAACTGAGGTAAGACACATGACAGTTAAAGTAGGCATCAACGGATTTGGTCGTATTGGTCGTATGGCATTACGCGCTGCATTTCAAGATTTTGAGAATATTGAAGTGGTAGCCATTAATGGTACACAAGACCCTGATTATCTCGTTTACATGGCGAAATATGATTCAGTCCATGGCAACTTTAAAGGTAGCATCGAGTATAAAGATGGCTATTTAGTTGTTAACGATAAAAAAATTCTGCTGACCTCAGAAAGAAATCCAGAAAACCTAAATTGGGGTGTTCTTGGTGTTGATGTGTTGTTGGATTGTACGGGTGTTTTCCTAACTCAAGAGAGCTGCCAAAAGCACATTGATGCGGGCGCTAAAAAAGTAGTGCAATCAGCGCCACCAAAAGATGATACGCCGATGTTCGTGTATGGCGTGAATCAGGAAGAATATAAAGGTGAAGCCATTGTTTCAGCGGCTTCATGTACGACCAATGCTTTGGCACCAATCGCAAAAGTGTTGAATGATACGTTTGGCATTAAGCGTGGCCTAATGACAACAGTTCATGCAGCTACGGCATCTCAACAAACAGTTGATGGTCCCTCAAATAAAGATTGGCGTGGTGGTCGTGGCATTTTAGAAAATATTATCCCATCATCTACGGGCGCAGCAAAAGCCGTTGGCAAGGTGATTCCATCGCTTAATAAAAAAATCACCGGTATGGCATTCCGAGTGCCGACTTCTGATGTTTCTGTGGTCGATTTAACTTGCGAGCTAAATAAAGAAGCGAGTTATGAAGAGATTGTGGCTGCGATGAAGTCTGCTTCTGAATCAGGCCCAATGAAAGGTGTTTTGGGCTTTACTAAAGATAAGGTGGTATCGACAGATTTCCGTGGAGCGGCATTTGCAGCGGTGTTTGATGCTGAAGCAGGCATTGCGCTGGATCCTACTTTCGTTAAAGTGGTTGCATGGTACGACAACGAGTATGGCTATACCTGCAATATGCTGCGCTTAGCAGAGTACATCGCATAAGGAAGCATCATGGCAATTATCAAAATGACCGATCTAGATTTGGCTGGTAAGCGCGTTTTTATTCGCGCTGACTTAAATGTCCCAGTTAAAGAAGGCGCTGTAACTTCTGATGCGCGTATTTCTGCATCTATGGCAACGATTGAATTTGCGCTGAATGCCGGCGCAAAAGTCATGGTGACATCACATCTTGGGCGTCCTGAGGAAGGTGTTTACTCAGAAGAGAACTCACTTAGGCCGGTAGCTGAAGTGCTTTCAGCTAAATTGGGTAAGCCAGTTCGTTTAATTAAAGATTGGGTAGCTGGGGGTTTTGAGGTTGCTGACGGCGAATTAGTGTTGCTTGAGAATTGCCGCTTCAATAAGGGTGAAAAACAGAATCTAGATGAAACTGCGCAAGCGTATGCAAAGCTGTGCGACGTTTTTGTGATGGATGCTTTTGGCACAGCACACCGTGCGGAGGCTTCTACTTATGGCGTGGCTAAGTTTGCGCCTGTAGCCGCTGCGGGTATTTTACTTACCCAAGAGTTGGATGCTTTAAGTCAGGCACTATTAAATCCGGCTCGCCCAATGGTTGCCATTGTAGGCGGATCTAAAGTGTCTACAAAATTGACAGTCCTTGAAAGTTTGTCTGAAAAAGTAGATCAGTTAGTGGTTGGTGGCGGCATTGCCAATACCTTCCTAAAAGCGACAGGGCATGAGATTGGTCACTCATTATGTGAGGATGACTTGCTTCCTACGGCACGTGCACTTATTAATAAAATGGCTGAACGTGGCGCTGCTGTGCCAATTGCGGTTGATGTTGTAACGGGTAAGCATTTTGACGCTCACGAACCAGCCGTTATTAAGGATGCTGACCAGATTGCATCTGATGATATGATTTTTGATATTGGTCCAAAGTCTGCGCAGGAGCTTGCTGACATTATTATGAAGGCGGGCACAGTCGTTTGGAATGGCCCGCTAGGCGTGTTTGAGTTTGATCAGTTTGGTGAAGGGACAAAAGCGATTGCAATGGCAATTGCAAAAACTAAAGCATTCACTTTGGCTGGCGGTGGCGATACTATCGCAGCGATTCAAAAATACAATATTTATGATCAGGTTTCATATATTTCAACCGCTGGTGGGGCTTTTTTGGAGTTTTTAGAGGGTAAGAAATTGCCTGCAGTTGAAATTCTAGACTCGCGCGGTTAGATCAACGATTGAGATTAAAAAAGAAAAAGGGCCTGCGGGCCATTTTTCTTTGAGTTAAATATCTAATAATATGAAATTTAAAGATTTTAAATTTTATTATCAATTATATTTTCTGATAGAAACCTTCATCTAGATTTAATTCCAGCTTTCGCACAACAATATTCCCCGATTTTTAGAGACAAGCACACTTAAGGTATAATCTATATTGATGGCTTGAGAGTCTTAATCCTATGTGCTCAGGTCCTCTTAAATGTATCTTTGTGAATCTATTTTAGGAAACTGCATTGTCTAATACTCTCACGCAATCGAGCATCAAAAGTCTACCGCTTTTGCACCAAGGTAAAGTGCGAGATATCTATGATATTGATGCCAGTACCATGCTGTTGATCGCAACAGATAGGCTTTCTGCATTTGACGTTATTTTGCCTACGCCAATTAAAGATAAAGGTGCGATTCTCACTGAAATTGCTAATTTTTGGTTTAAGAAGCTTGCGCATATCATCCCTAATCATCTAACCAGTATTCATCCTGATTCAGTGGTGAGCGATCCTGCTGAAAAAGCTCAGCTAGGCAAGAGAGCGCTTGTCGTTAAAAAGCTTAAGCCCTTACCAATCGAGGCGATTGTTCGTGGATATCTGGCTGGGAGTGGCTGGAAAGAATATAAAACTAGTGGCACCGTTTGCGGAATACAGTTGCCTGCGGGTCTTCATGAGGCGTCAAAGTTGCCTCTGCCAATCTTTACCCCATCTAGCAAAGCTGATGTGGGTGATCATGATGAAAATATTACCTTAGAAAAATGTGCGGCACTGTTAGGTAAAGAGCTCGCTGATAAAGTGGCGAAAGTCAGTTTGCGTTTGTATCAAGAAGCTGCAGAGTACGCGTTAACTCGAGGGATTATTATTGCCGATACTAAGTTTGAATTTGGACTGGACGCTTCTGGTGAGCTTTACTTAATTGATGAAGTTCTTACGCCAGATTCTTCTCGTTTTTGGCCAGCAGATCAATATGTGGTCGGCAAGAATCCGCCAAGTTTTGATAAGCAATATGTGCGTGATTGGCTAGAAGCTTCAGGATGGGATAAGACACCGCCAGCACCTGTTTTGCCTGATGATGTAGCAGAAAAAACCAGTGAAAAATACCGCGAAGCCTATACAAAGCTTACAGGTTTAGATTTGGTTGTTTAGAAGCTAATGCTAAGTCTGCTTAATAAAATTGCAGCACAACTAAAGCACGAGTTTGAAGTTTATCGTCTTGTTTTAAAAAATCCTGATACACCAATATTGGCGAAGATTTTCTTAGGCTTAGCGGTTGGCTATGTATTAATGCCTTTTGATTTAATCCCGGACTTTATTCCTGTCATTGGTCAGTTGGATGATTTAGTGATTGTGCCCTTATTGGTTTATTTGGCATTAAAAATGATACCCGATGCACTTGTGCATGAGTGTCGTGAAACAATAAAAAGAGAAAAAAAGAATGAGTAATATCGATCAATTTGTTGCAGGATATGAGCGCTTTCACGAAAATTATTTCGCGGGCGACAAGCCATTGTTTGGCGAATTAAGCCAAGGGCAAAATCCGAGCACAATGATTATTGCTTGTTCGGACTCACGCGTAGATCCAGCGATTGTGATGGATGCAAAGCCAGGTGATTTGTTTGTGGTGCGTAATGTTGCCAATCTTGTTCCTCCATATGAACAAGGCGGTGGTTACCACGGTGTGAGTGCGGCGCTTGAGTTCGGTGTTTGTGGCTTGGGTGTTAGCCATATCATGGTCATGGGGCATCGCCAATGCGGCGGCATTAAAGCGTTAACCGAAGGTGTGCCAGAAGGCATTAATGGTGAGTTTATTCGCCCTTGGGTGAGTATGGCGAGCCATGCTTATCGTCGCGTTAAAGCTGACTTCCCAAATGCTAGTGCTGCAGAAATGGCATGTCATTGTGAGTTGGCAGGTATTTTGGTATCACTAGAGAATTTAGCGACTTTCCCATTTATTAAAGAACGAATTGCCGCAGGAACATTAAACTTGCATGGTTGGTATTTCGATATTGAAAATGGGGTCATGTCTGCTTATGATTCCAAAACATTAAAATTTTCACCATTGTTATAATTTTTTAAAACTGCTTAAGGAAAAAACGATGTCATTAAGTAACGTGCCTGCGGGCAAAGATGTGCCAAATGATTTTAACGTCATTATTGAAATTCCAATGCGTGGCGAGCCAATCAAGTTTGAAGTAGATAAAGAATCTGGCGCTATTTTTGTCGATCGGTTCATGGGTACCTCTATGCATTATCCATGCAACTACGGCTATATTCCGCAAACGCTTTCTGAAGATGGCGACCCAACTGACGTGCTTGTCATTACGCCTATTCCATTGCAACCTGGCGTCGTGATTCGTTGCCGCGCTATTGGTGTATTAATGATGGAAGATGAATCAGGCATGGATGCAAAAGTATTGGCTGTGCCAGTCGATAAAATCTGCCCGCAATATAAAAACGTGCAAAGCTATGAAGATATCCCTGATTTCCAATTAGCACCAATTGCGCATTTCTTTGAGCATTACAAAGATTTGGAAAAAGGTAAATGGGTGAAAGTTGGCAACTGGCAAGGGGTCGATGCTGCTAAAGCTGAAATTGTTGCGAGCGTGGCCCGCGCTAAATAATTAAAGACTTTAGTTTTTGATAGAAAAATGGCCGCTTTTCAGTGGCTATTTTTTTAAGTGCGCTTTGAAAGTCTTGTTAATACATCGCCTAATTCAGAGCCTTCTAATTTTTTTGCTAAAGACTCTACGTTTTTTGATGCACTCTCACTTAGGTGACGTGATGGCTTTGCTATTCCAGCTTGTTTGGATTGAACATCAACTTGCACTCTGATTGAAGTCACTTCCAAGCCATGTTTTTGCAATTTACTCATCAGACTCGGCAATAAGAGCTTAATTTTGGCTGCAATTGCACCACTTTCAACATGCACAGTCAGACGTTTGTGTTCAATATTGCCTGCTTGAGTATAGGGTTTGAGTTGAGCCGGGACGCTTTCATTCCAAATCTTTTGGATGGAAGTCAGCTCTTTGACTTTTTCAGCCATTTTTGATAAAGCGCTATTTTGAAGTATCGCATGAATTAATTGCAAAACTCAGCCCTCGAACAAGTGTAATAAAAAAGTGGTAGATTGTTGCTCTTGCTATTATATCGCCTGCTGATATGTTCGTGTTTTAAGTGTCGTTTTAATGGCTGCCGAGAGGCGGCTTGATTATGGTAAAATGGCAATAATTTATTTTAAGTCAACCTTAAAGAAGGCTCCGCAGTAGCGGAAGTTGGTGTCACAGTATGTTATCCAAGCTATTTAGAAAATTATTTGGTAGTCGTAACGATCGCCTAGTGAAGCAATATTTTGCGCAAGTGGCTGTGATCAATGCCCTCGAGCCTCAAATGCAGGCGTTGAGCGATGACCAGTTACGCGCTAAAACAGAAGAGTTCAAAGCCCGTTTTCAAGCGGGTGAAACGCTAGATCAGCTTTTACCTGAAGCATTCGCTGTGGTTCGTGAAGGTGGTCGCCGCGTATTCCAAATGCGCCATTTTGATGTGCAATTAATTGGCGGCATGGTCTTGAATGCTGGCAAGATTGCCGAAATGCGCACAGGTGAAGGTAAGACACTAGTTGCCACGTTGCCAGCTTATTTGAACGCGCTGACAGGAAAAGGCGTGCATGTTATTACAGTGAATGATTACTTAGCCAAGCGTGACGCTGAGTGGATGTCCAGACTTTACAACTTCTTGGGTTTAACAGTTGGCATTAATCTTTCACAAATGTCACATGATGCAAAACAACAAGCCTATGCTGCAGACATCACCTACGGCACGAATAATGAATTTGGTTTCGATTATCTTCGCGACAACATGGTTTACACGGCCGAAGAGCGTGTGCAACGTAGCCTAAGCTATGCCTTGATTGACGAAGTAGATTCGATTTTGATTGATGAAGCGCGTACACCGCTCATTATTTCAGGTCAAGCCGATGATGGCGTCAATTTGTATAGCCAGATGAACGGTATTAGTGCGCAATTAGTTCGCCAAACAGAAGAAGAAGGTCAAGGCGATTATTGGGTGGATGAAAAAGCACAACAAGTCATTATGTCCGAGCAAGGCCATGAAAAAGCTGAACAGCTACTTGAAGGGTCAGGATTGTTGGCTGAAGGCGTTAGCCTGTACGATGCCGCAAGTATAAGCTTGGTGCATCATTTATACGCATCTTTACGCGCCCAGTCGCTATTCCATAAAGATCAACATTATGTGGTGCGTGACGGCGAGATTGTGATTGTTGACGAATTCACTGGTCGTATGATGACTGGCCGCCGTTGGTCTGATGGATTACATCAAGCTGTGGAAGCCAAAGAAGGTGTGGCGATTCAAAAAGAAAATCAAACGCTTGCTTCTATCACATTCCAAAACTATTTCCGTATGTATGGAAAACTGTCTGGAATGACAGGGACTGCGGATACGGAAGCTTACGAGTTCAACCAAATTTACGGTTTAGAAACGGTGGTAATCCCAACACATCGCATCATGCAACGTAAAGACCAAATGGACAAGGTCTATCGGACTGGGCGTGAAAAATATAATGCGGTGATTGAGGACATCAAAGAATGTCAGGGCCGTGGCCAGCCAGTATTGGTAGGTACTACTTCGATTGAAAATTCTGAATTGATTGCTGATTTGCTGACCAAGGCTAAATTAGAGCATCAAGTGCTGAACGCAAAACAACATGAACGCGAGGCGCATATTATTGTGCAAGCAGGTCGCCCTAGCATGATTACAATCGCCACTAATATGGCCGGACGTGGTACTGACATTGTGTTGGGAGGTAATCCAGAGCCTGAAATTGATATGATTCGTGCCGATGAGTCGCTTTCAGAGGCTCAGAAGCAAGCCAAGATTGAGACGATTAAGGCTGAGTGGCAGGTACGTCATGATGAGGTATTAGCTTCAGGCGGTTTGCATATTATCGGTACCGAGCGACACGAGTCTCGTCGTGTGGATAATCAGTTGCGTGGCCGCTCTGGCCGACAAGGCGACACAGGTTCTAGTCGTTTTTATCTGTCACTTGAAGACCAATTGTTGCGTATTTTTGCATCAGACCGCGTTTCGGCGATTATGGAACGTCTCAAAATGCCAGAAGGTGAAGCGATTGAGCATCCATGGGTGACACGTGCGATTGAAAATGCACAGCGCAAAGTAGAAGGCCGTAACTTCGATATTCGTAAACAGCTTTTGGAATACGACGACGTAGCGAATGACCAACGTAAGGTGATTTACGAACAACGTAATGAGCTCTTGGAAGTGACGGATGTGGGTGAAACGATCGCGGCGATGCGCCATGATGTGATTGATAATATGATTTCAACTTATGTTCCGCCAGGTAGCGTGGAAGAGCAGTGGGATGTTGCTTCGCTTGAGAAGGTGTTGCAAGGTGAATTTAATCTTCAACTTCCATTGCAAAAAATGCTGGAAGATAACCCAGATTTGCATGAAGAAACATTGCGCGACACTATTCAGGGTTCTGCCCAAGAAGCTTACACAGCTAAAGAAGAAATGGCCGGTACGGATACCATGCGTCAATTTGAGCGTGCGGTCATGTTGCAAAGTTTGGACAATCATTGGCGTGAGCATTTGTCTGCTTTGGATCATTTGCGTCAAGGTATTCATTTGCGCTCATATGCACAAAAAAATCCTAAGCAAGAATACAAACGCGAAGCTTTCGAGCTATTTTCTGCTTTGTTAGATACCGTTAAACACGAAGTGACGCAAGTGACGATGCAAGTTCAAGTGAAGAGTGCTGCTGATTTAGAAGCCGTTGAAAAGCCAACAGAGCTTGAGAATGTGCAATACCAACATACTGATTACGACGAAGCTTTAGCTTCGCCACCAAAAGAAGATGGTGCGCCATTTGAACGCGAAGGCGTTAAGATTGGCCGCAATGACCCTTGTCCTTGTGGCTCAGGACAAAAGTACAAACAATGTCACGGAAAATTGAGTTAATTTATGGGTATTGAAGATATCGTTTCGCCTTGTATTGGCGTGTGTGCAATCAATGATAGCAATGGCTTTTGCCAAGGCTGTTATCGCACAGTTGAAGAGATTCGTGAATGGTGGAATATGACTGACCAAGACCGAGAAAAAGTGATGGGGACTTTAGATCAGCGGTTGCTGGATAATACAACCTTCTAAATGAAAAGCGGCTCTAAAAGCCGCTTTTTTTATGCCTATGATGCATGTTTTGTTTCATGCAAGTTTTATCTATCGGTTAAAATCCTACTTATTCATGTTTTAGAGTTAAAAAAATGCCAGTTAACTTATCAGCGCCACAAGCCAATTCTCTATTGCCAGTAAAAGGCCTCCAGCTAGGGTTTGCCGAGGCGAATATCCGCAAGCAAAACCGAAAAGATCTATTGGTGATTAAACTCAGTGAAGGCACGCGTGTTGCGGGCGTGTTTACCAAAAATCAATTTTGTGCGGCGCCCGTGACTTTGTGTAAAGCGCATCTTGCGAGTGGAAACGATATTCGTGCTTTAGTCGTGAATACGGGTAATGCCAATGCGGGCACTGGTGAGACAGGTATGCAGCATGCCAAACAAACTTGCGCGGCATTAGCTGATTTATTAGGTGCGAAATCGGCATCACAAATTTTAACGTTTTCGACAGGCGTTATTTTAGATCCCTTGCCTGTAGATCGGGTGATTGCAGGTCTGCCAGCTTGCATCAGCAACTTAAAAGAAGATAACTGGCTCAATGCTGCCGAAGCGATTATGACTACGGATATTGTGGCAAAAGGCTATTCAAAACAGATTTCTTTAGGTGGCAAAACCATCACCATCACAGGCATTTCTAAAGGCTCCGGCATGATTCACCCCAATATGGCGACCATGTTGGGTTACATCGCTACCGATGCGGCCATCAGCCAGCAAGCGTTAGAGCAGTTGATTGATTACGCGGTTAATCGCTCATTTAATTGCATTACTGTGGATGGCGATACTTCAACAAATGACTCCTTGATTTTGATGGCGACAGGGCAATCTGGTATTGATGAAATTCAAGCCGACACAGCCGATTTTCTAGCGCTTCGCGATGCCATGACGGAAGTTGCGACCCTTTTAGCGCAAGCGATTGTGCGTGATGGAGAAGGCGCTACTAAATTTATGACGGTGCAAGTGGAGGAGGGTCGTGATGTCGAGGAGTGTCGCAAAGTGGCTTATGCGATTTCGCATTCTCCGCTGATTAAAACGGCTTTCTTCGCATCAGACCCTAATTTAGGCCGTATCTTAGCGGCAATTGGTTACGCTGGCGTTGAGAACTTGGATGTGAATGCCATGCAGCTTTATTTGGGCGACGTGCTAGTGGCTGAAAACGGCGGTCGAGCACAAGCTTATCAAGAAGAACAGGGGGTTGCCGTAATGAAAGAACCAGAGATTTTAGTGCGCGTCGTGCTTAATCGTGGTGAAGCCAGTGCAACCGTTTGGACTTGCGACTTCTCATACGATTACGTGAAGATTAACGCGGATTATCGCTCTTAATGATGGCGAATCTTGAAAGCCTCATTAATCGTGCCGAGTCTCTTTTAGAAAGGCTCGCTGAATATCTTCCAGCTATTCAACAAGAGGTTAATTGGAATGCTTTAGCTTGGCGTTGGCAAGTCATGAATGGTCGAGGTTATCTGCAAGCCGTTCAACACCCTCACCAAATAAAACTTGAAGCCATTTGTAATGTTGATGCCCAAAAAGCTGAAGTCGTGCGTAACACCGCACAATTTGTGGGTGGCTTTCCTGCGAATAATGTTTTACTGACTGGCGCGCGTGGCACGGGAAAATCAACCTTAGTGAAAGCTTTGCTGAGTGAGTTTTCTGAAAATGGATTGCGTATTGTCGAGGTTGATAAACAGGACTTGGTTGCTTTGCCAGAGATTGTCAGTTTGCTTAGGGTTAGGTCAGAGCGGTTTATTATATTCTGTGATGATCTCTCTTTTGAGGCGACAGATCTGGGATATAAAGCGCTTAAAGTGGTACTGGATGGCTCAATTGCAACTACATCAGACAATGTCGTGGTTTATGCTACTTCAAACCGTCGACATCTCATGCCTGAATACATGGCAGAAAATTTAGAAACTCAATATGTCGGTGATGAAATTCGTCCAGGTGAAAGCTCAGAAGAGAAGGTCTCACTTTCAGAGCGCTTTGGTTTGTGGCTTTCCTTTTATGCGTTTGACCAAGAGGAGTATTTATCGGTCGCGGCTTATTGGCTAGCCCAATATGGCATTGCTGAAATGAATGACGAAGTGAGACGTGCCGCCCTGACCTTCTCGTTGACGCGTGGCGCACGCAGTGGTCGTGTTGCTTATCAATTTGCGCGTGACTACGCTGGTCGTCAGGCTTTGGCTAATCAAAAGTCAGCATCTTGAACACTCATAAAGTAGTTCATGCCGCAGTCGCAGTTTTGATGCGCGAAGATGGCATGGTCTTGTTGGGCAATCGTCCAGCAGGAAAAGCGTGGTCTGGTTGGTGGGAGTTCCCAGGCGGGAAGATTGAAGACGGCGAAACGCCATTTGAAGCATTACAACGTGAGCTAGATGAAGAGCTTGGGGTGCAAGCTACTGAAGCCTATCCTTGGCTAGTTCGTACTTTTGATTATCCAGAAAAAACCGTCAAGCTCAACTTCTTTATCGTGAAGTCATGGCAAGGCGAGCCTGTTGGACGTGAAGCTCAGCAACTTAGTTGGCAAAACCCTTCAGGCTTAACAGTTGAGCCGATGTTACCTGCAAATACGCCGATACTCAGCGCTTTAAGTTTGCCACCTGTTTACGCGATTACTAATATGCTGGAGATAGGTGAAGCACCTTTTTTTAAGGCTTTAGCACTTCAATTAGAAAAAGGATTGAAGTTGATACAAGTGCGTGAAAAGCAACTCAGTAGCGATGCCTTAATCGCATTTGCCGATAAAGTAATTGCGCTTGCACGTCCATATGGCGCTAGAGTGTTGATGAACGCAGATTTGGATGATGTGATGAAGGCAGGCGCGGAGGGTATTCATTTGAATAGTCATGCGCTCATGGATTTGAGCGAAAAGCCTTACGGTTTGTTGGTCGCTGCGTCTTGTCACAATGCTCAAGAAATGGCAAAAGCAGTCCAATTGAATTTAGATTTTGTGATGCTCTCTCCAGTATTACCAACACTTAGTCATCCTGAAGTTCAAGGCATGGGCTGGGAAGTTTTTGCGAAGATGAAGCAAGATTATTCATTACCTGTTTATGCGCTTGGCGGCATGAAATATTCAGCGCTTAAGAATGCTTGGCAAGCAGGTGGCCATGGTATCGCGATGCAGAGAGCGGTTTGGGAATAAATGAACAAGTTTTTGTTAACGTTAATTTTGATGATTGTGCTTGGTATTGTGGCTAAGTTTTATTTTGCTAAACCAAATTTAACGCCCATTAAGGTTTTGTCTTGTGCTGACATTACTCAATCCTGTGGCAACGAGTTGTTTACGGTTAAGTTTGCTGAAGCACCTCAAGTGATGAAGCCGCTGCATTTAAATTTACATATAAATCGTGCTGAAGCCGTTAAAAATATTCATGTTGCTTTTGCGATGCAAAATATGGAAATGGGCTTAAATCGTTATCGATTAATCCAAGCGAATCAATCTGGCGCTTGGCAAGCGGAGGTGACTTTGCCTATTTGTGTGCAGGGGCGAAGTGAGTGGAGTATGTTGCTTGAGATTGAGGCCGGCGAAAAGATCGAACGCTTTCAATTGCCATTTTCAGCCAAGAATAGTCGCGCCACTTAACTTGCTTATGGCTGTTCAGTGAGGATAGGGCTGCTGATGGTTACCAGAGTTTCTTTGCCTGCTTCATTTTTGAAATGTAAGCTAAATGAAACGGTTTCGCCAGCTTTTAGCGGATTCTTCAAATCAAATAACATCAAATGAAATCCACCTGGTGCTAGCTTGTTAGGTGTTTTAGCTTTTAAATCTAATTGTTCAAGCATGCGCATTTTCATAATGCCATTTTCCATGCTCATGCTGTGAATTTCTATGTTATCGGAAGCTGAACTTTCCACTTTGACTAAGCTTGTATCTGATGCGCTGGTGATGGTCATGTAAGCGGCGCCTACGTCTTGGCCTTCAGCTGTTGCACGGACCCAATTGTCAGTGATGTTAATTTCGGGCGCTTGTTTGCTGCAAGCTAGCAGCATTGACACTAACATTGTTAACACAAAATATAACTTCTTGTTTAGCATGTTAATTAAGATCTTCTGTATCTAAATCATCAGCAGTGATAGGTGTTGCAATGCGATAGCCTTCACTTGCCCAAACGCCTAGGTCAACCATCTTGCACCGTTCAGAGCAAAAAGGTCTAAAAGCATTGCTAGGACTAAATTCAGAAAGTTTGCCACATTCTGGGCATGGGACGAGTCGTTTTTTTTCGGTAGATTGCATTGGTAACTAAATTTAAAAGGAATTTAAAGATTGCCGAGTGTTAGTGAGAATGGAATATCATCTTCACAGGGATGGGGCTTTTCAGTGCGACTCATGGAAATGAACCGTAGATTAATTGCATATTTGTTAGCGCTAATTTCAGGGTAGCAATTTAGGCTGTCGTCGACTTTAACTTGCAACATTTGTGCTGGTTTTGCACTGCCAAGCATTTGTTGATAAGCGCCATGGGCCGCAATATTCTTAACGCCTTGGCCGCTTCCTCTGACGATGTTTAAAATAATCGCTAGTGCGTCATAGATTGGCGTTACATGGCCTAACCATTTTTCTAAATCTTGTTTTCTATCTTCAGCAGGGCTTTCTAACCAATAATGGTAAGAGGGTAAATCAAACTCGCACAACCCGCCAGGAATCACAGCACGTTGTTTAATTGACATTAACCATTCATTTTCTTTGAGTGGCTGGCCTATTCTTGTACTAATCGTTCTAAGTCGCGCTGAGGTGCCAATGATTTTGTCTAAAATAGGCTGAAGTACTTCTGATGCAATATTGGGGTTGCCAACCAAGCTAGCCATGATGACTTTTTGGCGATCCAACTCTTGCAAAAGGTCAATTTTTAAATCTGTGCGATCAAGAATGTCTAGTATCTGGAAAAAAGACACAATTGCGTTGTGGTGATGGCTTGGGTGTTCAGAGGCAATATTAAGCAAAACCTTAGAGAATAAATCCTCTAGGCGAAGCAGAGTTCTGATTCTTTCGTTAAAAGGGAATTCGTAAATCGCCACTTTATTTTCGCTTAAATAGTTTATGAAACACTTAGATACAGCAGATTATGGGTTTGAATTGTCGATTGTGCAAGTGTTGATGAATTTCTCATGGAGTTGCTTGATTTTTTGTCTAAGCTCTTCAATTGAGCCATCATTTAAAATGAGGTCATCCGCAAGTGAGTTTCGCTTTGTGCGTGACATTTGCACATCTATAATTTTCTGTATGTCGGCTTCTAAAAGCCCATCTCGCTTACTTGCTCTGGTGATTTGCATCTCAATGGGGCTGTCAATCACAAGGCTTCGACTGATGATTTCTAAGTAACGGTCACTTTCAAATAAAAGCGGGATAGCTAAAATTTGGTAAGGAGCCGAAGCGTTTTTTTTAAGCGCCTCTAAAGCCTTGTTGAAAATGGCAGGGTGGAGAATGTCTTCTAATGACTTTCTCGCTTCACTATTTGCAAACACTTTTTTGCGTAAAGCAGTTCTATTGAGATCGCCATCGTCATTCAAAATGTCTTGCCCAAACGCTTGAGCAATTTCTTTTAAGGTGACTTGTCCTCTTGCAGTTAACTCATGGCTGATGATATCAACGTCAACAATCGGCACGCCTAGCTCAGTGAATAGCTTGGTTGCCTCGGTTTTTCCGCTGCCAATGCCGCCTGTCATACCGATGATATACATTGCTTATCCAACCAAATATAAATGTGAAAGTTGATGGCCCCAAAACAAAGCTGCAATGCCACCCAGGGCAAGGTAAGGACCAAAGGGAATGGCAGTATTTCTGCCCTTCTTTGCAAAAGCCATTAAACCAATGCCGATGATTGAGCCTGCAATAGACGATAAGAGAATAACTGCAGGTAGCATCGTCCAGCCAAACCAAGCGCCTATTGCCGCTAGCATTTTAAAGTCACCATAACCCATCCCATCTTTGCCTGTGATGAGTTTAAATAACCAATAAAGACTCCATAAAACTAAATAGCCTGCTGCCGCACCGACAATGGCTGATTGAATGTTTGTGAAGCCGCCATTGAGGTTAAAAAGCAGACCTAGCCAAAGCAATGGCAGGGTAATGTCATCTGGTAAAAGCTGTGTATCCAAATCTATAAAAGTGAGCGTTAATAGTGCAAGAACAAATGTTGATGCGGCCAGCGTGTTTAAAGAAAAGCCGAATTTATAAGCTGCAAGGCCGACCAATAAGGCACTCATGCTTTCAACTGCAGGATAACGCCAGCTAATTGAGGCTTTGCATTCTTTGCATCTGCCACCAAGCATCAGAAAGCTAATGATAGGTATGTTATGCCATGCCGCTATTGCTTTTTGGCAATGTGGGCAAGCTGACCTTGGGGTAATTAAATTATATTTTGTCTTTTTTTCGGTGTTGCCGGTGCTGGTGAGCAATGCGCATTGTTCACGCCAATCCATTTCCATCATGATGGGTAGTCTATGGATCACCACATTTAAAAAGCTTCCAACCAAAAGACCCAGAAGGCTGGCGACAATAATGTAGATAGTTGAATTTTGTTGTATGAGCGCAATCAATTCAGACATGTAATTTTCTTTTTCTTACTTGATGGTGTTAATCAACAGCATATTCGCATTGAACATTGCTCAGGGCAACTTTATAAATAATTCGCGCTATTGAAATGCAAAAAAGAGTCGCCAATATATAATGTATAAAACCGCTATTAGGAAAAGATTGTATGCGCCCCGAGTCAAATGTAGAAGCCTCAATATTAGAGATGGACGAAAACCAAGTGGAAGCTTGGACGAAGCCTGTTGTCTGCCGCGTAGAGGTGGATTTACCTAATTGGATGGCGGAGTTGACGGGTCATAAAAATTGGGAAGTATTCAATGAGGAAGAAACGGACGACTATATGAGCTATGCGATGCGCTTAGGGCGTCAAGAAGCCGAAGTGACTTTGTACCACAGTGGTTATGCAGTGGTGGATGTGGACGGTGAGTCCTTGTTTAACGGAACGCTAACGAACGGTAAGAATGCTTGCGCGCAGTTGAGTTATTTCAACCCAGAAAATGGCGAGCCGATTACCTTTAATTAATAGGTTCTGGCGACTGCAAACTCTGCTAAATCAACAAGTGCTTGGTGTTGCACAGTTTTTGGCAGATGTGCAATCGCTTGGCAGGCAAGCGATACTTCTTGTTTTGCAACGTCTCTCACGTAGTCTAAAGCGCCTGTATCTTTAACGGCTTGTATTACAGCTGGTAAATCTTCTAAACCGCCTTGTTCGATTACATGACGAATAAGCTTGCGCTGCGATTCGTTGCCATTTCTCATCGCATAAAGTAGCGGTAAGGTTGGCTTGCCTTCTGCGATGTCATCGCCAAGGTTCTTGCCAATATCTTCGCTCTCTCCGCTTAAATCAAGTACGTCATCAATCAGTTGGAAGGCGGTTCCCAAGCGCATACCGTATTCAGCCATGGCTTGCTCATTTTTTTCGGAAGCTTCGCAAATTACAGCGCCTAATCGAGTCGCGGCTTCAAATAATTTAGCCGTTTTATAATGAATGACGCGAAGATACTCTTCGTCGCTAATGTCGGCATCGTTGATATTGAGCAGTTGTAACACTTCACCTTCGGCAATAATGTTGGTTGCTTCAGCCAAAATATCCATCACGCGCATATTCTGGATGCTTACCATCATTTGGAAGGCGCGTGAATAAACAAAGTCGCCCACCAAAACGCTAGCGGCATTGCCAAATAGGGTGTTGGCAGTAGCGCGACCGCGTCGCATAGCAGACTCATCTACGACATCATCATGTAATAAGGTCGCGGTATGAATAAATTCTACAACTGCAGAAAGTGTATGGTGATGCGGCTCAATTTTGCCGAAAACGCCTGCAGATAAAAGCACTAAGGCAGGACGCAGGCGTTTGCCGCCGCTATTAATTATGTAGTCCGCCACTTGGTTGATGAGCACGACTTCGGAATGGAGGGACTTGCGGATGACGTCATCGACGGTACGCATGTCGTCTGCAATGCTTGCTTGAATAAGGCTAAGTGACAATTGAAGTTACCAATAAAATTTGTAACAATTTTAGCATTTATAAGGGCAATTTTGCCTGACTTTTTATGCGTTTAAAGCCCTAAAAACCATGTCATATCGTTACTGGAGCTAAAATATCATCTATCCTTGGATTTAAGCACTTAAGGTTTTTTATATAAAGCCTATTTTGTATTTGCTTAAGTCTTAATTTTACGTATAATGCGCAGTTCATTTGAATGCGTAGCAAACGAGGCTTAATCATGTATGCAGTCATCAAGACTGGCGGTAAACAGTACCGCGTAACTCCTGGCCTAAGGCTTAAGGTAGAAAAATTAACAGGTGACGTTGGTAGCGACGTTACTATCGATCAAGTATTAGTGTTGGCTGATGATGATAATGTCACTATCGGTGCTCCATTAATCGCTGGCGCTAGCGTGACAGCTAAAGTGTTATCACACGGCCGTGGCGACAAGGTAATGATTTTCAAATTCCGTCGTCGTAAACACTACCGTAAAACACAAGGTCATCGTCAGAGCTATACAGAAATCCAAATTGCAGATTTCGGTGGCGCTTCAACTAAACCAGCAAAAGCTAAAGCTGCTAAAGCTAAAGCTGCTGAATAAGGAGTAAAAAATGGCACATAAGAAAGCTGGCGGGAGTTCCCGTAACGGTCGTGACTCACATTCCCAACGATTAGGTGTTAAAGCCTTCGGTGAGCAAGAGGTTTCAGCTGGTAGCATCATTGTTCGTCAACGTGGCACACGTATGCACGCTGGTGAAAATGTAGGCATGGGTAAAGACCACACACTATTTGCAAAAGTTGACGGTAAAGTTGCTTTCGCTGTTAAAGGTGCGTTGCGTCGTAAGATGGTAAGCATCATCCCGCTTTAATGCTAGCAAGCACTATAAAAAGCCCTATCGCTTGGTAGGGCTTTTTTGTTTTATATGGGGCTAACTTGGCGGTATGATACGGTTAGTTCTAAATGGATTGTTAGCTTGAGTTCCAATGCTGAGTCCGAAGTGTGATATCAATTGTGCGGTGACCAATGAAATTTATAGATGAAGCCACCATTAAGCTTTTTGCTGGTGATGGCGGTAACGGTGTAGCGACTTTCCGTCGTGAAAAATATGAGCCTATGGGCGGACCCAATGGCGGTGATGGCGGTCATGGTGGTTCTGTGTACTTTGAGGCTGACCGCAACATTAATACTTTGGTCGACTATCGCTACACCCGTAGTTTTCGGGCACAGCGTGGCGAAAATGGGCGTGGCTCTGATTGTTACGGCGCTGGTGGTGATGACATGGTGTTGCGTGTGCCGGTTGGTACCGTAATTAGTGATAAAGCATCAGGTCAAACTTTGATTGACTTGGCCGACCATGGGCAACGTGCCATGTTAGCTAAGGGCGGTAAAGGCGGTTTGGGCAACATTCACTTCAAGTCCAGTCTAAATCGCTCACCTCGTCAATGTACAAAAGGCGAGCCAGGTGAAGAAATTGAGCTTTATCTAGAACTTAAAGTATTAGCAGATGTTGGGTTGCTCGGCATGCCAAATGCAGGAAAATCAACCTTTATTCGCTCTGTCTCTGCCGCTAAACCAAAAGTCGCAGACTATCCATTTACGACATTGCATCCTAATTTAGGGGTGGTGCGCGTTGATACCAATCGCAGTTTTGTGATTGCCGATATTCCTGGTTTGATTGAAGGTGCTGCCGAAGGTGCGGGCCTCGGTCACCAGTTCTTACGTCATTTGGCACGTACTCGTTTACTGCTCCATATTGTAGATTTAGCACCATATGATGAGGCGGTTGATCCAGTGGCTGAAGCTAAGGCCATTGTTGAAGAACTTCGTAAGTATGATGAGGAGCTTTATAACAAGCCGCGCTGGTTGGTATTAAATAAGGTCGATATGCTGGAAAACTCCGCTGACAAAGTTGCTGATTTTGTAAAAGCTTATGGCTGGAAAGGCCGCACTTTCGCCACTTCCGCAATTAGCGGCATCGGCTGTAAAGAGCTGGTTTATGCGATTATGGATCATGTTGAAGAAGTGAGCGCCAAAGCACGTGAAGAGGAAGAGGCTGAGCAGGCAAAGTTAGCGGCTGAAAAATTAGCGCGTAAAGAGGCCGCAGCATTAAAGAGAGCTGAAAGCGCAGAATAAAGTTTGAGTGAGATGAAATCATTATTAGCTGATGCAAAATGTATCGTGATTAAGGTAGGTTCGAGCCTAGTCACGAACAATGGCGAGGGTCTAGACCACACAGCGATTGCTGCTTGGGCAGCGCAAATCGCCCATTTAGTGCGTCCAGATAATGGCGATGTTCAAGCAAGAAAAGTGGTATTGGTCTCTAGCGGCGCAGTGGCTGAAGGTATGCAGCGCTTGGGTTGGAAAAAGCGCCCAACAGCGGTGAATGAGTTGCAAGCAGCGGCGGCCGTTGGCCAAATGGGCTTAGTGCAAATGTATGAGTCGTGCTTTGCACAGCATTCATTACACACGGCGCAAGTTTTACTGACGCACGATGATTTGGCTGACCGTAAACGCTACCTCAATGCGCGCAGTACATTGCGTACCCTGCTCGATTTGGGTGTAATCCCTATCATTAATGAGAATGATACCGTTGTTACAGATGAGATTCGTTTTGGGGATAACGATACCTTAGCTTCATTGGTAGCGAATCTAATCGAAGCGGATGCTTTAGTGATTTTGACTGACCAAGCGGGCCTTTATTCGGCTGATCCACGTAAAAATCCTGATGCTAAGTTTATTCAGCATGCCAGAGCCGGTGATGAGGCGTTGGAGCAAATGGCGGGTGGTACTGGCAGTAGCGTTGGTACAGGCGGTATGTTGACCAAGATTTTGGCGGCTAAGCGTGCAGCGCGAAGTGGCGCACATACAATTATTGCTTCTGGTCGTGAAAAAGAAGTACTGATTAAGTTGGCTTCTGGCCAAGTTATAGGCACGCATCTTCATACAGAACAAGGCAAAATGCTTGCTAAGAAGCAGTGGATGGCAGACCATTTGCGCGTCTCTGGCCAATTAAAACTCGATGCTGGTGCAGTGAAAGTATTGCGGACTGACGGCAAAAGTTTATTGCCTGTTGGCGTGGTGGCAGTTGATGGCAGTTTTGAACGTGGCGATGTTGTGGCTTGTTTAGATGAACAGGGCAAAGAAATCGCCCGTGGATTAGTGAACTATTCTTCAGCTGAAACAGCAAGAATTTTGCGTCAGCCGAGCACTGAGATTGCATCCATTTTGGGTTATGTGGATGAAGCGGAATTGATTCACAGAGATAACCTTATTCTTTTGTAAGATTTACATTTAAGTACTGGGACAACCATGACTAAAACATCACCAAAAGTAGCCATTATTATGGGTTCGGACAGTGACTGGCCAACCATGAAATTGGCCGCGCAAATGCTGGCAGATTTCGGTGTGCCTTATGAAGCGCAAGTAGTTTCTGCGCATCGCACACCAGACTTGATGTTTGAATTTGCCGAGACGGCTATCGCCAAAGGCATTCAAGTGATTATTGCTGGTGCGGGCGGCGCTGCGCATTTGCCAGGTATGGTTGCAGCTAAGACGACATTGCCTGTATTGGGCGTTCCTGTTGCGAGTAAATACTTACATGGTAACGACTCGTTACTCTCTATTGTGCAAATGCCTAAAGGCATTCCAGTGGCTACTTTTGCTATTGGTGAAGCAGGCGCAATGAATGCTGGCTTGTTTGCAGTGTCAATTTTAGCGAATAGCGATGCAGGCTTAGCTAAGAAACTACAAGATTTTCGTGCGGCACAAACCGCAAAAGTATTGAACATGACATTAACGGAGCAGCCTTGAGTTCTCATATCATCCTTCCTCCAGCAATGCTTGGCATGTTGGGCGGCGGCCAGCTTGGTCGCTTTTTTGTGATTGCTGCACATGAAATGGGCTACCGCGTTACCGTGCTAGATCCAGATAAAAATAGCCCCGCAGGCAAAATTGCTGATGTGCATTTATGTGCTGATTATGATGACGCTGCCGCATTAAAAACCATGGCAGAAACTTGCCAAGCGATTACTACCGAGTTTGAAAACGTTCCAGCAAGTACATTAGAAACTTTGGCGCAGACACGCACTGTTCGTCCATCTGCCAAAGCCGTTTCTATAGCGCAACATCGCGTATTAGAAAAACAATTTATTCGAGATGCAGGCATCCCGGTTGCCCCATTTGTCGTGGTGAATGCAGCATCAGATTTGCCGGCAGATACTAATGCAATTTACCCGGCCATTTTAAAAGTGGCGCGTTTCGGCTATGACGGCAAAGGCCAAGCGCGTGTTGCTAACCAAGCCCAAGCGCAAGCTGCTTTTGAAGCGTTTAAAGGTGAGCAATGCGTATTAGAAAAAATGTTGAGCTTGGATTACGAAGTTTCAGTTGTTTTGGTGCGTGATGCGCAAGGTAATGTTGCCGCTTATCCATTGGCTGAGAATAGCCATTTAAATGGCATTTTGGACGTCAGTATCGTACCAGCGCGCGCGCCCAAAGTCATTCAAGACCAAGCACGTCAATTGGCGATCAAGATAGCCGAAAAATTAGAGTACGTCGGTGTACTAGCAGTTGAGTTTTTTGTGGGCAATGGCGAATTGCTTGCCAATGAAATGGCGCCACGTCCGCATAACTCAGGTCATTACACTATTGATGCGAACGTCACCAATCAATTTGAGCAACAATTACGTGCATTAGTTGGATTGCCTTTGGGTGATAATCGCCTGCATAGCCAAGCTGTGATGGTCAATATTCTTGGGGATATTTGGAAAAATGGTGTTGAACCAGCGTGGGATAAGGTATTTGCGCGCCCGGAATTAAAATTGCATTTATATGGCAAGCATGAGCCTCGTCCAGGTCGTAAGATGGGGCACTATACGGTTATTGGCGCTGACCAAGAAACTGTCATTGTGAATGCAATCAAAGCGCGTGAAGAGTTGGGGATTGGTTAATTTAAAACTTCGAGTGATACACAATAAAAAAGCCGAACATAAAGTTCGGCTTTTTCGTTTGGTGCTGATTAAAACAAGACTGATTAAGCCATTGCCTTAATTGAAGCATTCAAACGGCTCTTGTGACGAGCAGCTTTATTCTTGTGAATAATGTTCTTGTCTGCAATGCGATCAATAACACTCACATTTTCAGAGTATGCAGCTTGAGCAGCACCTTTGTCACCAGCTTCTACCGCTTTAATGATCTTTTTGATCGCGGTGCGCAAAGTAGAACGCAAGCTGGCGTTATGGGCGCGTTGCTTAACTGCCTGACGAGCACGTTTTCTTGCCTGCGCGGTATTAGCCATGAATTTTCCTAATTAACAAAATACGAAGCCGAGCATCTTATCGCTTTATTCAGCCTTTTGCAAGATATTGTCAGCGTTAAATTACGCTTATTTGCAATAATATCCCTGTTAATGATTTACTTGGAAGCAGCTTGTAAGCAATTGCGTTCGGGGGTTTAGCCTAGCTCATGCTAAAATCTGCATTAATTTCAACAGTATTTTACACGACAACATACACACGCATGAATCTGCTTAAAGCACTTGCCACCGTTGGGAGCATGACATTTCTCTCACGCATCTTGGGTTTCGTTCGCGACACCTTGATCGCGCGCGTGTTTGGCGCTGGCGTTGAGACCGACGCTTTTTTTGTTGCGTTTAAAATTCCTAATCTATTGCGCCGTATTTCAGCTGAAGGTGCATTCTCGCAAGCCTTTGTGCCGATTTTGGCTGAATACAAAAAACAGCGCAGTGTTGATGAAACTAAAGCGTTGATAAACCATGTCGCGACTTTGCTTGGCCTGTTTTTGGTGGTCATTACCATTTTAGGTATGCTCGCTGCGCCTTGGGTAGTGCAAGTTAGTGCGCCAGGCTTTGCCGCAGATAAAGCCAAATTCGATTTAACAGTTGATTTACTTCGTATTACTTTTCCTTATATTTTCTTTATTTCATTAGTGTCGCTCGCTGGCGGCGTGCTTAATACTTACGGCAATTTTAGTGTGCCTGCCATGACGCCTGTTTGGCTGAATCTTTCATTTATTGCCGCAGTCTTGTTTGTTGCCCCATATTTTGACCACACCGTAATGGTACTTGGCTGGGCAGTGTTTGCTGGCGGGGTAGCTCAGTTGATTTATCAGTTCCCATATCTTCGCAAGCTAGGCTTATTGCCAAGGTTTGAGATTAACCTCAAAGATGAGGGTGTTTGGCGCATCCTTAAACTCATGGGTCCGGCGATTTTTGGGGTTTCTATTGCTCAAATTTCGCTCCTTATTAATACGATTTTTGCTTCTTTCTTGGCAACAGGTAGCGTTTCTTGGCTTTACTATGCTGACCGTTTAATGGAGTTTCCAACAGGCGTTTTAGGTGTGGCGCTTGGTACTATTTTGCTGCCTAGCTTAGCTAAAAGTTATGCGGATAAAGCCGATGGAGAATATTCTCAGCTCTTGGATTGGGGTTTGCGCCTCACATTCATCCTTGCACTGCCAGCAGCGGTCGCTTTGGCGGTACTTTCCGTGCCTTTAGTGACGGGCTTGTTTCATTATGGTGCCTTTAGTGCGTTAGACGTGGAAATGACGCGTCAAGCTTTGATGGCGTATAGCCTTGGCTTGCTTGGGCTTATTTTAGTGAAGGTGCTTGCTCCTGCGTTTTACTCACGACAAAACATCAAAACACCAGTCAAAATTGCCTTATTTACCTTGGCATCAACACAGCTCATGAATTTAGCCTTTATCGGACCATTTAAGCACGCCGGCTTGGCGCTGGCGATTGGCCTAGGTGCTTGCATGAACGCCGGTCTGCTCTATTTTTATTTGCGTAAAGCAGGGGTGTTTAAGCCGCAAGCAGGCTGGTATGCGTTTATGGCAAAACTTACATTTGCCGTCGGCGCTATGGCTTTGGTCTTACATTTTGCTGCTGGATCACATACTACTTGGATGGCGTATAAATTGGTGCCGAAGCTACTGCATTTATTGCTCTTGCTTGTGCTGGGCTCGGTCACTTATTTCTTTGTACTTTGGGCATTGGGCATACGCGTGAAAGACTTTATGAAGCGCACTGTTATTTAGTTCTATGCAAATCCTTAGACATTTCCCAAGTGATAGTAGTCAGCCATGCGCATTGGCGATAGGCAATTTTGATGGCGTGCATTTAGGGCATCAAGCTTTGCTCAAAGAGCTCAAAGCAGTAGCAAGCGCACAATCATTGCAAATGGCAGTGATGACATTTGAACCACATCCGCGCGAGTTTTTTGCGCCAGAAAAAGCGCCAGCAAGGCTAGCCTCATTAAGAGAAAAGTTAGAGCGATTTGCAGATGCTGGCGTTGATGTTGTTTATCTATGCCGATTTAATCAGCGTTTTGCCAGCTTGAGTAGCGAAGCTTTTATCAACGATATCTTGATTAAATCGCTCAATGCTAAATCTGTTTTAGTGGGCGAAGATTTTAGATTTGGTGCGGGTCGCCGTGGCGGCGTTGTTGATATTGCCAATGCAGGATTAAATCTCATTAGCCTGCCGCAAGTCAATTTAAGTGATGTCGATGTACAAGCGCTTGGTGATAGCGAGCGTGTTTCAAGTACTCGTGTGAGAAATGCGCTTGCGGCAGGTCAGCTTAATGTCGCTAAAAATCTACTCGGCCGCCCTTATAGCATTAGCGGCAAAGTCATTCACGGAGCCCAATTAGGTCGAAAACTAGGATTTCCGACTGCAAATGTGCATATGCGGCATGAACGACCTGCCTTAACGGGCGTGTATGCAGTAAAATTAGACGGCTTGAATGGCGTGGCCAATTTAGGCGTGAGGCCAACCATTGCTGGCGTTCCTAAGTTGTTGTTAGAAGTGCACTTACTTGATTTTGATGGTGATTTATACGACAAGCATGTGCATGTTGATTTTTTCCACAAAATTCGAGATGAAATGAAATTTGACGGTTTAGATGCTTTAAAAGCTCAAATCGCAAAAGACGCGCAAGTGGTGCGCCAATTTTTCAAACAAAAATTTAGATAATTAAAAGCAAAAAACCGAAAGTTTGTAATGACTGAAGATTCAAAACAAGACTTGAAATATAAGCTCAATCTACCTGAAACCAGCTTTCCTATGCGGGGCGACTTGGCTAAGCGTGAACCTGCATGGCTTAAAGAATGGCAAGACAAAAAGCTCTATGAGCGCATTCGCAAAGCTCGCGCTGGCGCTAAAAAATTCATTTTGCATGACGGCCCACCATACGCAAACGGCGATATTCATATTGGTCATGCGGTGAATAAAATTTTAAAAGACATTATCGTTAAATCTAAAACCATGAGCGGCTTTGATGCCCCTTATGTGCCTGGCTGGGATTGCCATGGCTTGCCGATTGAGCTCGTGGTAGAAAAAACTTACGGCAAAGAAATCGCACCAGCTAAATTCCGTGAGCTCTGCCGCGAATATGCAAAAGAACAAGTCGAGCGCCAAAAGAAAGACTTCGTGCGTTTGGGTGTGTTGGGCGATTGGGATCATCCTTACCTCACGATGGACTTTAAAACCGAAGCCGACATCATGCGTGCTTTGGGCGATATCTATAAAAATGGCTTTTTATACCAAGGTAGCAAGCCTGTGCATTGGTGTGTAGATTGCGGCTCTGCATTGGCAGAGGCGGAAGTTGAATATGAAGATGTCAATTCACCTGCCATTGATGTGGGCTTTAAAGTGTCAGGCAATAAGCATGAATTAAACAAAGCGTTTGGCGTTGATATCTCAGATGATGTTTTTGCCGTGATTTGGACAACGACGCCTTGGACATTACCTGCCAACCAAGCCGTGAGTGTGCATCCTGAGTTGGATTACGACCTCATTCAAACCAGCAAAGGTTTGTTAATTATTGGCCATGACTTGGCGCAAGCGACATTAACTCGCTATGGTGAAGAGGGTACTAAAACAATCGCTTCATGCAAAGGCTCTGCCTTAAATGGCATTCAGTTAAAACATCCATTTGACGAGCGTTTTGTTCCTGTCATCTGTGGTGAACATGTCACAACCGATGCAGGTACAGGCTTAGTCCATACCGCGGCTGCGCACGGTAACGATGACTGGTTGGTGATGCGTGCTAATTTCCCGCAAGAAAAACCACGTGTTTTGATTGGTGCAGATGGTAAATTCTTCACCAGCAATTTAGTTGAGCTTGAAGCGATTCGCGGTTTAAGTCGCCAAGATGCAAACAAAATTATTCTTAACTTAATGCAAGAAAGCGGTGCTTTAATTGCTAGCGCACGTTTAAACCACAACTTCCCACATTGTTGGCGCCATAAAACGCCACTCATGCAGTTGGCGACACACCAATGGTTTATTGGGATGAATGAAACAGATGCATCCGGTAAAAGCTTGCGTGAGTATGCGAATAAGGCTGTTGATGAAACAGAATTTTTCCCAAGCTGGGGTCGTGCGCGTTTAGAGGCGATGATTAAAAATCGCCCTGATTGGTGTGTTTCACGCCAGCGAAATTGGGGCGTGCCAATGCCGCTATTTGTGCATAAAGAAACAGGCGAGCCTCATCCAAAAACAGCTGCACTCTTAGAGCAAACCGCTTTGCTGACAGAACAAACCGGCATTGAGGCTTGGTTTGGTTTAGATGGCGCGGTTTTCTTGGCCAAACATGCCCCAGAAAACGCAGACCAATACAAAAAAGTGACTGATACATTAGACGTTTGGTTTGATTCAGGATCAACGCATGCGGCTGTGCTGAAACGTCGTCCAGAATTACAACACCCCGCCGATTTGTATTTAGAAGGTTCAGATCAACATCGTGGTTGGTTCCAAAGCTCACTCTTAACAGGTTGTGCGATTGATGGCAGAGCGCCTTACAAAGCCCTGCTCACGCATGGCTTTGTGGTGGATGGTGCTGGTCACAAAATGAGTAAGTCCAAAGGTAACGTGGTTGCGCCACAAAAGGTGATGGACACTTATGGGGCAGATATTCTACGTTTGTGGGTAGCATCGACTGATTACTCGGGCGAGCTCACGATTTCTGATGAAATTCTCAAACGTGTGGCAGAAAGCTATCGACGTATCCGCAATACTTTACGTTTCTTAATGGCGAATTTGGCGGACTTTGATGCGAGCAAAGACTTGTTGCTGGTTGACCAATGGCTTGAAATTGACCGTTATGCTTTAGTGCTCACAGAGAAATTTCAAACAGAAGTTTTGGCTGATTTTGACCGTTATGAGTTCCATTTAGCGGTGCAAAAATTTGTGGGCTTCTGTTCAGAAGATTTAGGTAGCTTCTATTTAGACATTCTCAAAGACCGTCTCTATACCACGGGTGAAAATTCTCACGCACGCCGTGCCGCACAAAGCGCGTTGTATCACATCACGCAAACTATGATGCGTTTGATGGCGCCTATTTTGAGTTTTACTGCCAATGAGATTTGGCAAACATTAGACTTGGATAAAGACGCAACTGTGTTTGAAGAACTTTGGTATGACTTGCCAGGGCATGGTTTGAGCGATGTCCAAATCACCGACTGGCAAAATATTATCGAAGTTCGTGCTTTAACGAATAAGGCTATTGAAGAAAAACGTGGTCTTGGCGAAGTAGGCTCATCATTGCAGGCGGAAATCACCATTGCTGTTGATAGTCCTGCTTTTGATTCACTTGCTCGCATGGAAGATGCGCTTCGCTTCGTGTTTATTACTTCGCAGGCTAAAGTAGAAAAACAGTCTGGTTCAGGTTTGACATTCAAAGTCGCGGCAAGCAAACATGCTAAGTGCGACCGTTGTTGGCATTACCGTGAAGACGTCGGCGCAAGTGCTGAACATCCAACAATTTGTGGCCGTTGTGTGAGCAATTTATTCGGCCAAGGTGAAAAACGTACCCATGCTTAAATGGCTAAGCCTTAGTGCCCTTGTAATTGCGATAGATGTTTATACCAAGCATCTTATTCAACAGGCTTTTCAGTATGGAGAGCATCTGCACATCACCTCGTTTTTTGACTTGGTACGTTTTCATAATGAAGGCGCGGCGTTTAGCTTTTTAGCTAGCCAAGGCGGTTGGCAGCATTTCTTTTTTACGGGAATTGCGATTGTGGCTTCAGCCGTGATTGTTTATCTGCTTCATAAAAATGCTGAGCAAAAGCTGTTTTGTTTTGCGCTCGCTTTGGTATTAGGCGGGGCATTGGGGAATCTATACGACAGACTCACCTTGGGCTATGTGGTGGACTTCTTGCTCTTTCACTATTATGGCTACGATTATTATTGGCCTGCCTTTAATGTGGCCGACTCTGCGATAACAGGTGGTGTTGCCTTGCTCTTGATTGATAGTTTTAAAAAGCCTAATATATAATCAAAAAATGTTTAAACTTAGCGTACATAGATTTGCCAGTTGGATTGCCATTTGTGCCATCCTAATGGTATCTTTTGCACCTACAATTTCACATGCCAAGGCATTAAATGACCTTCAGGGCTCAGAAAAGATTTGTACTGCGCAGGGTGTAAAAGAAATTCCTTCAAGCCCTGCTTCTCCTGTTGATCAGAACTCTGCAGTTCATTTGCAGCACTGTTCTTATTGTTCTCTTGCTTCAGGTAAGGCTTACCTGTCATCAGGCAATATTCAAATAGGTTCTGTTGCTATCCCTTCATATTCACAATTTTTTACTGAATATGAAACCCCTGTTCTACAAGCGTACTTCCAGTCTTCACACCCTCCCCAAGCACCACCTGCAATCTCAATCTAATTTGTTTTTTTATTGATGCGTAATCGCTTAAGTGCGCCTATGGCTTTAAGCATTTGATTAACACATCGAATTTTTTAGATTTTTTGATTGAGGTAAATCATGATCCACTTACAAATTAAAGAGCTTATTGCGGAAAAAAGTGCCCAATGGAGACGCCGTATTGCATTGCTTGAAGTGGCTAAAGCCACAGGCATGATGCGTCACCAAGGCTATAACACCGTTACCGAACATCTCGACAAGCTATGTGCTTATTTTCAGTTCGATTTGCGGGAGCTAGAGAGATATACGCCACGCATGACTGAAACATTAAACATTTTAAGATTGGCGGCTTAATCATGAAGAAAAATAAACAAAAAATTATTGTATTAACCATTACAACGCTCTTTAGCCAACAAGCCCTAGCAGTTGATGAGGAGCTTAAAATTCAACATGTGGAAGTGCGTGCACCAGCTATTGATAGCCGAATCATGAAGCACCCTGCTACCGTTGAAACTTACGATAGACAACAAATACAAGAGAGCGTAAATGCTGCAACACCAGCGCAAACAATGAAGTATTTACCAAGTATTCAAGTGCGAGAGCGTTTTATTGGTGACCGTAACGGCATTATTGCGACACGAACGATTGGCGCCATTTCGAGTGCCCAAAGCTTGCTTTATGCAGACGGCATATTGCTTTCCAACCTGCTTGGCAACTCCTTTTCCTACCCTCCTCGCTGGGGTATGGTAAGCCCTGAAGAAATCGAAAGTATCAGCATGATGTACGGACCATTTTCTTCACTTTATGCAGGCAACTCATTTGGCGGCGTGATCAGTATTCATACACGTATGCCTGAGAAGTTTGAGGCACATGCGAATGTACAAAGTTTTATGCAGAACTTTAAGTTATATGGCACTGATGTGACGAATTGGGGAAATCATCAAAGTGCTTCGGTCGGTAATAAAATCAATGACTTTAGTTTTTGGTTGGGTGTTGATCGATTAGAAAATCAAGGCCAGCCGATGGATTTTGCTGTGAGTGATGGAAAAGCAACTTCTGATGGAGGAATTCTTGTCACGGGTGCTTATCAAGACATCAGTGAAAAAAATAAGAGCCGTGTTATTTTTGGCGCGACGAGCATTGACAAAAGCGAGCAGATTAACACTAAGTTTAAGGCAACTTACGACTTTACGCCTGAAATTAAAGCGGCTTATACAATAGGCTTGTGGGATATCGATGGCAAGACAGATGTACAAAGTTACCTGAAAGATGCCAATGGGAATCCTATTTACAATGGCTCAGTGAATATTAATGGAGCGAAATATGATTTATCTACCGCGACTTCTGTTCCTACTATGAGTCCATCCAAAACAGATGCTTTGCATATTATGCAGGCATTTGAACTAAAGTCTAATACAAAAGGATTTTTTGATTGGCAGTTTAATTTTTCTGATTATGATTATCAAAAAGACTTAAATGGAAGCTCTAGATTAACGACAAGCGTAAATCTTAATCCATATATAACGAGAACAGGAAGGGTCACTGATTTGTCGGGCACAGGCTGGACGGTGTTTGATGCGCGTGGTACTTTGCGTCCACAAAATCATACGGTGGATTTTGGCTATCATATTGATGATTATCAATTACGCAGTACCACGACGAATAGTGCTGACTGGTCGGTGATTAGCCAGGGTAACTTTAATGCATCTTCTCAAGGCAATACGCAAACTCAGGCGCTCTATATGCAGGATAAATGGCAACTCAACCCACAATGGGCTTTAACATTTGGTGCGCGTCAGGAGTACTGGCAAGCAAAGAATGGGAGTAATCAATCTGGGTTAGATGTTGCAAATTATCAAGATAAGTCAGCTAATAAATTTTCACCAAAAATTTCTTTAAGTTTTGAGCCTCAACCAGCTTGGGGTTTCAGAGCTGCATTTGGTCAAGCCTACCGCTTCCCAACGGTAACCGAGCTTTATCAGCAACTAGCTTCTGGTAGCAATATCTTGGTGAACAATCCTGATCTTAAGCCAGAGGAAGTGCTTTCTGCAGAATTAACTGCGGAACGCCGATTTGTAAATGGATTGTTCAGAGTCAGTGCCTTTAATGAGCACAAATATGATGCCTTGCTTTCACAAACTAATCTTGCTCCAGCGGGTACCTCTACTAGTTATGTGCAAAACGTAGACCATATTCGTACCTACGGATTAGAGGCAGCAACTGAGTGGAGAGACATTTTTATTTCTGGCTTAGATATTCGTGCTAATGCTACTTGGACGGATGCGAAAGTCTTGCAGGATGAGGCTGCACCGAGCTACGTTGGAAAAAACGCACCCAGAATTCCCAAGCAGCTATATAAGGCAGTAGCCACTTACCATTTGAGTAATGATTTCACAGTAAGTATTGGTGCGCGTTATAGCGGCAGACAATATATTAACTTGGATAACTCGGATGTTAACCCTAATACATATATAGGAGCGAGTGAGTTTTTCTTGATGGATATAAAAGCCAATTATAAGTTCGCTGACCGTTGGATGGCTTCGGTTGGGGTGGATAACCTGACTAATGACAAAGCATATGTTAGGCATCCATTACCACAGCGTACTTTGTACGCCCAAATTAAATTTGATTTTTAAGTTTGTATAATGCGAAATATGAAAACGATAAAACTGATATTGAGTTTAGCTCTAATGATGGCGCTGGTATTCAATGCTGGGGCCCATGAGGGCCACGATCATGGGCCTCCATTAGCGGTTTCTATGGCGCTGGATGCACAAGGTAGTCTTTGGCGTGTCAGTGTTAAAGATGGTTTTGTGCTGGTTGGTCAATCTAAAACGGCTTCGGTCTTGGCTTTTTCGGCGCAACAAAAACTGAATAGCCAAGCACAGAAAATTGGCACAGATGGGGATGCCCGTCCCAAAATTGCCATTGCTCAAAATGGCAATATTTATGTCACTTGGACGCAGGCTTTACCAACTCCATACAGTGGCTATATTTGGTTCTCACGTTCTATTGATGGTGGCAGAACCTTTTCACAACCGAGTATTGTGCATCAAGACCGTGCTGAAATTACGCATCGCTTTGATGCACTTGCGGTGTCGCCATCTGGTCGTATATATGTTGCATGGGTAGATAAACGTGATTTGATTGCCGCTAAAAAAGCCAAACAAGCTTATGACGGTGCCGCGATTTATTATGCAGTGTCAGATGACCAAGGCGTGAGCTTTGGTGCGGAACAAAAAGTAGCTGATAGTAGTTGTGAGTGTTGCCGTATCGCCATGATTGCCAACGAAAAAGGAGATGCAGTGATGATGTGGCGCCATCTTTTTGATGGCGGAGTGCGTGATCATGCAATTGCTAAAATAGGTGTTAATGAAAAGTCTCCTAAAATTCATCGCGCAAGTTTTGGTCAATGGAAAATTAATGCGTGCCCGCATCATGGACCTGCCTTTGCTAAAGGTGGAGACTGGGGCTATCACATGGCATGGTTTGATGGGGGTGATAAAGCCGGTTTGTTTTATGCCCGTATGGATGGTGAAGCATGGGTTTCCTCGCCAGCCAAGCGCTTTGGTGATGCTAATAGCCAAGCTGGCCATCCAGCTTTAATAAGTGATGGCGAGCAAGTTTGGCTCGTTTGGAAAGAGATGACGGATACAGCAAGTCTAGTAAAACTAGTGAAGTCTAGCGATGGCGGACGCGCTTGGGAAGTACCTGTTGTTATCTCGCAAACCAAAGGCAAATCAGATTACCCTCAATTGTTGCTAAAGAATGGTCAAGCCTATTTGGCTTGGAATACTGAGCTTGATGGCTTGGTTTGGACAAAGGTTGCCCAATGAAACAAGTGTTTAAGCTTTTTTTGCTTCTTGTTTTCTTATTGAATCAGGAGGTTTCTGCTGCAACGCTTAGACCATTTATTGCTTCTAGTCGAATGGAGATTGAAAAAGCATATCAAGGTCATCCGATGATTGTTGCTTTTTGGTCACTAGATTGCAATTATTGTTTGGATGAATTGAGTACTTTGGGTGAGTTTGTAAAACAACATCCTAAAGTTAAATTAGTGCTGGTGAATACCGATGGCCTGAGCACGGCAAAGGAAGTGGTCAAAGCCATGAAACAAATGCGTTTACCAGTGACGTATGAAGCCTGGCAATTTTCAGAACCTGATGAAGAGCGTTTGCGATATAGCGTTGATAAGACTTGGTATGGCGAGCTTCCTCGAACTTATTATTATAGCCAATCACATCAAGTCAAAGCTGTAAGCGGAAGCCCTGATTTAGGCTGGCTTAAAAGCTGGGCGAGTAAATTGTGAGATCCTAATACGCGCCCATTGAAATTAATCATATCTGCCCCACATAGACTCTATCAAACATCCTAAATGGAGCAATGGCATGAGAGTAGATAAGCTAACCACTAAGTTTCAGCAAGCTTTGAGCGATGCGCAGAGCTTGGCAGTCGGTCACGACCATACCAGCATAGAAGCGGCACATTTGCTGTCAGCGTTGCTTAGCCAGGATGATGGCGGCACAGCGTCATTGCTTGCGCGAGCAGGGGTAAACCTTGAGCCACTCAAAGCGGGCTTACAAGTAGCCATCAACCAACTCCCTAAAGGTGCTGAAAGCTCTGGTGAAGTGGCGATTTCTCGCGACCTCAATAATCTACTTAACCTTACAGATAAACACGCACAAAAGCGCGGTGATGCTTATATCGCTAGTGAAATGTTCTTACTTGCTTTGGCTGAAGACAAAGGCGACGCAGCAAAATTGCTCAAACAAGTTGGCTTGAATAAGGCAGCGTTGGAAGCTGCAATCAGTGCGGTGCGTGGCGGTGAATCTGTGGACAATCAAGAAGCGGAAGGTCAGCGCGAGTCTCTCAAGAAATACACATTAGATTTAACCGAACGAGCTCGGATGGGCAAACTAGACCCAGTGATTGGACGTGATGATGAGATTCGTCGTGCCATTCAGGTATTACAACGTCGTACAAAAAATAATCCGGTCCTCATCGGTGAACCGGGCGTGGGTAAGACCGCGATCGTAGAGGGCTTGGCGCAACGTATTGTAAATGGAGAAGTGCCTGAGTCACTCAAGGGTAAAAAGGTCTTGTCGCTTGATATGGCGGCTTTGCTAGCTGGGGCCAAATATCGTGGAGAATTTGAAGAGCGTTTGAAATCAGTGCTCAAAGAATTGGCGATGGATGAAGGCCAAACCATCGTCTTTATTGATGAGCTACATACGATGGTGGGCGCGGGTAAGGCCGAAGGCGCAATGGATGCCGGCAATATGCTTAAGCCAGCTTTGGCACGCGGTGAATTACACTGTGTTGGCGCAACGACTTTGGATGAGTATCGCAAATACATCGAAAAGGACGCAGCGTTAGAGCGTCGTTTCCAAAAGGTATTGGTAGATGAGCCTACTGTTGAAGCTACCATTGCGATTCTGCGTGGCTTGCAAGAAAAGTATGAGCTTCATCATGGTGTAGAGATTACTGACCCTGCGATTGTCGCAGCGGCTGAGCTGAGCCATCGCTACATTACCGACCGTTTCTTACCTGATAAAGCCATCGATTTGATTGATGAAGCAGCAGCGAAAATCAAGATGGAAATCGACAGTAAGCCAGAAGCCTTGGATAAGCTAGACCGTCGTTTAATTCAATTAAAAATTGAACGAGAAGCCGTGCGTAAAGAAAAAGATGAAGCTTCTAAAAAACGCTTTGCTTTGATTGAAGATGAAATTGGTCGCCTGGAGAAAGAGTCGGCTGATTTAGAAGACATTTGGAAGGCTGAAAAAGCTCAGGTTCAGGGCTCTGCGCATATCAAAGAAGAGATTGAAAAGATTAAGCAGCAAATGGATGAAGCCACTCGCCAAGGTCAGTGGCAAAAAGTTTCTGAGTTGCAATATGGTAAGTTGCCAGCTTTAGAAGCGCAGCTAAAAAATGCTGCGGCTGAAGAAGATAAAGGCGAAGTAAAGCTTAATAGATTGCTTCGCACGCAGGTTGGCGCTGAAGAAATTGCTGAAGTGATCAGCCGTGCAACGGGGATTCCTGTATCGAAGATGATGACGGGCGAACGTGCAAAATTGCTCACCATGGAAACCAAATTGCACGAGCGTGTAGTTGGCCAAGATGAAGCTGTACGTTTGGTATCTGATGCGATTCGTCGTTCACGTTCAGGTTTAAGTGACCCGAACCGTCCTTATGGTTCGTTCTTATTCTTGGGGCCAACAGGTGTTGGTAAAACCGAGCTATGTAAAGCGCTGGCTGGTTTCTTGTTTGATTCAGAAGACCATTTAATTCGTATCGACATGAGTGAGTTTATGGAAAAGCATTCTGTGTCACGATTGATTGGCGCACCACCTGGCTATGTGGGTTATGAAGAGGGCGGTACGCTTACTGAGGCCGTTCGTCGCAAGCCTTATTCTGTGATTTTGCTGGACGAAGTTGAAAAAGCGCATCCTGATGTGTTTAACGTATTGCTACAAGTGTTGGACGATGGTCGTTTGACGGATGGTCAAGGTCGTACTGTGGACTTTAAAAATACCGTGATTATCATGACCTCTAACTTAGGTAGCCAAATGATACAAGGCATGCAGGGCGATGATTACCAAGTGGTGAAACTTGCGGTGATGGGTGAAGTCAAAACGCACTTCAGACCTGAGTTTATTAATCGGATTGATGAAATTGTCGTGTTTCACGCTTTGGATGAAGGCAATATTAAGGCGATTGCTGGTATTCAATTGCAATTTTTGGCTAAACGCTTGGCCGCAATGGATATGCAATTAGAGGTCAGCGAAGCCGCTTTATCTGAAATTGCTAATGCCGGTTTTGATCCTGTTTACGGTGCAAGACCGCTCAAACGAGCAATTCAAAGTGAGCTTGAAAATCCACTTTCACGTGAAATTTTGGCGGGAAATTTTGCACCAAAAGAAACGATTAGGGTAGACTTTAAAGGTGGAAAGATGCTTTTTACTAAAGGATAAACAGTGATGACTTTGTCGAATGGAATGCGTTTCGTGGGGGCTTTAGTTTTTGTGGGTTTGCTCAATGGCTGTGCTACAACACCAGAGCAGCCCCCGCAAATTCATCGTATTTCAGCTGAAGAATTGGAGCGCATCATGCCTAAGCCAATTCCAAACTTAAGTTTGGATGAAGTCGTTTTGCTCTCTAGAAATAAAGTGCCTGCAGATGAAATCATTCAAAAAATTAAAGATAGTCAGTCGCAATACGCATTAACCCCATCCCAATTGCTTGACCTAAGTAATAAAGGGGTGGATCAAAAGGTACTAGATTATATGTACACCGCCCATGAGCAAGCGGTGAGAGATAGTTTTGCTGAAGAATTAAATAAACGCGAGCAAAATAAGTTACAGGAACAGCAAAAGCTTAAGCGCCAATACCAATTAAGACAACCATATTATGACCCTTGGTGGGGTTACTCTCGCAGCCCTTATTGGGGCTACCCTAGTCCTTATTATGGCCCAGGAATGTTTTATCGCTTTGGATTTTAATGTTTGATGCAACAGCTAAGTAACAAAATCAACGTTAAAACTTCCGGTCGTCGTTTATACGATATAACGCCTCAAGTGCTTACTTGGGCCAGGAATAGCAGCCTTTCAGACGGCTTGTTGACCCTTTATGTGCAACATACTTCAGCCAGCATTCTGATTAACGAAAATTATGATTCGGATGTGCTGGTGGACATGGAAAGCTTTTTTGCTCGGCTGGTGCCAGATGGCGATAGGTTATTTATCCATACCTCAGAAGGCCCAGATGATATGCCTGCGCATATTCGAAGTGCATTAACCCAAACCTCGATTTCCATTCCTTTTCTTGATGGAAAAGTAGCTCTTGGAACTTGGCAAGGCATCTTTTTGTATGAGCATCGTTTGGCGCCACACAGTCGCAATGTATTGCTTCACTTAATCGCCGAGTAGTTTTTGCAGCGCCCGATTTTATATTCTTATCGTCGTTGTCCTTATGCCATGCGGGCGCGTATGGCGCTTCGTTATGCCAATATTGATGTTGAAATTCGCGAGATTGCTTTAAGAGAAAAGCCAGCCCATATGCTGACTGTTTCACCTAAGGGCACCGTGCCTGTGTTAGTGCTTGCTGGCGGTAAGGTACTTGAGCAAAGCTTGGATATTATGGATTGGGCTGTAGAAAAATCAGATGTGGATGAATGGATTATTCAAGACCAAGCAGTACAAAAACTATCGGATGATTTGATTGCGACAAACGATGGAGCTTTCAAACAAGCGTTAGACAAATATAAATATGCGATTCGTTTTCCTGAAAATCCACCTGATCTCTATCGCGTTAGCGGTGAAGAATTTTTAAAGCGTTTGGAGTCGCTTCTGAGACAACATACTTATTTATGTCGCAACACAATCACAAAAGCCGATGTCGCTATTTTTCCGTTTGTGCGGCAATTTTCTATGGTGGACGAGCTGTGGTTTGAGGCTGCCAATTATCCAGCCCTTAAAGCTTGGTTAAATGGTTTATTGAATAGTCAGTTGTTTATCGATGTGATGGAGAAATATCCTGTCTGGAAGGACGCTTAAAATAAAAAAAAGGGGTGCTAATTTGCACCCCTTTTTGTTACTTCATTTTTCTTTATTCCATCAAATCAGCTGTGAGTTCGTCCGACTTTCCTGAAGATTTTTTAGATTGTCCTTCCGATGTAATGTCATCAAAATCCAAAGTGATTTGGTCCTTGTCATCAATATCCACAAACACATGACCGCCATTGGCTAGCTTTCCAAATAGCAACTCATCCGCTAAGCCGCGTCTAATCGTGTCTTGTATCAATCGAGACATCGGGCGTGCACCCATTAATGGGTCAAAGCCTTTTTTACCTAAATAGGCTTTTAGCTTGTCACTAAAGTTTGCTTCCACTTTCTTCTCATGCAATTGGTCTTCTAATTGCATCAAGAATTTATCCACCACACGCATGATGATTTCTTGTGAAAGCGGTGCAAATGAAACGGTTGCATCTAAGCGGTTTCGGAATTCAGGGCTAAACAGACGTTTAATTTCAGCCATTTCATCGCCCACTTGCTTGCCTTGGGTAAAGCCTATCGTGGTTTTTGAAAGCGACTCTGCACCAGCGTTAGTTGTCATGATGATCGTGACGTTGCGGAAGTCAGCTTTGCGACCATTGTTATCTGTGAGCGTGCCGTGATCCATCACTTGTAGCAAAATATTATAAATATCAGGGTGCGCTTTTTCGATTTCGTCGAGTAGCAGAACGCAATAAGGATGTTTGGTAATTGCCTCAGTCATTAAGCCGCCTTGCTCAAAACCCACATAGCCAGGAGGCGCGCCAATTAAGCGTGAAACGGCATGGCGTTCCATATATTCAGACATATCAAAGCGAACTAATTCGATGCCCAAGGTATACGCCAATTGCTTCGCGACTTCAGTCTTACCAACGCCTGTTGGGCCAGAAAATAAGAATGAGCCAATCGGTTTGTTTTGACTGCCCAAGCCGCTACGCGCCATTTTGATGGCGGATGCAAGCGATTCAATGGCTTTGTCTTGGCCAAATACAACCGCTTTCAAATCACGGTCTAGCGTTTTTAGCGCGTTCCGGTCATCGCTGGAAATATTCTTAGGTGGAATACGCGCAATTTTAGCGATGATGTCTTCAATCTCTTTATCGCCAATGACTTTCTTTTGCTTAGATTTAGGCAAGATGCGCTGCGCCGCTCCAGCTTCATCAATCACATCAATCGCCTTGTCAGGCAAGTGGCGGTCATTAATATATTTAGCTGAAAGCTCAGCAGCAGTATTGAGAGCGCCGATTGTGTATTTCACGCTGTGATGTTTTTCAAAGCGTGATTTTAAACCTTTAAGGATTTGTACCGTTTCAGCAATACTCGGCTCTTCTACATCTACTTTTTGGAAGCGACGTGAAAGCGCATGGTCTTTTTCAAAGATGCCGCGATACTCTTGGTAAGTAGTTGCGCCTATACATTTGAGCGAGCCGTTAGAAAGGGCAGGTTTTAACAAGTTTGAAGCATCTAAAGTGCCCCCACTTGCAGCACCTGCGCCAATTAAAGTGTGAATTTCATCAATAAAAAGCACAGCATCAGGCTGTTCTTCTAATTTTTTCATTACAGCTTTAAGGCGCTGTTCAAAGTCACCACGGTATTTAGTGCCAGCTAGCAAAGCGCCCATGTCTAGCGAGTAAATGACTGCGTTGGCGAGCACATCAGGCACGGTTTTTTCAACAATGCAACTCGCCAGGCCCTCAGCAATCGCTGTTTTACCAACACCTGCTTCTCCGACTAATAGCGGGTTGTTTTTGCGACGACGGCATAGTGTTTGAATTACGCGCTCTAGCTCTTTGTCGCGGCCAATCACAGGGTCTATTTTGCCAGCAAGGACTTGTTCGTTAAGGTTGAGCGTGTAGCTATCTAAAGCACTTGCTGGTGGGGCATCGGCTTCTGGTGTTTGTTCAGTTTCAGCGCGTTTGGCTTCCTCCGCCGTTTTAGCAACGCCATGTGAAATGAAGTTCACTACATCTAAACGAGTGACGCCTTGCTGGTGCAAGAAAAACACGGCATGTGACTCTTTTTCACCATAGATGGCGACCAGGACGTTTGCGCCCGTGACCTCTTTTTTACCGGATGATTGCACATGTAAGATGGCGCGCTGAATAACGCGTTGAAAACCCAGTGTTGGTTGTGTATCAACCTCATTATCGCCGCCCACCATAGGCGTGTGTTCTTCAATGTAATGATTTAGTTCAGCTCGAAGGTTGTCTAAGTTGGCGCCACATGCGCGCAATACGTCAGCTGCTGTTGGATTGTCTATCATCGCAACCAGCAGGTGTTCGACTGTAATGAGCTCATGGCGCTTTTGACGGGCGTCCATAAAAGCCATGTGTAACGAAACTTCTAATTCTTGAGCAATCATGTTTACTAGCCTTTTAACTTACTACTTAATTAAATTTCTTGCATATTGCATTGCAGCGGATGACCGTGTTCAGTTGCAAAAGCAACAACTTGGCCAACCTTAGTTTCAGCAATTTCTAGCGGGTAAACACCACAAACACCGGAGCCCTTGGTGTGAACTTGGAGCATGATTTGCGTTGCTTGTTCACGGTTTTTATTAAAAAAACGTTGGAGCACGTCGACCACGAATTCCATTGGCGTGTAATCATCGTTAAATATCAACACGCTATACATTGAAGGAGGCTTTGGTTTTTGTGTCTTGGCCGCCTCTATTGTATTTTCTTGATGCTTAATACCCGCCATGTGTGTTCCTATTATTCAGCTTGAGATGAATAATTCAAGCTTAAAGTGATTGTGGGTTTAGCCGAGATCGATTTCTTCATTCAACGGCATCAAGCGAACACTTTTTACAATCTTATCTTGTGTCTGCATAATCTCTAAGGCGCAATCACCAATCCTAATGCTAGTGCCTGGTTCGGGGATGTCCTCAAAGTGCTCGAGCACTAAGCCATTCAATGTTCTTGGGCCTTCTGTTGGCAAATGAAGTCCTAGTTTTTTATTTAGGTCTCTTAATGAACAACTGCCATCCACCACCCAAGCACCATCCTCTTCTTGATGGAAAGTGTTGGCGCGAAGTGGTGATTGCGTCGTAAAGTCGCCAATAATTTCTTCTAATATATCTTCGAGTGTCACTAAGCCTTTGAGTTCACCATATTCATCAACAACTAGCGCCATTCGCTGGTGATGCTCTTGAAATTGTTGAATTTGCGTATAAAGCGGGGTGCCTGATGGAATGAAATAAGGCTCGCTAATCACTTCGCGCAAAGCTTCAATGGTGAGTTCCCCATTACGCAGTTGGTTAATGACTTTTCGGATATGAAGGATGCCCACAACTTCTTCTTCAGCCCCTTGTTTTACTAACAGGCGCGTATGGTTGCTAGATGATATTTGCTGAATAAGTTCTTCAAATGGTGTATCTAGATCGATGTCTTCAATCTGCGTATGAGCCGTCATGACGTCATCTACGGTAGCGTTTTCCAAATCAAATAAGTTAAGCAAAATAGCACGGTTTTTTTGCGGAATGTAATGACCTGAATCAGTAACAATGCTTCTTAACTCCTCCGTGGTAATGGCTTGTGTAACTTCAGAAAAATTAACTTTAATACGAAATAGCTTCAGTAATCCAGTCACAAATAAATTAGTAAACCAAATTGCTGGATAAAGTAGTTTTGTGAGGGGGTAAAGAACGTAGCTGTAGGCAAAAGCTAATTTTTCGGCATGGGCTGCAGCAACTACTTTTGGGGTGATTTCACCAAAAATTAAAATGATAAATGTCACTGAAATTGTACCAACAATTAGACCAGTATTGCCCTCACCCAGAACCTGCGTGCTAATGTCGTCACTAATCGTGGCAATAGCTACCGCAGCGAAAGTGTTTCCTAGCAAAATTGCACCAAGCAGGTGGTCAGTTTTTTTTAGAAGAGCCTGTGCTAACTTGGCCCCTTGGTGACCATCATTTGCAAGATGGCGCAACCGGTAACGATTGAGGGTCATAAGGCTGGTTTCGGCGCTTGAAAAAAACGCCGACAGGCAAAGCAGCAATCCTAGTACGATGAATTGCAAATGTAATGGGATGTCCAAAATAAATCGCTATTAAATAGAATAAATCAGTTTCTACGTTTTAGCCTTTAGTTGTCAAGGCATCTCGTCGAGTGTTTCTTTCTTTTCAGCGCCAGTAATCAAGTTCTCACGAGAAATGCCTAAATACAAGGCGATTGGGCAAGCCACCAACACGGAAGAGTAAATACCAAATAAAATACCGATTGTCAGGGCCAATGAGAAATTATGCAGTGTTTCACCGCCAAATAACAACATAGAAAGCACCATCAATTGTGTACAAAAGTGTGTAATCACGGTACGTGACATGGTGCGAGTAATCGCGTTGTCAATGATAGTCACAACAGTTGCTTTACGCATTTTTCTGAAGTTCTCGCGCACTCGGTCAAACACCACGACAGATTCATTCACAGAGTAACCTAACACCGCCAAAATTGCTGCAAGCACGGTTAGATTGAATTCCCATTGGAAGAATGCAAAGAAGCCAAGAATAATAATCACGTCATGCATGTTCGCAATAATGGCAGCTACCGCAAAACGCCATTCGAAGCGCAAAGCTAAGTAAGCCATGATGCCGATAGAAACAAGCAACAAAGCCAGCGCACCGTTTTCATAAAGCTCTTGGCCTACTTGAGCGCCCACTGTTTCAACGCGTCGCATCTCAACAGTGCTATCTTCTTTTTTTAATGATGAGAGAACTAGCTCTGAAAGCTGTGCTGAAGTTACGCCCTTTTTTAGGGGCAAGCGAATCATCACGTCATGACTAGAGCCAAAGTTTTGCACCGTAGCTTCGTTTAGGCCGATGCTATCAACAGCGTGACGCACCTTAACTAGGTCAGCCGATTGTGGGTAGCTGACTTCAACGACTGTGCCGCCTGTGAAGTCGACTCCAAGATTTAAGCCTTTAGCCGCGAGGAAGAAAACCGCTAACAAGAAGGTAAGCAATGAAATGGCTGTGGTCAGACGACCATAGCTCATAAACGGGATGTCTTTTTTAATCTTAAAAATTTCCATATTCTTTACTCTTAATCAGCGTTTATTTTAAGGAGTGTTGACTGGTGTAACAGTATTAACCAATCGCCAATTTATTAATTTTGCGGCGGTAGCCGTATACCAAGTTCACAATCGCACGTGAAACGACAACAGCACTAAACATTGAAGTCAAAATGCCCAAGACGTGAACCACAGCAAAACCCTTAACAGGGCCAGAGCCAAACATAAATAATGCTAAGCCCGCAATCATGGTCGTGACGTTTGAGTCTAAAATCGTATCGAATGCACGGTCGTAACCCGCATGGATAGATGCTTGTGCTGAGTTGCCACTTCGTAGTTCTTCACGAATACGTTCGTTAATCAATACGTTCGCATCAATCGCCATCCCCAGTGTCAGCGCAATCGCAGCCAAGCCAGGCAATGTGAGTGTTGCTTGTAGCATCGAGAGGATCGCTAATAACAGTAGCAAGTTGATGCCAAGCGCGACTACTGAAATGCCACCAAACATGACATAGTAAATAATCATAAATACTGCAATGGCAGCAAAGCCCCAAAGGGTTGAATGCATGCCGCGTTTAATGTTTTCTTCACCCATGCTTGGGCCAACGGTACGTTCTTCGATAATGTCCATTGGTGCAGCAAGCGCACCAGCACGAAGTAGCAATGAAATGTCTGTGGCTTCTTGCGTATTGTTCATGCCTGAAATTTGTACGCGACCACCGCCAATTTCTTCGTTAATCACTGGTGCAGTAATGACTTCAGCTTGGCCTTTTTCAATCAATAAAATCGCCATGCGTTTACCGACATTATCTTTAGTCACTTGTCTGAAGATACGCGCGCCACGACCATCCAGCGTCACGTTAACTGTTGATCGACCGCTTTGTTGGTCAGCGCCAGGGCCTGCATCGGTAATGTATTCACCAGTTAGTTCAACCTTCTTTTTCACTAGGATAGGTTGGCCGTTACGATCCATAAAAAATTCGTCACCGAACGGTGTTTGGCCTTTACTGGCCTGCTCTAGGGTTGTTGGATCGCTTTTTTCCTCATCAACCAAACGAATTTCGAGTGTTGCAGTGCGACCTAGAATTTCTTTGGCTTTAGCCGTGTCTTGCACACCAGGGAGTTGAACCACAACTCGATCCAAGCCTTGTTGTTGAATGATAGGCTCAGCAACACCAAGTTCGTTAATTCGATTATGGAGTGTTTGAATATTTTGTTTAAGCGCAAACTCTTGAATGCGTTTTTGCGCTTCTAAGTTCAAAGTGGCCGTGAGCGTCTCATTAGTTTCTTTGAGAGTTAAGTCAGGAAATTCATTGCTAATAATTTTTTGTGCTTTTGCGAGTTCTTTTGCATCGCTAAATTTGATTTGTATGCTTTGCTCATCACGAACGACGCCGGAATATGAAATACGCTCTTTGCGAAGGGAAGCGCGGAAATCGCCAACATAACGGTCAGCCGCTTTATCTAAGGCCGCTTTCATATCCACTTGAAGTAAGAAATGCACGCCACCACGTAAGTCCAAACCCAAGTACATCGGACGCGCATGGATATTGGTTAGCCAGCTTGGTGAGCGTGAAATTAAATTCAGCGCGATGACATAATCTTTGCCTAAATTATTTTTCAATACATCTTTTGCTTTGATTTGCGTATCAGCATCAGAGAATCTTACTTTCACCCCTGTTGAGTCCATAAAAATAGCATCAATTTTGATGTTCTCTTGTTTAAGCGTATCTTCAATCTTGCCCAAAAGTGAGGGATCCAATTTTGTAGTTGCTTTAGCAGTAGTAATTTGTACCGCCGGAGACTCACCAAAAATATTGGGCATAGAGTAAACAAGGCCTAATAAAAGGACTGTTAAAACTAAGATGTATTTCCACAATGGATAACGATTCATAATGCGGCTCACGTTTGGGTCTGAATATAGGCTTGTATCAAACAAGCCTATGGTGTTGGATTAAGATTAAATGATGACAGCGCTTTACTTCTTATATGGATTTATTATATGGATTTAATAGTGCCTTTATCTAGCTGTGCTTGAATTGCTGATTTTTGAACGTTGATCACAATAGTTGCAGCAATTTCAAGGCTAATAACTTCATCACCTACTTTGGTAACTTTGCCAAGAATACCGCTGGATGTAACAACTTCATCGCCAACTTTTAATGCTTGAATCATTGCGCGTTGCTCTTTTGCTTGTTTCATTTGCGGACGAATCAACATGAAATAAAACAACACGAAAATAACCACCATTGGCACAAAGCTTGTCCAGTCTGATGAGGCGGTGCCAGTAGCAGCGTATGCAGAACTAATAAACATGAGATAAAGCCTTTCTTTAAGTGATGCTTGAATCGTCAAGCTTGAAACAAATATTTAACCCAGAAATTTTATCATACAGTAGCGATGGCCACCTACTTATACCTCTTGGTTCAATCTACTGCGTTTGAAAGCAAAGTCTTGCTTGAATACTTCAAAACTTTGTGACTCAATCGCGGCCCGCATTCCAGCCATTAGCTCTTGGTAGTAATGCAGATTATGAATAGTATTTAAGCGCGCTCCTAAAATTTCACCTAGTCTATGTAAATGATGTAAATAAGCACGGCTAAAGTTTTTGCAGGTGTAACAAGTGCATTCTGGATCTAGCGGACTTGTATCCATTTTATATCGTGAATTTTTCAGTTTTATGTCACCGTTTCGGGTAAATAGCCAACCGTTGCGGGCATTACGTGTTGGCATGACACAGTCGAACATATCCACGCCATTACTCACGGCCGCTACTAAATCCTCGGGTGTACCAACACCCATTAAATAACGTGGCTTATCTTGCGGCATTTTTGGTGCCGTGTGCGCAAGGATGCGTAACATATCCTCTTTTGGCTCACCTACAGAAAGACCGCCAATGGCATAGCCATCAAAGCCAATTTCGGTGAGGCCATTGAGTGATACATCGCGTAAATCTTCATACATCCCGCCTTGTATAATCCCGAATAGCGCATTTGGATTGCCTTGGTGGGCATCTTTACTGCGGCGTGCCCAGCGTAGGCTTAATTGCATTGAGTCACGCGCCTCTTGAATAGTTGCGGGGTAGGGGGTGCATTCATCAAAAATCATCACAATATCTGAATTGAGGACTTTTTGAATTCGCATGGATTCTTCAGGGGTTAAGAAACAACTGTCACCATTTATTGGTGAGCGGAATTTCACGCCTTCCTCTGAAATCTTTCGTAAATCACCCAAACTCCAAACTTGGAAGCCGCCTGAGTCGGTTAATATTGGGCCATCCCAGCTCATGAATTGGTGTAAGCCGCCATGCGCCTCAATCACATCTAAGCCAGGCCTTAGCCATAAGTGGAAGGTATTGCCGAGCACGATTTGGGCCCCAAGATCGCGAATTTCATTTGGGGATAATGATTTGACTGTGCCGTAAGTGCCAACAGGCATAAATGCTGGTGTTTGGACGTCGCCGTGTGTAAGGCATACTGTTCCTCGGCGTGCTTGGCCGTCTTGTGTAATCAGGGAAAATTGCATGGAAGTAATAGCTTGATGTTTGTCAGGGTTAATTAATCAAAACGCGATACTATCATAGTCAGCCATGCTCTATTTAGCATGGCTTTGATATACTAGAGAAAATTTACTATTGGAAACCACCAACATGGCTGAAGTTACTCCACGTCCTCGTCGTAAAAGAAACGCATCAGAACCAAGTTTGCGCGAGCGCGGCATTTACCTCTTGCCTAATCTATTTACCACAGCCGCTTTGTTTGCTGGCTTTTATGCCATCGTGCAAGCGATGAATGGCAAGTATGAACATTCAGCAGTAGCGATTTTTATTGCAATGGTGATGGATGGTTTGGATGGACGAGTGGCTCGTATGACGAATACACAAAGTGCGTTTGGTGCGGAATACGATAGTTTGTCCGATATGGTTTCATTTGGCGTTGCACCAGCACTGGTGGTTTATGTTTGGGCGCTTAAGCCCATGGGTAAGTTAGGTTGGATTGCGGCATTTATTTATTGTGCAAGCGCAGCTTTGCGTTTGGCTAGGTTTAACACCAAGCTAGGGTCGGCGGATAAGCGTTATTTCCAAGGTTTACCTAGTCCGGCCGCCGCGGCATTATTGGCTGGTTTGGTATGGGTAGCGTTTGATAATGATATTCCTGGTGATTTTGTTTTTTATCCATGGTTTAAGATGAAATGGATTGCTTGGTCTGTGACTTTATTTGCAGGATTGTCGATGGTGACAGACTTGCGTTTTTACAGCGGTAAAGAGATTAACCTTAAAAATAGTGTGCCGTTTGTTGTCGTTCTTATGATTGTATTGGCGTTTGTATTGATTTCTTACAGCCCGCCTGAAGTCTTGTTCTTTGTGGCCTTGGTTTATGGTTTGTCTGGCTATGGGTTATGGTTGATGCATCTTTCAAAGCGTGAAAAATCGACGACTGAACAGCTAGAAAACTTACCTTAAAGCTTATCGCCTTAATAAATTTAATTGTCGTAAGCTAGATAAAAAAGCATGATATTATTTCGTTATGTTATTAAACAGTTACACATCAGCTTGTTCAAATTCCAGTCATTGCTTGGCTGGTGCATTACTACATCTAGCGCTACTGCCTTAGGCAGTATACTTACGCACACCTCATATTTAGATTTGCCACGCCGTTATGAAAAACGCTTAGCGGGTATTGCTATAAAAAATTAGCTATAGAAATTAAGACGGAAAAATAAAATGACAACCAATAATCAGTTAATCATATTTGATACAACCTTGCGTGATGGTGAACAAAGCCCAGGCGCAGCAATGACAAAAGAAGAAAAGGTGCGTATTGCGCGCCAACTTGAAAAGTTGGGCGTGAACGTGATCGAAGCAGGTTTTGCCGCTGCAAGTCCTGGAGATTTTGACGCAATTCATGCAGTGGCTGAAATCATCAAAGAGACTACCGTTTGCTCATTGGCGCGTGCGAATGAAAATGATATTCGCCGTGCGGGTGAAGCGATTAAACCGGCGAAAAAAGGTCGTATTCATACCTTTATTGCAACATCACCCATCCACATGGAAAACAAATTGCGCATGACACCAGAGCAAGTGTTGGCGCGCGCGGTGCAGGCTGTGAAATGGGCGTTGGAATATACCGATGACGTTGAGTTTTCTGCAGAAGATGCAGTGCGCTCTGACATGGACTTTTTGGTGCAAGTATTCGATGCCGTCATTGAGGCGGGCGCCAAAACGATTAACGTGCCAGATACTGTTGGATATTCAATTCCAGCCCTTTGGGGTGAGCGTATGCAGCAGTTAATTGCTCGCGTTAAAAATTCTGACAAAGTGGTCTGGTCAACGCATTGCCATAACGACTTAGGCATGGCAGTAGCCAACTCCTTAGCTGCGGTCATGGGCGGAGCTCGTCAAGTGGAATGTACGATTAATGGTTTGGGTGAGCGCGCAGGCAATGCCAGCTTGGAAGAAGTGGTGATGGCGGTGCGCACACGACGTGACGTGTTTAATTTAGAAACATCGATTGATACGACGCAAATCGTACCAACATCAAAATTGGTGTCGACGATTACTGGTTATCCAGTTCAGCCAAATAAAGCGGTAGTTGGTGCCAATGCTTTTGCCCACGAGAGCGGCATTCACCAAGATGGTGTGTTGAAATTCCGTGAGACTTACGAAATTATGCGTGCTGAAGATGTGGGTTGGAACGCCAATAAATTAACCTTGGGTAAGTTGTCTGGGCGCAATGCTTTTCGTTCTCGCTTGGATGAATTAGGCATCGCTTTAGATGGCGAAGAGGCATTGAACGCGGCTTTCGCTCGATTTAAAACATTGGCGGATAAAAAGTCTGAAATCTTTGATGAAGACATTCAAGCCTTGGTAAGCGATGATTTTGTGAGCGACGATACTGAGTATTTCAAGTTAGCTTATTTACAAGTGTGCTCACAAACCGGCGAAACGCCACATGCTGTGGTGGCTGTGCTTGATAGCGGTGCAGAGAAACGTGCGGAAGCAGATGGCGGTGGTCCTGTGGATGCTGCTTTCAAAGCCATTGAGAAGATTGTAAATAGCGGCGCTGAGTTGCTTTTGTATTCAGTGAATAACATTACTAGCGGTACGGATGCGCAAGGAGAGGTGACAGTGCGTCTTGCTAAAGGCGGCCGCATTGTGAATGGTCAAGGCGCTGATACGGATATTGTCATTGCTTCAGCAAAAGCCTACTTGAATGGTTTGAATAAGCTTCACTCCAAATCAGAACGCGCACATCCGCAGATTTAATGGCCTTAAATTTAAAGGCATAATTATTTAAAGATAAAGCCCCCAAGCACTCGGGGGCTTTTTTCATCAAGGGAGTTGGCATTGGATTTAGCAATTTTTGATTTAGATAACACGCTTTTGGCAGGTGATAGCGATTATCAATGGGGTGAGTTTTTAATTGATATTGGTGTGGTAGATCGTGCTGCGCATGCCAGCATTAACGACCAGTTTTATGCTGATTACAAAGTGGGTAAGCTTGATATCAATGCCTTCTTAGAGTTTCAGCTTAAACCTTTAAGCAAAAATCCAAGAGCACAGCTAGATGCTTGGCACCTGCAATTTATGCAAGCCAAAATTCAGCCGATGATGACTGAAAAATCTCGCGCCTTGGTTGAAAAACATCGCGCCAATGGCGATGTGCTTTTAATTATTACCGCGACGAATAGCTTTGTGACGGGTCCGATTGCCACCGCTTTTGGCATTCCAAATTTAATCGGTACTGTGCCTGAAGAAGTGAATGGTGAGTTTACGGGTAAGGTAGTTGGTACGCCGAGCTTTCAGCAGGGCAAGATCACGCGCTTAAATGAGTGGCTTGCTGAGCGTGACCAGATTTTAAAAGACTTTGGTACAACTTGGTTTTATAGTGATTCACACAATGATTTGCCATTAATGAAGCTGGTGGATAAGCCTGTGGCTGTGAATCCAGACCCTGTGCTCGAGGCTTATGCTAAAGATCAAGACTGGCCGATTATCAGTTTGCGTAGCTAATGAGGTCTAGCGACCAAGCAATATTTCCAGCACAAACTTACTGCCCACATAAGCAAGTAGTAATGCTGCAAATCCTGTGAGCGTCCAACGGATAGCGGTGCGACCGCGCCAGCCGTATTTTGCTCTACCAATTAATAAGCTACCAAAAATCAGCCATGAAATAATCGTAAAGATATTTTTGTGATTGAGTTTTAGCGCTTGATGAAAAATCTGCTCGGAAAATAACATGCCACTAATTAAGGTGAAGGTGAGCAATACAAAACCTAAACTAATAATTCTGAAAAGTAATGCTTCCATCGTCAAAATTGGCGGAAAACTTGGCATCTTAATGAGTGATGTTTTTTGGTGAAAACTGCGTTCAGCGGCCGCCATTAAAAGTGCATGTAATGCCGCGAAGGTAAATAAGCTGTAAGCAAGTAAGGCGATAGCAATGTGAGTGACAAAGAGCGGGTCATTTGCAAAAGCGACGATCACATTGTTATGAAAGTAGGCTTGGAGGGCCACTGTTGCAGCTGCAGGGGGTAATACAAGGGCCTGAAGGCTATGCAGGTCGTGCTTGAAATTGGCAACCCAGTAGATTAAAACAGTCAGCCAAAAAATCAGAGAAAGCGTATTAGCAATATTAAGATTGAGGTCACCAATAAAAATATCTTGATATAGCAGGCTTGCGTGCACGATCAGACCAACTGCGATAAAAACAGAATGTTGATTTAATTTTACTTGTGTTGATGATGAGCGCCAAAAACGAAAAGCAACAGCGCTATATAAAACAATCACAGACAAATAAGATAAATAGTTTGATGCTTGCATAGGATGAATATCAAAGTAATGATATGAGTTAAAATATTGATGAATGAATTCATACTATAACATGAGCCTTCTGGCAGGTTAATGCCAGACTGGCTCAGAGTGCGAAAGAAAAATAAGGTAACCCCAAACATGTTAGAAAATTTAAGCGGCCGCTTACAGAGCGTCATCAAAAACCTGCGTGGCCAAGCGCGGCTTAGTGACGACAATATTGCCGATGCGATGCGCGAAGTCCGTATGGCGCTTTTGGAAGCTGATGTTGCATTGCCGGTTGTTAAAGACTTTATTGCCGATGTAAAAGTCCGCGCACAAGGTCGTGAAGTGCTTGATAGCCTGACCCCAGGCCAAGCGGTGATTCAGGTGGTGCATGATGAGCTGACTAAGCTGATGGGTGCCCAAAACGCAGGCTTAAATCTTGCCGCAGTGCCACCAGCGATTATCCTGATGGCAGGTTTGCAAGGCTCTGGCAAAACCACCACCTCTGCAAAATTAGCTAAATTATTAAAAGAGCAAAAGAAAAAAGTCTTACTCGCAAGTGCAGATATTTATCGCCCTGCGGCGATTGAGCAACTAAAAACATTGGCACAGAGTTTAGATGTTGATTGCTTCGATTCAAATACAAATCAAAAGCCGCAAGATATTGCCCGCGATGCTTTGGCGCATGCTAAAAAGTTTTATTATGATGTATTGATATTTGATACCGCTGGCCGTTTAGGGATTGATGAAGCCATGATGGCTGAAATCAAAGATTTGCACACCTTACTCAATCCAGTTGAAACCTTGTTTGTGGTCGATGCCATGCAGGGCCAAGATGCGGTCAATACGGCAAAAGCCTTCGGCGAGACGCTACCGCTTACTGGCGTGGTATTAACCAAACTTGATGGCGACTCGCGCGGTGGTGCCGCACTTTCTGTGCGCCATGTGACTGGTAAGCCAATTAAATTTATTGGTGTTAGTGAAAAGGTCGACGGCTTGGAGCCGTTTCACCCTGAGCGGATGGCCTCACGTGTGCTTGGCATGGGCGATGTACTGTCGCTGATTGAGCAAGCGCAAAAAAATGTCGATTTAGACGAAGCAAAAAAATTCGCAGATAAAGTGAAGTCGGGTAAGAATTTCGATTTGGAAGACTTCAAAATGCAAATGGTACAAATGCGCAATATGGGTGGCATGGGAGCCTTGATGGATAAGCTCCCAGCACAAATGTCAGGTGCCGCTAATAAAATGAATAGTGAAGATGGTGATAAAGCCATTCGACGTATTGAAGGTATCATTAACTCCATGACGCCATTAGAACGTAAAAAACCAGAGCTGATTAAAGCAACACGTAAACGTCGAATCGCCGCGGGTGCTGGCCTTCAAGTTCAGGATGTCAATCGATTGCTGAATCAGTTTGAAGAGACGCAAAAGATGATGAAAATGTTCTCAAAAGGCGGAATGGGAAAGATGATGCGCGCCATGCAAGGAAAATTTCCAGGTTTACGCTAGACTTTGATTGACGGACCGTCATTTTTTATAGATAATTGCGACCTTTCGTTAGTTGACTTCCTACAAGAAAACTAATCGGGCTGTTAGCTCAGCTGGTAGAGCAGCGGACTTTTAATCCGTTTGTCGTGGGTTCGATCCCCGCACAGCCCACCAGAATTTGTAATAGAAATAATGGGTTACAAGAAATTGTAGCCTTTTTTTTCGTCCAAAATTCCACTACACACCCA
>JAIXRI010000006.1:0-194577 GCA_027485305.1 Methylophilaceae bacterium | reverse complement strand
TGGCGGCCATAGCGAATTGGAACCACCCCTTCCCATCTCGAACAGGGCCGTGAAACGATTCTGCGCCAATGATAGTATGCTTCGTGCATGCGAAAGTAGGTCACCGCCAGACTCTTTATACAAAACCCTAGTCAGAAATGACTGGGGTTTTTTCATTTCAAGTCGGCATTCTTCATCAAATTGTCATAATTGCTTGTCACTATAGCGGCATGAAAAAGCCTTGGAGCCATCATGCCTTATAAATTGGTTTTATATAGAAATCGCTTTCTTGCTTGGGATAGTGCACTTTGTATTAGTGTGAATAAAACAAGTCATTATCGAGCAGTACGAATTTTCTTTAGATTAATTAGCCGATTAGGTGATGGTGTATTTTGGTACACAGTAATGCTCGGGATTATGTTGACGCAGGGTCAAGCTTCATACTTACCAGTGTTGCATATGGCGATGGCCGGCTTAACAGGCACTTTGATCTACAAATGGATTAAAGGGAAAACGCTACGTCCACGTCCTTACGAAGTACATCAGGATATTTGGTTAACGGGACGACCATTAGATCGCTTTAGCTTTCCATCCGGTCACACATTACATGCTGTAGCATTTTGTGCTGTGGGCCTTTACTACTACCCACAATTGGCTGGATTACTCATTCCTTTTACGGCGCTTGTTGGATTGTCTCGAGTTGTGCTTGGTTTGCATTATCCAACGGATGTGATTGCTGGCGCAGCAATTGGCGGTCTAATCGCTTCACTATTTATCTTGTTATAATCATCTCGTTATATCTATTTAGTTATTTGGCATAAAGTAACTGATGGGTGCTGGATGAAGGAGCGCCAAGTCTCCCATGCACTCTAGTCGCCATGCGCTTAATTGTGCATCACTCATATGAAGTAACTCTGCTTTCCAAGCTGGCTTTTCCCCACTTAAAACAATCCCGATTTCTGCTATTGCTGTCTGTGTTTTAGCAATGTAATACACAAAGTGTTTAAAAACACGACGATCAACAATGCGTACACTCAAATAAATGATGTGTGGAATCTTGACAGTTCGCAGTACGTTATCCCAAAAACTTAGTCTCGTTAATGCTTGTTTTGTTTGATTGAATGAACAGGGAAAATTTTCGCTGACAAAGGTAGCTAAGAGCCTTTTGTGCTTATTGATAAGCTTACTTGGGGAAGTATGTAGTAATGGCTGCAAATGCGCGTCCATTGCCCATTCTGAGGCGATATGCGCCAACATTCCGTTATCTGTCCACATCTCTTCATGTGCTGGCACAAAGTGGTTATGTGCAATCACATCTACATATAAATGACTTGCATAACCGATCGCAATCGCCAGCTCTTCTTCGGACTCAGCACGTTCTAATAAATCATGCGCATGTTGCCAATCGTGTGAAGTCTTGAAGTGTTTTGAAACAATTGCAAGGTCAGGCAAACAGGCCCCTGCCATCACTAAATCTGGAAAGTTCTGAACAGCTTTTCTGAGCCTAGGGTCAAGTGCTGGCATTGCCCATAATAATGAATGCGCAAAATAGAGATGGGTCATTAAGCCCCATGCATTTGCATCAGCTGTATAAAGAATGATGGGAAGAATCCAACAGAGCTTATATAGTTGCTTTTTCATGAGTTTGCAATTTACCCTGCGAACGTTAAAGTAGTGTGAAGATTTGATGATGCTATGATGACAAGCAATATCGACAACACTTGTTTGCTATACTGCACGCCAAGTTTTACATCTAAATATTGAGGAAGTTATGGAAAGTCCATTTAAAGGAAAAACAGGATTACGTCGATTAATCAATGCATTTGGCTATTCCATGGAAGGCTTATCAGAGGCCTATAAAAATGAAGACGCTTTCAGGCAGGAGCTGCGTTTAGCGTTAATTCTAATTCCTTTAGCCGCTTATCTCGGGCATAGCGGCATGGAGCGAGCTGTAATGATTGCTTGTGTGTTTTTGGTGATTATTGTTGAGCTTTTAAACTCTTCTGTTGAAGCAACGGTTGACCGTATTTCGCTCGATCATCACTTGCTCGCAAAGCGCGCAAAAGACATCGGTAGCGCAGCTGTTTTGTTAAGCTTGCTCAATCTGATTGTTGTGTGGTCACTCGTGCTTTTGCCTTTCTAATGAAACAAATGTGACAGTTCATATAACTGTCACAAAGCGTCGTTAAGATATTCTTGTAAGCGACCGTCATCGCGGCGCCACTACTGAGGCCGTAGCATTGAAAATCCTATTTATCTCTGATGTTTACTTCCCGCGCATCAACGGTGTTTCTACCTCCATCCGCACTTTTGTAAATCAAATGCAGGACATGGGTCATACCGTGCATTTGATTGCGCCTGAATATGGCGTGCAGACTGAAGATGAGGCTTGGATTAAACGTATTCCAGCACGCAGTATTTACTTCGATCCAGAAGATAAGCTCATGAAATATGGTGTGGCATTGGACGGCTTAATGTCGCTACGCAATGAAGAATATGACATCGTGCATATTCATACGCCATTTGTGGCTCATTACTTAGGTTTGAAGCTTGCGCACTTGCTTGATGTCCCATGTGTGGAGACTTATCACACCTTCTTTGAAGATTACCTGCATCACTACTTACCATTCATTCCAAAAGGCATTGCAAAGAGCATTGCGCGCTTTATTTCTCGTCGCCAATGCAATGCGGTGGATGCGATTGTTGCCCCGTCTCAACCGATGCTTGATGTGCTGCGTAAATATGGCGTGAAATCTAAAGCGGAGGTTGTACCAACAGGCTTACAAGCACACAGCTTTGCCAAGGCAGATGGTGCTGCATTTAGAGCAAAATATGGCATTACCGCTGATAGACCGATGGGCTTGTTTGTGGGACGTGTTGCGTTTGAAAAGAACATCAGTTTTTTGCTCCGCATGTGGGTAGATTTAATTAAAAAGCAGCCGAATGCGTTATTGGTGGTTGCCGGCGAGGGCCCCGCTGAAGCTAGCCTTCATGCTTTAAGTAAAGAACTCAATCTTGAGGATAACATTAAGTTTATTGGTTATTTAGATCGCAATACGGAACTCAATGCCTGTTATCAAAGTGCTGATGTTTTTGTCTTTTCTTCTATGAGCGAAACCCAGGGATTGGTTCTGTTAGAAGCGATGGCACAAGCAACGCCAGTGGTCGCGATTGCTGAATTAGGCACCAAGTCGATACTCATTGAAGGTGAGGGCGCTTTGATTGCCCCGCATGATGAAGTCATTTTCTCGGACAAGGTGCATGCGGTATTAAGTGATAAAGCGCGTTGTGATGCTTTAGGCAAGGCTGCTTATCATTATGCGAAAACCCGCTGGACTGATAAGGCCCAAGCTGAACGCATGATTAATTTTTATACGGATGTCACAAGCTCCATTTAAAATCTATTTAATTAAATTTATTGAATAAGTTTTAAGCAACAAAAAAACTGGCACTCATATTTGGTGTGCCAGCTTTTTTTGTGCTTAATTTATCTAGTAATTAACCAAATTTGCCTGTGATGTAATCTTCAGTTTCTTTACGTGTTGGCTTTGTAAAAATAGCATCTGTCTCGCCAAACTCCATCATCTCGCCAAGATACATGTAAGCGGTATAATCTGATACGCGAGCCGCTTGTTGCATGTTGTGCGTTACCACTAGTATCGTTAATTTATCTTTAAGCTCACACATCAACTCTTCAATATTCGCAGTTGCAATTGGATCAAGCGCTGATGTTGGCTCGTCAAACAACATAATTTCAGGATCGGTTGCTAAGGCACGTGCGATACATAAACGCTGTTGTTGGCCACCTGACAAGTTAAATGCTAAGTCATTGAGACGATCTTTTACTTCATTCCAAATAGCTGCACCTTTAAGCGCCTCTTCCACTTTGTCGTCTATGACACGCTTATTCCTCTCATCACGAACACGCAAGCCATAAGCCACGTTTTCATAGATTGATTTTGGGAATGGGTTTGGCTTTTGGAACACCATGCTAATACGCATGCGCACTTCGATTGGATCTACACCATCAGCCAATACGTTAGTGTTGTCTGGATGCATGATAATTTCGCCATCGTACTTATTGCCAGGATAAAGGTCATGCATGCGATTAAAACAACGTAAGAATGTTGATTTGCCACAGCCTGATGGGCCAATTAACGCAGTGATTTTCTTTTCATACAGCGGCATTGAAACGCCTTTTAGCGCCTTCATGCCAGTGCTATAATAAAAGTCTAAATCACGTGCTTCAGCTTTAATCGGTGTTGTCGTAGTGACCATAATTAATTTCCTGCTAATGGGTTTAATATTGTTTTGATCAAATGTAGCGTGTTACCACTTAATGCTTTCACGAATCTTGTAACGTAAACGAATCGCATAACCATTCATCAGTAATGTCACAAGAATAATGATCGCGCCAGTGGCAGCTGCATTCACATGGAAAGCATGGTCCGGGCGCGATAACCAGTTGAACATTTGAATTGGGAGCACGGTAAAGCCTGAGCTTAGCCATTCGAAATTCAAGTATGGCGGTACAGATGTAATCGGTGATGGTGGTAAGAACGCGATAAAGGTTAATGCACCAATCGTGATGATTGGGGCTGTTTCACCAAGGGCACGTGCCATTCCGATAATAATCCCTGTTAAAACACCACCGTATGAGTACTTCAATACATGATCATAAACTACTTGCCACTTGGTCGCGCCAACCGCATAAGCCGCCTCACGAATCGCCACAGGGATGGCACGGATAGACTCACGAGTTGAAACAATCACAATTGGCAGAATCAGTAAGCCTAGCGTTAAGCCAGCAGTCAAAATACTTTGTCCCAGTCCCAAGCCATAAACAAATAAACCCAAAGCAAGTAAGCCGTAAACAATCGACGGCACCCCTGCTAAGTTAGAGACATTAATTTCAATAATGTCTGAAAACCAATTTTTAGGCGCGTACTCTTCTAGGTATAAGCCCGCTGCAACACCCATAGGTACTGCAGTGAGGAAAGTAATGATCATGACCAAAGTAGAGCCGACCCAAGCTGATAACAATCCAGCATGCGCAGCACGGCGTGAAGGGTAGTCGCTTAAAAATTGTAAGTTAAAACGTGCGCTACCATCGTAAATCAAGTCAATAAATAGCGTCAGTAGGGTTAACAAGCCTATCATTAGCGCGATGATGCCAATAACTGCAAAAATATAATCATTGGCTTTATGGCGCTTAATCATTGCGCGCACTTCAGTTAAGTTTTTGATTAACGATGCTTGTGTCATATATGATTACTCAGTTTTTATGGGTGTTTGTTATTTTTAATAAAACGGCTTAGTAGTTTTCGCGGTATTTTTTGCGAACCAAATGGCCAAGCATGTTGAAAAATAGCGTCATTACCATTAATACTAGGCCTGCAGCAAAAATGCTTTGATAACCAATACTGCCGTGTGGCAAATCACCTAGTGCAACTTGCACAATGTAAGCAGTAATCGTTGCAGCACTTTCCATTGGGTTAAATGTTAGGTTAGGTTGTTGACCTGCTGCTACGGCAACCACCATGGTTTCACCTACCGCACGTGAAATACCCAAGATATAGGCAGCAACGATGCCTGAGGTCGCAGCTGGGGCAACCACACGTAACGCAGTTTGGAAGCGTGTAGCTCCCATGGCATAGGAGCCTTCACGCATGCTCATCGGCACGGCGCGCATGGCATCTTCAGCCACAGAACTAATGTAAGGAATAATCATAATGCCCATCACCAAGCCTGCTGAAAGCATGTTAAAGCCAGGTAATGTTGGAATCATGTTTTGTAGTAATGGGGTGACAAAGAATAAAGCGAAGTAACCAAAAACCACTGTTGGAACGCCAACAAGCAATTCAAGAGTCGGTTTAACTGTTTCGCGAACTTTGTGAGTAGCAAACTCAGATAAGTAAATTGCACCAATCGTGCCAACAGGAATCGCAACCATTAAAGCGACCGCTGAAGTTGTTAACGTGCCAGCGATAAGCGGCATAATGCCAAAGTGCGCATCTTCAAAAAGAGGCGTCCATTGTGTGTCAGTAAAGAAATCAACCACTGAAACGGTCTTAAAGAAACCCAGCGATTCATTTAATAAAATAGCAACAATGCCTAACGTTGTAGCCACTGCTGAAAGCGCAGCCAACATCAAAATGAATTCAATCACACGCTCTCTAATGTTGCGGCGAATATTTTTCGCTAAACGCAGACTGATGGTGGTGGTTGCTAATTCATTCATCGTGTTAGTCGCCATATTTAAGGATGCTTTTCTATTCTAGATCGGATGAATCGTCGCTAAAAAATTCAATCAATCTTAACTGCATGCGCTGACAAAAGTTATCAGCGAGATTTTATTGCTAGCAATTGGGGGGCTTACGCCACCCCAATATTGATCGCATTTAATTACTTGATACGGTTAATTAGATCATTAATCTTAACGCCAACTTCTGGAGTGCCATTGAACCCGGTTCCAGGCTTCATTGCTTTGAAGTGTGATTTAACAGCTGCGTAGTCTTCAGCTGTTAGTGGAATATATTTCACTTCTTTTACCAATTTTGGCGCATTTTCCAAGTAGTAGTTTACGAAAGCTTTGATCTCTGGACGTGCATTAGCAGCAGTTGCATTCACGTAGATGAACAATGGACGTGAAAGTGGTTGATATGTAGAGTTCATAACAGATTCCACTGAAGGCATTACTGCGACTGCGCCAGCCTTAGCGATGATGGGCAATGCGCGTAATTTATCTTTGTTTTCGACGTAATAGGCAAAACCAAAATAACCCATGCTGCCTGCGTTGTTTGCAACACCTTGTACTAAAACGTTGTCATCTTCTGATGGTGTGTAATCTGAACGGCTTGACTTAGCTTTACCATTTACAGCTTCAGTAAAGTAATCAAATGTTCCTGATGCTGTGCCTGGGCCAAACAATGCCATAGGCAAGTTTGGGTATGAAGTGCTCACCTGATTCCAATTTTTCACTGAAGAACCTGGTGCCCAGATTTTTTTCAAATCCTCAACTGAGATTGATTTAACGAAGTCATTTTTGCTGTTCACAACAATCGTTAAAGCGTCATAAGCGATTGGCAATTCAATAAATTGAATACCAGCTTCTTTACAAGCATCCATCTCTTTTTGTGAAATTGGGCGTGAAGCGTCAGAAATATCAGTTTCACCACGACAGAATTTTTTAAAGCCACCACCGGTGCCAGACTCACCAACAGTCACTTTGATTTTTTGAGCAGATTGAAACTCTTCAGCAACTGCTTCACTGATTGGGTATACAGTTGAGGAGCCGTCAATCTTGATGATTTTTTCAGCAGCGTATGCAGTTGTTCCAGAGAAAGCAACTGCAACAAATGAGACAACTTTTAGAGCGTTTACAAATATTGATTGCATTATATCTCCCTTTAGCGAAAGTTAATTTTTTTGAAAACTTTTAATCAAAGCATGAACTAATTTTAAGGATTAAATATTGCAGCTTTGTGACAGAACACGTGAAACATATCCATAAGTAAATAAGTTTTTCGTGATTTATCTGAGTTCGCAAGCACGTAACTAGCTTGAGGTCTACTCCACGTATTGTACTGGGTTTGATGTATAATTTTGTCTATTCAAAAAAAGTACAAGTTAAAACTATAATGGAATCCGAACAACTCAATCTCATAGGCAATCGTCTTACCGACCTCGCTGATCGCCAGCATGCGCTTAGGGGGTATCTTTGACTTTGAAAATAAGCAACAACGCCTAGAAGAAGTTAGTCAGCTTTTAGAAGACCCAAAGATTTGGAATGACAACGAACACTCACAAAAGCTAGGTAAAGAGCGCCGTGAGCTTGAGGATCTGGTTAAATTGCTGGTTAATATTGATGCTGGTATTCGCGACGCCTCTGAGCTTTTTGAGATGGCTAGGGATGAAAACGACGAAGGCACATTATTAAGTATAGAAGCCGATAGTCTAGAATTAGAAAAGCAACTTGAGGGCATGGAGTTTCGCCGCATGTTTGCAAATCCCATGGACCCAAATAATTGCTTTATGGACTTTCAATCAGGTAGTGGTGGTACTGAGGCGCAAGATTGGGCTTCGATGCTGCTCCGTATGTATTTGCGTTATTGCGAGCGAAAAGGCTTTAAGGTCGAAGTGCTAGAAGAGTCAGAAGGGGATATTGCTGGCATCAAAAGCGCATCACTTAAAATTTCGGGTGAATATGCCTATGGCTATTTGCGCAGTGAATCAGGTGTTCATCGCTTGGTGCGCAAATCACCTTTTGATTCGGGTAATCGCCGCCATACTTCATTTGCTAGCGTACAAATATTCCCAGAGATTGATGACTCCATTGAAGTGGATATTAATCCTGCCGATTTGCGCATTGATACCTATCGCGCCAGTGGTGCGGGTGGTCAGCATATTAACAAAACCGATTCTGCTGTGCGCATTACGCATATCCCAACCAATACCGTGGTGCAGTGTCAAAACGACAGGTCGCAACATCGCAATAAAGCTGAAGCCATGAATATGCTAAAAGCCCAGCTTTATCAGCTAGAGCTCAATAAGCGTAATGAAGAAAAACAAGCCTTGGAAGATGCTAAAACCGACATTGGCTGGGGGCATCAAATCCGAAGTTATGTGCTAGACCAATCCCGTATTAAAGATTTACGTACCAATGTTGAAGTCGGCAATACACAAGGTGTGCTTGATGGCGACCTTGACCAATTTATATCTGAAAGTTTAAAGCAGGGAGTTTGAAGTGAGTGAACATCTAAATACGCCATTACAAGACGAAAACCACGTCATCACCGAGCGCCGTGAAAAACTAAAGGCCATTCGCGCCGCTGGCGTTGCCTTCCCTAATGATTTTAAGCCTGAGCATATTGCTGCGGACTTACATCAGCAATATGGCACGTTTGAAAATGAAGCCTTAGAAGGAATGGCGGTCACTGTAAAAATCGCTGGCCGCATGATGCTTAAACGTGTGATGGGCAAAGCCAGCTTTGCAACCGTGCAAGATCGTTCAGGACGCGTTCAGCTATTCATCTCTAAAGATAATATCGGTGAAGAGATATACGAATCATTCAAACATTGGGATTTGGGCGATATTCTTGCCGCTATTGGTGTGGTGTTCAAAACCAAAACAGGAGAACTTTCTATTAAGGTCACAGAGCTTCGTTTGCTCACTAAATCAATCCGTCCGCTCCCTGAAAAATTCCATGGCTTGGCGGACCAAGAGATTAAATATCGCCAACGCTATGTGGATATGATTGTTTCTGAAGAAACACGCAATACTTTTAAAGCACGTAGCAAGATTGTTTCTGCGATTCGTACTTTTATGCTGGAAAATGAGTTCCTTGAAGTTGAAACGCCAATGCTTCATCCAATTCCTGGCGGTGCATCAGCCAAGCCATTTATCACACATCACAATGCTTTGGATATGCAAATGACCTTGCGTATTGCTCCGGAACTTTATTTAAAGCGTTTGATTGTTGGCGGCTTTGAGCGTGTGTTTGAAGTTAACCGCAATTTCCGAAATGAAGGCGTAAGCATTCGTCACAATCCAGAATTCACCATGATGGAGTTTTACGCTACTTATACCGATTACAAATGGTTGATGGACTATACCGAAAACTGTATTCGTGCAGCGGCGCTCGCCGCGTGTGGCACAGCCGCCTTGCAATACCAAGGACGAGAGTTAGACTTTAGCAAACCATTCCAACGCTTAACGATTTTGGGCGCGATTAATAAGTACGCACCTAGTTACTCCGCAGAGCAATTAGCGGATGTAGCGTTTATTCGTCAAGAGTTGCTCAAGTTTGGGGTAAAGGCATTTGACCATGCAGGCCTGGGCGCTTTGCAACTAGCTTTGTTTGAAGAAACGGCAGAAAGCCAACTCTGGGAGCCAACTTATATTATTGACTACCCAATTGAAGTTTCACCACTGGCACGTGCTTCGGACGCAAACCCGGAAATCACTGAGCGCTTCGAACTCTTTGTTGCCGGCCGTGAAATCGCCAACGGCTTCTCAGAGCTTAACGATGCTGAAGACCAAGCGGCGCGCTTCCACGCACAAGTTGCTGCTAAAGAAGCCGGCGATGATGAAGCGATGTATTATGATGCAGACTTTATCCGTGCACTTGAATACGGCATGCCGCCAACAGGCGGTTGTGGTATCGGTATTGACCGCTTGGTGATGCTCCTCACAGACAGTCCAAGCATTCGCGACGTGATTTTATTCCCGCACATGCGCAAAGAGGTTTAACTAAATATAGCCTAGCTAACAGAACCCAAAGCAAGGCCAACCAAACCACTGGCGACAATCACTACTAAAGTATTTGCTTTAAATTTGGTGAGTGCAACAAAAGCCAGGCATGCAATGATTAACCCAGCCATGTTGAGATGCTGGGTTTTTTCTTGCCAAAAAGTATGTAATGCAAAAAACACTGCCAAATTAAAAATCACACCAACTACCGCCGCAGTGATAGCAGCTAAGGTAGCGGAGAGTTTGATTTGGCTGCGCGTGGTTTCAATAAACGGCGCGCCTAAAAAAATCATTAAAAAGCTAGGCAAAAAGGTAAAGAAAGTCGCAACGCCAGCGGTTGCTAAACCAGAAACCCAAAGCGCTGCATCAGGTAGTGCATGATTCACCCAGCCACTTACAAAGCCAATAAAGGTAACCACCATAATCAACGGGCCTGGCGTAGTTTCGCCTAGCGCCAAGCCATCAATGATCTGTGCAGCATTAATCCAGTGGTAATGCTCCACAGCCCCTTGATAAACATAAGGTAACACCGCATAAGCCCCACCAAAGGTCAGTAATGCTGATTTGGTGAAAAATAAAGCTGTTTGGCTGAGTAAATCTTCAAAGCCAAAAAAACTCACCAATAAATAAAAAGCTAAGCCAACAATCAAAAGTCCCAAAATGAGGTTTTTGAGTAAAAGGCTGAGTTTGTATTTGGCGTGTTCAGGGATAGGTGTGTCGTCATCAATAATAGCAGTTAAATATTCAGTTTTATTATCGGCATTGTGCGAGGCCGCTTTAAAAGCTTGCGGTAAGAAGTGACTCGCCACACAGCCAATCATGGCGGCCAATAAGACGATCAATGGGAACGGCAGTTTAAAAAATAAGATCCCAATAAATGAAAGCGCCGTAATCATCATTAATAAAGGATGTTTTAGTGTGCGCGTACCAATGCGATAAGCCGCAAATAATATAATTGCCACCACCGCAGGCTTGATGCCGCTAAAAAGACTTTGTATTAAAGGTAGTTCACCATATTGCATATACACCATACCCAAACCAGCTAATATAAAAAATGCAGGAAAAATAAATAACAATCCAGCCATTAAGCCACCTAGCGTTTTGTGCATCAACCAACCAATATAAATCGCCAATTGTTGCGCCTCAGGGCCAGGTAATAACATACAAAAATTCAGCGCATGTAAAAAACGCGCTTCTGAAATCCAGCGTTTTTCTACCACTAACTCTTGATGCATGATGGCAATCTGCCCAGCAGGGCCGCCAAAGCTAATAAAGCCTAGCCTTAACCAATACAAAAAAGCCTGTTTTAAGGGAATGTGAGTTTTTATCATTCAATCCTAAAATAATGAATTTAATTTAAATTTGATAGATAATAAATCATCTAATCGCACGCTGTGCTGTTGTTTTTTTAACATAACTATATTAAGTGTATTTTTTGTCATCCATATATAAACCATGAAGAGTTGCTTATGTTGCATACACAAATCGCTTTCTAATTTAGCTGTTTAAATTAGATTGTTCTTTGAATGTAAAACCCCCCGCCTCGGCAGATTATTTTATTGTCTGTCAAAAATTCGTCTTATTTCACGCTTATCATATTAAATAATTCTTTAATTTCAATTTCGGTTGCCCGCATGAAAAAATCATCTCCTTTACTTTTTGTTTTGCTGTTAGCTTTCGGCGCACATTGTTTCGCTGCATCTAATGAAGTATCAACTTCACAGGCTTGGTTAAAATCACTATCTCCTGCTTGGCAAGTAAAGCCTTTGTTAAACGTGGGTGATGCTGTTGGTGTTAAAAACTATCGTATGGTTGGCATTCCTGATGGTTTGGGTGCGCTAAATAATGGCGATGGCACGCTCTCTATTTACATGAATCATGAGATTGGTAAAGACCAAGGTAAAAACCGCAAGCATTTTGGGAGGGGGGCATTTGTGTCGCATTGGATTCTGGATATTGCCAGCCTAAAAATCACTTATGGTGAAGATTTAATTAAGCAGACCAAACTATGGCTTGCTAATGATAAAAAGCATGTAAATGCGCCAGCCTATAGTTTTAATCGTTTATGTTCTGCCGACTTGCCTGCTCTAAGCGCTTTTTATGATGCGGCTTCTGGCAAAGGTTTTAATGGCCGCTTGTTTATGAATGGTGAAGAAAACCGCGAAGGTGGTCGAGGCTTCGCCCATGTGGTGACGGGTGAGCAAAAAGGCATAAGTTATGAGCTGCCTTACTTAGGTAAATTTGCTTGGGAAAATGCTGTGGCTAACCCGAGCACAGGTATTAAAACCGTAGTGATGGGGATGGATGATAGTCCTGGTGGCCAAGTGTATATGTATGTGGGTGAAAAGCGTGCAACAGGAAACCCTGTGGAGCAGGCTGGCATGATGGGCGGCAATCTTTATGCGGTCAAAGTAGAGGGTAAGCGATTTGACTTTGCTGACTTAGGTGATGTTTCTAGCATGAGCGGTGACGACTTAGAGAAAGCTGGAAAAGGCGTAAATGTGGCAAACTTTATGCGTCCAGAAGATGGTGCTTGGGATGTCAATAGCCCGAATATTTTTTACTTTGCCACCACTGACAAAATTGACGGCACTAGCCAATTATTCCAACTTACTTTTGATGATATTGCTCAACCAGAAAAAGGCGGCGCAATTAAAGTAGTACTCAATGCCCGTGATATTGGCGCTCAGATGTTTGACAATATAACCGTGGCTGGCGATGGCAAAGTGCTGGTTGAAGAAGACCCGGGTGATAATCCACACATGGCATCGATCTGGCAGTTTGACCCAAAAACAGGCAAGGCAGAGAAGGTATTCCGCGTTGCGCCCGAAATATTCTTAGATAAAAACAGCTCTGAATTTTTAACGCAAGACGAAGAAAACTCAGGGATTATTGAAATTACCGATTTAGTGCGCAAAGCGCCTTGGTTTGAAACGATTAAACGTTACTTTTTAGGTTCGCTGCAAGTACATGCAAAATTGAGTGATCCTGAATTAGTGGAAGGCGGTCAGCTGTATATTATTACAGGACCTAACGCGCAATAAGTGCAAAATAAAAGCGCATCGTTGTTGGGCTAATCTGCATTTATTTTTTATTAAATATCACATTGGCTAAGCTGGCTTAGTTTTGTAAAGCGTTTTTTACAGAAACTATGGCTTAGCCAGTTTTGTTTTAATGTAAGACTTAGTTAAATGGTCAAGTTGTAGCTGTTCAAATAAAGCGCTGTTTTGCACGATGGTAATGCCCACTTCTTTAGCTTCATCAAGCGAAGCATGCTTTTTATTCATGAGAATGCTATTGATGTAGTAATGCACCTTCTTCTTACCCATCCAGCCCATGCCGGTGACTCCGCAAAAGTTTTTGCCATAGCTAAATTTAATGGAAAAGTTAAGGTAATCCTGATGTTGTTTGATTACTATAAAATTGAAGTAACCTATTGTTGTTGGCACGAACGTTCACCTGTTAAATAGTTAATTAAGTCTGAACGTGATTATGTCTAGCGGTAGTAATAATTATGTTTAAATTATTATTTTATAAATCATGCCATGTTTTTATTGTGAAGACACCATGAAGTTTATATGAAAAAAAGAGCGCCTGGAAAGACGCTCAAAAGGAGTTGAGTCTAAAACTAAGACTTTAAAAAAAATCTAGAACACAAGATAAACTGGAACGATGTCCGCGGGTTGCTTTGCTTGTTTTTTAGATTTTAAATGATCGGTAATCAAGTTAAGCGTGGCCGCTGTTCTTGAGATTTCAGTGGTAGAAATCTTGTGTATGCTTTTGAGCACCTTTTGGTGAATCAAAGGACTGTTGATCTCGCTGGTTTTTCTTTGTTTAATTAAATTCATGACTTCATTCATTTTGAGCTTCTTTGAAATTACCTTACACAGATTTAATAATAATTTTTTTATGTGTCAATCATGTGTCATAAAGAAGATGAATCTATGAATTTTAAAGAATAAATCATCGCTTCTTTATAGATCAGGCAACCAATTGAAAAAAGGAAAATGCCTAATAAGCATAGCGCAATCAAGCCACCAGTAGCTTTTGATAGCGTCTTAGAGCCAAACAGTTTGTAATGAATGGAGTAGCTCACAAATAAAAATGCTAAGATGATCAAGCAGATAAAAAACTTCATTTTATCTGCTCAAATAAAAGATAGAGTGGTTTTAAGCGCTCTATGAAAACTAAGAGATTAATATTAGCTTGACCTAGCATTAACTAATACTTATTTGAATTATTGATTGTTGCAATAACAAGTCAATTAATGCATCAAACAATTTTGCAGGGAATTATTGCGTCTTCATCAAAGTGATAGACCGCACAAAGCCGATGATACCCATCCGCGATAGTGAGTTTGCCATTCGCTTGGTCTCTTACAAGCAATAGTGGTGACATGAGTTCGCCAGTTTTAATTTTTTTGATGTCACGCCTAACATGAAGATTGCTGACGCCAAGTAGCGAAAGACTAGATGCTCTAAAAATATCCATAGCTTTAAACTCAACAAGCGGGGCATCTGTCAGCTTTACAACAAAGGACGATGAGCTTTTGTCATCGTAAATAAGGCTTAAGTATGAGGCTGCGGCAGGGTAGTCCTGCTCTTGTGGTTTGTTGAGCCAATGAACTTCTATTTTGTCCTTCTTAGCCATTTCAATCACTCCTTGTGCTGAGTTACTTTAAGATCAGAGTTGCTAGTCAACCACGAGCATGTGAACTTTTGATGACAATGAAAAGAAGACAGGGGGATTTAGCGATGGCCTTCTTTTGCCATGTTGATAGAGTATTTTGGGATTTCTAAAACTAAATCAGTTGTACCAACAATCGCTTGGCATGAAAGCCGTGAATTTGGCTCTAAACCCCAAGCTTTGTCGAGTAAGTCTTCTTCTTGATCTTCGGCTGGGTTAAGTGTTTTGTAACCTTCACGCACAATCACGTGACATGTCGTACAAGCGCAAACTTTGTCGCAAGCATGGTCAATATCAATATTCTGTTTGAGTAGGCTATCGCAAATGGATACACCTGGCTTGGCTTCAAATGCCATGCCTTCAGGGCAAAGTTCTTCATGGGGCAATACGATAATTTGTGGCATGTTGTGTTGTCTTTTAAAGTTCTAATGTATTTAAGTCTTGACCTGCTAAAGCTTGTTTCACCGAAGCATCCATGCGTCTGCCAGCAAAGTACTCAGTAGCATGATTAAGTGCTTCTACCGCTTGAATGATACTGTCTTTATCATTGCCATGGCGTGTTGCTTCTAATGCATTTGCTAGCGCCTCAATGGCTGATTTTTCATCTGGGCTTAATAGATGACCGTCTTGTGCAAGCGCTGCGTTTATTGCTTCGATTAAACGTTCTGCATCCACAATGGCCTCTCTCAAGGCGCGTGCTTGTTTGTCTTGCTCCGCAGCACCAAAAGAGGATTTAAGCATATTAATGATTTGATCTTCAGATAAACCATAAGAGGGTTTGACGACAATATCAGCCACTACACCACTTGATTGTTCGCGAGCAGTCACAGAGAGTAAGCCGTCTGCATCCACTTGGAAGGTCACACGAATACGTGCCGCACCAGCTACCATGGGCGGAATGCCACGTAATTCAAATTTAGCGAGTGAGCGGCAGTCTGACACTAACTCACGTTCACCTTGCAGCACGTGAATGCTCATGGCGGTTTGACCATCTTTAAATGTCGTAAAGTCTTGCGCTCGCGCTAATGGCAATGTGGCATTGCGAGGAATAACACGTTCTACCAAGCCGCCCATGGTTTCTAGGCCAAGAGAGAGCGGAATCACATCTAGCAACAGCAAATTATCATCACTGCGGTTGCCCGCCAATACGTTGGCTTGAATCGCCGCACCAAGTGCCACGACTTTGTCGGGGTCTAAGTTAGTGAGTGGCTCTTGTTTAAAAAACTCAGCCACGGCCTGGCGAATTTGCGGCATGCGTGTTGCGCCACCCACCATCACCACACCTTTGATTTCTTCAATGCTTAAGCCTGCATCACGCAGGGCTTTGCGCGTTGGGTTAAGTGTTTTGGTGACTAAAGTTTGTGTTAGCTCAACTAGCTTATCGGCCGTCAGTTTTATGTTCACAAGCTTGCCAGTGCTTAATACGCTGGTAATTTGTGCTTCAGTATTTTCACTTAACCACTCTTTAACTTCTCTAGATTTGGTTAGCAGCGTTCTGGTGTCTTCTTGATTGAGAGGAGGTAAGCCTGCTTCGGACAATATCCAGCAGAAAATACGGTGGTCAAAATCGTCACCACCCAAGGCAGAATCCCCATTAGTTGCCAGTACTTCAAAAATACCTCTAGACAACCGCAAGATGGACACGTCAAATGTGCCGCCGCCTAGGTCGTAAATCACATAAATGCCCTCAGAGGCATTATCTAAACCATATGCAAGGGCTGCAGCGGTTGGCTCGTTTAATAATCGTAAGACGGTTAAGCCAGCTAAGCGAGCTGCATCTTTAGTCGCTTGGCGCTGTGCATCATCAAAATAAGCTGGCACGGTAATGACTGCCCCAGTGAGCTCGCCGCCCAAGGCTTTTTCAGCACGGATTTTGAGGGTGCGTAAAATATCAGCTGAGATTTCAACCGGACTTTTAATACCACCGCGTGTTTCAATCTGCACCATTCCAAACCCTGTATCGCGGAACGTATAAGGAATATGCGTAGTGTCCGGAATGTCGTTGATCCCACGCCCCATAAAGCGTTTAACTGAGATAATGGTGTTTTTAGGATCTTCACTTTGCGCAGATTGGGCAGCATGACCTACAGCAATTTGGCCGTTTTCTAAATAACGGACAACGGAAGGAAGAAGGGCATGCCCATGTTCGTCCTGCAGGCAAAGGCTCATGCCGCTTTGTACAGTCGCCACCAGTGAGTTGGTTGTGCCGAGATCAATGCCAATCGCCAGCTTGTGCTGGTGTGGCGCTGCGCTCATGCCTGGTTCTGCGATTTGTAGTAATGCCATTTATTATGCGTTTTCTAGTTGTTCGATGACACGATGGATGTCGGCGCTAATTTTATCAATAAAACTAAGTTTCCTGACGCTTTCGCTAGCCTCTTGATAGCTTTTTTGTGCAAATTTCACACTTAGGGCTTGTGACAATTGCTGTGCCATTTGCCTGATCTCAACAAGCAGCTTATCTAATGCTGAAGTATCTTTTGCGCTGTTTGCATCATCAATGGCTTCACGCCATTCCATTTGCAACATTAAGAAATCACCAGGCATGACCGTGTTGCTTTCTTCGAGGGTTTCTATGCCATTGAGTTGGAGTAGGTAGCGTGCCCGCGCTGTCGAGTTTTTTAAGGTTTGATAAGCTTCATTGGCTTGTGTCGCCACTTGCATTGATTTCATGCGGTCGTTGGCTGAAGCGGTGACAAAACGGTCTGGATGCACTTTAGATTGAAGTGTGCGGTAATGCTGATCGAGTAGGGTTAAGTCAATTTCAAACTGCGCGGGCAAACCCAATAATTCAAAATAGTTTCTTTGTAGCAATTCCATCGTGTGACTTAAATAGTAAAGCTTTCACCGCAACCGCATTCATCTTTGACATTGGGGTTGTTGAACTTAAAGCCCTCGTTTAGGCCTTCTTTTGTGAAGTCCAGTTCTGTGCCGTCGATGTACACCAGACTTTTAGGATCAACAATGACCTTGACCCCATGGCTTTCAAAGGTGGAGTCTTCTGGCTGCATGTCGTCTACAAACTCTAGGGTATAAGCCATGCCAGAGCAGCCCGTGGTTTTGACACCAAGGCGTAAGCCGATGCCTTTGCCACGGCTAGCAAGGAATTTCTCAACACGTTGTGCGGCGGTTTCTGTGAGTGTAATTGCCATCAGTCTTTATGCCTTTATTAAGCAGGTTGTTTTGATTTTAAGTCTGCCACAGCAGCTTTAATCGCATCTTCTGCCAACACTGAACAGTGAATTTTAACTGGTGGCAAAGCAAGCTCTTCAGCAATCGCTGAATTCTTGATTTCTGCCGCTTGATCCAGTGTCTTGCCTTTTAACCATTCGGTGACGAGTGAGCTTGAAGCAATCGCAGAACCACAGCCGTAGGTTTTGAATTTAGCATCTTCAATGATGCCGCTATCATTCACCTTGATTTGCAACTTCATTACGTCACCACAAGCTGGCGCACCAACCATGCCCGTGCCAACGTGCGGATCATTTTTGTCTAATGTGCCCACGTTACGTGGGTTTTCGTAGTGGTCTAAAACTTTGTCTGAATATGCCATTTTATTTCTCCTTTTAGTGGGCAGCCCACTCAACTTTACTTAAATCAATCCCATCTAAATGCATCTCCCAAAGCGGAGATAGTTCGCGTAATTTACCAATTTTGCTCTTCATTAATGCAATCGTGTAGTCAATGTCTTCTTCGGTGGTGAAACGCCCGATAGAGAAGCGGATAGAGCTATGTGCAAGTTCATCAGAGCGACCTAATGCGCGCAATACGTAGCTAGGCTCTAGACTTGCAGAGGTACATGCAGAGCCGCTTGAAACGGCAATATCTTTTACTGCCATAATGAGAGACTCACCTTCAACAAAGTTGAAACTGATGTTGAGATTGTGTGGCACACGATGATCCATATCCCCATTGACATAAACTTCATCAATTTCCTCTAAGCCAGCCAACAAGCGATCTCGCAAGCGGCGAACTTCTAAATTTTCTGCTTTCATTTCCAAACGAGCTAGACGGAAAGCTTCTCCCATGCCGACGATTTGGTGCGTTGCCAATGTACCTGAACGCATTCCACGCTCATGGCCACCACCATGCATTTGCGCTTCAAGACGGATGCGCGGTTTGCGACGAACGTATAGAGCGCCAATGCCTTTAGGCCCGTAAGTTTTATGGGCACAAAAGCTCATTAAATCGACAGGTAGTTTTTCTAAATTAATCTCTACTTTTCCGGTTGCCTGTGCAGCATCCACGTGAAAAATAATATTGTTTTCACGGCAGATGTTGCCGATGGTCGTGATGTCTTGGATCACACCAATTTCGTTGTTGACGAACATCACAGAAGCTAAAACTGTATCTGGTTGGATCGCCGCTTTGAACTTCTCTAGGTCTATTAAGCCATTTGGCTCCGGTGCTAGGTATGTTGCAGTAAAGCCTTGACGCTCTAAATCGCGCACTGCATCAATGACAGCTTTGTGTTCGGTTTGCACAGTAACGATGTGCTTGCCTTTGGTACCGCTATAGAAATTAGCCGCACCCTTAATGGCGAGGTTGTTTGATTCTGTAGCGCCTGATGTCCACACGATTTCACGAGGGTCTGCATTCACCAGTTTTGCAACTTCATCACGCGCTTCTTCAACCGCTTCTTCCGCAGTCCAACCAAACGGGTGACTACGTGAAGCAGGATTGCCGAAATGCTCAGTAATGTAAGGAATCATTTTTTCAGCAACACGCGGATCCACTGGTGTGGTTGATGAGTAATCAAGATAGATGGGTGTTTTTACGGTCATATGTTTCCTGTAAGTCTTTAAGTAGCTATTGCAAATGTTTTAGGCGGGTCATTAAATTAAGCACTCACAGCGGTGAGATGTCGTAAACGCTGCACTTCACCTTGTAAGGCCACTAAAAACCGATTGAGTTCATCATGCGTATTGTTTGCACCAAAACTAACACGCACTGCGCAACGCGCTAAGTCCGGTGTCACGCCCATAGCCATTAACACATGGCTGGGTTCAGAACTATCGCTAGAACAAGCAGAGCCGCTGGCAACAGCAAAGCCTTTGCGATCTAAAGCCATGACTAATGTTTCGCCTTCAATTTCATTGAAAGCAAAAAAACTTGTATTTGGTAAGCGCACGGATTTTTCGCCAAAAATGGTGGCACCCAAGTCTTTTAGGCCAACATTTAAAGCGTCTCGTAATTGATGAGTGTTAGTTGCTCGCGCTTCGAGCGACTGTTTAATCAGTGCACATGCTGCCCCGAAGCCCACGATTGCAGCGACATTTTCAGTGCCACTTCGTAAACCTTTTTCTTGGCCACCACCGTGTAATAGAGGTTTTATGTCAACACGCTTGTCTAAAATCAAAGCACCTGCGCCTTGCGGGCCATTAATCTTGTGTGAAGAGACCGTCATGGCATGAACGCCAAGCGATTCAAAATCGAGAGGAGTTTTTCCAAGTGCTTGCACAGCATCTGTATGGAAAAGTGCGCCTTTTGATTTGGCAATTTCAGCTAATTTTTCAATGTTTTGAATGACACCCGTTTCATTGTTAGCAAGCATGACAGAAACCAAGCTGGTTGGTTTTTCTAAAGCCACTTCTAAACTTAATGGATCAACTTGACCAAAGTGGTCTGCAGCAATCACCGCAACACGATAGCCACGCTCACGTAGCGCAAAAGCGGGACGAGTCACTGCTGGGTGTTCAATGGCGCTTACCACAATTTGATGGGCATTTTCACGTGTGCCTGCCATGCCAAGCACTGCAAAATTGTTCGCCTCAGTACCGCTGGCAGTCAGTATCACTTGTGATGGTTGAGCACCACAAGCCTCTGCCACTTGTTCGCGCGCTTGATCTAAAGCTTGGCGTGCCGCACGACCAAATAAATGGCGGCTCGTGGCGTTACCGTATTGATGTTGCATATAAGGCAACATAGCTTCCAGCACGCGCGCGTCTAAAAGCGTGGTGCTGTTGTTATCAAAGAAAGCGTGTTGGCTGGACATAAATACGTAATAGTTAGTTGGCAATGGATTCTGAAGCAGAATCTTTTTTGAAGTCAAAGGCGATAGGCTTGCTTTGGCCCTTGGACTTGGCTTCATTGCTAGCAACTAAGTCTGCTAGGCTAACGCCGGACAAGTATTCTAATATTTTTACATTTAAACTTGACCACAAATCGTGGGTCATGCAACGCCCCTCATCGTGGCAGTTTTCTTGGCCACCACATTGAGTGGCATCAATTAATTCATCGACTGCGCTAATGATTTCAGAGACAGAGACTTGGTCTAGCTTTTTCGCAATACGATAACCACCACCTGGACCGCGCACGCTTTTGACCAAGCCGCTGCGGCGTAGGCGACTAAATAACTGCTCTAGGTAAGACAAGGAAATGCTTTGGCGCTCGCTTATGCCAGCAAGTGTGACGGGCTTATCAGCTTCGTTCATAGCGAGGTCTAGCATGGCAGTAACTGCAAATCGACCTTTTGTGGTTAATCGCATTGCTTATCTTCCTAGTGGTTTTGGATAGTGTCTTATGATGTTCAAAAAGCTTTTAACATACTCGAATAGTATAATAACCCAACACTTTAGTCAAGTATTATTTCGTGCTTCAAATGAATGGCGCTGCGCTAGTTTTATAGTTTGATTAGATTGATTTTTTTGTGAAGTGCCAAGCGGATGGCTCTTTGGCGAACTCGTATGTTTTTTGAAGGTTTACTTTTAGGTAAGTTATCTTTGGTTATTCTAATTGGTTGAAAGCCGTTTGCGGTTGCATAGATAAGTCTTTCTAGTTCCTCAATCACACTATCCCAGCGGAAGTTTACAATGCTAGCTACGGCATGTTTTTTGCATTGATTCAGCAATGTTGAGTTTTGTGCTGCATCAAGCGCTGTCTGAATTAAATCCTGACTTTGGTTGAAGGGCGCCAATAGCCCATTATGGCCGTGCTTGATAATGTCCCCGGCGGCAGCATAGTCGTAAGCCACCACGCATAAGCCGCTTGCCAAGGCCTCAGGCACCACGTTACCAAAAGTTTCGGTAATGCTAGGAAAGATAAATAAATCAGCTGAGGCATAATGTTCTGCCAGCGCTTGGCCTTGCTGACTTCCACTAAAAATTGCTTGTGGGCAAGCTTTAGATAGCTCTTCTCTCATTGGGCCATCGCCAACAAATACAAGCTTTGTATTCTGGTTAGATTTTTGGATAGCCTCAAAAGCTTCTAGCGCTAAAAGAATATTTTTTTCTTTGGCGAGTCGGCCCACATGAATCACGACTAAGTCGTCATTATTTACCCCCCAACTTTTGCGCAACGCTGCTGAGCGATTGGTAGGGCAGAATTGGCTTGTATCGACACCCCTTGCCATGATTGAAACGTTTTTATAGCCAGTCATTTCCAGTTCTTTGACCACTTTTTGAGTGGGGGCGAGTGTCGCCAAAGTTTTGTTGTGAAAGTATCTTAAGTAGTTCTCAATGGGCCTCATTAAAAAGTTTGCACCGTAATGCTTGGAGTATTGATGAAAATTCGTGTGGTATGAACTAATCACTGGAATATTGAGTTTTTTGGCTGCTTGCAATGCGGACCAGCCCAAAGGACCTTCTGTTGCAATATGCACTACATCCGGCTTGTTATCAGCCCATAATTTGATTAAGCGCTTTTTGGAGGGCAAGCCAAATTTAAGGTGCTTATAAAAGGGTATCGGCATTCCCGTAACTAAATACTCTTTGAAGTTTTGCGTTTCTGCAGGAATGTCTAAATCGTTTTGCTTGGGGCGAATGACTTGAACTTGATGTTGATTGATCGATAAGTGGCTGGCTATTTTGCCTAGCGTCATCGCGACACCATTAATTTCTGGTTTGAATGTTTCAGTTACTAAGGCAAACTTTAGTCGGTGAACTTGCTTAATATCTGCTCGTTTAGGCATATCCACATCCATCAAAATTTATAAAATTTTATGCTTGTTTTTCAGGACTTTTATGAAAATTTTATGAAATCTTTTGATTTTCATTTAGTCTCGGCTTTTTAGTAAATCCTAAGCGGCATTAAAAATATTTTTTTTAAGATATGTTAACGATCAATAAATTAAAATGACTTTGCAAGAATGTTTTTTCTACGGTGACGCTTTACCTCCCCATCTTTTTGTATTATTGTCATAAAATCGTAACATTTATATGATTTTAAATAACATATAATCTGAAATGATTATTCAATAGTTAATTGTAAAGGAAAAAAATCTATGAAAAATATTGACATTAATATTGATTACATCGTAAAAGTTAAAAATTTAAGCGAAGATGATCGCGAACGTGTGCTATCACGCATGGGTGGTAAGTTGCCTAAACGTTTGCAAAAAGAAAAACTAACGGTTGAGGAGGCGATTGCGATTCAATTGGAGTTGGAAGATGAGCAACTTCAAGAGTGGCGCGCGAACATGGCGGTTATTCAAGAAAAAGCAGCGAAGGCAAAAGTAAAATCGGATGAAAAAGCAGCAAAGGTAAAGTCAAAAGCATCTCCTTTACAGATAGTTAAATCAGCACTTGCTAAAGAAGCCCCAGCCAAAAAAACGACCCCAGCAGCAACCACTAATGGGCCTGCAAAGCCATTAGCAACTATAATCCCAGCTCTCAAGAAGTAATGAAAACTTTTCTAGTTGCCAATCCTAAAGGCGGGAGTGGTAAAACAACCCTTGCGACGAATTTGGCTGGTTATTTCGCCAGCCGTGGCCGCCATGTGGTCTTGTCGGACATGGACAGACAAGAGTCATCACTTGGCTGGCTTGATCGTCGCCCAACTACCTTACCCCTCATCCATGCGCAAAATGGCAGAACAGGTCATTTGAGTAGCTTGAGTGCGGATATTAATGTGATTGATTCCCCAGCTGGTCTGCGGGGAGATAAGCTTAGCGAGGCGGTTAAAACTGCGGATTGGGTTATTGTGCCGATGCAGTCATCTAGTTTTGATATCAATGCAACGCAGGATTTCTTAGAAGTGTTGCGGGAAGAAAAGGCTGTTCGTAAAGAGCGTACTTTTGTTGCGATGGTAGGCATGCGCGTGAATGCGCGAACAAAAGCGGCGCTTAATTTAGAAGAGTACTTGGCACAAAGTGGTTTCTCTGTGATGGGTAATTTGCGCAGCGCACAAGCTTATGTGCATGCGGCCGAGGCTGGTTTAAGCTTGTTCGACATGAGTCCTTCTCGCGTCAAACAAGATATTCAGCAGTGGTCTAATTTATTGCAGTGGATACGCGCTGGCGAAAATAAAGGCATTTAAGCAGCGCTAAACTTTTGTATTAAAGCTTCTTAAAAGCATCCACATCAAATGCTTTTCCAACCTCAGCATCTGATTCTACGTCCGCACCAAGCTTGTTCAACTGCGTCATCACTTCCTGAAGTTTAAGGTCTTGTGCCGTAGCATGGTCACGCAAAGCATGTATCGCTTTGATCATCGGGTCATTTGCGTTATCACTTACCGCATAAGCTGAAAAGCCAATTTTCTCAGCCATTTCGTCGCGCTGTTTGTTGGATTCTTGTTCGAGTATGCGGGCAGGGATGCCAACCGCAGTTGCATTCTCTGGAACGTCCTTCACAACCACTGCATTAGAACCTATCTTTGCGCCTTTGCCAATTGTGATTGGGCCAAGTACTTTTGCACCTGCGCCAATCACCACACCTTGCTCGAGGGTTGGATGGCGCTTACCTTTATTCCATGATGTGCCGCCAAGCGTGACGCCATGATAAAGCGTGCAATCGTCACCAATCACTGCGGTTTCACCAATCACCACGCCCATGCCATGGTCGATAAATACGCGGCGCCCAATGGTTGCACCCGGATGAATTTCAATGCCAGTCATCCAGCGGCTAATGTGAGCAATAAAGCGAGCGAGCCAGAAAAAACGTTTTCGCCATATCCAATGGGATAGACGGTGAATAAGGAGGGCATGGACCCCAGGATAAGTCGTGATGATTTCCCAGTGGGTTCTTGCGGCAGGGTCGCGTTCAAAGACTACCGAAATATCCTCATTAATATGCTTAAACATTATTATTTGCTCTTTGTAGCTGATGTTTCTTGATCATTAAAATTTCTAGGGTTTTGTGTAAGTTTTAATATACCACGCAAAATATTCACCTCTTCCTTTTCTAGGCTTGCACGCGCATAAATACGGCGAACACGTTGCATTAGTTTTTTAGGTTCTTTAGGATTTAGGAAGCCAACTTTTATTAGCGTTTCTTCTAGGTGTTGATAAAAACCTTCAACCTCTTCGCTGGTCGCCAGCGGTATTTTATTATAAGGGTTTTCAATATTACCCTCACCTGCCGCCATGCGTAATTCATAACATATCACTTGTACAGCCGCCGCAACGTTGAGTGATGAAAAATCTGGATTAGTCGGGATCATCGCCAATAATTGGCAAAGGTCTAACTCTCTATTAGATAGGCCGCTCATCTCTGTGCCAAAAACTAAAGCAACTGATTGCTCGTCATTGGCTATGTTAGCGGCTTTATTCGCCGCTTCGCGCGCTGAAATCAGTTCGTGTGAAAGCTGGCGTTTACGAGCGCTCATGCCTATCGCCACGGCACATCCTTTTAACGCATCTTCCAAGGTATCGCAAACAACAGCGTTCTCAAGCAGATCAACCGCGCCGCAAGCAAGTGCATTCGCTTCGTTGTCCGGGAAGTGTTTAGGCTGCACCAAGTAAAGCTGAGTGAGCCCCATGGTTTTCATCGCACGAGCGGTTGAGCCAATATTGCCAGGGTGGCTAGTTTGGCATAGCACGATGCGAAAATTATTTAGTAAGTTAAGTTTGGAAGTCATGGCATAAAGCATTAAAATGCTATTTTAACAGCTCTTTAATTATGCCTCATATAGTTTTACGTTTAAGTTTAACTACACTTACATCGGAAGTCGATGACGGGCAACAATGGAAAATACACATGCATCCAATGCTAACGAATGCGGTCAAAGCCGCCCGACGTGCTGGTACCATCATTAATCGCGCCTCTCAAGATGTAGGCTCGATTAAGGTACATAGTAAAAATTACAACGATTTTGTGAGTGAAGTCGATCATGCCGCAGAGCGTGCAATTATCGAAACGCTACAAGAGGTTTATCCAGACCATGGTTTTATCGGTGAAGAAAGTGGTAACGACCGAACGGATGCTGAGCACGTTTGGATTATCGATCCATTAGACGGCACTACTAACTTTTTGCATGGTTTTGAGCAATATTCTGTTTCGATTGCTTTAATGAGTCGTGGTCAGCTTGAGCAAGCGGTTGTGTATGATCCAAGCCGTAATGATTTATTTACTGCAACGCGTGGTCGCGGTGCTTTTTTAAACGACAAGCGTATTCGTGTGAGTAATCGCGCCAAGCTTCAAAGCGCAATGATAGGCACAGGCTTTCCATTCCGTGACTTTAAACATCTTGATACTTATCTTGGCATGTTTAAAGACATGATTAAAAATACCGCAGGGCTTCGCCGTCCTGGTTCAGCAGCGCTTGATTTAGCTTATGTCGCAGCTGGCTGGTTTGATGGCTTTTGGGAAATCGGCTTGTCTAAATGGGACATCGCTGCGGGCGCTTTGTTAGTACAAGAAGCGGGCGGCATTGTAGGTGATTTTGAAGGAAATGAAACGTGGATAGACACCGGTAATATTGTGGCGGGCAATCCAAAAGTGTTTGCGCAAATGCTACAAGTCTTAGCGCCCCACTTAACCGATGATTTGAAGTCGAAGTATCAAGCAGTGATTACTGAATAATTTGAAATGAACACCAAAGGTAGCGATATGAAAAAAGTGACGAAAGCGGTTTTTCCAGTAGCAGGTTTGGGCACACGTTTTTTACCAGCAACAAAAGCGAATCCAAAGGAGATGCTGCCGATTATCGACAAGCCTTTGATTCAATATGCGGTTGAAGAAGCAATGGATGCTGGCATTACTGATCTAATTTTTATTATCGGTCGAAATAAACGCGCGATTCCAGACCATTTTGACATGGCTTACGAGCTTGAAAATGAGCTAGAGCGTAATGGTAAAAATGAGCTGCTTAAAATTGTTCAAAATATTATTCCTAAGCATGTGAATTGTATTTATATTCGCCAAGCCCAAGCATTGGGTTTGGGTCATGCGGTACGTATTGCTAGACCTGTGGTGAATGATGAGCCTTTTGCTGTGCTATTGGCGGATGACTTGCTTGATGGTAATGTGCCTGTGATGAAGCAAATGGTTGATGCTTATGATTATTATCGTTGCTCATTGTTAGGGGTGCAGAATGTGCCACGAAATCAAACTAAGAGTTACGGTATCGTGGCAACAACGCCAGTCAATGAACAAATCGAGCAAGTGTCAGGCATTGTAGAAAAACCAAAGCCAGAAGATGCGCCATCCACATTGGGTGTGGTGGGCCGTTATATCCTAACGCCAAGAATTTTCCATCATTTAGATAAAGTAAAACCAGGTGCTGGCGGTGAAATTCAATTGACTGATGGCATTTCAGCATTGTTAGCCGAAGAGCAAATTTTAGCGTACCGATATGACGGGGTTCGTTACGATTGCGGTTCTAAAGCGGGCTATATGGAGGCGACCGTGCGTTTGGGTTTGCGCCATCCTGAAGTTGGTCCGGAGTTTAAAAAACTACTCGAAAAAATTGTGAACGAAGAGAAGTTTAAGTAGATTTAAATTGAAAAAACCCATGGCGTGTGAATAATCCGATTTAGCGGATATATTCCACGGACAAGACCCTTGCGGTCTGCTGGGATTTTTTATGTCTATTTCTTAAGCGCTAGCGTTTGTAGTGTTCTTGTTCTGACTTCTTTGAGAAGCTCAGCGTCGTCAATAAGCGACTGCCCATATGACGGCACCATCGTGCGCATTTTTACTTTCCACTCTTGCGTTTGAACGCGGTCACTAAAGCAGCGTTTAATGACATCTGTCATGGCTTGAACAGAGGTTGATGCGCCAGGAGAAGCCCCTAAAAGCGCTGCAATAGAGCCATCCTTAGCCGTGACAATTTCAGTGCCAAACTCCAGTTTCCCACCTTTTTTGTGGCAGTTTTTAATGATTTGTACGCGTTGACCAGCGGTGGCTAAATGCCAATCTTCAGGCTTTGCATTCGGGAAATATTGCTGCAATGACTTCATGCGGCTTTCTTGGGATTGCACGACTTCACCTATCAAGTAGCGAGTTAAGCCCATGTTACGAAGGCTGGCGAACATCATCGATTTAAAGTTATTTGCTTTAAATGATTTAACTAAATCCAAGAACGAACCTTTTTTGAGAAACTTGGTAGTGAAGCCTGCGTAAGGGCCAAACAATAAAGCAGGCTCGCCATCAATAATACGCGTATCTAGATGCGGCACTGACATTGGAGGGGCACCAATCGCGGCTTTACCGTATACCTTGGCGTTATGTTCTTTGATAATCTCTGGATTTTTGCACACTAGCCACAAGCCGCTAACAGGAAATCCGCCATAACCCTTGCTTTCAGGGATGCGAGATTTTTGTAATAAGGGTAAAGCGCCACCGCCTGCACCTAAAAATACAAACTTAGCGTTAATCGTGTGTGATTTTTTGCTGGTGCGATCTTGGATGTTGACATGCCAAATGCCACGTTTATCTTGCTTTAAGCGGCGCACGTTTTGATTGAGTTCGAGCTCAAAATCATTTTGTTTTTGTAGGTGTGAAATCAAGCCGCGAGTTAGGGCGCCAAAGTCAACATCGGTTCCGTAATCAAGGCTCGTTGCCGCAACGGGTTGATTGTCACGCCCTTCCATAATGAGCGGCATCCATTGTTTAAGCTTGCTTACATCTTCGCTGTATTCCATGTCTTTAAATAAGTGATGTTGGCTTAAAGCATCAAAGCGTTTTTTTAGGAATGAGACGTTATCTTGTCCCCAAACAAAGCTGAGATGCGGTGTTGGGTTGATAAAGTCTTTTGCTTTTAGAATATTTTGCTCTACCAAGTAAGACCAAAACTGGAGCGACTCTTCAAAAGCTGCATTGATTTGAAGCGCGCGGTTAATCTCAACGTTACCATCTGAATTTTGTGGAGTGTAGTTGAGTTCACAATAGCCTGCATGACCTGTTCCAGCATTATTCCAGCCATCCGAGCTTTCGCCAGCAACATTCGGCAAGCGCTCAATCATGCGAATAGACAAACTAGGGTCCAGTTCTTTTAGCATAGCCGCTAGCGTTGCGCTCATTACTCCTGCGCCCACTAATAAAACATCGACTTGCTGGTTTGACATGAATGCCTTGCCTATTTTCGTTAAAGATTGCGCTTCTCTTTAATTTAGTACGCGGATTGCATGATAAGCGTGAATGCCGTTGATGTAAATTGCTTTGCTTGACATACAGTTTGGAAGAATAGGCCCATCTTAATCGAATAGATTTCAGTAAGCGGCATACAAAGCGCTTAAACTGGTTTATATTATCGACCAAATCTAAGGCATCAATCGTTAAATTTTAACGATTGATGTTAAGCCAATTATTGTTTTAAGCAGATCGAGTACATGAGACAAGATAAGCCAACGATTACCAAAGCAGACTTTGTTGCGAGCGTCGCAGACGCTTTACAATTCATGTCTTACTACCATGCGGTAGATTTTATTCAGGCGCTAGGCGAGGCCTATGAAATTGAAGAGTCGCCAGCGGCAAAAGATGCGATTGCGCAGATTTTGACTAACTCTCGCATGTGTGCAGAGGGTAAGCGTCCTATCTGCCAAGATACAGGTATTGTGGTGGCGTTTGTCAATGTTGGAACAGATTTGCAATGGGAGCAGGGCGCGGATGTTGAAGCTTGGGTGAATGAAGGTGTACGTCAAGCTTACATGTTGCCTGAAAACCCACTAAGAGCATCGATTGTCGCTGACCCAGCGGGTAAGCGCGCCAATACCAAAGATAATACGCCTGCCGTTGTGCATGTGCGCTTGGTACCAGGCAATACAGTTGAAGTGAATATCGCAGCCAAAGGTGGTGGTTCAGAGAATAAAGCCAAACTGGCGATGCTTAATCCATCCGATAGTATTGTTGATTGGATTCTGAGCGTAGTGCAAGACATGGGTGCTGGCTGGTGTCCGCCAGGTGTATTGGGCGTGGGCATAGGGGGTACGGCTGAAAAAGCCGTGCTGCTGGCGAAAGAGTCGCTCATGCAACCACTTGATTTAGCGGCTTTGCGTAAGCGAGGCGCAAGCAATCGCATTGAAGAGCTACGTTTAGAAATTGCAGATAAAGTAAACGCGCTTGGCATAGGAGCACAGGGCTTGGGTGGCTTAACGACTTTACTAGATGTGAAGATTTTAGATTATCCAACGCATGCCGCATCATTGCCTGTGGCTGTGATTCCCAATTGCGCGGCAACGCGTCACGCGCACTTTGTATTGAATGGTTCTGGTGCTGCTAAACAAACGCCACCAAATCTCAATGATTGGCCCGATGTCACTTGGGCGCCTAATCAAGACTCACGCCGCGTGGACCTAAATACGGTGACTGCCGCAGATGTGCAAACATGGCAACCAGGTGAAACCTTGCTCTTGAGCGGAAAATTGCTCACAGGTCGTGATGCCGCACATAAACGCATTTCAGAGATTTTAGCGCGGGGTGAATCATTGCCGGAAGGTGTGGATTTCAGTAATCGCTTTATTTATTACGTAGGCCCAGTTGATCCTGTGCGCGGCGAAGCCGTTGGTCCAGCAGGGCCAACCACAGCAACGCGGATGGATAAATTCACCGAAATGATGTTGGATAAAACAGGTTTGCTCGGCATGGTGGGTAAGGCAGAGCGTGGTGAAGAGACTATTACGTCTATTAAAAAACATCATTCAGTGTATTTAATTGCAGTGGGTGGCGCAGCTTATTTGCTATCTCAATCTATTAAATCATCGCGTGTCGTAGCTTTTGACGACTTGGGCATGGAAGCCATTTATGAGTTTGATGTAAAAGATATGCCAGTGACCGTTGCAGTAGATGCAAAAGGGACTTCAGTACATCTGACAGGTCCAGCAAAGTGGCAGAAGTTATTGGCTAAGAGGGATTGAGCATGCCTGAAGCTATCCTCTATTTCTTTATGGTTACCCACTTTTCCATTATTTTGAGTTGTTGTTTGTGGGTACCATAATTAAACCTAAATTCACACTCTTTAAGAAACAATAAAAAATTAGATTTTGGTATCCCGTTATATTTTCTTAGTATCTCTTTAGATCTAACCCAGAATGCATCAACTTGAGTCTCGGCATCTCTCAAGATAATTTCCTGACATAGGTCATTCACGTCTATAACTAGATTCTGCTGGCCCTTGACGAAAAAAAGTGTTTTAGGGGTTATCAAGCTTATAGCTTTCTGGTTGCCATGGCTTCTCATTTTCGTAAACACCTTGCCATTTTTTGAAAAGACAGCAAAAACGATATATTTTTCTTGATCTTCATGAGCCGTTAAGATTTTTTCATCGATGAATAACTCTCCCCCAAATGTTTCATATGACTCTTGATCTAGATGAGTTGAAATTAATTTACGTAACTTGCGATAAAACAGTGCCGATGTATTAGGTTGTATTTTCAGAATGTCAGCAGCAGACCTGGCTGTTTCACCGAATGTAAAAAGGCCAATCATTTGCAACTGCTCTTTTTGAGATAGTTTGCAACGAGTTATTCTAAGAGGCTTTTTTTGTTGGATTTTTGATACCATTTCTTAGCTCCATAGCGCATCTTTTGTTTTCTCGAGTATGTATTATCTTTTAAATTCTTAAGTGCACTTTTTGTCTTATTATCAAGCATGCTCCATAGCGCTACCTTTTCGTCATTCTATCACATCTCACATCTCACATCGATCATGCGCGAGTTTGAGCTCTTCATGTTGAATCCGCTCTGAGGTGGTCTTCACAGGGTAATCATCCAATCCTGGAGATGGTTAAAGTTATAAACTTTATTGCACTATTGATGGCTGATTAAGTAGCAACAGCGCATGCCTCATCTTTGAAAATGTTGTTTTACAAAACGGACTAGTTCTCATTTGGAAAATACTCAACAAAATAGTCTTCTAGAAAAAACAAACCCAATCCTTTGGAATCGAGCACTTCTATTGGCCTAGAGTGATATTTTTGATTTTGGTGGCCTATCAAAATATATTGATTTCCAAAACGAACCCAATTCTGCTCTAGGCTATACTGAATAAAGCTTAAACGCATATTTCTTATATTGGGGGCGAGGGATGAAAAATATACCTTTTTGCCAAACGAACCCAATTTCTCGGGTATGGAGATTTCTTAATCAGCGCCAAAGAGATCTCTAGTGAATACCTTCTCTTGAACACTCGATAGTTCATCTGTCATGCGATTAGTAATGATGACATCTGCCTTTTGTTTAAAAGTGTTGATGTCTGTATAGACTTTTGATTTGAAGAATTCAGTTTCTTTAAGCTCAGGCTCATACACAATCACTTCAATGCCTTTCGCTTTAATACGTTTCATGACCCCTTGAATGCTGGATGCCCTAAAATTGTCGGAACCCGCCTTCATAATCAGTCGATAGACACCAACGACTTTTGGATTGCGCTTGACGATACTGTCTGCAATAAAGTCTTTGCGGGTGCTATTAGATTGCACAATCGCATTAATTAGGTTTTGTGGCACGCTACTGTAGTTGGCAAGTAGCTGTTTAGTATCTTTTGGCAAACAATAGCCGCCATAGCCAAAAGAAGGGTTATTGTAGTGGCTGCCAATACGAGGGTCTAAACATACCCCTTCGATAATTTGCTGTGTGTTTAATCCGTGAGACTCTGCGTAAGTGTCTAATTCATTGAAGTAAGAAACGCGCATCGCCAAATAGGTATTGGCAAACAGCTTAATCGCTTCGGCTTCTGCGCTATTAGTAAGTAAAACATCTACATTTGGCTTAAGTGAGCCTTCTTTAAGCAAATTTGCAAAGATTTGTGCGCGTTCTGATATTTCACCCACGATAATACGAGAAGGGTAAAGGTTATCGTAAAGTGCTTTCCCCTCGCGTAAAAACTCAGGCGAGAACATGATTTGTGCGTTTGTAAAGCGTTCCTTAATGCTGTCAGTATAGCCAACAGGGACAGTAGATTTAATGACCATTACGGCTTTTGGATTAATACTTAAAACATCTTGAATCACAGTTTCAATTGACTTGGTGTTGAAGTAATTGGTCTCAACATCGTAATCAGTAGGGGTAGCAATTACTACAAAGTCAGCGCCCTGATAGGCTTTTTCTTTATTTAGCGTTGCGGTGAGATTAAGCGCTTTGTTTTTAAGATAATCTTCAATTTCAGCATCTGAAATCGGAGAGGCTTTGCGATTTAACATCTCCACTTTTTCAAGCATGATGTCTAAAGCAATAACTTCATTATGCTGCGCTAAAAGCACTGCCAAAGATAAACCTACATATCCAGTGCCGGCAATGACGATTTTCATGATTCGTTCCCGAGAAAATTAATGGTTAGTTTAGCTAACTTTTTTGGCAATTAGCACGCCGCTGGTGCCGCCAAATGCAAACGAATTTGACATGATGGTATTAACTTTAACGTTTTTACGACCAACATTGGGAATGAAATCTAACTCACAACCTTCATCCGAAGTTGTGAAATTTGCTGTTGGCGGTAATGATTGCTCTTCAATCGCCATCATGCATGCTATAAACTCAACCGCTGCAGTTGCTCCCATAATGTGGCCATGCAGTGATTTTGTTGAACTAACCGGAACACCTACTCCACAAACTTCTTCAATTGATGCTGCCTCAGTAGAGTCATTTAGCTTTGTACCAGTTCCATGTGCATTGATGTAATCAAGTTGGCTTGCTTGAATACCTGCCTCATTGAGCGCTTTGCGCATAGCCCTAGTTTGTCCTGCAATAGAGGGTTGCGTTACGTGACTGGAGTCATTGCTGCTTCCAAAACCAATTATTTCAGCGTAAACATGTGCACCACGAGCAAGCGCTTTCTCCATGTCTTCTAAAACGACAATTCCAGCTCCCTCACCTAGCACCAGCCCACTTCTGTCTGAAGAAAATGGTTTGCATGATTTTGACGGATCAGTTTGATCCTCGTCAGCAAGCGTGCGAAGTGCTTCCCAAGCTTTAATAGTACCAAATGTTAACAATGCTTCTGAACCCCCAGCTAACATAACGTCTGCATAGCCATGACGAATTTGTCGCATTGCTTCGCCTATGGCGATGGAAGATGATGAGCAAGCTGTACAGAAAGTCAGATCGGGACCCGTAAAGCCAAAATCTAATGCGACTTGAGACCCTGCGGCATTGTTCATTGCCATTAGAACTGTGAATGGTTTTAGTCGTTTGGCATTTTCACGATATAGACGTATATAGCCCTCCTCAATGGAAGCTGCGCCACCCATTCCTGTACCTAAGTAAATCCCAATTCGCTCAAGGTCTTCTTTTTCTAAATCTAGCCCTGCATCGTTGATTGCTTGTTGACTAGCTGCTAAAGCAAACTGAGTGACGCGATCCATTGTGGCAGCTTTGTTTTTTACAAAATGGTCCAGCGGCTCAAAATCGTTGATGTATGCCGCAATTTTGCAATCAAGATCATCTGCAAAAGGAGCATTTATTTTCTTAACACCTGATTGTCCAGCCATTAAGTTTTGAAAAAACAATTTGGGATTGTTTCCGATTGGAGATAACACTCCAAGCCCAGTCACTACTACGCGTCTAAGGGTCATTATTTCGCCTGTTCGGCGCGCAGACGATCAAGCAATTGAACTACGTCAGCGATTGTTTTTATATCAACTTCATCATTTGGCACTTTAATACCAAACTTTTCTTCAGCATCAAAAATAATATCGAATGTATCAAGTGAGTCAATTTCTAATGACTCAAAAGTGGCTTCCATGGTTATTTCTTCAATGGGCTTATCAAATTTATTTGAGATGATTTCTTGTAAAGTTTTTAAAGTATCCAACTTATACTCCTATTGTTTGATTTCATTATTTGTTTCCGCGCTGCATGATTGAAAGAACTCACCTAAACGCTTTGCTACATCATTTCTTCTTTTATCTAGCGTTAATACATGATAGGTATCATCAATAAAAAAACATTCTACCTTTTGTGAAGATATGCGATTTGCTACTAAATGTGCATTCTCAACACTCGCCATATCGTCTTCGGTGGAATGAATAATCAATGTAGGTGAAATCACTTTTGGAAGTACTTTTCGTGCTGCCCTTATTAAACGAGTACTTTCTTTAACGGTCACTCCTGGTGTACTAAAAATGCCTACTTTTTCAGACGCGAGTGCATCGCGATTTTCGAGCACAGCATGCACTAGGGCTCTAGTTCTTTCACATTTTATACCATAAGGCGGTTCTTCGTCCCATGACATAAAATATCTTAGCGGTGAATTAAGTACTATAGGAAGTAAAATTTTGCGTTTAATTCGTGGCATATTCCAGCCATCGTAAAAAAAAGTGGTTGAGAGTAATCCAATTCCATCAACACGCTCTCCTTTTTCAGCCGCTAATTGGATTGCAATTAATGCGCCCATAGATAAGCCAGAAACAAACACTCGTTTGTGTTCTTTTTTGAGCGCTTCAAAAGCCACGGCCATAGACTCATACCAGTCTTGCCATTTAGAACGCTTAAGGTCGCCTACCGTCCCACAATGGCCCGCCAACTGAGGACATGCCACGCTAAAACCTTGCTTAAGAAGATTTTTAGCGATGTAGCGCATTTCGGCTGGCGTGCCTGTGAGACCGTGTATCAGTAATACCGCGTCATCACCACGTTTATCATAGAAACCAGTTGAGCCGAGACAGTTTTGAATTTCTTGAGTCATGTAATCTTTATTTAATTAACTTTTTAATTAGCTTGCTGAAATTAAATCGGGGCTTACGCCCCGATTTAATCTTCAATTACTCAGCGCCGCAGCGTTTAAGAAGTGCCTCAAACAGCTTAATACCTAGATCAATCTCTTCTTCAGTAATCAACAATGAAGGAGCCAATGTAATCACGTTCTTCTCATAGCCGCCAATATCTAGCACAAGGCCGTATTGTTTGCCATCAATCATGATGTCGCCGTTAAGGCCTTCATTGAACATGCGGTCAGCTAGTGCACGGCTGGCTGTGAAGCCATCTTTTTCACAAAGTTCGATACGCAATGCCAAGCCTAAGCCGCTAACATCACCAACGCACTTCCAACGCGACTTCAATTCTTGGATGCGTTTTAAGAAGTAAGCGCCGCGCTCACGAACATGTGGCTCGAAATCTGCTTCAAGCGTCATGTTCATGACTTCAAGCGCGACCGCTGTACCTAATGGATTTGAAGCAAATGTTGAGTGTGTTGAGCCTGGAGGGAATTTTTCTGGAGAGATTAATTCTTCACGTGCCCAAATGCCTGAGAGTGGATTTAATCCGTTAGTAATAGCTTTACCGAACACGAAAATATCAGGAATGATGTCAAAGTTTTCCCATGACCAAAGCTTACCAGTGCGGTAAACGCCCATTTGAATTTCGTCAGCAACTAACAAGATGTTGCGTTTTTTTAATGACTCTTGAAGTTTTTTCATGTAGCCAGCTGGTGGAACAATGTAACCACCTGTGCCCTGCATAGGCTCAATGTAGAAAGCGCCAAATTCACTTTGTTTGGCTTTTTCATCCCAGATAGATTGATATTCTGTGTCGAATAAATGCTCGAATTGTTTATGGCAATAAGTGTCGCAAGTTTCTACTTTCATGTCGTATGGGCAACGGAAGCAGTATGGGTAAGGGACAAAGTGTGCGCGGTCAGCAAAGTTGCCAAAGCGACGACGGTAGCGATAGCTAGAGGTGATCGCTGAAGCACCGAGTGTACGGCCATGGTAGCCGCCCATGAAAGCGAATTGGTGTGTTTTGCCTGTGTGGTTACGTACTACTTTTAATGAATCTTCGACGGCTTGTGCGCCACCTACGTTGAAGTGAACACGACCTTTAACGCCGTATTTGTCTTCCATGTACTTACAAATGATTTCCGCAAGCTCAACTTTTTCTTTGTGCAAGTATTGGCTAGCTAATTGTGGGAGCGTATCAACCTGTTTGTGCAATACGTCAGCAATACGTTTGTTTTTGTAACCAAAGTTAACCGCTGAGTACCACATCTGCCAATCCAGATAAGGCGTTTTGTTTTCATCAAATAAGAAACTGCCCTCGCAGTTTTCAAATACTTTTGGAGGGTCCGCATAGTTAACGGTGTCGCCATGCGAACAATATTTATCGTTCTTTGCGAGGATTTCGATGATTTTTTTATCCATGTTTCGACTCTTTCAAGAAAATTAAGCAGATAAAGTGAGGTGGCTTATGTCTTGCGGCCATGTTTTGACCTTTGTTAATACATCAGCAAAGGTTTGAAATTTGAAGTGTGGAATATTATTGGTTTCGCAATATTTGATTAGAGACCCTTTTGCGAAGACGATGTCAGCTGATTTTGCCAAACAAGCATCTGATTTGCCATCGCCAATTAAGACAACTGGGTTTTCGCCGCCAGACAAGTCTTGCGCTACCTTACATTTACATACGCCATTACCAGCATTGCAATTTGGATTTTTGTGCGGCCATGACATATCAATACCATCTGGCACGAAATGTAATTTGTTGGCATAGGTAGGTAGATCTGGGAATTCTGCGTTTTTCATGGCAACGTGAATCGCATGATCTAAACCGTCGCTTACAACAGCCAGTTTGGCGAACTGGCTTACGTGTTTGTAAAAGGGTAAAAAGGTTGCGTCTAGCTGAATACTTCGGAAAAAATTTTCGAGCGTGACATGATCAGCTTTAACCATGCGTAATTGTTTTTGCATACATTGCACTGCAGTAATGTGGCCATCCAGCCATTCCTTCTCAACGTCCTCCCATGAAGGATCCGCGAATTGCTCAAGCATCGCGTCTACGGTATCTTGCACTGATAAAGTGCCGTCAAAATCAACTACAAAAAGCATTGTGCTGTCTCATTAAAACGAATTCACGCGATAATAAAGATGATTCCTTACAACATCCTTACAATTGTTGAGAAAATGTACTGACATATTGATATTTTTTAGTTCCTTAACCACATGATGTTGTGGTTCTTCAAAATAAGTCTAACTTAATTGTAGTTTTTGCTAAATAAATGCTTGACTTGGTGGAATTATCCCCGTAAAAAGCATATTGGGCGTTTTTACTTTGATCTTTTTTTGTTGGCGTAGCTGGCTTTAGTTCGTGAAGTACAAACTTTTGGGGCGCCTCCCCTTGTTTTAGTAAGGAAGTATGCAATGGCAACTGGTACCGTAAAATGGTTTAATGACTCTAAAGGTTTTGGCTTTATCACTCCTGATGAAGGTGGCGATGATCTTTTCGCTCACTTCTCTGCGATCGTAGATAGCGGCTATAAGAGCCTAAAAGAAAACGAACGTGTTAGCTTCGATGTGACTGACGGCCCTAAAGGCAAACAAGCATCAAACATTCAAAAGGCTTAATCGCTTTTAGTTTTGTTTAGCTACAAGTTTTAATTAAAACGGCTCGTTTATCGAGCCGTTTTCTTATTTTCTCAGCCATAATGAATTGATTGGATCAACCTTAAAGTGTCTTGGGTTTTATATCTTCTTGAGTGTAAAGGTGGAAGCTTTTATGCAGGTATTACCAATAATTTAGAAGCTAGATTTCAAGCGCATATTGAAGGCAGTGGTGCTAAATATACCCGTGCAAATTCACCATTAAGAATTATCGCGCACAAAGATTATTCTGATCGGTCTGAAGCAAGTAAGGCAGAGTCATTTTTAAAGTCTTTGCCAAGACATAAAAAAATTTCATTTTTTGAATAGTCATTGAATTGTTTAAATCACTAAGAGATACAAAGTTATTACAAAGTGACATATTCTTGTTACAGACTCATGATTAAATATATTTATTAGCTTGTTTACATGAATAAGTTATCTCCTTGTGTGACCCTCCAATGGTATTTTAATTACCATTTTTAATGACGAGATTTTTATCTCGTCATTTTTTTTGCCTATTTTTGTAGACTCATTTATTTAGTGAGTGCTCCTTCTTTTAAAACCATAAAACATGGTTTGTGACTGGCATCGCTTTCCAGTAAAATGAAAAAACTGTTTAAGCTATTGTCCGTAATATCTAGAAAAGTATTTTCATGACCAAATATGTGTTTGTTACAGGTGGCGTTGTTTCCTCTTTGGGTAAGGGAATTGCGGCTGCGTCGCTCGGCGCTATTCTTGAATCGCGTGGCATTAAAGTGACGATGTTGAAACTGGATCCTTACATCAACGTTGATCCTGGCACAATGAGTCCATTTCAACACGGTGAAGTTTTTGTTACTGACGATGGGGCAGAGACCGATTTGGATTTAGGTCACTATGAACGTTTTATTAGTTCTCGAATGGCGAAGAGAAACAATTTTACTGCTGGTCAAATCTACGAAACAGTCATTAAGAAAGAACGGCGCGGAGAATATCTTGGTAAAACTGTCCAAGTCATCCCGCACATTACGGACGAAATTAAAGCACATGTGAAGCGTGGTGCAGAAGGCGCAGAAGTCGCGATTGTAGAAGTGGGTGGGACGGTAGGGGATATTGAGTCTCTTCCTTTCCTTGAAGCAATTCGTCAAATGGGTTTTGAAGAGGGGCGTGATAATACTTGTTACATTCACTTAACCTTACTGCCATGGATTCCAACTGCAGGAGAGCTTAAAACTAAACCAACTCAGCACTCCGTCAAAGAGTTACGCGAGATTGGTATCCAGCCAGATTTATTGCTTTGTCGTTCAGACAGAGCGTTGCCAGAAGATGAACGCTATAAGATTGCCTTATTTACTAATGTCGCTTCTGAAGCTGTGATTTCTGCGGTTGATGCAAGCTCAATTTATCAAATTCCAGGATTCTTACATGCGCAAAAGATGGACGAAATCGTTTGCCGCAAATTGAATATCACAGCAAAAGCAGCCGACCTTTCCAGCTGGGAAAAAATTTGTGATGCCCTAGCGCATCCAAAACAAGAAGTAAATATTGCCTTTGTAGGTAAGTATGTTGATTTGACTGAGTCATACAAATCACTCACAGAAGCCCTGATTCATGCGGGCATTCATACCGAATCAAAAGTGCGTATTCATTACATGGATTCTGAAGATATCGAGCGTGATGGCACATCGGTGCTTGAGCCTATGGACGCGATTTTGGTGCCTGGCGGCTTTGGCAAGCGCGGCACTGAAGGCAAAATGAAAGCCATTCAATTCGCTCGTGAAAACAAAAAACCTTATTTAGGCATTTGTTTGGGCATGCAATTGGCAGTCATTGAATATGCGCGCAATGTAGCAAATCTTAAGGATGCGAACAGTACGGAATTTAATCCAGATAGCCCACATCCATTGGTCGGCCTGATTACTGAATGGCAAGATGCTGACGGTAAAGTTGAAATACGTTCAGAGGATTCTGACTTGGGCGGAACCATGCGTCTTGGCGCTCAAAAATGCCCAATTGAGGCAGGCACATTAGCCGCGCAGATCTACGGTAAAGAAGTGAATGAGCGCCATCGCCATCGTTATGAAGTTAACAATTATTATGTTGACCAATTAAAAGCGGCTGGTTTAGTGATTTCTGCTCGCACGCCGACTGAGCAATTGTGTGAAATGGTGGAATTGCCACAAAACGTTCACCCTTGGTTTGTGGCTTGTCAGTTCCACCCTGAGTTCACTTCAAATCCTCGTTCAGGCCATCCGCTATTTAAGTCTTATATTGAGGCTGCGTTGAAATACAAAGGGTCTGAATAATGAAATTATGCGGTTTTGATGTTGGTATCGAACATCCAATTTTCTTGATTGCCGGCCCATGTGTGATTGAGTCTGAGCAAATGGCGATTGATACTGCCGGTCAACTCAAAGAAATCTGCGCAAGTGTTGGTATCCCATTTATTTACAAGTCTTCATACGACAAAGCCAATCGTAGTTCTAATAAGACATTCCGTGGTTTTGGTATTACTGAAGGTTTGCGTATTTTGGACGAAGTGCGTCGCCAAATTGGCGTGCCGATTTTGACAGACGTGCACAGCGAAGAGCAGGTTGCTGAAGTAGCCTCCGTGGTTGATGTCCTTCAAACACCAGCATTTTTATGCCGCCAAACAGATTTTATTACTGCCGTTGCGACTTGCGGTAAGCCTGTAAATATTAAAAAAGGCCAATTCTTAGCGCCAGGTGATATGAAGCAAGTGGTGCAAAAAGCTAAAGAAGCCAACGGCGGTGCAGATACCATCATGGTGTGTGAGCGTGGTGCTTCATTTGGTTATAACACTCTGGTTTCAGATATGCGCGGCTTAGCGATTATGCGCGAGACGAATTGCCCTGTGGTATTTGATGCAACGCATTCTGTGCAGCAGCCAGGTGGCCAGGGCGATAAGAGTGGCGGTCAACGCGAGCATGTGCCTGTCTTGGCACGCGCGGCAGTCGCAAGCGGGATTGCAGGCTTATTTATGGAAACCCATCCCGACCCATCTAAAGCCTTGTCAGATGGCCCTAATGCATGGCCATTAGGTAAGATGAAAGATTTGTTAGAAGTATTGATTGATTTAGATAAAGTGGTTAAAAAAGCCGGCTTTATTGAGAGCACGCTTTAAAACCTATTTTTAAAAATGCTTTAATTAATAATTATTAGATTTATACCGAGGAAAAAAGTATGAGCGCAATTGTAGACATCATCGCCCGTGAGATTATGGATTCACGTGGCAATCCAACTGTTGAAGCAGATGTATTGCTTGAGTCTGGCATTATTGGACGTGCGGCTGTGCCGTCTGGTGCTTCAACAGGGACTAAAGAAGCGGTTGAGCTTCGTGATGGCGACAAAGAACGCTATTTGGGCAAGGGCGTTTTGCAAGCGGTGGAGAACGTCAACACAGAAATCTGTGAAGCAATTATCGGCTTGGATGCTGAAGACCAAAGCTTTATCGATGCAACATTGATTGAAGTGGATGGAACGGAAAACAAAGCACGTTTAGGTGCAAATGCAATCTTAGCGGTTTCGATGGCTTGCGCGCGTGCTGCAGCTGAAGAATCAGGCTTACCACTTTATCGCTACTTAGGCGGTTCTGGCATGATGCAATTGCCAACCCCAATGATGAACATCATCAATGGTGGTGCGCACGCGGCTAATAGCGTAGATATTCAAGAGTTCATGATTATTCCAGCAGGTTTGCCTAGTTTCCGCGAAGCTTTGCGTTGCGGCGCTGAAGTGTTCCACGCATTGAACAAAATTCTGCACAAACAAGGCTTGGCAACAACAGTGGGTGACGAAGGTGGATTCGCACCTGATTTGCCTTCAAATGAATCTGCAATTCAATACATTTTGGAAGCGATTTCAGCTGCAGGTTACGAGCCAGGCAGTGATGTGTTGTTAGGCTTGGATTGTGCAAGCTCTGAGTTTTACAAAGACGGTAAATACAACTTGGAATCAGAAGGCTTGCAATTGTCTTCAGGTCAATTTGCTGACTACTTGAGCGCTTGGGTGGATAAATACCCGATCATCAGCATTGAAGATGGGATGAGTGAGCATGACTGGGACGGTTGGAAACTGTTAACCGACCGCATGGGCAAAAATATCCAATTGGTGGGGGATGACTTGTTCGTGACGAACGCAAAAATCTTGCGTGAAGGAATTGCTAAAGGCGTTGCTAACTCAGTGCTTATTAAGGTGAATCAAATCGGTACATTGACTGAGACGTTCCAAACCATTGAAACAGCAAAACGCGCTGGTTACACCTCAGTGATTTCACATCGCTCAGGTGAAACCGAAGATACAACCATTGCTGATATTTCAGTGGGGACTAACGCATTGCAAATCAAGACAGGCTCGCTTTCACGCTCTGAACGTATTGCGAAATACAATCAGTTGCTACGCATTGAAGAAGAGCTTGGTGATGCAACAAGCTATGCTGGCATGGGTGCGTTTTACAACCTCAAGCGCTAGTTGTTATAAAAGCCAACCTTGAAAGCTCTAACTCTTATCTTCGTTATCCTGATTGCTGCGCTTCAGTACCCACTATGGCTAAGCAAAAAGGGTAGTTGGCTAACTGTGTGGAATTTAAATCAGCAAATTGCACAGCAAATAGAAAAGAATGATCAACTAAAAGCACGCAATGCGAGTTTAGATGAAGAAGTGCGAGATTTAAAACAAGGCTACGGCGCGATTGAAGAGCGTGCCAGAAGTGAACTGGGCATGGTAAAACAAGATGAAGTGTTTATCCAAGTATTAGACGCCAACAGTCTTTCACCAAACAAACCAGCCAATTCAACCCCAGTCGCTGAAACTAAAGAGCCAGCCAAACACTAAGTAAGCAAGTGCCTAATTAGTTAAGTGCGTAAGGCAGTGCTTTAAATTCTAGCTTTTTGCCTTTCCAGACTGGGAATTCATCACTCGAATCTAAATTTTCCAAACGAATTTCAATCAGCGCATCAACTCCACCATTGGGAGCTGGCGCAGCACGGACAACTTGCCCGATAGCTTCTTCATGGCCAACTAACTGAATAGCATCGCCTGCTAAAGGTATTTCCTCAGTGTCGATATGGGCAAGCTGAGTGCGGCGTTTAACTTTGCCTAAGTAATGGGTGCGAGCAACGATTTCTTGGCCTGTATAACAGCCTTTTTTGAAATTAATCCCATCTAGACTGTCTAGATTCACCATTTGCGGCACAAATGCTTCCTGCGTGGATGGAACGATTTCCGGAATGCCTGCATGTATCTCTAAATAGTCCCAAATAGATTTGCCCACTTTTGTGCAGTTAGCTGATAGCGCATTCCAAATGCGCTCAGCGTTAACAACGTGCGTAAATACTTGGTAACGCGGCGTATCACCAGTAAGTCGCAAGAGGGTAGCATCATCAACTGTGATGAGTTGTTGTGGTGCTTGAGGCGCTTTGTTGAAAAGGGTAGTTAAGGTGCTTTCAGCATTTGGGCCTGCAATACCAAAACATAATATCTCTGTTGATTTGTCTGAAATCTCCACTTTTGAGCGCATCACATACATTTTAAGGCGCTTCATCATGGGCTCTAGAATGCTTATGGGCATCTGAAGGTGAAGATGATCTGCGTGCGCGAACGCCAAGAATAAAGCTAATAAGCGACCTTTGGAGTTGCAATAGCCTGCATATTGGCTGACGCTACCATCTAGTTTTTTGACATCATTGGTCACTTGACCTTGCAAAAACGTTACTGCATCTTCCCCGATAACTTCCAAAAGGCCTAGGTGCGATAAGCTTGTGATGATATTTCCATTGGCAGATGCAAGTTCACTTTGCGAGTCGCCAAAAGATTGCAACTCTCCATCTTTTAACACCGCGCCTTGAGCGCTAAGAAAATCATTCCATTTAATCATATGCTTGCTTTTAAGAGATTCATCGTTAGAGCTATTATAAGTGAAGCCTAGGCCATTAGCGCTAAAGTCATCACAATGACTTGCTTAAGTTGGGAAATTGGTGATCATCATTGCCACAACGCTGTTGATATTGCTGCCATTCACTTGGAAATACAAAGCAATATTGCTTTGATTATTATAGCTAGGAGGTATTCAATTGCTTGCGATGCTCTATTAATTTGAGCCATGGGCATGTGACTTTTTAACGCTTAATAAAGAAAATTATATTTTCTTTAGCCAACTGATATCAGAAATTTTTTTATCAAACTAATGCCAGCAAATTTTGTAATGACACAATTAAAGGTCGTGAACCTTAACGCTATTAGATATTATTGGCCCAGCCATATGATCATATTGCCTGATATTACTGAAGCGAAATAGACAAAATTTTGACGAATATGATTGAAGTTGAAAATATAGGATTTTTTTAACAATTTTATAACTATGTTGTTTAATATAAATTATAAAGTTTTCAAAAGAAATATAACACCAGCTTTTTAAAAATTAACGTTTTCCTGACCGAGCGTGTAATTTTTACCAGACACATTATCCCAGAATCTTTTCATATAGACTGAATCGAATCGATCTATTAAAAAATTATCTCCAAGGCTTGATAACTTTCCTGGCTTGAAAATATATTCAACCATCATTTCTCCAAAAACAGGGGCATATTTGAATGCTTGACCAGACCCCAAACAATGAAATAAATTTGTTATTTTTGAATCCTGACCTAATATGAATCTCAAGTCAGGTGTAATGTCAAAGTAAGATTGAAATCCTGATGAAAATACTGTGTTTTGAAGATCTTTGAATCTTTTGTGCGCAATATCTTCATATAGCCGGATATTTGAAAAGCCTTGCATTTGATTGACTGGATTATTTATGAAATCAGCACCAATTATTGCTAGGGGGTTGTCGGCAAAAAGTGTACTGGCCTCTTCAACTCCTCTTTTTCTTGGTTGATGCATGTGAATTTCACCATTTCGCCAACTCCTAAAGTAACCACGATTTGCATAATCAGCAATTATTGGCATATTTTTTTTATCGTCTAACAAGCTATTGAGCCAGTTAACCACAAAAACAGGTTCAACTCCAACAGGGATTGTTAAGCCCAAGTTTTGATAGAGCCTCGGACTCCAAGCGCCAGCAGCGTTTACTACATTTTCCGTTTTTATGACACGGGTATTTAAAACTACTTCAGTGATTTTATTATTTTTATTCTTTCTAAAGCCCATAACTTCTTCATTTTCAAAATAAGAAGCCCCTGAACTATTGATACCTCTGTAGAGAGCTTGCCTAACCTCTGAAGGATCTATTTGACATGCATTTGGTTCATGATAAAAAACTTCATCATTATGAAGATTTACATAATCTGGACATATTTGACGAGCTTCATCATATGGAATTTTTTTAAAAGCAATTGGAACATCTTCTAAGATTTTCGCCAATTTATCCCATTTAGCATTTGTTGAATCCTGATCTTTTTTTGCGATCCACAAAGCCCCATTTTTTTCTACATTGAGCTCCGTATCCCAAACACTTCTGATGTTGAACCACATTTCTGAAGATATCTTAGCAAGTTCAGCAGCCGCAGGATCTGAATTGGCTGATCTAATTATTCCAGAGTGCTTAATGGATAAGGCACTACTGAGTAGATTTTTTTCAACTAAACACACTGACTCTGGATTTAGATGATTTAATTTCATGTGTTTCGCCAATGAAATAGCACTTGCTGTCCCTAGACAGCCACCCCCAATTACAACGGTATGATAATTTTTCATTGGAATTTTTATCCCTAAAACTTACTTTGATATCTAATCAGTTCCTGTTTCAGTAAATGTAAAATTATTGCTTAATATAATCCTATACTTAAATTACAGAAAAATTACAAAAAATCCCTATTAAAAAAAATTTAAGAACGTATTTTTATTTTTTTGAATAAACCTTTTTTTAAATTTCTAAACGTATCTTTTGTAACATATGCCAACAGCAATATGATTGCTGCTGATAATGCAAGTAACCACTGGATGTTGTAGGCCGCGATGTTTTGACTGGCAGGTTTTTGTCTTTTCATTGCGGTCAATATACTTTGTAAATTATCACCTCGAACATAATCACCGCTAACCTCTTTGGATAAATCAATAAGATACTCTTCTTGAAGCGTTGAAATGTAACGATCACCTGTTCCACTTGCAACTTCATCATTTCTAACACCAATATTTGCTTCAGAAATTTGAGCAATTCCAGGTTGAACGGCAAAGCTGTCTACCGACCAGTAGCCAATTAATTGATTTTTTTCATCTAATTTTGGTATTGCATTACCTTTTTCACTTCCGATACCCACAAACAACCATCCGTTTCCACCTTGAAAGTTTGTAAGATCTTTAGTGTTAAAAACACCCAGTTTTGGAGCCTCTTCACCATCAGTAAAGTAAACAACCTGGGCTGGCTCGGGAAAAGACCTTATAACTCTTGAGAGCATAAACAAACTCTCTCGTAAACGGCTGTTACCCGACCAAGCAGACCTCCATTCCAAATGATCAATCGTATCTTGGATGGCATCGTAATTACTGCAAACTTCTATTGGATTAAAAAGAGCAGCTATTGTTGCTCCCGCAAATAACCCTACACTAACTTTGGTTCCGCATGGCATATTCGCAACAACACGATGCAAAATGAACTTAGTGTAATCCATCCTTGATGTTTCAATGCCGTTTAAACGAGTATCAATGACATTCATGCTCTGAGAAATATCTGCAACAAGAATATAGCTGTAAACATTCCTAGGCAAAGGTATCGTTGGATTAAGGGCAGCTGCAATTAGTAATACCAATGCAGTCGCCAAGAGCGACGCATCGCGGCGATTACGTAAGTAATTTAGTACTCTATTCATATTATGGAAGACCTGTAGGGATATTTCCCATGATAAGACCAGGAGATTCTGATTCTCCGACGCCAGGCGTTGGCGTACCCGGTAATAACAAAATTAATCTATCTAAGTTGTGGCGTGAGTCCCAATGTGAGTTATCAAGGCGAACAGCTTTTTGATATAAATTTTTGGATTGTCGAAGGAGGTACTCAGTTTCTTTTCCTACTGTCATATTAGTGCCATTAATGGCTAAACCACGTAAAAAGAAGATAGTGCCAAGATTGTGTTGGACTGCTTCCGTCTGGACTTTATTAGCTCCTTCTAATAATTTGCTATATAACAAGGCCGATTCCTTGAAACGCTCATTTTTCGCCAGCCAATAGGCTGTAGCAAATTTCGCTTCAAAACTTTGCATATCCGTTGATGGAGGTTTTGCGCTTAAAATAGCATTATTAAATGCATTAATTTGCTGAATGCGATTTAGCTGATACCAAGCAGTTGCTGTGCTAGCAATGGCTAAAATAGTAAAAATGAAAATTAGTTTTTTTGCGCTAAAGATTTTGAAAATATTGATTGTCATTGGCTTAATTCCATGTCCTAACTTCAAAGAACTTTACGCCCAGCAACAGACTAGTCATTAGCGCTGCTAGTAAAAAGCAGACTGAAGAAAAATCATAACCGGGAATTTGTTCGTGATAACGAATTGGTTTTTTCTCTTTTTGATTGATGTCGGCAATAGCCATTGATAATGATTTAGGATCTTCTGCTTCATAAGCATGAAAAGGTGAATTTAGGGTTTTGAAGAACTCATTCAATTCAATTTGAGGGGGGAGAGCAGAGTCCTCTGGTGGCACATAGCTTGTATCAAAAATACTCAAGCCACCAGGCTGACGTAAAACAATCCAGTAAAGACCTACATTCAAGCGATCAAGCCAATCACGGATTTTTTGCTGTGTTTCAACATCAATACGACCACCACCGTCTGACAATAAGATTATCGCACGAGATCCGGAATCAGGTACTTTATCGAAGAGACCAGCGCCGCTTGTTAATCCGCTGCCGATGTTTGTTTGAAACAAAGCATTACCTGCAGTAGCTTGAACTGCAGCTAATACCGCTTCGCGATTTTCAGTGAGCGGTAAAACATACATCGCAGAGTTGCTGAATGTTGTCATACCAATCATATCGTTTTGGCGTGATTTTACAAACTGCGTCAGAAGCCTACTTGCTGCAACCGACTTAGTTTCCCCAACTTTACCGTTGATTTCTCCACCAGAAAATGGATCATCCATACTTGCGCTTCTGTCTAGTACCAAAGCTATCTGAGCACCTACACCGATCCTCTCTATGATCTGTTGTTTACCTTGCGGGCTTGATAACCCAAGGAATATCATTAGTAAGGCTAGTACAGCTAATACTTTTAGCATTAAACCTATCAAGTTAGAAAGTCTGTCTTTGGGAAGCATTACCACCCAAGAGTAGCGCTGCGTTAAAGCCCTATCAAGCACTAAAGGCAGGAATGCCAAAGGGATTAGCCAGAGTGCCCAAGGCGAATCAAAAAATAGAGGAATGTTCATGCAGCTTAGGCCTTCTTCAGCTTCGCTGGCTTAAGACCGCGTTCGCAATCTCGACATTGCTTGCAGAACTTCCTTAACCACAGCAGCGAACTAGATTCACTGCCTATGGGATCTTGTGTGTCGAAAAACACCTGATGAGACAGGATAAAAAATTGTCCTATTTCTGTTTCAATAATTTTAAATGACTGATTTAGATTAATAAATTTGACAACATTGCCACTAAAAACACTGTACTTTGCTGTTTCATTTAGAGCTTTATGTATTTCAGATATAGCAAACTTGAGGTCTTGTGATTTGTTGGGTGAGAGTTTACGAAGTTGACGTGAAGCTTTTGCAAATGGCTTGCCCATGAGCGGTAACCAAGCACGAGAACCTATAATGTAAAGCAATCCGAGCAAACTAAAACCAAGAACCACCAAGCAGGCTACTAGTTTTTGTTTTTCAAGGTAAGGTTGAAGCAAAATAGGTGGTCTTAATGGACTCATGTCATCTTCAATTTTCACTGCTCCAAAAACGGCCATAGGCGAAATTCTAAAATAAAATTCAGGTATCCTAAACTGAACTATCCCATCCTTAGCGTCTTGAGTTGCGGGTCCTTGAAATTTAATAATTTCAGCTGGCAACAATGCTGGCTTAACTGTTGGTGAAGTTGCAAAAACCTGATACGCGAGTTGAAACACGTGAGAAGTTGAAGTATTACTTTCTTTCTTGGTGTGGTTAATTTTACGTAGTTCGATGCCAGAAACTTGTCCTTGATATCGATGCTCGTATCCCACAATAGGAAGTGTTGTTTCAATTAATTTGAAAGGCTTTTTAACCTCCAGCGTGATGGTACGGTGAAGAATGTCACCCATCAAATAGCCGACATTTCTTGTTGGATCAACTTTATATAGCTTCACAACTCCCTCTGGGATTTCTGGAGATGGCTCGTCGTTAGCGATTACAGCCCTTGCGCTAAAAAGTAATATTAGGCTTAAAACGCTAATATTAAGAAATCTGATAGATGTGTTCATAGGGCATTTCATTATTAGGCTGTCACAAATTGGTGAAAGTATTCGGTTAAAGCATCGGCATCGAAACCACCTTCTACAAAAAAAGGTGCCATATCAAAGCTCATGAATAACGCTTCAATGTTTGAACGTCTTTCTTCAAAGCTCGCGACGATATTAGCGCGCATTTCTTTTCGTAAAAATAAGGTACGTTTTTCGCCCGTTTCGCAGTCGGTTAGGCTAGTTATTCCGAACTCAGGTAGTTGTTTGTATTCAGAAGAGTCCCAAAGCACTACAGGAACAACATGATGTTGCATCAATAACGATAACGACTCCTCTAATTCAATTAATGGCATATGGAAGTCTGAAATTAAGAAGATTAGCGAGCGTTCACGTGGTAAGAAACGATTTACATCCTTCAACCCGGCACTGCCTACTTGATCAGGTTTAAAATTTTTCAATGCCGAGGTTAACTCTAATGCTTGATGTGCCCTAAATGACTGAGTGCAAAACCAATCTTCTCTAACGATGTCGTCAAATCCAATAAAGCCGAATGGGTCGCTATTGTGTGTTGCTGACATCGCAATTGAATGCGCTATTTGACTAATGATAGCAATCTTACTTTGCGTGCTACCAAAACTCATCGAGCCAGATAAATCTGCAATAACAAAAACAGGCGTCGCGCTTTTTTGATTAAACATTCGAACATGCACTTGATCAAGTGGGTCACGTATGGTTTGGCGAATGTCTATACGACGAGGATCTGGATAAGATAGAAGGGTTGTGTGACCACGAAACTCCATACCCATACCCCGTTGTGTACTTGCATGACTTCCCGAGTGGCGTCCACGTGAACGCCAGCTGATATGGTAGCTAAATTCTTTTATTTCGTTGTGCATGAAGCGTTTTGTTAAAGGACCGTTTGTTTTTAAAATTAAGGTGCAGCAATTGCATTCACTATGCCATTGAGCAAATCACGCGCAATTTCAGTGCGGCGCATTTCATAAACAGGGCTAAACACTAAACGATGTGCAATCGTTGAGTGGAATACCGCATGAATATCTTCTGGCAATACTGAGCCTCGGTTGTTAAGCCAAGCGTTCACCCTTGCTGCAGCCATCATCATACTCATGCCGCGCGGGCTTGCGCCTGAAAGAACTAGCCGATTCATATCTACGCCGTTGACTTTGATGCCAAAAGCGCTTGGTGTTTTTGTCGCACGCCATAAGTTAAGTGCATATTGACGAAGTGTGGGTGATGCTTCGATTTTGGTTTGAAGCAATGCAGAGAATGCGTTTAATTGGTCAAATTGCAATACATCTGCTTGAATAGTGTTTACCAAGGTATCTACGTTATGAAATTTAGTATCGAATACCAAAGATTCCATGATGGCATTGTCATCCGGCACCACGATAGGAATTTCCATCATAAAGCGGTCACGCGCTGCAGATGGAATTTCAAATGTCTCTTCTTTTTCCACTTGATTACGATCTGCGAACACCAGCATATGTGGGAAATGATATTCCTTGTTGAAGGCAGATAAAGTACGCTCAGCCATGACGCGAAGCAACAATGAGTGAACTTGCGGACGCGCACGGTTAATTTCGTTAAAGAAAAATACTGATAGGTTCTCGCCTGACATGAGCAAAGGACCCGGGCTTACATGGGGTTTGCCATCTTCACCCAGGTATGTGTGATACACCAGGTCATTCGGCATCAAGTCGATCGTACCCTCGATACGTTGATAGCCGCCGCCGATGCAACGTGTAAATGCACGAAGCAGAGTTGTTTTACCTACACCGACATCACCTTCAAGCAATACGTGACCACGCGAGAAAATCGCTGTAGTAATCAATCTAATAGGTTTTGGCTGACCTACCACTACTTTGTTAATTTCTGTTTCTAGTGTTTGCGCGTGTTGGCGCATGTCAGTCAATTGTTTGTCGCTCATGGACTTATTCCGTAAGAAAATTAATGAAGATTTTTTGATTTAAATTAATAGTGTCACAAATGTTAACTGAGTTCCACTATTCTGTAAAACTTTAGCCGCATAACCTAAATTTCACTCATAAATAACATTAGGGCTTTCACTTAAACGATTTTCCAGCGAAAATAGCAAAAATTCCGATAAATACCAGGTCAATTAAATGCATAAAAAGAATAGCTTTACTTTCGAAGAGCTCTTGTCCTGTGGGCGAGGAGAGATGTTTGGGGCGGGCAATGCTCAATTACCATTACCACCAATGTTGATGTTTGATCGTATTGTTTCAATCACAGAAGAGGGTGGCAAATTTGGTCAGGGTCAAGTTGTTGCTGAGCTGGATATAAAACCTGATCTATGGTTTTTTGCATGTCATTTTGAAGGTGATCCTGTCATGCCAGGTTGTTTAGGCTTGGATGCAATGTGGCAATTGGTAGGTTTTTATCTTGGCTGGAGAGGTGGCCCTGGTCGAGGACGAGCTTTAGGTGCTGGCGAAGTTAAGTTCAGTGGACAAGTATTACCTAAGGGTAAAAAAATTACTTATTACATCGATTTAAAACGCGTCATTATGCGTAAATTGGTAATGGGAATTGCAGATGCTCGGATGGAGTTGGATGGCCGAGAAATTTACGTGGCTAATGACTTGCGTGTTGGTTTGTTTACTAGCACGGATCATTTTTAACATTACAAAAATAAAAGAGTTTGGGAGAACGGTATTATGCGTCGTGTCGTCGTAACTGGCATGGGGATTGTGTCTAGCTTAGGCAATAATGTGGCTGAAGTTAAAGACAGTCTTTATGAGGGCCGCTCAGGCATCACATTTCAACAAGAGTATGTCGATATGGGTTTACGTTCGCATGTGGCGGGCGGTATTAAAAATCTCGATGTTGAAGCTTTAATCGATCGTAAGCTGATGCGCTTTATGGCGAAAGGTCACGCTTATGCTTGGCTTGCCATGCAAGAGGCTATTGCCGATTCAGCGCTGCCAGAAGAGATGGTCTCTAATGTGCGTTCAGGTTTAATTGTTGGTGCGGGCGGCGCTTCTCATGAAAGCATTTTAGAAGGTATTGATACTCTGCGCGAAAAAGGTGTGCGCCGCGTTGGGCCGTATATGGTTACCAAAGCCATGGCAAGTGGCGTTTCAGCTTGTTTGGCAACGGGTGCGAAAATAAAAGGGGTGAATTACGGCATTAGCTCAGCTTGTTCAACTAGCGCTCATTGTATTGGTGCAGGTGTTGAGCAAATTCAATTAGGCAAGCAAGACATTGTCTTTGCTGGCGGGGCTGAAGAAGAGCATTGGACGTTATCATTTATGTTTGATGCAATGGGTGCGCTCTCAAGCAAATACAACGAGACGCCAGATAGGGCTTCAAGAACTTATGACGCAGACCGCGATGGTTTTGTGATTTCAGGCGGCGGCGGTATCTTGGTATTAGAAGAGTATGAGCACGCCAAAGCCCGCGGCGCAAAAATCTACGCTGAAGTGGTTGGCTACGGTGCAACTTCTGACGGTTATGACATGGTTGCCCCAAGCGGAGAAGGGGCTGAGCGCTGCATGAAGCTCGCGATTGTGGGTGTTGATAAAATTGATTATATCAACACGCACGGTACCAGTACGCCGGTTGGGGATACTAAAGAGCTTGAAGCAATTCGTGCTGTATTTGGGAATACTGATATTCCTATTGCCTCGACTAAATCACTTTCAGGCCACGCCCTTGGTGCTGCGGGTGTAAATGAGGCAATTTATACGCTCATCATGATGGAAAATAACTTCATCGCCGCTTCTGCCAACATTGAAACGCTAGATCCTGCTGCGGAAGGCATGAATATTGTGCGTCAGCGAATTGATAACGTTAAAATCGTAACAGCGCTTTCAAATAGTTTTGGATTTGGTGGCACGAATGCAACCTTAACGCTATCAACTAAAAACCTTTAAGAGTTTTTAGTTGATAGGTAGGCCGCCTTTTTTGAACTATTGGTAAGACCACGCCACAAATCGGCTTTGTTTCTGTCCTTGGGTCATTTCAACAACTTTTACTTTTTTAGCGCCAATCGATTTTAGTGTGCGTTTGACTTTAGGTAAATTAGTTGCTTTAGAAACTAGTGTGCTAAACCAGCGGCACTGGTTTTTATAATGAGCGCTTTCTTCAATCATGCGCTCTATAAAACCAAGCTCGCCCCCTTCGCAAAATAGCTCTGCGCCTTGACCGCGAAAATTAAGTGTGGGATTGAATGTTTTTATTGGTTGCATTCCGGCATTTCTGGCTAAGCCATCAATTTTACGTTGGGTGCCAGCTTGCGCCTCTTCGAGAGAAGCATGAAATGGTGGATTGCACATACTAAATTCAAAGACATCATCTGCTTGGACAATACCTTTGAAAATACAATTTGTATTGTTTTGGAGGCGTAACTGAATAGAGTTATTTAAACTATTTGCGTCAATAATAGCTTGTGCATTTTTGATGGCGTTAGCATTGATATCTACGCCAATAAAATCCCAGCCATATTCACGATGTCCAATCAATGGATAAATTGCGTTCGCGCCCACGCCTATATCCAAGCCTTTTATCTTCTTGTTTTTGTTAGCATCAATTAAATCAGCTAAGTAATGAATATAGTCGGCGCGTCCTGGAATAGGCGGGCAAAGAAACTGGTCGGGAATGTCCCATTCTGCAATTTGGTAATCATGCGCTAAAAGTGCTTTATTTAGTGCTATAACGGCTTTAGGGTTTGCAAAATCAATGGACAGGTCGTTGTAAGCATTAGTCTTAACAAAAGCCTTAAGTGTTGGAGTCGCAAGAGATAACGCTACTAAGTCATATCGACCTTGATGTTTGTTTCTCTGGTGCATTTATAAAATGAGGGCTGCAGCAACTTTGCGACCCTCAGCCATGAGGATGTTATAAGTTCTACAAGCCGCATCGGTGGTCATGCATTCTACAGGGATGTTAGCGGCTGCTAGGGCTTGAATTAAATGGGGGCGAATAAAGCGATGTGTTGACCCGGTGCCAAGTAAAATCACTTCAGGTTGATAGGTCAATAAGCATTCAAAATTTTCCTGATTCAAGCTGTCAAAATCGCTCACATCCCAATTCAATAATAGCTCATCAGGAAGAACAACCAAGCTTTGCGGATAGACTAGATTGTTGATGGAAATCCATTCTTTGCTATAGCCTGTAATGAGCTGTTTTCCATCGGCTTGAGTTAAATGTAACTTCATCTCTATTTCTCATCTTGAATTGGTTAAATTGCTAGGCCTGAAAATCGCTTGATTCATTGCCTGATATGCCCTTCGAGGGTAAGATAACACATTTTTATGCTTAGGTTTTGCCGTGCAACCATTACTTAAATCTTCAAAGCTTAATAACGTGTGCTATGACATTCGCGGCCCAGTGCTGGCGCGTGCCAAAAAGATGGAAGAAGATGGGCACCGCATCATTAAATTGAATATCGGCAATCCTGCGCCTTTCGGTTTTGCGGCCCCTGAAGAAATTCTGCAAGATGTCATTCGCAATATGGATCAAGCATCTGGCTACACAGACTCAAAAGGCCTATTTGCTGCACGTAAAGCCATTATGCACTACAGTCAGCAAAAGAATATTGATGGTGTCACGATAGACGACATTATCATCGGCAATGGTGTATCAGAGTTAATTGTGATGGCGATGCAGGGCTTGCTTAATAATGGTGATCAGGTTTTGGTTCCAGCCCCAGATTATCCTTTGTGGACAGCGGCTGTGAATTTGGCGGGAGGAACTCCGCGTCATTATATTTGTGATGAAGCTTCTGGCTGGTTACCAGACCTTAAAGATATTGAATCAAAAATCACTGCCAATACACGCGGTATTGTGATTATTAATCCAAACAATCCAACAGGCGCTTTGTACCCTGATGAGATTTTGCATGGCATTATTGAAATTGCGCGTCACCACAGTTTAGTGATTTTTGCGGATGAGATTTACGACAAGGTTTTGTACGACGGCAGAACCCATACTTCCATTGCATCGCTTGCAGATGACGTATTGTTTGTGACTTTTAATGGCTTGTCTAAAAACTACCGTACCTGTGGCTATCGCGCTGGCTGGTTAATTATTTCTGGCGAAAAGAAACATGCTAAGGATTATATCGAGGGCTTGAACATGCTTGCTTCGATGCGGCTCTGTGCCAATGTGCCGGGTCAGCTTGGAATTCAAACTGCATTGGGTGGGTATCAAAGTATTAATGATTTAGTGTCACCAGAAGGTCGCTTATGCAAGCAGCGGAATTTAGCACATGACATGCTGACGTCAATACCAGGTGTTAGCTGCGCTAAGCCAGCAGCTGCGATGTATCTATTTCCTAAGCTTGATCCAAACATGTATCCAATCGAGGATGATCAGCAGTTCATTCTTGACCTGCTGCTAGAAGAAAAAGTGTTGTTGGTACAAGGTTCAGGGTTCAATTGGAAAACGACAGATCATTTCCGGGTGGTGTTTTTGCCTAACGTTGATGACTTGAAAGAAGCAATGACAAGAGTGGCGCGTTTCTTGGATCAATACCGAAAACAGCACGGCACTAAATAACAAAAACAATATAACAATCGTTAACGAAAGTATATGAACAGTATGAAGTCATTAAAAGTTGGTTTGCTTGGAATCGGCACAGTCGGCGGTGGAACTTACGCTGTATTAACACGTAATCAAGAAGAAATCTCAGGACGTGCTGGGTGCAAGATTGAGATTGTGAAAGTTGCAGACAGAAATCTTGAGCTCGCAAAAAAGCTAACCAACGGACAAATCGAAGTCACCGATGATGTCATGTCGGTAGTGACGGACCCGAATGTGGATGTCGTTGTTGAATTAATAGGGGGCTATACGCTGGCTAAAGATGCCATGCTGAAAGCCATTGAGCACGGCAAGCATGTTGTGACAGCGAATAAAGCTTTAATTGCAACACATGGCAATGAGATTTTTGCTGCAGCCAAAGCCAAAGGTGTCATTGTTGCTTTTGAGGCGGCGGTTGCAGGCGGCATCCCTATTATCAAGGCTTTGCGTGAGGGCTTAGTGGCTAATAAGATTGAGTGGATCGCAGGCATCATTAACGGCACCACAAACTTTATCCTGACAGAAATGCGTGATAAGGGACTAGCTTTTGCTGATGTGCTTGGTGAGGCTCAGCGTCTTGGTTATGCCGAGGCAGATCCTACTTTTGACGTTGAGGGGATTGATGCTGCCCATAAGTTGATGATTATGTCTGCCATTGGCTTTGGTATCCCGATGCAGTTCGATAAAGTCTATACCGAGGGTATCACTAAGCTTGAGAGCAAAGACATTCGCTACGCTGAAGAGCTTGGCTATCGCGTTAAATTGTTAGGCATTACTAAACATAGCGCTAACGGTATTGAAATTCGTGTGCATCCAACCTTGATTCCTGAAAAGCGCTTAATTGCGAATGTAAATGGCGCGATGAATGCTGTTGTCGTGAAGGGTGATGCAGTTGGCCCTACGCTTTATTATGGCGCTGGTGCCGGCTCAGAACCAACGGCAAGTTCGGTCATTGCTGACTTGGTTGATGTGGCACGTATGCAAAATACCAGCATCCAAGATCGTGTTCCTTATTTGGCTTATCATGACATCTCTGCCACTGAGAACACGCCCATTTTGCCGATCAGTGAAATTAGTACTGCTTATTATTTGCGCATGCGTGCTTCAGATCAGCCAGGTGTATTGGCAGAAGTCACCAAGATTTTAGGTGATAGACAAATCTCTATTGATGCGATGATGCAAAAAGAACCGCAAGATGGCGAAACCGAAGCGGATATTGTCATTCTAACCCACATTACGGTTGAAAAGAATATGAATGCGGCAATTCAAGCGATTGAGTCTTTGCCTGCGATTGATGGTGCAATCGTGAAATTGCGTATGGAAGAATTAAACAAATGAAATACATCAGCACCCGTGGGCAATCGCCTGCTTTAAGTTTTAGTGAAATTTTGCTTGGTGGTTTAGCGCCAGACGGTGGCTTGTATTTACCGGAAAGCTATCCACAATTTAGCGATGCTGATTTAAGCGCTATGCGTGATATGAACTATCGTGATTTAGCTTTTACGATATTAAGTCGTTTAATTGATGAGCAAGATATTCCTTCAAAAGATTTGCGTGTCATTGTTGATAAAACATATCGCGCCGAGGTTTATTGCTATACCCGCAAAGGTCAAAACGCTGAAGACATCGCGCCTACACTTAAATTAGAAAACAATCTGTATGTGCTATCACTTTCAAATGGCCCAACGCTAGCCTTCAAAGACATGGCCATGCAATTGCTTGGCAACTTGTTTGAATACGTGCTAGCAAAAAAAGGGGAAACCACCAATATTCTTGGTGCCACTTCTGGAGATACTGGCTCTGCGGCTGAATATGCCATGCGTGGCAAAAAAGGCGTGAATGTATTTATGCTCTCACCCCATGAAAAAATGAGCCGATTCCAAGCTGCCCAGATGTTTAGTCTTCAAGATAAGAATATCTTTAATATAGCGGTCAAGGGTGTGTTTGACGATGCGCAAGATATTGTTAAGGCAGTCTCAAACGATCATGCGTTTAAAGCCGCGAATAAGATAGGCGCTGTAAATTCAATCAACTGGGCGCGTGTTGCGGCTCAAGTGGTTTACTACTTCAAAGGCTATTTTGCTGTGACGCAAAACAATCGCCAAAAAGTCAGCTTTGCTGTGCCATCAGGTAATTTTGGTAATGTGTGTGCAGGACATATCGCTCGCATGATGGGTTTGCCTATCGATAAGCTGGTGGTGGCGACCAATGAAAATGATGTGCTTGATGAGTTCTTCAGAACAGGCGTTTATCGTCCACGTGGCTCAGCGAACACTTACCATACCTCTAGTCCTTCAATGGATATTAGCAAAGCCTCAAATTTTGAGCGCTTCATTTTTGATTTAACGGGTCGAGATGCTTCCAAAGTCCGTGAGTTATGGTCTTTGGTCGATGCTGGTGGCGCGTTTGATATTAAGCAAGCAGGTTTATTTGAGAAGATCGCGAGTTATGGTTTTGTTTCGGGAAGCAGTAATCATCTTCATCGTATGAATGTCATTCGAGAAGCTGAAGCCAAATATGGCGTGGTGATTGATACGCATACCGCTGATGGCTTGAAAGTGGCTTTAGAGCTGCGCGATGTGAATACGCCGATGGTTGTTTTAGAAACGGCTTTACCTATTAAATTCGAAGATTCCATTGTAGAGGCGCTAGGTCATTCACCAGAGCGTCCAGCGCCATTACAAGGAATAGAGGATTTACCTCAACGCTTTGAAGTGATGGATGCTGATGTCGATGCAATTAAAGCTTATTTAGTCGCGAATACTTAATAGTCATTTGAGAGTCATTTTGACGGAGCCAGTATGAAACAATATCAAGACTTAGTCCGCCATGTGCTTGCCCATGGTAATAAAAAAGAAGATAGAACTGGCACTGGCACGGTCTCTGTTTTTGGCTATCAAATGCGTTTTGATTTGAACGCAGGCTTTCCACTCCTCACGACAAAAAAAGTACATTTAAAATCCATCATTCATGAGTTGCTTTGGTTCTTGCAAGGCAGTACCAATATTGCCTATTTAAAAGAAAATGGCGTACGCATTTGGGATGAGTGGGCGGATGAAAATGGTAATTTAGGCCCTGTGTATGGCTATCAATGGCGAAACTGGCCTAAACCAGATGGCACGCATATCGACCAAATCAGACAAGTCGTTAACGCGATTAAGAGTAACCCCGACTCGCGTCGATTGATTGTCTCTGCTTGGAATGTGGCAGATGTGGATCAAATGAAATTGCCACCATGTCATGCTTTTTTTCAGTTTTACGTAGCGGATGGTAAATTAAGCTGCCAGCTTTATCAGCGTAGCGCGGATATTTTCTTAGGCGTACCATTTAATATTGCTTCTTATGCCTTGCTCACCATGATGGTGGCGCAAGTGTGTGGATTAAAATTGGGTGATTTTGTGCACACGCTTGGCGATGCGCATATCTACAGCAACCATTTTGAGCAGGTAAATGAGCAACTCACACGTGATTTGCGTGCCTTGCCAACCATGCACATCAATCCAAACGTCAAAGATATTTTTGATTTCAAATTTGAAGACTTCACGCTAGAAGGCTATGACCCACATCCGCCAATTAAAGGCCTAGTGGCGGTTTAGTATGGCGTGTTTGTCTTTAATTGTTGCGATTGCTAAAAACCGCGTCATTGGCGTTAACAACACCTTGCCTTGGCATTTGCCAGAAGACCTCAAACGCTTCCGTGCTTTAACCACTGGTCATCACATTATTATGGGTCGTAAAACTTATGATTCGCTTGGTCGTTTATTGCCCGGCAGAACCACGGTTATTGTGACGCGTAACCAAAATTACAAGGTGGAAGGTGCAATTGTTGTGCATAGCCTTGAGGCTGCAATTGCAGCGTGTGGCGACGATAATGAAGCATTCTTGATTGGTGGTGCGGAGCTTTATAAAGACGGCTTAAAACTTGGCAATAAGCTCTACGTTACTGAAATTGATGCAGAGTATGAGGGCGATGCTTTCTTTCCTGAGTTTGAGATGAATGAATGGGAATCGGGTCAGCGCGAAAGCCATCAGGCAGAGAATGGTTTGAGGTTTAGTTATATTACATATCAGCGAATTTGATAAACTTTGAATCATAAAAAAGGCGCTTAAGTTAAGCGCCTTTTTTATTTGCTAGCGTAATAGTTTATTCTGCTACACAGTCTACGTAATACATGGCTTTGCCATCCACCACTTGTTTCACTAAGCCGTGAACGTCAGTCTCAAAACCTGGGAAGCGCTCATTAAACTCTCGCGCAAATTTCAAGTAGTTGACGATAATTGCGTTGAATTGCTCACCGGGAATCAACAAAGGAATGCCTGGTGGATAAGGGGTTAGTAATACCGCAGTAATTCGGCCTTCTAGTTCATCAATCAATACACGGTCAATCTCACGATGCGCCATTTTTGCGAAAGCATCGGTCGGCTTCATGGCAGGTACCATGTTAGATAGATACATTTCAGTCGTTAAGCGCGCTACGTCATTTTGCTTATAGATGCCATGAATCTGTGTGCACAAATCTTTTAAGCCGGTGCGTTCATAGCGTGGGTATTTTGCCGCGAATTCAGGTAATACTTTCCACAATGGCTGGTTCTTGTCGTAGTCGTCTTTGAATTGTTGAAGTGCCGCCACCATGGTGTTCCAGCGGCCTTTGGTAATGCCGATAGTGAACATGATAAAGAATGAATAAAGACCAGTTTTTTCAACAATCACCCCATGCTCAGCAAGGTATTTAGTCACGATAGCAGCAGGAATGCCAAACTCATCAGAGAAGTCACCATCCACGTCCAAGCCTGGCGTGATGATGGTTGCTTTAATCGGGTCGAGCATGTTGAAACCTTCGGCAAGATTGCCGAACCCATGCCAACGCTCATTGGCTTTAAGCATCCAAGCTTCGCGCTCTTCGATACCTTCCTCTGACAGGTCGTTAGGACCCCAAACTTTAAACCACCAGTCAGCACCCCATTCTTCATCTACTTTGCGCATCGCACGGCGGAAGTCTAAAGCCTCCATGATGGACTCTTCAACGAGCACTGTGCCGCCAGGTGCTTCCATCATGGCTGCCGCTACGTCGCAGCTAGCAATAATTGAATATTGCGGGCTGGTTGATGTGTGCATCAAGTAAGCTTCATTAAATACGTCACGGTCTAATTGAATATTCTCAGCATCCTCAACCAAAATCTGTGATGCTTGGCTGAGGCCGGCGAGTAGTTTATGCGTTGATTGCGTTGAGAAAATCATCGACTCTTTACAGCGTGGACGGTCTGCACCAATTGCGTGGTAATCGCCGTAAAAATCGTGGAATGTGGCGTGTGGTAACCAAGCTTCATCGAAATGTAGCGTATCAATTTTGCCATCTAACATTTCTTTAATTTCTTCAACGTTGTAAAGCACGCCATCGTATGTCGATTGGGTAATGGTTAATACGCGAGGTTTTGCGTTTTTGTCAGTGGCAAATGGGTTGGCTTCAATCTTTTTCTTAATGTTTTCCCATTCGAACTCCGCTTTTGGAATTGGACCAATAATGCCGAAATGGTTGCGTGTTGGCATCAAGAAAACAGGAATTGCCCCCGTCATGATGATCGAGTGCAGTACAGACTTATGACAGTTACGGTCAACGACTACAATATCGCCAGGAGCGACGGTTGAGTTCCAAACAATCTTATTGGATGTTGATGTCCCGTTAGTCACAAAGTACAAGTGATCACAGTTATAAATGCGGGCTGCGTTACGCTCTGATGCTGCGACAGGGCCTGTATGGTCAAGTAATTGACCAAGCTCATCTACCGCATTACAAACGTCTGCACGCAGCATGTTTTCACCAAAGAATTGGTGGAACATTTGACCCACTGGTGATTTCAAGAATGCCACGCCACCAGAGTGACCAGGGCAGTGCCATGAGTAAGAGCCATCCGCAGCATAATGGGTGAGTGCTTTGAAGAATGGTGGCGGCAAGCTATCCAAATAAGCTTTAGCTTCACGGATGATTAAGCGCGCTACAAACTCTGGCGTATCTTCATTCATGTGAATAAAGCCGTGAAGTTCACGTAATACGTCATTTGGGATATGGCGTGAAGTGCGCGTTTCACCGTACAAGAAAATAGGAATTTCTTCGTTACGGTAACGGATCTCATTCACGAATGTGCGTAATTGCTCAATCGCTTCTGGTTTTTCTTCTACGATTTCTTCATCATCAATCGATAAAATAAATGCTGATGCACGACTTTGTTGTTGTGCAAAAGAGGTGAGGTCACCGTAACTGGTGACGCCTAATACCTCGAAGCCCTCTTCTTCAATAGCCTTTGCAAGAACGCGAATGCCTAGACCTGAAGAATTTTCAGAGCGGAAGTCTTCATCGATGATGACGATAGGAAATCTAAATTTCATTCGAATGCCTTAAATTTTAGGTAATGTCACGCCGACTTGGCCTTGATACTTGCCGCCACGATCTTTATAGCTGGTTTCACAAACATCGTCCTCATCTGCCTCAAAGAACAGCACTTGCGCACAACCTTCGTTTGCATAGATTTTGGCTGGGAGCGGGGTGGTATTGCTGAATTCTAGCGTGACGTAACCTTCCCATTCTGGTTCAAATGGCGTGACGTTGACGATGATGCCGCAACGTGCATAAGTTGATTTACCTAAGCAAACTGTTAAAACGTTGCGAGGAATACGGAAGTATTCAACAGTGCGCGCCAATGCAAATGAATTAGGTGGAATGATGCAGTAATCTGCATTCACTTCTACAAATGAATTTGGGTCGAAATTTTTTGGGTCAACAATCGTACTGTTGATATTGGTGAATAGCTTAAATTCTTTTGAGCATCGAATGTCGTAACCATAACTTGATGTACCGTATGAAACCACACGCTCACCAGCGGCGTTCACTTTGACTTGTTTAGGCTCAAACGGCTCAATCATGCCGTGTTGTTCAGCCATGCGGCGTATCCACTTATCCGATTTAATGCTCATTTTTACTCAACCATTCATTAAGAAAATAAAAATAACAAAATTAAAATGCCCACGCATTATGCCATTTTACTGACAAATCGCGCAGGCATTTTGTAATGGAGAAAGAGCAGTTTAGTGCTCGTCGCCACCTAGTTCAATACTGTAACGCCAGAATTGATCTTCTGCTTCAAAAATGACACTAGAAGCCTCAGGATCACGGTCGCCAGACCGGTATTGGTGCAATGGTGTTTTGTCCTTTGCCCAAGCATTCACGATTTGGTCAACCAAGCGCCATTGAGCTTCCACTTCACTGATGTGTAGATATTGTGAAGGATCGCCTTCCATCAAGTTCAGCATCAAAGTTTCGTATGAGTCAATGCTCTCATCGCCTTGTTGGCGTTGGGCGCCATCAAGACTCATGCTACGTGTTGCGATATCTAGACCCGGAATCTTAGATTCCATCTCAATTTTTACGCATTCACGTGGTTGAATGTTAATGATCAACCAGTTGTGATGTTGACCTTGTTTAAGTTCGATTGGAGATTGTTTGAAGCGAATCGCAATCGCAGTATTGCCTTCATGCAAACGTTTGCCAGTGCGAACGTAGAAAGGAACGCCTTTCCAACGAGGGTTATCAATAAACAACTTAACGGCGGCATAAGTTTCAGTGAAGCTTGTATCGCCAAGGCCGTCACGCTTTACTTCTTCTAGGTAACCAGGCACGTTTTCACCATGACCGTCACCTACGCAAACATGACCAGCGGCATATTGTGCGCGGAATACCTGTTTGTTGAAGTTGTCTAAGTCGATTGGACGAATAGATTCCAGCACCTTGATTTTTTCCGCACGGATGCTGTCTGGCGTCAGGTCTTTTGGTTTTTCCATGGCTACCAATGCTAAGGTTTGTAGCAAGTGACTTTGGAACATGTCACGAAGTGCGCCCGTTGCTTCGTAGAAAGTGGTACGTTCGCCAACGCCTAATGTCTCATTGTTAGTGATTTGCACATGGTCGATATGACCGTTATTCCAAAGTGGCTCAAAAATCGCATTGGTAAAGCGAGTAAGCATGATGTTTTGAATCGCTGATTTACCGAGGTAATGGTCGATACGGTAAATTTGGCTTTCTTTTAAGTGCTTAGTGATTTTTGATTGCAAATCTTGAGCGCTGGCTAAGTCCGTACCAAACGGTTTTTCAATCAATACACGGCGCCAGTATTTGCTCTCATCTAGCAAGCCCACAGCTGACAGTTGCTCCACCACTGGGGCGAAGTCGGTCGGGCGAACAGACAAGAAATAAGCCAGGTTTTGCGGGAAAACTTTCTCATCACTGAGTCGGTCACGCATTTTTTCGAAAGCATTAGGATCTGTTGGCGGATTAGCATGGTAATGGTTGCGATTTAAAAAACGCTCGAATACATGCTTGTCGTAGCCATTTTTAAATTTAGCATCCAACATGCCTTTAATTTCTTTGTGCCAATCTTCTCGGGCAACATCACCACGGCCGACAGATAAAATCGCCATGTGATCTGGTAAACGACCAGCAGCATCCAAACGAAAAAGGCCTGGAATTAGTTTGAGGCGAGATAGATTGCCGCTAGCGCCAAATAAAACAAGGGTACAAGGATCAATTTGTTTGCTCATTACTTCAAGTTTCCTAAGGTTTTGGTATTAATAAGCGGCCAATCTGATGTTGGCCGCGATGAAGTGTTTAACTTTTGATGCGCTTAGTCGTTGACTGACTTAACAAAGTGACCACCAAAGCCATTACGCATCATGGATAGCAATTTGTAGCTGTAACCAGTGGCATCTTGGCTTCTGAAGCGCGCTTGCAGGGCAAGTGTCAGCACCGGTGCAGCAACGCCTTGTTCAACAGATTCCATGACTGTCCAACGGCCTTCACCAGAATCAGCCACATAAGGTGCAACAGCAGATAGCTCTTGGTCTTCTTTCAGTGCGTCAGCAGTTAAATCTAACAACCAGCTTCGCACTACCGAGCCATGACGCCATAGCTCTGTGACTTGTGCGAGGTCTAAATTGAAGTCCGTTTTACCTTTCAGCAAATCTAAGCCTTCAGCCATTGCCTGCATCATGCCGTATTCAATACCGTTGTGAATCATCTTAGTGAAGTGGCCTGATCCAATTGGACCTACGTGTGCCCAGCCATTTTCTTTCGAAGGCGCAAGCGCAATCAAAATTGGTTCAACTGTTTTAGCAACTTCAGGAGTTGCGCCTACCATCAAGCAGTAGCCGTTTTCCAATCCCCAGATGCCGCCAGAAGTGCCAGCATCCATAAATCCAATCCCACGCTCTGCAAGCCAAGCGCCACGGCGTTGACTGTCTTTGTAGTTAGAGTTGCCGCCATCAATAATGATGTCGCCCTTAGCAAGCATCTCAGCAAGATTTTGAATTTGAATTTCGGTCGGTTCGCCGCTGGGTAACATTAGCCAAACAATGCGTTTTTCGCCAGATTCCCCTAGCTTTGAAACTGCATCAGCCACTGAGCTAGCAGCAGTCATGCCTTCAGTGTCGACTAACTTAGTGACGACTTCGACGCTTCTGTCGTATCCAACAACTTCAATACCACTACGAAGCAAGCGAGTAGTCATGTTGCCACCCATTTTGCCCAAACCGATCATTGCTAATTTCATTTTTTTTCCTTGGTTAGGATATAGTCTGCCGTCGTCCTTTTGGGTAAGATGGCGAGCTAAATTGATTTATTGAATAAGTTTGTAATTATAACGTGAAGGCTTTGCATGATGCAAAATACAAACCAAGAAAACTCCCCAGAAAAAATAAGCCAAATCAGTCGATGGCACAATTTTGAAAAGCAAGAGGCCATTAATCAAGCTACATTAAACCGAATTTTAGCCGCAGCAAATGAAGCGATCGCTAGTCGCGGTCGTTTTTCTATCGTTCTAGCAGGCGGCTCAACCCCTAAAAGCGTTTACGCTTTACTTAAAGATGCAAAAGCCGATTGGGAAAATTGGCATGTTTATCACAATGATGACCGCTGTTTGGCCGTGGATAACGCTGAGCGTAATAGTTTGATGGCGCGCACCACATGGCTTAATCATGTGAGCATTCCTGCTAACCAAATCCACGATATTCCTGCAGAGTTGGGAAATATTGAAGGCGCTAAGGCTTATGCTAAAACGTTGGCTGGTGTGCCAGAGTTTGATTTGGTGCTATTAGGTTTGGGTGAAGATGGCCATACGGCGAGCTTATTTCCTAATCAAGCAGTCGATAATTCAGGGGATGCCGTACCTGTGTTTGACGCCCCTAAGCCGCCAGCAGACCGTATTACTATAAGTCAGCAACGGTTAAGCAATACAAGGGAGGTGATTTTCTTGGTGACAGGTGCGGGTAAACAAGATGCTGTAGACAATTGGCGTAATGGTGTTGCGATTCCTGCCACTTTAATTACCCCTAAAAATGGCGTGGACGTTTATTGTTTTGGCGTGACTTTTTAAGCTAGGTATTTAATTTTAGATTGCCATCAAAAAAGCCCCGAGATTTTCGGGGCTTTTTGTTTATGCAGTTTGGCTTATGTGTTTTGAATCACAATATTTGGAAATTTGCTGCTGTGGTCCAGCGCAAGTTGAGATAGCTTGGAGGCTGTCTTTCTTGCGATTTGTTTGTAAATGCTTGCGATTTGGCTATTAGGCTCACTAATGACAGTTGGCTTGCCGCCATCTGATTGTTCACGAATTTTAATGTCGAGGGGCAAGCTACCAAGCAAATCCACATTGTAGTCTTTGCACATAGCCTCGCCACCGCCTGCACCAAAAATATGCTCTTCATGGCCGCATTTTGAACAGATATGCGTGCTCATGTTTTCAACAATCCCCAAAATTGGAATGCCCACTTTTTCAAACATTTTGAGGCCTTTACGGGCGTCTAACAGCGCAATATCTTGGGGTGTGGTCACAATAATTGCACCAGTCACTGGCACCTTTTGGGAAAGCGTTAATTGGATATCGCCAGTGCCTGGCGGCAAGTCGATAATTAAATAATCGAGGTCTTTCCAGCGCGTGTCGCGTAGGAGCTGTTCTAACGCACCTGTAACCATGGGACCACGCCAAACCATAGGCGTATCCACATCGACCAAAAAGCCAATCGACATAGCTTGAATGCCGTGTGCTTGCATTGGCTCTATGCTTTTACCATCTGCGCTGTCTGGGCGACCTGAAATGCCGAGCATTTGTGGTTGGCTAGGGCCGTAGATGTCAGCATCTAGAATCCCTACATTTGCGCCTTCTTCAGCAAGCGCAAGGGCAATATTGACCGCAGTGGTTGATTTTCCGACGCCGCCTTTGCCCGAAGCTACGGCAATAATATTTTTTACATTTGGAATCAGTGGAACCCCTCGTTGCGCGCTATGGGGAACAATTCGACTGCCTATATTCACAGTGATCTTGCTGATGCCAGCAATCGTTTTTAGTTTGTTCTCAACGAGTTCTTTCATTTCGCCTAATACGCTCTTAGCTGGGTAGCCTAATACTATGTCTATCGAAACATCGTTGCCGTTAATTTGAATATTCTTCGCTGATTTGCTGCTGATAAAGTCCGCGCCAGTATTAGAATCTATAAGTGTTTTAAGTGTGTTTTGAACATCTAATTCCGAAATTGCCATTTGCTTTTCCTTGCAATAATTCTTGAGTAAAATATTAAGGTAATTTTAACGCATGTGAAAGCGCCCGTCATTTGTTAAAATGGGGGTATTCGAACAATTTATATATAGATTGAAATTCATGAGCCGCAAAATTCTGGTCACTTCAGCACTTCCTTATGCCAATGGCAGTATTCATTTAGGGCATTTGGTTGAGTACATTCAAACCGATATTTGGGTGCGCTTTCAGAAGATGCAAGGCAATACAGTCCATTACGTTTGTGCTGACGATACGCACGGCACACCAATTATGTTGCGTGCTGAAAAAGAAGGCATTACGCCAGAGGCTTTAATTGCCAAGGTGCACACAGAGCATTACGCAGACTTTTCAGAATTTTTAGTTGAGTTTGATAACTACTACTCAACTAACTCGCCAGAGAATAAAGAGTTAGCAGGCGGCATCTATAAAGCACTAAAAGCCAATGGCAAGATTGCGACTAAAACCATTGAACAGTTTTACGATCCAGTTAAAAACATGTTTTTGCCAGACCGCTTTATTAAAGGCGAGTGTCCTAAGTGCCATGCCAAAGATCAATATGGTGACTCGTGTGAAGTATGTGGCGCAACATATAACCCAACTGAACTGATTAACCCATTCTCAGCTGTCTCTGGTGCCGCGCCTGTGCGTAAAGAAACAGAGCATTACTTCTTCAAGCTTTCTGAATGTAGTGATTTCTTACGTGGTTGGACACGCTCCGGTACGCTTCAACAAGAAGCCGCTAACAAGATGAATGAGTGGATAGGTGAGGCGGGCGAGAATAAATTATCAGATTGGGACATCTCTCGTGATGCGCCATATTTTGGTTTTGAAATTCCTGATGCGCCAGGCAAGTATTTTTATGTTTGGCTAGATGCGCCGATTGGTTACATGGCGAGCTTTAAGAATCTATGTGCTAAAAATGGCCTAGATTTTGATGAATACTGGAAAGCAGATTCTCAAACTGAGCTTTATCATTTTATTGGTAAAGACATCTTGTATTTCCATGCTTTATTCTGGCCTGCAACGCTTGAGTACTCTGGCTATCGCAAACCAACGCAAGTATTTTCGCACGGCTTCTTAACTGTAAATGGCGAGAAGATGTCTAAATCGCGCGGTACGTTTATTACCGCCCGTAGTTATTTAGACCATATTAAAAATCCTGAATATTTACGCTACTACTATGCCGCTAAGTTAAATGGCAGTATGGAAGACATCGACTTAAATCTTGAAGACTTTGTGGCGCGTGTGAATAGTGATTTAGTGGGCAAATACATCAATATTGCCAGCCGTACGGCGGGGTTTATCAATAAGCGCTTCGCTGGGAAATTGGTTTCGGCGAGTAAACATGCGGTTGTAGAAACAATTAAAGCATCTGCCCCTGAAATTGCAAAAGCTTATGAAGCTCGAGATTACAGTCGTGCATTACGTGAAATTATGCGTTTGGCAGATTTAGCGAATGCTGACGTTGCAGAGGCTGCGCCTTGGGTCGTGGCTAAACAAGAGGGTGATGCGGCACAAGCTAAATTGCATGCGGACTGCTCAAGTGCCCTTGAAATGTTCCGGTTACTAACCCTTTATTTAAAACCTGCATTGCCAGATTTGGCAGGCAATATTGAGCAGTTCCTGAAAATTGCCCCGCTAACATGGGATAGCGTGAATGATTCATTTGCGGATAGTCATCCAATTAACGAATACAACCATTTAATTACCAGAATTGATCCGAAACACATTGAAGCCATGACTGAAGCGAATAAAGAAACATTACAACAAGCCGCTGTGCCAGCCATCAAGTCAGAGCAATCGGTCTCTGAAAACGCAGGCGACTATATTTCGATTGATGATTTTACAAAGGTGGATTTACGTATCGCGAAAATCGTCAATGCTGAGCATGTAGAAGGCGCTGAAAAACTATTGTGCTTGAGTTTGGATATTGGTGAAGAAAAACCACGCCAAGTATTTGCTGGGATTAAATCAGCTTACGACCCTGCGACATTAGTTGGACGCTTAACCGTGATGGTTGCAAACCTTGCGCCGCGCAAGATGAAGTTTGGGATGTCCGAAGGCATGGTGTTGGCAGCTAGCGATGAGCGTGGTGGGCCATTTATTTTGTCACCAGATGCTGGCGCTGAAGCTGGTATGCGCGTTAAGTAATGATGAAACTTAGCCAATAAAAAAGCCCGCTAATCGCGGGCTTTTTTATTGGCTTTTGCCTTATTTCTTGGGTGCTACTGGTTTGGCCGCCGCTGCAGGTACTGCTGGCGCAGTGCCTGATAAGGTGATTTCTGGTTTTAGTTTGGCTAAGGTTTTGTCACCGATGCCTGGCACATTATTCAAATCATCGACAGTTTTGAAATTGCCATTTTTCTTACGATAATCAACAATGGCTTGGGCTTTTGCTGGACCAACACCATTTAATGCCTAGAGTTGCTCAACAGTAGCAGTATTCAGATTAACAGCCGCGAAAGCGCCAACGTTAAAGCTAAAAAACAAAATGGTCGCTAGTAAAAACTTTTTCATGATGAATCTCCTTTTTTGAAAATGAATGAACTGCGTAACAAATCACGCAACTAAATCATAATTCTGTATTAGATTAATAGTAACTAACTTTTATTATTTATACAGATAAAAGAATTTCCTCATGTATTTTTATGAGCGTTTCGAGTGGGTTTTTAGATTTTGTAATCGGACGGCCAATCACTAAATAGCTTGAACCCAGCGCCAACGCTTGGCTTGGCGTCACTACGCGAGATTGGTCATCGAGTGCAGCATCTGCAGGACGGACGCCTGGGGTAACTAGACAAAATTTGTCACCTAACGCTTTTCTTATCATAGGTGCTTCTTGTGCGGAACATACAATGCCATCTAAACCAGACTTTTGGGTTAGCGAGGTAAGTTTGAGAACTTGGTCGGAAACAGAGCCCACAACGCCAACTTCATTAAGCATTTCTTGATTCATGCTGGTGAGCACAGTCACTGCGATGAGGATTGGTTTTTGACCTGAGCGCTCAACTCCCTCTCGCGCTGCTTCCATCATGGCGCTACCACCTGATGCATGTACGTTCAGCATCCAAACCCCCAAGCGGCTTGCCGCCTCGCAAGCTTTTGCAACCGTGGTTGGGATGTCATGAAATTTTAAGTCTAAAAATACGCCAAACCCTTTTGCAATAAGGGCCTCAACAAGCTTAGGCCCTGCCGCAGTAAATAACTCTTTTCCCACTTTTAAGCGGCAAATTGCTGGATCAAGTTGTTCAGCAAACTGAAGCGCATCTTGGGTGTTCGCATAATCTAGTGCGATCACAATTTTTGGATCATGGTTTGTATTGATCATGCTGCGGTTTCTTTAGGTTCGGCGGGTAATGATTCCCAAGCATTGCAGGCTGGACATTGCCAATGGAAGTTACGGGCTTTAAAGCCGCATTGGTCACAACAATAGGCATTGCGGTTGCCAATGGCATAGCGAATGGTTTGGTGCATTAAGTTTAGGTCTATATTTGCGCTGCTATTTTGCAAGCTTCGTGCTTTCAATAGTTGATCTAGGGTCTGTAAGCTTGGTTTTCTTTCTAGGTCATTGAGTGCTAAATTAGCTGCCGCATCTGCGCCTTGTTCGGCTAACGTGATTTCGAAAACGACTGATAGTAGAGATGGTAATTTATAATTCTGAAGGTACTGACTTAACAATGTAATGCCTGCACTTAGCTCACCAAGTTCCCGATAGCTATGAAGCATCTTATTCGCGACCATACCAAGGCATTCTGATTTTTGAAACTCAATTCGTTTCCAAAAATTAATAGCAAGTTTGTGTGCGTTTAAATTTGCTTCCATGTCGCCTAACATGATGTTAGCTCTCACACAGTTTTTGTTGGCATCAAGCGCCATTTGCAATTGATGACGGGCATTGTGATCATCTTGATCCAAAATAGATTTAATGGCCATTTCACAATAAAACTGAGCAACCTCTTTACGAAATGACACTCCAGAAACGCGCTCAAGTTCTGTGGCTGTTTTTATTGCACGTCGCCACTCGCGTTCGCGAATAAATATTTCTAACAATGCACGGAGTGCGGGTTGCTTGTAGCGACTGTCATCAAGGCCATTAAACAGCTCTTCAGCACGATCATATAATCCGGCTTTCAGATAATCTTGTGCAAGCTCTGCCTTGATTGCTTTTCTTTGTTCATTTGGCAGCTCTTTACGTTCAAGTAAGCTGAGGTGTAGGTTGATTGCTCGGTCAACCTCGCCGCTACGTCGAAATAAGCTCCCTAAAGCAAAGTGCAGTTCAAGGGAGTCCGCGTTAGATTGTGCTGCCTCTATAAAAGCTTCAATCGCTTTATCTTGTTGGTCAGTAATTAAAAAATTAAGGCCTTTGAAGTAAGCAGCAGGCAGGCTGGTCGACTCAGACAGGAGTTGTTTGATATCAATTCTTGCTGCAATCCAGCCAAGTGAGAAAAATAGCGGGATTGCAATTAGCCACCAATATTCAAAATCCATTATTGAACACCTTGAGTGTTGGATGCTGTGATTTTTTTACGTAAGCTATTTAATTCACGACGTTGTTTGATAATGGTAGGTGTGATCGCCAAGAGCCCAGCAACAATGCCAGTAAGCAATGCAATAAATAGAATCAACGATAACGGAGCTTGCCATGATAAGCCAAGATAGTAGAGCAAGGTGACTGGATAAGCATTCTTGACAGCAAAGCCAATCAAAAGGATAAACAAGGCTAAACTCAACATTTTAGATATTATTTGCATAACATAGATTTTACTGGCGCTAGCTAAAAAGGGCTAGGTAAAAATTTAGTTAAAAAAACGGTAGCTTCCTTATCAGATGACTTGGAAACTACCGTTTTTCAGGTCTCAATCAACATAAGGTTGATTGATGTGAGGCTTAGACTAAATCAACGCGCTCGCGTAACTCTTTACCAGCTTTAAAGTGAGGCACATGCTTAGCAGGCACTTCAACCTTGCTGCCGGTTTTTGGGTTGCGACCAAGGCGTGGCGGACGGTAGTTAAGACTAAAACTACCAAAGCCACGAATTTCGATACGCTCACCAGCTGCTAAGTTATCCGTCATTGAATCAAGGATAGCTTTCACTGAAAGTTCAGCATCCTTAACAACGAGTTGAGGGAAACGTGCAGCTAAGTTAAGAATGAGCTCAGATTTTGTCATGGCTTTCTACCTTATTCGTTGTTTTTGCTGTCAAGTTTTGCTTTTAGCAAAGCACCAAGGTTGGTAGTGCCTGCTGTTGCTGCGCCATCATCTGGCACTTGCGCTGCTTCTTTAGCTTTTGCAGATTTTGCTTTAGGTTTCGCTTCAGTTTTTTCTTCTGAAGAGCCACCAGTCGGATCTGGAGTCATTTGCTTCACGCCTAATGAGATACGTTCTTTCTCCACATCAATACTCAATACTAAGGCTTCTAACTCGTCACCTTTTTTGAAGTTGCGGATAGCTTCTTCGCCAGTTTGAGTCCATGAAAGGTCTGATAAGTGCACTAAACCATCAATGCCGCCTGGCAAGCCAATAAACACACCGAAGTCTGTAATTGATTTAATTTGACCGCTTACTTTGTCAGATTTTTTATGACTTGCTGCGAAATCATCCCATGGGTTTGTTTGGCATTGCTTCATACCTAGTGACAAGCGACGACGATCTTCGTCAATCTCAAGAATCATTACTTCAACTTCGTCGCCTAATTGAGCGATTTTAGCTGGGTGAACGTTCTTGTTAGTCCAATCCATTTCTGAAACGTGAACAAGACCTTCGATACCTGGTTCGATTTCAACGAATGCACCGTAGTCAGTCAAGTTGGTCACTTTACCGAACAAACGTGTGTTTGCTGGGTAACGGCGGCTTAATGCAACCCATGGATCATCGCCCAATTGTTTGATACCAAGTGAAACACGGTTTTTGTCTTGATCGAACTTAAGGATCTTAGCTTCAACTTCTTCACCAACAGTCAACACCTCTGATGGGTGTTTAACACGGCGCCATGCCAAGTCAGTAATGTGTAGCAAGCCATCAATGCCACCCAAATCAACGAATGCACCGTAGTCAGTAATATTTTTAACGATACCCTTAACAACAGCGCCTTCTTTCAATGAACCCATCAATGCTTCGCGATCAGCACCCATGCTGTCTTCTAGAACAGCGCGGCGTGAAACCACAACGTTGTTACGTTTGCGGTCTAGCTTGATAACCTTGAAATCCCATTCTTTATTTTCGAATGGTGTCGTGTCCTTAACCGGGCGTAAGTCAACCAATGAACCTGGCAAGAATGCGCGGATGCCGTTAACCATCACAGTTAAACCACCTTTAACGCGACCATTTACCATGCCCTTGATGATGCGAGCTTCATTCATCGCTTCTTCAAGATCTAGCCATGCTGCTAGGCGTTTCGCTTTTTCGCGTGATAATTTTGTTGAGCCGTAACCATCTTCCAATGATTCGATGCAAACTTTAACGAAGTCGCCAACTTGAACTTCTAATTCGCCACGGTCATTTAAGAATTCAGCTGCGTCAATCACGCTCTCAGATTTGAGGCCTGCATTGACTACAACAAAATCAGAATCGATAGAAACAACTTCCGCGGTGATCACTTCACCAGAGCGCATTTCTTGACGTGCAAGACTTTCTTCGAATAACGCTGCGAAACTTTCGCCCATAGAGGCGGTTGAGGTTGAAACATTAGCCATTAAAAAGGTACCTAAATAATCCCACCGTGCAGTGGGGTAAATTAAAAAAATCGCGAGTTTTAGAGACTCGGATGCCTAAAAATTAAAACAGAGAGGAATTTTACAATAAAACAATCATTTAATTAAGTATTTTTTATACTTTTTGTGAAAGTTAACTTAATTGAGTGTTTGTTTTGATGATGTTTTTTTATTAAATACGACAGATTGTGGTGAGAGTTTAAGGGAGTTAGCTATTGCTGGTTTGCGGCAATGGCTTCTAGTACCTTGTTTACAGCTTGTTCTATGTTGAGCTGGCTTGTTTCTAACAAGCAGGCATCCTGTGCTTTTTGTAACGGCGCAACAGTACGTTGGCGATCACGCGCATCTCGATCTTGAAGCTCTTTTAATATTGCTTGGTAATCAGCCTCAAGGCCTTTATTAAGAAATTGTTTGTATCTTCTTTCAGCGCGGACTTCTGCGCTGGCGGTTAAAAAGATTTTTGTTTTTGCATCAGGAAAAATAACAGTCGCCATATCACGGCCGTCGGCCACCAAGCCAGGCGCCTTGCGGAAGCTGTGTTGCAAGTCAACTAATGCAAGCCTCACCAAAGGGTGCGCTGCGACTTTCGATGCACCTTGCCCCATTTGCTCAGTGCGTATTTTTTCGCTCACATCTGCATCGTTCAGATAAATCTCACCATGCTGAAACTTAATGCTTAATCGTGGAACAAGTTTGGCAACATCTTGTTCAGCGTTCGAATCAATGCCTTGTTCATAAGCTGCCAATGCAACAATCCGATAGAGCGCGCCAGAGTCTAAATAATGATAACCAAGTTTCTCTGCAACGATTTGGGCAACAGTGCCTTTGCCAGAAGCAGATGGGCCATCAATTGCAATCACAGGAATGGAGTTTAAACTCATATTATTGGACGATTGTTGCAAGGCGTTCGAAATAATCAGGGAAAGTTTTGCCGACACACTTTGGGTCGTTAATGACAATAGGCACGCCGCCCAGGCTTACAAGCGAGAAACACATCGCCATGCGGTGGTCATCATAGGTATCAATCACCGCATTTGGGGTGAGTTTTTCAGGCGGGGTAATGCGAATGTAATCAGCGCCTTCTTCAACTGTTGCACCGACTTTTCTGAGCTCGGTTGCCATCGCGCTAATACGATCAGTTTCCTTCACCCGCCAACTAGCAATATTGCGTAAAGTTGTTGTGCCATCTGCAAATAAAGCTAGGATGGCAAGGGTCATCGCAGCATCAGGGATGTGATTGCAGTCCAGATCTATTGCTTTGAGCTTACCTACTGCACGTTTAACAATAATACTGTTGGTATCGTATTCAATGATCGCGCCCATTTGGATGATCTCATCGGCAAACTTGATGTCGCCCTGAATGCTATCTGATGAAACACCCTGAACTTTAAGGCCATTGGCATCTGCCGCAATTGCGCCAGCAGCAAGGAAGTAAGAAGCTGAAGATGCATCGCCTTCTACATAAATTTCTTGTGGGCTCTCATATTGGCTATTGGCAGGAATGTTGAAGCTCTCCCAGCCATCCCGTTGCACACTTACACTAAAACGACGCATTAAATTAAGCGTGATTTCAATATAAGGTTTTGAAATGAGTTCGCCTACTAGTTCAATTGTGAAGGTTTGTCCTGTAAGGGGTAGTGCCATTAAAAGCGCAGTTAAAAACTGACTGGAAACATCCCCGCGAATTTTGATTGGAGTCGATGATTGAATGTTTGCAGGCGAAATTTTAAGCGGTGGGAAGCCATCGTTGCCTAGGTATTCAATGTTTGCTCCAGCTTGACGAAGTGCATCCACCAAATCCCCAATTGGGCGCTCATGCATGCGCGCAATCCCAGAAAGCGTAAAGTTGCCTTGTGATAAAGCTAAGGCCGCTGTGAGTGGTCTAAAAGCTGTGCCCGCATTACCCAAAAAAAGGTCGGCTTGTTTGACTGAAAGCTTGCCGCCATTGCCTGTTACGCACCAGTCATTTTCTCCAACTTTTTCAAGCGGAACACCTAACTTCTCTAGCGCGTCCAGCATTCTGGCGGTGTCGTCAGAAGCCAATAAATCACGAATTTCAGTGATGCCATTTGAAAATGCAGCGAGCAATAAAGTGCGGTTCGAGATGCTCTTTGAGCCAGGCAATTTGATTGTTCCGCCCACTTGGCTGGCTGGTTGTAAGGTGATTGATTCCATTTTCTAATTACTTTTCTTGTTCCTTTTGCCAGGCCTGGCGCGCCTGACTTGCTTGCTCAAACATGGCTTGTAAGCCTTGGCTGTCTTCGTTTTTCAATAGATTGTGCAAGGCTGAGATTTCAGCTTGGTAAGCTTCTAGTTCGTTTAATAAAGCAGTTTTATTAGCTAGGCTAATATCTCGCCACATTTCTGGTGAGCTGCCAGCAATTCGTGTGAAGTCTCTAAAACCGCTGGCTGCAAAATTAAATAGTTGTTTTGCGTTAGGACGATTGGCTAAATTATTGACCAAAGCAAACGCCAATAAATGCGGTAAATGACTCACTGCCGCAAAGATTTGATCATGCGTTTGGGCAGTCATTTCACTTACATTGGCACCCGTGGTTTGCCATAACTCGCGTACAAGCTTAATGGCTTCTAAAGAGGTTTTTTCGTTAGGCGTAAGCACTACATTTTTGCCAATAAATAAGTCTTCTTTTGCGGCGGTAACTCCGCTTTTTTCTGCGCCAGCAATTGGATGCCCACCCACAAAGTGACTAAGAAAATGCTCCGGATTTTTGGCCCGTTTTGAAGCATTCATCACGTACTGTGCGATGTCTGATTTTGTACTACCAGCATCGGTAACGACCGTGCTTTGGCTAAGATGAGGAATGATTGCTTCTAAAATTTTCTGGGTTTGTGCCACTGGCGTTGCAATCAAGACTAAGTTTGCATCACCCACGGCTTTTGCAATATCGGCTTCAGCTTCATCAATCACCCCTAAATTTATTGCGGTTTGAAGGTTTTCAATATTGCGACCGACGCCCACGATTTTAGGCGCGACACCTGTTTTTTTGAGTGCGAGCGCAACTGAGCCACCAATGAGCCCGACACCAAAAATGACGATTTTATTCAAGTGCATTGCTTTGAAAATTGTTAAAGCAAGAATTGTAGCATTGCCAAGCTGGGCTTGTCTGATTTATGGCTTCGCGTGCTTAATCTTCACCCATTCACCATCAATTAATGCTTCTTGCGGACCAAAATTTTCTTTATAGGCCATTTTTTGGCTGTTTTTTATCCAATACCCCAGATACAAATAAGGCAGTTTGAGTTGCTTGCACCAATCAATCAGCCACATGATGCTGTAAGTGCCATAGCTGGCTTTTGTTTCAGCAGTATCGTAAAAAGTATAAACCGCAGAGACACCATCTTCGACAATATCAACAACGCTGACGATTTTGAGCGCGCCATTCAAAGTGAACGATATAAACAGACTGTCTACATTACTTTGGACTAAAAAATTGCGATATTGCTCAGCGGTTTCTTCTTGCGCATTACCTTCATGACGTGCGATTTGGTAAGCCTTATAAAGGGCAAAATGTGCTTCATCAAACGAGAGCGTAGAAACGATCGCCCCTAAATGTTCATGTTGTTTGTAAGCTCGCTTTTGACTTCGGCTTGCTTGAAAATCAGTCACTGGGAGTCTGACAGGAATACAGGCATTGCAGTTTTCACAGTGCGGGCGATAGACAAATTTTCCACTTCGTCTAAAGCCTTGCTGAATAAGCCCGCTGTATTGATGACCATCCACTAAATGTTGCGGCGTAGCGATGATCGATTGTGCAAGCTGATTGGATAAGTAACTACAAGTGTATGGCGCGGTGACATAAAATTGAATTTTTTGAAGGGCTGAATCGGCTGGGCTTGTCATTTTAATCAATCAGCTTTTTTAAGTGCATCATAAACTCAGTCCTGGGAATTTCTTGCGCCCCCAGTGAGGCAAGATGTTGGGTGTTCATTTGGCAATCTATCATGCCAACATCTTTTACTGTTAAGAACTGCACCAAGTGCGCGAAAGCAATCTTTGAGGCATCCGTCAGATGGTGAAACATGGATTCACCATAGAACATTTTGTTGATCAATACACCGTATAAACCACCAACCAAGCTGTTATCAATCCAAGTCTCAGCGGAGTGAGCATACCCTAATTGATATAACTCACAGTATGCCTCAATAATCTCAGACGTAATCCAAGTGCCATCTTGACCTGGGCGATTGGTCTCAGCGCAAGCTTCCATGACTTGGCGAAAGTTTGTATTAAATCTGACTTCGTAATCTTTTTTCTTTAAGCGTTTGGCGAGCGATTTAGAGACTTTAAAATCCTGAGGAAAAAGCACCATGCGTGGGTCAGGGCTCCACCAAAGTACAGGTTCGCCTTCGCTAAACCAAGGAAAAATACCAGACCGATAAGCTGTTAAAAGACGCTCGCTGGATAGATTTCCGCCTATTGCTAATAACCCATTTGGCTCAGACAAAGCGTTTTGGATTGGCGGGAAGGGCGTGTCATTATCTAGCGCAGCCACTTTGCCTGAGGAGAGTTGATAGTAGTCGCCTTGCACTTCAGTTTTCTCTTATTAAACGAGCATCCAAGCCGCCATCGCCACCATGAGTAAGTCCTCGATGATAGTGATGGTGGACATTGGCAAATTAAATACAGCCCCCAAACATGCACAACGTATTTTTTGCTTATTCATGACGGCGCGAATGACACCCAAGCTTGAGAAGCCCATGACAATGATTGTTACCATATTGGTCATTTGCGGAGCTAGGGCTAGCAAATAGGCAACGCCAAGGCCGAGTTCGATCATTGGATAAATAAATCCGTATCCTTTCCAGCGCATGGCGAGTAGATCATACATGGCATAACTATCCGCAAAAGCCCGAATATTGAGTAGCTTGAAAAAAGAAAACACAAGAAAAAACCCAGCCATAAAGTCCATCATCCAACGCTCAACATTAAACACCTCTGTATGCATAATGGCTGGCTTGAGATTGATGGCTAGGCTTGTGATTAAAATGTACGCCATAATTAATAGCAGTGGTTGATACGTGGAAAACCAAGATTGATTTTCAGGAGAAAGCGCTGGAGTCTCAGAGGTTTTATTAGAGCTAAGGCTTGATGCTTGGTAAGCGCCTGCAAGCGCAAGGGCTTTATTAATTTGAGAAATTGTTGCTGTGGCATGATGAAGCATCGCCAAAGGTGGATTAAGCGTGACAGAAACACTTTCAGCCAAAGGCTCCAGTGCCAGCTTGACTTTGTTAACGCAGCTTTTGCAATGCATCCCTTGAATTTCTAGCTGTGTTGTAACTTTTGCAGGCATTGGTGGCATCATTTTAAATCGACAAATAATAAAATGATTTTAACCCATTTTAATTGGCCTCGTTTGATTCTGTAAAATGACTCGGGGAAAAACGATTTCATTGGACGATACTCTTACCAATTTCGGGTAAAATAGTACTTTTATTACTATTGCTTCTTAGTCCATGTCTTCATCTATGTTAAGTTTGCGCGGTAGCGCGGCACTATCCTCGTTCAGACTTCAAAAAATCCTCGCGAACTTAAGTCAATCAGCCCCTCAAATCAATGCGGTGCAAGCTGATTTTTGGCACTTTGCTTGGAATGAAAGTGAATTAACTTCAGCACAGCTAGAGACTCTGACAAAGATTTTGACTTACGGTCCAAACATGGCTGAGGAAGTGCCGGTGGGGGAATTGTTTTTGGTGATTCCTCGTCCAGGCACGATTTCACCTTGGGCTTCACGTGCAACCGATATTGCTAAGCATTGCGGCTTAGTTAATATGCAACGTATTGAGCGCGGGATTGCTTATTACGTGAGTAAGAAAGACGGCGCGGCTTTGACTGAAGCTGAAAAACAATCGGTGAAAGCCGCTGTGCATGATCGTATGACTGAGGTGGTATTTGCTAACTTGGATGATGCGGCTAAGCTTTTCCACCAAGCAACGCCAGCACCTTTGTCTAGCGTAGATATTTTGGCTGGTGGCAAGACGGCGCTTAATCAGGCGAATACTGACTTAGGCTTGGCGCTTTCGTCAGACGAAGTGGACTATCTCTTAGAAAACTTCACGCGTATTGGCCGTAATCCGACAGACGTTGAATTGATGATGTTTGCACAAGCAAACTCAGAACACTGCCGCCATAAGATTTTCAATGCGGATTGGGTTGTGGATGGAGTCGAGCAGGCGCATTCATTGTTCGGCATGATTCGTAATACACACAAATTAAATCCAGGTAGCACGGTGGTGGCGTATTCAGACAATTCCTCTATTGTAGCTGGCTCTGCCGGAAAAAAAACTAAGCGTTTCTATCCGCAAGCAGGTGGCGCTTATGGTTTCATTGAAGAAGAAATGCACTACTTGATGAAAGTAGAAACGCATAACCATCCAACCGCGATCTCACCTTTTGCTGGTGCCGCAACTGGCGCGGGTGGCGAGATACGTGACGAAGGTGCAACAGGTAGTGGCTCTAAGCCAAAAGCGGGTTTAACAGGTTTTTCGGTTTCTAATTTGAACATTCCTGGCTTTGAACAGCCTTGGGAAGGCGCTTATGGCAAGCCTTCACGCACAGCTTCACCATTACAAATTATGATTGACGGCCCGCTTGGTGGCGCGGCCTACAATAATGAATTTGGTCGCCCAAATATTGCGGGCTATTTCCGTACGTTTGAACTAGAAGCAGCGGGCGAAATGCGCGGCTATCACAAGCCAATTATGTTGGCGGGTGGGGTAGGCAATATTTCTGCAAAACACTCCAAAAAGAATCCAATTCCAGCAGGTGCTTGCCTTATTCAGCTAGGCGGTCCAGCGATGTTGATTGGTTTGGGTGGCGGTGCGGCTTCAAGTATGGACACAGGCTCAAACGCTGAGAATTTGGACTTTGATTCAGTGCAACGTGGCAATCCAGAATTAGAACGTCGTGCACAAGAAGTGATTGACCGTTGTTGGCAGTTGGGCGACAAAAACCCAATTTTAAGTATTCATGACGTTGGTGCTGGTGGTATTTCTAACGCATTTCCTGAGCTGGTGAATGATGCGGGTGTGGGCGCGGTTTTCCAATTGCGCGATGTGCATAACGAAGAGCCTGGCATGTCGCCACGCGAGCTTTGGAGCAACGAAGCGCAAGAGCGTTATGTGATGGCAGTTTCTAAAGAAAACTTAGCTTTGTTTGCGGAAATTTGTGAACGCGAGCGTTGTCCGTTCGCCGTTGTGGGTGAAGCAACTGAAGAGCGCCATTTAACCGTGGCTGATAGCCATTTTGGCAACAAGCCTGTGGATATGGATTTATCAGTATTGCTTGGTAAGCCGCCAAAAATGTTGCGCGATGTAAATCACGCAACACGAACACTGCCCGCATTTGACACATCAAAGATTGATTTAAAAGACGCCGCAAATCGTGTCCTACGTCTTCCTGGTGTTGCTGATAAAACCTTCCTCATTACCATTGGTGATCGCTCTGTGACGGGCTTAATTGCGCGAGACCAAATGGTGGGTCCTTGGCAAGTGCCTGTTGCTGACGTGGCAGTGACGCTTGCGGGCTACGAGACTTACCAAGGTGAAGCCTTTGCGATTGGTGAAAAAGCACCGCTTGCTTTGATTGATGGTCCTGCGTCTGGCCGTATGGCCATTGGTGAATCCATCACTAATATTGCCGCGAGTTTAATTAACGACATTAGCGATTTGAAGCTTTCAGCTAACTGGATGGCGCCAGCAGGACACCCAGGCGAAGATGCGGTGTTGTTTGATACCGTTAAAGCTGTTGGCATGGAGCTTTGTCCTGCGCTTGGTATTAGTATCCCTGTGGGTAAAGACTCAATGTCAATGAAGACAGTGTGGGATGATGCGGGCGAGAAAAAAGCGGTGACATCACCGATTTCATTGGTAGTGACTGCTTTTGCTGCTACGCCAGATGCACGTAAAACACTGACACCGCAGTTAAGAACGGATCTTGGTGATACCAAATTGATTTTGATTGATTTGGGCGCTGGTAAAAACCGCATGGGTGGCTCAGCATTAGCGCAAGTGTATGGTGCTGTAGGAAATCAAGCGCCTGATGTTGATGATGCTGCACGTTTGAAGAGTTTCTTTACTGTTATCCAAGGCTTGAATTTAGATGGCAAATTGCTTGCCTACCACGATCGTTCTGATGGTGGTCTATTCTCAACGGTTGTTGAAATGGCATTTGCAGGACATTGCGGACTGAATATCAATCTTGATGGCTTAGCTGGTGATGTGGTAAGTACGCTTTATAACGAAGAGTTGGGCGCTGTGATTCAAGTGCCTGCTGCGGATGCTGATACGATTGCAGCAAACTTAAAACAAGCATTACCAAATTGCGTGCATGTGATTGGCGATGTTACAACTGACGAAGCGCTTGCGATTAAGCAGGCAGGCAAAGCTGTTTTTGAAGCTTCGCGTGTCGATTTGCACCGTGCTTGGTCTGAAACAACCTATCAAATGCAAAAAATGCGTGACAACCCAGCTTGTGCGCAACAAGAATACGACCGTATCTTGGATAAAGCGGATGCGGGCTTGCACGCAAAACTCACATTCGATCCAACTGACAATATTGCTGCACCATATATTGCGACCGGCGCACGCCCAAAAATGGCGATTTTGCGTGAGCAAGGGGTCAACGGCCAAACTGAAATGGCGGCAGCTTTTGACCGCGCAGGCTTTGCAACTTTCGACGTGCATATGAGCGATATTATTAGTGGTCGCGTGAGTTTAAAAGACTTTGCTGGTTTTGTGGCTTGCGGGGGCTTCTCTTACGGTGACGTGTTAGGTGCGGGTGAAGGTTGGGCGAAGTCTATCTTGTTTAATTCACGCGCTAATGACGAGTTCTCTGCGTTTTTCCAACGCCAAGACTCGTTCTCATTGGGAATCTGTAACGGTTGCCAAATGATGAGTAACTTACACAGCATTATTCCTGGCGCTGAACAATGGCCGCATTTTGTGCGTAATAAATCAGAACAGTTTGAAGCACGCTTCGCAATGGTCGAATTACAAGAGTCGCCATCATTGTTCTTTTCAGGTATGGCTGGAAGCCGCATGCCGATTGCCGTTGCACATGGTGAAGGTTTTGCGGAATTTTCTTCAGAATCTGCTGTCAATGCAGTTGTTGCAGATAAATTAGTGAGCATGAAGTTTGTAGATAACATTGGCAGTCCGACAGAAGTGTATCCATTTAACCCAAATGGTTCACCGCAAGGGATTACTGGTTTAACTACGCAAGATGGGCGTTTTAGTATTATGATGCCGCACCCAGAACGTGTTTTCCGTACTGTGCAAAATTCTTGGCATCCAGATACTTGGGGCGAAGACGGTGCTTGGATACGTATGTTTAGAAATGCAAGAAAATTTATTAATTAAAACAAATATAACGGAGAGAAATACATGAAAATGATTAAAGCCCTATTTTTAGCAGCAGTTTTACTTTTACCTGTTGCAGCATTTGCAATGGAGGGTGAGCAGCAGGTTGATTACACCGAAGCATTGCGTGATGGTAATGTTAAAAAAGTGAAAAAGTATTTGGATTCAGGTGTTGATGTGAATGAGAAATTTTTTGCATGGTCTGCTTTACAAATTGCATCAAACAAAAACCAATTAGGCGTTGTAAAGTTGCTTGTTGAACGCGGCGCTGAGGTTAATTATGTTCACCCTATGACAAAGATGTCTGCAGCTCAAATGGCTGCTTACGATGGTTACACAGACTTGGTTAAATACCTTAGTTCAAAAGGCGCAGATTTGAATTTAAAGCTTAAAGGTGATGTATCGATTGTTCGTGTAGTACGTGATACAGGTAACACCAAGATGGTAGATTTGCTACTTTCTTTAGGCGCTAAAGATGACGGATGTAAAGAAGAGAAGTGCTTCTAATAAAGCCTTACAAAGCTAGTTAAATGCTTTAATATGGATCTATGAAGATTCATTTAAACATGTTCAAAAAAGCCCACAAATGCCTCATGGTGTTTGTGGGCTTTTTTGTGCTTAGCGCAAATGCCTATGCTGATGAAAGTGCTGTTGCCACGCCACACATTCAAACCTTAGCTGCGTCCTGCGCGGCTTGTCATGGCAGTCAAGGTAACAGTGTCGGTGGCACTTCTGTGCTTGCAGGCTTAGATGCCTCGCATTTTGTCTTGCAGATGATGGCGTTTAGAAATGGCAGTCGTGGTTCAACAGTTATGCATAGGCATGCCAAAGGCCTAACGGTTGAAGAAATTAATGATTTAGCCGTTTACTTTGCTCAGCAAAAGCGTATCACGGCATTCATTCCACCAAATCAACGATTGGCTAAACAGCATGGCGATTGATAGGCGCGACTTTCTAAAAATCGCCGCATCAACGGCGCTGGTTTCTTTTCCGGTAATTTCAAAAGCAGTTGCAAGCCAAGCTAGAGGCCGTGTAGTGGTCATAGGCGGTGGTTATGCAGGTGCAACAGCGGCAAAATATCTCCGCACTTGGAGCAATGGTGGTTTAGATGTCATCGTGATTGAGCCACGTAGCCAGTTTGTTTCATGCCCTCTGAGCAATTTAGTCTTGGGTGGCAATAAAAACATCAATGATCTTACTTTTGGATACGACCTACTCAAAAGCAATCATGGTATTGATTGGGTGAATGACGAAGTGGTATCGATTGATGCCGCTTCACGTGTGGTAAAAATGCAGCAGGGCGAGCTTGCTTACGATAGGCTTGTTATCGCACCGGGGATTGATTTCATGCATGAGCAATTGCCCATCTTGCAAAGCCCTCAAGCGCAAGAAGTGGTGCCGCATGCTTGGAAAGCGGGTAAGCAAACTGTGAATCTTCGCAAACAACTAGAAAGCATGAAAGACGGCGGGGTATTTGTGATGAGCATTCCTAAAGCGCCTTACCGCTGCCCACCAGGGCCTTACGAGCGGGTTTGCCAAGTAGCTTTTTACTTAAAAAATCACAAGCCTAATTCTAAAATTATTGTGCTTGATGCCAACGCTGAAATTATCTCTAAAAAGGGCCTATTCACTAAAGTTTGGGCTGAGATTTACGCTGGTATGATTGATTATCGACCTAATAGCAGCGTGGTGGATGTTGATATCTCTGCAAAAACGGTCAAAACAGAATTTGAAACCGTGCAAGCCAATGTGCTTAATGTGATTCCGCCGCAACGTGCTGGTGAAATTGCCCAAATGGTTGGCGCGGCCAATGTGGATAAGCGTTGGTGTGAGGTTGATTTTTTAACTTACGAATCTAAAATTGTCCCTAAGGTGCATATTATTGGAGATTCTGTTTCTGCGGCACTGCCAAAATCAGCGCACATGGCAACTTCGCAGGCGCGTGTTTGTGCAAATGCTATTGTCGCCCTCATGACTGATAAAGCTCCTGATGCGTCGCCTGTATTTGCGAATACCTGTTATAGCTTCGTTTCAGATAAAATGGCGATGCATATAGCGAATGTCTATCGTTTTGACCCCAATAAGAAAATAATGGTACTAGCCGAAGGTGGCGGAGTATCAGAGAATCCATCAGAGCTTGAAGGCAACTACGCCCAAGCGTGGGCAAAAAACATTTGGTCAGATGTCCTGACATAACGGTTTATTTTAGAATATTTTACTAAGAGGCGTTACTATGAAATTCAAACAATACTTATTTGTTTATCTACTGGTACTTGTCAGCACAGCTGCATTTGCACATGAGATCGTACCAACCACTGTCGCCGTCTTTATTCAAGCGCAAGACTACGATCATCCAATCAGATTAAGAAACTACACCCAAGGCTATTGGGTCAACCAAGGCCCAATGTTAGAGACTGCGGCCCATGATGTTTTAGGTGCTGAGTTTGGCGGTGTTGAAATGTGCGATGCAAAACCAAATGAATCGAAAGTCTTGGTATGGCTGCGCCCAAGTATGTTTTACAACCCACAAATGCGCACTTTTTACGGCAAAGTCACTGCCGTCACTTATACGGCAGATGGAAAGCCTTTAGCGAACTATGTGGGTGAAGTGGCTAAACAAGCTTTTTTTGATGTGAAAACGGACATGACGCTAAACGCGGTTTATCACTCAGCCATGCAAGTGGTTGCAGAAAAAATGAAAGTTGATGCCAAATTTCAAGCAGCGCTCAAAGCGCCGTCATTCTCATCACCATGCGCAATAGCCAGCCTGTTGCCCGAGTCAAAAATTAAATTCATGTCAATTCAATAGGGAGTTTTATGCGTATTTCTAAATTATTACTAGCGATAGTAGCGGTCGTTTCTATCACTGCTCAGGCCCAAGAAACCAAAAAAATCACAGGCCTAAAAATGCCTGAATCAGCGATTGTGGCAAAAGATGGCCGTGTGTTTGTTTCAGAAATCGGCGAGTTTGGGAAAGACGGTGACGGCCAAATTACCGTGGTGGGTAAAAACGGTGAAGCCAAAGTATTTGCCCAAGGTTTAGATGACCCTAAAGGCCTTGCGATTGTGGGCAAGGATTTGTATGTGGCGGATAACCGCCGCGTGATTAAAATCACGCCAGATGGCAAAACTTCGGTGTTTGTTGCGGCCGAGGCATTCCCTGAAGCACCACAATTCTTGAACGACTTAGAGTCCGATGCAGCTGGCAATCTTTATGTGAGTGATAGTGGTGACCTAAAAGGTGTGGGCGGTGCGGTTTATAAAATCAACACACAAGGTAAAGTCACCACCATTATCAACGGCAAACAAGATGCACGCGTCTTAGCGCCAAACGGCTTACTCATGGGTAAAACACCTAACTGCATCATGGTGGTCGATTTTGTGTCTGGGGTGTTATATCGCTTAGAGATGAAGAAAAACACCCTCATTGAAGTGGCTAAAGGCTTTGGCGGTGGCGATGGCATCGTCAAAGGTAAAAAAGACCAGTTCTTTGTTAGCGATTGGAAGAACGGTAAAGTATTTAGCGTGAAGTTAGAAAAAGGCGCTGTGCCAACCGGCGACTTAGTGAAAGAAGGCTTTGCGGCTGCGGCAGATATTGCAGCTAGTTTAGATGGCAAGTTCTTGTTAGTGCCAGATATGAAAGCGGGGGAATTAGTGTATTTGCCAGTTCATTAATAAGTGGTGGATGAATGTAAAATGGCCTTCATTGTAAGGCCATTTTTTTCGGAGTCGCTACCCTGAACCTGATGAGTCTGTCAAACCTGAATCGCATAAATTAAAGATCGTAAAACCTTCGTTAACATGCTTATTTTTGACAATAAAAAACCCGCCAAAGCGGGTTGTTGTTTTGACAACGCAAGCCTTATTTAACTAAGGTCACTGACTCAATCGCAATCGTTTGGATTGGCACATCGCCGCCATCTGTAGGCATCTTGGCAATACGCTCAACCACATCCATGCCTTTGACCACTTTACCAAATACTGTATAACCCCAGCCGCGTTCTGATTTATCGCTGTGATTTAAGAATGTATTATTAGCTACGTTAATAAAGAACTGTGATGAAGCAGAATGTGGGTCATTGGTGCGCGCCATGGCGATGGTGCCGATGGTATTTGCAAGCCCATTATCTGCTTCGTTTTTAATCGGTGCGCGGGTGGTTTTTTCATTCAAGTTTTTATCCATGCCGCCGCCTTGAATCATAAAGCCTGAAATCACACGGTGAAAAATCGTGCCTGTGTAAAAGCCATCGTTTGCATACTTCACAAAGTTAGCTACGGTGTTCGGGGCTTTTTCTTGATTAAGTTCAACCACAATCACGCCTTTGTTGGTTTTGATTTCAACGGTTGGTTGAGCGAATGCGTTGATGCTTGAAGAGAATAGTGAAACTAAAGCGCATGAAAGAAGTAGTTTTTTTAAAGACATGTTGATTCCTCTAGTGGATGTATTAGATTTTGTGGTTGAATTAAATGGTTGAGAATAAATTAGCGATGCCATCTAGCCCAACATAGTTAAGTGCATAGCTAGCTTGGGCTTGCAAGATAGGCTTGGCGCGATAGGCAATGCCTGCGGCGGCGGCGCGCATCATGGTGAGGTCGTTAGCGCCATCACCAATTGCAATCACTTGGTCTGCATTAAGGCCTAATTCATCACGTTTTTGTTCGAGGAAATCTGCTTTTGCTTGTGCATCCACAATCTTGCCAAGCACTTTGCCTGTGAGTTTTCCGTCGATAATTTCAAGTGTATTTGATTCGGCGTAATCCAAGCCTAGCTTGGCTTTGACGTGGTTCGCGAAAAATTCAAAGCCACCAGAAACCAGTAGCGTTTTAATGCCATTAGCTTTACAAGTGTCTATCCAAACTTGCGCGCCTGGGTTGAGTTTTAGTCTTTCATCAATCACGCGTTGCAGTGCTGATTCATCTAAGCCATTGAGCAAAGACACTCGGCGGGTAAGACTTTCTTTAAATTCAATTTCGCCACGCATTGCACTTTCGGTGATCTCGGCTACTTGTGGTTTGATGTTCATCATGTCGGCAATTTCATCAATACATTCAATATTGATGAGTGTGGAATCCATGTCCATCACGGCGAGTTTGATATTTTTTAGGGTTTGTTTTTCTGGCACGTAAGCGCAGTCGATTTTTTCACTCGCGCAAAACGTTTTGACAGCCTCAGAAGCTGTTTCTTGATGTGGCAAATAATAAGCGTGCTCAGCAATTTGCATGAACTGTGCACCTTGCTTGGCATTGCTGAGTTGATGGATTTGCATCAAGTGAGGCAATTGTATAGATAAACCTTGAACAACTAAACGCATATTGATTTTTGTAGTAAATAAAAAAGTATTTTTATTATACATCGGCAAAGCTGTGTTTTTTTCATGTTTAAATCTCGCTTTTTATTACAGCATTTGCCTTCCCTTTCATCATCAATGGCTGGCGTCTGGTCAAGTTTTGCGCGAGAATGTCACTTTAAGCATAATCACACAATATCACCATGAATTTGCATGAATTTCAGGCTAAACAATTACTTCAACGCTATGGCCTAGCGGTACCACTCGGACAAGTCGTGCAATCAGCAGAAGCTGCCGCAGCCGCAACTAAAGAAATCGCTGGCGATGCTTGGGTAGTGAAAGCGCAAGTACATGCTGGTGGCCGCGGTAAAGCGGGCGGTGTGAAGATTGTAAAGTCATCGAGTGAAGCGCAATCCGTCGCGCACGGCTTGTTGGGTAAATATTTGGTGACTTACCAAAATGCGCCAGATGGTCAGCCAGTGCATCAGCTTTTGGTTGAGCAAACCTTGCCAATTGCACGTGAGCTTTATTTATCTATCTTGGTAGACCGCACGCTTGAACGCGTGGTGATGGTTGCATCTAGTGCGGGGGGTATGGACATTGAGGAAATTGCCGCAACGACACCTGAAAAAATTCTGCAAGAAGTCTGTGATCCATTAAATGGCTTGGTGGATTATCAAGCACGTAATTTGGCATTTGCTTTGGATTTAGTCGGCGATCAAATTGCTACATTCACAAAGTTAGCAAAAGGCTTGTATAAACTATTCAAAGAGAACGATTTAGCTTTGCTTGAAATTAATCCTCTTGTTGTGACGACCGATGGCAAGCTGTTTGCCCTAGATTGCAAAATGAGTGTGGATGACAATGCGCTGTATCGTCAAAAAACATTGGCGGAGCAACGTGACTGGAGCCAAGACGATGCGAAAGAAGCGGAGGCGCATCATGCAGGCCTCAATTACATTGCGCTTAATGGCAATATTGGCTGCATGGTCAATGGCGCTGGCCTAGCCATGGCAACAATGGATTTGATTAAGCTACATGGCGGTGCGCCAGCTAACTTTTTGGATGTAGGCGGTGGTGCAACGGCTGAAACCGTCGCAAAAGCATTTAAAATTATTTTGGCTGATAGCAATGTAAAAGCCATTTTAGTGAATATTTTTGGCGGCATTATGCGCTGTGACATTATTGCTGAAGGCATTATTACTGCGTTGAAAGATGTTGGTATAACTATTCCTGTCGTTGTGCGTTTAGAAGGTACAAACGTTGATTTGGGTCGCAAGATGTTGAGCGAGAGCGGTCTTTCAATTATTTCTGCTGCCGGTTTGACCGATGCGGCTAAACAAGCAGTTGCTGCAGTAAGCGCGTAAGGTTAGAGCATGAGCATATTAGTCAATAAAAATACAAAAGTGTTATGCCAAGGCTTTACTGGCAAACAAGGCACATTCCATTCAGAACAAGCATTGGCTTATGGCACCAAAATGGTGGGTGGTGTCACACCAGGTAAGGGCGGTCTAAGCCATTTGAGTTTGCCAGTGTTTAACACCATGCGTGATGCAGTGCGTGAAACTGGGGCGAATGCCTCTGTGATTTACGTTCCGCCACCATTCGCAGCTGACTCAATTTTAGAAGCTTGCGATGCGGGCATTGATTTGATTGTGTGTATTACAGAAGGTATTCCAGCGCTCGATATGCTGAATGTAAAAGCGGCGCTCAAAGCTAATCACGTGAAGTTAGTGGGTCCCAATTGTCCAGGTGTGATTACGCCTGATGAATGCAAAATTGGCATTATGCCGGGCAGTATTCATTTACGCGGCAAAGTGGGGATTGTGTCGCGTTCAGGCACATTGACTTATGAGGCGGTTAACCAAACTACTTCATTAGGCTTAGGCCAGTCGACTTGCGTCGGCATTGGCGGCGACCCGATTCGCGGACTAAACTTCATTGATTGCTTAGAGATGTTTCAAGCGGATCCTGAAACTGAAGCGATTATCATGGTGGGCGAAATTGGTGGTGCTGATGAAGAGGCCGCAGCTGATTACATTAAGCATCATGTGACCAAGCCTGTGGCTGGTTATATCGCTGGTCAAACAGCGCCTAAAGGCAAACGCATGGGTCATGCTGGCGCGATTATTTCTGGCGGTAGCGGTAAGGCTGAAGATAAGATGTTGGCATTAGAAAAAGCGGGTGTCATTGTTGCAAGCTCTCCAGCAGGTTTGGGTGAGGCAGTGATGGCGGCGATTAAAGCGAAGCAAGCTAATTAATGAAATTAGGGCTGAAATCTGACGTGATCAAGAATCTAGCAAAGCACTTCATATTTATTGTCTTAAGTTTATTCTTGAGCAATATCTCCATGGCTGAAGAGGATGTGCCTTATCTCTTAACCGTTTCAGCGAAAGGTGACCTTGTGACAGTGCGTGCCTTGCTTGATAGCGGCACCAATCCAAATGTGCGCGATATCGACAACGTCACTGCGTTGATGTACGCCGCACGTAAAGATAAATCAGAAGTGGTTAAAGTATTGTTGGAAAAGGGCGCTGACCCAAATGCAAAGGATAACAGTGGTTGGACATCACTCATGTTAGCGGCCCGCAAAAACTATCTTAAAACAGCTGAAGCATTGCTCGATAAGGGCGCAGATCCTGCTTTACGTGATGTCTCTGGTTGGAGTGCAATGGGGATGGCTGCCACTTCTGGTTATTCTGAGATGGTCGGGCTTTTGATTGAACACGGCATGGACGTGAATACCAAGAGCGATGATGGTAAAAGCGTTTTAATGTATGCCGCGAAGAGCGGTGATGTACCAACAGTCAAGGTATTGTTGACCCATGGCGCCCTGATTGCAGACCGAGATCGTTTGAAAGTAAATTCCTTAATGTACGCCGCTCGTGAAGGAAGAGTGGGTGCTGTTGAGACGCTGATTGATTCTGGCGCTAAGGTTGATGACTACGATCAAAATAAATGGACGGCGCTCAGTTGGGCTGTTAGAAAGAAAAAAGTTGATGTTGTCCAAATGTTAATTGCAAAAGGCGCGGATGTTAACCATAAAGATTCAGAAGGCACACCACCATTACAAAATGCTGTTCTGAATGGTGATGTGCCCATGGTGGCCTTGCTGATTAAAAGCGGTTCGAATGTTAAAGCTAAAGACCAATATGGTTTGAGTGCTTTGGTGTATGCCTTAAAAGGCAAAAGTCCTGAAATCGTTAAGATGATTAAAGATGCAGGTGGCAGCTATTAGTCAGTCTATGCACTTAGCAATTGCCCAAATTAACTGTACGGTTGGGGATATTGCAGGTAACAGCGAAAAAATTGCGATCGCCGCATCAAAGGCTAAAGCACAAGGAGCATCTCTCCTCATCACCCCAGAACTCGCCTTGACTGGCTATCCGCCAGAAGATCTATTACTCAGAGAAGACTTTAATCAAGCAAGTGAAACAGCTTTGCTTGAACTCGCTAAAAAGACGCAAGGGATTGCCTTGCTAGTAGGTCACCCACGTGTTTTTGAAGGCGCATGCTACAACGCCGCTTCTGTGCTTCAAAATGGCAAAGTCATCGCCACTTATCATAAGCAAGCTTTACCTAATCACACGGTATTTGATGAGCTGCGCTATTTCAAAGCGGGCACAGCGCCATTGATTTTTGAACACCAAGGCGTGAAATGTGGCGTGTTAATTTGCGCGGATATTTGGGAAGCCAACCCCGCAAAATTAGCCAAGGAAGCAGGTGCTGAAATCCTATTGACGCTCAATGCCTCGCCTTACCATATGGGAAAGCAAGATAGCCGCCATGAAGTTGCGCGCCAGCGTATTTTAGAAACAGGTTTGGCGCTGGTCTATACCAATCTTGTTGGCGGCCAAGATGAGCTAGTTTTTGATGGTGCTTCTTTCGTCCTAGATAGATCTGGTGTAGTTGTTCAGCAATTGCCCGCCTTCGAAGAGGCGCTTTCAATAGTTGAGATTGACTGTGTGGCGGGCAATAAAGCGAATCCTAATTTGGCGCAGATCACGCCTGTACTTTCGACAGAAGCTTCAGTTTACCAAGCGCTTACTTTGGGGTTAAAAGATTACGTCACCAAAAACAAATTCAAGGGCGTGGTACTTGGTCTTTCGGGTGGGATTGATTCTGCTTTAACACTGTCAGTGGCAGTGGACGCCTTAGGCGCTGAGCAAGTGCGAGTAGTGATGATGCCATCAGAATTTACCGCCGATATGAGTGTAAGCGATGCGCATTTAATGGCGGATATATTGGGTGTCCGCTACAGTGAATTACCCATTGGCCCGTTGTTTGATTTGTTTAGAGAAACGTTATCAGATGAGTTTGCTGGTTTGCCTTTTGATACCACAGAAGAAAATCTACAAGCGCGTATTCGTGGCATGTTGTTAATGGCTTTATCGAATAAGTTTGGCAGTATCGTGCTCACGACAGGCAATAAGAGCGAAATGGCGGTTGGTTATTCAACGCTTTATGGGGATATGGCAGGCGGCTTTGCTTTACTAAAAGATGTGCCAAAAACACTGGTTTATCAGTTATCAAATTATCGCAATTCAATATCGCTAGTCATCCCTGAACGTATTATTACGCGTCCGCCATCAGCAGAGTTACGTCACGACCAAAAAGACCAAGACAGCCTGCCAGCGTATGAGATTCTAGATGCCATTATGGAAGCTTATGTGGAGCATGATGCGAGCCATGCCGATATCCTCGCGATGGGATATAGAGCGCAAGATGTGAATCGTGTAACATCGCTTATTGATAGAAACGAATATAAGCGTCGCCAGTCACCGATTGGCGTGCGGATAACCCAGCGTGGGTTTGGCAAGGATAGGCGTTATCCAATTACTTCTAAATTTGTGCCAAAAGCGTAAAACAATTAATAGATTTTCACCTGAGGGGATATAAATGAAAAAAATCGAAGCAGTGATTAAACCGTTTAAGTTAGATGAAGTGCGTGAGTCTTTGTCTGAAATTGGCGTTAATGGTCTAACGGTGACTGAGGTTAAAGGCTTTGGTCGTCAAAAAGGCCACACTGAGCTTTATCGCGGTGCTGAATACGTGGTGGATTTCTTGCCAAAGATTAAAATTGAATTGGTGGTAGCGGATGATATGGTTGAGCCAGCAATGGACGCCATTATCAAAGCGGCGCACACAGGCAAAATTGGCGATGGTAAGATTTTTGTGACCAACGTTGAGCAAGTATTACGTATTCGAACTGGTGAAACAGGCGAGTCAGCTGTTTAAGTAAAGTTAATGAAGCGCTGGGCTTCTAAAAGCCCAGCCAGCGTGCTGATTGATAAAACATAAAGCTCAATATCCAAGCTAAACCCAAAGACCAAACGATAGAAAGCAGGGCAAACATCCAGCTTTTCGCTTCGTTTTTGAGGGTAATAATGGTTGATAAGCAAGGCGTATAAATGAGTGTAAATAGCATAAAGCTCATGCCTTGCACCCAATCTAGTTTTTGCGCCATCAGATTCATCAACGCATCACCCTGAAGCCCATAAATCACCGCAAGCGCACCAATTACAATCTCTTTGGCGACAAAGCCAAAAATCAACGCAATCGCAAGTTGGCTATCAATGCCAATAGGACTAAGTGCTACAGAAAACCAATCCCCAATTTTTCCTGCATAAGTGGCGCTGCTGGCTGGAGCGGTATCTAATGGAAAGTGCGTTAATACCCACACCAAAATCACTCCAATAGTAATGAATTTGCTGGCGCGATTTAAGAAATATCTGACTTCCTGCCATCCTCTTAACCATATTTGACGGCCTGTCGGGAAGCGGTAAGGCGGTAGCTCTAAAATAAATGGCTCGTTATTTTGATATTGGCCCCTGAACAACATGGCTGTGATAAAAATAGTGATAAAACTCACTAAGTAAAGCGCAAATAATACCAATGGCGCCTGGCTTGTGGTGAATAGAGTTGCGGTCATAAACAAGAATACTTGTAGCCGCGCTGAGCAGAGTGACAGGGGAATCACGAGCATGGTCAGCAAACGCATGTTTTTTGAGCGCATTACGCGTGTGCCCATCAGTGCTGGTACGTTGCAACCGAAGCCCATCAATACCATCACAAAGCCTCGGCCATCTAAGCCCATCTTTGCCATCAAGGCATCCACTAAGAAGGCAGCGCGCGATAAATAGCCGCTATCTTCTACCATTGTCATCACCAAAAAGAATAAAACGATGATGGGAATGAATGCTGCAACTGTACCTAAGCCGTTATAAACCCCGTCTAGCAAAAAGCCACTTAACCAAGTTGGCGCACTTAATAAAAGGGGCTCTAGCGCATCAGTGCGGAATAGGGTGAGTAGCCATGCAATGCCATCTTGAAGCGGCTTTCCTACATTGAAGATGACCCGAAATAACAGGTACATCGCGGCAAAAAATATCGGTAAGCCTAACCATGGATGTAATAGCACTTTGTCGATGCGATTGGTGAAGTCATCCCCAAGTTGCATCGGCATTTGCACAGTGGATTCAACAATCGCTTCCATTTCAGCTTCAATGTTTGAGTCTTGCTGAAGCTGTTTGCTAACTTTTTCGGCATCTACATGTTGTTTTGGCTTGGATAATACTAACGATGCAGCTTTGAGTGCCTCTGGGCAACTGTCGCCATATTTTGCGCTAATTTGGACTATAGGCATATTCAGTTTCTCTGACATGGCTTCTGTGTCAATTGTAATACCAGCCCGCTTTGCTTCATCGCTCATGTTGAGTAACAACATGCATGGCATACCTAGGGCGCGGATTTGTAGCGCAAGTGAAAGCTGTCTATCAATCTGCGCACTGTTGGCGACGATCATCACTAAATCAACATTATTATTGCTTAGGAAGTGGCGAACCACTTGTTCGTCATCGGAATAGCCATGCAGATCGTACAAGCCAGGTAAATCAATCAGCTCAGCAATATGTCCACCCATCAAAATCTTTGCGCTCATGAGGTCAACTGTGATGCCAGGCCAGTTTCCAACGCGCGCAGAAGCCCCACTCAATCGATTGAAGAGGGTAGACTTGCCAGTGTTTGGCATACCTAAAAGTGCGATGCGTTTCATGAGGGTTCAACTTGAATGCGGCTGGCTTCAGTGCGACGCAAAATAATGTCAGTGCTGCCTATTCTTACGTGCAATGGTCCGTTGAAGCTTGCACAGCGAACTAACTCTACTCTTTTGCCAGTACGAAAGCCAAGCGCTGCTAAGCGATGAAACAGTGAATTGTCAGCGTCAATATTACTGATCAGAGCAGTTTCACCTGGTTTTAAGCTTGATAGATTTTGTGTTAAAAATGGATTCATTAATAAAATGAAAATCCTAAATGATAATAATTCTTATTATCGCACAGTCGAATGTGATGCGATAGTATGAAATCCAATAAAAAACGGCCTGCGAGCAGACCGTTTTTGTTTATTAACAAGTGCGTAAAAATTATTTTTTTGCAGCAGGTTTCGTGTTGTCTACCACTGTTGCTTTAGCGCGCAAGTCAGTCAACATTTTTTCTAATTGACGTTGTGCAAGTTGCTTTTGCAGATTGTCTTTTACTTTGTCGTAGGCGGGTGCTTTTAATTCGCGAGTATCATCAAGCTTAATCACATGCCAGCCGAATTGCGTTTGCACTGGATCAGTGCTTGTTTTACCTTTTTGAAGCTTAGCCACGGCATCACCAAACGGCTTGACCATGCCACCTAAGGCAAACCAACCTAAATCACCACCTTTTTCTTTAGAGCCCGGGTCGATTGATTTCTCTTTGGCGATTTTTGAAAAGTCGCCACCTTTGTTGAGTTGTGTGATCATATCTTTTGCTTCAGCTTCTGATGCCACTAAAATGTGGCGAGCACTATATTCTTTGTCGCCCAACTCTGTTTTGAATTTCTCGTAAGCAGCTTTTGTATCTGATTCACTGACGGGATGATTTTTCATATAGTCTTGAATATAAACATTCACCAATAACTCACGACGAGTTAACTCTTCTTTCGCGATGAAGTCAGGCTTTTTATCCATACCAGATTTTTGCGCTTCTTGAAGCACCAGTTCGCTGCTGATTAATTTAGAGATAATGACATCACGAACATTGTCATCAACCTTTTGACCATGATCTAGTGCATCTTTAACGATGAAGTCAAAAAGAGATTGTTTGATTGGTTTTCCATTCACCGTTGCTGCTGCTTCGCCAGCAATTGCTGATGCGCTGAAGCTTAATGTAACGATTAACAAAAGCGTGATTCTAGAGATTTTCATTCAAGATCCTTAAAGGTGTTGATTTCGATGTGAGGTTATTAATTTGATAATATTATAGGGGTTATTCATTATCGGCGATAGCGTGGATGCTGAGCGCGTGAATTTGATGGGGGATTAAGTCGTCCATCAATTGATAAATGACACGATGACGAGCAACTTGCGATTTGCCATTAAATTCAGCGCAGACGATTTTTAAGTTGTAATGCCCACCACCACCATTACCTTTGTGTCCTGCATGCAAAGCACTATCGTCTTGAATCTCTAATTGAATGGGCGATAACACTTGAAGTCTCGTTTTAATTTCTTCTATTAAGTTCATATTAAGCCGGCATGGTTTTACGAAAAGGTTTAACGCTCACGCTGGCATAAACGCCTGCGCTAACAAATGGGTCAGCATTCGCCCAAGTTTCTGCTTCGAGGAGGCTATTAAACTCAGCCACAATTAAGCTCCCCGTAAATCCTGCGGGACCTGGATCGATGCTATCAATCGCTGGGAATGGACCGGCTAATAATAAACGACCGAGTTCTTGCAAAGCGGTGAGTCTTGCTAAGTGTGCAGGGCGGTTAGCTAAACGCTTTTCTAGGCTATTGGATTTATCTTCGGTGATGATGGCGTACCACATTAAGCTTTGTCTTCATTAATGATATGTTTGTTGATAGCCAAGCTTTGTCCGATGATAAAAACGAACATCAGCGCCATAGTGCCAAAAAGCTTAAAGCTCGCCCAAGTGTCGATTGGGTAATTGAAAGCAACGTATAAGTTAAGCGCACCTAGACCAGTAAAGAAGATTGCCCAAGCGATATTGAGCTTATTCCAAATCGTTTCTGGCAAGCTGATTTCTTTACCCATCATGCTTTTGATGATGTTCTTTTTTGCGAATAGATTTGCACCAATCAGAACGGCGGCAAATATCCAATACAGCAAAGTCGGCTTCCATTTGATAAAAGCATCGTTTTGAAAGTAAAGCGTCATGCCGCCAAGCACAGTCACTAATAATGCGCTGATCCATAGAGTTTTATCTACTTTTTTGTAGTGCAACTTAGCCCAGATGATTTGAATGATGCTGCCAATAATCACTGCAATTGTGGCGAGCATAATCGGTACAAGGCTAGGTTTTACGGTTGTGGCAATGCCTAGGACGGTCAGGATTTTGGCTAATATCAGGCTAGCTGAAGCGGCTTTTTCTGCGACTTTAAGCGTAATAAAAAACAAGATGACAGGGAATAAGTCGAATAAAAATTTCATGCTCTACTTTCAGTAAAAGGTTCACTGCCGAAAAGCCGATTTGGGTGTGACCGCTTTTGGTGTCAGTAAGAACTGTATTTTGCTATGATGTGTGATGCCTGACAAGGCAACTTTTTTAAATTTTACCAAGCGCTCGTCTAACTTACATTAAAAATGCGTTCCTTGATTGATCTTCATTGCCATTCTACCGTTTCGGATGGTGTACTTACGCCTACTGAAATCGTGAATCATGCGGCTGAAAAAGGCGTACGTGTATTGGCGTTGACTGATCATGACGATGTCGCCGGTTTGACAACAGCACGTTCTATCGCTGAGTCACATGGCATGCAATTTATCAATGGCGTAGAAGTCTCAGTCACGTGGCGTCGTCGCACATTGCATATTGTTGGTTTGAAAATCAATCCTGAGTATCCGCCTTTGGTTGAAGGGCTAGCTAATATTCGTGCAGGTCGTCACACGCGCGCTGCTGGTATGGCACAAGCATTAGAAAAAATTGGCATCCATGGCTCCCTTGAAGGTGCTTACGAACATAGCAAAGGCGGCATCATTAGCCGTACGCATTTCGCACGCTTTCTGATTGAAAATGGATATGCTAAGGACACCAAGGCCGTATTTAAGAATTACTTGGTCAAAGGCAAGCCGGGTTACTTCGAACATGAATGGGCAAGTTTGGAGGACGCGATGTCCTGGATTATCGGCAGTGGTGGTGTGGCGGTGATTGCACATCCTGGTCGCTATGATTTAGGTCGTGTCACTATGCTGGAGTTGATGCATGAATTCCGCGCTTTAGGTGGCTCGGCAATTGAAGTCGTGACCGGTAGCCATACGGTTGACCAATACCAAGAGTTTGCAAAAATAGCCAAGTCCTTCGACTTGGCTTCCTCGATGGGCTCTGATTATCATGGCAAAGGTCAAACCTATATTGAGATGGGGCGCTTACCTAGCTTGCCAAGTAACTGTGTGCCTGTTTGGCGCGACTGGTCAGAAGTGCAGAATATTGAGCTAGAGACGCATTAAATGGCGCAATACTTTTCTATTCATTCAGAAAACCCACAAGCAAGATTGATTCATCAAACGGTCGAGATTTTGAACAATGGAGGCGTGATTGCCTATCCGACCGACTCTAGTTATGCTCTTGGTTGCATTATTGGCAATAAAGACGCGCAAACAAAAATTCGCACCATTCGTGGGGTAGATGAAAGCCATCATTTCACTTTGGTGTGTCGCAACTTGGCAGAACTAGCGACATATGCGCAAGTCGATAATGTGCAATTCCGTTTATTAAAAGCGAATACGCCAGGGCAATATACTTTTGTGCTCAAAGCTACGCGTGAAGTGCCGCGACGATTGCAACATCCTAAGCGCAGTACCTTAGGCTTAAGAGTGCCAGAACATGCGGTAACACAGGCATTGCTGGCTGAATTAAATCAGCCCTTGTTGAGCATGACTTTGTCTATAAAAGGTGAGATTGAGCCACTCAATACAGCCTGGGAAATTCGCGACCTTTTAGAGCATCAGCTTGATTTAGTGATTGATGCAGGACCTTGTTCAGCCTTGCCGACCACGGTGATTGACCTCACTAAAGATGAGCCGCAATTGATTCGGCGCGGCGCAGGTGATTTGGCGCCCTTTGGTTTAGACGATTAATTGGTATTTATTAAAGGATAAAATATGGATTTAACTTACATACAGAAAATAGCGATTTACGCGCTCCCCGTCATTTTTGCGATTACCGTGCACGAGGCTGCGCATGGGTTTGCTGCCCGTTTTTTTGGTGATATGACTGCTGATAGAGCGGGGCGGATTACTTTAAATCCACTTAAGCATATTGACCCCATCGGCACTATTTTAGTGCCGGCACTGACATTGTTAGTTGGAGGGATTTTGTTCGGCTGGGCGAAGCCTGTGCCTGTTGATTTTTCACGCTTACGCAACCCTAAACGCGACATGTTGTGGGTTGCCGCAGCTGGTCCAGCCTCTAATTTTGTGATGGCTTTATTTTGGGCGCTAATGATTAAGCTGTCAGTGAGTTCACCTAATATTTATTCAGAGCCTATGGCGCTGATGGGGCAGGCCGGTGTGATGATTAACGTAGTGTTGATGGTGCTGAATTTACTGCCTTTGCCGCCATTAGACGGCGGCCGCATTGCGGTGAGTTTGTTGCCTAACCATATGGCATATAAATATGCGCAAGTTGAGCGCTTTGGTTTGATTATTCTGATTGGCTTGCTTGCAACAGGCATTTTAGGTCGCATTATGGATCCTTTTATTGATGGAGTTATACAGATTATTCAATTCATTTTTTAATTATTCGGGCGTGATTGCGCGCCTTTTCGTATAATAGATTCCTCTTTATTTATGGTTATTTATCACTATGGCAGTTGAGCGCGTTTTATCGGGTATGCGTCCTACGGGAAGCTTGCATCTTGGGCATTATCACGGTGTATTAAAAAACTGGGTGAAGCTCCAGCACGAGCATGAATGCTTGTTCTTTGTGGCTGATTGGCACGCACTAACAACCCACTACGATACGCCTGAGATTATCGAAGAAAGCGTTTGGGAAATGGTGATTGATTGGATTGCGGCTGGCGTAGATCCTGCAAAAGCCACCATTTTTATTCAATCCAAAGTGCCTGAGCATGCTGAATTGCATACTTTGCTTTCTATGATTACGCCGCTTGGCTGGTTAGAGCGCGTGCCAACTTATAAAGACCAACAAGAAAAACTCGCGCAAAAAGATTTATCGACTTACGGTTTCTTAGGTTATCCATTGCTACAGAGCGCAGATATATTGATTTACAAGGCAACTCAAGTGCCCGTTGGTGAAGATCAAATTCCACATATTGAATTTACACGTGAAATCGCACGCCGTTTTAATCATATTTACGGCCGTGAAAAAGGCTTTGAAGAAAAAGCCGAAGCCGCGATTAAAAAGCTTGGTAGCAAACTTGGTGGATTGTATGAAGAACTGAGAACGCGTTATCAAGAGAGTGGCGATGATGAGGCGCTTGAGTCCGCTCGCGCCATGATTGAAGAGCAGCAAGGATTAAGCTTGGGAGACCGTGAACGTTTGCTTGGCTACCTTGAAGGTGGCGGAAAAATGATTTTGGTTGAGCCAGAATACAAGCTCACGCCTGCATCCAAAATGCCAGGCTTAGATGGTCAAAAGATGTCTAAGTCTTATAACAACACGATTTCTATGCGTGAATCACCAGACATGGTGGCGAAGAAGATTAAGACCATGCCAACTGACCCAGCACGTATTCGTTTGACTGATGTGGGCGACCCAGATAAATGTCCTGTGTGGCAATTACATGAGGTTTATTCAAGCGATGAAACTAAAGCTTGGGTGCAACAGGGTTGTCGCACAGCGGGGATAGGCTGTATTGCATGTAAAACGCCTGTGATTGAAAGTGTATTGGAAGAGTTGAAGCCTATTCAAGAGCGCGCCGCACAATATGCTGAAGACCCAATGTTAATTAAAAACGTAGTGGCTGAAGGCTGTGAGCGTGCGCGTAAAATGGCGCGTGAGACCATGCGTGAAGTGCGTGAAGTGATGGGACTGAGCTATTCTTAATATGATATGCCAGCGAGAGATCCAATGAACCCTTGGTTGGCCATTAGTATTGCAATTGCGGCAGAGGTTCTTGCAACTAGCGCGCTAAAGGCTTCACAAGAATTTACTAAGCTATGGCCTTCATTATGCGTGGTGCTGGGTTATGGTATTTCGTTTTACTTCATGACACTTAGTTTGCGCACAATTCCTGTTGGTGTGATGTATGCAATTTGGTCTGGCGTTGGCATTGTGGCGATTTCATTTATTGGCTGGATTGTTTACAAACAATACCTAGATTTACCAGCAATCATTGGGATTGCTTTGATTGTTTTAGGGGTGGTGGTGATTAACCTCTTTTCCAAAACTGTGGCGAATTAGCTCGATGCAATCAATTCTGACAGATGATAAGCCGGCCATTGATGCGCGAATTCACGGTGAGCTCTATACTGAACTACCACGCGATTTATATATTCCTCCCGATGCATTAGAAGTTTATCTAGAGACTTTTGAAGGGCCGCTAGATTTACTCCTCTATCTTATTCGTAAACATAATCTCGACATTCTTGATATTCCAATGGCGGAACTTACTCGACAATACATAGGTTATGTGGAAAAGATGCAGGCGATTAATTTGGAGTTGGCAGCTGATTATTTACTCATGTCCGCCATGTTGATTGAGATTAAGTCGCGCATGTTGTTACCAAAGCCTACTGAAGTGGAGTCGGAAGATGATCCGCGAGCAGAGTTAGTTCGTCGTTTAATGGAGTATGAAGCCATTAAATTAGTGGCGCAAAAGCTTAATGAATTGCCGCAAGTGGGGGTCGATTTAATGGTGGCTAATGCCTATTTTGAAAAAATCGTTGAGGTGCAAGCCGCGCAAGTTTCAATGGAGGACTTAATGGCAGCCTGGCAAAACGTTCTCAAGCGCGCCAGTCATTTTGCACACCATAAGGTTGGTAAAGCTGAGCTTTCTGTGCGCGAACACATGAGCCAAATTTTACGCAAATTAAAAGCACAAAATATGATGGAGTTTTCAGCGCTTTTTGACATTGAGGCTGATGGTATTCCTAAGTTGGTCGTATGTTTTTTGGCGATATTAGAGTTGGCGCGTGAGGGTTTGGTGAAGATTACCCAGCAAGCCGCTTTTACGCCTATCTACTTAACAATCAATCAAAACTGATGATGGAATCGAACAACACAACGCAGATGAAAGTGATATTAGAGGCGGCTTTGCTAACCAGCCCAACGCCTTTGTCTTTGGATGATATGTTGCGCTTGTTTTCTGAGCGAATTGAACGCGCGACTTTGCGTATGTTGCTAGATGAGCTTAAGCAGGATTGGCAAGCGCGCGCTTCTAATAGTATGGAGTTGGTACAAGTGGCGAGTGGTTGGCGTTTTCAAGCATTGCCTGAATTGGCCACTTACTTGTCTCGTCTTAATCCAGATCGTCCTCACCGTTACTCACGAGCTGCGATGGAAACCTTGGCTATTATTGCGTACCGTCAACCTGTTACGCGCGGTGATATTGAAGAGTTACGTGGCGTGGCGGTGAACCCTAATACTATGCGTCAGTTGCAAGAGCGCGATTGGATTGATGTGGTGGGTCAGCGTGAAGTGCCTGGTCGCCCTTCATTATATGCAACCACCAAAACCTTTTTAGATGATCTTAATTTAAAATCATTGGCGGATTTGCCGGCGATGGAAACCTTCATCGAGCAACCCTTTGTCGAAGAAGAGCCTCTTGTTGAGGATTTGCAAGAAGCAACAGCGCAAGTCGATTTTCTTGATAACGGCGAGACTCAAGCCTAATTAAAATATTTAGCTAGTCAATCTGCTGTAAAATTAGCTCTATTCAATTATCGAAATATCCAACATGGCTCGTCCTTTTAAACAGCAGCGTGACCCACAGCGCACCATCAAGCGCCCAACGACTAATTTCACGCCTATCGCACAAGACCCTGATGCGCCAGCATTGCCAACGCAGCGTTTGCACAAGCTATTAGCCCTTTCTGGTTTGGGTTCACGCCGTGATATGGAAGCCTTGATTGCAAGTGGTCGAGTGACGATTAACGGCCAAGTGGCTACTCAGGGTGCAGGCGTAACCGAGCATGACATCGTTCGTGTTGATAGTCGTCCTGTACGTTTACCATTCGAGCCTGAATTAGCTAAAGTGCTGATTTATCACAAGCCAGAAGGTGAAATTGTCAGTCAAGACGACCCTGAGGGTCGTGCAAGCGTCTTCGATAAGCTGCCCAAAGTGCGCGGTGCTAAATGGATTGCGATAGGTCGTTTAGATATTAATACTTCTGGACTGCTGATTTTTACGACTTCGGGTGAGCTTGCCAATCATTTCATGCATCCACGTTATGGCGTTGAGCGTGAATACGCTGTGCGTATTTTTGGCGAATTGACGGATGAGCAATTGGCGCAGTTACGCGTTGGTATTGAGCTGGATGATGGCCCTGCAAATTTTGACATCATCAATCCGCAAGGTGGCGAAGGCTCTAACCACTGGTATCAAGTTGTCCTAACAGAAGGCCGTAATCGCGAAGTGCGTCGTTTGTTTGAAGCATTTTTAGCGCCAGTAAGCCGTTTGATGAGGGTACGTTTTGGCCCAGTGAATTTACCACCACGCTTGAAGCGCGGGATGATGTTGGAACTGTCCCCTAAGGAAGTTGTAGGCTTGTTAGAGTGGGCTGGCTTACAAACACCTAGTGGACCAATGCGTCAGCTCACAACACGTGAAAAAGATAAGCTTGGCACTGCATTTACACCTAAGCCTAAACGCGAAGCGCGAGAGCGAATTGCCGCTGGTGAGCGCAACAAGAGTGAACGTCAAAGTTATTATGAGCGTAACGCACCGCCAAGCTTGGCGGAAACATTGACTGGTACGCAACGTAAGAGCCGCGGTACTAACTCGGTCGATAAAAAAGCTTCAGAGCGTGCGGCGACGGATAAAGAGAAGTTGGATAGAGCAGATTTTGCGCGCGATAAACGTAATACCCGTGGTAAATCTTCAGCGCCGAAGAAGTCCGAAGGGAATCGACGGATTCGTCAGGGCACAGATTTACCAGTCAAGACATCCTCCGCCAAAAAAGAGAAATAATGAGCGGATGCCTTGGCGCTAAGTTTTAGAGCTTAGCGGCCCTTCTGTTTTCGGGCTTCACTAACAGCATATGAACGTCGCCTAAAGCGCGCTCTTCAAAGCCACCTTCGCAATAACACAAGTAAAAGTCCCACATACGGATAAACGTGTCCGGATAGCCAAGCTGTCGTATTTCGGCAATTTTATCGAAGAAATTCTCACGCCATTTGGCAAGCGTTGTTGCGTAATGCGGCCCAATATCCTCCAAATCAAATAGACGCATATCGGAAGACTTAGTAATGCTAGTGAGCATCGCTGTCACAGACGGAATGCAGCTACCAGGGAAAATATAGCGCTGAATAAAATCAACGGATTTGATGGCTGAGGCATAGCGCTGATCTGCAATGGTAATTGCTTGCAGCAACATCATGCCACTTGGCTTTAGAAGACGCCCACAGGCTTCAAAGTAAGTATCATAAAACTGGTGGCCAACCGCCTCTATCATTTCAATTGAGACAAGTTTGTCGAACTGGCCTGTCAGGTCTCGATAGTCAGATAATAAAACTTCAATCTTATTTTCAAGCCCAGCATCTTTTATTCTTTCTACTGCTAGTTGGTATTGAGCCTGCGAAATAGTGGTTGTCGTGATTTTGCATCCGTAATTTTGCGCGGCATAGATAGCAAACCCTCCCCAACCAGTACCAATTTCCAAAATATGATCGGTCGGCTTGAGGTCGAGCTTCGTGCAAATCTTTTTAAGCTTTGCAAGAGAAGCTTTCTCTAGTGATTGTTTGGTTGTTTCAAAAAAAGCGGATGAATACATCATGGTGGGATCCAGCATAAGCTTGAAGAAATCATTTCCAAGGTCATAATGCGCAGAGATATTTCGACGGCTGCCTGTTTGCGTGTTCTTATTGATGCGATGCAACCAAGCTTGCATGGGGGCAGTGATTTTCGCGAAGCTAGATTCAATATCATCTAACAAAGATTGGTTTCTGACCATTAAGCGAATCAGGTTGGTGAGATTGTCACACTCAAAGTAGTCTTGCATATAGGCCTCGCCAGCACCAATAGACCCGCCAAAAACGACTTCACCATAAAATTGTGAGTTTTTGACTATCAGCGTGACATCGATGTTGGGAAGCGCTGAATTCCCCGTATTTCCACCAAAAATAATCGTTTGATGGTCCTCAACTAATTTAATAGAGCCGTGTTTTAACTTCTCTAGCCTTTTAATGAGCATGTGTTTCGCCAAGCGATCTAAACTTCTTGGCTTGGGCGTAAACTTGCTTAATAAAGCAATATCTCTGGGGGCATTTGTTGACATGTTTTAAGTCTGCTCTAAATTAAGGATGCGGTATAAAGGGTACACGTTTAAGCTTTAATTTTAAAGCTTGCCAGTAAATAGCTAACGTGACTTTCAAGGTCATTAATGGGTACATCATCAATACTTTTGCCATGGATGCATGACTAATTTCAATGCGATTTAACATCAGCGTAGCATCAAATTTTTTGATGTTTTTCTGCTGATTTTCCATATGAATAAATAGCTGGTCTGAAGGCGCTTTGAATCGCCAGTCATATTGCATATCCATTGGCATAAATGGGGATACATGAAATGATTTTGCAAATTCAAAGCGATAGGGCGGTGCTTGTTTTTTGCAATTGAGGACATAAGAGTGCCGCTCACCCCAAGGAGTATTAGTGATTTCTGCCACAATAAACTCTAAAGTTTCATCTGCCGCATCAAAGCAATAATAGAAGCTGACAGGATTGAATATGAATCCAAAATAACGAAGATGTGTCAGCAGCCTGATTGGGCCATCAGTTTGTTCGCCGGTTTCTTTTTGAATAAGTGTTCGAATTGATTGATCGAGATTTTGTTCTTTTCCATTGAAATAATCGCCAGGCCAAAAACTGGCAAGATTGCGACCTTGGTAAGACCAAAACCAAAAGGGCTTGAACAGATTAGGGAGCTCGGCTAAATCTAAATACATCATGAATAATTTATATTTAAAACCATGGTTCACCGGAAAGTAGCGCTGATGATTGACTACCCCAGAGTAGATGCAGCTAGCCATATTAGACACGAGCAAAGCTTGCTTGTAATTGCGCTTGCTTGAAGTGTTCAAGGGCTGCAAGCGCGCTAAATACACCATCTTCATGAAAGCCATTGCGCCAATATGCACCGGCATATCCAGTGCGATTCACGCCGCTAATGTCTGCATGTCTAAGCTGAGCTGCGATACCTTGCGGTGTAAATATAGGGTGCGTGTAATTGAGTGATTTAATGATTTTGCTTGGATCAATCTTGCTTGTATGGTTAAGAGTGACGAGAAAGGGCTCTGGCGACTCGAGAGACTGCAAAATATTCATGTTGTAGGTCACTGCCGCAAGATTAAGTGGATGCTCCGTGAGGTGGTAGTTCCAAGCAGCCCAAGCGAGCCTCTTTTTAGGCATTAAGTTAACATCAGTATGAAGAACGATTTGATTGTTTTGGTACGGAATTGCACCCAATATCTCAATTTCATCCTTGGATGCATCTTCCAGCATGGCTAAAGCTTGATCGCTATGACAAGCAAAAAATACCCAGTCAAACAATTCGGCAGGTTTATTTTTTGGTTTAATGACTACGCTGTCATGATTTCGGCTCACCGATTCAATCGGAGTATTGAGTCGGATATTGTCTTTAAAGCCTTGCGTGAGTTTTTCGACATAAGCCTTAGAGCCGCCCTTAATAACCCGCCACTCAGGCCTGTCAGAAACACTTAACATGCCATGGTTGTGAAAAAAGCGAATAAAAAACTTGGCCGGGAATTCAAACATTTGCTCAGGTGAGGCTGACCAAATCGCTGAACCCATGGGAATGACATAATGCTCAATAAAGTTTTTACCATAATGGTGTAGCTTTAAATACTCACCAAAAGGCATGTCTGCTTGGCTGTCATCCAGCAATTTAGGGGCTTCTTTATTGAAACGTAAAATATCTTGAATCATCCCCAGAAAGCGGGGACGAAATAGATTTCGTCTTTGCGCGAAAAGGCTGTTCAAACTTGTGCCGTTATATTCAAGGCCTGAAGACTCATCATGCACACTGAAACTCATTTTACTGCTTTGGGTTTCTACACCGAGTTCGTTTAGCATTTGAATGAAGTTAGGGTAGGTCCAGTCGTTATAAACAATAAACCCTGTGTCGATGTTGTATTGCTTCCCAAAAGCTTCTATCTCGTGGGTGTGGGTATGGCCACCCACATGGCTGCCCGATTCAAACACCGTGACTTCATGTTCTTTCGCTAACTTCCATCCAAGCGTATTTCCAGAAACTCCAGCCCCAATAATTGCGATTTTCATTTAACTGCTCGCTTCTGCGATAAGACCTCAGTAGGTACTTTTCGTAAGTCCCAAATTAAGCCAAGCGCAGAAAGAATTTTAAGTCCGTAATACGTCAAATCGATTTCCCACCAATAAAAGCCCTGTCTTGCTGAACTAGGAAAATGGTGATGATTGTTATGCCACCCTTCACCTAAAGTTAAAATTGCAATTAGGCTGTTGTTGCGACTGTCGTCATTGGTCATGAATCTTCGTTTTCCCCAAACATGCGCGAGCGAGTTAACAGTAAATGTCATGTGATAGAGAAATACGGTTGAGATGACAAAGCCCCAAACCAGCAGTTGCATGCCGTTGGTATGTAAATGAGGAGCGCTGCTTTCCAGCCATGCCCCCAGCACAAACAAACTAATTGCCAGACCAATTGGGGCAACAGCGTCATAACGATCTAGGAATTTTAGCTCGGGATACTGCATTAAATCTTTTACACGTTCATTTTTAGAAGCAAAATTTTTATTTGCTAGAAACCAACTGATGTGACTCCAAAAAAACCCATGCTGCTTTGGAGAGTGTGGATCATTTGGGTGATCAGAGTGCGCATGGTGATGTCTGTGATGCGAGGCCCACCACAATGGGCCTCGTTGCGCTGCGCTCGCCCCTAAAAATGCAAAAATAAATTGAATCGCCCTCGAGGTTTTAAATGCCTTGTGGGCAAAGTAGCGATGATAAAAACCTGTGATCGCAAACATTCTTAATACGTAAAGCACAATGGCAATGATAAGAGCGGTAGTGCTAAACTCAATCCAGAAAACCGCAAAGCAAGCCAAATGGAGAATGACAAAAGGTAATATACGTAACACTTCTATTTTGTCTGGATTTTTTTCATAGGCACCAACCGCATTGCTGTCAAACCAAGCCAATATCGTTTTGAAGATCATTTACGGCGCATCCTTCTTCATCGTTGATTCCCACTCTTGTGGGATTTTAACTAGTTTATTAATGTCGTAGCCCATGGCTTGAATTTGCGCGACGAAACCACTGTACTGATCATTCGTCATACTAGGGTTACGCGACATCAGCCAGACGTAGTCTCGGGCATTTCTTGCAATGATAGTGGTTTGATAAGCTTCGTCTAAATAAACAATTCTGTACTCAGCTTTGATGGGCCATATAAATTGCATTCCCCAAATGGCATTGCCTGTATTTGGAACCACGAAGCCTGTTGGATGGTAGCTTTTCAATTCGCCGGTTGGGCTACTTTTTCTAAATGTAAACGTGGTTTTAATTGAGCCATCAGTATCTAATGCATAAGATTCGATGCCGTTATGGACGTCTTTTTCGATGAGCGTTGGAATACATGCGATGACATACCAATCTCCCATGAACTTGTTTAGATTGACTTGTTCCACGGTTTTGATAGGCGGCAAACTAGAACAGGCAGTAAGGACAGCACACATTGAAGCCAAAATAGATCTTTTCATTGTTTAATCGCCTTTTATTTAAGGACGTAATCAATACGCCCATCTTCCGTTAGTGATTGCAGTGCCAGCCATTCGTCATCTTGCCCATACCAAATGTCTATCTTGAATTTTGCCGTATCAATCTTGTAGTGATTCGCTTTAACATTTTGACCTTTAACTAAAATTGACTCTTGCCCCAGTGAAGAAATATTCGCGCTTAAATAGTCACCAGTTTGTGGATTGAGTAATTTTTTTTGTTCAAGTATTTTGGGATTCCAATAAGCAAACGTCATGACACATTCTGCATTAATTTCATTGAATAAAGGGGCTAACATTTTAAAAGCAGCTTTTTCTTGCAGACCTTTAACAACCGTTGTTTTACTATTTTCTTGTGTTTTGGCTTCTAATTTCTTTAAGCAGTTATTTTCCCAAATTTCACTGGCTTGGTGGTGATATTTAAAAAAACTAATTGAAAGTATTTTAATATTAAATTTGGCATCACTTTTAAGTATTTGTTGATTGTTTTCTTTTTCAGAAATCACAAATTGATGGGTGCCAATTGGCTTGCCATCCATGGATACATCAAAGTTCCAGCTTTGCGCTTCCGCAATCATTGGCATCGAAAAGATTAAACAGCTGATGAGAAATTTATTCATACTTTAAATTACTTCAACATTAACTTTTCGGGAACCAAGGAAAAAAAGCATTAGTCTTGAGAATATAAGTTTTATAGGCAGGACGTCTTTCAGCAATGTCTGCTTCAAGAAGCTTTACGCCGGTCACTTTTACCAATAAATAAATCATCAATACAGATGAGATCGTCGTCCACCAAAATCCAGCTGCCACTGCAATTATCCCGTAACCAAGCCAAATGCAGGACTCGCCAAAATAATTGGGATGTCTGGTGTAGCGCCAAACCCCTTGATCTAATACCTTACCTTTATTTTCGGGCTTAGCTTTGAAATGTTTCAATTGGGTATCACCCGTGACCTGGAAACACATCCCGATTACCCAGACGCTTAAGCCCAGCCAGTCTAGGGCGTTTAGAGAAGTCGTCGATTGCAACGCGAAGTTCAAAGGTAATGAAATAAACCAGGATAAAAACGCTTGAAGCACAAACACTAGGTAAATGCTTTTATATCTAAAGTTCGGTTCATTTCTTGCTCTAATGGCTTGGTAGCGTAAGTCCTCAGTTTTGTTGTGGTTGCGAACGTGCAGATAGGTTGACAGTCTGAATGACCAAACAGTCACTAAAAATAGCACTAAGTAAGCACGTTCACTAGGTTCATACACTAAACAAAATGTGATGGCTGTTGAGATAAAGAAAAACATTGCCCATAGGCTGTCTACCACAGTCACATTGTTGCTTTTTAAACTCAACAACCAGCCAAATAACGCTAGAGCTAGCATTGGTAATAAGGTAATAAAGTAAATTTGCATGGCTGATCTTTCGTCAAATGACTTTAGTTAATATTATTTTTGTTTTGATGCAGCAATTTTAAGTAATACAGGTACGATTAATCCCCAGCCTATTGCTAGATAAATAAGCGCAGCGGTTGCATGAGTCAGGCTCAATGCACCCAAACGCGCTCCACTCCAGTAGGACAGTGGGCCAGAAATCGCGCCAATTAAAATTGCCAGAAACTTTTTGTTTTGTAGCCAAGCCAGACTAATGTTGAGGGTGCTTGCAAATAGTGCCCACAAAACGACCATCCAAGGCGGCGGAAGAATATCAGGCCAGAAATTGACATGGCCGAATGTTATCCATCCTAGACTCTGTGGAATACCATCAAAAATAAGACCAATAATAAGAGCAGTGAAGAGCAGTTTACATTCAAAAACTGGATCATCGGATCTTGCCACATGCGCTAAAAGAACCACAGATGCGATCAATACCCCTATCCAAGGCAGCTGATTGGCTCCGCCAAGAACACAAGAAAACCATCCAATTTGAAAACCTACTAGATTAAATAACATAACGGGCGCTTATCTTTTCTCAAAAAGGTAATGGCCTACCCACCACTCTTGGCCATTATCAAAACCAAATAGTTCTGCGCATGCCATAAAGAAAATACGCCAGCGTTGTCGCCATATCTGAACATTTTCTGCACCATAACAACTTGCCAAAATAGGCGTTATTTCGTTGCGATGCGCATCCATGTTTTCTAACCAAGCATTCGCTGTCTTTTCATAGTGTGTGCCGTTCCAGCGCCATTGTTGAGAGATTTTGAGATGGTCTTGAAAGTGAAGCGGGGTGTCATCACTTGGCATGAAGCCACCGGAGAAAAAGAACTGACTCATCCAGTCATCATCGCCTTGCACTTCAAAGGCATAAGGAACGTCACGATGGCAGAAAATATGCATGAAAAACTTACCTTGGGGTTTAAGCCATTGGTTAAGCTTGCCAAATAATATTTGGTAGTTACGCATATGCTCAAACATCTCTACCGAGACGATGCGATCAAATGTTTGGCCTATTTCAAAGTTATTCATGTCACAAGTGATGACATTTAAATTAGTCAAATTTCTCTTCTCTGCTTCTGCCAGAATAAAAGCGCGTTGAGAGTTGGAATTTGAAACAGATGTAATCTGACTATTGGGATAGTTTTTTGCCATCCATAATGACAAAGAGCCCCAGCCACAGCCAAGTTCTAAAATAGTTTGTCCGTCATGAAGGTCGGCATGCTTGCAAGTTTCTTTTAATGCAGCTGACTCTGATTCATTCAGATTTTTAACGTCGCTGGACCAATAACAGCTACTATATTTTCGATGCAAACCAAGCGCTAGGTTAAAAAAGCCGGCGGGCACTTCATAATGCTGGGCATTCGCCATTTCAGGTAATGGCGCAATTTGAGCAAGCTTCATACTTTCAAAGAATTGCATTCTCAAATCAGCCGCTGTTTCACAGTTGCTTGCTGAAATTTCTTTGAGCCTCTGTTTACAAAGCTGTCTGATGCCAGCTCTAATAACGAAGTCTGGCATATAGCCGCGCTCTGATAAATAAATGGCTAATTTAGAAAAAATCATAATGTATCCTGAGTTATCTTTAATGTAATCTATGCAATTATGAGGCAAAAGTACCAAGAAGGTTTTATCGTTTGAACAATTTATTAATTATTGACTCTTAAGAAGATGCAAAACATACAAACAATATATTTAGCAGGTGGTTGCTACTGGGGAATGGAAGAGCTTTTTAGAGTAATTCCTGGCGTGATACAAACGCAGGTTGGATTTTCTGGCGGTCATGTTCCTAATGTCGCTTACAGAGAGGTTACGACCGGTACAACTGGCCATGCGGAAACTTTAATGGTGCAATTTGATGGCGATCGAATATCTTTAAGAAAGTTACTATTTGAATTTTTCAGATTGCACAATCCAACCAAGCCCAATCAACAGGGGAACGATATTGGTACCCAGTATCGGTCTGCCATTTTTTACCAAAATGCAGCACAAGAGCTTATCGCTAAAGAAGTGATCGATGTGGTAAATAGATCTGGTCAATGGGGTTCGCCAGTCGTTACTGAGGTGATGTTATTTAAACGATTTTATCCTGCAGAGGAAAAACATCAGAAGTACATTATGAAATATCCTGATGGTTATACCTGTCATTTCAGACGAGATCTTAATTTTGGAGTTATAGAATAATGAAAATATTCATGCTGGCTATTGTGGTGATTGCGATTTTTTTCCTATGGTCTCAGCGGTCCGAAGCGGCTGCAGTTCCTAAAATAGGCGACACAGCCCCAGATTTTAACTTGTCAGATCAAAATGGAAAAATGAGAAAGTTGTCTGATTATTCAGGGCAATGGGTTGTGCTTTATTTCTATCCTAAAGACGACACCCCGGGATGTACTAAAGAGGCTTGTAGTTTCAGAGATGACTTGGCTAGTTTGGAAAAATTAGGCGCTAAAGTGATCGGGGTGAGTATCGATGATAACGATTCTCATGCAAAGTTTGCTGCTAAATACCATTTGCCATTCCCCCTGCTCGCTGACAAAGATGGCAGTGTTGCTGAGGCATACGGCGCTCTTAACAATTTATTCGTGATTAAGCTTGCTAAGCGCTATACATTTTTAATTAATCCTTCAGGAAAAATTGCTAAAACATATTCAAGTGTTGATACATCAAGGCACTCACAAGAAATTATTGATGACCTTAAAAAAATGGCAAATTAAATGATTAACAAAAGAGTACTCATACCGGTTATTCTTGTTTCGGCGCTAATTGCCATATATCTTTTTTCGTTGTTTCAATTTAATCACGCCAATCCTACTCAGCAGACCCAACTTCGTAAAGTAGGGGATGAGTGTGCCGGCATCTCAGAAAATGCAGTTGCCAAGATGACTGCAGTTGTGGAGTTTCAGAAATTAGAAATTCAAGGTAGAAAGATCAACGTCATGCGTCTTTGTATGAAAGACCATGGATTCGTTGAAAATCCTAATTGGTTCGTTTACGCGCAGCCAATTTCTCTTGCCTCATCTGTCAAACAAAACATCTCCCAAGATGAGGCAATCGAAAATTTAAGGCGTTTAGATATGATGCAATTTGATGAAACCTCGAAGCATCCTATTTACTGGTCGCCTCGTTCTTAAGCGATGTTGAGTCTTTTAACGTATTGATCTTCAGTGCTAATTCTTCAGATGCATAGCTATCCAATGCTTCAATAGAAGCTTTTAGTTTATTGAGGCGATCAAAGTCTTTGTCTTTAAGCGCCATTTCCGATTGTAATTTAAAGGTATCTAGATGTTTTGGGTTGTAAGTCAATGCCTTATCAAGGTCAACCTTCGCTCCAGCCTCATTGCCACTACCATATTCCGAAACAGCTAAGAAGAACCAAGCATCTGCAGCATTGGGCTCACTTTTTGACCATGCCTCTGCAACAGTGCGAAGATTTTTCCAGTCATGATTTTGATAAGGAATCACAACTTGCATAAAAAATGGCTGTTGTTGATATGGGAGGGCCCAAAAAGGTGATCCCTCAGCTTTTAAGGTTAATTGTTCTTCAGAGGTGATGAGTTTTCTAATCCATTCCACAGGAAGGCTGTAAAAAAACCCCTGCGGACCGGGACTTTTAAAACTTGTAATGCCCACCAAGTTAAATTGTTGATCGAATAAAGCACCGCCACTTGAGCCAAGTGAAAAGGCGGCATCTGATCTAATGATTAAACCATTGTCGTATGGATATTTTGCTTTGATACTTCCGTAGGAAGGTTGAGGTACATTGTTGCCATTCGGGTAGCCTACACTGAAAACTTCTTCTTCAATATTGAGGGAGGCAGTATCTCGCATTGGAACTGGTTTGAATGGCAAGCCTTCGAACTTTAGTGCACATAAATCATGCTTCCAGTCAGCTTTGAGCCCAATAGGTTTATATCCATCTCCGTATCTAGCTACGTTTGCTCCTTTTCCGTCTGCTAAGACGTGGCAGTTAGTGACAACATATTCGTTACTAATGACCACTCCAGTGCCTGTGCCGACATTACCATTTTCAAGCTCAACAGAAATCTGAACAATGGAGTCATGCAGTTGTAATAGTTGACCAATGCTTGGTTGCGCATTGACCAAGTTGGCATTGACTAATAGGGCAAATAAAAGCGTTTTTTTCATGTTTAATTCCAATATGTTAGTTTGCTGGTTATTCTTTTAGTCTTTATTCGTTTTATTAGGTTCAGTTATTATTCAATGGTAGAAAACTTGGCTATCTATTTTTACTGAACTTATTCGCGATAAATAAGACAAAATATTAAGACTTAAATTATGTTTAGTGTTATCAGGGTTCATTAAACGTTTTGAGTCTTTTGGAGGCCTTGTGCCTCCTTTTTTTATGCAAACTTGAACCATCAAATATTTTATGCTGTCAATTCATTATATATATCAGCTTAAATAATTTTAGAAAGGCTAACCATGTTAGCAATACTCATTGCAGCATCTATATTAGGTGTCATGTTATTTGTAAGTTTTGTGGTGTTACCAGTTGCTTTTGCTAAATTACCTGAAAATTTAGCAGGTATTTATGTAAGAAAACTGTTCCCGCTTTATCACATTACTTTATTTGTTGCTTCACAGATAGCTGGTTTATTAGCTTATACCCCACATTTAAAACCTATTGCTTTTATTGCAGGTATTGTGTTTGCGGTCCATTTCTTATTTTTAACACCGGCCATCAATCATTCAACAGATTCAGGTAATGCCCAGCGATTTAAGTTTCTTCATCTTTTGAGTGTAAGTCTTCATTTGGCAGTGATGGTGCTTTACGCATTTGCGATTTTTGTGGATGCTTGTCTCTTCTAAAAAGGTGTTCAGATGATTAACAGACTATTTCTTTTCGTTTTTTTAATGGCTTCATCCAATATCTCACAAGCCGCGCCTCCGACTGAGTTGATTTACAAACTTAAAGGCAGTATTACCAAAGTTCATAGTGTAAATGCTAGCGGAGGAAGAAGCACTGGAACAGGAGTTGTTGTTGCTGAAAACAAAGTGGCGACTAATTGTCATGTTTTGATTAACTCTGCAGGCATGAATATTGGGTCTATGGGAGAGAACTTTCAGCCGGTTGGCCTGCAAGCTGACTGGAAGCATGATGTTTGTATTATGAGCTTTATGTATCTACCTCTTAAACCTGCGGCTTTGGGTGATAGTGAACATCTTCAATACGAACAAGAAATTTTCTCAATTGGTTTTCCGGGAGGCCCACCAAAACCCCTGACTACCTGGGGAACCATTAAGGCCTTATATCCTTATGACGAAAGTGTGGTAATTCGTACTTCTGCCTCTTTTCAAATGGGCGCAAGTGGCAGCCCATTGTTCGATGCTGAAGGCAAGGTTATTGGCATTAGTACCTTTAAAAGTCCTGGTCGGAATTCATTCTTCTACAATATTCCTGTTAAATGGGTAAAGGCGGCGCTTGATTTGCCCGTGCTTGAATTTAGTCGTGATTCTCAACCTGCTTTTTGGGATGTTGAATTAGAGAAAAAACCGTTTTTCATGCAAATTGTTTTGCCGTTCCAAAATGAACAATGGAGCGAAGTCGAAAGTATCGCTAAACAATGGCTAAAAGCCTCACCGAATGATGTAGAGGCGATGTTTTATAATGCTGCAGTCAAGGACCATGCTGGAGATTTAGAGGGAGCAAAAGCAATATACCAGCGCATTTTAAAGACAAACGCTAAACATGCTGACAGTATCGTAGGCTTGGCAAATATTGCTAATAAACAGGGAAAGTCAGGCGATTTTGAAGTTTATAAAAAAAGACTCACAGAACTTAACTTTGATGATGACCAACTGAGCCTGCTGATTACCAAATAAATTACTTAAGAAGACAATAAGAAACCCTTAGTACGAACTATTTAATTGTTTTTAAAATGCTTTTTGATGTTGTATGAATGTGATAATCACCTCAAGGCACTTGTCACAATACTAATTATTTAATTGAAGCTTTTATTTTGAGAAGAAATTTGAGGGCGCTTTATGAGAAGAGAAAATCCAAATCGAATGCCAAGGTTGCTTGGATATTTAGGCCTGTTGCCTTTCATTATTTCGACCGTTTTCCTTTTTTGTGACTACCATCACTTTATGGTTTGGAGAAATGTACTCATCAGTTACGCAGCAGTCATCTTAAGTTTCTTAGGTGCTGTGTATTGGGGCGTTGCAATGATCGTGAAAGAAATGTCGATCAAAAAACGTAATGTGATGCTTTCATGGAGTGTGATTCCATCCATTGTTGCTTGGATATGCCTTTTAATCCCGCAAGTTTATGGATTAATCCTTTTGTCTGTATTCTTTGTCATTTCGTTCTTCATGGATATGCAGTTAACGAAGTCAGAAGCAAAACCCGCTTGGTATATCCCCTTGAGATTTCAATTAACGGTTGTTGTTACTACATGCTTGGTAACAGCTGCGTATCTGGTGAAACCAGTGTTGATTAACGCATAAGAATTTCTTCTCCCACATAGCTCCAATATTTAGAGAAACGCATCAACCCTCTTGCATACAGTTTTTCTTGAGTAACTTCGGAGTAAATAGCAGGTTCATCAATATACCTAACATGACACTTGGATAATAAATGCCTGATAGTCATATTTGGGGTTTTTTGGGTCTCTATATGGCCGCAATTCAAAAGTTTAAGCACTTCTAATGTGTCGCCTTTCCAAACCTCAACCTCGGGCATCTCAGCAAGACAGTCGGCTAAAAACTGCAGTCTGTTTAATGACCAGTTTTTGTAATGAACCTGATCAAATACAAAGATCTTCTTTTGCTCACCTTGATAAAGTTGATGCGCTGGTGAAAGCATTTCGTCGGTAAATAAAATGACAGTTTCATCGCCTTGATGTTTGAAATTAACTTCCGGATGTAATGTTGGTGTTATTTTTGCTGGGGCTGTTGTCTCATGAAAAAGGAGTGCATCAAGCTCCTCATAGCTCTTCTTAAAAGGGCAAGCAGCCTGACAGCCTTGGCAAAGTTGATTGCCTGTATATTTGCTGAGGTTTTCTTGATTGAAAAAGTATGGCTTACTACCAAATGTGGATGCCACCCACTGCCAAGAAAGCGTATTAGAGGCTTGATCGCCATCAAGTAACAAGTCATGCATCCAATTCGCAGCGATTTTCCAATCAATGCCCAGCCAATGAATTAGATAGCTAGAAAGCCACATTCTTGCGTGGTTGTGAATGTAGCCCGTCTCCTGAAGGGTACTAACAAAGTGGTCAATGCATGGTAACTTTGTATTAGCCTCAGACACTACACGTGGAAGCGGATTACGCTTCAATTCAACCTTGGGAGCCTCCATTTCAGAATGAATGTGATCGCCAGATAAATACCAAATTTGCCGCCAGTAATCCCGCCAAGCGAACTCAAAAAGCAATTTATCATTACCTCTCGTTGATTTTTCTTGGGCGAAAGTGATCGCCTCCGCTAATGAAATACACCCATGTCTCAGATAAGGTGACAAGTAAGTGACCTCACCATTGAGATAGTTACGAGATTTCTCATAACGTTCAGGCTTTATCTTGGACAGCCTTTTTAACGCTTCGCTTCGCCCACCAATCCAATGCTCAGTTAAATCAGCACCCACATGGTCGGTGAAGAGCGCTTTGATATTATTGATTCTTTCAGGTCTTAATTGCGGGATATTGATTTTGATTGGTGTCATGTTAGATGAGGTAATTTTTAAGTTATATTTGAGAGCGCTACTGCATTACTTAGTTCAAGTGCGAACTTAGTCTATATTGCTTTGACTAACAAAAGCCTATTTAAAGTAAAGTTGTTATGGTTAAAAAAGAAAACCTGCCAAGTAAAATTTGCCTGACTTGTAATCGACCGTTTGTCTGGCGCAAAAAATGGAAGTTGGTTTGGGATGACGTGAAGTACTGCTCAAACGCATGTAGATCATCTAGAAATTTTAATCAACATAGCTGACTTTTCATTATATAGTGCTTTAAGCCGACACTTAATCAACCTATTGCTAGGAATTCACACATGTTATTCAAGCCCAAATCTGTCCTCATGTTTTCAATACTCATGGCATTTAGTGTGCAATCATTCTCTGCTACTGAAACGTTGAACGATTATCCGCGAGATCAGTTAAGAAAATTTACAGAAGTTTACTCAGCCATAAAGAGCAACTATGTAGACAATATTGATGACAATAAATTATTTAACGATGCCATTGCAGGGGCGCTTGCTGGCCTAGATCCGCATTCTACTTATTTAGATTACGAAGGCTTAAAAGATTTTGGTATTGCAACGGGCGGTGAATTCGGTGGCTTAGGTTTAGAAGTGGGAATGGAAGATGGCTTAGTGAAAGTGGTCTCACCTATTGAGGATACACCTGCTTACCGAGCAGGGATTAAGTCCGGAGATTTGATTGTGCAACTCGATGGCGTTTCAGTAAAAGGCTTAGCGATTAGTGACGCAATCAAGAAGATGCGCGGTAAGCCAGATACCCAAATAAAACTCAGCATTTCTCGAAAAGGTGAATCTGGCCTAGTTGATATTACGCTAACCCGCGCGATTATTAAAAATCCTAGTGTTAAATACAAGCTCACAGATGCGGGTTATCCATACGTGAGAATTACCCAATTTCAAGAGCGTACTGGTGAAGATTTAGCCAAAACATTGATGACTATTCGTGAAAAAACGGAAGGCCCGATTAAAGGCTTGGTCTTGGATTTAAGAAACAACCCAGGTGGAGTTGTGAGTTCAGCCGTTGCCGTGAGTGCGGCTTTTCTGAAGAAAGATTCTTTAGTCGTCTATTCAGATGGACGTGCTGCTGATTCAAAAATGCGCTTGTTTGCAAACCCTAGAAATTACAGCGGCCCAGATCCGGAAGACGATTACCTTAAAGCGCTACCGCCTGAAATGAAAACTGTGCCAATGGTGGTATTGGTGAATGCAGGCTCTGCATCTGCTTCAGAAATTGTGTCTGGCGCTTTGCAAGACCATCAGCGTGCTAAGGTCTTGGGCACACAAAGTTTTGGTAAAGGCACCATCCAAACTTTATTGCCGCTTAGTAATGGCTCTGCGGTTAAATTAACTATTGCTAGATATTTTACGCCCAATGGACGTTCCATTCAGGCTAAAGGCATTACTCCTGATATTGTGGTGGAAGATCCTGCGATCAGCCCTGAAGAGAATGCTAAATTAAGAAGAGAGGCTAATTTAACTAACCATTTAATTAATCCAAAAGAGTTAGATGCTGCGACTAAGACGCCAGCGCAAGCAATCGTGGTTGAGAAGAGTGAGCCAAAGACCCAATTTGCTGACACTAATCAATTTGAGGCGGGTACAGATAAAGACTTTCAATATGCTCAAGCGATTAATTTATTAAAAGGCATTGCTGTTGCCAAGGTTAAGGCGAAGTAATTAAGGCTTATTTGAGCTTGATTTTGGCAGGATGATATATCCTTCGGTTTTGCATCCGTAGGCTATATATTGATGATGAGCAAAATAATCTGCTGATACTGCACAGAGCGCCGCGTCGATGAAGTCTATATTGCTAAGCTGGCTGGTGTCGTAATTTGCCTTAAGCACTAATGTACTTTCTCGAACAGAGCGTTTGTTGCCCACAGGGTTGGAATCTCCAGCCCAAAGCGTCATTTGCACAGCGTGGGGGAAGGTTTCAATGACGCACGGCTCATTGCTTTGCTCACCCATAAAAATAGGCAATCTAAGCTTTTGGTAAAGCAACTCCCCATTAAATACCCAGTCGTAAAAGCGACTTTTTTCTGCAAGTGCTCTAGTCGGCGTATAAAAGCATCGCATGCCATTGCTGACTAAATCACGCTCTGCTTTTCTTGATCCGCCCTTTAGACTGAACATTGAAGGCGCATCAATGGCAACGGCTGATGGATTGTGGCTTAATGCCCAGGCGGCAATCGCATCAGGATGAATTGAATGGAATTTCTCGAGATACAAACCATTGCAATTGGCAACTGCATGAAAGCCTTTTTTAACGCCGCCAACGTCGATACCAATAGTTGTTTTGTGTGATGTCATTTTATAAGAGATTTTATCTGAGTTTTCTTTTTAGCTTGAAGCAGAATATACAGTATTGATGAAAGTGATAGCGGGTAAAATTTGGGTATGAAAAAATTAATATTAGTCTTGGGTGATCAACTAGATTTCAATAGCGCCGCATTGCGTCATTTTGATCCAAGTACACATGAAGTCATGATGATTGAGTCTAGACATGAGTCCACTTATGTTTGGTCACATAAAGCCAAAATCGCATTATTTTTATCTGCAATGCGGCATTTTGCAAAAGCGCTTGAGTCCCAAAATATTCCTGTGACTTACATCAAGGACGCTGAAGCGAATATTGTTGATGTTCTAAAGCAACACATCTTACACAATCAAGTAACGCATTTGGCGTGTATTGAACCCGGTGAGTATCGCTTAAAAATAGCGATAGAATATTTAGCGCGCGACTTGAATATTGAACTCGTCATGCATGATGATGACCACTTTTATTGCAGCATTGCTGAGTTCAAAGCGTGGGTGGCCGATAAAAAAGAGCTGCGATTAGAGTACTTTTATCGTTACATGCGAAAAAAACATCATATTTTGATAGATGGGGATTCGCAGCCCTTGGGTGGGCAGTGGAATTTTGATGATCAAAATAGAAAGCCATACTCAAAGAATGGTCCAGGCCTTATTCAGGATCCTATGACTTTTGAGCCTGATGCGATTACGCGTGAGGTATTTGAGTTTGTAGAGCAAAGCTACCCTCAACATCCTGGCTCACTTGCCCATTTTAGCTGGCCTGTGACCCGTGAACAGGCCTTAGCTGCCTTAGATTTTTTCGTTACGCATCGCCTTGCTCATTTTGGTACTTATCAAGATGCCATGTGGAAGGAAACGCCTTTTGGTTGGCACTCCATGCTCTCAGCAAGCTTGAATCTTAAATTGCTTAACCCAAGAGAAGTCATTCAACGTGCATTAGAAGCTTATCAAACTGAGGCTTTAGATTTATCTACTGTAGAAGGCTTTGTGCGGCAGATTATTGGCTGGCGTGAATTTGTCAGAGGCATCTATTATCTTGATATGCCGCAAATGGCAGAAGCAAATTTTTATGAGCATCAGAGCTCCTTGCCTAATTGGTATTGGACCGGCGACACTAAAATGAACTGTATGAAGGATGCTATCGGACAAACGCTCAAGTATGGCTATGCGCATCATATTCAACGATTAATGATTACAGGCAATTTTGCGCTACTTGCAGAAGTGCTTCCCCAGCAAGTGTCAGATTGGTACTTGGCCGTTTATGTTGACGCTATTGAGTGGGTCGAGTTACCGAATGTAGTGGGCATGGCTTTGTTTGCAAACGGTGGACGTTTTACTAGCAAGCCTTACGTTGCAAGTGGCGCCTATGTGAAACGAATGAGTAACTATTGCAATGGCTGTCAGTACAAGCCTGAAGTCAGATATGGCGAGGAAGCTTGCCCGATAACAACCTTATATTGGAATTTTTTGATGAAGCATCAAGCCGCATTTAATCAAAATCCTAGAACACGATTAATGACGGCCAATCTCTCTAAAATTAGTATTGAAGACCAAACCCACATTCAAATACATGCCAATAAAATTTTGAACAATCTTGATGCTATTTAGTGGCTAGTCATGTGCTTGCTAGTATGGTGCAAGTTCTTTAAATTACATCGAAGTTGGTAATTGTTCTTTGGTAATGAGAAACACAAACTGATTGCCGGACTCCACTTCTAGCCAGGTGAAAGGCACATCAGGGTAAGTCTCAAGCAAAGCATCGCGATTGTGACCGATCTCAACAATCAACAAGCCGCCCTCGTTTAGATATTTTCCAGCTTCATTAAGTAAAGTATGAGTGTGGTCTAAGCCATCCGAGCCGCTACCCAGCGCGATTTGTGGCTCATTGCGATATTCTTTTGGCAGCAATGCCATGGACGGTGCATCAACGTATGGCGGGTTACTAATAATCAAATCATAAGTTTTGCCAGCAAGTGCTGTGAACATGTCAGATTGAATGGCAGTAATTTGCTTTTCTAAGCCGTAGTTTTTGATGTTGATATTTGCTACTGCAATCGCATCAGGCGAAATATCCACAACATCTACCGTTGCATTAGGAAATGCGTGGGCTATTAATACCCCCAAGCAACCACTCCCTGTGCAAATATCGGCAACACTTTCCACCATTTCTTGATATTCAATCCAAGGATGTAAACCATTCTCAAGCAATTCGGCAATAAATGAGCGTGGCACAATCACGCGTTCATCCACGTAAAACTTAAAGCCTATTAACCACGCCTCACGAAGCAAGTAGGCGGTTGGTGTGCGGTCTGTGACACGGCGCTCAATGAGATGCGCCAAATGTTTTGCTTCATCTCTTGTCACGCGCGCATCTAAAAAGTTATCTAAGGTATCTAAAGGCAAATGCAACGCGCTCATCACCAGCCAGACGCTTTCGTCGTAGGCATTGTCGGTGCCATGGCCAAAGAATACTTCTGCCTCCTCTAATCGACTCATGCTGTAGCGCACCCAATCGCGTATGGTGAGTAAAGCTTCTGTGATGTGATTAGGAGTCATCTTGATCTTTCGATTTAGGCCAATAGTAGTTTTTCAAGCGTGATGCGATAAGTATCTTTAAGCGGCTCAATATCTGCCACTGCCACACACTCGTTTAGCTTGTGAATCGTGGCGTTAAGTGGGCCAAACTCAATCACTTGTTTGCAAATGTCGGCAATAAAACGACCATCTGATGTACCGCCAGTAGTTGATAACTCAGGGCTGACGCCATAGCATTCTTGAATGGCCTCGGAAATTGCTTCCACCAAATTGCCACGTGGCGTGATGTAAGGTGGTGAGTATTCCCAATCCAAATCGTAATGCAGTTCGTGTTTGTCCAAAATGGCGTAAACACGCTCTTTAAGATTTTGCTCTGTGCTGGCCGTTGAAAAACGGAAGTTAAACAAAATTTCTACTTCGCCCGGCACCACGTTGGTCGCGCCTGTACCACCGTTCATATTAGAAATTTGCCATGAAGTTGGTGGGAAGTATTCGTTACCTTTATCCCATTCGGTATCTACCATGTCTTTAATCGCTGGCGCGACCATGTGAATAGGATTTTTTACCAAGTGTGGGTATGCAATATGGCCTTGCACACCTTTAACCACTAATTTGCCTGAAAGCGAGCCGCGACGACCATTTTTAATCATGTCGCCCACGACTTTGTTGGATGTTGGCTCGCCAATAATGCAGTAATCAAAATGCTCGCCACGCGTTTTAAGAGCTCCAACCACTTTTACTGTGCCATCAACTGCCACCCCTTCCTCATCAGAGGTAATGAGCAAGCCGATAGAGCCATGATGGTCTGGATGTGCCGCAACAAAATCTTCAATCGCAGTAATAAATGCTGCACATGAGGTTTTCATGTCTGCCGCGCCACGACCATACAACATGCCGTCTTTAATGGTTGGCTCAAAAGGTGGCGTATGCCATTTTTCAACAGGGCCGGTTGGCACAACGTCAGTATGGCCTGCAAACACTAATAATGGGCCAGCATTGCCACGGCGTGCGTAGAAGTTATCAACATCGCCAAAGCGCATGCGCTCAATCTTGAAACCTAAGGGCTCCAAACGGCTAATCATCAACGCTTGGCACCCAGCATCTAGCGGGGTATTGGATTGTCTTGAAATTAGTTCTTTAGCTAAATCTAGCGTTTTGCTCATAGGAGTAACTTTAATGTTTAAATAGTTGTTGATATCTTACTTCGTCAAAGCCTAAAGCGAGTAGGGTGCCATCTTTGAATAACAACGGGCGCTTAATCACAGAAGTCTTCTCTAGCATTAATTGCGTGGCGCTTGCGTTGTCCGTGACAGCGGCTTTTTCAGCATCACTTAAATTACGCCATGTCATCCCTGCACGATTAACTAATTTATCCCAAGACGCTTGCGTCAACCATTGTTTAATCGTGGCTGGATCTATGCCTTGTTTTTTGAAGTCATGAAATTCATAAGCAATACTTTTTTCATCAAGCCATGTGCGGGCTTTTTTAACGGTATTGCAGTTTGGGATGCCATAAAGTTTCATGGATGATATTTTAACAGTAAAAGCAGGGCGATAATGCAAAACAGCCCACGAAGGGGCTGTTTGAGTATTGGACTAAAAAGAATTAAATGCCGCGCAATAATTCATTAATACCGACTTTACCTAAAGTCTTTTCATCTACTTTTTTCACAATCACAGCGCAGTAAAGGCTGTAGCTACCGTCTTTAGAAGGCAAATTGCCAGAAACAACCACAGAGCCTTTTGGCACGCGGCCGTAAGTGACTGAACCAGTCTCGCGGTCGTAAATTTTTGTGGATTGGCCGATGTAAACGCCCATTGAAATTACGCAGTTGTCTTCAACCACAACGCCTTCAACCACTTCAGAACGCGCGCCAACAAAGCAGTTATCACCAATAATGGTTGGGCCAGCTTGAACAGGCTCCAATACACCGCCAATGCCTACACCACCAGATAAGTGGACGTTTTTACCGATTTGCGCACATGAACCAACCGTTGCCCATGTATCAACCATCGTACCTTCGCCAACATAAGCGCCGATATTGACGTATGAAGGCATTAATACTGCATTTTTGCCGATGAATGAACCTCTACGAACAATCGCATTTGGTACTACACGGAAGCCGCCAGCTTTGAAGTCATCTTCAGTGTAATCAGCAAATTTTGGTGGGACTTTATCGAAGTACTGTGTGCAACCACCATCCATTAATACATTGTCTTGTAAGCGGAATGAAAGCAATACTGCCTTCTTGAGCCATTGGTGTGTTTCCCATTCTTGGCTGTCACCCTTACGTGAAGCAACGCGTAATTTACCTGCATCTAAATCAGCTAAAACGCTAGCAACGGCCTCTTTAAGCTCTGCTGAAGCATTGCTTGGATTAATGTCGGCGCGACGCTCAAAAGCGCCTTCAATGATGGTTTGTAATTGGTTCATGGAGTATTCCGATACTGAAAAAATAGTCTAAAAAAATGGTATAGCTTAATTAAGAGCGGCATTTTACCTGATTCTGTTTGCTTGAAGCAGCTAATGCGCTTATTTGCTAGTTTTTGCCTGTTCATAAAGTGGCATCACCGTTGGAATAAGCTTAGATAGGTCATCGATACGTGTTTTGTCAGATGGATGGCTACTTAAGAATTCCGCAGGTTTTTTGCCGCCATTTTGCCCCATTTTAGTCCACAAGCTAATCGCTGCATTAGGGTTATAGCCTGCACGTGCAGCTAACTCTAAGCCCATGCGGTCCGCTTCTGTTTCTTGGGTGCGAGAATTCGGCAGTGAGAAAAATAATTGTGTGCCTTTGCCAGCCATGTCTAAACTTGTTGCCGCATTTTTCTTGGAACCAATGACTGCCGCTAGTAATGCAAGGCCGCCCTGCTGCGCATAAGCTAGAGACATGCGTTCACGTCCATGTTCACGCAAAGCATGAGCAATTTCGTGGCCAATGACGGCAGCAAGCTCATCATCTGCTGCGTTTAACTTATCGATTAAGCCAGTAAACACCATAATTTTTCCGCCAGGCATGCAATAGGCGTTGACTTGATCATTCTTTTCTACGTTGACTTCCCATTTCCAGCTGGCAGCATCTGCCCGATAGACTGGGACTTGCGCGATTAAGCGGTCGGAAATGGCGCGAATTCTAGCTAATACAGCAGGGTCAGTGTTAAGCGTTTTCTTGTCGCTAGCCGTTTTGAGTGTTTGAGAGTAACTCGCCGAAGACATGCTTTCCACTTGCTTGCTAGACAGCATCATAAATTGACTACGGTCTATACCTACAGCGCCTTTGTTGGTGGTTGTCGCACAACCTACTAATTGGCTGCTAACCAAACCAACAAGCAAAACGGAAACAAATTGATTGCTTAATCTTTTCATAGGTTAAATATTTCGTGTATTTCTCGTTAGAAGCTAACTTGCGAACCTAGTTCCACTACGCGGTTAGGTGGAAGCTTAAATTGGTTGGTAATAGTTTCAGCAGATCTAAATAAACCAATGAAAATTTTCTTACGCCAAATCGCCATGTCTGAGCTTTCGCAAGCAATGAGAATTTCTTTACCTACGAAGAACGATGTATCCATCGCTTCCAACTCTAAGCCTTGAGCGGCGCACAATTCTAAATCTCGAGGTAAATCAGGCTCGTCTTTAAATCCGTAATTAACGGTGACGCGGTAGAATTCATGCGGAAGTTTTTCTACCAAGACTAAGTCTTCTTTTTGCGTATGCGGGAAATCTGAGAACTTTACAGTCAATATCACCACTTTTTCATGCAATACTTTGTTGTGTTTGAGGTTATGCAACATCGCATGCGGGACGCCATCAGGGTTAGGCGTCATGAATAATGCGGTGCCTGGAACGCGCGCTGGCGGGTGCTGACCGATCGCTTCAATAAATGGACTCAGTTCCATCGCGTCGTCTTTGAGGTTAGCGTAAAGCAATGAGCGTCCAGTTTTCCAAGTCACCATCAGCGTGAAGATAAAGATTCCAATCACAAGCGGCACCCAGCCGCCATCAGGAATTTTAAGAACGTTAGCTGTAAAGAAAGAAACGTCGACTATTAGAAAAGTAACAATTAACGCCCCAGTTTTCAGCTTGCTCCAGCCCCACATGTGGTGAAAAACAATACCAGCGAGTAATGAAGTAATGACCATGTCACCAGTCACCGCAATACCATAAGCTGCAGCTAAATTACCGGAGGACTTAAAGCCTAATACCAGCACCATAATAGCAATCATCAGGCCCCAATTAACACGCGGCATATAGATTTGTCCTTCGTGGCTCTCTGAAGTGTGTTCTACGTGCATGCGTGGCAAATATCCAAGCTGAAGAGCTTGACGAGACACTGAAAATGCTCCAGTAATTACCGCTTGAGAAGCAATCACCGCAGCCAAGGTTGCTAGAATAATTAATGGAAATAAACTCCATTCGGGAGACATTAAATAGAAAGGATTAACGACCGCCTCATGGTTGGCAAGAATAAGTGCGCCTTGACCAAAATAATTGAGGATGAGTGCAGGAAAAACCAGGCAGAACCAAGCAAGTCTGATTGGCAAGCGTCCGAAGTGACCCATGTCGGCATACAGCGCTTCTGCGCCAGTCACAGATAGCACTACTGCACCAAGCGCAACAAAAGCAATCCAAGGACTGGTATGGAAAAATTGAAAAGCATAATACGGGTTAAGAGCCTGCAAAATAGTTGGATATTGCACAATGCTCGTGATGCCAAGCACGGCAAGCGTGCCAAACCAAAGCAACATAATCGGCCCGAAGAGGGCGCCAACCAAGGCTGTTCCCTTGCTCTGTGCCCAGAATAAAAGTGCTATGACGATAAGCGTGATTGGGATGATGAGTGTATGGAGCCCTGGTGCTGCAACTTCTAAACCCTCAACCGCTGAAAGCACGGAAATCGCTGGCGTAATCATCCCGTCTGCATAGAACATACAAGCACCCAAAATGCCCAGCAGCATAATGGTATGTTGCATTTTTTTATCGCCGCCTGCATGTCGTGATGCAAGTGCGAGCAAAGCCATAATACCGCCTTCGCCGCGGTTATCAGCCCGCATAATAAAGGCGACATATTTCACTGAAACCACCATGATTAGCGCCCATACAATGAGGGACAAAATTCCAAACATATTGGCTTCAGTAAGAGGAACAGGGTGAGCGCCGACTGAAAAAACTTCTTTCATCGTATAAAGCGGGCTGGTGCCAATATCACCAAATACAACGCCCAATGCGGCCAATGTCAGTGCGGAGAGTTTTGTTTTATTGCCAGAAGTGGATGACATTAAAATAGTCTTAGAGACGAAAGAGAACGCTATTATCAATCAAGTTCTGCGCTAAACCAATAGCAGAATGACAATTGCAAGTGACTAAATTTTTTTATGACGTTTTTGAAACAACTGCCTCAGCTTCGCCTTCACCAAAAGTAAGATTGATCGCATCGCCAGCCTTGATTTGGCCGCTGTTATTGATAATTTCACCGTCTTTGGTTTGCGCAAAAGCATAGCCTCGCGTCAACACTGCCTGAGGGTTGAGATGATGTAAGTTTTGCTCAATTTGATTGAGATTGTTTTGTTGACGATGTAATTGTTGTTTGATGTTCAAACTCAGCCTATGGGCTAGTTGCGCTAGTTGTTGTTTCTGTTGCCCAATTTGCTGTGATGGCGAAACGAGACGACGCGCCAAATAATCTAGCATCTGTGCGCGTTGCATTAATCCATCAACACTGCTTTTGTTAAGTTGTAAGCCTAGTTGCTTAAGTCTGTTCAATAGTGATTCGCGTGATGGTGATGCAAGCTCTGCCGCGGCTGTTGGCGTTGCGGCGCGGGTGTCTGCCACAAAGTCACAAATCGTAAAATCTGTTTCGTGCCCTACACCGCTAATGGTTGGAATCCGGCAGTTGGCAATCGCGCGCGCAACGACCTCCTCATTAAATTGCCATAAGTCTTCCATGCTCCCACCGCCGCGACAAATAATCAGCACGTCGCACTCGTTTCGCTCATGAGCGCTGTTAATTGCATGAGCGATTTGCGTTGCCACTCCTTTGCCTTGGACGGGCGTTGGGTAAATGATGACAGGAATGCTAGACATGCGTCGTCTAAGCGTGGTTAGGACGTCATGCAATGCAGCCGCGTCGGGGGATGTCACAATGCCGATCCGTTTTGGGTGGGCTGGAATAGCTTGTTTAAATGCAGGGTCGAATAAGCCTTCTTGTTGTAGTTTTGCTTTTAGTTTTTCAAAGGCTTCAAATAATGCCCCAGCACCGGCACGTTGCAAAAACTCAATGGTGAGTTGAAAGCTACCGCGCGCTTCGTAGAGAGTGACTAATGCGCGTGCTTCAACTTTGTCGCCTTCTTTAGGCGTCCAGTCTAGATAACTGTTACGCCCACGAAACATCACACAACTCACTTGGGCGCCAGCATCTTTAAGGGAGAAGTACCAATGCCCAGAAGCGGCGCGGGTGAGGTTGGAGATTTCGCCTGATACCCAAAACAGCGGAAAGCTTTGCTCCAGTACCTCTTTTGCCAAGCGATTCAATTCACTAACGGTGAGCACTTTTGGTGAAGCAATACTCGCTTGTTCTGTGTCTATCATTGGGTTTTATCCGTTACAATCTAGGCTAATTAGTTGCTCGTTATTATAAAGGATGAGCACGTTGCTATTCGCACCGATTGGATTTAAATATGTTGAATAAAATACTGAACAGCCGGACCGCTTATTTATTAGGTTTTTTCGCGAGCTTTGGCCTAGTAGCCTTAGCTTTAGTGATTCAAACCCAATACAATCTAGAGCCGTGTCCGCTCTGCATTTCTCAGCGCATTGTGTTGATGGGCTTAGGACTTTTGTTTTTAATGGCGGCAATTCACAATCCGCAAAAGTCAGCTTGGGTAAAGCTATATGCTTCACTGCAAATACTGACGGCCCTTGGTGGCGCTGGCGTGGCTATTCGTCATTGGTATTTGCAAGTACATAAAAATGAAATGTTGGTAGATTGCGGCGTTGGCTTTGATTATATGTTTGATAATTTTCCGCTTAAAAAAGCGCTCACACTAGTGTTTCGCGGAACTGGCGATTGCGCTGCGATTGATTGGACCTTTTTAGGATTAAGTATTCCGCAATTGGCTTTAATCGCCTTTTTAAGTATCGCGGCCTATGCGGTTTTAGTAGCTAAAAAACGAATGTAGAAGAAATTTTATGTATAAATATTTAGAAGACTTTGTCGGAAATACCCCTTTAGTCAAACTAAAACGTATCCCTGGAAATACCAGCAATACGATTTTGGTGAAGTTAGAGGGTAACAACCCTGCAGGCTCAGTGAAAGATCGTCCAGCGCTGTCGATGATTACACGCGCTGAAGCCCGTGGCGATATTAAGCCAGGCGACACCTTGATTGAAGCGACATCTGGCAACACTGGCATTGCCTTGGCCATGGCGGCAGCGATGAAGGGCTACAAAATGTTGTTGGTGATGCCTGAAAACCAAAGCATAGAACGTCGCCAAACCATGAAAGCTTTTGGTGCGGAATTATTGCTGACCCCGAAAGATGGCAGTATGGAGTTAGCACGTGATGTGGCGATGAAGCTTCAAGCCGAAGGCGAGGGTATTGTGCTCGACCAATTTGGTAATCCAGATAATCCATTAGCCCATTACGAAGGCACTGGACCTGAGATTTGGCGTGATACCAAAGGCAAAGTTACCCATTTTATTGCGAGTATGGGCACTACAGGCACCATCATGGGTACCTCCCGTTTCTTAAAAGAGCAAAACCATAACATCCAAATTATCGGCGTACAGCCGGAAGATGGTGCGCAAATACCGGGCATTCGTAAATGGCCGGAAGAGTATTTACCCACGATTTATGATGCTAAAAATGTCGATCAATTGATTTATGTGAGCCAAGCCAATGCTGAAAAAATGACACGTCGATTGGCCGCTGAAGAGGGCATCTTTGCCGGTATTTCATCTGGCGGCGGTTTATATGCGGCACTTGAGTTATCGAAGCACTTAGAGAACGCTGTGATTGTGTCTATTGTGTGTGACAGGGGTGACCGCTATCTTTCAACGGGTGTTTTTCCAGCATGATTCCAACCTTAGTTTTTGACATTGAAACCATCCCCGATACTGATGGCTTAAAAAGCTTGCTGGGCTTGCCAGAAGGCACATCGGCGGATGATGTGGCAAAGATTGCCTTTCATCAACGTCGTCAGCATAACGGCAGTGAGTTTTTGCCTTTGCATCAGCACCGTGTGGTGGCTATTTCTTGTGTTTTGCGTGACAGCGATAACTTCAAGGTATGGTCATTGGGAGCGCCAGATGAGCCAGAAGGTCAGCTGATCCAGCGTTTTTTTGATGGCATTGAAAAGTACACGCCGAATGTGGTTTCTTGGAATGGCGGCGGTTTCGATTTCCCTGTGTTGCACTATCGCGGCTTGGTGCATGGCATACAAGCGCCTCGCTATTGGGATATGGGAGAAGACGACAAAGAGTTTAAGTGGAATAACTATATTAGCCGTTATCATTCACGCCATACTGATTTAATGGATTTGCTCGCGATATATCAAGGGCGTGCCAATGCGCCTTTAGATGATATGGCGCAATTGTGTGGCTTCCCTGGCAAGCTTGGTATGGATGGCAGTAAGGTGTGGAATGCCTATCAAAATGGCGAGATAGAAGCGATTCGCAATTACTGCGAAACCGATGTGGTGAATACTTATCTTGTGTTTTTGCGCTTTCAATTGATGCGCGGTCAGCTAAATCAAGCAGCTTATGAGCGCGAGATTGCATTAGTACGCGATACCTTGTACGCAGATGCCGCACCTCACTGGCATGAGTTTATGGCGGCTTGGAAGTCTTAAGCATTTTTTTATTATTTAAGTTGTAAAGTTTATCCGTCATGCGTTCTCGTAAAAAATTCAAATCTGACAATCCTATTGGTACTGCCCTTATTGAATCTCTAGATCAAGAGGGGCGGGGTGTAGCCCATGTGGACGGTAAAGCGATATTTATTCTCGGCGCCTTGCCTAATGAAAAGGTGACCTATCAATCAACGCGTATCAAGTCTAGTTATGAATTCGCTGAAGTTAAATCAGTTTTAAAAGCATCTAATTTACGCGTTACACCAAAGTGTCCTCATTTTGGGATGTGTGGGGGCTGTGCGCTCCAACACTTGGACTTTTCTGCGCAAGTGGCGGCTAAGCAACGCTTGCTTGAAAACGATTTACGCCACATTGGCAAAGTCAAGCCTGAAAGTCTTTTGCCGCCAATTTATGGTCCTGCTTGGGGTTATCGACACAAAGCGCGTTTGCGTGTGAAGTACGTTGCTAAAAAAGACCGAGTGCTGGTTGGGTTTAATGAAAAATCTACCCCATTTGTGGCGAATATGAATCGATGTGAAGTTTTACCGCCGCGCATTTCAGCTTTAATTACACCGCTACAAGAAATGATTGTTCAAATGAGCATTCGTGATGCTATTCCGCAGATTGAATTGGCCGTGGGTGAGCACGCTGTTGTGTTGGTATTCCGAGTGATGGAAACGCTTAACCCTAATGATGAAGCCCTGTTTAAAGCTTTTGCCGACGAACACGATGTGCAAGTGTGGACGCAAACTAAAGGACTAGATACTGTTCAGCCTTTCTACCCGTTAGATGGTGTCAAGCTTAGCTACTCATTGCCCGAGTTTAATTTAACTTACCCGTTTAATCCCACTGAGTTTACGCAGGTTAATCCACATATTAATCAAGTGATGTTGCGCCGTGCGATGCAGTTACTCTCCCCGCAGGCGGGTGAGAAGATTGCAGATTTCTTCTGTGGACTAGGTAACTTTACTTTGCCGATTGCGCGCTCTGGGGCAACTGTATTGGGCATGGAAGGCTTGGAAGTCTTAGTTAACCGTGCGCGTGAAAGTGCGGCTTTAAATGGGCTCGCTGAGCAAGTGGAATTTACTGAAGCTGACTTATTCGATATGACGCCAGAATTATTACAAGGCTTGGGTCATTTCGATAAATGGCTGATCGATCCGCCACGCGATGGCGCAATGGCTTTAGTGAGTGCTTTGCCTGATGACGGCAGCTTTGGCCCTGAACGCATGGTCTATGTGTCTTGTAACCCAGCCACATTGGCGCGTGATGCCGGTATTTTGGTCAATGAAAAAGGCTATCGCATGGTCGCGGCGGGGGTGATTAATATGTTCCCACACACCTCGCATGTTGAATCCATCGCCTTGTTTGAGCACTAAATCGCGCTATCCTTAAAAATCATGTTTAAAAAAGTCTGCTTTCTATTTTGCTTGATTTTTAGCCTAAACGCTTGTCACAAGCAAGAAGCCGATCAGCGCCAGGATATACGCTTTGCCGTCGCTCAAGCGCCAATTAATCTAGATCCTCGTTATGCCACTGATGCCGCATCAGCGCGTGTTAATCGTTTGATTTACCGCTCTTTAGTCGGCTTTGATTCAAGCTCAAAACCTATGGCTGATTTGGCAACTTGGCAGTTGATGAGTCCAACCCAATATCGCTTTCACTTAGGCAAGACAGGGCGCACTTTTCATGATGGCACTTCATTAAGCGCTAAGGATGTAAAAGCGACTTATGAATCTTTGTTGATGCTCAAAGACTCACCACTTTCAGGTGAGTTTGCCGACATCAGCCGCATTCAAATGCTAGACGACAATACTTTAGATTTTTACTTAAAAGTAGTCGATAACGCATTTCCCGCCAAGCTCATCATCGGTATTTTGCCAGCGAGTCAAATATCGCAAGGGCGAGATTTTAGCCATCATCCATTAGGTACCGGCCCGCTAGCGTTTGTGAGTTGGACAAACACGCTCCAATTAAAGCGCAAGGCCGATAGTCAAATCATTACCTTGTTGGAGGTGAAAGACCCCACGGTGCGAATCCTGAAGCTCATGCGCGGCGAAGTGGATATTCTGCAAGGCGATTTACCACCCGAATTGGTGCGCTACCTCAAAGCCCAGCCGAATATTAAAGTGACAGAAAGCAATGGCGCTAATTTTTCTTATCTAGGATTTAACCTCCAAGATAAAACTCTGACTGATTTAAAGGTGCGACAGGCGATTGCACACGCGATTAACCGCCCAGAGATTATCCAGCAAGCATTAATTGGCGGTACCCGCGAGGCAGGCGCTATCCTGCCGCCAGAGCATTGGGCGGGGAATAAAAGCCTATTGCCTTACGCATACAACCCAACGCTTTCTAAACAGCTTTTAAAAGAGGCGGGTGTGCCATTGCCACTGCATCTTGTTTACAAAACCTCAACCGATGCCCAGCGTGTGCGGCTCGCCACCATTATGCAGGCGCAAATGGCAGAGGCGGGCATTGCGCTTGAGATTAAAAGTTTAGATTGGGGCACGTTTTTTGAGGAGGTAAAACAAGGCCATTTTCAGTTGTTTGGGCTCACTTGGGTGGGTATCAACACCCCTGATATTTACGTAAAGGCATTCGGTTCAGATAACTCCCCGCCAAAAGGCTTTAACCGTGGGCGTTTTAGCAGTGCTGCTTTAGATGCCTTGTTGGCTAAACAAGATTGGCAAGCCGCCACGAACTATATTCATCGGCAATTGCCTTACGTGCCGCTGTGGTACGAAGGTCAGTTTGCCGCCACACGCACTGATATTAGCCAATATGCGCCAAAAGCAGACGGTAATTGGGATGATTTGGCGAACGTTGTTCGCACAACTAGCCCTAGCACGCGTTAGATTTTATAAATTAGGCATTCCAGAGTAAAATACTCAACTTATGCAAATCAACACTATTCCGACTGTAAAACCGATCAATCAGTACCGACCATATTGGGCGAAGCGTTTTGGCACGTCCAAAATGTTGCCGATGTCTCGTGAAGAAATGGATGATTTAGGTTGGGATAGCTGTGACATTATTTTGATCACGGGTGATGCGTACATCGACCACCCTAGCTTTGGTATGGCGTTAGTTGGCCGCTTGCTTGAATCTCAAGGTTTTCGTGTGGGGATTATTTCACAGCCTGATTGGTCAGATGCGGAGGCGTTTAAAGCCTTAGGTAAGCCTAATCTTTACTTTGGGATTACTGCGGGCAACATGGATAGCATGGTCAACCGCTATACCGCTGACCGCAAGATTCGTTCTGATGATGCCTACACGCCAGATGCGGCGGCAGGTAAGCGCCCAGACCGCGCTGTACTAGTTTACTCACAGCGCTGTCGTGAAGCTTTTTCTGATGTGCCTTTGGTGATTGGTAGTATCGAAGCGAGTTTGCGCCGTATCGCGCATTATGATTATTGGTCTGACAAAGTACGCCGCTCAGTACTGGTGGATTCTAAGGCCGACATTTTGCTATATGGCAATGCTGAGCGTGCCTTAATTGAGCTTAGCCATCGTTTAGCTAAAGGCGAAAATGTTGCGGATATTACCGATATTCGTGGCACTGCTTTTTTACGTAAAAAAATCCCAGAAGGTTGGCAAGAGGTCGCGTCAACTAATCTAGATCGTCCTGGTAAAGTTGAAGCGCCGATTGACCCATATGAAATGAAAATGGGCGCTGGTACGAGTTGTGAAACCGACGCCAAGAAAGATGAAGTGGCTCTGCCTGAAGGCACACAAGCCGTTCAGATTGTTCGCAAACCGAAAGCGGACCGCGCCTTTCAAGTGGTCCGTTTGCCAAGCTACGAGGATGTTGTCAAAGACCCTGTGCTCTATGCCCACGCTTCTCGTGTACTGCATTTGGAAGCAAATCCTGGTAATGCACGTGCATTGGTTCAAAAGCATGGGGATCGTGAGGTATGGCTCAATGCGCCACCCATTCCACTCACCACCAAAGAGATGGATTACGTTTACGATTTACCTTATGCGCGCAGACCACACCCTGTCTATGGCGACGCCAAAATACCTGCTTGGGAGATGATTCGTTTTTCAGTGAACATCATGCGTGGCTGTTTTGGGGGCTGCACCTTCTGTTCGATCACCGAGCATGAAGGCCGCATTATTCAAAGCCGCTCTGAAGAAAGTATTTTGAAAGAAGTGGAAGAAATCCGCGATAAAGTCGATGGCTTTACTGGCGTGATTTCAGACCTTGGTGGGCCTACTGCCAATATGTACCGCATGGCATGCAAATCGCCTGAGATTGAAAAATCTTGCCGTAAGCTTTCATGCGTTTATCCGGGTATTTGTGAAAACCTCAATACAGATCACTCGGCCTTAATTCAGCTCTATCGCAAAGCACGTAATCTCAAAGGGATTAAAAAGATTCTTGTAGGCTCGGGCCTCAGATATGACTTAGCGGTGACTTCACCTGAGTACGTTAAAGAATTGGTGCAAAACCATGTGGGTGGCTACTTAAAAATTGCGCCTGAGCATTCTGAAGAGAATGTGCTTTCCAAAATGATGAAGCCTGGCATGGGCGCTTACGATAAATTTAAAGAGATGTTTGAGCGCTTCTCAAAAGAAGCGGGCAAAAAGCAATATTTGATTCCCTATTTCATCGCAGCGCATCCTGGCACGACTGATGAAGATATGATGAATCTTGCGCTTTGGCTCAAGAAATATGATTTTAGGTTAGATCAAGTTCAAACCTTTACGCCAACGCCAATGGCGATGGCAACGGCCATGTATCACTCAGGTAAAAATCCACTGCGTAAGGTCACGGATGATAGCGAAGAAGTGCCTATTCCTAAAGCGGGTGGCGTGCGCCGTTTGCACAAAGCCTTTATTCGCTATCATGACCCAAAAAACTGGCCACTACTGCGTGAAGCACTTCAAAACATGGGTCGTGCGGATTTGATTGGTAACGGCAAACATTGCTTGATTCCTGCATGGCAACCGCTGGATAAAACGCCACCGCGCCCTGTGCAAGTGGCAAGCAAAACGCGCCCGGTTGTTACTCCGGCGCCTGCCAATGGCAAAAAGCTTGAAATAGGAAAACCATTCCGACGTTCTCGATAAGTGCTTTTATTGAACCGCAGGACGGGATGTATGTCTGATTGTTACATTTATGATTGAGGGCTTTTTCGTGCGTTCATTAATTTCAAAATTTTCATTCGCTGTCATGCTTCTTGTCAGCGCTCAAATTGCGCTAGCGGCTGATAATGGTCTGCTTTGGAAGCTGGAAGCGCCAAGTGGCAAGGTCAGCTATTTGCTTGGCACGATGCACACCGACGATCAACGTGTCACTGAGTTCTCACCTAAAATCCTTGAAGCCTTTAATCAAAGCGAAGCGTTTATGATGGAAACGCTACCGCCGCGTGATCCCTCTATATTTATGATGAAGCAAGGAACTGTTTCAGAAATGATGACAGAAAAAGAGTTTGACCAAGTGCGTGAGTTGGCTGATTTTCATTCTATGCACATCGAAGCCGCCATGCACATGAAGCCATGGCTTCTCGCAGTGATATTCGACTTGCCTAAGCCTAAAGCGCTTTACTCGATGGATGAGCTCTTGATGGCGAAAGCTGAGGAGCAGGATAAAAAAATTATTGGCTTAGAAAAAATGCGTGATCATTTTTCAGTGCTTGATAGTGTAAGCATGGAAGATCAAATGATCATGTTGCGTGCGGTACTTAAGAGAAGCCAAAAAGACAAAGAGCGTGATTACGAAAAGCTACTTAAGACTTACCAATCGGGCGATTTGAAGAAGATCATCGATCTGGATGACAAGATTACAGGTGGCATGTTGCCCAAAGCAGTGTGGGAAAATATGCGCGTTAAGCTCATTGATGAACGTAACGCGGGCATGGCGGAGGGCTTGGTTTCAGTGGCAAAAGATCAAGCAGTGTTTGCTGCAGTAGGCGCATCTCACTTAGCCGGCGACGGCGGCATATTGGGTCGTTTACGTAATGCTGGGTTTGCGGTGACGTCAGTCAAATTGAAATAACACTTAATTCGGATGTAAAAAAGCGCAGTCAGAAATGAACTGCGCTTTTTTAATGGCTAGCATTTTTGGCTATTGGTTAGGATAAATTAATTTATTGGTTTCAAAGCCTAGTGCTTTCGCTTTCGCAATCAACTGCTGTTTAACAATGTATGACATTTGGGGCGTGCGAGAGAGTATCCATAAATAATCATCGCCGCCTGTCACAAGCGCATAGCTATAGGATGTTTTGTCCAACTCGACAATCGTATAAGCTCCATAAAATGGGCCAAAGAACGATACCTTTAAGCGCCCAACATCTGGTGTTTCGACAAAGTAAGCTATGCCGACAGCTTCGTTCCATTTTTGTTTTTTGGTATCAAAGCCATGGTTGATTAGCTTCAGGCCGCCATCTTCGCGCAGGCTATATTCTGCATAAACTTTATCGAGGCCACGTTCGAAGCTGTGATCTAGGCGAGCAATTTCATACCAAGTGCCTAGGTATTTATCTAATTCAAACCCTGTGACTGCTTTGTATTTAGCATCGTCGCCAGTGCAGGCGAGAAGCACCAAGCAAAGCAATAAATAAAGTTTTTTCATCAAGTTTTTCCTAATCAATTAACGACCGCGCCCACCACCACCGTTATGCCCGCTACGACTGCCGCCATTGTTACGGCTGGTGTTGCGTCCTGCATTAGGGTTAGGGCCTCTATTTTGTGGCTTAGGTGCGAATAAAGCAGGTTGCGGCATGGCTTGGTGTCTTGCAGCTTCTGACATGTTTTTAGTTGAAGCGTTTTGTCCAGGCGCTCTATTACCATCAGCGGGGGCTTTGTCCGTGCGCTGGTCGTTTAGCTTGTTACGGTTAAGTTGAGGCTTGCTTTGTGTCGGTTTGCTGCCTGCGTTTTGTGGACGACGTTGTTGCATAGGCGCGCGCGGCGCTTCTGGTTCCGCTTTTTCAGGTTGCACCCAACCATCTGCAGGGACTTTTGGAATCTCACGTTTAATCAGCTTTTCAATATCTTTGAGTAGCTTCAATTCCTCACGGTCAACTAATGAAACAGCCGCTCCACTGCTGCCCGCACGGCCAGTTCTACCGATGCGGTGAACGTAGTCTTCAGGCACGTTAGGGAGTTCAAAGTTAATCACTTGTGGTAATTGGTCAATATCCAAACCACGCGCGGCAATGTCAGTTGCCACTAATACGCGCACTGTGCCATCTTTAAATTGTGCTAACGCCTTGGTGCGAGCTCCTTGGCTTTTATTCCCGTGAATCGCTGCGGCTTCAATGCCGTCTTTCATAAGCTTTTCAGCTAAGCGGTTAGCGCCGTGCTTGGTGCGGGTAAAGACTAATACTTGTTGCCACTCGTTATGTTTAACCAAATGGCTCACTAGTTCGCGCTTAAAGCTCTGGCTAATCATGTGAACGGTTTGTTCAACCAATTCAGAAGCAGTATTACGACGGGCGACTTCTACAAAGCCGGGATTGTTAAGCAGGCCATCTGCAAGCGCTTTAATCTCATCTGAGAACGTAGCTGAGAATAGTAAGTTTTGACGAGCTTTGGGCAATAAAGCCAAAATCTTTTTAATGTCGCGAATAAAACCCATGTCTAGCATACGGTCAGCTTCATCTAGCACCAAAATTTCAACGCCTGATAAATCCACGGCTTTTTGGTTAGCTAGGTCGAGTAAGCGGCCGGGTGTTGCGACTAAAATATCCAAAGGCTTTTTTAATCGTGACATTTGTGGGTTGATATTCACCCCACCAAAAATGACCGTTGAAGTAAGTGATAAATATTTGCCATATGTTTTGACTGACTCTTCAATCTGCGCGGCAAGCTCACGCGTTGGCGTGAGCATTAAACAGCGCGGACGACCTTTGCCTAAATCGGCTACTGGCTTTTGGCTCAGGACATGTAAAATCGGCAAGGTGAAACCAGCGGTTTTGCCTGTGCCTGTTTGTGCGCCAGCGAGTAAATCACGGCCTGTTAAGACTTGTGGAATCGCTTGCGCTTGAATTGGAGTTGGGGTGGTGTAACCCGCGTCGTTAATGGCGCGGAGAATAGGTTCTGCTAAACCCAAATCATTAAAATTTGGGCTAGCTTTAGTAACTTCTGATGACAATGTAAATTCCTTAAAGGAGATTTATAAGTGGTCTGTTGCCCTTAAGACAACACCAATCAAGACTAACAAATAAGAGATAAAAAGTGTTGGCGCATGGCGCCTTTAGGCCGCTGTGCTGATTGGTATGGCACAGGGAAGATTTGATTATACGGAGTATTTGGGGATTAGCTACTAATTAAATCTTTTCAGTATGCGTAAGTAGATGCAACTCTTCTGCTGTAAGCCAGCGCCATTCACCTTCAGCGAGGTCTTTTGGTAGCGTTACTTCACCAATTTTGATGCGTTTAAGGGCTTCAACACGGTTGCTATTCGCGGCGACCATGCGCTTGACTTGATGATACTTACCTTCGGCTAGGGTCATGTGAAGGACGTGACTGCTGATTTGCTCGCAAGCAAGAGCTGCAATCGGTGCTAGTTCATCGATCAGTTGAACGCCATCAAGTAAGTTTTTAATTTGCGCTGCGTCCACAGGATGCTTGCAATCGACTTCGTAAACTTTTGGCACTTTCCATTTTGGCGAACTGAGTCGGTGGATAAAATGGCCATCATCGGATAGCAAAATTAACCCCGTGGTGTCTTCATCCAAACGGCCGATACATTGAACATCACGCTCAACCAACGCATGCGGCAATAAGCTGTAAACCGATGGGTGATGTAGGGTTTTGTGTGAGCATTCGTAATGCGTTGGTTTATTGAGCATTAGATAGGCTTGCTCACGATATTGCCAAGGTTCACCATCGACAGTGAAGTATAAATTTTCAACAGGAAACTCTACAAACGGATCATCACAAGGCACACCATTGACGGTCACTGCATCATGTCTGACTAAGATGCGGCAGGCTTTACGTGAGCCGAAGCCCTGAGAATGTAAAACGCGTTCTATCGATATTTTTTTAGACATGAGGGCATTATAGAGCCTTTTGCGCGCCCATCACTTCAATAATCCCAGTGTCTGCAATCAACACTTGGCTGGCGACGCCGTAAAACACACCGTGTTCCACAATGCCTGGTGTATTGTTGAGTAGCATGTTAAGTGCTTCATCGTTGATCCTTGCTGGGAATTGCATATCCAACACATAGCTGCCATGTGCGCTGATGGACACATTGTCTTTGCCAGCATTGAGGCGAATATCACCTTGTGCGCCTTGCTTTTCTAATTGATGTTTCACCATTTGCCATGCGCTAGGAATAACCTCAATCGGGATGATAAATTTTTCACCAATACGGCTGACTAGCTTGCTCTTGTCGGCCACGACAATAAATTGATCTGCGGCTTTGGCGAGTAACTTTTCCATTACCAAATCTTGCCCACGACCCTTGAGTAAGCTTAAGTTGGGCGTGATTTCATCGGCGCCGTCCACATATAAGTCGATACGTTTTAGCTGTCCAATAGAAACAACTTTTAGCCCACAGCTTTCCGCTTTAATCGCGCTTATCGTTGAGCTTGCCACGGTGCTGATACTGAGCCCTTCTTCGGCTTGTCGTTTGGCGAGATACTCAATAAAGTAATTGGCGGTTGAGCCTGTGCCTAGACCTATCACCATGCCATTTTTTGCGAGCTTGGCGGCTTCAAACGCCACTAATTCTTTATCGTTCATTTCAGGTTCCTTTATAGGATTTATTTAGGTGGCGTAGGCTTCACGTTTTCTAGCGCGAGTGAGAGCAGGGCGTTCTGAAAGCTTATTCATGTAGTGTAATAAGGTATCATCGAGTGGTACTTTTTGGTGTTGCGCCCAATGTAAGACTGACACGCAAACAATATCTGCCGCGCTAAATTGGTTACCAGCGATATATCGCTGATCTTTTAAGTGTGCACTTAACACAGCGGCGGCTTTTTCAAATTCCCAAAAACTTGTACTCACTACGGCTGGCACCTTTTTATCTTCAGGCAGGAGCCTATCATGTTTGGCAGCGGTCCATAAATGCACTTCTAACTCTGAAACTACAAAGAATAGCCATTGAAAATATTCAGCTCGGCTTTTTGCATCATTTGGGATCAGTTTAGCGGCTGGAAACTTTTCTGCAATATAGGTGCAGATGGCAGCTGATTCGCTGATTGCATGACCATCATCCACCAACGTAGGAATTTTTCCGAAAGGATTAATCGCTAAAAATGTCGGCTGTTTGTGTTCACCCGCCCGTAAATTAACGAGTTCGTATTCATACTCTGCGCCTGCTTCTTCCAAAGCCCAAGCGACGCGAGAAGAGCGCGTTTGTGGAAAGCCGTATAATTTAATCATAATGTGTATGGTCTTTGTATAGGATCAATCTCAGCAGTTTAAGTTAAAATGCCACAACGATTAAGTTTAAGTAAATTTCGATGACATTCAAACACATTATTTCACGCGATAACAGCCAATTTAAGCAGCTTAAAAAATTGGCTGACTCCTCACGTGAGCGACGCAAATTGGGCGAGACTTTGCTCGATGGTGCCCATTTAGTGGAAACTTATCTGGAGATGTTTGGTGAGCCGCGTTTGCTGATTATTGCCGAGGGTGAAAGCACGGCTGAGGTATCACACCTTATTCAGCAATTGGTTGATGTGCCGACCGTGATGTTCCCAACTTTAATGTTCCAAGAGCTAGCGCCAGTGGCAAGCCCAACGGGCATTTTGGCTTTGGTGAAAACGCCAACCATTGCGCCGCCTGAAGCGCTTAACTTTGTATTGATGTTAGAAGACATTCAAGATCCAGGTAATTTGGGTAGCATGCTCCGTACCGCTGCGGCAGCTGGCGTGGATGCGGTTTATCTATCAGAGGGCTGCACTGAAGCTTGGTCACCAAAAGCATTACGAGGCGGGCAGGGTGCGCAGTTTACTTTGCCGATTGTTGAGGGTGCTGATTTAGTGGGCTTGGCAAGTAACTTTGAAGGCCAAGTATTAGCAACCACTTTGCGTGGCGATTCTATTTATAGATTAGATTTAACTGGCCCAACCGCAATCGCGATTGGTAATGAAGGCAACGGTCTTAGCAGCGCCATACAAAAAGCGGCTAGCCATCATGTCACTATTCCAATTGCTGGAGGTGTCGAGTCACTGAATGCCGCAGCCGCGGCTTCTATTTGCTTGTTTGAGCGTGTCAGGCAGACGCTATAATTAGTGTTTGGTTTTTGAAACGGGCGGCGAAATATCTGCCGCAAAAAGCTGCTCTGCATCTACCTTATCAAACACGTAAGCCGCATTACAAAAATCGCAATTTACTTCTATCTCACCGCGCTCTTCTATGATGCTATCCACCTCTGCCTGTCCTAACATTTTGAGCATATTGCTGACATTTTTTCTTGAGCAACTGCAACGGAAGTAGATGTCACGCGGATCAAATAGACGTACATCTTCTTCGTGGAATAGTCTGGTGAGTAGTGTCTCAGCGGGGAGTGTAATCAATTCTTCATCAGTAATGGTCTCAGCTAAAAAGCCTGTTCTTGCCCATGCGTCAGCATCTTGTTCTGGTAAATCGGGTAGCTTTTGCAAGAGCATGCCCGCTGCAGATTGTTGGTCGCAGGCTAACCAAATGCGCGTTTCAATTTGCTCTGAACGTTCCATGTAGTTTTTCAGGATTTCGCTAATGCTATCTCCCTCAATTGGCACAATGCCTTGATAGGTTTGGCCGCCGTCTTTGGGGTCTAAAGTAATCACAAAATGACCATCACCCACGAGTTCACTAAAGCTTTGATTGCCAATTTCGCCTTGCCATTTGGCAGTAGCGCGCATTTCAAGCGCAGCGCTGCATTCCACCACTAATAAGTTTAATGGCCCTTTGCCTTGAATCTGCAAAATCAGTGCGCCATTTTCTAGCTTGAGCGTCGCAGCTAAGAGTGCTGCGGCTGCCATGAGTTCGCCTAGTTTTGTTTTAAGTGCTGGCGGATATTCAACGTGCTGCAATGCAGTGCGAAAGGTCTTGTCTAGATGGACTGTGTTGCCACGAATTGGTGTGTTATCAAACACAAATCGGTGGAGTTGGTCGGTAGATGGTGCGTTGAGTATTGTCATGCGCGGCATTTTATCATGACAAGGTGCATGGGCTAAGATAAAACGATGCTACGTTGCTGTGCGACTTTAGTGATATCCCAATGTTGTTTGGCCCACTGCAAAATGTCATTAGCACTGTATTCGCTTAAATCTATTGGAATGTGTTGTCCTAGAAAACTAAGCGCTTTCGTTAGCAATATTGATGCTTGAGCAACATCAATGGCTGGCGCTAAGGTTTGCTTGCTCAGCTTTTCACCTGCGGCGTTGCTAGCTAGTGGAATATGCGCATATTGCGGCGTTGGGTAGTCGAGCAATTGTTGTAGGTAGATTTGGCGGGGTGTGGAATCTAGCAAGTCAGCGCCGCGAAGAATGTGGGTAATGCCTTGCTCAAAATCATCTACCACGACTGCGAGCTGATATGCATAGAAGCCATCTGCACGTTTTAATACAAAATCGCCTAAGTCGTTTGCAAGATTTTGCTGAAGTTTGCCTTGAATCGCATCGGTGAGAGTGATTGGTTCGCCATTCACAATGACGCGGCTTGCGTGAGGGATTTTGACGGCTCCCTTGTGGCGGCACGTGCCAGGATAAACCAAGCCATCAACACCATGATGCGCATGCCTTTGATGATAAGAGTCAGCAATCTCTTTGCGTGAACAATCGCAGTTGTAAATGAGCAATTTTGCTTGGAGCTGGCTTAGTGCGTCTTGGTAAAGACTACTGCGCTGGGATTGGTAAACGACTTCTCCATCCCATTCAAATCCAAAGCTTTCTAGGGTGCGTAAAATATAGTCTGCAGCACCCGCGACCTCCCGAGGCTTATCGAGGTCTTCCATGCGGACTAGCCATCTTCCGCCTTGTGACTTGGCCTCGCAATAACTGGCAAGCGCTGCTAATAGCGAGCCAAAGTGAAGTGGGCCAGTGGGTGAGGGGGCAAAGCGACCTATCATGGATGCGCAGCTTTTAATGAACCGCCTGCAGATAAGGCGGAATATACCAGGACTGCAAATCTCGCCCTAGTAAGACAAGATGGCAATGCATGCGGTCGCCGCCATTGGCACTCACGTCAAACTCATAAGTACGCAAGATTTGCACATGGCCCTTAGCGTTGCGCCCTAAACGCAAACGAACACAGGCAACGCTTTCATCCAACAGTTGTAAATTGGTGCGATGCGTGAGGTCATGGCCTTTGGTTATTGCGGCATCTCTAGCGGAAATGCTGTCGAACCAAAACCAAGCAAGCAGAATAATGCAAATAAGTAATAGATTTTCCAAGGCGATATTTTGTTCTTTTAAGATGTGGAGAGTTTAATCAATGTTGATGTTTTCGTCATGTGAGAATCACTGGCGCATATATTGAACAAAATGGATATTTCGCACAAAAATAGTGCAATGCACTTGGTATCGCATCATATTGGTGCGTTAATTTTTATTTGATCGATATAAAAGATATTTATAAACAATAAGCTGTGAAATCTGGCGTAGTTTTTGCTAGTGTATTAAGTTGAGTTTAGGCTGGCGACTTTGCAAGCAGACCTGAAAAAATAATTAAAAAAACTTAAATGAGGATGAAAGTATGGAAGCGCTTCAATCGGCGAGTGATGTCTTATTTGTATTGTTGGGAGCCATTATGGTCCTAGCAATGCATGCAGGGTTTGCATTCTTGGAGGTGGGTACGGTTCGCCGTAAAAACCAAGTGAATGCTTTGGTGAAGATTATGGTGGATTTTTCTATTTCGACCATTGCCTACTTCTTTATTGGCTATAGCATTGCTTATGGTATCGGCTTTTTTCAAGGCGCAGAAGTCCTCGCCGCGAAAAATGGCTATGAGCTAGTTAAGTTCTTTTTCTTGCTGACGTTTGCAGCGGCGATTCCTGCGATTATCTCTGGCGGTATTGCAGAGCGGGCAAAATTCAACCCTCAGTTAGCTGCAACTTTCTTATTGGTCGGTTTGGTTTATCCGTTCTTTGAAGGCATTGCTTGGAACCATCACTACGGCATTCAAGAATGGCTGAAAGCGAGTTACGGTTTCGAATTTCACGACTTTGCAGGCTCCGTTGTGGTGCATGCGATGGGTGGTTGGATTGCTTTAAGTGCTGTGATTTTATTAGGTGCCCGCCATGGCCGATACAGTAAAGATGGTCGCTTGCATGCTTATCCACCTTCAAACATTCCGTTCTTGGCTTTAGGCGCTTGGATTCTCACTGTGGGCTGGTTTGGTTTTAACGTAATGTCAGCTCAAACCTTAACCGGTGTGACCGGTCTTGTGGCAATGAACTCTTTAATGGCACTTGTTGGCGGTACGATTGCCGCATTAGTCATGGGCAAAAACGACCCGGGCTTTGTACACAATGGCCCATTAGCAGGTTTAGTCGCTGTTTGTGCTGGTTCTGATGTGATGCATCCACTAGGCGCTTTAGTGACAGGTGCTGTGGCTGGCGCTTTGTTTGTTTGGGCATTTATGCTTACCCAAAACCGTTGGAAGATTGATGACGTGCTTGGTGTATGGCCATTGCACGGTTTATGCGGTGCTTGGGGCGGTATTGCTGCCGGCATCTTCGGCGCTACGGCTTTGGGCGGTATGGGCAATGTAAGCCTCGTGTCACAGCTGATTGGCACAGGCTTAGGAATTGCGATTGCGTTGGCTGGGGGCTTTATTGTGTACGGCTTAATCAAAAAGCTGGTCGGTATTCGAATGGATGTTGAAGATGAATATATGGGTGCTGATTTGGCCATTCATAAAATCACAGCAACCCCAAACATGGGTGGTGGTGACGAATAAATTTTAAGGTTTGCAGGTAAACAAAAAAGGCTCAGAAATAACTCTGAGCCTTTTTTGTTGTGCTTAAATATTGATATATGTTGTTAGCCTATCTCAACAGGTGGCAGGTCTTTTAATTCTTCATCCGTAAATAAACGACCTTTGGTGATAAAGGCTTTTCCAGTGCCGCAATCGAGTGAGAATGAGCCGCTAGAAGCATCCATTGCATCAAGAATCGTGTGTGTATTCTCTGAAAATTGAAAGTGGCTGTGGCCCATATAAAAAGCTGCGCCATCTACTTCACCCACTTTGACGTCTGATGGGGTCTTGCGGAATTCATTGGCTGGCATACACATCGGGCCGCTGCCTTCACAACATCCGCCTGATTGGAAAAAAATAATCGGGCCATGTTGCGCTGTCAATTGGCGAATGAGCGCAATTGCAGAAGGGGTTCCAGAAATACGTTCAGCCATTATCCACTCCAAATAACAAATAAAAAAAAGAGGCGGTAAAAACCGCCTCTTAATACTAACTTTAATACATGTCTAATTCAATATTGAATTAGACGATGCTAAAAGCTTGTTAGAAAAAGCCCAATTTTTTAGGGCTGTAGCTAACTAACAAGTTTTTAGTTTGTTGGTAGTGATCAAGCATCATTTTGTGCGTTTCACGACCGATGCCTGACTCTTTGTAGCCACCGAACGCTGCATGTGCTGGGTAAGCATGGTAGCAGTTAGTCCAAACGCGACCAGCTTTGATGCCACGACCCATGCGGTATGCACGGCTGCCGTCACGGCTCCAAACGCCAGAGCCTAAACCAAAGATGGTGTCGTTAGCGATTTCCAAAGCTTCAGCTTCATCTTTAAAGGTTGTAACAGCAAGCACTGGTCCAAAAATTTCTTCTTGGAAGATGCGCATTTTGTTGTGGCCTTTAAATAGCGTCGGCTGAACGTAGTAACCTTGTGACAAATCGCCACCTAGTTTGTTTTGTTGGCCGCCGATTAATAATTCAGCACCTTCTTGTTTACCGATGTCCATGTAAGACATGATCTTGTTCAACTGGTCAGCAGAAGCTTGTGCGCCAAGCATTGTATTTGGATCAAGTGGGTTGCCTTGTTTGATGGCGGCAACACGTGGCAATACACGTTCCATGAATTTGTCATAAACAGATTCTTGGATCAATGCACGTGATGGACATGTGCAAACTTCACCTTGGTTGAATGCGAATAATACCAAGCCTTCAACGGCTTTATCAAAAAAGTCGTCGTCAGCTGCTGCGATGTCATCAAAGAAGATGTTAGGTGATTTGCCACCTAACTCTAGTGTTGCAGGAATCAAGTTACCAGCTGCCGCTTGTGCAATCACGCGACCAGTTGCTGTAGAACCAGTAAACGCGATTTTTGCGATACGGCGGCTGTTAGCTAACGGAGCGCCAACTTCACGACCATAACCGTTCACAATGTTCATCACGCCTGGTGGAACGATGTCGGCAATTAATTCCATTAAAATTAAGATGCTGATTGGTGTGAATTCAGCTGGTTTCATGACCACACAGTTACCAGCAGCTACCGCTGGTGCAAGTTTCCATGCAGCCATTAAAATTGGGAAGTTCCAAGGAATAATTTGACCAATCACGCCCAGTGGTTCATGGAAGTGATACGCAACCATGGTGTCGTCGATTTCACTTAATGTACCCTCTTGCGCGCGAAGACAGCCGGCGAAGTAGCGGAAATGGTCGATTGCTAATGGAATGTCAGCATTGATTGTTTCGCGAATTGGTTTGCCATTGTCGATGGTTTCCGCTGTAGCCAATAACTCTAGGTTAGCTTCTAAGCGGTCAGCAATCTTAAGCAACATATTAGCGCGCTCTTGCACTGATGTTTTACCCCATTTATCAGCTGCAGCATGTGCTGCATCAAGTGCCAACTCAACGTCAGCTGCGCCTGAGCGTGCTGCTTTAGTATAGGGTAAGCCAGTGATCGGTGTAATAACGTCAAAGTATTCGCCGCTAACTGGCGCAACCCATTTGCCACCGATAAAGTTGTCATATTTGGCTTTGAAAGGGATTTTTACGCCCATGCCTTTTAGTAGTTCTAAGCTCATTCTCATTATCTCCGTGATTTTTATAAAATAGTTGTGCGAGCCATGTTACTTAATTACCACCTATAACTTTACCTTAAATTCAAACAAAATGAATCCCCCAAGCTTTTTAAATTTATTTTTTTAAGGAGGTAATTAAGGCGGTCATTAATCTCAGATGTTTGAGATCGTTTTCCTTTTTAGTTTTACCCCAATTTAAGCGTCTAATTTGAGTGCGTTTTTTATCGATTTTTATGACTTTTTGGCGCCGATACTAAACACAAGGCACTTAATGATTGATACAATAATGTAATTGATTTGTAACTTTTTCTGTTTTTTTGCGTCCTATGAGCAATACCCAGTATGTTAGTTTTGGAGAGAATTTGTGTTAGATGAAAATTTAGTGAGCATCGATAAGCACATTGAGACTCATGTGAATGTTCCGGGCGCATTGATGCCTCTGCTTCATGCAATTCAGGATGACGTTGGTTATGTGCCAGAAAGTGCTTATCCCCGCATTGCTAAAGCTTTGAATTTATCTGTGGCTGAAGTGCATGGTGTTGTCTCGTTTTACCATCACTTCCGTACCCATGCGCCGGGTAAGCATATTCTCCAGCTTTGCCGAGCTGAGTCATGCCAAGCCATGGGCTCCGAAGCTCTTGAGCGTTACGTCAAAAAAACTTTGGGTGTGGATTACCATCAAACAACAGCAGATGGCGCAATTACTTTAGAGCCGATTTATTGCTTGGGTAACTGTGCATGCTCTCCGGCTGTATTAATCGATGATCAAGTTTGTGGTCGTGTGGATATTGACCGCATGAATGAAATTATTGCTGAAGCGAGAAGCGCATAATGGCTATTAATGTATATGTTCCTAGAGACTCAAGTGCGCTTTCATTGGGTGCACACAAAGTGGCTGCCAATATTCAAGCTGAAGCTTTAAAGCGTGGGATTCAAATCAATTTAATTCGTAATGGCTCTCGTGGTTTATTTTGGTTAGAAACCATGGTGGAAGTGGCAACAGCCAAAGGCCGTGTGGCTTATGGTCCTGTGATGCCTAAAGATGTAGCTAGTTTATTTGATGCTGACTTTACTCAGGGTACAGCGCATCCGCTTAGTCTTGGCTTAACAGATGAAATTGAATGGCTTAAAAAACAAGAGCGCCTGACCTTTGCGCGGGTTGGTATTATTGATCCGGTTTCAGTGGAAGACTATGTCTCTCATGACGGCTTCAAAGGGCTAAAAAATGCTTTGGCTAAATCTGGCGCAGAGATCGTCAAAGAAGTCACAGACTCAGGCTTGCGAGGTCGTGGCGGTGCGGCATTCCCAACAGGCATTAAGTGGAACACAGTGTTGAATGCGCCTGCAGACCAAAAATATATCGTATGTAATGCCGATGAAGGTGACTCAGGTACTTATTCAGACCGCATGATTATGGAAGGTGATCCACTCGTGCTGGTTGAAGGCATGACAATTGCCGCTTTAGCAGTGGGTGCTACGCAAGGTTATATCTACCTGCGATCTGAATATCCAGATGCTTTAGTAACGCTGAATGAAGCCATTACAAATGCTTATCAAGCAGGGTATCTAGGCGATGACATTTGCGGTAGCGGTAAAATTTTCCATTTAGAGGTTCGCCGCGCGGCTGGCGCTTATGTGTGCGGCGAAGAAACTTCATTGCTCGAAAGCCTAGAAGGTAAACGTGGTTTAGTGCGATTCAAACCACCACTTCCTGCGATTGAAGGTTTGTTTGGCAAGCCAACGGTTGTGAATAATGTGATTTCACTTGCAACCGTGCCAATTATTTTAGATAAAGGTGGCAAGTTTTACCAAGATTTTGGTATGGGTCGCTCACGAGGCACATTGCCAATCCAATTGGCTGGCAATATCAAACAATGTGGCTTGGTTGAAAAAGCCTTCGGCGTGACCCTTCGTGAATTGCTTTATGAATTTGGCGGCGGCTCTTCTTCGGGCAAGCCCATTCGCGCTGTGCAAGTCGGTGGGCCATTGGGCGCTTTTTTACCAGAGTCTCAATTTGATACACCTTTAGACTACGAAAAATTTACAGAGATTTGGGCGGTGCTTGGCCACGGCGGTATTGTAGCGTTTGATGAAACCGTTGATATGGCAAAAATGGCCCGTTACGCATTTGAATTCTGTGCGGTGGAGTCATGTGGTAAATGTACGCCGTGCCGCATTGGCTCAACTCGCGGTGTTGAGGTGATGGATAAGATTATTGCTGGCGAAGACCATGCCAAGAACATCACCTTAGTTCGTGATTTAAGTGACACCATGTTAAATGGGTCTTTATGTGCGCTGGGTGGTATGACGCCATTTCCAGTGTTAAGTGCAATGAATCATTTCCCAGAAGACTTTGGCCTACAGAAAGGCAAAGCGGCTTAAGGCTCTTAGGAGAAACTCATGAATAAATATACGGATTTCGGTACCCCAGTAAAAACATCTGCTAATCAAATCACCCTTGAGATTGATGGTACGCAAATTACCGTGGCAGAAGGCACTTCAATTATGCATGCTGCCATGGTGGGTGGTGTCACGGTGCCTAAACTTTGCGCCACTGATAGCTTAGATCCTTACGGTTCATGCCGTTTGTGCTTAGTGGAAATCGAAGGTCGCCGCGGCTATCCAGCTTCATGTACCACACCAGTGGCTGAAGGTATTAAAGTTAAAACGCAAACGCCAAAATTAGCGGACATTCGTAAAGGGGTGATGGAGCTTTACATTTCTGACCATCCGCTTGACTGCCTCACATGCGCAACTAATGGTGATTGTGAATTGCAAGACATGGCCGGCGCTGTGGGTTTGCGCGAAGTGCGTTATGGATATGATGGCGAAAATCATCTCAAGTCAGAAAAAGACACATCAAATCCTTATTTCCAGTTTGACCCTTCAAAATGTATCGTTTGTTCTCGCTGCGTTCGCGCTTGTGAAGAAGTGCAAGGCACCTTTGCATTGACCATTCAAGGTCGTGGCTTTGAATCTAAAGTGGCTTCTGGCACTGAGAACTTCTTAGAGTCTGAGTGTGTTTCTTGTGGTGCTTGCGTACAAGCTTGTCCAACAGCAACCTTGATTGAAAAGTCAGTGGTTCAGCATGGCGTGCCTGAGCATTCAGTGACAACAACGTGCGCTTATTGCGGCGTCGGTTGTTCATTTGACGCTGAAATGAAAGGCGAGCAAGTAGTGCGCATGGTGCCAAGCAAGAACGGCGGGGCTAATCATGGTCATTCTTGTGTGAAAGGTCGCTTTGCGTGGGGTTATGCGACCCATCAAGACCGCATTACAACGCCGATGATTCGTAGGAGCATTCATGATGCTTGGACTGAAGTTTCATGGGATGAAGCCATTAATTATGCGGCGAGTGAAATTTCACGCATCCAAACACAATACGGTAAGGAATCAGTAGGTGGGATTACTTCATCTCGCTGCACCAATGAAGAAGTGTATGTGACTCAGAAATTAATTCGTGCGGTTCTTGGCACGAATAACGTGGATACTTGTGCACGTGTTTGTCATTCCCCAACTGGTTATGGTTTGAAGCAAACATTGGGCGAGTCAGCAGGCACGCAAACATTTGACTCTGTGATGCACTCAGATGTGATTTTTGTCATGGGCGCAAACCCAACGGATGGTCATCCAGTATTTGCATCACAAATGAAACGTCGTTTACGTGAAGGTGCAAAATTGATTGTGGCAGATCCACGTCAAATCGACCTGGTTTCGTCAACACACGTTAAAGCTGATTACCATTTGAAATTGCGTCCAGGCACCAACGTAGCGCTAATCTCAGCGATATCTCACGTGATTGTGACGGAAGGCTTAGTCAACGAAACATTTGTAAAAGAGCGTTGCGAGTTAGATTCTTTTGAAAATTGGCGCGTATTTGCAGCCAAGCCTGAAAATTCTCCTGAAGCACTCAGCGAAACGCTAGGTGTGCCAGCTGAAGATATTCGCGCTGCGGCTCGTTTGTATGCCACTGGTGGCAATGCGGCGATTTACTACGGCTTGGGTGTAACTGAACATAGCCAAGGCTCAACCACTGTGATGGGGATTGCAAATATTGCGATGGCGACAGCTAACGTTGGTCGTGAGGGGGTTGGCGTTAATCCACTTCGCGGACAGAATAACGTTCAAGGCTCATGTGATATGGGCTCTATGCCGCATGAGTATCCTGGTTATCGCCATGTTTCAGATGATGCTACTCATGCATTATTTGAAACGGCTTGGGGTCGTCCACTCAGCAAAGAGCCTGGGCTACGCATTCCCAACATGCTTGATGAGGCGATTAGCGGGAAATTTAAAGCGCTATATTGCGTAGGTGAAGATATTGTTCAATCTGACCCAAATACACAGCACGTGACCCATGGTCTTGAGTCTATGGAGTGTGTGATTGTGCAAGATTTGTTCTTGAACGAAACGGCCATGTACGCGCATGTGTTCTTCCCAGGTGCTTCATTCTTAGAAAAATCAGGTACGTTCACTAATGCAGAGCGCCGTATCTCGCCAGTGCGCCGCGTAATGACACCGAAAAATGGTTTTGAAGATTGGGAAGTGACGGCTAAGTTATCATCAGCATTGGGCTACCCGATGCATTACACGCATGCGTCTGATATTTTGGATGAAATTGCGGCATTAACACCGACATTTAAAGGCGTAAGCTTTAAGAAATTAGACGAGCTTGGCAGCGTTCAATGGCCATGTGATGACGAACATCCTGCAGGCACTCCTACGATGCATATTGATGAGTTTGTGCGCGGAAAAGGAAAGTTCTTTATCACTGAATATGTGCCGACGACTGAAAAGGTCAATGCGAAGTATCCATTAATTTTGACGACGGGTCGTATCTTGTCTCAATATAATGTGGGTGCACAAACACGACGAACAGATAACGTCACATGGCATACCGAAGACCTGATTGAGATTCATCCGCATGATGCTGAGGATCGTGGCATCAAGGATGGCGATTGGGTGGGTATCTCGAGCCGTGCTGGTGAAACCGTGCTGCATGCAAAAATTACTGAACGTGTGCAACCAGGTGTGGTTTACACCACATTCCATCACCCAGAATCTGGCGCGAACGTGATTACTACTGACAACTCAGATTGGGCGACCAATTGCCCTGAATATAAAGTGACGGCGGTGCAGTTAACTAAGGTATCTCAGTTATCAGAATGGCAACGAGACTACAAAGCCTTTAGCCAAGAACAAATTGGTTTTGTGGAAAATCCAAAAAGCGCAGCAAACGTATAACTGGCTAGTTAATTTAGCCGCTTAAATACTGATGTCTGATCTGATTAAGCCGCTGATTGCAGAAACGACCACCAGTCATGTGGTCGTTAATAAATGGCAAGCGGATGAGACATCTTCGATTGAGGATTGCGTAGCTGAAGAGGTGCCAGTTGCGATGATTTATAACGGAATTTCGCATGCTGTCATGTTGGCCACACCGCAAAATCTTGAGGACTTTGCTTTGGGATTTTCGCTGGCGGAGGGCATCTTAAGTTCGCCAAAGGAGCTTTACGCGGTTGAAGTGGTTCAACAATCCTCAGGCGTTGAGCTCAGAATGGAGATTGCCAGTGAGCGTTTCTCTCAACTAAAAGATAGACGCAGAAGCATGACGGGGCGAACCGGCTGTGGTCTCTGTGGTGCTGAGAGTCTATCCAGGGCCTTGCGTTTGCCAAGCACGGTCAATCAATCTCATGACACTTTTCAACACGCTGCGATTCTCAAGGCGCTTAAAAGTGCAGCGAGCTTTCAAGTTTTGCAAGCCCAAACAGGCGCCACCCATGCCAGTTTTTGGGTGCAGAAAACTGGCGATATTACAATGGTGAGAGAAGACGTCGGTCGTCATAATGCCCTAGATAAGTTGCTTGGCGCTATCGCCAAAAAAGATACTGGGGTAGGGTTTGTATTAACTACAAGCCGTGCGAGTTATGAAATGGTTCAGAAGGTTGCTGTTGCTGGAATTTCGATGTTAGTGGCGATTTCAGCCCCAACAGGTTTAGCCATTCGAATAGCGGATCGATGTGGTATTACATTAGTTGGTTTTGCTCGTGCTGAACAGTTTGTAGTTTATACACACCCTGAGCGTTTAAGTGATTGTGATTAAGTAAGTCTAAGGAAAAGAAATGAATATCGAGCAGTTAGTCACCATGGCTAATCAAATTGGGACATTCTTTAAGTCCGCACCTGATAAAGCCCAGGCAAAGAAAGATATTGTGATGCATATCAAGCGCTTTTGGGCGCTAACGATGCGTTTGCAGTTGCTTGAGCATGCACAAAGTAATGCGAGTGCTGGTTTAGAACCGCTGGTCAAAGAAGCGATTCTTGAACATCAGGCATTGCTTGCTTAATTTCAGCCATCGTTTTTTGCCATAACGCGTGATATAAAATTCCATGGCTAATTTCCACGTGATCATTCCTGCAGCTGGTTCGGGAAGCCGTATGGCAGCTGTGATGCCCAAGCAGTATTTGCGTTTAGCAGGGCGTCCGATGGTTGCTTGGACACTTGAACCTTTTTTGTCTTGCGAACGGATTGCTTCTGTCCATCTTGTGCTGAGCGCAGATGACACCCATTGGCAAACGCATGCAACACGCCATCCAAAATTATCTATATTACATTGCGGCGGCGAAAGCCGAGCAGAGACTGTGCTTAATGCATTAAAGGGGATGAATATCGAACAGTCTGATTGGATCTTGGTTCACGATGCAGCTCGGCCTGGGCTGACGCATCAGCTACTGGACTATTTGTTGGATGAAGTGCAAGACGATGCAGTGGGCGGTTTGCTGGCGATTCCTGTTGCTGACACCTTAAAGCGAGCTGACACAAAACAACGTGTTGCCAGCACTGAATCTCGTGAAGGTCTATGGCAAGCGCAAACTCCACAAATGTTTCGTTACGGTATTTTAAAAGAGGCATTAACTAAATCAGTTGGCATCCCAACCGATGAAGCGCAAGCGGTCGAAGCCTTAGGTTTATGTCCTAAGTTAGTGACAGGTCAACTGCGAAATTTAAAAATCACTTACCCGCAAGATTTGGCACTAGCTGAAGCCATTATTGCGGCAGACCTTCAACAGAAAAATAGCTAGAGGCATGACAATGATAAGAATCGGACATGGTTACGATGTGCATCAGTTGGTTGATGGTCGTCAGTGCATCATTGGCGGCGTAGAAATCCCTTACGAAAAAGGCTTGTTAGGCCATTCTGATGCAGATGTATTATTGCACGCTATTTGCGATGCCATGTTAGGTGCAGCCGGCTTGGGTGATATTGGCAAGCACTTCCCAGATACCGATGCAAATTATCAAGGTGCAGACTCAAGAAATTTATTGCGTCATGTCGTCGAATTATTAAAGCAGCATGGTTATGTGCTTAGTAATGTGGATGCTACCATCATTGCGCAGGCGCCTAAAATGGCGCCGCATATTGAAGCGATGTGTGTGAATATCGCTAGCGACTGTGACGTTGCTAGAAGTCATGTAAATGTCAAAGCAACCACCACAGAGAAGCTAGGATTTACAGGTCGCGGTGAAGGTATTGCGGCTGAGGCGGTGTGTTTAATTGAGTCGATAATCTAGGCTTTTAAAAGCACAATGACTGCACCACTTCCGCCGTCATTTGCTCTGACCTGCGCATAGGCGATGACCTCATCTTTTTGTATCAGCCAATGCCGCACTTTATTCTTCAATATGGGCTCTTTGTTACGAGAGCCTAAGCCCTTGCCATGGACTATTCTTACACAACGTATGCCGCGTTTTTTACATTCAGCCAAGAACGTTGAAACCATTGCACGTGCTTCCTCACTAATCATGCCGTGTAAATCTAGGTTCGCTTGAACGACCCAATGGCCACGCCTAAGTTTGTTTAGCACAACGGGTGATTGACCTTCTCGCAAGTAAAGTAACTCTTCGCCACTTTCTAATTCGTAAGATGGAAAATAGCCATCACTTAAGGAATCAACAAGTGCTTGTCGTTCATCGCGTATAAATTGCTGGGGAATTGGTTTGGGTTTAGGCGGCTGATGATGCACGCGATCTGTGTTTAAAGGCCTTGCATCTTTAACGGCTGCTTTAAATAAGTCTTCCAGCCTTTGGGCTTCGGCTTTTTCAGCCTCTAACTTGAGTGCAAGGGCCTTTGCCTCTTCAGCGGCTCTCGCCTGTGCCGCTTTTTGAGCTTGCAGCAGGCGCTTAGCCTCTTCAATGTTTTTGATTCTGGAGTTGCTTGTCATGGCATTTTGCCTTAATCAAGCGATGCTACTTATTTAAGACTAGTCAGGTAACGTTCAGCATCTAAAGCAGCCATACAGCCTGTGCCAGCACTGGTCACCGCTTGACGATAGATATGATCTTGCACGTCGCCAGCAGCAAATACGCCAGCGATGTTGGTAGCAGTGAAGTTGCCTTGACGACCTGTTTGGGTGACGATGTAACCACCTTCCATTTCAAGCTGGCCTTCAAAAATATCAGTATTCGGCTTGTGACCAATGGCAATAAATACGCCGCGCAATTCGATCTCTTTAGTTGCGCCAGTATCGACATTTTTAACGCGCATGCCAGTCACGCCCATGTCGTCGCCTAACACCTCATCCAGCGTTGAGTAAAGCTCAAGCACGATTTTTCCTTCTTTCACGCGATCCATTAGCTTGTCGATTAAAATCGCTTCCGCTTTGAATTTGTCGCGGCGATGGACTAAAGTCACTTTGCTTGCGATGTTGGCTAAATACAATGCTTCTTCAACCGCGGTATTGCCGCCACCAATCACAGCGACTTCTTGGTTACGATAGAAAAAACCATCACAGGTTGCACAAGCAGAAACGCCTTTGCCAGAAAATTTTTCTTCTGATGGGATGCCCAAGTACTTAGCTGATGCGCCTGTTGCAATAATCAATGCGTCGCAAGTGTACTCAGCAGAATCACCCACCAAACGAATCGGTTTTTCGTTAAGGTGGGTAGTATGAATATGATCAAAAATCATTTCGGTGTTGAATCTCTCAGCATGCTTTTGGAAGCGTGCCATCAATTCAGGTCCCATGACGCCGTCGGCATCTGCAGGCCAATTATCTACTTCTGTGGTAGTCATCAATTGACCGCCCTGTGCGATACCTGTGATTAATACCGGTTTTAAGTTAGCACGAGCGGCATAGACCGCAGCTGAATAACCAGCGGGGCCTGAACCCAAAATAAGCAAGTGGGCGTGTTTTGTGGCCATGATGTAAAGCTCCTAATAGACAAAGCAAAAATATTTAGCCTCTATTTTAACGCAATTGGATTCTTAAATTTGAACGATATTGCGAGTGGATGAATTTTCTTTCTAATAGCCCGCTTAATCGCATTGAAAATAGCATCATGCTTATATTGGAGTGCCATGCTTTATTTAGATTGATACTGCTATAATTAACTTAATTTCGAGAGTATTCGCTTTGTCTTTATTTATTAATATTTCGAGTGATTCATTATTTTGTTTTTCAATAAAAAAACAGTCAATAGTTCTAATGTAAGCAAGAAAATTGATGCTGAAAGTGCTGGCTTAGCCAAAGAGGCTTGGTGGCTATTTTTTGCAGCCATCGGAATTTATTTGGTATTGATTTTAGCCTCTTACTATCATGATGACCCTTCTTGGACACACAGTGCCAGTGAGAATGCGATTGTGCATAATGCGGGTGGTACCTTAGGTGCATTACTCTCAGATATGCTGCTTTATATATTTGGGTTCTCAGCTTGGTGGTTTGCAGTTTTTGCCTTTTACGCTATTTGGCTAGTTTATTTGCGCCTTGATGTGGTTGCGCAGGGGCGCAAACCGCTGCTATTTTTAAATTTTTTCGGCTTCGGATTATTACTTTTATCCTCATCCTGCTTGGAGTATGGTCATGTTATGCATATACCAGCGACTTTGCCGCAAGATGCAGGCGGTGTAATTGGTAATATCTTTGATACGATACTTCGTGAAGCGCTTGGTTTTGTAGGGTCAACTTTAGTCTTATTGTTTGCGATGGCTGCTGGTTTTAGCTTATTTACAGGCTGGTCATGGATATTAATTGTCGAGAAATTAGGGTCTGGCCTTATCGGCTCTTATCAATTCATTCTTAATAAATATCGAGATAAAAAAGACCGAGAAGCCGGCAAGATTGCTGAGCAACAGCGTACTGAGTTTGTTGAGCAAGAACGCAAGCGCAAGGAAGATCGTGCCCCAATTCAAATTGAAACGCCAGTTCTTGAGATTCCTAAAAGTGAGCGTGTTCAAAGAGAAAGCCAAGTTTCATTATTTGCTGCGTTACCAGATTCGCCATTGCCACCATTGCACTTACTGGATGAGCCTAAAGGCGAGATTGAATTTCAATCAGCAGAAACATTGGAATTCACCTCTCGCCTCATTGAACGTAAATTGATGGATTTTGGTATTGAAGTCAAAGTGCTTGCCGCAATGCCAGGTCCTGTGATTACTCGTTACGAGTTAGAGCCGGCTGCAGGTGTGAAAGGGAGCCAAGTGCTTAACCTTTCAAAAGACTTAGCGCGAGCGCTTTCGGTGGTGAGTATTCGTGTCGTTGAAACAATTCCCGGTAAAAGTTGTATGGGGCTTGAGATTCCAAATCCGAAACGACAAATTGTTTATCTGTCAGAAATTATGGGCTCACAAGCCTATGCGGATGTGAGTTCGCCTTTAGCGATTGCGATGGGTAAAGACATTGCAGGCAAAGCCGTGGTGGCTGATTTGGCTAAGATGCCACATGTGCTCGTTGCGGGCACCACCGGTTCAGGCAAATCGGTTGCGATTAATGCGATGATATTGAGCTTGGTCTATAAAGCCGAAGCTAGCAAAGTCCGTATGATTTTGATTGACCCGAAAATGTTGGAGCTATCAGTTTATGAGGGCATTCCACATTTGTTAGCCCCCGTCATTACTGACATGCGCCAAGCGGCGAATGCTCTTAATTGGGGCGTAGCAGAGATGGAGCGTCGTTATAAACTGATGTCTGTGCTTGGTGTTCGTAATCTTGCTGGTTTTAACGTCAAAGTACGTGATGCCATTAAAGATGGCAACCCGATTACGCATCCATTTACCTTAACGCCAGATAGTCCGGAGCCATTAGAAGAGCTGCCACTTATTGTGATTGTGATTGATGAGTTGGCCGACTTGATGATGGTCGTTGGTAAAAAGGTTGAAGAGCCGATCGCCCGCTTGGCACAAAAAGCGCGTGCCTGCGGTATCCACTTGGTGGTAGCCACTCAGCGTCCCTCTGTAGACGTGATTACAGGCTTGATTAAAGCGAATATTCCAACGCGTGTGGCATTCCAAGTGTCGAGCAAAATTGACTCTCGAACTATACTTGATCAAATGGGTGCTGAAGCCTTGCTTGGTCAAGGTGATATGCTCTATCAACCGCCGGGCACTTCTTATCCGCAACGTATTCATGGTGCTTTTGTGAGCGATGCCGAAGTGCATCGTGTGGTGCAACATCTTAAAACGCAGGGTGAGCCTAACTATATTGAAGGTATTTTGACTGGCGGCTCTGAAGATGGGGGTGAGGCAGGTGAGCTTGGCGAAAGTAGTGGTGGTGAAGCCGATCCGCTCTACGATGAAGCTGTTGCCATCGTCATGAAAACACGTCGAGCTTCAATTTCTTCTGTGCAAAGACAATTACGTATTGGCTACAATCGCGCTGCAAGACTGATTGAAGAAATGGAACGTGCAGGCTTGGTTTCATCCATGCAAAGTAACGGCAACCGCGAAATACTTGCGCCTAATACCAATCAAGACTAAAAAGATGATGCCATGAAGTTATTTAGAATTCGTTTGATGATGATCTTAGTCAGTCTTATCGCACAATGCTTGGTCGTTCAATCTAGCAATGCAACTGGCTTGGAGCGCATGAAGGAATATTTTCAAAATATTCAAACCGCACGTGCAGACTTTCATCAAGTAGTCACGGATAAACAGGGTCACAAAACACAAGATGTAACCGGCACCATGCAATTACAAAAGCCAAATAAGTTTCGTTGGGACTACAACAAACCTTTTGTGCAGCAAATTGTTGGGGATGGAGAAAAAGTGTGGTTGTACGACCCTGATTTAAGCCAAGTCACAGTGCGCGCATTTAGTAAATCGATTAGCTCAACGCCAGCGGCTTTACTGGCAGGCGGCAAGGAAATGGAGCGCTTGTTTGTGATTAAAGATGTGAGCCGTAAAGGGGATCTTGAATGGGTTTCAGCTACGCCAAAAGCAAGTGAAACCGGTTTTGAGCGTGTGCTCTTGGGGTTCAAAGGGGATGCGTTGATAGAAATGGAATTGCATGACAGTTTTGGCAATCGCACAGCAATTCAATTTTTGAATACTCAACGCAATCCAAAGATATCGGCTGATGTGTTTAAGTTCACGCCCCCATCAGATGCTGATGTGCTCAGCCAATAAACTTAGCTTTTTTACCTCCTTGAATAGTCTTTTTACACCCAATCAACCACAAGCCCCATTAGCAGAAAAGCTGCGTCCACAAACCCTGGATGAGGTAGTTGGCCAGACGCATTTGCTAGGACAAGGTAAGCCCCTCAGGCTTGCTTTTCAATCCGGCAAGTTGCCCTCTATGATTTTGTGGGGGCCGCCAGGCGTGGGTAAGACGACCTTGGCACGGTTGATAGCCAACACCGCCGATGCTGACTTTATTCCAATTTCAGCAGTACTTTCAGGCATTAAAGACATCCGAGAAGCGATTGAACGCGCCGAGCATACGCTGCAACAATCGGGTCGCCGAACCATCATGTTTGTGGATGAAGTGCATCGATTTAACAAAGGCCAGCAAGATGCGTTCTTGCCGTTTGTCGAAAGTGGCTTAATCACCTTTATTGGTGCAACGACTGAAAATCCATCGTTTGAAGTCAATAGCGCGCTTTTAAGCCGCGCCCAAGTGTTTGTGCTAAATGCCTTGTCTGACCCTGAGCTTGGCGAATTGCTCACGAGAGCTCAAGCTACGATGGCAATCGATATTAGCCTCACTGCCGAAGCAATAGAGCATGTGGTTTCTTATGCCGATGGCGATGCAAGAAGGCTGCTCAACTTTGTTGAAGGTCTGTTGAATGCAGCTTCTTCAGCGAATATCACTGAAATCGATATGATGTTTTTGCAGTCCATCATGGCCAGCAAAATGCGCCGTTTCGATAAGGGCGGCGAAGCTTTTTATGATCAAATTTCAGCACTGCATAAATCAGTGCGTGGCTCTAATCCTGATGGTGCTTTGTATTGGATGCAGCGTATGTTGGATGGCGGTGCGGAGCCACTTTATGTTGGTCGCCGCCTTGTGCGTATGGCGATTGAAGATATTGGTCTCGCTGATCCGCGTGCTTTAGAGATTTGCCTCAATGCCTGCCAAACTTATGAGCGTTTAGGATCGCCGGAAGGTGAGTTGGCTTTTGCCAATGCCGTGGTTTACTTGGCGATTGCAGCTAAGAGTAATGCGGTTTATTCAGCGTATAACCAAGTCAAAGCCTTTGTCGCACAAGACCAATCTCGGCCTGTTCCGCTGCATTTACGTAATGCGCCAACTAAACTCATGAAGAACTTAGACTACGGTAAAAACTATCGTTATGCCCATAATGAAGAGGGTGCTTATGCCGCAGGCGAACAGTATTTGCCAGACGGTTTGGAAGAAGTGAAATTTTACGAGCCGACAAATCGCGGGCTTGAAGGTAAAATAAGCGAAAAATTAGCGCATTTGGCTGAGCTAGATTTACAAGCTAAAGCCAAAAAGTAAATTAATTAGGAAAACGCATGTTAGATATTCAGCAATTAAGAAATGATTTAGATACGGTCGTGGCGAAGCTTAAAAGCCGTAAGTTTGAGTTTGATGTGGCAGGCTTTACAGCCCTAGAAGCCGAGCGTAAAGAAGTCCAAACGCGTACGCAAGACTTACAAGCCAAACGCAATGCAAGCTCTAAGCAAATCGGTATGGCGAAGTCTAAAGGCGAAGATGTCAGCGTCATCATGGCAGAAGTGGCGGGCTTGGGGGAGCAACTAAAAGCCGATGAAGAGCACTTAGCCGCTATTCAAGCGCAGATGCAAGACTTATTGCTCAATGTGCCTAACTTACCTCAAGATACAGTGCCAGTTGGTAAGGCTGAAGAAGATAACGTAGAAGTGCGCAAAGTAGGCACGCCGCGGGTATTTGATTTTGAGATCAAAGATCACACCGATGTTGGCACGCCACATGGTTTAGATTTTGACACCGGCGCTAAGCTTTCAGGCGCACGTTTTACTTTGATGCGCGGTCAAATTGCCAAGCTTCATCGTGCCTTAGCGCAGTTTATGATTGATACGCAAACCGAACAACATGGCTATGAAGAATGCTATACGCCATATTTGGTGAATGCTGATTCACTCCATGGCACTGGCCAATTACCTAAATTTGAAGAAGATCTCTTCAAAATGCCACATAACGACAGTACGCTTTACCTCATTCCAACATCAGAAGTGACGCTGACTAACACTGTGCGTGATGAAATTGTGCCGCTTGAGGCTTTGCCAATTAAGCTCACAGCCCATACGCCTTGTTTTCGCTCAGAAGCAGGTTCTTATGGTCGTGATACGCGTGGCATGATACGTCAGCATCAATTTGATAAAGTGGAAATGGTGCAGATTGTGCATCCGGAAAAGAGTAATGACGCACTTGAAGAGATGGTTGGGCATGCTGAAAACATCTTGAAAGCTTTAGAGTTGCCTTACCGTGTAGTTTCTTTATGCACCGGCGATATGGGCTTCGGTGCTGCTAAAACCTACGACTTAGAGGTATGGTTGCCGGCACAAAATACTTATCGCGAGATTTCATCTGTGTCTAACTGCGAGGCTTTCCAAGCACGCCGCTTACAAGCCCGTTTCCGTAATGAAGCGGGTAAGCCAGAGCTTGTGCATACGCTGAACGGTTCAGGTTTGGCGGTTGGGCGAACTTTGGTCGCCGTGCTCGAAAACTACCAGAATGCAGATGGTAGCATCACGGTACCTAAAGTTTTACGTGACTATATGGGCGGTAAAGAAGCAATTTCTAAATAATCAATTTGAAGTTTATAAAAAAACAGCCAGATACTCTGGCTGTTTTTTTATGGTCTCTTGATGGCTGTGTCCGTTGGTCTAAATTCAAAGCTCGGAAAAATTGACGTATGCGCTGGAAATTTTCTCGCCAAGATGTCGTAATAGGTCCGGATAGACTCTACAAAAATGACCGGCGCCCCCCCATTTGCATAGCCAAACTTTGCCTTGCTGTAATATTTCGCTTTGTTTAGCATCGGCAAAGTAGTTTTAATGTCGGCCCAGCTGTCTGGATTAAGTCCCATTTTTTTTGCCAAGACTCTGGCATCTTCTAAATGCGCAAAGCCAATATTGTAAGCAGCGAGAGCCATCCATGTGCGGTCTGGCTCAGGGATTTTTTCAGGCACTTGGCGCTTTAGAATATTGATGTATCGCGCGCCACCTAAAATACTTTGCTTAGCATCTAGTCTATCGGTGACACCTAAATCATCAGCAGTTTCTTCGGTGAGCATCATCATGCCACGCACGTTGGTGGGTGAGGTGTTGTATTGATCCCAGTGGGACTCTTGGTAGCTGATTGCTGCAATGAGGCGCCAATCAATGTCGTTAAGTTCCTGTGCGCTTTTAAAAATTGGCACAAACTTAGGGAGCACGCTTTGGGTTTGCGAAAAGAATTTTCTGACGTCTAACTGATTAAGTCGTTCGGTATGACCATGATAGCGATCCACTAAATTTTTAAGTGTCCCGTCTTTGCTTATTCGATCAAAAAACGCTAGCGACTTTTTATGAAGCCACTCGTTGCCATTTTTAGGGAATGCCCAGGCAATTTGTTCCGGATTCCCAATGGCCATTCCTTTGCCTATGTTTGGGTAGTAATTTTGCAAGATGGAGATCACGCGGTCATCGGCCACCGTATAATTAAGGAACCCCATGTTCACTTGCTCAAGTAGCTCGTCGGTGCTGGCATTCTCCACCTCTTGGAAGTTCAGCATGGTGTTTTGATTATGCATGGATTTTAGGCGCTCTGCATAGCTGGAGCCTTTGGGGATGTGGATATGCTTCCCAAATAAATCCTGAAGCACTTTGGGCTCATTGTTTTGATCGAGGCCATAGGCGACATGTTGCTGTACATCGAGGTAGGGCGTACCAAAACGAATCAATTTGGCGCGCTCCTTGGTGATGCTTAAATTAGCCGCCGCGAGTTGCGCCTTGCCTTTTTGTAGGGTAGGGATGACGTCCGAGACCTTGTCGGCGACTATAAACTTGACCTTGTAGTCATCCCCTAGGTCCTTTATGAAAAGATTGACGAGATCATACTCAAGGCCGGCGAAGTTGCCCTTGCCATCTACATAATAGGTGCCAGCTGCGTTGTAGGTCACAACGACCAGCTCTTTGGCGCTGCGGACATCGGGGGCGCGTTGGTGCGAAAAATAGTAAAAAACGACCAGGCTTGCTAACACTAAGCTAGCAATTAGGGCAAAGGCATAGGTCTTGCGCATCAATCTCATGAACTGCAGTTTCAACAACTTCTGTTCACTTGTCTAGTTAAAAAATGTTATTTTTTTATTACCTGTATTCACAGTTTAATAGTACCTGAATGGTCTTTATAAGTTTTTATGTTTGGTGTAAAGTTGCAAGTCTTTAATTTTCGAGAGAAATGCATTCCATGAAAAAAACAGTATTGTGTCTATTGTTGGCATTCACCAGCCAGTCAGTATTTTTAGTTGCCAATGCAGCTGATGATAAGCCTATTACCGTGAACGGCGTCACCTTACCAAGTGCACTTGTTGAGCGTAGCGTTAATCTCAACGTGCAGCAGGGTAAAAAAGACACACCTGAGTTACGTCAGTTAATTAAAGAAGAATTTATTAATCGCGAAGTGGTTGCGCAGCAAGCTGCAAAGCTGGGCTTAGATAAAACGCCTGATGGGCAAGCTGCTTTTGCAGAAATGAAACGTAACTTCTTAGTTGAGTTGTTCTTAGTTGATTATGATAAAACCAATCCAATTACGGATGCTGCTATTAAAGCTGAATATGATAAACAGATTGCTGCGATTGGTGATCAGGCCCAAGAGTATAAATTGAGTCATATCGTCACTAAAACAGAGGCTGATGCACGTGCTTTGCTTGCGAGGATTAAGAAGGGGGAGACTTTTGCTAAAGTTGCTAAAGAGGCTTCCATTGATCCAAGTGCAAAAGACAGCGGTGCTTTAGGCTGGTTACTGCCTAACCAAATCATTCCAGCGGTTGCTAATGTGATTGTTAACCTAACAGAAGGTAGCGTGAGCGCAGCCCCAATCCAAACGGCTGGCGGTTGGCAATTGGTGCGTTTAGAAGAAAAACGTCCATTTAAAGCACCAAAGATTGAAGATGTGACACCGCAACTGCGTGCTACCTTGCAACAGCAGCAACGTATTGATGCTATTAAAAAGTTAAGATCGTCTGCAAAAGTGACGGGTAATATGTAATAAGCTTCGTCATTAAAAAAGGCGCTTGGATTTCCAAGCGCCTTTTTTGTTGTGCATGCTAAATCAGATTTTATTCAATTTCTTGGCTTGCTAAGTAATCTTCATAATTGCCTGAATAATCAATAATGCCATCAGCACGTACATCTAAAATACGGTTTGCTAATGTGCTCACAAATTCTCGGTCATGACTGACGAAGAATAAGGTGCCGTTGTACTTATCTAACGCGGTATTCAATGACTCAATCGACTCCATGTCCATATGATTGGTCGGTTCATCCATCAGCAAGACATTGGTTTTTGCCAACATTAACTTACCAAACATCATGCGGCCTTTTTCACCGCCTGAAAGCACTTTGACTGACTTTTTGAAATCTTCGCCCGAAAATAACAATCGACCCAACATGCTCCGCACGACTTGGTCATCATCACCAGCTTGCGTGAATTGCTTCATCCAGTCGAATAGATTAAGGTCTTCTTCGAAGTCTGCCGCATGGTCTTGGGCAAAGTAACCAATGTTGGCTTTTTCAGCCCATTTTACTGTGCCGTGATTAGGCTTTAAATCCCCTGCTAAACAACGAAGCAAGGTGGTTTTGCCGATACCGTTTTCACCGATAATCGCAATCTTTTCGCCAGCCTCAACTAGTAGGTCAAAGTCGTTAAATAATACGCGGTCAAAGCCGTGGCTGAGTTTTTGGACTTCAACGGCATTGCGGTGTAGCTTTTCGCGGTCATCATATTCAAAGCGCACGAATGGATATTGGCGGCTAGAAGGCTTGATGTCTTCCACTTTAATCTTATCGATTTGCTTCGCACGGCTGGTCGCTTGTTTCGCTTTTGAAGCGTTCGCAGAGAAGCGACGAACGAAGTCTTGTAAGTCAGCTATTTGTTGCTTTGCTTTCGCGTTGTCTTTGGCTTGCTGCGCACGCGCCATGGTCGATGCTTCCATGAAGTCATCATAGTTACCTGGGTAAACTGTCAGCTTGGCATAATCCATATCCGCGGTATGCGTACACACTTGGTTTAAAAAGTGGCGGTCATGCGAAATAATAATCATGGTGCAGTTGCGGTTATTTAAAATGTCCTCTAACCAGCGAATGGTGTTGATGTCCAAGTTGTTGGTTGGCTCATCAAGCAGCAAGATGTCTGGGTTTGCAAACAGTGCCTGTGCGAGCAATACACGCAATTTCCAACCCGGCGCAACTGAGCTCATTAAGCCGGTATGTTGGTCGATAGGAATACCGACGCCCAATAGCAATTCGCCAGCACGTGCTTCAGCTGTGTAGCCATCGTATTCAGCAAACACGGCTTCTAACTCAGCCGCTTTCATATAATCTTCTTCAGTCGCCTCAAGGTTCATGTAGATGGCATTTTTTTCTACATTGGCTTGCCACATTTGCTCGTGGCCCATCATCACCACATCTAGCACGCGTTGGTCTTCGTAGCCAAACTGGTCTTGGCGTAGCCAAGCCATACGCTCATTGCTATCTAAGGCAATATTGCCTGCAGTTGGCTCGAGCACGCCCGCTAGGATTTTCATGAACGTTGATTTGCCGCAACCATTCGCGCCGATGAGGCCGTAACGATTGCCGTCGCCGAACTTCACTGAAACGTTTTCAAAAAGTGGCTTAGCGCCGAACTGCATGGTGATGTTGTTGCTAATAAGCACGGTTAATTCCTAAAGTCTTTTAATTGAATAAGGGTAGATTAAAATTTGTTTTTAATGACGACTTCTTCCATCGTCAATTGGCCACCACGTGGCCAAGCATCTTTGATGCCTTTGCCAACAGTCACAAACATCGTTGGAATATGGTCCGCGGGCAAATTAAGCAGTGTTGAAACTGCATCAAAATCAAAGCCATCCATCGGGCAAGTGTCGTAGCCCATTTCTTTTGCAGCGAGCATGATATTCATCGCTGCCATGCCGCAAGAGCGCATCGCTTCATCACGTTGCGCTTGTTCATTGCCAGTGTAGTATTGCGTAATCGCTGGTACTAAAAAGTTTTGTACGGCTTCTGGTGCATCTTTCCAATAGCGCTCTGGTTGTTTTGCCCAAGCTTGAACATCCGCCACCAATACGATAAGAAGCGATGCCTCAGTGACTTGTGATTGATTCCAGCTTACTGCTTGGATTTGCGCACGCAGTGCTGCATCTTCAACGATCACAAAGCGCCAGTGTTGAATATTGAAAGCTGTTGGCGCGAGCATCGCGAGTGACATGAGCTTGCTAACCTCAGCTTCGCTCATTTTGTGGGTTGGATCATAAGCCTTAATTGAACGGCGTGTTTCTATTGCGGTTGTAACATTCATCGTAAATTCCATCTCTTAATAAGTAATTGTCATAATTTCTAAATTCAAATCACCGGCAGGCCTTTTCCAGCGAACGCTATCGCCAACTTTGTGGCCGATGAGCGCTTTTGCTAGCGGTGAGGCAAAGCTGACCGTATTCAATGCAATATCTGCTTCGTCTTCACCCACAATTTTGAAGTGATGCTGTTCGCCTTCATCATCTTCAACCATCACAGTCGTCCCAAATACGACCGTTGTCGGAGCTTGGTCTTTTGGCGTTTCAACCAAAATCGCTTGTTCTAAACGCGCTTGAACGTAACGTAAATCTCTATCGATCATCGCTAAGCTTTGCACAGCGGTTGGGTCTTCTTTCTTTGGCGCTAATAACGCGCGCTCATCAAGTAAGCTGTCTTCTACTGCTTTTAACTGCTTTAAGCCATTTGCCGTGACATAGTTAGGAAGCTCACTCATCGGACGCTCTGGCAGATCTGTGCCAGCAAGTTCTAGATCATCTTCTTTAACAAAGCCACGACTCAAAACTTATTCCCACTCAATCGTTGCGGGCGGTTTTCCAGACACGTCATAGACCACTCGGTTAATCCCACGCACTTCATTGATGATGCGATTCGATACGCGGCCTAATAGGCTATAAGGAAGCTCTGCCCAGTTCGCCGTCATAAAGTCGCTTGTCACGACAGCGCGCAGTGCGACAACATAATCATAAGTGCGGCCATCACCCATCACCCCAACGGATTTTACAGGGAGGAATACGGTGAATGCTTGGCTGGTTAACTCATACCAAGTTTTACCTGTCACTTCATCTTTGGTATTGCGTAGCTCTTCTATGAAAATGGCATCAGCTAAGCGGAGTAGGTCAGCAAACTCTTTATTCACCGCGCCCAAAATACGTACGCCAAGGCCGGGGCCTGGGAATGGATGGCGATACACCATGTCATGTGGCAAGCCTAGTGCTACGCCAAGTTCGCGTACTTCGTCTTTGAATAAATCACGGAGAGGTTCTAATAGTTTTAAGCCTAATTTCTCTGGCAAGCCGCCCACGTTGTGATGGCTTTTAATCGTCACGGCTTTTTTAGATTTTGCCCCGCCAGACTCAATGACGTCTGGATAAATCGTACCTTGGGCAAGCCATTTCGCATTCGCGAGCTTTTTAGCTTCCGATTGGAATACTTCAACAAACGCTTTGCCGATAATTTTACGTTTTGCCTCTGGGTCAGCCACGCCAGTGAGTTCACCCATAAACTGCTCAGTCGCATCTACGTGGATGACTTTGGCATGTAAACGGCCAGCAAACATTTCCATGACCATCTTGCCTTCGTTGAGGCGAAGCAGACCATGGTCAACGAATACGCAGGTGAGTTGATCGCCAATGGCACGGTGAATCAATGCGGCAGCAACGCTAGAATCTACGCCACCTGACAGGCCAAGAATGACCTCTTCGTTGCCTACTTGCTGGCGGATTTTAGCAACAGCTTCTTCAATGTAATCGCCCATCACCCAGTCGGCTGTTGTTTTGCAAATGTCTAATACAAAGCGGCGGAGCATTGCATCGCCTTGCTTGGTATGGGTGACCTCTGGGTGGAATTGCACAGCGTAGAATTGACGTGCTTCATCAGCCATTGCAGCAATCGGCGTGGTGTCATTGCTGGCGATGACTTTGAAGCCTGCAGGCAATTCTGTTACTTTGTCGCCATGACTCATCCATACGTCAAGCAAGCCATGGCCTTCAGCGTTGGTGCTGTCTTGAATGCCATCAAAAAGCGCAGAGTGGTTACGTGCCCGCACTTCTGCGAAGCCAAACTCACGTTTGGTGCCGGCTTCTACTTTACCGCCCAATTGCTGCGCCATGGTTTGCATACCGTAACAGATGCCTAAGACTGGCACGCCTAGTGTAAATACTGCGTCAGGGGCTTTGTCTGTATCTTCTTCATAAACGCTAGCATGGCTTCCTGAAAGTACAATGCCTTGTGCGCCAAAGTGACGTACAAACTCATCAGAAACATCGCAAGGATGCACTTCACAGTACACATGGGCTTCGCGAATACGGCGTGCAATCAATTGCGTGACTTGTGAGCCGAAATCTAAAATCAGAATTTTTTGATGAGACATAAAAAGTAAAAAGCCTATAAGCTAAAAATAACGAAGGGCAAACGACTTTGAAGTGAAATATCAAAGCGGTTTGCCCAACAAAAGTCGGTTAAGAATTAATCAATATGATAATTCGGTGCCTCTTTAGTAATTTGTACATCATGCACATGAGATTCACGCATCCCCGCTGAAGTGATTTGAACAAACTCAGCTTTGCTACGCATTTCATCAATGGTTTTGCAACCGACATAGCCCATCGAAGCACGTAAGCCCCCCATTAACTGGTGAACCACGGCAATCATGCTGCCTTTGTAAGGCACGCGACCTTCAATGCCTTCTGGCACTAATTTGTCGGCATTGCCATTATTTTCTTGGAAATAGCGGTCGCTAGAACCTTTTTGCATCGCGCCGATAGAGCCCATGCCGCGGTATGACTTATAGGAGCGGCCTTGGAATAGCTCAATTTCACCAGGGGCTTCTTCGGTGCCAGCGAACATGCCGCCTAACATCACAGAGTATGCGCCAGCTGCAATCGCTTTAGAAATGTCGCCTGAGTAGCGGATGCCGCCATCCGCAATAAATGGAACGCCAGTGCCACGCAAAGCTTCTTCAACATTGCTCACCGCAGTAATTTGCGGAACGCCTACACCAGCAACGATACGCGTGGTGCAGATAGAGCCTGGGCCGATACCGACTTTAACGCCGTCAGCACCTGCATCCACCAAGGCTTTAGCAGCGGAGCCTGTCGCGATGTTGCCACCAATGACTTGTACTTGTGGAAAGTTCTTTTTAACCCAATTCACGCGGTCTAACACACCTTGCGAGTGACCGTGTGCAGTATCAACCACAATTGCATCCACGCCAGCTTCAACCAACGCGGCTACGCGCTCTTCAGTGCCATCACCCACGCCAACAGCCGCGCCAACACGTAAACGGCCTTTTTCGTCTTTACAGGCTAATGGATGGTCGCTTGATTTTTGAATGTCTTTAACAGTAATCAGGCCTTTAAGATTATAAGCATCATCAATCACCAATACGCGCTCTAAGCGGTGCTGGTGAAGTAATTCCATGACTTGTTCGCGGCTTGCACCTTCACGCACCGTTACCAAGCGGTCTTGCGGTGTCATGATGTTAGCGATGGACTGATCGAGATTGGTTTCGAAGCGCAAATCGCGGTTGGTCACAATGCCAACCACTTTTGTGCCATCCACCACTGGCAACCCTGAAATTTTATGTAAGCGTGTGAGCGCTAAAACATCTCGCACTGTCATGTGGGGTTGAATGGTGACTGGGTCATTGACAACGCCAGATTCAAAACGTTTAACGCGAGAAACATGAATCGCCTGCATTTCAGCCGTCATGTTTTTATGAATAATGCCCATGCCGCCTTCTTGCGCGAGTGCAATTGCAAGCGGCGCCTCTGTGACGGTATCCATCGCAGCGGATACGACAGGGATGTTAAGACGGATAGTGCGAGTTAATTGTGTCGCGAGACTGACTTCGCGGGGGAGTACATTAGAGTGTGCTGGTACCAACAAAACATCATCGAATGTAAGCGCATTTTGCAACAAACGCATGGTGAATATTCCTTGCTTCCAAAACAAGATTATACCGATTTGTCGGACACCCGACAATCATGAAACGTGTTTTGTCAGGAGATATCGATTGATTGAATGATGAAAGATAAATTACTCGGCAATATCGCCGCCACCTTTTTTCGTCATTTTACCTTCAGCAGCGCGTTGGCGGCGCACTTCTTTCGGGTCAGCAATTAAAGGGCGGTAGATCTCAACGCGGTCCAAGTGGCGTAGCTTGATATCGAGTTGGCTGAGCTTACCAAATATGCCGATTTTATTCACAGCCAAATCAATCTCCGGGAATTTGGTGAGTATGCCGGATGCTTGAATAGCCGCTTCAGTCGTGGTGCCTAATGTCACCTTAACAGGGATGATTACTTGTTTGCTAGGAAGGGCGTAAGCCACTTCAACCATGATGTCTTGCGTATCTGTATTCACAAAAAAACTTTCGTTCGTTATTTAAGGATATTGTCGGCACGCGTGACAAAAGAGTCAACAAAGGTGTTGGCAATATGGCTAAACACAGGCGAAATTAACTGACTTAAAAAAAAATTCGAAAACTCATACTCCAAATGAAATTCAATTTTGCATGATTCATCACCAAGCTCAGTAAATCTCCAATTGCCCTCAAAATGTTTGAATGGACCATCTTTGAACTTCATATCCATGGCATTAGGAAAGTGTTTTTGATTTTCTGTAGTAAATTTTTGTTTTAGTCCATGGAAGTCAATATGTATTGTCGCGGTTGTTGTAGCCTCAGAGCGCTTAATCAAATCTACTCCACCACACCAAGGCAAAAACTCTGTGTAATGCTCAACATCGTCTACTAATTGAAACATCTGTGCGGCAGAGTGATGGACTAAAACGGTTTTATCAACTTTTACCATGGTTTATTTATGCTTTTGTGTATGAGTCTTTGATGTGAGATTAAATCTTTTCAAAGGCAAGTAGAGTAAAATGCCTATTTTAAGCTATTTAAGCCCGCGTGTATTGATGAGTATTGCCCAAAACAAAAAAGCGTTTCATGACTTTTTCATCGAAGAAAAGTACGAAGCAGGGATCGTCCTTGAAGGATGGGAAGTGAAAGCCATTCGTGACAACCGCGCCAACATCAAAGAAGCCTACGTGATTATTCAGCGTGGGGAAGTGTATTTGATTGGCTGTCATGTCACACCGCTGGGCGCTGCATCCACGCATATTCGTCCTGATGCCATCCGTACACGTAAACTACTTTTGCATAATGAAGAAATTGCTAAGCTAATTGGAAAAGTAGAACGGGCAGGTTACACGCTAGTGCCGCTTGATCTTCATTTTAAGGATGGTCGTGTCAAAGTGCAGATTGGTCTTGCTAAGGGTAAGAAGCAATATGACAAACGCGATGCAGAGAAAGAGCGTGACTGGGAGCGTGAGCGCGGAAGGATTGTGCGTGCCCATAACAAATAGGGCGTATAATTAAAAGTGTTGCAGATGGTGGGCCTTGAAATATGCGAGGCTTGAATTTTGAAAATCTGGCACCATCTAGTAATGACTGAAATACAAACTACCCGGGGCTGACCAGGTTTCGACGTGGGTTGCAAAGCAGTGCAGGGCATACCGAGGCTCAGTTCCCTCGTAAATACAGCTGAAAAAAGTATAGTCGCAAACGACGAAACTTACTCTCTAGCCGCTTAATCCGGCTGGACGCTGCACCATCATTCCCATGGGGTGGATGACGAAAGTCATGGCAGTGTCATATACATGGGATACGTGAAGTGTTGGGTTACTTAGCACCTCATTAACCTCAAGGTAACTCGCTTATTTCTTGCTTGCTCGTTGGTGCGGAATAAGTTAAATCAAACAACACAGCTAAGTATGTAGAACTGTCTGTGGAGGGCTTGCGGACGGGGGTTCGATTCCCCCCAGCTCCACCAATACGTTGTCCATCCCGGTCCAAGGGATGCTGTGAAACCCGCTAACCATGCGGGTTTTGCTTTTTATATCGCCCATTCCCGTGTATACTAATCCAATGAAATCCTAAATATTTGTTGGTAAATATGTTGGTAACTTGAATTTTACTAAATATATTTAACATTGTTACCAACAGCAGCGAGGTGATTATGGCACTGAATGACACAGCAATCAGAAATGCTAAACCAAAGGTAGCTCCCTACAAGTTATCTGATGGAGGTGGATTGTTTATTCTCGTGAATACCAATGGCTCTAGATGGTGGAGATACTCTTATCGTTTTGATGGTAAGCAGAAAACAATCTCTTTGGGGGTCTACCCTGACATTAGTCTTAAAGATGCAAGAGCTAAGCACGCTGAAGCAAGGAAAACGTTAGCTCAAGGCATTAACCCATCCGTTGATAGGAAGCTTGAAAAGGCTGAACGGATTGAGGATGGCAAAAACAGCTTTGAGTTCTTAGCAAGAGATTGGGTGACAACGCATTTAAAATCATTAACCCAGTCCCATCGCGATAGAACACTAAGGCGCTTTGAGCATTATTTGTTTCCCTGGATAGGAAATCAGCCTATTAAATCAATAAAAGCGCCAGACTTGTTGGAATGCTTAAAAAGAATACAAAAGCTTAATAAATTAGAAACCGCGCACAGAACGCTTCAAGCAACAGGACAGGTTTTTAGATATGCCGTGCAGCAAGGATTAGCTTCGCGAGACATTACTGCGGATTTGCGAGGCGCTGTCCCAGCTCCAACCGTAAAACACATGGCATCACTCACAGAGCCGGATCAGGTTGCTGGTTTGCTAAAAGCGATAGAGGGCTTCACAGGCGGCTTAATTGTTCAGCATGCCCTCAAGTTAGCACCTTTAGTCTTTGTAAGGCCTGGTGAGCTTCGCCGAGCCAAATGGGCTGATATTGACATGAAGGCTGCTGAATGGAAGTATCAAGTAAGCAAAACTAAAACGGAACATATTGTTCCTTTATCAAAACAAGCTTTAGCTATTTTTAATGCATTACATCCTATTTCAGGCAATCGAGAGTTTGTTTTTCCTGGTGCACATGACCCTAAAAAGCCAATGAGTGATGCTGCTATTAACGCAGCTCTTAAGCGACTTGGATATGACACTCAAAAAGATATAACAGGTCACGGCTTCAGAGCAATGGCCCGAACGATTCTCCATGAGCGTTTAAATTTTGACCCCCTAATTATTGAGCAGCAGTTAGCTCATAAAGTACCTGATGCATTGGGCGCTGCCTATAATCGTACAAAGTTCTTAGCTCAAAGAAAATTAATGATGCAGCATTGGGCTGACTATCTAGATGCTTTAAGGGGTGGTTTAAATGTAGTTGCAATTATGGGAAAACAGGATTAAATAATGCCACGTAAAACCCGCATAGACCCTCCACCATTAAAAACTTTTGAAATTGAAGTTATGGGAGAGGTCATAACTTATGAGATTAGAGACCATACTTGTATTATTAAAACTCCGGGATACATAAATAGAGAGTTGTATTCTGTGCGTTTGTGGGATTCAATTATGCAAAGGGTAGCGAGTGATTATTTAGATGAGAGTGGCAGAAAAAACATACCACCAAGTAAAGATTATTTAGCCAGTCCTTCTAAGTTCGCAAATCAAATGGCCCGTTTGGGACTCAACTTCTCTGGTGATTTAACATCGCTTCGCAAAGATTATTACCCCGATGTTTTGAAACAATTGCAATTTTTCGAAAATGCTATTAAAGGAAATAAACTACTCTAGGTACGTCTTCCCCCCAAATTTGGTTATTTTCAAGCATAGTATTCGTATCCTGTTCAATACTTAATAGGATGAAATAAGATGCAAACAGATTCACAATCAGTACAATCTAAAGGGTTTTATAGATTACCAACAGTACTATCTAAAATTCCTGTAAGCCGTTCCTCTTGGTGGCAGGGTATAAAGGATGGTCGATATCCAGCAGGCATCAAAATTGGACCACGCACCACTGCATGGCTTCAATCAGACATTGAAGATCTGTGCTCACGCCTTTCAGGAGGTGAAAAATGAGCCAGTTCAATCAAGCACCATTAATAGTTAAAAGTATTCCCTTTTTACTTAAATCTCATAACTCTTGGGTAGTTTGGAAATATGGACCCTTTAACTTACAAGGCAAGCGTCCAAAAATACCTCTCTCCCCCAAAACCTTATCCAATGCGAGTGCTTTAGATTCATTAAACCATTTATCTTTTAGTGACGCATTATCTATTTATAGAGAGAAAAAATCAGACGGAATTGGTTTTGTATTAACAGGAGAACCTATTCTTGAAAATTCTGATGGTCAATTTTATTTAGTCGCATTAGATCTTGACGGATATATGTTAGATAGCTATGAAACTTATGACATTTGGAATGCAGCGGGTAAACCTTACAGAGAAATCTCCCCTAGCGGTAAAGGTATTCGAATGTTTGCACTTAGTCGCGAATTATTTCGCGGTGGCAATGCTTTAAAAGGAAGAGAGCTTTATTGCTCTAATCGATTTGTAACAGTTACCGGCGACTCAGGATTAGGAGAAATCACTGATAAAACTGAAGAGTTAAGAAAGATTCACGATCAATGGTTCACGAAACAGCATTCAAGATCAAACTTCAATAAAAAACCTTTATATCAAACACCAGAAACGCCAAGGCAAGTTGCACTAGTCAAGGAAATGTTGTCTTTTATTTCTTCTGACTGTGACTATGAAACTTATAGAAATATTATTTGGGCGCTAATGAGCTCCAACTGGTCTTGTGCGGAAAACCTTTGCCATGAATGGAGTATGGGTTGTCCATCACGATTTAATCAAAAAACATTATCTTCATTGATTAAAGGTTACTCAACTGAAAGAAGTGAGAAGCCTACTATGGCTTCCATCGTTTACTTAGCCAAGAAAGGAGGCTGGTATGGACACGATGCAAAAAAATAGTGCTTTATTGGCTTTACAAGCTGAATTTTGTATTTTTAATCTGGGTACTAAACAAATATCGTATGGCGTCATTGATGAAGTAAATGATGTACTTAAAGGGGGAAAGCATGTGGACCTTAGGATTTATAATAAAAATGATGCCATATTGCTTATGACACGGTTTCTTGAAAATCAATCTATTGCATCAAATCCAAAAAAAGATATTGAAGAGTTTTTCAAGAATGGAAATACACACATTTATAAAGCTATAGCCTTTTCTCCTATAGCAACGAGTACGGATGTTTTGAACCTATGGATTGGCCCTGTAATAAAACCAGCAATTGGGTCTTGCCAAATTATTCATGATTTTATTTTTGAAAATATCTGTAACTCTCAAAAGGATGTTTACGAATATTTAGTTAATTATTTAGCTCATATGGTGCAAAAACCAGATGAAAAACCTGGAATTATGATTGTTCTATTAGGCGGTCAGGGTGTTGGTAAAGGGACCTTTTTTGGTTTATTGCAAACTATTTGGAATAAAACTTCAGTACTTGTTTCGAGCATTGATCAAGTTCTAGGGAGGTTTAATGGCATTTTAGAAAGAAGCTATATTGTTATGCTTGATGAGGCCCTATTTTCAGGAGATAAAAAAGCAGCTGAAAAATTGAAATCCTTAATTACAGAAGAATATATGGTGATAGAAAATAAGTACGAGCATCAAAAAAGTATCACTTCTTTCCATCGGTTTTTTGGGGCAAGTAACAAATCCCATTTTGTAAATGTTGATGCTGATGACAGAAGATTTCTTTTTTTAAGGGTATCTGAATTCAAAGCGCAAAATGATGAATACTACAAACAAATAAGAGATGCTTTTAAAAATGATGAAACGATGGGTGCTTTTTTACATCATCTTCAAAAAAGAGATATATCGACTTTTAAATATCGGCAACGACCTAAAACCTCCGAACACACTTCACAGAAAATTCAATCACTTTACGGCTTTGAAAGGTGGTGGTATGAAGAATTGACAAATCCTATAAACATTTCGGCTTGGGTTGACGATGCAAAAGTAAATTTCATTTCGAGCCAGTCTTTAGTTGAATCATATAAAGCGTCTGATCGTAATTCTGATAGATATTCAACAATTCAACTTAATCAAATCTCAATAATCCTCAAAAAGTTATGTCCAAGTATGTGCTCAGTTAGACCTACAATTAATAAGATATTAATGCGCGGCTACAATGTGCCAAAATTAGACCAAGCTAGATGGGAATTTGAGCAATATATCGGAAGTAAGATTGATTGGTATGTGCCTTTGATGTCAGATTCGTATAATTTAGAATTAAATTATCAATTGGATGAGGAAGATAGAAATAGCCCCTTTTAATCATCCTGCCACCTATGCCAGCAGCTTGTCAGGCAGCTGACAGCCTGTAACGCTTGTTTTATAAGGCTCTCAAGGCAATTGCCATACTTGCCACCATTTTTCTATAACTTAGAAATTATGATATTTAATAGTTTATGATTTTTGTTGGTACGTGTGGCAAGTGTGGCAAGCTTTTTTGTACCCCATCAAGAGCCTTCTCTGAGCAGAGTTTACATATAGATAGTTTATTTTATATTTAATGCATATCCACTTAGAACCAGCCACAGATAAGCGATTTATAAAAGAGATAACTAGTAAACCATCTTTTAATTTCCATGGTCCATGATCCGCGGAACATGTTAAATTAATCAAAAACAGTCAAATATATGACAATACAAACTATATCTGTGTGTTTTTCAAGCTACCAAAATATCCATTTGATGGCCATTAAATTCATCAGCGCCAATTTAGCGAGGTTTATATAAAATAAGGGTAAAGTATTCTCAAAAAGTTTTCAAAGATTTTTGGCTTAAAGTTTGAGTGAGCTTTGCTCGAAATACATATCGGCTGCTTGTTGATGTTTCAATTGAATCATCTTTTTCAAATCCTCTGGCTCAACCACTCTTACATCTTGTCCGTACTTCATAATATCCATCAATAGCTCATGCTCTAAAGAGTATGGAATTTTGAGCTCGTAAGTTCCATCTTTTAAGAACTTCCCTTTTTGGTTGGGGTGCCATTTTTCTGTTCCTACCCACTTAGCTCGTTCCTCTGTAAAAATCAAAGTCGCCCATCTAATATCTGCTCCAGAAAAAATTCCATAGCCTGAGCCAAGTATGTCGTTTAATTTTCTTTCACTAATGGTCTCTGATTTTTTTTCAAGAATTTCGGCACGCTTAATGGAATCCACGGAAAAGCTTCTGAGGTCATTTTTTTCGTGGCACCAGGCATCTAAATACCAGTTATCCCGGTAATAGACGAGTCGCTGAGGAGAGACTTCCCGCGTTGTGAACTCATTTTTACCTCTTGCCATATAGTCAATGACCATTCTTTTTCTTCTGAGTAGCGAAGAACCCACCACCTGAAAATGCTCCAGATCGAATTTACGATTGCCGACTGTTAAGAACTTAATTTGTTTTTGAAGAATGCCCATTGAGCTTTCTTCATTTCCCAAAATAGCAGTGAGTCGAGATTGTAATGGCTTAATGTGGGGACCCAGTAAACCGCCGGTATCAAGATCTGCAAGAAGGTGCTGCATAGTCAGCAGGGCGTGAATTTCATTTGCTGTAAACCACAAGCCTGGAAGCTCATACTGTGTGCCTGGTCCTTGTTTCTCTAATCGATAACCACCTAAGTCCCTATCAAAAACAATAGGCGCGTTCAGTCTATCTCGCATATAGGAGATATCTCGCTTTAAGGTCGCTCGCGATACCTCAAGCCGCTCTAGCATCTCTTGAAAGCTAACACTTCGTTTGGCAGTAAGTAACTGATCTATTTTATAAATTCGCTCATTAATGCTCATTAAACTAACCCCTGCTGACTGGTGTTTTTGTGATCATAGGCTCATGGATTGAGCTAGGCAAACTATTTTTGGGAGGCTCATTTAGTGAGCATAGGGTTGTCTATGATGCAAATTACTAGTTTAGCTAAGAAACTTCAAAAACACTTTTGAATTGGAATACTTTGTTGGTAATCAAGGAAAATAAGAATATGACTAAAGAAATTATCAAAAATAAAACTATAAATAATCGAAAGCAGTTTGCGCTAGATTTTGCTGCACTTCTAAATAAATATTTGATTAGAAAATACAAGACAATCCCCTCAGCAAGTTTTTTTGCAAATCAATTTAATTTAAGGGCAAAAGGAACTACAACCATTTCTACAGAAACGGCAAGAAAGTGGATACGAGGTATATCTGTGCCTGAAATAGATCGATTTATAGTTTTAATTGATTGGTTAGGATTTCATCCAGGGGAACTGTTCGGTTTTGAAAATAATTCTGAAAAACTGCCAGAAATGAGTCAGCTAATCGAAATGTTAGAAAAGCAACTCAAAGGTATCAAAGACACAATTAATGAATTTAAGACATAAAAAAAACAAAATTGCATTTCAAATTTGCACAAGTATTTAACAATTTAAAGTTGTGGAAACTTTTTAACATCAACATTGCTATTGCTAAATAGTTAAAGAGATTCATTGATCATAGACTAGGTTTTTTATTGTTCTATTTTTTTAAGGAGTTTTATAAATGAAAAAATTAGTCATTATTGCAATGGGTTCAGCATTAACTGCCTGTGGCGGTGGGGGATCAACTAATGTTATTCCTAACTTCACATCATGGAGTGCGATTCAACCAAATTCAACGGTTACAGTTTCTGGAGATTCAGCGCAAGGTAACTACTCTTGGAATAGTGGTACTGATAAACTAACAGCAATTACAGTTGGTACTCAGCGAAGCGGTGCGACCTTTAGTCAAACTCTTGACGCAAATCGTGAGACCAGCAGTGTTAATTTTACTACTGCCGATGGTACAAACCTATCATTTACTAGCCCAACAGATACATTTGGTTATTTAATTTCTAATACCGATGTTCAAGCTGTTGTGTCTGCAGATGGAACAAAATATGCTTTAGCAGGAACTGCTTCTAGGCTAGGATTTGACTATCAAAGCTTTGGTGTTTGGGTTACAGGCGCTGGGACCGGTTCAGGCACTTATGGAGCGGCTTCATTTGGTTCTGCAACTCCTGCAAGTTCTATCCCAACATCTGGCACTGCAACCTATACCGGTGTAACAGGTGGACGTTACTCTGAATCTGATGGTTCATATTACTTTACGTCATCAACGCTTACATCTAACGTCAATTTTGCTGCAAGAACAGTATCATTTGTAACATCTGGCTCAAATCAATCTGCTAATTTAACAAGCGGTTCATTCTCATCAAACCCAGCTTTAAATTTAAATGGTACGTTAACTTATAGTGCTGGCTCAAATCAGTTTACTGGGACTGTTGAAAACTCAAACAGCTCTCTCACAGGTAGCGCTACAGGTAGATTCTATGGTCCAACTGCACAAGAGATTGGTGGTACATTTGGGGTAACAGGCTCTGGCTTATCAGCTTACGGTGGTGGTTTTGGTGCGCACCAGTAAGAATTAAAGAGTCATGCACAGCCTTAACAAACAATACCTGTCGTTTCTGGCAGGTATTTTTTTTACATTATCTTGTTACTCAATTAATGCAGCTGAATTTCGTGTAATGCAACCTGAGGAGCAGGTAGTTTATAACCAGGCTTTATTCGAAGATGCCATGGTTTTAGTGAATCAAGGGAAGTATGCTGAAGGTACTGAAATCCTAAGTAGTCTTTACCAGCGAACACATTCACCTAGAGTAAAGCTTGAGTGGGCTAGAGCGCTTTACTTGGCTGAAAAGAAATCTGAGGCAAAGGTACTCTTTAAAGAAATACTAGAGACGAATCCACCATACATGGTTAAAGAAAAGATTCATGTATTTCTTGACGATATCTCAAAGTCTGAAGGCAGATTCAATATTTCATTTGGGCTGATCAGTGATAGCAATCCTAAAAACCTTACGAGCGCTAGTTCAGTTAATGTCTTTGGGCAACAATATTATTACAACCCAAATATTAAGCCGGAAAGTGAGACGGGGGTTAGTTACAGTATTAATGCCAATAAGGCATTTAATGACCGAAGTCCGTGGTACTTTGGACTATCCATAAATGGGTCGAAGTTTAATAACTATCAATATGACAAAACAAGTATTGAGCAGTTTGTTAGCCATAGAATATTTGACTCCCCGAGAGTCAACCTCAAGCTGAGTTTGCAAGAGTTTGTGTTTGCCGGCAAGTTACTATACATATATCCAGCTATTTCTTTTCGTCACACCTATGAAAACGCAAATGGTTTTTATTTGTGGGATGAAATAAAAGTTGGAAAACTTTACTACTCTGAATATACCTATCTAGACGGGTTTATGACTAATTTTACTTCGGGCATTGGGAAAGCATTTACTCCACAGTTAACACTTGGCGCTGAGCTTGGCTTTGACCGCATGAATGCTAATGAAAATCCATATTCATTTTTGTCTAGCACGGCCGGTTTAATATCAAATTTCTTTATCCCATCTCTAGAACTTAAGACCGATATCAAAGCAATCAAATCATACAAAAACTTTGATGCAATGGACCCGATTTTTGGAGAAATAAGAAGAGATGAGAGAAGCGGTTTATTTGCAACAATCACTAAAACCAACTGGAGTATTTACGGTGTAACACCCAGCCTAGAGGTGGGCTTTGAAAAGAATGACTCTAGTATTGATATTTATAGCTACAACAGGGTGATGGCGAATCTGTACTTTCGTAAATCTTTTTAATTTGTTCAGCGTTAATTTAAAGTGTGATGATTTTATTAGACCCAACAGCACATAATAAAAAACTAGCCCACCTCTATAGACCGTCACAAAAATTTAACCACTTCAAAGTTGTCAAAACTTCTGAATAACAACATTGATATTGGCAATTAATCCAAAAGATCCTAGGACAATGACTTATCGTTTTCCATAAGGATTTAAAATGAAAAATTTAGTAATGACGTTGGCTGTAGTTTCATCATTCATCTCAACTCAATCATTTGCTGCGGATACAAATGTTAGTAGAGAAAACAACGGATATGCGCAAATTGGTATCACCAGAGTAAGTTCAGAAGTTTCGGGCATTGATTTAATTCATCCTGTCGCAACTGCTACAGTAGGATACAATTTTAACAAAAACTTTGCTGGTGAAGTCGTTGCAGGCGCTGGCGTAGGTGATGACACTACCTATGTTGGTGTTGCACGGATAGTCACAAGTGTAGATAGTATTTTTGGCGCATATTTGAAAGCAAAAACTGAAATCACGCCTGATTTAGCAATTTTTGCTCGAGTAGGTGCTCTACATGCAAACACTAGCGCTTCGAGCCAATTTGCTGCGGCATCCGGAAATAGTACTTCATTTTCTTTTGGTGCTGGTCTTGAATATAACTTCACCAAAACAATTTATGGTCAAGTTGACTACATGTCCCTTAGTAATAAAGATGGAACATCCTCACAGGGGCCGTCAGCTAGTGTAGGTTTCAACTTCTAAATTAGACTCTGTTAATAAAAAGCCTACGGATAAGCTCGTAGGCTTTTTTACTCTTTATTAGCTATTCATCGTTTGAATCGATAACACTTGTAAAGCAAAAAAGTGAAAACAAAATGAAATTTATACATGTTCTATTTTTAGCATTTCTATTGACAGGTTGTGAAACTGCGGGTGGTCACAGAAAAGCTCTGGATGACTCTAGCGAACAAAAAATTACTTTAGGTGTGGCTCAAAAGGAAATAAAAGTAGGTATGTCGCAAAGCGATGTTGCAAAGGCTCTTGGTTCACCGAACATGGTAACTAAAGATAAAGACAGTATCGAAACTTGGATCTATGACAAAGTCAGCACTGATTATGCTTACTCAACAAGTTCAGGCGGATTATCTTCATTGATATTAGGATTTGGTTCAGGTGTTGCTGGTGGACTTGGTGGTGGTGTTTCAAAGAATGCTGGTGCTGCGTCAAGAACACAAAGAACGCTCACTATCATTATCAAATTCAACAAATCTGAAGTGTCTGAATTTACCTACAACGCCACATCGTTCTAAACAAGGAATCCTAAATGAAAAAGTTAGTAGTCTTACTCTGTTTGTTTTTATCTTCATGCGCCACCATGGACCAAGGACCTACCAAAACACCCCTTGAGCTTCAATCTATTCAAGCTAAAGAATTCGAAACAAGCAAAAAAATAGCGTTTGCAGCGACTTTGTCAGTATTTCAGGATTTAGGTTATATCGTTGAGTCTGCAAGTTTTGAAACTGGGTTAATTACTGCTAAAAGTCCTACTAAACAGAGTTTTGTTCCTTTTGTGGGTCAAGTGATGAAGTTCGTTAAAGCAACTGCATTTGTTGAAGAAGTGGCTCAAGGAAGAACAAAAGTCAGAACAAACATTGTCAACTCTCAAAACACCTCTGGTGGATATGGAATGAGGGGAGAAAGAGAGGCTCCAATTGAGACGCCAGATACCTACCAAGATTTGTTTACTAAAATCCAACAAGCGATTTTTATAAGAAAAAATACTTAGTAAGTTCTCAATACTAAATAATTAGCCCACTTTAAATCGTGGGCTTTTTTATGTAATAAATTTATTAGGAGGCTCACGCTATGAGCCTGAAAAAAGTAATACTTGGTCGTAACTAAACTACTAAGAGGTTAATGATGGAAATTAAGAGCAAGTTCGATAGGTTGATAAAATTTTTAGACCGAATAGCAATCACTATTATCTTAGGGACGATAGCCCTATCAATTATTTTTGTGTTTGCGTATGGCATCTATGATCATTTCAGGCATAAAGCGGATGAGGTCAAAATCGAGGCCAAGATTTCAGATAAGCTTGATGGAAAGTCTGAGATCACCTTGAGGGTTGGCGATGTTCAGAAGTACGGCAACTTATGGGTGTCTAGTATTGAAGAACCAAAAGACTCATATCGTGTGGGTTATGGCTCTTCTGGTTCGATTACGCGCAACTTACTGATTACCCCAGAGAATAGCGATAGGATGCACCTACTTTTTGATAGTTACAAGAATAAATTTAGCTCGCTCAGGCCTTTTCCAGACAACGACAGCCCGAAAGTATTTTTGTGCACCTATATTAAGAACTTCAATGACAGCGTGGATGAAAACGAAGCCAAAGTATCTTTAATGCTACTGAGTGCTGAAGGTGATAAACAAAAAACTATTCTTGAGGCAATCGACAAAGTCCTTAAGGTTGAAATGAACAAAAGCGATGTAATCAACGTGATTTACTTTAAAGAGGGCAAACTTATCAACGCAAACTTCTCAATCAAGGATTTTAAAGCAACGTCACAACCCGCGATCTTTGATCTTAAAGATACCAATCTTAAAAACTCAAAATTAATTTTAGGTGAATAATATGAATCAAATTAAATTTTTTAAATCGTTGCAATATTTCATGGTCGTTGCATTTATTTTAGAGGTTTACGATGCCGCTATCAGTCACGAGCAATTTCAAACAATCTTATTTTTGACATTTTCAATCTTGAGTTTAGTGTCCTTTTTTCTACTTAAAAATAAAGTAGAGAGCCTGAAATTAAAATTATTCAAAAATTCACCAGATAAACTTATCAAGGACAGAAAATGAGTTCAATCCCTGAAATCCCAGAGAACTTGTGGCCTATAAGAGATGCAGCTATAGATCATGTGCTAAAGGGAACCCCAGAGCCTGTATTAAAGCCACTATATGATTGGTATGAAGTTGATGGGTGGGATGCAGTAATAAGTGCTTGGACGCATGAAGAGATGGCCTTCAACCTTTTTTATCTAGCCCAAAATATTTTTGAAGACAATGAAATGGCCGCTTGTGAAGGTATTGAGCTGGATGAGATAACCGATGAGTTGAGGTTAAGTTATGCTAGAGGACGTATCGAAAGTGGATACGAAGACGAGTATTTAACGCCTACCCTTCATAGTTGCGAATTAAAGCGAGCTGATGGTGATTCAGTTGTATTAGGCTGCGTTATGGAAATTCATGGTCAGGGTGGGCCTTACCTTAACTGGTGGGGGTTATTTAAGACGCAAGATGACTTCCATGATTCAATCAGGAATTCAGGTTATATCATTGAGAGCGATTTAGAAGGCATCACAGACGAGAAAATACTGTCACTTTGGGAAAACAAAAAATGATGGATTACCGAGCATAAAAATGGCTAAACAAAAACTCTACACCCCCTTAAATGATAGTCCATTCAGAATAAGCCGTTCCAAAGTTGATCTATTCTTAAATTGTCCGTGTTGTTTCTACCTTGATCAGCGTCTAGGCGTTAAGCGTCCACCAGGGTTTCCATTCAATCTCAATAGTGCTGTAGATGCGTTATTGAAAAAAGAGTTTGACCAGTACCGTGAACAACAACTACCACATCCATACATGATCGTAGCAGGACTTAATGCAATCCCATTTAGCCATCCTGAACTAGATGTTTGGCGAAGTAACTTTAAGGGTATTTCTTTTGTGCATGAGGAGACGGAGTTTGAAACATTTGGTGCTGTTGATGATTTGTGGCTTGATTTGGAAACTAAAGAAATTATCGTCGTTGATTACAAAGCCACATCAAAAGCAGAACCTGTTTCATTGGATGCCGACTGGCAGATAGGTTACAAGAGGCAGATGGAGTTTTATCAATGGCTATTGAGACAGCGGGGCTTCAAGGTCGCTAAGCAAGGGTGGTTTGTTTACTGCAATGGCATCAAAGATAAACCAGCTTTCGATGAGCGACTAGACTTCACTATTTCAATGTTGCCATACGTTGGTGATGATTCTTGGGTGGATTTAGTATTGAGAGATATCAAAATTTGCTTAGACACTGATGAGATTCCATCGTCAAATGAGGATTGTGATTATTGCAAATATACAAAGGCTTATTCGAATGCTTTTAATCATGATAAATATAGTAAGGATGGGAGCTTTTCTGAATGCCATTAATTTTTGTTTTTTCGCTTCTTTTTAGCATTAGTGCTTTTGCTGAGTACCGTCCTATTGTCACTTTTGAAAAAATCGCTGATACATACAATGTGAATAAAAACGGTAGTTATGTTCTCACTTCAGAAAACGTCATCCTGATTGAAACAGAAAAAGGCGTTAATCGTTATGGTCAAGCTGATATTGAGTACAACAGCACCTTTGAAACAGTCAAGATTCTATCCGCCTATACCTTGCAACCTGATGGTCAGAGGATCCCAGTTTCAAAAGATGCGATTAGAACAACGGATGATCAGCTAAGTCAGGGCGCACCAATGTTTAGTGATAGCAAGCACAAGGTCATCATTTTTCCTAAGGTTAAAGTAGGCAGTCGCCTTTGTTATACGTATCAAACCAATGCCCATGAGGTAGATTTCAAAAACCACTTTGTGCTACCTAGCTTCTACAGCCCTCACTACAAATACTCAAACAACATCATAAACATCAATATCAGCAAAGCGCTACCCGTTTATATCGATACGAAGGGTGTCGAGGGCGGCTTAATCAGGCAATCTAAGAGTCAAAACCACTATCGGTTTACCTATGCCCAGAACACATTCACGCTACCAGAGCCAAGCGAAATTGATTACTACGATTTTGCACCCTACCTTGTATTTTCGACTTTTCCAGATCAGGTTAGTATTGGTCAACATTACCAATCAAAGCTAGCCCCAAAAGTAAAAATAACACCAGAGATAAAGAAGCTGGCAGATCAACTTACAGATAAAGTCACCGACCAACGTGAGCAAGTCAGAATTCTTTATAACTGGGTAAAAAATAACATACGCTATGTTGCGGTATTTATGGGAAATGGCGGATTTGTTCCCCACAACGTTAACGCTATCCTGCATAACCGATACGGAGACTGCAAAGACCATGCCGCAATCCTAGAGGCCCTGCTAAGCGCAAAAGGAATAACAAGTAGCGGCGCACTGATTAATTCCGGGGAGGCCTTCACTTTACCTAAGTATGCAGTAACCACGCCGCTAAACCACATCATTACCTACGTGCCGAGTCTGGACCTGTATCTAGATTCGACTTCCAAATACTCAACATTTGGGACATTGCCAATAGATGACTTAGATAAGCCCGTGGTTCTGACCGCACTGAATAAAATTGGCCATACACCTCGAATGCGAAAAGAGGATTATGAGATTATTTCTGTAATTAAAATGCGCATTAATGCGGATGGGAGTATTGATGGCAGCAGCCTAAATTCGTTTAATGGCAGTATTGCTGAGCACTACCGGTCAAGTCGCGTCTCACATGCGGATGAAGATCCTCAGACCTCGATTAATCGTATCTTACAATCCAGCGGTCAGACGGGCACAGGATTTTTGAAATCATCCGACCCTTTAGATACCGATAAACCTTTTACTGTTTATGCTAAGTTCAAAATAGATCCTGTTTCAAACTTTCCGGGACCTGCTGCCATGAGGATACCGATGGGTGTCTCAGATAATGCGATTCTAGAGGAGTCTCAAAGTAAGCCCTTAGCTAAGCGGACACATCCATACAATTGGTATCCAAGCATATACCGAGAACGTTACGAAATAGAGTTTCCAGAAAAGACTAAAATCACAAGAATACCTAGCAATATGAGTTTTCATAAAGCTGATATTCAATACGATTCAACGTATCGTTTAGAGCGAAATAAACTCTATGTTACGCGAACGCTTATTGAAGATCACTTAGGTGAGGTTGTGCAGTCGACCGAAAAAACTTCCATGAAGGAATTTATTCCATTTTTACAGCGAGACTTAAGAAGTCAGATTTTTTATCAATAATAATAAGAGAAGAGATTGTTATGAGTAACATTTTTATTAAAGCAGTTGCTTTTGCAGCAGATAAACACAGGAATCAGCGTAGAAAGGATGCGGAAGCATCACCTTACATTAACCACCCAATTGCTCTAGCTAATATATTAGCAAACGAGGGGGGGATAGCTAATGAAGGCGTTTTATGTGCTGCAATTCTCCATGATACGGTTGAAGATACTGAAACAACTGAGTTAGAACTTATTGATGCTTTCGGCAGTAAAATTGCTTCGATTGTGATGGAAGTTACAGATGACAAAAGCCTCCCAAAGGCTGAACGTAAACTTAAACAGGTTGAGCATGCGCCCCATAGTTCACATGAAGCAAAACTAGTAAAACTCGCTGATAAAATATCCAACCTAAGAGATCTTTTTTCTGCACCCCCTGCAGATTGGGATGCAGATCGTATACGAGAGTATTTTATCTGGGCATCTGATGTTGTTTCAGGAATTCGAGGCACCAATATCAGACTTGAGAAAATTTTTGATGAATTGATAGATAAATGGCATCCGACTATAAAAGCTAAGGAAATTAGATCTGTTATCAATGAGCATGTTTAATACAGGCGTCATTAGATCATGATTTAATATAACTTCAACATTGGTTAATACCAATCCCCTCATCATAAAGGGGTATAGCGTGTGCTAGTATTAGAATAATTTTAATAACGAAAACTATTACAGATGATTAATTTATTAATCATAATTAGTCAGGAGGGCGAACGTTTTTAATGAAAAATGCTATATGCCTACTAAGTGGTGGTCTAGATTCAACAACAGTTCTTGCTATTGCAAAAGCTCAAGGCTTTGCTGTTACAGCAATTAGCTTTCGTTATGGTCAACGCCATCATTTTGAACTTGAACAAGCAAAAATTGTTGCCGAAAAGCTTGGTGCTGCAAAGCATGTAATTATAGATATTGATTTGCGATCTACGGGTGGGTCTGCTCTTACGAGCGATATAGCAGTTCCCAAAAATAGATCTATTGATTCTATGACTGATGGCATACCAATTACCTATGTACCAGCAAGAAACACAATATTTCTATCATATGCACTTGCTTGGGCAGAAGTTACTGGGGCTAATGACATTTTTATTGGGGTAAATGTTCTTGACTATAGTGGTTATCCAGATTGCCGACCTGAGTACATCGCGGCATATGAAAAAATGGCAAACTTGGCTACTAAAGCAGCAACATCAGATGGGCAGCAACTCAAAATACATACCCCTCTTATAAAGCTAACTAAAGCTGAAATTATTAGAGAGGGTCTGTCGTTAGGAGTTGATTATAGTGTTACCAGCAGTTGTTACGATCCAAAGACCGATGGGGAACCCTGTGGTTCATGTGATTCATGCATTCTCAGAAACAAAGGATTTTCAGAAGTTGGAATTGAAGATCCATTAACAATATCGTTCAAAAGGTAGTTATGAAAGAAACTTTATTATATGTAGCTACTGCGGAATTTGAAGCTGCAAGGAACGTACCCTTTCTCCCTGATGGGCATCGGTCAAGACGTTTGCATGGTCACAGTTATTTAGCTGAAATTAGGGCAGAGCTTCCACAAGGATGGGCAGATTTTCCAGGGGGTGAAGTAGCAAAACTTACTGATGCTATTAATAAATGCGTTGCTCCATTAGATTACAACCACTTAAATACAATCATAGATCATCCTACAGATGAAAACTTAGCTCGATGGGTTAGGGGTAAGGTCAACGTCCCAGGCATTAACAGTATTGGTATTCAGAGCACTAAGCATGAGGGTGTTGATATGGACGTTAACGATCATGCACATATCTGGCGTCGATATATTTTCCAATCAGCTCATCAACTACCTAAAGTTCCTAAGGGTCACAAATGCGGAAGAATGCATGGGCATGGTTTTGAGGTCATTATTCATGCCGACCAAGATTTAGGTTCCAGTGAAATTGGAGTTGATTATGATCATATCGACGAATGTTGGAATCCTATTTATCAGCAACTTCACATGGCATGTCTTAATGACATCCCTGGCCTAGAAAATCCGACAAGTGAAATGATTTCCAAATGGATTTGGGACCGCCTAAAAGTCGATTTGCCTGAACTTTCATGGGTCACAGTCTATGAGACAGCATCTGCAGGTGCCCAATTTGATGGTAAAGAATACCGGATTTGGAAAGAACACACCTTTGATAGTGCTGTGAAACTTAAACATGCACCGGAAAAAAGTTTTGTATATCAAAATTATCATCGTCTGTATGGGCATACCTATACTTTGCGCCTTCATCTCACATCCCCTTTGGATGAAGTTATGGGTTGGACCATTGACTACGGTGATGTGAAAGAATTATTTAATCCAATATTCCAAGAGATAGATCATCAATCACTCCACGAGTTACCTGGTCTTGATGATGCTGATACGGGTTCCTTACTTTATTGGATTAAACGAAAAGCATCTCCTATTCTTCCTCAACTTGATCGCATAGATTTATATGAGACCATGGGTTGTGGTGCAATCCTTTCCTGGGGCGAGATTGGCCCGACCCTTCCAGTTTAATATGGCTTATACCGTTAAAGAGATCTTTTATACGCTTCAAGGTGAGGGGGCAAATGCTGGTCGCGCAGCAGTCTTTTTGCGGTTTACTGGGTGCAATTTATGGAGCGGTCTCGAAAAGGATCGTGCCAATGCTGTTTGCAAATTTTGTGATACAGACTTTATAGGAACAGGTCCTGATGGTGGAAGGTTTAATAGTCCGGAAGAGTTATCAACTGCAGTTAATGCCAAGTGGATTAAACAAGATAAAGGTAAGAAACTAGTGGTTTGCACAGGTGGTGAACCGTTACTTCAGTTAGATGAGAAATTAATTAATGCTTTAAAGATAGATGGGTTTGAGGTCGCTGTTGAGACTAATGGAACGATTGAAGCTCCACAGGGAATTGATTGGTTATGCGTTAGTCCGAAATCGGGTGCTGAGTTAAAACAATTAACAGCAGATGAATTGAAGTTAGTTTACCCACAAAAAGGAGCTGAACCTGAAATCTACGAATCATATCTAACAGATAACTTTTTACTTCAACCAATGGATGGTTTGGATTTTAAGCGAAATACAGCATCTGCTATTGAGTACTGCTTAAATCATCCTAAATGGCGATTATCCACTCAGAACCATAAAGTATTTGGGATACGCTGAAAAGTCTAATTGAGGGAATATGATTACAATACAAATTGGTGACTTAGTAATTTCTAAAGATTTCGTTGGAATTGGTAAAGTTATTGAGCTTAACTCTAACTCAGAAATTTCAAGAGTTGGTTTTTTTGAGTCCCCTCTTAAACCAGAAGATAGAATCGTAGATGTACCACAATCACAATTAAAAAGAATTGTTTTATTCGAAGAGGCTATAGTTTATTGCCGAGATCATGATTATGGGTTATGGCGACGGGCAAGATATGGAGGCACTAGACCTGATAACATGCATTTAGTGATTTTTAGAAAAAATGAGTATTCTGTAATTCCAATTTCTGAAATATACGTTCTTAATCTTCCTTCAAATAGTCAAATTAGTCCTGCGGAATTTCTTGCTTGTTGTTCTAATGATGCAATGTATTTTGCTCCATTTAGAGACCTTTTTATTCGAGCATATATAAGTCAACGTGCATCGTGCCGATCTCTCTCTTCTATACCAAGTAGTAGCATCGAAATAGAACCACATCAAATTGCTGTGGTAAGAAGGGTGCTTCAAGATCCCACACCTAAATATTTACTTGCTGATGAAGTTGGCCTTGGAAAAACAATTGAGGCTGGAATAATTATCCGTCAGCATTTGCTCGATAAAAAGCACGAAGCTAACGTAATTGTAAGTGTTCCCGGTCCATTGATTGAGCAATGGACTAGAGAGTTGACTTTACGCTTCCACCTTGGAGATTTATTTGACCTTGATAATGATGATATCGAACTGCCATTAAAAATATGCGCTCATGAAGACCTTGAAAATATTATTACTCTTCACGGTAATCCTACCCTTATTGCAATAGATGAGGCTCATGATATCGCTAATAAAGCTTGGAGTATTAACCCAAAAGATAGGGCTTTGTTTGGGAGATATGCTTCAGTTTGTGAGGCTTCTGATTCGGTTTTATTGTTATCTGGTACCCCACTTAATGGTAATGAAAAGAATTTTCTCGCGATGCTTCATTGCTTAAATCCAGAAGCTTACTCTTTAAGTGACAAAGGCATCATGGATTTTATGGATAGAGTGTCAGAGCGTGAACGCCTGGGAGGATTGTATAGCGCTTTGAAGATCGATAGTTCTAATAGTGTCGTAGACGGGATTCTTGACCAATTAGAAATGTTATTTCCAAGCGATAATTTTTTACTGGATGAGATTAAAGCTCTTCGCCCCTTAGTAGATATTTTTGCTCCTGAAATAACTCCTGAGCGCGAAAAAAGAATTAAAAGTTTACGTAGTTATGTTGGAGATAATTACAGACTTCATCAAAGAATGCTTCGAAACAGAAGAGAGAGTTCGGAGT
>JAIXRI010000004.1:0-65740 GCA_027485305.1 Methylophilaceae bacterium | reverse complement strand
GGGAGTTTGTCGATAATCACGCAGGAAAGCGCTTCGCCGCGAACGTCCACACCCTCCCAAAAGCTTTGGCTTCCGACCAGCACAGCATTTCCCCGTTTGCGGAATCGTTCTAGCAATTCGCTACGTGAACTTTCGCCCTGCATCATCAATGGATATTCAATGCCATTTTGCTCAAATGCTTCTGTAAAAAAAGCGTGAATTTCGCGCATAGCTCTTAACGATGTACACAGCACAAAAGCCCGTCCGCCACTGGCTTGAACCACCGGCAAAGCCACTGCCGCAACTGCAGCCGAATAGCCTGGGCTATTCGGCTCAGGCATATTTTCTGGCACATAAAACAAAGCTTGCTTGCCATAATCAAACGGGCTTTCCCAATAGCCTGTATTGGCATTACTCAAGCCCATTTGGCCGATGTAATGACTAAAATCACTTTTCACCGCGAGCGTAGCTGATGTAAAAATCCAAGCGCGTGGCGAAGCATTCAGCTGCTTACCAAAACCTTCAGCAACCGATAAAGGCGTGGCGTGCAACTGAACACTTTGCGTAAACACCTCCACCCAGCGGACTAAGTTGGCATTTTCGGCGGCAAGCCAGCGTTGTAATTGGACGATTAAGCCAGCACCACGTTGCCAACAATTTTCAAGTGCAGGATCGCGTGGGGCCTGAGTTTCCAATACATTGGTCAAGGCTTGCAGCTTGGCTTGCATCTCGATATAAGCAGAATCAAAGTTCTTTAAAGCGAGTGCTTTTTGCACAGGCATACGCGTGCCTTCATACGCAAACACTAGCCTAAAATCTCGGACGGATTTTTCTAAAGCATTCGCCGCCTCTTGCAAGGCTGGACAATCTTTCGCAGTGGTTATGTATTCGGCCTCAGCATCGCGCGCCAACTCCAAAAGCTGACTAGTCGAAACATCTTCACCAAAGAATAGCCCCGCCACTTCGGGCAATTGATGGGCTTCGTCAAAAATCACAGTATTAGCTGAAGGCAATAACTCCGACACACCTTCATCGCGCAACATCACATCTGCAAAAAATAGATGATGATTCACCACCACCACATCAGCCGCTAAAGCACGTTTGCGGGCATCCATGACAAAACAATCTTTGTAAAAATTACATTCTTGCCCCATGCAATTATCACGGGTCGAGGTGACGCTAGGCCAAATGGTGGCGTTCTCTGGCACTTCGATCAACTCCGCTTTGTCGCCTGTTTTACTGTTTTCAACAAAGTTGCGAATCACGTGAACGTAATTAGCATCCTCCCGTGAAACAAAACGGCCTTCGTTGGCTGAGCGCTCTAAGTGAAAATGGCACACATAATTAGCCCGTCCTTTGAGCATTTCAACCGTGACTGGCACTTTTAGCGCATCGCGCACGGCAGGCAAATCACGGTGAAACAATTGGTCTTGCAGGGTTTTGGTGCCAGTTGAAACGATGACCTTACCGCCAGAAAGTAAGGCTGGCACTAAATAAGCAAAGGTCTTGCCTGTACCGGTACCCGCTTCAGCCACCAACTGTTTGTTTTCTAGAATGGCAGTTTCAATCGCCAAAGCCATTTCGAGCTGTTGTTGGCGCGCGCGATATCCTGGGATGCCCTCAGCGAGCGGCCCTTTTTCGGAAAAGATAAAATTTAATTTGGAATCTGACGCGGACAAAACTGGCTCTTAGGGTGAGGAGTGCAAAGTCGCTATTGTAATGCTTTTATGATGCGGCCTTACAGGTACAATGTTGGTAAAGATTAATTAATAGGCAAAATATGGAATATAGAAAATTAGCCAATACCGACTTGAACGTTTCCGCGATCTGCTTAGGTACGATGACCTACGGCGACCAAAACACTCAAGCCGAAGCTTTCGAGCAGCTCGATTATGCGATGGCGCAAGGCATTAACTTTATCGACACTGCGGAAATGTACCCTGTGCCGCCAAAGGCAGATACCTTCACCAAGACCGAAACCATCATTGGCCATTGGCTCAAAAATCAGCCGCGCGACAAGATTATTTTAGGCGGAAAAGTCGCTGGCCCAAGACGCGGTATGGATTGGATTCGTGGCGGTCCGCCATGCCTAGACCGCACTAATATTCGTGAAGCGATTGAAGGCTCACTCAAACGCATGCAAACGGATTACATCGACATCTACCAGTTGCATTGGCCTGAGCGCAACGTGCCAATGTTTGGCCAATATCTATTCGACCCAGCAAATGAATATGTGTCAGACAAATTGGGCGAAGGCGAGCGCAAAGAATGGGTGACGATTCGAAACCAATTAGAAACCTTAGCCGAGCTAATTAAAGAAGGAAAAGTTCGCTTCATCGGTCTATCCAACGAACAGCCATGGGGCTTGATGGAGTTTTTACGGATCGCCAAAGAATATGATTTGCCTCGCGTAGCCACGGTTCAAAACTGCTACAACTTACTCAATCGTGGCATGGAATTTGGCATGTCCGAAGTGCTGTTCCGCGAAAATGTTGGCTTACTTGCTTATTCACCTTTGGCATTTGGACATTTAACTGGCAAATATATTGATGACCCTGCCGCACCTGGTCGTATTACTGAGTTCCTAGGTTATTCACAGCGATACAAAAAGCCAAATGTTACGCCCGCGAGCAAATCCTATGCTGAATTAGCCCGTGCGCATGGTTTAACACCAACACAACTCGCTTTATCGTTTGTGTATCACCGATGGTTTGTCACCAGCACAATTATTGGCGCAACCAACATGACTCAACTTAAAGAAAATATCGCGGCGTGGAATACGCAGCTATCGCCAGAATTAATGCTGGAAATTGAAGACCTGCATTTGCGGATGATGAATCCAGCGCCTTAATATTTATTGCGCAGTTTTAGTTGATAATGATTCTCATTTACTGTAAGATGAGAATCATTATCATTTACAAATTAAAGCCGCACAATGAAAAAATGTCACTCAACACCTTTTGGATACCTAACTTTTGCAGTACTAAGCGCATCAATTGGACAAGCTGATGCTGAGCCATTGAAAGTCGCTGCACTCAATATCGATAAGGTTGAGGTAGCCGCCAAGCGTATCAGCGATACAAAACCAGTCAAAGGTTACCAAGCAAAAAGATCTTCAACTGCCACAAAAACAGACACGCCGCTGATTGATGTGCCTCAATCCGTTTCTGTAGTTACCCAAGAGCAAATGAGTGACCAATCCGTTCAAAGTATGTCTGATGCTGTTCGATACGTGCCTGGTGTCACAGCATCACAAGGCGAAGGCAACCGCGATGCACTTAACTTTCGAGGAAGTGGTGTCACAACCGGCGACTTTTATTTAGATGGGATGCGTGATGATGTGCAAACCTATCGAGATTTTTACAATACAGATCGAATAGAGGTCCTCAAGGGGCCTAATGGGATGGTCTTTGGACGTGGGGCATCTGGTGGCGCGATCAATCGCGTCTCAAAGGAAGCTGGCTGGGATCCTGTTAGAGAGATTAAAGTCACTTACGGTGCTTACAACCAAAAACGTACTAGTATCGATATCGGAAATGGCATCAATGATGTAGCGGCTTTCAGACTCAATGCTGTGTATGAAGAATCGGATAGCTATCGTAGTGGTGTCAACCTAAAGCGCTATGGCGTCAACCCGACGTTCACGATCACGCCATCTGACAACACAAAAATCACGATTGGTGCAGAGTACTTTAAAGACCAACATATTGGTGACCGCGGCATTCCATCGATTGGGACTGGATTAAACAATCGCCCCTATCGCTTGGAAGACTACCAAACGTTTTATGGCAACGCGTCTTTAAGCCCAAACGAGACTGAAACAAAAGCATTAAATGCAATGATTGAACATGCTTTTAACGATAATCTCAGCATTCGAAATCGCACGCGCTACGCGAGCTACGATAAGTATTATCAAAACGTCTATGCAGACAGTGCGGTCTCCAACAATCTATTTGCTGTGGGTGCGTATCGGGATACGACTGACCGAAAAAACTTCATCAATCAGACTGATATTACTTACAAAATTAATACAGGTCGCTTTGAACATCAACTCTTGGCTGGCATGGAAGTTGGCACACAGAAAACCACTAACGCAAGATTCATTGCTGGCAATAGCGAAAGAATTTCATCTGGCGTTTCTGTCCTTAGCTCGACTTACAGTCTGCCAATTAACCTCAGCAACACTTCACGCAATCAGGCGAGCGAAATTGATATTTTTGCTTTGTATGTACAGGATCAAATTAAGATCAGCGAGCAGTGGCAGGCCATTGTTGGCTTACGTCATGATCAATTAAAAACACACTATGACAACGTCAAAACGAGTCAAACGATTGAAGTTTCAGACAGCCTTTTGTCACCTCGCGCCGGATTAATTTTCAAACCAATCGAAAATCTCTCTATTTATGGTTCATATAGCCTTGCTTATGTGCCGCGCGCCGGCGACCAACTATTAAGCTTAACAGCGACTACCAAGTCATTGCAGCCTGAAAAATTTATTAACAAAGAGCTTGGTGCAAAATATGACATCTCACCTCAATTGTCGCTAACAGCCGCCCTTTATCTATTAGAACGAAAAAATGTAGCGATGACAGATCCGGTGAACACTTCTCAAAATATCGTGATCGATGGCCAAGAAACAAAAGGCGCTGAATTAGGCATTGCAGGGAAAATGACAGACCGCTGGAGCATGTTTGGTGGGTACAGCTATCAAGATGCAGAATTCACCAAAGCGATGGTCATCAGCGGTTCAACATACTTAGCTGGCACAACATTAGGGCAAACACCGAGCCATACATTTTCGTTATGGAACCGCTACGACTTCAATGAAAGCTGGGGTGCTGCAATAGGCGTAGTCAGCAGATCTCAAATGTACGCACTTACGCCAACCACCGCAGCAAGTACAGTGCTTCCTGGCTATGCCCGTGTAGACGCAGCTATTTTTTGGAAGCCCACACCAAAAATACAGATGCAGTTGAATATAGAAAATTTAACGGATAAAGATTATGTGACGAGTGCACACACGAATAACAATCTTACTCCTGGGGCGCCCATAACAGCGCGTGCGACCTTGACTTATAACTTTTAAGCCTTAGTTCTTGGAATAAACTGCAAAGGCTGAGGTGGTGACATTTGCAGGATGGGCTTACGAATCTTACCCATCACGTGCATTTCGCAAGGCTTGCAGTCGAATTTCAACGTGAATTTATCGTTGCCGTTAATCAAAGTCATCGGCTCCGCGGTGACCGTGCCTTGCACACCAATCACACCCTTAGCCTCTTTAGGGCACATGCCATGACTAAAGCGTAAACAGTGTTTGGTAATCATGAGCGGCACTTCATCTAGCTCTTGGTTTGCTTCATACGCCGCCGCAATCATTTTGACGCCATGTTTCTCATAAAAAGCACGCGCTTTTTTGTTATAAACATTGGCAAGATAGCTCAAAGTATCTTCAGGATAAACAGCTGGGGGATTAGCTGGCAGGCGTTTTTCTGGGCGCTGATAACTCGCCACCCGAACTTGCGCTAACTGTTCAATCGCATCACGTCTAAGCGTATTAATGCCTGATGCTGGCACAAACCAAGCTTGCGATAAATCAAATGAAATTGATTTCACCACAAAATCGGTACTGCCCAATTTTGCTAAATTCGCACGCAAACTGGCTTCGGATTTTTCTGCTTGCTGTGCAGGCTGCTTTTCTACTTGGCAAAGCGCCGTTGCACTTAGTCCATCACTATCGGTCACGGTTAATGCAAAACCATCCGGCGTTTCATAAAAATGCATTTCTACAGGAATTTTACGGGTGGCCGAATCTTTTTCAAGTAAACGCATAAAAGCGTGGTCACGATTACGATAAAGCGTCATGCCACGGCGCATATCTTCAGGCATTTCATTCGGTGTTAATCGCTTACCTTCAACGGTGTTAATGCGCATACCGACCAGCTCTTTATGCACATCAAAGAAACACAAGCCGTCGCCGTTATGAAGCTCGATTTGACTATCGACTTCAAAAGAATCTTTAGCCACTTTAGTGACTCTTCCTACTTCTTCACCCCAGAACTTAGGGGTATCAAACGCGCCAATATCATCTTGACGACCATTGACAAAATAATCTGTGGCACTGCGGTTAAAGGTTTTCTCAGGCTGGGGCGTAAAGCTAAAACTGGTAAGACCAGATGAAGTTTTTGCGTATTCTGGCATATCGAGCAAAATCTCATCCAACAACTGACGATAATGGGCGGTGGCATTCTTTACATAAGGTAAATCTTTATAGCGCCCTTCAATTTTGAAAGAGCTAATCCCCGCCCCAATTAAAGCCCGCAAATTTGCACTTTGGTCATTATCTTTCATGGACAAATAATGCTTGTCGTTACCTATCACACGGCCTTGGGAATCTTCTAAACGATAAGGCAAACGGCACTCTTGTGAACACTCGCCACGATTAGCGCTTCGGCCAGTGTGGGCATGGCTAATAAAGCATTGCCCACTAAACGCCACACATAAAGCACCGTGGACGAAAAACTCTAAATGACAGGTTGTTGCATCAGCAATTTGCTGAATAGTTTTTAAATCCAGCTCACGCGCCAACACAATTTGTGAGAAGCCAGCTTGATCTAAAAACTTGGCTTTTTCAACGGTGCGAATATCGGTTTGCGTACTTGCGTGAAGCTGAATAGGGGGCAAATCCATTTCCAACAGGCCCATGTCTTGAACAATCAGCGAATCGACGCCCGCATCGTAAAGCTGATAAACAATCTCGCGCGCACCTTCTAATTCATTGTCATGAAAAATAGTATTAAGCGCTACAAATACTTCAGCATTAAAACGATGTGCGTGTGTCACTAACCTAGCAATATCTTCAACTGTATTTGGGGCTTTGGCACGTGCGCCATACGCTGGGCCACCAATATAGACCGCGTCTGCACCATGATTGATTGCTTCAATACCAAATTCGGCATTTTTAGCTGGTGAAAGAAGTTCGAGATGACGGCGCGAAGTTTTCATGAGTAGTGCAATAAAAAAGATGTCGGCACTATAGCATTTATCGGCACAGGCTTCACCCTTGCCATGTCTAGCCCAAACACGGGACGATTAGGAAAAATCACAGCTTCGTTTTATAATATCTTGATGATAAATTTGAAAAAAACATCATGTGCTGTTGCGTTTAGCCTTTTGCTAGGGGCGTCTAATTTCGCCTTTGCATTTGATTTTCCATTTTTATCGTCAAGCAACGATGACACCAATGCCGCATCAAATACAGCACAAGAAACCGAATCAAATAACTCTTGGACAAGCACCGCACAGGAAATTATCTTACACGCGCTTAGCCAAACCGGCGTGAAGTACAAATATGGCGGCATCAGCCCGGATGCTGGTTTTGATTGCAGTGGCTTTGTCCGATATGTCTTTAAAGAAGCGGCTAACTTAACGTTGCCACATGGCGCTCGTGCGATGAGCCAAGTTGGTCAAAATGTGACCGAAAAAGAATTAAAGCCTGGCGACTTGGTGTTTTTTAACACCATGAAATCCGTTTATTCCCACGTTGGCATTTACGTTGGCAACAATCGTTTTATTCATTCCCCAAGTGCGGGGAGTAGCATTAGCGTAGCAGACATGAATGACAGCTATTGGTCAAAACGCTTCACTGGCGCTCGCCGCGTAGATGCAAAAGAACTGGCGAGCAGAGAGCTAGTAAACCAACTAAATAAGCCTCCCGCCAAATAATTTATTCGGCTTTACGGTCGCTGTGCCCTAAGTGTCTTTCTGGGTCAATGATATCGCGCACTAATTGCTTCAACTCTTTGGATTCTGGGAAGCGACCCGTTTCTTTGCGGGAGTAAATCACCGCACCATTTAATCTCACCTCAAAAATACCACCAGTTCCAGGAACTAGCGCAACACTTGAAAGGTCTGTGTTAAAGGTCGTCAAAAGTTCTTGTGCCATCCAACCGGCTCTTAGTAACCAATGACATTGCGTACAGTATTCGATTTCGATTTTGTTAACTGCGTTTTCCATGTGACCTTTGTGTATAAAAGTACTTAAACACATGTTATTTCAATTGGTTTAAATAGCGCAACACGATATTATCTCAATCATCATTCCCGAGCTCTCTTTACTGAGGGTTTGTAATTTACCTTGTTAGTGAAGGATTTTTTATTTCATGCATACAAAATTAGAAAAAATTAGTTTAGTGGTCATAGGTGCAGTTTTAGGTGTCAGCTTAAGCCTGAATTATCCAGCAGTCGCCGAAAAAGAAACTAAACCTCAATTACCGCTTGACGAGCTTCGCACCTTCGCTGAAATTTACGGAAAAATTAAAAGCGACTATGTCGAAACAGTGCCTGATAAAAAATTAATCAATGAAGCGATTAACGGCATGCTGACAGGGTTAGATCCTCACTCATCATTCTTAGACGTTGATGGCTACAAGGATTTGCAAGCAGGGACACAAGGCGAATTTGGTGGCTTGGGTCTTGAAGTTGGCATGGAAGATGGTCTAGTCAAAGTAGTATCTCCAATCGAAGACTCTCCTGCTTTCAAAGCGGGTGTGAAATCTGGCGATCTCATCATGCAACTCGATGATAAATTAGTGAAAGGAATGACCCTAAATGATGCTGTTAAGCTCATGCGTGGCAAACCAAATACCCTAATCAAATTGACTATTTTACGTAAAGGTGAAATCAAACCACTTTACATCACACTAACGCGTGCAATCATCAAAACACAAAGTGTTAAGTACAAATTGCCTGAGCCTGGCTATGCATATCTTCGTGTAACGCAATTCCAAGAACACTCAGCTGAAGATTTAGCGAAAGCAATTAAAACCCTACGTGAACAAAACAAAGCGCCATTAAAAGGCTTAGTGCTTGATTTGCGTAACAACCCAGGTGGCTTAATTACAGCGGCAGTAGGCATTACTTCTGCATTTGTGCCGAAAGATGCGCTTGTTGTTTATACGGAAGGACGAACAGAAGACGCGAAAATGCGTTTAACTGCCAATGCCGCAAACTACTCTCGTGGCGGCGAAGCTGGTGACTTCTTGAAGGACTTGCCTGCGGATATCAAAACTGTACCAATGGTAGTGTTGATTAATGGCGGATCAGCTTCAGCCTCAGAAATTGTGTCTGGCGCATTGCAAGACCACAAACGTGCAGTGATCATGGGCACACAAAGTTTTGGTAAAGGCTCGGTACAAACCATCCTGCCAATGAATAACGGCACAGCGATCAAGCTGACAACTGCTCGCTACTTCACGCCAAACGGCCGTTCTATTCAAGCTAAAGGCATCGTGCCAGACATCATTGTAGAAGATGCAACAGTGAGTACAGCTGATCAAGGAATGAACCTACGTGAAGCAGATTTAAGCAATCACTTGTCGAATCCTAAAGACGCGGAAGCACCAGCAAAAGAAACACCAAAACCGCCTACAGTGAAAAAAGACGACAAACAGTCTGCTGATAAAGCACCAATGGAAGCTGGCACTAAAACTGACTACCAATTTATGCAAGCAGTTAACTTGCTCAAGGGTATAGATATTTTAGCACCGAGCAAGAAGTAAACATGCTTCATAAGGGTAAGCCTTGCTTACCCTTATGATTGATTTATCAAGATTTCAACTGGTGAAAAGCGATGCTAGACCGATTTATTATCGAATTCGATAAAGGCTTAAAAACTTTAGCGGCAACTGCTCACAGCGTTCGCCCGTATCCAGATCAAAATGTCTCACTATCAACAGAATTAAACTCAACAGAGAAGCGCCACGCGGCTTCACTAATGCGGATAAATCACTGTGGTGAGGTATGTGCTCAGGCACTTTATAACGGTCAAGCACTGACAACTAAAAATCCTCAGACTGTGCGCGCTTTGGAGCAAGCATCAAAAGAAGAAACTGAGCATTTAGCCTGGTGTGAGAGACGCATCCAGGAACTTGGAGGACGCACCAGCTTGCTAAATCCAATTTGGTATGTGAGTTCTTTTACCCTAGGCGCTATTGCTGGGGCACTGGGTGACAAATGGAATTTAGGTTTCTTGGCAGAAACAGAGCGCCAAGTCGGGGTGCATCTCAATCAACATTTAGATGCGTTACCTGCTAACGACGACAAAAGCCGCGCCATTCTGGAACAAATGAAAATAGACGAAGCCGAGCATGCAGCCACTGCGATACACTTAGGTGGGGCAGAATTACCAAGCCCCATTAAAGCGGCGATGCAAGGCATGTCAAAAGTCATGACTTCAACTACGTATCATCTATAAACCAATCTAAAAAAGAAAGCGCAAGCAAAGACCCATGAAGAAATTTAGCGAAATTTTAGCCAGTTTAGAAAACAGCGATCACATTCAAAAAATTGAATTGGCTAAAGCTGATGGTTCAAATGCAGGCTTGATTGAAAACAAACCCGGCAGCCAAGGCTCGGTGAAGGTTTACCATCACTTATTCAAAAAATGGGGCAACATCAATAAAGATGCTGCAAAAGATGGCTTGAAAATTTATGCAGAACACACGCAAGATGCGGAAGAAAATCCAGGTAAGCACCCAAATATAGATCGACTATTTGAAGTGATTGAAACAGGCGATGTGCTGACTGTTTCAATCATCGAAGCAAAAAACTAAGACCTACTCAGTCTCTTTAATCTCAAAGCTGTGGGTCATTTCCGCAGCCTTGCCGAGCATAATAGAGGCTGAGCAATACTTCTCAGCAGACAAATTCACCGCGCGCTCTACTTGCACAGGATTAAGATTTTTTCCTGTGACCACAAAGTGCGCGTGAATTTTAGTAAATACCTTAGGGATTTCATCCGCACGCTCAGCCGTAATTTCAGCAACGCAATTGGTAATTGGCTGACGTGATTTTTGCAGAATCGTCACCACATCAATCGAAGAACATCCACCCATGGCAACAAGCAACATTTCCATTGGGCGCATGCCAAGATTGCGACCACCAATCTCTGGCGAACCATCCATGATGACTGCATGACTACTTTCTGTTTCGCCCATAAAACAGACGTCTTCCACCCACTTAATTCTTACTTTCATTGCGCTGCCTTTGTCAAAATTTAATGACTGCCCTTGCTTTTACTTGATGCAGAGCAATTATTTAATTCCAAGTAACTCAACATCAAAAATCAATGTTGCATTTGGCGGAATCACACTACCTGCACCGTGAACGCCATAGCCCATGTTTGGCGGGATGATTAAGGAACGTTTACCGCCCACTTTCATGCCAGCAAAGCCTTCATCCCAACCTTGAATCACTTGGCCGCCACCTAAGAAAAATACAAATGGCTCATGACGATCGAGTGAACTATCAAATTTAGTGCCTTTACCATCCGCTTTGCTTGGGTCGTAAAGCCAGCCTGTGTAATGCACGGTGACGTTGAAGCCAGCTTCCGCTTCACGGCCTTCACCAACGACCGTGTCATTTTTGACGAGTTCTGTGATGTTTTGTGTCATTGCAGTTTCCTTATTTGTTGTTTTTGAATCAGCTTTACAGCCTGTGATAGCGAGCATGGCAATCATTAAAGCGCTTGCCATTAAAATACTTTTTTTCATATTGTGCTCCAAAATAAAAATCTTAATTATCATACCCGAGTTACAAGATCAGATTCAATCAAACTGACTTGATTCACGGGGGATACAAGGATTTACTCCTGTTGATATACCCAGTTTAACAGCGCGTCTTGAGCGGGCCGAGTGGCTTCAGACCTTGACCCATTTGCAACAAATACCACCGACCAATAGCGGCCCTTTGCATCGAGCACATATCCTGCGAGACTTCTTACATTTTCAAGGGAGCCTGTTTTTAAGTGGGCGCGTCCGAACACCCCACCATCTTTTCGTTTGCTTAACGAACCATCCAATCCGTAGATAGGCAAAGAAGCAGTAAGTTCAACCATCACTGGGCTTCGGAAAGCATCGCTCAGTAAAGCGCCCAAATGGCTTGCACTGATACGCTCAACCCTTGAGAGCCCGGCACCGTTTTCAAGCACTAACTCAGGAAAGTTAAACCCTTTATTTTGTAACCAAGTCTTCAGCGCAACTTCACTCTTTGCGATAGAAGCAACTTGTGATGAATCATTCAAACGACTTAAGTTTAAATATAAAGCGCGTGCCATCACGTTGTTACTGGCTTTGTTCATATCTCGCAACATTTCTGCTAGCGTTGGCGAGGTGTGTTCCATGAGTAAAATTGCACTATCTGGCACACTCACAATTCGGGTTTGCGTTTTATCTGCCAGAGCCCAACGTCCACCAACCTGCTCCCAAGCACTATGAAAAAGCTCACCAACGTATTCAGTGCCCTGCCAATTCACATCCAGATACTTTTCACCACAACTCACAGGATAATCACCTCGAAGATTCAGCACTCGTCCTTCACGCTTAATTAGCAGGCTACTCTTCCAATCCCCACACTCGCCTAACACTGGCTTAATATCTGCACGTTTAACCAGCCACTGCCAACTTGGGTAAGCCACCACTGTGATTTTTTCGCTACCTGGAATGAGTTGCAATCGAATGGCCTGCTGATTCACCATTAAGGCTTCTGCTGGCGCGTTGTAGGCACGAGTGGGTTTACCATCAAACGCTGCCGCATCAAAATTTTGTGGCGCATAAGCGCTGTTATCCAAATGAATCTCACAACAGATTTCATCCAAGGCATACTTTTGTTTTAGCTCACTGGCCGCTTCAATTAAATGGGCAGTATTTAAGGCGGGGTCACCTGAACCCTTAATCCAAATCCCGCCTTGCAACTTGCCTTCTTGTGGCTGACTTAAGCTATAAAATTGTGTTTTCCAACGATAAGATGGGCCAAGTAAATCGAGCGCCGCATAGCTAGTCACTAACTTCATTACGGATGCTGGATTGCGCGGCAAATCAGACTGGTAAGCCAATAATGCTTGCGGGGCATCTACCCGCTGAACATAAATACTGACATTTTCTAGCGGCACATTTTCCGCCTGAAGTGCTTGAACAACAGGCGCAGGTAATTGCACATTTTGTGCAAAAGCAAGCTCACAAAAAAGCGCCAATGAAACAGCAAGCATTAAGCGCATGCCAGCACCACTTGCTTAGTCGTCTTCAGCATAAAATCGATTTCATCTTGGCTGATCACATATGGCGGCATCCAATAAACGGTATTGCCAATTGGTCTAAGCAACAAGCCCTCAGCCAATGCCTGCTGATAAAAGTGCTGTTGGAATTGCTTATTCTTTGTTTGCACATCAAATGCCCATACCATGCCTTGATTACGAACATTTGTCATTGGCAAGTCATTCCATGTGCTTATTTGACCGCTAATGTAAGCCGTTTTTGCTTGGTTTTTACTCAGCACATCATCTTGCTCAAAAATTGCTAACGTGGCTAAGGCCGCACTACATGCCAAGGCATTGCCTGTATAACTGTGCGAATGTAAAAAGCCGCGTGCGACACTATCATCATAAAAGGCCTGATAAATCTCATCGCTTGTCAGCGTCACTGACAATGGCAAATAGCCGCCCGTAATGCCTTTTGAAAGACAAATAAAATCTGGCTTGATATTGGCATGTTCGCAGGCAAACATCGTCCCTGTGCGACCAAAACCCACGGCAATTTCATCGGCAATTAAATGGACTTGATATTGCGTGCAAATTTCTCGTGCACGTTTTAGATAAGCGGGGTGATACATCCCCATGCCAGACGCACACTGAATCATTGGCTCGATAATAAAAGCGGCAATTTCAGCATGATGTTGTTTTAGATATGCATCTAAAAAATCAGCACAGCGACTCGCATAAGCCTCCGCACTCTCACCAGCCTCAGCCAGACGCGCATCTGGTGATGGCATTTGCGCACTCTGGCGCAACAATGACGCATAAGTATCTTTAAAAATCGCGACATCGGTCACCGATAAAGCACCAATAGTTTCACCGTGATAACTATTTTGCAGACTTAAAAACTGACTCTTTTGTGGCTGACCAATATTGCGCCAATAATGAAAGCTCATTTTGAGCGCTATTTCAGTGGCAGAAGCACCATCTGAAGCATAGAAGCAATGCCCCAATCCCGTTAAGGCAGCTAGCTTTTCAGACAACTGCACGACAGGCTCATGCGTGAAGCCGGCCAACATAACGTGCTCTAATGTATTTAACTGTTCAGTAATTGCGGCTTTAATGCGCGGCTCGTTATGCCCAAACAAATTCACCCACCAAGAGCTCACGCCATCTAAATAAGGCTTACCCTCAAAATCTTTGAGCCAAACGCCATCGCCGCTAGCAATGGGTAAAGGCGGCAGGGTTTCGTGTGCTTTCATTTGTGTGCACGGATGCCACACAGACTTTAAACTACGGTTGAGTAAATCTTTATTTTTCACTAATGTAAAACCTGTGATGAAGTCACTGGTGGCGTAATAAAGTGACTACTTTGCACACCAATATCCCAAGCGGCCTCTTTACTGGCCAATTGCAACATGTTGCCGAAGGCAATCTTGAGTTCGGCATTAAAAGCAATTTGCGCGTTAATGCCATCTTTAGCGCTAAACTCAAGCACGAATTGTGTGACCTTATCGGTCAATACTTTGCAAGCAATCGCCAGCATAGGCGCCACTAAGCGAGCGCTTCGATTAGATTGACATTGCGTACTGAAATCTAAATTTTGCGTGGAAGTTTTCATTAACGCTTCGGAAGTAATTGAAGAGGCAGACATCAGCTTTCCACTAACTGCATCCAAGCCACCTTGCGCATTCATCACCACAGCATGCATAGAAAAACCAACTTCCTCCTGACTGCCCTGCAACCAAGCAGAAATGGACTTAGCGATGCGACGGGTAATCCAAATCGCAAGCTCGGTATTGTCAGACAAGCCAGCCTTAAATAATAAACGGTCTTGCTCAGCATCAAATGCTAAATTCAATTGTTCTATGACTGCTGGTGGTGCACCAGCTTGACCAACGATTTCACTCACAATAAGTGTCCTTAAAACTTAAACGATCAATATTGTTATTATCGCTGATTGTGTTGAATTTACTTATACATTTTATTTACCCAAATTTTTATTACAAAAATTTCATCCTCGCTCTTGAAATAAAAATCCCCGCCCCAAAGTATTAGCAGTCGATGGACAGGAGTGCTAAAATGCATTCCAAGATTTTTGTTATTCGTTATTTATTCAATTATTAAGGAGTTCGTTTATGAAAATTCGTCCTTTACACGATCGCGTGATCGTTAAGCGTTTAGAAGAAGTGCGTACAACTGCATCTGGTATCGTAATCCCAGACACCGCTACTGAAAAACCAGACCAAGGCGAAGTTGTTGCTGTAGGCCCAGGTAAGAAAGATGACAACGGCAAAGTGATTGCACTTGACGTTAAAGTTGGTGACAAAGTGTTATTCGGCAAATACGCTGGCCAAACTGTAAAAGTTGGCGGCGATGAATTGTTAGTGATGCGTGAAGAAGACTTGATGGGTGTTGTAGAGGCTTAATTGCCCGACCCCCTTAAACTTCAAATCGAAGCAAAGCTTTGAATTTAAGCATTAAAGAATTTTTAGTAATTAATTAAGTAATTTAGGAGATTTAAGATGGCTGCTAAAGACGTAAGATTTGGTGATGACGTTCGCCAAAAAATGGTGAATGGTGTAAATATTTTAGCTAATGCAGTGCGCGTAACTTTGGGCCCTAAAGGCCGTAACGTAGTTTTAGAGCGTTCATATGGCTCTCCAACCATCACTAAAGATGGTGTGTCTGTTGCTAAAGAAATCGAATTGAAAGACAAGTTCGAAAACATGGGCGCGCAACTGGTTAAAGAAGTTGCAAGCAAAACGAATGACATCGCTGGTGATGGCACAACAACTGCAACAGTTTTAGCACAAGCGATCATCCGCGAAGGCATGAAGTCTGTTGCTGCTGGTATGAACCCAATGGATTTGAAACGTGGTATCGACAAAGCAGTTGAAGCTGCTGTTGCTGACCTTCAAAAACAATCTGTTGCATGTACAACTAGCGCACAAATCGCGCAAGTTGGTTCTATCTCAGCTAACTCAGATGCTTCAGTTGGCCAAATTATTGCTGATGCAATGGACAAAGTGGGCAAAGAAGGCGTGATTACGGTTGAAGACGGTTCAGGCTTACAAAATGAACTTGACGTGGTTGAGGGTATGCAATTCGACCGTGGTTACTTATCACCATACTTCATCAACAACCAAGAACGTCAAATCGCATTGATGGACAATCCATTCGTGCTTTTATACGACAAGAAAATCTCAAACATCCGTGATTTGCTACCAGCACTTGAACAAGTGGCTAAAGCAGGTCGTCCATTGTTGATTATTGCTGAAGATATCGACGGCGAAGCATTAGCAACATTGGTGGTGAACAACATCCGTGGCATCTTGAAAACTTGTGCTGTTAAGGCGCCTGGTTTCGGTGACCGTCGTAAAGCCATGTTAGAAGATATTGCTATCTTGACTGGCGGTACTGTGATTGCTGAAGAATTAGGTTTGAAACTTGAAAACATCAAGCTAGAAGACCTAGGCCAAGCTAAACGTATCGAAGTAGGTAAAGAAAATACCATCATCATCGACGGTGCTGGCGTTGAAGACAACATTAAAGCGCGTATCGACCAAGTGAAGAAACAAGCTGAAGATGCAACAAGCGATTACGACCGTGAAAAATTGCAAGAACGTGTTGCAAAACTAGCTGGCGGCGTTGCTGTGATTAAAGTTGGCGCGACTACTGAAATCGAAATGAAAGAGAAAAAAGCACGTGTGGAAGATGCATTACACGCAACACGCGCAGCGGTTGAAGAAGGCATTGTTGCTGGCGGTGGGGTAGCGTTGATTCGCGCTCGTGACGCAATTGCTAAAGTTAAAGGCGAAAACCACGACCAAGACGCAGGTGTGAAGATTGTATTGCGCGCTGTTGAAGAGCCACTACGTCAAATCGTTCAAAACGCTGGCTGTGAACCATCAGTAGTAGTTAACAACGTAGCGGCTGGTAAAGGCAACTACGGCTACAACGCTGCTAACGAAACATACGGTGATATGGTTGAAATGGGCGTGCTAGATCCAACTAAAGTAACGCGTTCTGCATTGCAAAACGCTGCTTCAGTGGCTGGCTTAATGCTCACAACAGACTGCATGATTGCTGAACTACCGAAAGATGACGCACCAGCAATGGGTGGTGGTGATATGGGCGGTATGGGTGGTATGGGCGGTATGATGTAATCCTTGCTTGCTTAAGCATCGAAATAAAAAACCCGCTTCGGCGGGTTTTTTATTGTCTAGATTCTGAAAAGCCAGTTAATAGCTAAAGCGATTTGTTTTGCGCCAAAAAAAAGCCCCAACTAAGGGGATCAGTCGGGGCGAAATGCCTTTAAAGGCGCCACGCTCAGGGAGGGAAGCGTGGGACTGTGAGTTGATAGTTCGGTGACTTAAAAAATCATAGAACGCTCAACATCACCATCACACTTGTAAAGACCCACAATACCTGAGCAAAGTTCAAGACTATTTAATCTCTTTTAAGTTGTTCTCGAAGCAGCGCTGACCTGCGATAATCTCACCATGACAACATCACATGCATCTCAAGACTCACTCCTTAGCGGGCTCAACGATAAGCAATTAGAAGCGGTGACCTTGCCTCACCAATCTGCGCTGATTTTAGCGGGTGCTGGCAGTGGTAAAACACGCGTGCTCACTACGCGTATCGCATGGCTTATTCAAACAGGGCAGGTTTCTCCCACTGGTTTATTAGCGGTAACATTTACTAATAAAGCCGCCAAAGAAATGCTCACAAGGCTCACCGCGATGTTGCCGATTAATACGCGCGGCATGTGGGTTGGTACTTTTCACGGGCTATGCAATCGTCTATTAAGAGCCCACCACCGCGAAGCTTTGTTACCTGCTACTTTCCAGATTCTAGATTCTGCCGATCAGCTTTCCACGATTAAGCGTCTGATGAAAGTCATGAATGTTGACGATGAAAAATTCCCACCAAAACAGGTGATGGGATATATCAATAGCTGCAAAGAAGAAGGCCTGCGAGCACATAGCGTAGATTCTTACAACCCTCACTCACAGCGTATGCGTGAGATTTTTGAAGAATACGATAAGCAATGTCAACGCGAAGGCGTGGTGGATTTTGCGGAGTTATTGTTGCGTTGCTATGAGCTACTTAGCCGTGACACAAACATTCGTCAGCATTACCAAGCGCGTTTTAAATACATCTTAGTGGATGAGTTTCAGGACACCAACAAACTGCAATATATGTGGCTCAAGTTATTTGCTGGCATGGGCAAAGAGGAGCCCAACAACTGTATTTTTGCTGTGGGTGATGATGACCAATCGATTTACGCTTTTCGCGGGGCGCGGGTGGGGAATATGCGTGATTTTGAAGTGGACTTTAAAGTACAAAACATCGTCAAACTTGAAGAAAACTATCGCTCTCACAGCAATATTTTGGATGCGGCCAATGCCATTATTTCAAACAACAAAAACCGTTTAGGTAAGAACTTATGGACGTCGGCTGGCGCTGGCGAATCAGTTCGCGTATACCAAGCGTATAACGATATAGACGAAGCGAGCTTTATTGTTGATGAAGTGAAAATGCTACACAACGATGGATGGGGGCTCAATGACATCGCACTGCTTTATCGCTCAAATGCCCAATCTCGTGTGATTGAACATGCGCTTTTCTCAAACAACATTCCATATCGCGTGTACGGCGGTTTACGCTTTTTTGAACGCGCCGAAATCAAACATGCGATGGCGTATTTACGCCTGATTAATAATCCAGAAGACGATGTCGCTTTATTACGGGTGATTAATTTCCCAACTCGAGGTATTGGTGCGCGAAGCTTGGAACAACTTCAAGAAAGCGCCCGCGCGCAAGAATGTAGCCTGTGGCAAGCCGCCATTAACAAAGTCGGAAATGGTCGCCCAGGTAAAGGCTTGGAAGGTTTTGTAGCGCTTATTAAGCAAATGCAAGACGATGCAAAAGGCTTAACGCTCACAGAAATGACTGAGATTGCAACCACGATGTCTGGCCTCAAAAACTTCTATCAGCTAGAAAAAGAAGGCGAAGACCGTATCGCCAACTTGGATGAGCTGATTAATGCTGCCGTAAGTTTTATGAATAATAATAGTGGTGCCTTAGAAGACAACAGCAACGGCCTCACGGAGTTTTTAACTCACGCCAGCCTTGAGGCAGGTGAACACCAGGCCGATGTGGGCGCTGATGCACTTCAAATGATGACTGTCCATGCAGCTAAGGGCTTAGAGTTTAAAGCCGTATTTATTAGCGGCTTGGAGGAAGGCTTATGCCCGCATGAAAATAGCTTGTACGAAAATAACGGCTTAGAAGAAGAACGCAGATTAATGTATGTCGCAGTAACCCGCGCAAGACAACGACTTTACTTAAGCCACGCACAAAGCCGCATGTTGCATGGACAAATTCGTTACGGTATTGCGTCACGCTTTTTAGATGAGATTCCTGATGCTTTATTGAAACGCTTAAACAGCAAACCAGCACCAAAACCAAGCATGTCCAGTCATTATGACAACAGCTATCAAAGCGCGCCAACAGCGAGCAGTAGCGAACAAAAATCTGCAATGCCTTGGAAGATAGGCCAAGCCGTTTCCCATGCTAAATTTGGGCAAGGCGTGGTGGTGAGCTATGAGGGAAATGCCAGCGATATGCGCATCCAAATTAACTTTGGACGCGAAGGGCTTAAATGGCTGGCAATGGAGTATGCGAAACTAGAGAAAGTCTAAAAGAAACCTAAACAAAACCAAGCTAGGCCCTAGTTTCGCAAGAAAGCTTTGGAAATTAACCCTTAGCTAACGAAATCTTCGCCTTTTTTGTAATACATAGATAAGAAGCTGAAATATTGGATGGAGAACAAGAAGGCTGTTGCCATCAGTGATACAAACATAATCAGCATCATGCCTAAAAACGCAGCAATCCCTTTCGCGAAAATAGCGATCACACCAATCAAAAGACCAAGCACTAACATGACGCCCACAACCGCCAAGGTTAGGGTGACCCAAGCAGTAATTAATGCTGTGATATTGTGTAAGGCGGCCCAAACACTATGCCCAATAGACTTAAATACTGAATATTGATGATAAGAAATCAACAGCGGAGAGTACCAAGTGGCTAATAAAAGTGGCACTTGCAAGATCAACAACTTAAGCATTAACCACCAAAAACCAATAGGCATCACCTCTTTATCCATCTGCTGGATATCCATCGATTGAATGTCGGCTTCTGTAAGTGCAATCATGATTAAACGATAGACAAAGAAAACCACCCCCAAGAAAATTAACTGTTTAGCGTGTGGCTTCACTCGATGAAAAATTTCTGTGACTGCGGTCATTCTTTCGGCATGCGTTTCGCGACAAACACCAATCACGACCGAAGTGAAAATTGGCCAGCTAAAAGTTAACGCCAAACCCAACAAACCAACAAAAAACAAGATAATGATTGAGCCATGTGCTTGGTTAATTTGCTCAATAATCCCGAGCAGTAGAATGGGTAAGAACTGAAAAAATACAAGATAGAGGGAAGACAAGCCCATCCATTTAGCAGGATGTTGTTTGAAGAGCGCCAAACTATTTGTCACCCAGCTAAAACCTAGTTTCACTTTTGATCTAAACGTCATATTTTTTCCAATTTCAATCTATTAAATCCACATCGCTGAAATTTCAGCTGAATGTTTGATGCCCCATTGTAATATTTTCTGGAAGTGCTGCGGGTCTTTCGCATGCGTCAACTCACCCGCTTGAGGAAAGTGCTTGTCCTTTAAGCGCGATAACCAAAAACGCAAAGCAGCAATCGGCAGCATACTTGGCCAAGCAGAATGCTCTGCCTGTGTGAAAGGCCTGACAGTATGATAAGCCTTTAGTAATGCAACAACGCGATTGGCATCCAAAGAGCCATCCGCATTCACGCACCAGTCATTGACTGAAATTGCCACATCGTAAAGGTAAGCACCACGACAAGCATAGTAAAAATCAATCACACCGCCAATTTCATCCCCATCAAATAACACATTATCTCGGAACAAGTCGGAGTGAATCACGCCTTGAGGCAAAACGTTTATATCTAAGTCAGCTTGTCGACGCATGGTCTGGGTCATCATCGCTTGATCATCCGCGTTCAATAAATCGAACACCTTTTTAGCGGTTGCTTCACGCCAAACCACATCGCGAGAATCGTGATTGTTACCAGTAAAGCTTGCGCCAGCCACATGCATATTGGCGAGGACACGCCCAAGCTCAGCGCACTGAGCAACTGATGGCTCGCTAAGATCTCGACCACGCAAGCAAGTCACCAAAGCGGCTGGTTTGCCATTTAACTCATACAGCTGAACACCATCTAAACGCATGACAGGATGAGGACACGGCACGCCACGCTCAGCCAAATGGGTCATCAAGCTTAAGAAGTAAGGCAACTCTTCAGCACTGTGCTCTTCAAAAAGCGTCAGCACATAGCGGCCTTGGGTAGTCGTCACAAAATAATTGGTATTGGAGATGCCTGATGAAATACCTTGTAGCTCTAGCAAATCCCCTAATGGATATGCGCTGAGCCAAGGAATGAGTTCATCTTCAGAGACGGAGGTAAATACGGACATAACAGCTTTGCGTTAAATGCTTTTGGTTAAAAGTTTCAAATTAAACAGGCGTGTTCAATTGAAATAATACAAACGCGCCATGTGGCATACATTTAAAATCTAAAAATCACCCATTTAGGAATCACTAAAGGTGCCGCAGGGCCGTCATATTTTGACCAGCCACCCTCTTGGTCCTGCTTCATTAAGTAATATGGCTTGCCATGCGCTGGCGTCACTTTTTGCATATAAAGTTCACCATTCATGCGGTATTCCTCGAATGTGGTTTCACCTTTTTTTACAATTGTAATTTCTGGCGTATCGGTGGGACTTGATTCAGTCACCGCCGGCGGCGGCATAGCTTCTGGCAGTGGCTCCAAATCTGAGGGCACAGGCTTTTTATCTGCCGCTTGTGCAGTTAAGTGAGAGATTGGTAAAACGAACGCTAAAAGCAAAAACAGATGGTGAATACGCATATTATTCCCGCGCTTAGTTCGCAAAAATTTAAACAAATTTCATTCTATCAAAAAGCCATGCTTGTCGGTAAAGCGTTTTCATCCTACAAATAAAGCTGGGTCTTGCGTTCAGCCGCAGAAAGCTCAAAGCCTCGTGTTTCGTAATGCTTAAATATCGCGGCGACGACTTCATGCGGATCATCAATGACTTGGATTAAGTCCATATCATCGGCCTCAATCATGGCTTCTGAGATCAGCGTTTTACAAAACCAATCAACTAAACCGCCCCAAAATTTTGAGCCCACCAAAATAATTGGAATTCGGCGTGATTTTCCTGTTTGTACCAAAGTCATCGCTTCTAGTAGCTCATCCAGCGTACCAAAACCGCCAGGCATCACCACATAGGCAGATGCGTATTTCACAAACATCACTTTGCGCATAAAGAAATGCTTAAAATCCAGACTGATGTCTTGATAAGGATTGCTGGTTTGCTCATGTGGCAAATTAATATTGAGCCCAACACTTGGAGATATACCGGGATGCGCGCCTTTATTAGCCGCTTCCATGATGCCTGGACCACCCCCCGATATGACTGTAAAACCTGCATCGGAAAGTAGCCGTGCTATTTTTTCAGCTAGTAAATAATCAGCGTGCTTTGGTTTCGTGCGAGCACTGCCAAAAATAGAAACGGCTGGTGTGATTTCTTTCAGGCTTTCCGTTGCACCGACGAATTCTGCCATAATCTCAAATGCGTGCCAGGATTCGTTTGCTGTTTGATGGTCGCCCTGAAAATCAGGATCAGCGATTTTTGGTACTTTTTTTGTAACAGACATAATGTAGACCCAAATATGAAAACATTGTTGTTAGTGGATGGTTCATCCTACCTTTATCGCGCGTTTCACGCCATGCCAGATTTACGCAATCGGCAAAACGAGCCGACGGGCGCGATTCAGGGCGTCCTCAATATGTTAAGACGCTTACATAAAGAATACCCAGCAGATTATAGCGCGTGTATTTTTGATGCAAAAGGCAAAACTTTTCGAGACGATATTTATCCAGAATACAAAGCCAATCGCGCTTCTATGCCCGATGATTTGCGCGCTCAAGTTGCGCCACTACATGAAGCAATCAAAGCCATGGGGTGGCCATTAATAATGGAAGAAGGCGTTGAGGCGGATGACGTCATCGGCGCACTTGCCAAACAGGCTGAACGCGAAGGAATTCGTGTGATTATTTCAACCGGTGATAAAGATATCGCCCAACTTGTGAATGAACACGTCACCATTGTGAACACCATGAGCAATGAAGTGCTCGATATTGCAGGCGTCACTAATAAGTTTGGCCTGCCGCCAGAGCGCATTGTAGATTACCTGATTTTAATAGGCGACACTTCGGACAACGTGCCCGGCGTTGAAAAAGTAGGCCCTAAAACTGCTGTTAAATGGCTTACCCAATACGGCACGCTAGAAAATATTGTTGCGAATGCGGACAACATTTCGGGTGTGGTTGGCGAGAATTTACGCAAAGCCCTTCCTTGGCTTCCTACTGCGCGTGAGCTGATTACTATTCGATGCGATGTTGGCATTCAAGAATCATTAAGCGACCTCGCTCCAAGGGCAGTGGATAAAAATAAACTCGCAGAGTTGTTTGAACACTTTGATTTCAAATCTTGGCGCCGTGAGTTAGATGCCATGGGCGGCGAACCGATTAGCACCACACCGCTCATCATGCCGACCAGCAGCGATGATTTGTTCGCACCCACCAGCGAAACTATTAATACACCCCCAACAGAAACGACTGTTGATTACACCCCAATCACCACCCGCAATTATGCAACCATTTTGAGTGAAGCTGATTTAGATGTTTGGCTCGAAAAAATTAACCAAGCTAAACTAGTTTGCTTTGATACCGAAACAACCTCACTAGACCCGATGACCGCAAAAATCGTTGGTATGTCATTTAGTGTTGAAGCTGGAACAGGTGCTTATTTGCCGTTAACGCACGATTATTTTGACGCGCCAGAACAGCTTAATTTTGCAGCGACATTAGCAAAAGTAAAGCCTATTTTAGAAGACCCAAGCATCAAAAAAGTTGGGCAAAACCTAAAATATGACCAACATGTTTTAGCCAATCATGGCGTTGCTTTAAAAGGCATTGCACACGACACCTTGTTGCAATCCTATGTGTTTGAGTCACATAAAACGCACAACATGGATGACCTTGCCATGCGTCATCTTGGCATCAAAACTATCAGTTTCGATGAGGTGGCTGGCAAAGGCGCAAAGCAAGTTGGGTTTAATCAAGTGACCGTAGAGGTCGCGGGCGAATACGCGGCTGAGGATGCGGATATTACGTTGCAACTTCACCAAGCCATGTATCCAGTTGTGCAAGCCGACGAAAAACTCAACTTCATTTACAGCGAAATTGAAATGCCATCACGCGAAGTGCTTTTTACCATAGAGCGCAATGGCGTGCTGATTGACCAAGGCATGCTCAACCGCCAAAGCAACGAAATTGGCATGAAGTTAATGGACTTAGAAAAACAAGCCTTCGAGCTTGCGGGCCAGCCTTTTAATTTAGGCTCACCAAAACAACTACAAGAGATTTTGTTCGGAAAATTGGGCATTAAACCAACCAAAAAAACACCTTCAGGCGCCCCTTCAACTGATGAAGATGTATTGCAAGAACTCGCTTTAGATTACCCATTGCCGAAGGTATTGCTGGAGTATCGTGGCTTTGCAAAATTAAAATCGACTTACACCGATAAATTACCAAAAATGATTAACACGCAAACAGGTCGTGTGCACACCAGCTATAACCAAGCGGTTGCAATTACTGGCCGTCTTGCGAGCTCAGATCCTAATTTACAAAATATTCCCGTTCGCACGGTGGAAGGTCGCCGTATTCGCGAAGCATTTATCGCACCTGCTGGCAGCGTGATTGTTTCTGCCGACTATTCACAGATTGAGCTACGCATCATGGCCCATCTTTCACAAGATGAAGGCATGCTCAGCGCGTTTGCTAACAATGAAGATATTCACAGAGCGACAGCCGCTGAGATTTTCGGATGTGAGCGTGAAGCCGTGACTAACGAACAACGCCGCTATGCCAAAGTCATTAATTTTGGTTTGATTTATGGCATGAGTGCATTTGGTTTGGCACAAAATCTCAACATTGAGCGTAGTGCCGCTCAAAGCTATATCGAGCGATATTTTGCACGCTATCCTGGCGTAAGAGCTTACATGCAAGACACCCGCGAAGTCGCCAAACAAAAAGGCTATGTAGAGACCTACTTTGGCAGACGCTTATGGGTGCCAGAAATCAACAGCAGCAACGGCATGCGACGCGCAGGTGCTGAACGCGCCGCCATTAATGCTCCTATGCAAGGCACGGCGGCTGACCTCATTAAACTCGCCATGATTGCCGTGCAAAATTGGATTTCCGCTCAACAACTCAACACAAAACTCATCATGCAAGTACACGATGAATTAGTTTTGGAAGTGCCAGAAACCGAGCTAGATTTAGTGAAAACAATGTTGCCGCAACTCATGCAAAATGTAGCCAAACTTGACGTGCCATTATTAGCTGAAGTTGGCGTGGGTAGCAATTGGGAGGCAGCGCATTAATCATGACTAAAGACATTCCAAACATTGGCATTTATGTGATTGGCGATGAGATTCTCTCTGGCAAACGGCAAGATGCCCACTTGAGCAGAACCATTGAAATTTTAAAAGCGCGTGGCTTACAGTTGAGCTGGGCTGAGTACTTGGGTGACGATCCAGCGCGTTTAGTGGCTTCCTTCAAACGTAGTTTAGCCACCAACGATATCGTGTTTTCATTCGGCGGCATTGGCGCCACCCCTGACGACTTTACCCGCCAAGCAGCGGCTGAAGCGCTGAATGTTCCAATAGAACGCCATGTTGGCGCGGTCGCTGAAATGGAAACACAATTTGGCGAAGCCGCTTACCCTAAAAGAGTATTGATGGCAGACTTTCCAGAAGGGGCTGATTTAATTCCCAACCCAGTCAATCGAATTGCAGGGTTTAGCGTCAAGGCGCATTACTTTATGCCGGGCTTTCCACAAATGGCTCACCCAATGATGGAGTGGGTGCTTGATACCCATTATCAGCATCTTTTCCATCAAGTCATCATTAGCGAATCTTCTATTTTAGTCATGGACGCAGGGGAAAGTAATTTATTAGATTTAATGAATGAAATGACCAGTAAATATCATCAGCTAAAGCTTTTTAGCCTTCCTCGCTTAGATACAAGGCGTACGATTGAACTCGGGATGAAGGGCGATTTAGCATCTATTGACACCGCCATGTCAGAAATAAAAGAGAAAATTACTGTATTAGGTTATGCCTGGTCAGCGTTGCCAAAATAAAGTCGAAACGCCACAAGAAAAAATACCGCACAGAAAAAATTGCTAAGCTGTTCAAAAAATAAGCAAATTTTGGTTTTAAGAAGCACGATTTGCATATAAAATAGGCAGCTTTCTCGCAAGGTTTAAAATCACTCGTGCAAATCGGTCCATACAAACTGCGTAACAACCTAGTCGTCGCCCCTATGGCAGGTGTAACCGACAGGCCTTTTCGCATGCTTTGTAAAAAGCTAGGTGCAGGGTATGCCGTTTCTGAAATGGTGACTTCAAACTCACTCCTTTACGGCAGTGAAAAGACCTTGCGTCGCGCCAATCATGAAGGTGAAGTGGCGCCGATCTCAGTGCAAATTGCAGGTGCTGACCCAAAAATGCTGGCTGATGCTGCTCGATATAATGTAGACCATGGCGCGCAAGTTATTGATATCAACATGGGTTGCCCTGCAAAGAAAATCTGTAACGTGATGGCTGGTTCAGCGCTATTAAAGGACGAACCACTCGTTTCCCAAATTCTCAAAGCCGTGGTTGCTGCGGTTGATGTGCCCGTCACGCTTAAAATCCGCACAGGCTGGGATAAACAAAATCGCAATGCCGTTGCGGTCGCAAGAATGGCGGAAGATATTGGCATACAGGCCTTAGCAATGCACGGCCGCACCCGCGCTTGCGCTTACATGGGCGATGCGGAATACGACACCATTGCCGAAGTAAAACAGGCTATTAACATTCCATTGATTGCTAATGGCGACATCACCACTCCTGAAAAAGCGAAATTCGTGCTTGAGTACACTGGTGCTGACGGCGTGATGATTGGTCGCGCGGCTCAAGGTCGCCCTTGGATTTTCCGCGAAATTGAATATTACCTAGCCACTGGCGAGCACATGCCTGCGCCAGAGGTTGAGGAAATTCGTAGCGTGATGCTCGGACATCTGCACGATTTGTATGAATTTTATGGTGATTTAACTGGCATGCGCGTAGCTCGCAAGCATATCTCTTGGTATACCAAAGGTTTAAAAGACTCAGCCAATTTCCGTCATGCGATGAATCAATTGCAAACCATTGATGAACAATTGAACGCCATTAACGATTTTTTTAACCATCTGCACACCCAAGATACACGCATCCAATATGCTACTGACGAAGCGGATGCTACTGGTGAGGTGCTTGCAGCATGAGTTCAAAATGTGAACTAGCAATGAGCGTTGAGCGTGCGCTCAATGAATACTTTAAAGACTTAGACGGCCAACCCCCGCATGCGGTTTACGATATGGTACTTGGTTGCATTGAGAAACCAATGATTGAGCACATCATGAAACGTGCGGGCGCCAACCAAAGTAAAGCTGCTGAAATCTTAGGTCTAAACCGCAATACCCTCAGAAAAAAATTACAGCAATACAACATCGAATAAGCGCATAGCGCTTATTCGATCCTTTTTTAATTCCAATCACTTTTATCGAAATCTATCATCATGGCAGTCATTAAAAGAGCACTTATCAGCGTTTCAAACAAACAAGGTATTCTTGAGTTTGCAAAAAACTTACAAAGTTTTGGCGTAGAAATTTTATCAACTGGCGGTACCGCAAAACTATTCCGTGAAAATAACATTTCAGTGATTGAAGTCAGCGACTACACAGGCTTTCCAGAAATGTTGGATGGCCGTGTTAAAACCTTACACCCTAAAGTCCACGGCGGCATCTTAGGTCGCCGTGACCTCCCTGAACATGTGTCGGCTATGCACGAAGCGAATATTCCTAACATCGACATGGTGGTAGTCAATCTTTACCCATTCCGCGAAACGATTGCTAAACCAAATTGCAGTTTAGAAGATGCGATTGAAAATATTGATATTGGCGGCCCAACCATGGTGCGCGCAGCAGCCAAAAATTATCATCATGTTGCGATTGTGACTGACCCAGCAGACTATGCTGTGATTGCGCGTGAAATGACTTCAAGTAAAGGTGCCGTAGGCGCTGAAACCCGCATTATGTTGGCGAAAAAAGCCTTTTCACATACTGCTGAATACGATGGTGCAATTAGCAACTATCTCACCAGCCTCACTGTGAATGGCGAGAAGCAGGCATTCCCAGATAAATATTCAACTCAGCTCACTAAAGTAATGGGCTTACGCTATGGCGAAAATCCACACCAAGAAGCTGCTTTCTATAGAGATGCAACCGTGCCTGCTGGTGCACTTGCTAGCTTCGCACAATTACAAGGCAAAGAGCTTTCATACAACAACATTGGCGATGCTGATGCGGCTTGGGAATGCGTTAAAACATTCGATGTGCCAGCTTGTGTGATTGTGAAACATGCCAACCCATGCGGCGTGGCGATTGGCGCCACCTTGCTTGAGACGTATCAAAAAGCATTTAGCACAGACCCAACCTCTGCATTTGGCGGCATCATCGCCTTTAACCGTGAAATCGATGCAGCAACGGCTGAAGCCTTAGTTAAGCAATTTGTTGAGGTGGTGATTGCGCCTGCTGTTTCATCTGTCGCAAAAGAAATTTTTGCTGCGAAAACAAACGTGCGCGTATTAACCGTCGCACTTGGCAGCGAACTCAATGCCCTTGAATATAAGCGTGTCGGTGGTGGTCTATTGGTGCAAACACCAGACGCATTAAACGTGACCCCAGCACAGTTCAAAATTGTGACTAAAAAACAACCTACGCCAAAACAATTAGAAGATTTGCTCTTTGCTTGGCGCGTGGCTAAGTTTGTTAAATCTAACGCGATTGTCTTCTGTGGGAACGGCATGACGCTAGGCGTTGGCGCTGGCCAAATGAGCCGTGTAGACAGCACTAAAATTGCCGCCATTAAAGCACAAAACGCGCACCTTTCATTGCAGGGTGCTGCTGTTGCTTCTGATGCCTTCTTCCCATTCCGTGATGGTGTAGATGTGCTAGCTGAAGCGGGCGCGTCATGTGTCATTCAACCAGGTGGCAGTATGCGCGATGAAGAAGTCATTGCAGCAGCAGACGAACATGGTTTAGCAATGGTCTTGACTGGTTTCCGTCACTTCCGTCATTAATTAAGCAATATCAGTTAAGCATTAGGATTAAACAATGAAAGTCATGATTATTGGTGGTGGCGGACGTGAGCATGCGTTAGCTTGGAAAGTTGCACAAAATAAATCGGTTAGCCGTGTTTATGTTGCACCCGGCAATGCAGGCACAGCCCTCAATCCAGACATGGTCAACGTGCCAATTACCAGCGTGCCTGAATTAGTTGCCTTTGCGCAAAACGAACAAATTGGCATGACCATTGTTGGCCCAGAGGCGACACTTTCTCAAGGGGTAGTAGATGCTTTCCGTGCTGCTGATCTGAAGATATTTGGTCCAACCAAAGCAGCTGCGCAACTTGAAAGCTCTTAGGACTTTGCAAAAGCTTTCATGATTCGTCACAATATTCCTACTGCTGCTTACGCCACTTTTACGGATGCAAAAGCTGCTCACGATTACGTGAATGCACAAGGGGCTCCGATTGTGATTAAAGCCGATGGCTTAGCTGCTGGCAAAGGTGTCGTCGTAGCGATGTCGCTTGATGAAGCGCATTCTGCAATTGACTCTATGCTTTCAGACAACAAACTTGGCAGTGCTGGCGCACGCGTGGTGATTGAAGAGTTTTTAACTGGCGAAGAAGCCAGCTTTATCGTGATGGTGGATGGCAAAAACATCTTGCCACTTGCGACCAGCCAAGACCACAAACGTCTACTTGATAGTGACCAAGGACCTAATACCGGCGGCATGGGGGCTTACTCACCAGCACCAGTAGTCACGCCAACCATTCATGCAAAAGCGATGCGCGAAATCATCAAGCCAACGGTTGAAGGCATGGCGGCTGATGGTATTCCGTACACAGGCTTTTTATATGCTGGTCTCATGATTAGTCCAAATGGCGATGTTAAAACCTTAGAATTTAATTGCCGAATGGGCGACCCTGAAACCCAACCAATTCTGATGCGCCTCAAAAGCGATTTGGTTAAATTGGCTCAACATGTGGTTGACGGCACTTTAGATCAAGTTGAAGCGGAATGGGATAGACGCACCGCGCTTGGTGTTGTCATGGCTTCTGCCAATTACCCCGACACGCCTCTCACTGGCGATGCAATTACAGGCTTACCTACTGGCTCAGAAGACATGCAAGTCTTCCACGCCGGCACTGCTATGAATGGCGATCAAGTCGTCACAAGTGGCGGTCGTGTTTTATGTGTCACCGCACTGGGCGAAACAGTCAAATACGCACAAACGCAGGCTTACCAAGCACTTGAGAAAATTAAATTTGATGGCGCGCAGTATCGCAAAGACATTGGCTATCGCGCAGTTAAAGGTTAACCCAATTGAATGCCCGTGGCCTTAGGCATTATCTAAAAACTGGCGGTGTGTTCGCCTATCCAACCGAAGCGGTATTTGGACTGGGTTGTGACCCCTCTAATCGAAAAGCAGTACAAAAAATTTTGAGATTGAAAGGCAGGCCGCAACACAAAGGCCTGATCTTGGTGGCCGATTGCTTAAATCGTCTTGAACGATTTGTCGCGCCCCTTGGCCCATCTCAAATTCAAGGCATGCAGGAATCGTGGGGCAATCCAAAAAAACCCCATACTTGGATAGTCCCCGCTGCTAAGCATTGTCCTAAATGGCTCACCGGCAGACACTCCAGCATTGCAATTCGCGTTAGCAGTCACCCATTAACTTCAAAACTATGTAAAGATACTGGCATGGCCTTAGTATCCACCAGCGCAAACCACAGCGGGCATCAAGCTGCGAAAACAGCTAAGCAATGTCGCCATGTTTTTGGACATCAAATCCAAATAATGACTGGCAAAACAGCTGGCGCAAAAAAACCATCCACCATACAAGATTTGTTGACTGGAAAAATCCTTAGGAAGTAAGTCATGGCAGAACAACAAACTAATTTAAATGCGGTTTATCAGTATCTTCAAGGCTTACAAAATCGTATCGTTGAGGCCGTCGAACTGATTGACGGCAAAAACTTTTTGAATGATAGTTGGCAACGCCCCGAAGGTGGCGGTGGCACCTCTTGTATGCTTGAGGAAGGCAACGTGTTTGAAAGAGCTGGTGTTGGATTTTCACATGTAAAAGGCAACAAACTTCCACCTGCGGCAACTACAGCGCACCCTGAGGCGGCAGGAAGAACATGGGAAGCCATGGGTGTATCTTTAGTTTTTCACCCGCGTAACCCATATATTCCTACAGTTCATATGAACGTGCGTTTCTTTGCGGCAAAAGCGCAAGCAGATAAAGACGAGCAAGACATTTGGTGGTTCGGTGGCGGCATGGACTTAACCCCTTATTACGGCTTTGAAGAAGACGCAGTGCATTTCCACCGCACTTGCCGTGATGCTTTAGCACCTTATGGGCAAGACTTATACCCAAGCTTCAAAAAGCATTGCGATGAATACTTTCATCTCAAGCACCGCAACGAGCCACGAGGGATTGGCGGAATTTTCTTTGATGACTTTAACAAACTGGGATTTGAGCAAAGCTTTGCGATGCAAAAAGCAGTAGGTGATGCTTTTGTTAGCGCGTACTTACCTATCGTTCAACGCCGTAAAGACTTGGAGTTTGGTGAGCAAGAACGTGACTTCCAAGCTTATCGTCGCGGCCGTTATGTTGAGTTTAATTTGGTATTCGACCGCGGTACATTGTTCGGCTTGCAATCCAACGGTCGTACAGAGTCCATTCTGCTATCCATGCCGCCTATCGTGAAATGGCGTTATGATTGGAAGCCTGAAGCAGGAAGCGCTGAAGCGAAACTCTATACTGACTTTTTAATTGATAAAAACTGGTTGGGTCTATGACAACGATTGCGGACACCATCATTCAAGACTTACTTGATTTTATTGATGCCAGCCCAAGTCCTTGGCATGTGGTGGCAACGTCAGCTAAGAGACTCATCAAGTCTGGCTTTATCGCCTTAAATGAATCGGAAGCATGGCAGCTTGAAACTGGTGGTCGCTATTTTGTGACCCGTGGTGGTAGCTCAGTCATCGCTTTTACCATTGGCAAAAATTCCTTGCCGAGCTCCGGCTTCAATATGGTGGGCGCCCATACAGACTCTCCAGGCCTCCGACTCAAACCAAATCCAGCGCATATCAGCGATGGCTTAATTCGTATCGGGGTTGAGGTATATGGTGGCCCGATATTAGCGACTTTTGCAGATCGAGACTTGAGTATGGCCGGGCGCATTAATGTGAGGATAGCAAAGGGCTTTGAGTCGCACTTAGTCAAATTTGACCAGCCAATTTTAAGGCTGGCCAACTTGGCGATTCATATGAACCGAGAAGTGAATGAAAAAGGACTTAAGTTCAACAAACAAACTGAATTACCTTTGTTATTTGGTGAGAGCGCTGATGGCCTAGAAGCTGATGCCCAATTTTTAGAAAAAATTGCAGCCTTACTTAAGGTTGAAGTAAAAGACATGATCAACTTTGAGCTCAATGTTTTTGATACACAAAAGGGTGTTATCTGGGGCGCAAATCAAGAATTTATTGCCAACAGTCAGCTCGATAACTTGGCTTCATGTCATGCCGCACTTACTGCTTTATTAGCCAATCACAAACCTAATACAACAGCAGTTTGCGCTCTTTTCGATCACGAGGAGGTCGGGAGCGAAAGCGCTACCGGCGCAAGTGGTAGCTTTTTAGCCGATGTGATTGAGCGTATTGCAATTAGCCAATCATTAAAAGAGGAAGATAGGCTAAGAGCATTAGCCAATAGTTTTTTCATTAGTGCAGATATGGCACACGCTTTTCACCCGAATCATGCGGCTAGTTATGAACCCTGCCACCATGCACACATCAACAAAGGCCCTGTGATTAAGACCAATGCGAATCAACGCTATGCCACTAACGCAGATAGTGCAGCAAAGTTTATTAGGCTGTGTGAACAAGCAGGCGTGCCATACCAACAATATGCGCACCGCACCGACTTAGGGTGCGGCAGCACCATAGGGCCAATTGTTGCTTCACGTCTCGGCGTGCAAACTGTTGATGTTGGTTCACCCATGTGGGCGATGCATAGCCTTCGTGAAAGCGCTGGGGTTTTGGATCATGCTTATATGATTAAAGTGTTAACAACTTACTACTCTTAAAAATGAGCCTTTAATAAAAAGGGGAATGCTCGTGTTAGCCAATCTATTTAAGCAAGTCTTCCGCACCAAAGCTGTGTCATCAAAACACCAAGGCGAACTGAAACGATGCCTCAGTGCTTTTGATCTTACTCTATTGGGGGTAGGTGCCATTATTGGTACAGGTATTTTTGTGCTGACTGGCATTGCGGCAGCCAATCAAGCTGGCCCTGCAGTGATATTGTCTTTCATTGTTTCTGGCACGGCCTGCGCTTTTGCCGCGCTTGCCTATGCTGAGCTTGCGGCATCAGTCGGTGGGTGTGGAAGCGCATATGGCTACAGCTATGTCGCATTCGGTGAGATTGTTGCTTGGATTATTGGCTGGATTTTACTGCTTGAATATAGCGTGTCCGTTGCAGCGGTTGCTAATGGCTGGTCAGGCTATTTTAACAACGCGCTTCATGCGATTGGCTTAGGCTTACCTGATGCGCTGACCAAATCACCCGAGTTAGGCGGCATCATTAATCTGCCAGCCAGTTTAATTATTTTAATTTTAATGGGCATGCTAATTAAAGGCGCAAAACAAAGCGCGCAACTCAACACTGCCATGGTGTTCGTCAAAATCCTCGCCATCATCATCTTTATCAGCGTCGCTGTGTTTAACGTGCACCCTGAAAACTGGCATCCATTCATGCCTTATGGCTGGTTCAACACCTTACCAGATGGTAAAACAGTGGGCGTGCTTGCTGGCGCATCTTTAGTATTCTTTGCTTATGTTGGCTTTGATGCGGTTTCAACCGCTGTTGAGGAAGCGAAAGACCCGCAACGTGACGTGCCGATTGGCATCATTTCATCACTTGCTTTCTGCACCATTATTTACGTGATTGTGGCAGGCTTGCTCACAGGTATCGTACCTTACAGCACGCTTGGCGTAGATCATCCTGTGGCTTTTGCATTGGAGTCCATCGGCTACAACTGGGCCTCTGCTCTCGTTTCAACAGGCGTGATTGCTGGGCTCACTACGGTGATGCTCGTTCTCTATTACGGACTAACACGCATCATTTTAGCGATGAGCCGAGATGGTTTAATCACGCCTTATTTATCCCATGTAAGCCCAAACACGCAAACGCCTGTTCGTGTCATCATCATTACTGGCTTGATTATGTCGATCGCCGCAGGACTTGTTCCACTTGGTTCATTAGCCGAGTTGGTCAACATCGGTACCTTGGCGGCATTTGTCTTGGTTTGCTTAGGGGTGATTGTATTGAGAAGAACGCACCCTGACCTACCAAGGCCATTTAAGAATCCTTTCACACCACTCTTGCCAGTCTTAGGGATGCTTTCATGTGGGGCATTGATGGCTTTCTTGCCACAACAAACATGGACGCGCTTCTTGCTGTGGTTAGGCTTAGGCCTTGTGATTTACTTCGTTTACTCAATCAGACATAGCAAGCTCAGTAAGTTTTAAAACCGAAATTCAGACAACAAAAAAGCCAGTCATGTGAACTGGCTTTTTTATTCATCATCTGTGCTTAACAGATTACAGTGACAATACCCAATGTACGATAGTCTTGATGTCTTCTTCTTTTACTTGTGGGTGAGCTGGCATTGGAATTGGACCCCAAACACCGCTACCACCGGCTTTCACTTTAGCAACTAACTTAGCTTCCATGTCTTTGCCTTTGTACTTCGCTGCAACATCTTTGTATGCTGGGCCAACTACTTTTGCTTCAACGGAGTGACAAGCTAAACAACCGCTTTTTTGCGCCAATGCTTTAGCAGCATCATCTGCACTCGCTTGACCTGCTAGCATTAGTGAACCTGCTGCTGCCACTGATAATAATAATGTTTTCATGCTATCTCCTAATTTCAAATGACTTTTGAAAGCTTCTAACAGCAAGTAATAATACTTAATATTGATGCGACTTTGAAAAAAATTTAAGCTTTTTAACACCTCACCATCAAAGTTGAAGGCAGGTAATTATTTAACGCCTCTACTTTCACTTAAGTTGACATTCGCGCTGACATAAAAATTTAGCTTCCGCTTAAGGCTTCCAAACTGTATTCGGTCACCATCGTATGGGTTTCATTGGGGTAAATGGTCACGCTATTTTCCATGGCATTGGCTGATTCTACGCAAATCATCTTACGCCACTCATTCTTTGCGCCCATATCTACCATTTGATCGGCTTTTTCTTCCCAAGGTGTCCAAATAATTGTCGTGTGACTGCAAGACTTAGTAACACGAATTTTGCGTGAAAAATCTGCGTCATGGACCACAATGTCACGACGGCTATTGATATACACACGATCAAACTCGCTATTGAACTTTACAGGACCATGTTGAACATTTCGTTCATACCCGGCCACTTTGTCAGAAAAAACTAAATTCTCTAAACCTGTGACTTGAATATTTTCAACATCACTCACATTAAAGTAAGTGTGAAATGCCTCGCCTATCATAAAAGGATGACTCGCTAGATTAGTCGTCATCATCTCTAAGCGCAGAGTTTCGCCAATATTAATGGCCATCACAAAGCGATAGTCATAAGACAATTGTTTTCTGGTGACATCCGTATGCGTCATTTCAAGCAATAGTCGGGTCGCACCATTTGAAAGCGTGCTCGTTTGCAATACTTTCCAGGGGATAACCCTTGCAAAACCATGCGGGCAATAACTACTATCGGTTGGATGTGCGCCAAACCATGGCCAACAAATAGGAATACCACCACGAACAGAGCGACCTTCGGTATAACGTGCATTACTTGACAGCCATAGCACAGGCTCATTTGCCGATTGGGGTTGCCAATGCATCACGTGACCACCTTGCATGGCAATCGTCGCGGTTGCATGGTTATTTTCTATCGATAAAAAATGCAAGCCATGTTCATCCTCGTACTGAACAATACCGACACCTACCCCAATTTTATTTTTAGCTAATGCTGTATGAATCATCACTACCCTTATTTGTTCTCGATTTGCGATACATCACGCACCGCACCCTTAGCGGCAGAGGTAGTCATGGCTGCATATGCTCGAAGTGCTGGTGAAACAACACGCTCACGACTCATCGGCTTCCAAGCTTTAGCGCCTTTGGCTTCCATCGTAGCGCGACGTGCAGCTAAAGTTGCATCATCTACTTTGAGATTAATCGTGCGATTTGGGATATCGATTTCAATGGTATCGCCCTCCTCTACTAAGCCGATAGCACCGCCTTCAGCGGCTTCAGGCGAAGCATGTCCAATACTCAAGCCTGATGTTCCGCCAGAGAATCGACCATCGGTCAGCAAGGCGCATTCTTTACCTAAGCCTTTAGACTTGAGGTAAGAAGTTGGATACAACATTTCTTGCATACCAGGGCCGCCACGTGGTCCTTCGTAACGAATCACCACCACATCACCTGCCACGATTTCATCATTCAAAATCGCCGCAACTGAGTCATCTTGCGATTCAAAAATGCGGGCACGTCCTGTGAATTTCAAAATACTGTAATCAACGCCTGCGGTTTTAACGATGCAACCATCTAATGCAATGTTGCCGTAAAGCACTGCTAAGCCACCGTCTTGCGAATAAGCATGCGCTTTATCACGGATACAACCTTCAGCTCTATCGGTATCTAGCGCAGGCCAAAGCATAGACTGGCTAAATGCGATGGTCGTTGCGATGCCACCCGGTGCAGCTAAATAAAGCTTCTTGGCCTCTTCGTTGCCAGAGTTCATCACATCCCATTGATCTAGAGCATCACCCATTGTTGGTGCATGCACTACTGGCGTATCTCTATGGATCAAGCCTGCTCTATCTAACTCGCCTAAAATACCCATAACACCTCCTGCGCGATGAACATCTTCCATGTGATATTTAGCCGTTGCCGGAGCCACTTTACACACACATGGAACATGACGCGAAATTCGGTCGATTTCTTTCATCGTAAAATCGACCCCCGCCTCATGCGCAGCTGCGAGCAAATGCAACACAGTATTCGTTGAACCGCCCATTGCCACATCCAAACTCACAGCATTTTCAAAGGCTTTGAAATTTGCAATTGAACGTGGCAGCACACTTTCGTCATCTTGTTCATAATAGCGCTTGGCCAAATCAACAATTAGACGACCAGCCCCCAAGAAGAGCTGTTTACGTGCTGCATGGGTAGCAAGCGTGGATCCATTGCCAGGCAAACTCAAACCAAGTGCCTCGGTTAAGCAATTCATTGAGTTGGCAGTAAACATCCCTGAGCATGAACCACAAGTTGGGCAAGCTGAGCGCTCAATCGCATCAGATTCTTCATCAGATACATTACTATCTGCGGCCGCCACCATCGCATCAACCAAGTCTAGCTTGTGGGTATTGCCTTGCCAGTTAACCTTGCCAGCTTCCATTGGGCCACCAGATACAAAAACGACTGGAATGTTTAAGCGTAAAGCCGCCATCAACATACCTGGGGTGATTTTATCGCAGTTAGAAATACAAACCAGCGCATCCGCACAGTGAGCATTCACCATATACTCAACGCTATCTGCAATTAAATCACGGCTAGGCAAGCTATAAAGCATACCACCATGACCCATGGCAATGCCGTCATCCACAGCAATGGTATTAAACTCTTTTGCAACACCGCCTGCTTTTTCAATCTCGCGCGCAACCAACTGCCCCATATCTTTTAAGTGCACATGACCTGGTACAAACTGAGTAAAAGAGTTGGCAACCGCGATAATAGGCTTATCGAAATCTCCATCTTTCATACCAGTGGCGCGCCACAGTGCGCGAGCGCCCGCCATATTGCGGCCGTGAGTGGTGGTGCGTGAACGATATACAGGCATGATAAGATCCAACAAAATTCAAAAATGTAATTTTAAACTACCCAGCCCCAAAGGGCATCAGTTATATGGCCTTAAAAGACATAGGGATATGAAATCACAGCCACGCATCTCTGCCTTAGATGTAAAATAGCTATAGTCTTTTATTGAGAGTCTCTTTATTTTCATGTTTACACACCCGCAATTCGACCCCATCGCTATCCACATCGGCAATTTTGGCATCCATTGGTATGGCTTAATGTATCTCACAGGCTTCATGGCATTTTTAACGCTAGGCAAGTGGCGCGCGGCGCATCAAACTTGGCGCGGTTGGTCTGTCGAAATGGTCGATGATGCATTGTTTTTCGGTGCTTTAGGTGTCATTTTGGGTGGTCGTTTAGGCTATGTTGTGTTTTACCAAGCGAGCTACTTTATCGAGCACCCGCTCGAGATCTTTTACGTATGGCAAGGTGGCATGAGCTTTCATGGAGGATTTTTAGGCGTGTTGGTTGCCATGATGTTTTTTGGTCGAAAATATCAAAAGTCTTGGTTAGGCATTATGGATTTTGTCGCACCACTTGTTCCGATTGGCTTAGGTGCTGGCCGCATGGGCAACTTTATCAATGGCGAGCTTTGGGGTCGAGCTACAAATGCTGATTGGGGGATGATTTTCCCGCGCGTTGACAACACACCACGCCATCCTTCACAGCTTTACGAGTTTGGTCTAGAAGGCGTTTTGCTGTTTTTTATCTTATGGATTTACTCAAGTAAACCACGCGAAACTGGGACGATTTCAGCGATCTTTTTAATCGGTTACGGCAGCTTTAGATTTATCGCCGAGTACTCACGTGAGCCTGATGCATTTTTAGGACTATTGAGTTTTGGCTTGAGTATGGGGCAATGGCTAAGCTTACCTATGGTATTGGTGGGCTTAGTGATGTATTTTTATCACCAGCGAAAAGGGCAACCGTTAAAGCTTTTGTAGGCTAAAACTGTTTTACTCGATGGTTAGCTTTATGCCTCGAGACTTCAGGGCTGCGCAACTTCGCATGTTTAGTCGTTTGGCCATTGGTTCGCTCCCGCCAAAGCTTGAATGAGCTTAGTTTTAACTCGCGGCGCATCAGCTTAATCACACCATCTTGATTCAAGCCAAACTGCAACTCAATGGCCTCGAATGGCGTTCTATCCTCCCAGGCCATTTCCACCACCCGAGAAATCTCAGCTTCATCCAATACTCTTAACAACATCGTTTAACGCCCGTCCATTTTTTATCCTGCCACTCTTTGAAGAAAACCTCTTTGGTATAAGGAGGCTCAGCCTCTAGATCATTTTGATGATGCTCTGCGTAATGTTGCAAATAGCGCTCATAAGCATCGTCACCAGACAATTGACGAACGCTTGACCAAAAAATTTTTAGTGATTTAAACAAAGCTTAAATTTCCGCGATACCCAACTCAGCTCTTGCGCGAGCCATGACTGCTGGCTCATCTTTTAAAATATAACCTTTCTCAAGCATTCTGATCATATATTGTTTGTTATATAAAAACGCAACAATAAATTGCCAAAGACCAAATGTGATCAAAGTAAAAATCAAATGAAGCGCTGCCACACCAAGCTCACCGCGAATTAGCGGTACCCACCAGCCAAACAATAAATACGTCCAACTAAAACCAAAATAACCCATACGCGTTAAGCCATTTTTTGGGTTTTGAATAATCACACCTGTTGCCATATAAACAATCCTCTACTTAAAAATTTAAACCTTACTTAATACATGATTTTTGATAAGCAACCTCTGATGAAGGCAAGGTCGCTTTTCCAAAATAGGATTGCACCACCACAAGCAACATGTCCAAAACAACCACCCAAAGCAGGACCACAAAAAACATGGTGAGCCATGCATCTAAGTGCTGATTGAAAATGAGTTGCGGAGCAACAGCGGCCTTTTCAGGTGGCAATGTGCCAGCGGCTAATTTTGCTGCCAAGTCATTGGCTGCGGCAAAAAATCCCACGCGAATATCCGTGCTAGTGATTTTTTCCCATGCTGCAGTGCTAGTAATTACTATCAGCCATAGCAATGGCAAACCTGTTACCCATGCAAATTTTAGCTTGCCAGACTTCACTAAAATCCCAGTACCAACGCACAAAGCAATGGCAGCCAGCATTTGGTTAGCAATGCCAAATAGCGGCCATAAAATATTTACACCACCGTTTGGATCAATCACGCCGATATACAAGAAATATCCCCAACCAGCGACCACCAGCGCACTGCTAATGAGCACTGAAGGCCACCAAGAAGTTTGCGCCATTTTTGGCCAAATATTACCCAGCATATCTTGCAGCATAAAACGGCCCACGCGCGTTCCGGCATCTAAAGTCGTCAGAATAAAAATCGCCTCAAACATAATCGCGAAGTGGTACCACATCGCCAACAAACCTTTACCGAATAAACTACCAAAAATACTCGCCATGCCAACTGCTAAGCTAGGCGCGCCACCAGTGCGGGCAAATAAAGAAGCTTCCCCCATGTCGCTAGCTAAGGTGTTCATTTGCTCCACGGTCACATGAAAGCCCCAAGATGAAATCATGGCAACCGCATCAGCAGCTTCCTTACCCACAACCCCAGCTGGACTATTAATTGCAAAGAAAACCCCTGGATCAAGCACTGTTGCCGCGATCATGGCCATAATTGCCACGAAAGATTCAAGTAACATGCCACCATAGCCGATCATGCGAATATCACGTTCATTAGTGAGCAACTTAGGCGTCGTACCTGATGAAATGAGCGCGTGGAAGCCGGAAATAGCGCCACAAGCTATGGTTATAAAGACAAATGGGAATAATGTGCCTCCAAAGATTGGGCCTGTACCATCAATAAACTGCGTCAAAGCTGGCATCTTAATTTGCGGGTTGAGCATCAATATCGCGACCGTAAGTAAAATAATGGTACCAAGCTTCATGAATGTAGAAAGATAATCACGCGGCGCTAACAACAACCAAACAGGCATGATCGCCGCTGCAAAGCCATAAGCCATCACCCACCAAGCTAACGTTAAACCTTCATGATCAAAAAAGACTCGAAGTTCAGGATCGTGGTCTATCCAGCCACCACTTACCACAGCCAAGAGCAGCAAAGCCACCCCGAGCATAGAAGCTTCTAATACTTGCCCCACACGAATGTGGCGCATATAAAGCCCTACAATCATCGCAATTGGTATCGTCGCCGCAACGGTAGAAGTTGCCCAAGGACTATGCTTCATGGCGTTGACCACAACCAGCCCAAGCACAGCAATTAAAATAATCATAATAACGAATGTACCCACTAGCGCCGCCGCGCCGCCAATCGGGCCGATTTCATCGCGCGCCATCTGCCCCAAACTGCGACCGTTGCGGCGCACTGAGAAAAATAGCGTGACCATATCTTGCACACAACCACCAAGCACCGCACCAAACAAAATCCAAAGTGTACCCGGCAAGTAGCCAAATTGCGCCGCAAGGGTTGGGCCAACCAAAGGGCCTGGGCCAGCAATTGCTGCAAAGTGGTGCCCAAACACTATCCATTTATTGGTCGGGATAAAATCTCGCCCATTATCTAAACGCTCAGCAGGTGTTGCACGAGTTTCATCCACCAACAGCACTTTAGTCGCCAACCAAGCCGCATAAAAGCGATAAGCAATCGCATACACGCAAAGCGCCGCAGTAATAAACCAGAGTGCATTAATGCTCTCTCCACGATTGAGGGCTATACCGCCAACCGCACCAGCGCCAATTAGCGCCACCAAGATCCAAACGAAATTTTTCATTAAATTATTTTGCATTATTATTCACTTCATTCAAGCGACATCGTCAAAACGCAAGCCAACCCAGCCATACAGCAGCTACCTGTATTACTAAGCTCGGCACTATCTGCCAAGCAAACACTTTACCACCGCTGACGATCGCAGCAATCACTTTGGCCATTGCATTAAAAGAAAACGCTGCCAATATAGTTAGCGCAGCATCGGCTGCTGCAAGTTGGTGGTTGGCCACAAAAGAAGCAACGGAAACAGTGGGCGCATGGGCGTCAATCAATCCCACAAATGCAGAGCCTATCACTAAGCCCGCTTGCCCAAACCACTGATTAAGCCCTGCTGAAACCATCAGCACAATTGCAATAATACCTGCCATAGAGAATGCCGTCTTAATCCCAAACGACTGACTTACCTTTCCAGCATCGGTCACAGGTCGATGCATTGCATTTAAGGTAAGTGCCCCGCCACATAGCAATATTGCTAGACCACCAAAAATCAGAGGCATCGCCAAAGCCTTTAAAGTGGGCTGACTGACGGCGAACAATATTAAGGTGATTTGTAAAATCGTCGAAAAACTTGAAAGCACCCCACCGGCTACAGCAGAACCAAGCAAAGAGGGCGTCTCGCGAGAACGATGACCCATTGCACTAATGGTGGCAATGCTAGAAATAAAGCCGGAAACCATACCAACCAAAGGCAAACCAATACGCCCGCCAACCATACGCAAAGCCAAGTGACCAAATGCGCCAATCGCCATGACCAAAATCACCACTAGCCATAAGTTGCGTGGGTTGATTGCATTAAATGGCCCCATGGTTGCGTTTGGCATCAATGGCAAAATAATGAGTGTTGCACCAGCTAAAATCAAAAAATCATTCAGTTCCTCTTTGGTCATGATGCCAAGCACAAAGCCATGTATCGGCTCTTTGGCTGCCAGCAATATCGCCGCTGTCACCGCAAGGCTAGCAGACAATATTGGCGTGGTCATCGCCAATGCTCCTAATATCACCGTAAATAAAAGAGAAATTTCAGTCGTTAAATCCAAGCGCTCATCACGGCGAACATAAAACGCTACTGCCGCAAACATCGCCACACAAAGCAAAGCCGCAAACAGAAGCCAGAAATTCATCCAAGAGGTAATCGCGCCTAACATTGATGCAATGGTAAATGTCCGAATGCCTGCCAATGTATTATCTGCTTGTCCATCCGCATTCTGAATCTTACTTTTACTGCGCTCGCGCTCAGCGCCCACGAGCAAACCAATGCCAAGGGCCACGCCCAAATTAAGTAATACACCACTATCTATCATTTCAATTGCCACTTTTTGCAACCTTAAACATACGCATTAAATAAGAGTTTACAACAAGCCTCGCTCAGCGAAAGACATTGTCTCGTTAACGGTCACATTGACATCCTCCCCGCCGTGAACGACGTGGATTCCTATCGAGCTAAGCGTATTCATGCATAGTCTCCTCAGCGGGTTCCTGCTTCACGGAACGGCCTAACTGCACCGATTCTCCACAGGCTAACACGGCATGTCCTGCCGCTAATATATTGATGGCACCAACCAAGTCTACATTATCGCTATAGCCACACAACACACACTCAAACTTAGCTTGGGTGAGTCTGTTTTCTTTGGTGATGTATTTGCAACACGGACAAGTGCGGCTGGTATTGCGCGCAAATTGATAAAGAGGAATTACGTTAATGACGATGGCTATTGCGCCAATCGTCATGCCTAATATGCCAAGTGGATTATTTTTATAATTTATACCTATATAATGGATATATTGTAATAAATATGCCGAATAAATCCTTCTTAATGGATAAATTAGTGTTTTTTTAAGACAATTGTATAAATATCCATTAAGATGGATTAATTGAATAGATTGGAGTATTTTATGTCCTCTATAGGGGAGTATTTGACTGATAAAGAGGTTATGTTAATTCTAGGTGCTCGATTTCGTGCGCGGCGCCTTGATCGCAACCTATCCATTAATGCCCTGGCGGAAAAAACAGGGCTAAATTTTAAAACAATTATCGGGGTTGAATCTGGCGCTGATGTTAAATTCTCATCCATCATTAAAGTAACCCGTGCATTGGGTATGGTGGGCTCGTTCGAGGCATTGCTCCCGGATACGCTTCCTGGCAATGAAGCTTTTTCTAGCCGAGGAACATTACGTCTGCGAGCATATAAAACCCAGTCAAGGAAGGGCTAGCGATGGCCAAACAACAAACAAATGCGTTAAGCGTTTCCTTAAGAGCGAAAGTGTCTCTGTGGGATAGGCATGTTGGTGATGTTACTCAATACACAAATGGTCGTATTGGTTTCTCTTATGCAACAGACTACCTGAAAGATGGAGTTGCGCTGTCGCCTATTCATTTGCCTCTTGATTCGAGAACATTTGAGTTTTCGGGGTTGGTTGGCTTTGAGGCTTTTATGGGGTTGCCTGGTGTAATAGCTGACTCCCTTCCAGATAAATTTGGCAATCTAATCATCAAAAATTATTTTGATGCAAAAGGTGAGCCCGATAAGGCACTTAGCCCCGTTCAAAAGCTTTTATACGTAGGCAACAGAGCAATGGGAGGCCTAGAGTATGCGCCTCACTTACAAAGAAAAACGCCAGATGATGAACTTGCTTTAGAAATTAGCGCATTAGTGACTTCAGCTCGGAGGCTAATCGAAGGTGATACATCAGAGGCTATTAATGAAATTATGAGAGTAGGAGGCTCAGCTGGAGGCGCGCGTGCAAAAGCATTAATCCTCAGGAATCAAGAGCTAAATCACGTGAAGTCAGGTTTTGCCATCCCACAAAAAAATGATGAGCACTGGCTCATCAAGTTTGATGGGGTTGATAGTGCAAATCATACAGACTTGAATATCCGTCCTTACAATCGGATTGAGTACACCTACGCACTAATTACGGCTGAATTAGACATTGATATGGCACAGGCGGATTTTATTGAAGAAGGAAACGGCTTATTTCATGTCATGTTCAAGCGCTTCGATCGCGAGGGTGCAGAGAAAATACATATGCACAGCTTAGGCGGCATGACGCATGTAGACTACAATCGACCTCAATCCTACAGCTATGAAAGCTGGTTTAGACTAATTCTTCAGCTAGGCCTCGGCTATCAAACGCTTGAGCAAGCTTACCGGAGAATGATTTTTAATATTGTTGGCCGAAATCAAGACGACCATGTGAAGAATATATCTTTCATCATGAATGAAAAAGATAAAACCTGGAAGCTTTCCCCAGCGTATGACCTAACATATGCCAATGGCAGCGGATTTACCTTGCAGCATCAAATGACCATTAAAGGTAAAGCAGATAATTTTGATCGGAATTTACTCATTGAGGTCGGGCAAGATTTTGATATAAAGAACCCAGGGGCTATCATCGATGAAACAGTTGGAGCATTTTCTCGTTGGCCAGACTTAGCTAGGAAGTATGGTGTTCCTGAGCAGAATGTTCTAAGTGTTAATGCAGCCCACCGACTTTATCTGGGCAAATGAAAACAAGGGTGATTTAGCCGAAGCCCTCGCCAGCTTATCAGCCAGGCTTGTCGCGGTAGGGTGGTAATACCTAAGAGCCATCTGCATGGTTTTCCATCCGAACATTTTGCAAAGTTCGTGTGCTTCCAGATGCAATGCCCACCGACTCGCTGCCTCATGACGTAAGTCATGAAATGATAAAATGAGCGAGCTCCCGCATGCCAACTAAGTCCGAGGCGCTTTTGAGGGTTTGGGTTAAGGACTCATCGGCGCGACTAGACCCAATGATCCCAGATGGATGATTGTGCGCAAAAAGATAGCCTGCAGTTCAGCATCTGAGAGCACACTCGTGCCTTTTTGCATGCGTTTTTCACATGGACGTTGGTCTGCAGACTAGTCAGCAATTGCCATCATTACTCCCTTTTATGTGTTGTGGAACGCAAATTCATATTAAAATGAAAGCATTACATAGTTTCAAAAACCCGTGCAGAAAATCAGACACTTAGTATTAGGCATTACCGGTGGAATTGCAGCTTATAAAGCGGCGGAATTGGCGCGCCTATTAGTTAAGCAGGGCATTACGGTGCAAGTGGTGATGACTGACGCTGCGTGTCAGTTTATTACGCCAATTACCATGCAAGCGCTTTCCGGCCGAGCTGTGCATACCAAAATGTGGGATGCGAGCAGTGCCAATGGCATGCCACATATTGAGCTGAGCCGCGAGGCAGATGCGATCTTAGTAGCCCCCGCCAGTGCAGACTTTATGGCGAAATTAGTGCATGGCAATGCAGATGATTTACTTTCGACGCTTTGTTTAGCTCGGGACTGTCCATTATTAGTTGCCCCAGCAATGAACAAGCAAATGTGGGAAAGCCCAGCAACCCAACGTAACGTTACTCAGTTATTAAAAGATGGTGTGAGGATTTTGGGCCCTAATAGCGGCATGCAAGCTTGTGGTGAAACAGGCTTAGGCCGCATGCTAGAACCAGAAGCTTTATTCGCTGAGTTACTCTCAAACTTAAATGCCGAATTATCTGCAAGGCCGCTTGCTGGTAAGCGCGTCTTAATTACCGCAGGCCCAACAGTTGAAAAAATAGACCCTGTCCGCGCGATTACCAATTTAAGCTCAGGAAAAATGGGCTACAGCATCGCTGAAGCAGCGATTGAAATGGGCGCTGAAGTGACATTGGTTAGTGGCCCTACCCATTTAACTGCACCAAGCTTAGCAGCAGTCATCGCGGTCGAAAGTGGTGCTGAAATGTTTAATGCTGTCATGGCAAATATTAGCCCTCAAGATATTTTCATCAGTGTAGCCGCTGTGGCTGATTACCGTGTGGCAAGCCCTAGCGCTGAAAAAATTAAAAAAAGTCGTGCCGCTCTTAATATTCAGTTGGTGCCTAACGAAGATATTTTGGCAGCAGTAGCAGCATTACCAAATGCCCCGTTTTGCGTAGGATTTGCCGCGGAGAGTGAAAACTTATTGGCTTACGCTGAAGAAAAGCGAAAAAGAAAAAACATTCCTTTGATCGTTGCAAATCTTATATCCGAAGCTTTAGGGACAGATGAGAGCACGCTAACGCTTTTAGACAGCCAAGGTGCACATCCTTTGCCAAAATCGAGCAAAGCCAAATCTGCGTGGACGCTGTTAAACCATATCGCAAAAATGCTTTAGAAACTTTTATATAGAAAGTCACGTTAATGAGTTTACAAGTCGAACTTAAAATTTTAGATAGTCGCTTAAATGAGAACATGCCAGCTTATGCCACTAGCGGCTCAGCAGGCTTAGATTTACGCGCTTGTATTAACGAAGCGATTACCATCAAACCCGGTGAAACTACGCTTATTCCAACAGGCATGGCTATTCACCTTGCTAATCCTGCTTATGCAGCGATGGTCCTGCCTCGTTCAGGCTTAGGTCATAAACATGGCATCGTGCTGGGTAACTTAGTCGGGTTGATTGATTCAGATTATCAAGGGCAATTATTTGTTTCTTGCTGGAATCGTAGCCAAGAAGCGTTTGTGATGCACCCGATGGAACGCATGGCGCAATTAGTCATTGTGCCTGTTGTGCAGGCAAACTTTAGCGTAGTTGCTGAATTTAACGCGAGCGAGCGCGGTGAAGGTGGTTTTGGCAGCACAGGCAAACATTAATTAAACGTTCAGCATATTCAAAAATATTCGAATTAACTTGAAAGCGAACGAGTTTTCATGGTATAAATGCGGTCTTTCGAATTTCGGTATGCAGTATCAGGAGAGTAGTATGGCGCGCGTATGTCAAGTAACCGGCAAAAAGCCGATGGTGGGAAATAACGTTTCTCACGCAAATAACAAAACAAAGCGTCGTTTTTTACCTAACTTGCAAAATCGCAAGTTTTGGGTCGAAAGCGAAAATCGTTGGATCAGTATGCGTATTACTAACGCTGCACTTCGTACTATCGACAAAAATGGCATTGATGCCGTTTTAGCTGGTATGCGCGCTGCTGGCGAAAAGATTTAAGGACTCATCATGCGTGAAAAAATCAAACTAGAATCAAGTGCTGGTACAGGTCATTTCTATACCACGACTAAAAACAAACGTACCATGCCAGAAAAAATGGAAATCAAGAAATTTGATCCTGTTGTTCGTAAGCATGTGATTTACAAAGAAACGAAATTAAAATAATTCGAACGTTCTTCGAGTTATTTACCCAATAAAAAACCCGCTATTAGCGGGTTTTTTATTGGGTACGTTTTTATCTAAATCGTCTAACATGAGCAATCTAAATCACATCATCCCAATTTCTAACTGATGACTTAGGCTCTTCAACAAAAGGCTCAACATTTGCAACCTCTTGTAATGCGGGAGCAGTCAGCAAGCGGGCCTCTCTTTGAAGATAAGGCACAACGATGCCATGCCTCTTAAACTGACGCCAAATCTCCAAATACAAGTCTGATTGTAAATTCGCGTGCCCTGCTTCTGGATCAGCAATCCAGAAAGAGAGATTCAAATCAATACCACTCTCGCCAAAGCCTTTAATTTGAACTTCAGCAGCAGGCATTTTCAAGATCCTTCCCTGACCATTTGCAGCATCCTTCACAACAGCCATCGCTGCATCCAAATCGCTTTCATAGCTTACCTGTATTGGCAGCGTGATACTCCCTTTGCGATCGGTGTATGAGTGGTTAATGACCGCTGTTGCCATTAAAATTTCATGGGGGATCACCACTTCAGTACCATCAAGCTTACGAAGAATCATATAACGGAATCGCAATTCACTTACAACGCCGTAATGGCCATCCACAGTCACCACATCGCCAATATGCACTGAATCATCAAGCAAAATCGCAAAACCGCTTACATAATTGCTTGCAATCTTTTGTAAGCCAAAACCCAAGCCAACACCAAGTGCACCACCAAAAACTGAAAGCAATGTGATATCAATACCTACCGCCGACATGGCAATCAATATCGCCATGATTGAAAGCGCAATACGAATAAGCTTAGATAGCACAACACGAACATTCACATCAACTCGCTCGGCGAGCATCATTCTATTTTCGATGAGGCGACTTAATGAAAGTGACACAAACAGCGTAAATAAAATAGTGAGAATTGCTTGAATAATGATTAAGGCATTGAGATGGGATTTGCCAACTTTAAATGTGATGTCTTCCAGAAAATTAAGAATCTGTATCCAAAAGCCGCTCAAATGGAGCGCTAAAACAATCCAAACAACTCTGGAGATCAGATTCTCCATTGTGCGCATCCAACTGCCCTCAGTGAAAATGTAGCGCATACCATAGATACACAACCGAATCGCAACCATGGCCCACAACAAATTAATCGTCACCACCAACAAGCTAACGTGTTGCCATTGGCTCAGCACATAGCTGCCGATGTAAACCAGCACAAGTGAAGATAATGGAAACAGCACGCGATTGAAGCCACCGATGCCCACTTTCCAGCTACCAGGGGAATGAGTCATCACATAAGAACGAGCCATCCCGCTCAATACCCATGCTGTTGCAAGGCTGGCACATATTACCGCAAACTGCCAAAGCATGGATGCTTTCGGTAAATCCTCAAGCAACTCTGACCAAATTAAATGCATCTCTGTATTCATCGTAAAAATATCGCCGCTAAACCAAGAAAAATAAAGAAACCACCACTATCAGTCATTGCGGTAATAAGCACGCTAGAACCAACCGCAGGGTCTCGACCAAACTTAGTCATGACTAAAGGAATCATCACGCCCATGATAGCGGCAAGAAGCAGATTGAGCGTCATCGCCGCAGTCATCACCACACTCAATGTTGTATTTTGATAGAGTGCATAAGCAATTCCACCGAGTACGCTACCCCAAATCAGTCCATTTAATAAACTAACGCCAAGTTCTTTTTTGAGTAAAGAATGCATATTATGTGAAGCAATTTGGCCTAATGCCAAGCCACGTACAATCATTGTGGTAGTTTGATTTCCAGAGTTACCTCCTATACCAGCAACAATAGGCATGAGTGCTGCCAAAGCGACTGTCTTTTCAATAGAGCCTTCAAACAAACCAATCACACGGGATGCAATCAGCGCAGTCACTAAATTTACCGCCAACCATGTCCAACGGTTTTGCACAGACTTCCACACGGAGGAGAAGAGGTCTTCTTCTTCACGTAAACCTGCCATAGAGAGCATGTCGCTTTCAGCTTCTTCGCGAATGTAATCCATGACCGTATCAACGGTAAGACGGCCAACCAGCTTGTTATTCTCATCAACAACCGGCGCTGTTACCAAGTCATAACGCTCAAATGCCTTGGAAGCATCATCGGCCAGGTCTTCTGGGTGGAATACAACGGGATCATCAGCCATGATTTCAGCCACGCCAAGATCCAAATCTTTGACGACTAGTCGCTTTAATGGCAATACACCACGAAGAATGTCATGTCTATCTACAACAAAAAGCTTATCGGTATGGTCTGGCAAGGTACCGATGCGGCGTAGATATCGCAGCGCTACTTCAAGTGTAATATCTTCGCGAATAGTGACAATATCAAAGTCCATTAATGCACCAACAGCGTCATCTGGATAGGCTAATGCAGACTTTAATCGTTCACGATTTTGAAAGTCTAAGCTATCTAAGAGCTCATGAAGAACGTCTGTTGGTAAGTCAGGTGCTAAATCTGCAAGTTCATCAGTATCAAGCTGTTCCGCGGCGGCAAGAAGCTCTTCACTATCCATATCTGCGATAAGGGTTTGACGAACCGCATCTGAAACCTCAAGAAGAATCTCACCATCGCGTTCAGCTTTGACCAATTCCCAAACATCTAAACGTTGCGCTAATGGCAATGCTTCAAGAATATGGGCAACGTCAGCTGGGTGAAGCTGGTCTAACTTTTTCTGAAGAAGGTTAAGATTTTGTTTGTGTACAATCGACTCAACTAGTGATTGCTTAGGCATGTCTAACTCTTGCTTGTGAACAAGATCTTCAATAAGCTTATGCTTATCTAGCAAGTGGATCACTTGCTGTAAACTTTCTTGTAAGCTTTCTTTGATTTCTTGGATTTCTGCCATTTCGTTTACTCGCAGAGAATTAGCAATGCTTTGATAAATGCATAAACGACAAGCGTTACAGCAGCTTTTGATGTTATAACATATCTCACAATAAGATTTAAAAAAACTCGATTACAAGCGCTTAATCATATGCCAAAAGAATAAATTTTATATGGAACCAGTGGTTGTCATTTATGTGACGAGGCCGAAAGCATCGTCAGCGCAGCAATAATAAACCAAAGTATTATCTTCATAAAACAGGACATTATCAATGATGATCATCTACTTCATCAATACGCTTTAACGATCCCTGTATTTAAGAGCCGACCAACAAAAAAAGAGCTATGCTGGCCATTTACGAAAGAAGTGATTCAGGCCTTTATTAGACAATAAAAAAGCCGGCTATTAACCGGCTTTTTTATCTAAATCATCATACTTAGTCAGCGACAACTACTTCTGCTGAGGTATCTGGACGATCTACAAGTTCAACTAATGCCATAGGCGCATTGTCACCATTACGGAAACCGCATTTCAAAATACGTAGGTAACCACCTGGGCGTGTTGAATATCGTGGGCCAAGTTCATTAAACAATTTACCAACAATATCTCTGTCGCGTAAACGGCTGAATGCCAAACGACGATTTGCCAAAGTTGCATCTTTACCTAAAGTAATTAAAGGCTCAGCGATACGGCGAAGCTCTTTTGCTTTAGGCAAAGTTGTTTTAATGATTTCATGGCGCAACAATGAAGTTGCCATGTTACGCAACATTGCCTGACGATGGCTACTGGTACGATTTAGTTTACGATTACTGTTGCGATGACGCATAGTGATATCCTCACACCTTTGCTATTATACTTTTTCCAGGCCAACTGGCGGCCAGTTCTCTAGTTTCATGCCTAAAGTTAGACCTTTAGACGCTAAAACATCTTTAATCTCATTGAGTGATTTACGACCCAAATTAGGAGCCTTCAATAACTCATTTTCACCACGTTGAATCAAATCACCAATGTAATAAATATTTTCAGCTTTTAAACAGTTCGCAGAACGAACTGTTAACTCTAAATCATCTACCGGACGTAATAAGATTGGATCAACTTGTGGTACTTGCTTAACTTCAACTTCCGTTGGTGCACCTTCAAGGTCAGCAAACACTGACAATTGACCAATAAGAATACGAGCAGCGTCACGAATAGCTTGTTCTGGCTCCATCACACCGTTTGTTTCAACGTCCATGATAAGTTTGTCCAAGTCAGTTCTTTGTTCTACACGAGCACTCTCAACATGGTAACTTATCTTGTTGATTGGGCTAAATGAAGCGTCAACCATAATGAAGCCTAATATGCGATCTTCATCTGTTTTTTGACGAACAGGCACTGGTTGATAACCACGACCCATTTCAACTTTAACTTCCAAATTCAACTTGCCACCTTTAGTCAGGTGAGCAATAACATGATTTGGATTGAAGATCTCAGCATCGTGGCCTGTTTCAAAATCTGCAGCAGTTACGACGCCTTCAGAAGACTTGTTCAAAGTCAGCACTGTTTCGCTCTTATTATTGAGCTTCAAAGCAACACCTTTAAGATTCAACAAAATATCAACAACGTCTTCTTGAACGCCGTCAATGGTTGAATACTCATGAACAACACCATCAATTTTCACTTCTGTAATTGCGAAGCCTGGAATGGAAGATAGCAATACACGGCGCAATGCGTTACCTAATGTATAGCCAAAACCACGTTCCATAGGCTCTAAAGTTACACGTGCGCGCAATGGTGAAATTACTTCAACATCCACAACACGTGGCTTCAAATATTCAGTCGGACTGTTTTGCATAAACTTTCCTTACGGTCCTAAATTAAATTACTTAGAGTAAAGCTCAACAACGAGTGATTCATTAATTGTTGCAGGTAACTCATCACGTTGAGGCTTGGCTTTAAAGGTACCCTTAAGCGCCTTCACATCAACTTCAATCCACTGTGGGAAACCTCGAAGTTCAGCTGCAGCCAACGCGCCTTTAATGCGCAATTGATTGATTGATGCTGGAGCAACTTGAACAGTATCACCAGGCTTTACTTGATATGAAGGAATGTTCACACGCTTACCATTAACTAAAATACTGTTATGGCGAACAATCTGACGAGCCTCAGTACGTGATGCACCAATACCCATACGATAAGTAACATTATCTAAGCGGCACTCTAATAACTGCAACAAGTTCTCACCTGTAATGCCTTTTAGACGATCTGCTTCTGCATAATATTTACGGAATTGTTTCTCAAGTACACCATAAATACGACGTAATTTTTGTTTTTCACGCAATTGAACACCGTAGTCAGATAAACGTTGATTACGACGTTGACCATGTTGACCTGGTGGGAAATTACGTTTTTCGATAGCGCATTTGTCTGTGAAACACTTTTCGCCTTTAAGGAAAAGTTTTTCGCCTTCACGGCGACACTGACGGCACTTAGGATCGAGATTTCTAGCCAAGGTATTTCTCCTATTAAATCTTGCTGCTTAATTGCGGCGTATTAAATACGGCGCTTTTTAGGTGGACGGCAACCGTTATGCGGAACTGGCGTCACATCTGAAATGCTAGTAATTTTAAAACCAACAGCGTTTAATGCACGAACTGCTGATTCACGGCCTGGACCAGGTCCTTTGATACGAACTTCAAGATTCTTAACACCACACTCTTGAGCAGCTTTACCAGCTGCTTCTGCTGCAACTTGAGCAGCAAATGGTGTACTTTTACGAGAACCTTTGAAACCAGCACCACCAGATGTTGCCCATGAAAGCGCATTACCTTGGCGATCTGTGATCGTAATAATTGTATTGTTAAAAGAGGCATGCACGTGGGCGATGCCCTCGGCAATATTCTTTTTAACTTTCTTGCGTACACGTACGTTAGCTTTAGCCATGTCTAATTATTCCTTACTTGGATTGCTTAATAGGCTTCACTGGACCTTTACGTGTTCGCGCATTTGTTTTTGTGCGCTGACCACGAACAGGCAAACCACGGCGGTGACGAACACCACGATAGCAACCTAAGTCCATTAATCGCTTAATATTCATTGAAACTTCACGACGCAAGTCGCCTTCAACTTGAAGCTTAGCTACTTCGTCGCGCAACTTTTCAACTTCTGCATCGTTAAGATCCTTAACTTTTGCAGTCGTCAAAACGCCAGCTGCGGCACAAATTTGCTTTGCAGTATTGCGTCCTACACCGTAAATCGAAGTTAATGCGATTTCAGTGTGCTTATGATTTGGGATGTTTACCCCTGCTATCCGAGCCATGTATCTACTCCAAAATTATGGCGTTGAATTTTCAATTTCGCCAAAAAAGCCCTAAATTTTAACACCTAAGCCAACTTATAACAATTAGCATAGGATTATTCTCTACTACCCTACAACCACCAATTACCCTTGGCGTTGTTTATGTCTTGGGTCTGTACAAATAACACGCACAACACCACGACGACGAACAACTTTACAATGACGGCATAAAGCCTTTACTGATGCACGAACTCTCATTTTTGCCTCACAAAATCCAAATAATTATGGCTAATACTATTTAGCGCGGAAAATAATCCGTGCTCGCGAAAGATCATACGGGGTCATTTCAACTGTGACTTTGTCACCTGGAAGAATGCGAATGTAGTGCATACGCATTTTTCCTGAGATATAACCCAAAACAATATGTCCGTTTTCTAACTTAACTCTAAAAGTTGCATTTGGGAGATTTTCTAAAATCTCACCTTGCATCTCAATTCTGTCTTCTTTTGCCATGACTTAGTGATCTCGCTCTCTGATTAATTTAGCGTGAACTTGCTGCACCGTTTTTGAAATTTGCCTTTTTAAGCAAACCTTCATATTGATGCGACATCAAATGCGCTTGCACTTGGGTCATGAAATCCATAGTCACCACAACAATAATCAATAGCGAAGTACCACCAAAATAAAACGGCACATTAAATTTCAAAATCAAAAACTCAGGCAACAAACAAACGAGCGTAATGTAAATTGCACCAATCAATGTCAAACGACCCATAATACGGTCGATGTAGTTAGCAGTTTGCTCACCAGGACGAATACCAGGAACAAAGGCACCGCTCTTCTTTAAATTCTCTGCTGTTTCCTTAGGATTAAAAACTAAGGCTGTATAAAAAAAACAGAAAAAAACAATGGCGCTGACAAAGAACAAAATGTACAAAGGTTGTCCAGGAGACAATTTAGTACCAATGTCTTTTAGCCACGAGAAATTCTCATTACTACCAAACCAGCCTGCCATTGTGGCAGGAAACAAAATAATACTTGAAGCAAAAATAGGGGGAATCACACCAGCCATATTTAGCTTCAGCGGCAAATGACTTGTTTGACCACCCATGACTTGGCGACCAACTTGTCTCTTTGCATAATTCACAGTAATTTTTCTCTGACCGCGTTCTACGAAGACCACAAATGCTGTCACCAAAATGGTTGCAGCAAATAAGAAAATTACGAATACCGGGTTAAATGCACCACTGCTAGCAAGTTCTAAAGTTTTAAAAACTGCGCTAGGTAAACCAGCCACGATACCAGCAAAAATAATGATGGAAATACCATTACCGATGCCGCGTTCAGTGATTTGTTCACCCAACCACATCAAAAACATCGTACCACTCACCAATGTAACAACAGCAGTAAGCCTAAACATGATTCCTGGATCTAATACTAAGTTTGCTTGTGACTCTAAAGCAATGGCAATACCAAGTGCTTGGAATGTTGCTAAAAGCACAGTTCCATAACGAGTATATTTAGTAATTTGCCTTCTACCAGCCTCACCTTCTTTTTTAAGCTGTTCCATTTGTGGAGAAACAACCGTCAAAAGCTGCATAATAATTGATGCAGAAATATAGGGCATTATGCCAAGTGCAAATACTGTAAATCTAGAAAGTGCACCACCTGAGAACATATTAAACATTCCCAAGATGCCACCACTTTGCGATTCAAACAACTTAGCTAACACATCGGCATTAATGCCCGGAACTGGTATATGAGCACCTAAACGATATACAACAAGCGCACCCAAAACAAACAACAAGCGGCTTTTAAGCTCACCCGTCTTACTTACCGCACCTAAAATACTATCGTTTGCCAACTGATTACTCTACGATCTTGCCGCCAGCAGCTTCAACAGCAGCGCGAGCACCTTTAGTCAACAACAAACCTTGAACTGAAATAGCACGGCTTAAATCACCAGATAAGTAAACCTTCACAGACTTAACTGTACCCGGAACTATGTTCGCAGCCTTCAAAGTCAAGATATCGATTACTGGTGCATCAATCAAAAGCAATTCGCTTGTGCGTACACGCGCAGTATCTTTCTTTGTCAAAGATCTAAAGCCACGTTTTGGTAAACGGCGTTGCAAAGGCATTTGACCGCCTTCAAAACCAACTTTATGAAAACCACCAGTACGTGATTTTTGACCCTTATGACCACGACCAGCAGTTTTACCTAGACCAGAACCGATACCACGACCTACGCGGCGCTTAGCGTGTTTACTGCCTTCTGCAGGACTAATAGTATTTAATTTCATTATGCTTCTACCTTTAAAAGATAGTGAACGGCGTTAATCATCCCACGGTTAGCAGGAGTGTCTAACACTTCCACTGTGTGATGCATGCGACGAATTCCTAGACCAGCAACACAAGCCTTGTGTGAAGCAATTCTTCCGATGGTACTTTTAACCAAAGTTACTTTAACAGTACCAACTGTTTCTTTATTTGCCTTAGCCATATTAGCCTCTAATTTCTTCTACAGATTTACCACGCTTAGCAGCGATTTCAGCAGGCGTATTCATTGACTGCAAGCCATTAAGCGTTGCACGAACAACGTTGTAAGGATTTGTAGAACCAATGCATTTTGCTAATACGTTAGTAATACCCATCACTTCAAAAATAGCACGCATTGCACCACCAGCAATAATACCAGTACCTTCAGATGCAGGCTGGATGAACACTTTAGCTGCTCCATGAACGCCAGTTACCGCGTGATGCAATGTTCCGTTATTCAGACTCACTTTAACCATCTCGCGACGCGCCTCGTCCATTGCTTTTTGTACAGCAACTGGCACTTCACGCGCTTTACCTTTACCCATACCAACCGCACCATCACCATCACCAACAACAGTGAGTGCAGCAAAACTCATAATACGACCGCCCTTGACCACTTTGGTCACGCGGTTGACTGTGATCATTTTTTCACGCAAACCATCGGTTTGCTGTTGTTCCATTTCTTTTGCCATCATCAACCCCGTCTATTAGAAGGACAAGCCGTTTTCGCGAGCGGCTTCTGCCAACTCTTTAATACGACCATGGTATTTATAACCAGAACGGTCAAACGCGACTGTAGTAACACCAGCTTTTTTCGCTTTTTCAGCGATACGTTTACCAATAATTGCTGCCGCAGCAACGTTGCCGCCGTTTGCCAAACTCTTACGAACTTCAGTTTCTAGCGTTGATGCACTTGCTAGGACCTTATCACCAGACTCAGCAATAATTTGTGCGTATATGTGGCCGTTAGTACGGTGAACACAAAGACGGGTTACTTTCAATTCGGCGATTTTGGCACGGGTTTTACGTGCGCGACGCAAGCGTGAATTTACATTGTTCATGGTTTAAACCTTACTTCTTCTTGGTTTCTTTAATAATCACTACTTCATCAGAGTAACGAACACCCTTGCCTTTATAAGGCTCTGGTGCTCTGTAACCACGAATTTGAGCAGCAACCTGACCAACTACTTGTTTATCAACACCCTTAAGAATAACTTCTGTAAGGGTAGGAGTTTCAACAGTAACACCAGCTGGCATTTTGTGATTGATAGGATGTGAGTAACCCAATTCAAGATTCAACGTTGCACCCTGTGCTTGCGCTTTGTAACCAACGCCAACTAAAGATAACTTACGCGTGAATCCTTCGGATACACCTTTCACCATATTTGCAACTAACGCACGCAATGTACCTGACATTGCACGAGAATGCTGACTATCGTTGGCAGCAGCGAAGGTAATTGTTTCACCTTCACGCGTTAACGTTACGGCACCTGTAAGTGGGTGAGTTAGCTTACCTAATGGACCACTTACATTAATACTATCTGGGTTCAAAACTATCTCAACTTTAGCTGGGATAGCGACAGGGTTCTTAGCTACACGAGACATTTTCGCTCCTTAAGCTACTACGCACAGCACTTCACCACCGATACCGGCAGCTGATGCTTTACGATCAGTCATTACACCCTTGGACGTAGACACGATGGTCACGCCGAGGCCGTTCATTACCTTAGGAATATCTTGGCTACCACGATATACGCGAAGACCTGGACGGCTTACGCGGTCAATCTTCTCGATAACTGGTTGACCAGCGTAATACTTAAGGCCAATGTTTAATGTTGGTTTGCCATCAACTGTTTGCACGCCAAATTCATCGATATAACCTTCGTCTTTTAATACGCTAGCTATAGCGCACTTCAATTTAGATGAAGGCATAGACACTGTTGGCTTATTTGTGCTTTGCGCATTACGAATGCGGGTTAGCATATCGGCAATCGGATCACTCATACTCATCGTTAAATTCCTCCGTTACCAGCTAGCTTTAGTGACACCTGGCACTTCGCCACGCATCATTAACTCGCGCAATTTACTACGCGCAATGCCAAATTTACTAAACACACCACGTGGGCGACCAGTTAAAGCACAGCGGTTACGCAGTCTTACTGGGCTTGCATTACGTGGCAAACTTTGCAACTTCAAACGTGCTGCACGGCGATCTTCTGGAGTTGCATTAACATCGTTAAGCACCGCCATAATTTCAGTACGCTTAGCAGCGTATTTTTCAACCGTTTCGCGACGTTTTTGTTCGCGCTCAATCATACATGTCTTAGCCATGAGATCCTCAGTTTCTAAACGGGAAGCTGAATGCAGTTAAAAGTGCACGCGCTTCTTCATCAGTTTTTGCTGTCGTTGTGATGGTGATATTCATACCACGCAACGCATCAATTTTGTCATATTCAATTTCAGGGAAAATGATCTGTTCTTTAACACCCATGTTGTAATTGCCACGACCATCAAATGATTTAGCAGAAATACCACGGAAGTCACGAATACGTGGGATAGCAACAGTTACTAAGCGATCCAAGAATTCATACATGCGCTCACGGCGCAATGTCACCTTACAACCTACAGGATAATCATCGCGAATCTTAAACGCAGCAACTGATTTCTTTGCTTTGGTTACAATTGCCTTTTGACCAGCGATTTTCTCCATATCACCAACCGCATTTTCCATTACCTTTTTATCGGCAACCGCTTCACCAACACCCATATTGAGTGTGATTTTTTCGATGCGTGGAACTTGCATTGGAGACTTATAACCGAACTGTTCGGTCATGGACTTAACCACTGTATCTTTATAGAAATCTTTTAAACGAGCCATTTGTTTTCTTATGCCTCTCGCGCTTACGCGTCAACAACTTCACCACTAGATTTGAATACACGCACTTTGCGTCCATCATCTAGTGTTTTGAAGCCAACACGATCACCCTTTTGGGTGGCAGGATTAAACAAAGCAACATTAGAGATATCAATTGGCATCTCTTTATTGATGATACCGCCAGCCACACCCTTCATCGGGTTTGGCTTAGCATGTTTCTTCACCATGTTTGCGCCTTCAACTACAACATGACCCGTATCAAGAATACCTAATACAGTGCCACGCTTACCGCTATCCTTACCAGTATTCAGGATAACTTCGTCACCTTTACGAATTTTATTCATTTAGCAAATCCTTACAAAACTTCTGGCGCTAAAGAAACGATCTTCATGAAACGCTCACCACGTAGTTCACGTGTAACCGGTCCAAAGATACGAGTGCCAATTGGCTCTAGCTTGTTGTTTAGTAAAACAGCAGCATTGCTATCGAACTTAACTAAAGAGCCATCTGCACGACGAACACCCTTAGCTGTACGAACAACAACAGCGCTATAAACTTCGCCTTTCTTGACGCGACCACGTGGAGCAGCATCTTTAATGCTGACCTTGATAACATCGCCAATACTTGCGTAACGACGCTTTGATCCGCCCAATACCTTAATACACATTACAGAACGTGCGCCAGTATTGTCGGCAACATCTAGCCGAGATTGCATTTGAATCATGAGAATAATCTCCAACTTAATCCGTTAAACCAACACCAGCCGCTCGTCATTCACGGCCGACAGAACTACGGTCAGTATTGGGGCACTAGCTAAGGCCTAAGCCATGAGTGCCGAAAAGTCCAACATTATATATTGCATCCATGACGGATGCAATATTATTTATACACCTGTAAATTTAGTAACTACTTTACTAACTTTCCATGTTTTTGTTTTTGAAAGTGGGCGTGTTTCTTCAATCACAACCAAATCACCTTCTTTACATTCATTTGTTTCGTCATGCGCATGAAACTTGTTTGAGCGGCGAATAACTTTACCGATCAAAGGATGCTTCACTTTGCGCTCAACTAAAACCGTGACTGTTTTATCCATCTTATCACTTACTACTCGACCGCTTAATGTACGGACGACTTTATTTGTTGCTAAATCGTTACTCATAATGACTCCGTTTAAGCTGCCTTAGCAGATGACTTTGATTTTTCCGCAAGCACTGTGCGAACACGTGCTACATCTCTGCGTACTTTACGAATTTGGTCAACTTTGTTGAGTTGTTGTGTTGCTAATTGCATACGCATAGAAAATTGTGCGCGACGCAATTCGATCAACTCAGCATTCAACTCGTCAACAGACTTCGCTCTTAATTCAGTTGCTTTCATCATTAACCCCCGAGATGACGTGTAGCAAATGTTGTTTCAATTGGCAATTTTGCAGCTGCCAATTTGAACGCTTCACGCGCCAACTCTTCACTTACTCCGTCCATTTCATAAAGCATTTTTCCAGGCTGAATCTGTGCAACGTAGTACTCTGTACTACCTTTACCATTACCCATACGAACTTCAGCTGGTTTCTTAGAAATTGGCTGATCAGGAAAAATACGAATCCAAACGCGACCACCACGTTTAATATGACGTGTCATCACGCGACGAGCTGCTTCAATTTGACGTGCAGTAAGACGACCACGACCAACTGCTTTCAAACCGAATTCGCCAAAACTTACTTTATTACCCGTAGTTGCAATGCCTTTATTACGGCCTTTTTGCATCTTACGGAATTTTTGTCTAGCTGGCTGTAGCATTTTTTGCCCCCGACTTTCTTACTTTCTTTTCTGGTTCTGCGACTGGCGCAACAACTGGCTGTCCACCCTTGTTGTCGAACACTTCGCCTTTGAATACCCAAACTTTGATACCGATAATGCCGTATGTTGTTAATGCTTCTGCAACACCGTAATCAATATCAGCACGTAAAGTATGAAGTGGCACACGACCTTCGCGATACCATTCAGTACGAGCAATTTCAATACCGTTTAAACGGCCTGAACTCATAATCTTGATACCTTGAGCGCCCAAACGCATGGCATTTTGCATCGCACGTTTCATCGCACGACGGAACATCACACGCTTTTCTAATTGCTGAGCAATGCTCTGTGCAATCAATGTAGCGTCGATTTCTGGCTTACGCACTTCTTCGATATTCAAATGGACAGGAACACCCATTAAACCTTGAATGCTAGAGCGTAAAGTTTCAATATCTTCACCCTTCTTACCAATCACGATACCTGGACGTGCACTGTAGATTGTGATTTTTGCGTTCTTTGCAGGACGCTCAATAATAATCTTGCTTACAGCAGCGTGGGCTAGCTTCTTGTTAAGGAACTCACGAACCTTAATGTCGCTATTCAACATTGCTGGGAAATTTTTGCTGTTGGCATACCAACGTGATGTCCAGTTCTTTTGGACGCTCAGACGGAAACCAATTGGATGAATTTTCTGACCCATAACGATTCCTTTAGTTACCCACTGTCACGTTAATGTGACAGGTTGGTTTGGTAATGCGACCAGCGCGACCTTTAGCACGAGCACGGATACGCTTAAGCACGATACCTTTATCAACGTAGATTGAAGTCACCTTCAACTCATCAATATCAGCACCATTATTGTGTTCAGCGTTAGCAATTGCTGACTCAAGCACTTTCTTGATAATTTCTGCACCTTTCTTAGGTGAGAACTGCAAGATGTTAAGCGCATTGTCAACTTTCTTACCGCGTACTAAATCCGCTACTAAGCGAGCCTTCTGTGGAGAAAGATGTACACCTTTTAATACTGCAGATACTTGCATCATCATCTCCTACTTCTTAGCTTTCTTATCGGCTGCATGACCTTTGAAAGTGCGGGTTAACGCAAATTCACCGAGCTTGTGGCCAACCATGTTTTCTGAAATCAACACAGGTACGTGTTGCTTGCCGTTATGAACCGCAATGGTCAAACCAATGAAGTCAGGCAAAATTGTAGAACGGCGTGACCAAGTTTTAATTGGTTTACGATCTCGCGTCTCAGCCGCTTTCTCTACTTTTTTAGCCAAGTGTCCATCGATAAATGGACCTTTTTTAATTGAACGTGCCATATTGATTACCTCTTATTCGCAGGACGGCGTGAAACACGCATATTGTCAGTGCGCTTGTTGCTACGAGTGCGATAACCCTTGGTCGGAGTACCCCAAGGGCTCACTGGATTCATACCAGCAGCTGTCTTACCCTCACCACCACCATGTGGGTGATCTACCGGGTTCATTACAACACCGCGAACTGTGGGACGCACACCGCGCCAGCGCATCGCACCAGCTTTACCGATAGAGCGTAATGAATGCTCTTCATTACCCACTTCGCCAAGCGTTGCTTTGCAATCAACGTGTACACGACGAACTTCGCCTGAACGTAAACGCAATTGAGCGTAGCTACCTTCACGTGCTAACAATTGCACTGATGTGCCAGCTGAACGAGCTAACTGCGCACCTTTACCAGGTTGCAATTCGATACAATGAATCGTGCTACCTACTGGGATATTGCGCAATGGCAATGCGTTACCTACTTTAATAGGTGCATCTGAACCACTAATCAATTGAGCCCCAGTAGCTACACCACGCGGAGCGATGATATAACGACGTTCGCCGTCGGCATAACATAACAACGCAATGTGCGCGCTACGATTTGGATCGTATTCAATATGCTCAACCTTTGCTGGAATTCCGTCTTTATTGCGACGGAAATCTACCAAACGGTAATGTTGCTTATGACCGCCACCTTGGTGACGGATTGTAATATGGCCGTTGTTATTACGACCTGCATTTTTGCTTTGCTTCTCCAGCAGCGGCGCATAAGGCTTGCCCTTATATAGATCAGGTGTTACCACCTTTACTACGGCGCGCCGACCTGGTGAAGTTGGCTTGACTTTAATCAGTGCCATGATTTCTCCTATTCGCCCGCTGCAAAATTAATTTCTTGGCCTGGCTTCAAGCTTACATAAGCTTTCTTCCAGTCTTTACGGCGACCCATAATACGGCCAGCACGTTTCTCTTTACCCTTAACGTTCACTACCGTTACGGATTGCACTTCAACTTTGAATACAAGCTCAACCGCAGCCATGATTTCTGGTTTAGTTGCATCTGTAAGCACTTTGAAAGCAATTTGCTGATTTTGATCAGCAATACGAGTTGCCTTTTCAGTAATTTGCGGAGCCAAAATAACTTGCAGTAAACGATCTTGGATTTTTACTAAGTTTAGATTCGCACTCATGCTAGCATCTCCTCAAGCTTCTTCACTGCAGCTTTAGTCGCAACCACATTCGGGAAGCGAACCAAACTGACAGGATCAACGTATTGAGCTTCAACAACTAACACGTTAGGAATGTTACGTGCTGATAGATACAAGTTCTCGTCAAAACCATCCACCAACAACAAAACACCTTCAGCAAACCCTAAACCCTTGATTTTCTCAACCAGGTTTTTAGTTTTCGGCGTGTCAACAGTAAACTCTTCAATCACTGACAAACGTGTTTGGCGTACAAGCTCTGAAAGAATTGCACACATACCAGCACGGTAAGCCTTACGGTTTACTTTATGGCTGAAGTTTTCATCAGGACTATTAGGGAACGCACGACCACCTCCACGCCAGATAGGGCTTGAGCTCATACCTGAACGTGCACGACCAGTACCTTTTTGGTTCCATGGTTTGTGTGTAGTGTGACTTACGTTACCACGACCTAATTGTGCACGAGTCGCAGTACGCGCGTTTGCTTGGTAAGCAACAACAACTTGATGCACCAAAGCTTCATTAAATTCACGAGCAAACGTTACATCTGAAAGCTCAACAGCTGACTTTGTAACCTTACCGCTTTTGTCGATTAATTTGATTTCCATTATTTGGCCGCCTTATTAGAAGACTTGGCTTTAACAGCAGGACGTACAACTACATCACCACCTTTAGAGCCTGGAATAGCACCTTTAATCAACAATAGATTGCGTTCAACATCAACACGCACTACTTGTAGGTTTTGTGTCGTTACTTGAACAGCGCCCAAATGACCAGGCATACGCTTACCAGGGAATACTCGACCCGGATCCTGCGCCATACCAATAGAACCTGGAACATTGTGTGATCTTGAGTTACCGTGAGATGCACGGTTTGATGAGAAGTGGTGACGCTTAATTGCGCCAGCAAAACCCTTACCAAGAGAAGTTCCAGTCACATCGACCATTTGACCTTCTTGGAAAATATCAACTGAGATTGTTGCGCCAGCAGTGTAATTTGCTAACACATCACCAGAAACTGAAAATTCTTGGATACCAGCACCTGCAGCAGAGCCTGACTTAGCATAATGCCCAGTCATAGCTTTGTTGATACGACTAGCGCGACGTTCGCCGAATGCAACTTGAAGGCCTGTATAGCCATCAGTAGCAATCGTCTTAATCTGTGTCACACGGTTAGGCACAACTTCCAATACTGTTACAGGGACGCTTGCGCCATCCTCAGTAAACAGGCGGGTCATACCTACCTTGCGACCAATAAGCCCTAAGCTCATGATCGATTCCTTATATTTAGTTAAAAAGCCGATTACAATTGACCGACTTCTCTGAAAGAGCGCGGATTATACCGAACTCTCGCTTACATTACAACTTTAAATCTACTGTCAAATTTTTACAGCTTGATCTCTACATCAACACCAGCTGGCAAATCTAACTTCATTAATGCATCAACTGTTTTATCAGTTGGGTCAACAATATCCATTAAACGTTGGTGTGTACGGATTTCGAACTGATCGCGCGATGTTTTGTTCACGTGTGGTGAACGCAAAATATCAAAACGCTCAATACGAGTTGGCAATGGAACTGGACCTTTAACAACAGCGCCAGTTCGTTTTGCTGTTTCTACGATTTCTTGAGCAGATTGATCAATCAAACGATAATCAAAAGCTTTCAAGCGAATACGGATTTTTTGACTTTGCATTTTTACTGCCTTTCTAAAGAGCGAAACGGCGGGACAAGTCCCGCCATTTGATTTAATTACAAATTAAATTACAGATTATTCAATAATCTTAGCAACAACACCCGCACCAACAGTACGACCGCCTTCACGAATCGCGAAGCGTAAACCATCTTCCATCGCAATCGGAGCAATCAATGTTACTGTGATTGATACG
>JAIXRI010000001.1:0-99797 GCA_027485305.1 Methylophilaceae bacterium | reverse complement strand
TTAATCCGTTTGTCGTGGGTTCGATCCCCGCACAGCCCACCAGAATTTGTAATAGAAATAATGGGTTACAAGAAATTGTAGCCTTTTTTTTCGTCCAAAATTCCACTACACACCCACTATACACCCACTACACACCGTTGCTGGTTTTTAACATGGTCAACCGTTACTTAAAGTACGCTTAGCTTCAAAACCTCTTCGCACTAAAATCACAAGGTATTCGCAATTTTATTAGTCATTTAATCTTGTCGACCAAAGTCGGGCCAGACTAAACAGCTAAACAAATTAGTAATATGTTGAACAAAAGGAGTTTATTCTTTGTCCTAAAATATATAGAACATAAAGTTACTAATAAAGATGTAATTTTTATTACATGATTAGAAATACCCATTCAAGGAGAAGGGATTATGTTAAGTCGCATCGTACTAGCAGTAGCAATTTTAGGACTAAGTGACTTGGCACTGGCAGACTGTAAATTTACATCAACTAAAGATGGCAGTCCTATAGTTATCTCTGCAATTGAAACAGATACACCAGAGGCTAGAGAGTTCTTGGCTACATGTATTAATCCCTATACTAAAAAGTATGCATCAGATCCAGATGCAGCCAAAGCTGGTAGGAAAATTATGACCTACAACGGATGTACTGGATGTCATGGAGGAAACTTAGGGGGGGCTAATGGCACCATCATTGGTCAAGCTGGGCGGTACTGGCGCATATGATGCAAAATGGGTATACGCTAGAAATGCCACAGATAAAGGTATGTTTGAATCCATTGCCAATGGAACCCCAGGTACTAGTGGTGGAAATATGTATATCTGGCACAATCAGTTAGAAGGTCATACAGGTGATGGTTTATCAACTGATGAATTACTTAAAGCTATTGCTTACATCCGTAATGTCTATAAAGGTTCAGAAGAAAAAACTTGGTTAAAATAAGATGAATAGCCTATTGAAAAATTATTGGAAGATAGTGCCTGACTTCTACTGGAGTCAGATTTTAATAAGATTACCTTTAGCCATGATGTTTATCTCATCAGGCATGGGTAAATTGCCCTACCATGCTACGGACGGCGCGGCTTTTGGTCTTCCTGCAATGGTATGGTTGTTGGTCATCACAAGTGAAATTGGATCGGGTGTAGGATTAATAGTAGGGGGTTTGTGTACTCTACCTCGTGTAAGAGATATCGCACTGCTAAGTGAACTTGGAGATATCTTGACTAGATTCAGTGGCATCGTCATGTGCTGTGTCATCACTGGGGTAATTTGGACTGTGTTAAAACCAGAGAGCCTTTGGCTGTTTATCTCCACCGACTACCTACACTTTAGTCTTTGGGTTGGCGGTTTGTATTTTGCACTGCGAGGCAATTGGGCTGTGCGATCCTCAAGAATATAGGCGATGAAACGCAATCCTATCTCCAGTCCCTGTATCGCTGTATGTCAGTTTGAAGATGAAGTATGCACTGCCTGCTTTCGAACTAGAGATGAGGCTTATATGTGGTACGAACTCAGTGATGAAGCTAGGGACTTGGTCTGGGATCGGTTCATTCAAAAATATAATCAAATTGATTAGTAAATTACTAGCAAATGAACGTTTTTTTAAGTTCACCTGACTGCAGGTAACTGATGCGAACATAGGCATAATCAAGCTGGCAAAACAAACCAATGAATGGACGAATTAAAAAGAAGCAAATAGCTCATCAGAGTTACTCTGATTACTTTGGTTTGGAAAAAAAAGAGACGGTTTGCCTACTATGCATGAGGACCATCCCAAAGGCTCAAAGAGATGCACATCATCTCGTCCCTAAGTCAAGAGGCGGTGTTGAAACAATTATTCTTCATAGGCTTTGTCATAGGCAAATCCACGCCTTGTTAACAGAAAATCAACTGGCAAGAAATTATTCAACCATTGAGGCTTTGAGAGCTCACCCTGAAATTGCAAAGTTTATTGAATGGATAGGTAACAAACCTACTCACATTCTAGCTCCAATAAAGCGAAGTCGAGATAAGGGCTTTTTATAAACCACTCTAAAATTACACTCAATGAACATTTCATTTTTAAAGCAAGAAAATTTTGTTTAAAGACGGATTAGAAAAGTCAGTGATTAAATTTATTAATGATTGAATTTTATTTATAGCAACCTGCTCATATTAAGCATGAAATTAAAAAAACTTTACCTCATATTCTTTTGTTTAATCCTAACTGCTATTATCAACCAATGGGCGATTGCAGATTCTCAAAGTAATGCTAACTCACGCTATGAGTTTTATACGCCTAGTATCGATGCAACTGGCAAAGTCTTCATGGGGCGAGAAATAGCCCATGTGATGGGTTTTCAAGGTGCGGCATGGTTGGAACGCCAAAATAGAGTGAGCGAAGAGCGCACAGATATTTTAGTCAAATCTCTGAATTTAACAGCGGGTATGCAGATTGCAGATATTGGCGCTGGGACGGGGTTTTTATCACGCGAAATCGCAAAATTAGTGGGTGAGCAAGGCCAGGTGTTTGCGGTGGATATTCAGCCTGAAATGCTAGGTAAACTTAAAAACTTACAAAAAAATTATCGCAATATCACACCAATTTTAGCCAGTGAACTCAAAACAAATTTAGCGCCAGACAGTGCAGATTTAGCAATTATGGTTGATGTTTATCATGAGTTAGCTTATCCATTTGAAGTAATTCAAAACACTATACAGGCGCTCAAGAAAAATGGACGATTAGCGCTAGTAGAATACCGCGGCGAGGATGGAAGTGTGCCTATTAAATCAAGCCATAAAATGACTGAAGCTCAAATTATCAAAGAAATGAGCGTGCACGGTTTGCAATACGAAAAGACCATCAAAAGCCTTCCCTGGCAACATATTGTGATATTCACAAAGCCCTAGAGAAGATGTTTAATATTTTATATACATGTACACAAAATTTAGGTCACGCTGTATTTAGTTTAAATAGATGGTCACTTTTAAAAGTGACCATCTTGTAATTAAGCTTGAAATCAAATTACTTTTTTTTGCCAGATTTCTTTTTGCTATCAGATCCTTGAAGTAATACAGTATCAATCATGTGTATTACGCCGTTATCAGCTTTAATATCACGACCAGGCGCTAACGTAATTCCATTAACTTTAATCCCATCAGTTACAGACAGACTTAAGTCATGACCCTCTACCGACTTTACTTTACCAGCCTTTACATCTGCCGCACTAATTTCTCCTGCCACTACATGATAAGTCAGTACTTTCGTAAGGGCTTCTTTATCCTTCAGCAATGCGTCTAACTTTTCTGGTGGCAGTTTGGCAAAGGCTGCATCATTAGGGGCAAATACAGTAAATGGACCTGCGCCTTTTAATGTGTCGACCAAACCCACCGCTTTTAATGCTGTCACTAAAGTCTTGTAAGAACCATCAGCAATCGCTGAGTCTACAATGTCATCAGCAAATGCAATATTTGATATGCCAAGTGCCAACAAAGAAAGCAGTAATACTTTTTTCATAAATTTTCCTAATTTAAATTGAGAGTGATCATTTATAAAATCAATGATAAAAATCAGGCAATAAACACGAAGAAAAGTTGCGCAATTTGCTGATAAAAAGGGCGATGTTAAATTGCATCAAAATTTGAACCACGAATTGCATTTAGGCTTGACCCAGATAATATTGCAACAAACTAAGTCAGATATAGGTTTAGTCTTAATGATATGAATTAATACTTTATGAAGTTTTTATACTGATTTGTTTCAAATTTTTATGCATTTCTACACACAATCTCCTATTGCTGAATAATATCTTTGCCAACATTCATTATCGTGCTGTTTACATACAAAAATATATTCATCTTTGTTTTTTGAGACTTTTGCAGTTTTCAAATTTGCTTGCTTTTCTAAAACTCTAGACATTTTGATTTGATTATTTGATTTCATTTTCATTTCCTCACAAACTGTTTCTATGAATGAATATTATGACTCAACTGCATATAAGTCTAATGAGTTGTTTGTATGAATGTAATAAGTATTACAAATCAATAGCGGCTTAAATTGAACCTGCTGCCAGCTATTGTTCAAGACTCACGTGATTGCGCTCTATCATCTAGATTTATAATTTAAACGCGCTTTTTCAACTTCATCAACTCAATTCATCAAATAGATAAATTTTGCATACTTCCTAGAATCACCAAGATTGATAGCATCAGAAAGGCTAGAGCAACTGTCCCAGCAATCATAATCCCACCGAAATACATTGCCGCATTATCTTTACCCTTGATATCAAACAGTAGGGGCAATCCATAGTAGATAAGTCCTAAACTCGCCATCAGGGCAAGTGATCCGAAAGTTACCAGTATTAAAAGATTTGGCGCTACCAGCAATAATGCGGATAACCATAATGGGGTTGGTGCAATTGCTGCCAAAGTAAATGCAGATTGAAAGGTTGGTTGAATATTTACAACTTCCCCGAGTTGTTTAATGAGCAATGCCATCATTGGAACCGCAATTAATTGGATTATAAAAAGTATTAACCCAACCAATATAAGTTTTCTTGGTGAGAGTAATCCTATAAGGAATGTGGAGTCAGCAGACACAGCTGTAAAAAAGATCATTAGAGAGGGGATGCTTGCTAAAGGCACAACATGCAACATAAATAACCTAGGCATCGAGGGCTTTGTCGCAAGAAGTTCTTGCCAGCCAGCGGTGGGTGACCTAAACAACTTAAATAGCGTCATTAAATTCATTTTATTTTTTCCTATTAAACTTTAATTCAAATTAGTAAATTTTTATTAATCTCGATTTTTTGTCCCATTTTAAAGAACAGGCTTTTTTTACATTATTTATTTAAGGTCCCCGCAAAAATTATTCATCTTCTTCTCCAGGGTAACATTCGGCTAAGCACAGATTTATGGTCTATTCAGCTATATTTAATTTCAGTCACCATATCTAATAAAAATAATGTGGCTATTGTAATGGCTAGCTCAGTGAAATAAAAAGCCCACGTTTTTTTATTGGGCTTATTTTAGCAACCGCGATAGCATTATTTATTAACTGCTTCCTTCAATGCTTTACCTGCTGTAAAGGTTGGCGCTTTACGAGCGGCAATTTTAAGTTCTTTGCCAGTTTGTGGATTGCGGCCTATGCGCGCTGCACGTTCTGACACTTTGAATGTTCCAAATCCAATTAAAGTAACTGAATCATCTGCTTTAAGTGCATGAGTAATAGCGTCCAAAGCTGCTTGAAGTGCCCGACCAGAAGAAGCTTTTGAAAGATCTGCGCTAGCCGCAATAGCAGCAATTAGTTCTGATTTGTTCATTAAAATTCCAGTTCATATTAAGATCAAAAAAAAGCGTCCGAAGACGCTATATAAAGGAGGGATATTCGTTCTTGTCAAAAGAACATTAGGTATAAGGTGCCAATTAAATATTACTTTAATATTACAAATCACCGTTTTTATTTAGATGATAATTGTAAGTCCAAGGTGGCTGTAAATTCAAAAAGGCACCTAAGCGCCTTTTCTTGAAAACAATTGTAATACTTATTACTTAGGCATCACGACAGTGTCAATAACATGAATAACACCATTGTCAGCAACAATATCAGTTTTAACTACGTTGGCATTATTAACTTTAACTGATGTATTTGGCTCTTTATATGCTTTCTTATTAACGCTAACAGACACGTTAAGATCAGAGCCTTGAACTGTTTTTACTTTAGTTGAAGTGTTTTTTAAAATATCAGCAGCCATTACTTTGCCAGAAACAACATGATAAGTAAGAACAGCTTGAAGTTTAGCTTTGTCTTTTAAAAGTGCATCTAAATCAGCTTTTGGGATTTTAGCGAAAGCTTCGTCCGTTGGAGCAAAAACTGTAAATGGACCTGGACCTTTAAGAGTGTTTACTAAGTCTGCAGCAGTTAGAGCAGTTGCAAGTGTTTTAAAATTACCTGCACCGATTGCTGTGTCAACAATGTCAGCTGCATTAGCAGTAGTCATTGCAAAAGTAAAAGTTAACGCTGTAAGAAGTTTTTTCATTTTTTCATTCCTTAAAAAATTTACCAGGGTTAATTGGCAATCAATATTAACTTCTTTAAGAGTTTAAATTGAAAATCAAATATATATAGCTTTTATGAAGCTTTCATTACAATCAAATGGCTCATAAAAAGGAGTTTTACTGGTAAAAGCTAAATATTGATTATCTAGATACTAGCTAAGAGACAAATACACGAGTGTTAACAACTTCAATAGCAATAAGAGCACGGACTAAAAAAAAACTATATACAAAACCATAAGAAACTAATTTTTGAAATGCTTCAATACTGTCTCCTTTCATGTAAGGTTAATTTAAATTAATTTTTGACTCATACAATACTTCCTAAGATGATTTCAAGCGTATTGTTATTCATTAAAAACAACTAAGGCTAATCATTTATGACTTATTAGATCAATAAGCAATTGTTATGATTGGTATGTTGAAGGTATAGTCCACAATAAATTCATATTTGATGCATTTAATTTGCTTATATACCGAACTTCAGATTTTTACGTTTATTTCTTTCCTAAACCCAGCAAATCAACCATTACTCTAAATACCTCTGTATTGTCCATGAAACCCTTAAACCTATCCCCGCCGGGCCCAACTGCATTCAAAACAGCATCATCGGCAGTGTGAGCACCATATTCTTGTTGAGCAGGTAAATTTCCAGTTATATGAATCGCATCTTCCTGCAATTGTTTATACTTTGGATTTGCAATAAATTGTTGTTGGTCGTTTTTAATAGCAGGAACGAATGTTCCATCAAGTTTTGGATACATTGTTTCATAATGATCTGGAAAGTTACCATAGAAGAAAGCAAGTCTCTTTTCAACATCAATTTTTTCAGGATAACCAAAAACGTTTGCCTTGGGATAGTTTGGATATCCTGCATCAGCATATATACCAACTTTTTCCCTTAAAGCCCCAGACTTAAGATCATTAACAACACCACTAATTGATCCGCTATGTGTATGATCAGGCACGACAATGACAAGAGTATTTGGATTTTTTATAGCAAATTTTTTAGCAACATCAACAGCATTACTTAGCATAATCGTATCAAAAGCTGCTCTTTCCCAATCTAGAGAATGATTGAATTTATCAATTAAGCCTGCCTCCACAATCAAGAAGAACCCATTTGGATTTTTGGATAGTGTATTAATAGCAGCCTGAGTCATTTCTGATAAATCTGGCTGATTTGGATAATCTTTGACTGTATTAGCTTTTAAAACAAAACGGTCTAACGCCCCATCCATATTGTCCGGATGAAATATTCCAAATAATTTTTTAGTATTAGTTTTATTAGAAATTTCGACTAAGCCTTCGCGAGAGGTTACAAATTCATAACCTCCTTTTTTAAATAAATCTACTAAATTATTCTCATCTTGACGCTTTGATCCTTTTGAAGATTGAGGGTAAAAATAAGCTCCACCTCCTCCTAATATGACATCTGCTTTACTAGATAATAATTGATCTGCAATATATTGCTTTTCTGCTCGTCGACGTGTATGGGCTACCATTGCAGCCGGTGTAGCATCTACTAATTCAGTATCAGTAACGATGCCAACCGCCATATTTGTTTTTCGTTTAATAATCTCGAGAATATTTTCAACTTTTGGATGGGCTAAATTATCTTTTGAGCGAGAAACATAAACGCCCAAAGCATTAACACTTGACTTGTGGCCTGTAGTATAAGCGCTCATAGAATTTGCTGAATCGGTAATTAGTGAGTCCACGCCAGAAGTACCAATTAAGGCTGTATAAGGCATGTTATCAAAAGATAATTTGTCTAAGTACTTCCCTTCCTTAATACCTTTGGATAAAACCCTTGCTGCTGTTCGGTTGGCAATCGTCATACCATCGCCAATAAATAAAACTATGTTTTTAATTTTTCTGGGTCCAGTAGAATAAATCTCCCACTTTACCCGAAATGATTCATTATCTTTTTGAAAAACGAGCTCATATGTGCCGGGATTACTGATACTGACATCTCTCCAAATAAAACTACTTCCTTTGCCTTCCTCATTTATTATCACTTCAGGCCTCTTGCCAATTAATTGTGATAATTGCTTACCGTTTATAGTGATCTTACTCAGAGCATTTTCATTAACTTCATCAAGCTCAACTTTTATATCAAACTTAGAGCCTGAAAGAATTTGTGCTCTATCAATTGGGTATATATTTATAGCAAAAGCACTCAAAGACAACATATATAACGCAAGAAATAAAAAGATTTTTTTTGAGGTGGTATTCATAATTGTTAATATAAAGTTTATTTTTTCATTATCAGTTAAAAATATTTAACCTTTATGACAGATTGTTGACTTGTCACTTTACTTTCAGATTTTTTACAACTTAGTATTTTTATGAATAATGATTGGACTTCCCAAGGTTTTAAGACACTTTTAAAAACAAGCTAACCGTTACTTAAAGTAACGGTTATGCTAGTGGTGTGTAGTGGAAACACTACACACTTCACTACACACCAAAAATAACCTACTGATTTGAATTAATAAAAAATACAATTTTTATCTTTTAATCCGTTTGTCGTGAGTTCGATCCCCGCACAGCCCACCAGAATAAGGCTCCGAAGGGTGCCCTGTCTAAAAACCACTAAAGTTTAGACTTTAGTGGTTTTTTGCTTTCTGAGTGTTAGTATTATTTGTGTCTGATTTTTACGCACAAGGATTTTTCGGAAGCGATTATTAATGAAGCAAAGCATTTCTAATGTTTGGATGAGTTGGATTCGTAGAGGGCTTGATCAAGGCTGTGCGCCTCATGATCTTCTTTCTGTGATGATTAAAGAGGGGGTGAATCCAGAATCATCAGAAGAAGCTATTGCCCGATTAATCCGAGAGCCAGCTAGCAGTAAATCCGTTTCGAATCCTTTTGTATATGAATCAAGCTTTATTCAGGCGGGTAATAGCATCATTGTTTCAGACAAAATACTTAATCTGGCGTTTCGCTTAGCTCAGCCAGATGTCGTTCTAATAGCTAATTTTCTTAGCAATGAAGAATGTGAAGTGCTTATTCAATCATCTTTAAGCACACTTACTCCATCTACTGTTGTTAATCTTCAAGAGGGTGGTCGAATGTCACACGACGGAAGAACGAGCGAAGGAATGGCTTTTAAGATTTCTGAGACCGAAGTAATTAAAGCAATAGAAAGTCGGATTTCCGAGCTCATAAATTTACCAATTGAAAATGGCGAGGGCATTCAAGTTCTTCACTATCAAATAGGTGCTGAATATCGCCCACATTATGACTACTTTCCTGAGAGTCAACTTGGAAGTAAGGAGTTTTTAGAACAAGGAGGTCAGCGAGTCGCAACTTTAATAATGTATCTAAATGACGTAGATGCTGGCGGGGAAACGGTTTTCCCCGAGCTTAGTTTAAGTGTTGCCCCAAAGAAAGGATCCGCTCTTTATTTTTCATATACAAACTCTTTGGGACAGGTTGACGATAAAACCCTTCATGGCGGTGCGCCTGTTGTCAAAGGCGAAAAGTGGATAGCAACCAAGTGGATTAGAAAAAACTTAATATCCAAACAATAAAAAAGCCGCATTTACGGCTTTTCTCAAAACACATCCAATTAAGGTGGCGGTGGCGGTGGAGGTGGAGGTGGAGGTGGAGGTGGAGGTGGCGGTGGCGGTGTTGCGTTATCACTCTTTGTGTTCGCCCAGCCAGCACTAATTTGTGGTGCTTTTTGTAATAGATCCCAACTAAGTATTACTGCCGACTTATCAAATTGGTATCCAATACCTACATCCACACCAAATTTATTTTGTGAAAGTGGATAGTATGAGAATCCAAGAGCGCCTACAGCCTCATCTTTTTTATCAGAGCTAAGTGCTTTAAGTGTTAGAGCAGGACCAGCATCTCCAAAAGTGTAGCCGATACCAACCATAGCACCAATATCTGCTTGCGCTGGCGATGAAATAGCTACTAATGCTCCTAGAATAATTGATTTTTTAATCATAAAATACTCCAAAATTTTACAATGAATAAATGATAACCCATATTAGTTAATAGTTTTCCATTTAATTGTAAGTCTAACGACCTGAGTGGTCAGTTCAGTGGTTTTTTGCTTTTAAAAGCCATTTTCTATCCTCAATTCTCACCGCCAAAAAGCAAAAAAGGAGCCGAAGCTCCCTTTGTGTTCCTACTTATTTAAATTTAATTAAGCTGCTAATTGTTTACGACGACGAGCGATAAAGCCCATCACGCCAGCACCCATTAAAAGCATTGCTGAGGTGTCTGCTTCTGGGACTGCTGCGACTGACAGTGAAGTAAGCTTCATAACTAAGCCCGCAGAACTTAAATCATCATAATAGCTCATTGATGGAGCTGAATTATTGCTCGCAAAGTTTAAGGTGCCCACGTCACCGCCAAATTTATTTCCACCTGTTAAAACTTGCCCTACTAATTCACGGCTGAAGTCAAGTGCTATTGGGGAGTAGAAATAAATACCTCCAAAATCACTTTTAGTAAAATTACCGTTGCCAGAATTTGCGCCAGTAACGGTCATACTTAAATTAACAACTTTAGAAATATCTATAAATTCAAACCCTGATGTAATTAAATTAGTATCTAAAGTAATTAATCCTGTGGCATTTGCGGTGTTTGAACGACTCGCGCCACTGTAGGTAAAGTTAAAGGTTTTAACCTCAGCTTGAGCCATTGTCGAGTTGATTAAAAACACAGCTGAGATTGCTAAAATTATTTTGTTCATTTAATTGACCTTATTATTGATGATTTGATTTTTGGCTGTTTGTAATATTATTTTTTACTAGACACCATAATAATGATGTGCTGTGAAGCGTCCGTGACAATTTGAACAGTATTTTTAATCCTTAATTTATGCTGTAAGCAATTGTTTTATAGTTTATTTTCAGTGAATTTTTTATATGTTGCTCATCTGCTCAGTAAATATCCTATAAAAAATGACAAATCTGTAATAATTTCAATCAAACTAGTTACAAGCAAACACTTTAAAAAACAAGCTAGAAAGTAAGGTTTATTTATGTTTTATTTTGAGCAATTAATCGCAAGCACCTTAAAAAGTAAGAAGGTAAAAAAGGCACTACAAGATTTTGAAGATACGGTTAATTCGTTTGCTCAATCAGAGAGGCTTGAAGACATTAAAAGCCGAGAATTTTCAGATAAGGCTGGTTATTCGCAAAGTGCCTTGTTTCATTATTTCAAAAAATTTGATGACATCTTTAGCTATATTTTTTTAGTGAGAGCAAGAAAAGCAAATTTAAGTATGGGTGAGATGATAAATAAACATCCAGCAGATGCCCCGTTGTCTGTGTTGTTAGAGATGGTAGTTAAGCGGTCAATCAAGGAACTCAATGTGCCACCCAGAAAAGCTCTATTGTTTGTACTCAAAAAGGTTTTAAAAAATACCGAAAATCTTCAGCTAATTAATATTAGTGCGGACGCTGTTATACCTGTTTGGATGGCAGCGGCTAATCGGGACAAGACCAACACCATCTTCAAATTTAATGAGCAGGAATTGCGTTTGCGAGTGAGAGCACTTCAGGCGGTTATCCGTAGTCCATTTTTTGAAGACAGCGCAATGGCGGGCACTTCAGAACACTCTGAGATAGCTTATAGTTTGGCGATGAATATATTTAGTGCGCCTGTGGTGGTGGATTAAGTATTTAAAAAAGCCATTTCCCACCTCAAATCTCACTTCACAAAAAGCACAAAAGGAGCCGAAGCTCCTTTTGTGTTCTTACTTATTTAAATTTAATTAAGCTTGAGTGTTTTTACGACGACGAGCCATAAAACCCATTACGCCAGCACCCATTAAAAGCATTGCTGAGGTGTCTGCTTCTGGGACTGCTGCGACTGATTGAAGCAAGAAGGCTTGTGATGTTAGGCCTAAGAGGTTGTTCGATTCTAGACCAACAATCGAGCCGCTATCGTTGATGTCACCTGCAAAATCTAGCACCCATCCAGCATTTTTTGAAGCTTGATCCAAGTAATCGTTAAGATCGATGACATTTGCTCCATCCCATAAAGTAGCTTTCCCAACGGAGCTTGCATTTTTTGAGAGTCCAACAATCACACCTGAAGAATTAATTCCGAAAGCTATAGCATCTTTAGCAGTACCGCCTAAGGATTCAAGTAGGATAGGTGAATTAGGACTTGTAATGTTCCATAGAGTGGCTTTTTCAACATTACTCGCATCTGCTGAGACCCCAACAATCATTCCTGAATCGTTAATGGCATATACATCACCAGCCCTGCCCGTGCCGCCAAGAGATTCAAGTAGGATCGGTGAATTAGGGCTTGAAATATACCACGCAGCTGCTTTTCGTAGACCTTGATCATTTTGTGACCATCCAGTCACTAGCCCCCTGTCATTAATTGCCCAAGGCTCTGATTGTTTTGCTGTCCCGCCTAAGGCTACAAGTTCCGTGGGTGAATAAGTGGATGGTGAAGTGGGGCTCCATAAGGTGCCATTGTAATGGGTATTTGCCATTCCTGAGCCGCCAACAATTTGCCCTGAATTGTTAATCCCAACTGCTTTGGATTCCTTCCCCACGCCGCCTATGGCTATAAGTTCTGTGGGTGAGTTAGGGCTAGTGCTATCCCATAAGAAGGACCTCGACACGCCAACTGGATTAAAATCACTGCCAACAATTTTCCCTGAATTATTTATACTGAATGCGTAAGTATTGGTAACAGGAGATTGAAGTAGGGTTGGTGCTGAAGGACTTAGGCTGCTCCATAAGGTAGCTTGGTAAGCGCCAGTCGTGTCTTTTGACTTTCCGACAATTTGCCCGGAATTGTTGATGCTGTTGGCTTCGCCCTCTCTAGATGCGCCGCCCAGAGACTCAAGTATGCTGAAAGTATAAGTTGGCGCCGCATTGGCGGTAAGGGCTGATGACAATAAAGTCACCGCTAGGGCGAGTTTTAGTAGTTTTGTAAGCATTGGGCGAGTTCCTTAATTAAGGAAAATTTTTAGAACTATTACCATAGGTGAAAATTGTTGAAGATTTATTAAATGAAATAAAGTTTTTACTAGTGCTTTCGGACTATATAAATCTCCCCCTCAAAAACACACATAAGAAGTCGTAGCTCCCTTTGAGGTTCAAACGAAATTTAAGTTTAATTAAGCTCGAATCTTTGTCATCATTCAGTAATATATTTTTATTATCATCGAAATATGGAAAATAAAATCGCAGTTAAAGCATTCTTAGCAATAGGTCAGGAAAGCCGCCTTAATATATTTCGTTTAATTGTTCAAAAAGGTGATGTTGGGCTTACGCCTAAAGATATAGTTGAAGTTCTTGGTATTCCCAATGCTACCTTGAGCTTTCATCTCAAAGAGTTACTACAAGCCGATTTGATCTTAGTTGAGCGTGTAAGCCGCAATCTCTTTTATCGTCCCAATCCTTCAATCATCAGTGAGTTAAGTGTTTTTCTAATGGAAAACTGCTGTGGTGGTAAAAGCTGTGCTCCAGTTGTAATTAACCAGTTGGGCAAATAATGAAAAAATACAACATTCTTTTTCTTTGCACTCACAATTCATCTCGTTCGATTTTAGGTGAAGCGCTAGCATCAACTCATACGAGCGGATGCTTTGTGGGTTACTCAGCAGGTTCAACACCCGGCACAACCATCAATCCCATTGCTGAAGAATTGGCATTAGAAATCGGCTATCCAAAATTAAAGATGTATTCAAAAAGCTGGGATGAATTTGCTAAGCCAGATGCACCTCAAATGGACTTTATTATTTCTGTCTGTGATAGCGCGGCAAGCGAAGCCTGTCCAGTTTGGGTAGGCCACCCAGCTTCAGCACACTGGGGATTTCCAGACCCATCTAGAGTGGAAGGCAGTGATGCCGATAAAAGAAAAGCTTTCGAAGCTGTAATGGATGGACTAAAACAAAAGTTAGATGCATTTGCCTCACTTCCATTAGAAAAACTAGATCACTCCGGCATCGAAAAAGAATTAAGAAAGTTAGCCAGCATATGAGCCAAATCACACAAAAACTATCATTTTTAGACCGCTATTTAACAGTATGGATATTTGCTGCGATGGCACTCGGGATTGGGCTAGGTTATTTCATTCCTAGTGTAGAGACTTTCATCAATCAGTTTCAAAGTGGCACTACCAATATCCCGATTGCGATTGGTTTGATACTCATGATGTATCCGCCATTCGCAAAAGTGAAATATGAAGAGCTTCCTGATGTGTTTAAAGACAAACAGGTGTTTGGTTTAGCGATTCTTCTTAATTGGATCATTGCGCCAACGCTCATGTTCTTGCTGGCCATCACATTCGTTCCTAATCAACCTGAGTATATGGCCGGGCTCATCTTGATTGGCATAGCCCCTTGCATTGCGATGGTGATTGTGTGGAATGATATTGCTAAAGGTTCAACAGAGTATGCCACAGGATTGGTCGCATTTAATGCTGTATTTCAAGTGTTGTTCTTTAGTCTTTATGCCTACTTCTTCTTAACTGTCTTACCTCTTTATTTCGGTTTTACAGGTTCGGTCGTCAACATCACGATTGGAGAAATTGCCAAGACCGTATTCATCTATTTGGGTATTCCTTGTATTGCGGGTTTGATGACTAGATACACCATGCTCAAGTTTGTTTCAAAAGATTGGTATCAAAATACCTTTGTGCCGAAGATAGGCAAGATCACTTTGATCGCTTTGTTATTCACTATCGTTGTGATGTTTAGTTTAAAAGGAAAACTGATACTTCAGCTGCCAATGGATGTAGTGACAATCGCAGTTCCATTACTCATTTATTTTGTTGTGATGTTCTTAATTACCTTTGTGATGACAACTAAGATGGGCGTTGACTATAAACGCTGTTGTACGCTTTCATTCACAGCCGCAAGCAATAACTTCGAATTAGCGATTGCAGTAGCCATTGCTGTATTTGGAATTAACTCAGGTGCGGCATTCGCTGCTGTAATTGGCCCCTTAGTTGAAGTGCCGATTATGGTTGGATTAGTGTCTGTAGCTTTGTGGATTAAGAGTAAATATTTTTAGGTATTCTTTCGAAAATGTGGTGAATCCCGACATTTTCGAAATGCGTTCAAAGATATTTACAAAATCCCAGTTAACAAACAGCTTAGGATTAGCGTGCGGTTTCCCTCAAGCATGTAACCATCCACCCACAGACAATAAAAAAGACAGCCTAGGCTGTCTTTTTTTAAACAACAATTCTTAAAAAGAATTATTTGTTCATTACGTACATTGTTACTTCAAAGCCGAAACGCATTTCTGTAGCTGCTGGTTTTGTCCACATAATAATTCTCCAAATGTTTGTTTAATTTGCTTTGCAGTGATTGCATCGCGTTGAATGAATAATACGCTTCACTTCAAAAGTCACGCTATCAGTGTTCATGAATAAACACTAAGGATTTTCATTAACTTGAACACTAGGTTTTAATATTTACCCGTCATTCCTTGAACTATGGCGCGCTAGACTAATCTAGTAACGGTCGGTTACCCAATCCATGATTGCCTCCTTAAAAGTTTATTGATTTAAATACAGGACTGAATAATTTAATCAAAGTTTTATTGATGCACTAAGTAAGATCATGAGTTTGATTTACATTATTCAATGACTTTTTTTCAAAACAATCAGAGGGCTCGCGACCCTTAAAAAGGTATTCCGAATGAATGTGGAGTAAAGGCAAGATGAAACAACGTATACTTATTAGAATGCCTTTGCATCCACTTCGTCCGTCAAATGAAGTCTTCAAAAAACAATCAAAAGCGGTCGGTGTTCTTAAGGCTAGGAATCGCTTAACAAAGTAAAAAACATGTTTAAACGTTTTGAACAATTTATTAATCCATTTGCTGAGAGCATGATTGCTAGGCCGCATCAAAGCTTCTGGAAATTTGCTTGGGGCTGCACCAAAGGCTTTAGGCCTTACTTAGCCGGAATGACCATATTTACCGGATTGGTGGCTGCGTTCGAAGCGTTGTTGTTTGCAATGATGGGTAAGGTCGTCGATTGGCTTAGCCAAGTTCCACCGGCTGAGATTTGGTCTCGAGAGGGTGAGCACTTGGTTTGGTTATCAATTGTGCTCATTTTGAGTGTGGCCTTCATTGCATTTCAAACGCTTTTTAAGCATCAGACTTTAGCGGGTAATTTTCCGATGCGTTTGCGCTGGAATTTCCATCGCCTCATGCTTAATCAAAGCATGAGTTTTTATCAGGATGAGTTTGCAGGAAGAGTGGCTGCCAAGGTAATGCAAACAGCGCTCGCAGTTCGCGACGTATGGTTTATTGTTGGCGATATTATGGTGTATGTAGTGGTGTACTTTGGCAGTATGGTCGCAATTGTAGGTTTTTTTAATCCACTCATTATGTTGCCATTTTTAGCTTGGCTGGTCGCCTATGTCCTTTCATTGAGTTACTTTGTCCCTAAATTAAGTAAGCTCTCGCAACATCAAGCGGATGCAAGAAGCTTAATGACGGGACGAATTACCGATGCTTATACCAACATCAGCACGGTGAAGTTATTTTCACATGCTGGACGAGAGGCTGCTTATGCACGTTCGGCGATGCACGAGTTTCTAGGATCTGTGCATGGCCAAATGCGTCGGGTTAGCCAAGTTGAAATCGTGAATCATCTCTTAAACATGTTACTGATTATCGCCACGGGATTCTTGGCCTTGTGGTTGTGGAGCATCAACGAGCTGACAATCGGTGGGTTAGCGGCGGCAACCGCCATGTCGCTCCGTTTAAATGGCATATCACATTGGGTGATGTGGGAAATGACATCGTTGTATGAACAAGTGGGTACCGTTCAAGATGGGATGAATACGCTGACGATTGATAATAAAATTAATGATCGCGCAGATGCAAAGCCGCTGCTTGTTAAACACGGTGAAGTTAAGTTTGATCGCGTAGATTTTGGCTACAACCATGATCAGCAAGAGACTAACAAAAAAATTGTGTTGGAATCGCTCAATATCAACATTAAGCCTGGTGAGAAAGTGGGCTTAGTGGGACGCTCAGGTGCTGGAAAATCTACAATCGTTAATTTGCTTTTGCGATTTTATGAAGTTGAAAATGGGGCAATTCTCATTGATGGTCAAAATATCAATACAGTGACACAGAACTCTTTGCGTGCTCAGATTGGCATGGTCACTCAGGACACTTCTTTGTTGCACCGTAGTGTGCGTGACAATATTTTGTATGGTCGACCAGAGGCAACGGACGCAGATATGATAGCCGCGGCAAAACGTGCCGAGGCGCATGAATTCATTATGCACCTGAGTGATTCAAAAGGTCGTACAGGCTATGATGTCCATGTGGGTGAAAGGGGTGTCAAGCTATCTGGTGGTCAACGTCAGCGAATTGCAATTGCCCGTGTCATGCTAAAAGATGCGCCTATTTTATTGCTGGATGAGGCAACTAGCGCGCTAGATTCTGAAGTGGAAACAGTTATTCAGGCGAGTTTGTATGACCTAATGCAAGGAAAAACCGTTGTGGCGATTGCGCATCGTTTATCAACGATTGCCGCGATGGACAGGCTAATTGTATTGGAAAACGGTAAGATTGTTGAAGAGGGTTCTCATGCCGACTTGCTAAAATTGGGTGGGTTATATGCGAGTCTTTGGACCCATCAGCGCGGTGATTTTTTGGGTGAGCAATAATTAGTATGCCTGCGATCAAAAAGGGTAAATGTATGTATGTAAACTTTAGTCTCAATATGGCGGCTTAATCACATGAGTCAGCCTTTAAATGCGACAGTTGATTTTGATCAGTTAATCAGCCGAGACCATACAAATAGTCTCAAGTACGAAGCGCGTCAAACGATGTTCGGTCTGCAAGATGTGATTCCACTGTGGGTTGCAGATATGGATTTTGCTTCGCCACCCCAAGTCACCCAAGCACTCGTCGAGCGTGCTAAACATCCGATTTATGGCTACAGTCACTTTCCTGAATCTGTGTATCAATCTTTAATTGATTGGTTGCGACGTCGTCATGGCTGGGAGGTTGAGCGTGATTGGATTTTGCTTTGCCCCGGTGTTGTGCCCTCTATTAATGCTGCAGTGTTAGCGTTTTCTCAGCCTGGTGATGGCGTTATTGTTCAGCCGCCTGTATATTTTCCTTTTTTTTCAGCCGTTAGTCAGCAATCTCGCGAGCTGATTTACAATCCGCTTCAACTTGAAAATAATCACTATCAAATTGACTTTGCCCATTTGGAAGCCTGTGCTGCTAAGGCCAGAATGCTGCTACTTTGTTCACCACATAACCCAGTTGGTCGTGTTTGGCGTGAAGATGAGTTGAACCGCATGTTGGATATTGCGGATCAGCATGATTTAATTATCTTTGCGGATGAGATTCATGCGGACTTAATTTATCCGCCAGCAAAGCATCAAGTGTTAGCAAGACTCGCGCGCCAACAAAAGAACATCATTACCGCGGTGGCGCCAAGTAAAACCTTCAATATTCCAGGGCTTAATTTGTCAGCACTTATCATTCCTGACGCCAATCAAAGAGCGCGCATCAGTGAGGTTTTTGATCGAATGAATGTCAGTGCCGCTAATCCTTTTAGTATCGTGGCATTTGAGGCCGCATACCGGCAAGGTGATGCTTGGCTTGATGCGTTGATTCCCTACCTGCAAACTACAAGAGATATGGTGGTCGATTATGTCTCAGCGCACATACCAAAAATTAAAGCGTTTGCATCCGAGGGGACTTATTTAATTTGGTTAGATTGCCGCGCATTAGCATTGAGTGATCAAGTGCTGAAGCAGTTTTTTATTCAACAGGCTGGTGTTGGGTTAAGCCCCGGTGATTTGTTTGGTGAAGCGGGCAGTGGTTTTATGCGTATGAATATTGCCGCCCCAACATCAGTCATTCAAATCGCTTTGAAAAATATCGCAACGGCGTTGCAAGGCTAAAAAATATTCAATCATGTTGCCTGAGGTCAATATTGTTTGGTTAAAGCGTGATTTGCGTATCCAAGATCACGCAGCACTCTATGAAGCGACCAAACAAGAAAACGATGCGCACCCAGTCTTGGTGTTGCCAGTGTTCAGCTGGGATACCTCTGTATGGTCTAGCAATGATTACTCGCAACAGCATGTCGCATTTGTGCGTGAGTGTTTAGATTCACTGAAAACAGAACTTCAGCATATTGGTCTAGATTTGCTTGAGTCTGCGGAAGGAATAGTCAACTTCTTGGAGGCTGTGTCTCAAACACATCGTATCGTGGGTTTATACAGTCATGAGGAAACGGGTAACCAATTCACCTATGCACTCGATAAAGAGGTAGCAAAGTGGTGTCGTCAACATCAAGTGCCATGGCGCGAATATCCACAAAATGGCGTGGTACGTCGCTTAAAAAATCGAGATCACTGGCATGCTATTTGGGAAAAGCGCATGGCACTACCTCAATACCCAGTGCCAAGCATTGGGTTGATTAAAAGTGATTTGAGTGTGAAATTGACTGAGGCTCACAGTACGGCGATTCATTTTAATAAACCTCAAGCAGATAAGCTTCTTCGGCAAAAAGGTGGTCGCGAACCAGCACTTAAAATCTTGCATTCATTTTTAAATGGGCGGGCGAGTCGATACCGTGGTGGTATTTCTAGCCCCATTTCTTCTGCGGAAGCGGGTTCCAGAATATCCCCTTATTTGGCATGGGGCGTGATAAGTATTAAAGAAGTCATGCACGCCCTCTGGATGCAGCGAGTTCGTATCAAGCAAACGCCGAATAGGTATCCTAATTACCTGGAAGCTGGCCTTAAAGGGTTTGAAAGTAGGCTGCATTGGCATTGCCATTTCATGCAAAAGCTCGAATCAGAGCCAGAGATTGAATATCGCAGCCTACACAGTGCGTTCGATGGCGTTCGCGATGAAGCCTATGAGGATGCAGAAACCATTAAAAAGTTAGAGAGATGGAAGTCAGGACAAACTGGATGGCCTTTAGTGGATGCGTGCATGGCCATGCTGAATCAAACTGGTTGGATCAACTTTAGAATGCGTGCCATGCTAATGAGCACGGCGAGCTATTTGTATTGGTTGCATTGGCGTGAAACAGGCCTGCATTTAGCTAGGGAATTTTTGGATTACGAGCCAGGTATCCACTGGTCACAAGTTCAAATGCAATCAGGGACAACTGGGATTAACACTTTGCGGATTTATAACCCAATTAAACAGGCAAGGGATCAGGATCCTGAAGGTACGTTTGTGAAGCAATGGTTACCTGCATTAAAGTATGTCCCAACAGTGTGGATTTTTGAGCCATGGTTGATGACGCCAGAGTTACAGCAAAGGTACGGTTGCGTGATTGGTCGAGACTATCCTGCACCAATGATGTCGATTGAGTCAGCCATCAAAATTGCCCGTAGTAAAATTTCGGCTGCCAAGCAAGCTGCAAGTGGCAGTCAAGAAACTAGTCAAATCGTCCAAAAGCATGCATCGCGCAAATTTAAACCTTTAGCAAGATCTAAAAAAAGTAAACAAGCAAAGACAAAAGGGAGTGATAGCAATATTTACCAACAAGCTCTTTTTTAGTCACAAAGGGAATTCAGTTATACATATGAACGGTGATTACGTCTGAACAAACAATAGGAACTCAGCTAAGCTTTTGGGAGAGCAAATGTAAAAAACCCTCAAAATACTTTTGGGTATTTTGAGGGTTGAGAAGGTTACTTAATTTAACTGATAATTAGTTAAACTTTACTACACCATTCATCACTGCGCCATGACCAGGAAAGCTACAGAAGAATGCGTAAGTTTCTTTTTGATTCATTTTGTCAGTCTTAAATTTAATTGTTGCAGACTCGCCACCACCAAGCACTGCAGTGTGAGCAACTACGCGCTCATCATTGTCTTTCACAAAGTTTTTGCTTAAGCCCGCTGCACTGCCATCAGCAATCACTGCTTGCATGTCAGATTTTTTACTGATAACCAAGTTGTGACCCATCGCTGCTTTTGGCATGGTGCCAGCATTCTTTAGCGTTAAGTTCACTTCTTTACACGCTTTGCCGACTGTAATTTCTTTTGCTGAATATGCCATGCTAGCAGTTGCTTCGATTGATACATCACACTCACCAGCCATTGCGATTGAAGAAGACAAACCTAACACTGCGATTGAACCTACGATAGTTTTTAACATGATATTTACCTTATATAGAGAAAGAAATCTTTGTTACCACTAAAAATTGGAACCTAATTATAGGTATAAGTTCTTTAAGTTGCAAAGATTAAGTGGAATGGCGTGTTTTAGTTAAAACTACTCAGGTCTTCCTCGTCTTGGGTAAGCATTTCATTAATCAATGTGAGCCTACTTAATGGACTGTCGAGCACGAGTAGGCTTTGTTTTTCATCTAGCGGGATTGAGAGTATTTCACTCCAGCGATTTGCTAACCAAGTGCCACTATCTAACTGATGGGGTGTTTGGAACGGTGATGCCTCTTCAGTATGTGCTTCTTCGTCCAAAGACTTGGTCAGTTGTTCGAAATAAACTTTTGGCGCAATGATGTCTTTAGGTAATGGAATATCAGCCTCTGACGGGAGCAATGTCACTTGGCCTAACCATAAGCCATCCTCTTGTTGGCTGGCAGATTGCACCATGATTTTTTGTTTGGCTAAACATCGCAGATCAAACAAACCTGGTTGTGTAACATTCGTGTCGGTAATTTCAACCATCACACCAACCTCGGCAAACGGCAGTGATGGGTGGCTGTCATGATTTAATCCTGAAAAGTCAGTCAAATCCGCAACGATACCAAAGCCGCTATTATTTCTCAGGCAATTTCTGACCATGTCGACATAGCGCTTCTCGAAAATACTTAAGGGAAGCACGCCGCCTGGGAAAAGAACAAGTTTAAGCGGAAATAAGGGTAGAGTAGTTGTCATGAAATTAACTCAAATAAGCTTTAAAGAGTTGACCAATATTACCTTCGATCAACCCATTGAAGTCTTTTGCTTGGTTTTTGGTAAAGTAAAATCGGTGATCTAAATGATGCACTAGGTAGTTAAAACAGAGCCCCATCCCTAAAAAAGGCATGCAACGATTTTCTGAATAGCCTTCATAGGCAATGACGATGTCATGATGACGTTGGTCATTGCTAATGATGTCGAAGAGTTTCGTGACGTCTTCTTTCTTACCCTCGATGAGCTGAATCAGCTTGTCGTTCGTCGATACTAAAAATCCAGAAATGCCATGCTTAATATTGTAAATTTGTGCATCTTTAAGAATCTCAACGAGACTGTCCTCTGATAAGCCTAAATCAGGGAAGCTGGTGTATATCAATTGTAAGAAGGGCGCATGATCTTTATGAATTTGGATGCTCCAAGCAATTAAATGTTGTAGTAGTCATTATAAATGACACGCATCTAGGCTTATTGTTCCAACTGCCAATAAAAAGCTTTAAATAGCGGTTCAATGAGGCAGTAAAAGCTTGAGAGAAATAATTGCATTTATAAAAAATAATGATCGTGATGCTTTCACTGAAAAAAGAGACGACACTCAATGATTGACGTGCGCCTCGTTAATGATTAACATTCAAATATTGTACGAACGTACAGGGAGTGAATGCCATGAGTCCAATCGATCTAATCCGTAGCTATAAGCGTAAGCAACATTCAAACGTAGAAGAAATATTCGTCCGTGTTTCTAATAAGAGCGCAGAAATTCCACTCTTTAATTACAAAGTTTCTGCGGGATTCCCAAGTCCGGCAGCCGATCACGTCGAGGTCAGGCTGAGTGCGGATCAGTATCTTGTTAAGAATCCAACAGCAACCTATTTTGTGCGGGTTAAAGGCGACTCCATGATCAATGCTGGTATCTTTAACGGCGATGTATTGGTCGTAGATCGTTCGCTTGATCCGAGTATTGGTCAGATTATTCTTGCTGAGGTGGATGGTGAATTTACCGTGAAGTATTTAGGCCAAAATCAGCTAGTGCCAGCGAACCCTCTTTATAAGTCAATGCGCTTTGATAATGCTGATACTGTAGCATTGATCGGCGTCGTGACTGGCTCTATGCGCAAGTTTTTGTGAGACTAGCGACTAAAAATTGATTGAACGAAAATAATTCGCATCATTTAATCTCAGTATTTTTAGCACTAATTCTAGCGATTACTATCATAGAAGTTATGCATAGAAGTTATATGAAAAATAATGATTGAATGTTCATGAGTAAACATAAACCCAAAATAGCTATCATTGGCGCAGGAATTGCAGGGCTCAATCTCGCCAATCTCTTGGCGGAGGTTGCTGAAATTGTGGTGTTTGAAAAATCAGATAAGCTTGGTGGGCGTGCCGCAACGCACCATGCGAATGGCTTTTCTTTTGATCATGGTGCTCAGTTTTTTACTGCAAAAAGCAAAGTGTTTCAAGGGTTTGCTAAAGCCTTGGAAGCAGAGCAGGTAATTGCGCATTGGGATGCAAGATTTGTTGAAGTTGCAGGCGGTGAGATTCACAGCCAACGTGAGTGGGATGATGAGTTTCCGCATTATGTCGGCACGCCATCGATGAATGCCATCGGGCAGCATTTAGCGAAGGATATTGATGTACGTTTCAATCAATTGATTGTGAGTATTAGGAAACCGAATTCGCATTGGATTATAGGAACTGCCCAAGCTAAGTATGAAGACTTTGATTGGGTGTTAGTGACGATTCCTGCCGCGCAAGCGCAAGCGATATTGCCTGAAAGTTTAGGCCTTAAGGCTCAGTTCGATGATGTGGTTATGCAACCCTGCTTTGCCTTAATGCTAGGGTATGAAACGCCTAAGGTGTTGGATTGGGATGCGGCTTTTGTATCGAAATCGATATTGAGTTGGATTTCAGTCAATAGCTCAAAACCTAACAGAGGCGAGCCCTTTACGATGGTTGCATTGAGCAGAAATGATTGGGCTGGGGATAATTTTGATCAGCCAGAATCTGAAATTGTGGATGCAATGCTTTTAGCGTTAGAAGCGATTGTTGGACAGAAACTAGAGGATGCTTCATACCTTAAGCTTAAACGCTGGAAATATGCAAATGCTCCCAGAAAAGACGAGCCACTGGAGATGATTGATTACGCATCTCAGGTCGCCTGCTGTGGTGACTGGTGTATCAGCGGGAAAATTGAAAGTGCTTTTACGGCCTCATGGCAGCTTGCCAAACAATTAAAGGAGGTCATGAGTTAAATGTTAGCTAATTACGTATTACTTGACCTTGAAACCACCGGGGCCACACCACTGAGGGATCGCATTACTGAAATCGCATTAATTCGCTTTCAGGATGGCATTGAAGTCGATCGCTGGCAAACACTCGTGAACCCTCAGATGAATATCCCGGATTTCATTCAAGGATTAACGGGGATTACTAACGAAATGGTCGCAGACGCGCCAACTTTTGAGAAGGTCGCCGGGGAGCTATTGGATTACTTAGATGGTGCCGTGATGTGTGCCCACAATGTGAGGTTTGACCATGGTTTTTTAAAAACAGAATTCAAGCGCATTGGCATTACCTTAAAGCAAAAAGTACTTTGTACCGTCAAGCTTTCACGCAAACTCTACCCGCAGTATAAGAGCCATGGCTTGAGTGCAATCATCGATCGGCATCATCTTGTCTGCACTCAGCGACACCGAGCGATGGGCGATGTGGAAGTAATGGCACAGTTTATTGCGCTTGCCAAAGATGAGCTAGGATTGGACGCCTTAGAGACAGCCGTTGCAGGGCTTTTCAAAAATACGAGTTTGCCTTCTGGGTTGGATGAGCATGTCATGGATGATATTCCTGAAGCCCCTGGTGTTTATCTGTTTTTTGGAGAAAACAGTTTGCCACTTTATATCGGCAAGAGCGTTAATCTTAGGGCGCGGGTGATGTCGCATTTTAGTAGCGACCACAGTTCCACCAAAGAAATGCGGATCAGCCAAGAAATTAAACATATTGAATGGATAGAAACAGCAGGAGAGTTTGGCGCACTTTTGCTGGAGTCAAGATTGGTGAAAGAGCGACAGCCGATTCATAACCGTCAGTTAAGACGTGAGCGGCAGCTGTGCTCTTGGTTTTTATCGGCCAATCCAGAGGAGTTCCCTTTGCTGAATCTTGTGAGAGAAGATCACATTATTCCTGAAAATATGGCACAGTTATTCGGCACATTTAGATCTAAGCGACATGCCACCGAAGCCATTAGAAGCATTGCCGACGCCCATCATTTATGTCTGAAAGCCTTAGGCTTAGAGTCTGGAAAAGGCGCATGTTTTGGTGCGCAAATTAAACGTTGCAAGGGAGTGTGCTTGGGTAAAGAGGATGTTGCCATCCATTATCTGAGAGTGCAACAAGCACTACTATCGATCAAATTCAAATCTTGGCCCTTTGACGGGCGAATCGCTGTCAAAGAATACAGCCCTGAAAGTCAAAAAACAGAATTGCATGTGTTTGATCAATGGCGACATATCGATACGTTAAAAAGTGAAGATGAATTATATGCACTCAGCACATCAAAACAAACGTTAGCGTTTGATTTAGATACTTATCATTTACTCGCTAAACACATCGCTAAAAATAATTTAGACCTTATCAATATTTGAGGTAGTCCTCGTTAGTTAACAGGTCAATATTGTTGGCGTATCTGAGCGCCTCATTTAAAACATTAAAGGGATCTTTATATGTACTTAGCATCTCTGAAAACAATCACCGAAAAACTGACCATCTACTATGATGGCCACTGTCCATTGTGCCTTGCTGAAATTAATTTTCTCGAGCATCACAATCATCGCGGCTTATTATGTTTTGTTGACTTGCATACCCTTGACTCATCAGGGGATGTTAATTGCGAGTTGGCCATGAAAACGATACACGGAAGGATTGGTCATTCTTTAATTAGCGGCCCTAGCGTTTTTCAAGAAGCTTATCAAAGAACAGATCTTAAGTTTGTGAATTATCTTTTCTCATTTGCTTGGTTTAGATTCGTCTACGCAAAGTTTTATGTCGTCTTTGCAAAGTATCGGCATCAAATCTCCAGCGCCATTGGCCCTTGTTTGCTTAGGCTGTCGAAAAAAAGATACCCAAGACGCTCACAAAAAGATATCCAGTCTTAAATGCAAAACAGCCATTTTTCAAACGCTCCGCGCAACATTGCACTGATCGACGTTAATAATTTTTATGTTAGTTGTGAGCGTTCGTTTAACCCAGCCCTTAAATCGAACCCCGTGATTGTTTTATCTAATAACGACGGCTGTGTCATCTCTCGAAGTAATGAAGCGAAAGCGCTAGGTATTAAGATGGGGGAGCCTTGGTTTAAATGCCAAGAACTTGTCAAAAAACACAAGATAAAAGGCTTATCTAGCAACTATGCTTTGTATGCGGACATGAGTAACCGTGTCATGACGATTCTCAGTGACTTTAGCCCTCATCAAGAGGTCTATTCGATTGATGAATGTTTTTTGGATCTGACAGGTTTTGAGAAAAAAAACTTAGTGGAATACGGACAGCAAATGCGCGGTCGTATTCTTAAATGGACTGGCTTGCCTGTTTGTGTTGGGATTGGCGCATCCAAAACGCTCGCTAAGCTAGCGAACCATCTTGCTAAAAAGCAAACGCAGTTTAATGGGGTTTGTAATCTTAATAAGTTCCCTGAGGATGCGTTAAATCGATTGTTCAGTGAGCTCGATGTGGGTGAAGTATGGGGGGTCGGGCGCAAGCTAGCAATAAAACTCAAGGCGCTAGGCATTCATACGGTCATGGATTTGAAGCAGGCTAATTCAGAGTATTTGAGACAACAATTTAGTGTGGTCATGGAGAAAACGGTGCGTGAGTTAAATGGCACTGTTTGCATTGAGCTTGAGGAGATTGTGCCACCAAGAAAGCAAATCTTAAGCTCACGTAGTTTTGGTCATGCTGTGCGAGATTTTAATAGCTTGGCTGAGTCCATTAGCTTGTACATGAGCAGAGCAGCTGAAAAACTACGTAGTCAACACTCCTTAGCGAATATCGTTCAAGTGTATATTCGGACAAGTCCGTTTAAGCTGGATGAAGCACAATACGGCAACGGCATGACAATTTCTTTGCCAGCGCCTACCGATGATACAAGACAGTTGGTGAAGGTTGCCCTATGGGCACTTAAGCGACTTTACAAACCAAATTTCAACTATGCTAAAGCGGGTGTTTGTTTGAGCGATATTATTCCACGGGCGTCGGCACAGTTTGATCTGTTTGCGTCAGAGCAATCCGATAGTCGATCAACAAGTCTGATGAGCGCGATGGATTGCATCAATGCTAAGATGGGCAGAGAAAGTATTAAGCTCGCCAGTGAGGGGTTTGCGAGGCCTTGGAAAATGAAGCAAGGGAATAAAAGCCCCAACTATACGACGCATTGGGATCAGATTCCTATTGCATCCAAAAACTAATATTGTTCTATATTTATCTACTAGAGATTTGTCCATAAAGTATAATAATAAAAGATTAGTAAACGTTTTATTATGTGTATGCATTTTCTTAGGGAGTTGATATGAAAAAGAATTTAATGAGTTTGGCGCTGTTGACGACATTGTCAATCGCTTCATTTGCTGCTTTTGCTGGAGATGACGCATACAAAGGTTCTTGGTATGCACTCCCTGGCATCAGCTACAACTGGACAGATAGTGATCTGAAGGCTAAAGATGATGTTGGTGCTTTCCTTCGCGCTGGCAAAGAAATTAGTCAGAATTGGGATATTCAATTCGGTGGCGCGTATACCAGCGTTGATGGCAATACAAACGGCAAGTACAAACAAACATTGCTAGGTGTTGACGCATTGTATATGTTCAGCCGTGAAAAATTACGTCCTTTCTTATTGGTTGGCATAGGTTATGCCCATAATAAATTGGATTACACAGTAGCTGGCGGTACAAAAGACTCTTTAATGGCTAATATTGGAGCCGGTGTGCAGTACTTGTTTACTGAAAACATTGGTTTACAAGCTGATTTGCGTTCCGTATGGAGTGAGGCAGATGTCGGTGCTGATTCTAAAACCGTTGCAAATACAGTGTTAAATTTTGGCGCTATTTTCCGTTTTGATGCGCCAGCGCCGGCACCTGTTATCCTCGTTGAGCAAGTGACCCAGCCTGTTGCTGTTGAGCCTGTTGTTGAAACGCCAGCCCCTGCTTTGGTTGCGGAGCCAGTAAAGCCAGTATGTAAACCAATCATTGAGACCATTACAATTCAGGCAGAAACTTTGTTTGATTTTGACAAAGCTTCAATCAACGGCAAAAGCAATCAAGCCTTAGATGAAGTTGCGGCTAAGATTAAAGAGCACAACGATATTGAGTTTATTTTAGTGACTGGTCATACCGATAAAGTTGGTCCTGATGCTTACAACCAAAAACTTTCAGAGCGTCGCGCTGATGCTGTGAAAAAATACTTAGCTTCGCATGGCATTAAAGACGTTCGAATTAAATCAGTCGGCAAAGGTGAGTCTGAGCCAGTGGTTGATTGTGCCGGTGTTAAAGGCAGCAAAAAGCTCATTGAATGTTTAGCACCTAACCGCCGTGTGGTGGTTGATGCAACACACAAGCAAGAAGATGGATGTGTTGCAAATTAATTTGTTAAATTAATTGGTTTGATTAAAAGGGTTGCGCAAGCAACCCTTTTTTTATTGTCAAAATAATAAAGCGCCAATTACATTGATTTGTCATTATTTTGATTTATGATAACTAGACATTAGAACTTAGAAATTAAAAACTGGATCTTGCAAATGCTTAGCTTTTTACAAAATAAGAAATGCGTATGGCTACTTTTATTGATTGGGCTAGGGCTTAGCAGTCATGTCATGGCAAAAGACATTAGCGATGAGCAATACCAAGTGCGTATGGCACAAAAAGAGTATGACTCTGCAAACAGAGACCATCAGGTTTTAGCGGATAGCATTAAAGAGTTTGAAAAAAGAATCGCGCAACAATCTCAGCAACTAGAAGCGCTTAAAAAAGGCTTGCCGGCTAAAGAAGATCGCTTGAATAGGGCGCAGAAAGCACTAGAAGAAAAACAAGTGGTGCTTGATAAAGCTTGGGAAGAAAATAAAAAATAGCCCCTCTATTTTTGATGATTACGCTTACGCTTCTCTCTCCATTCAGCAATTCTTTGACGGCGCATCATCATGGTAATGACTAGAGCCACCCAGCTAATGGCGAGCCAAGGCAAAGTCCCAGCATAAATACTAATCACTATCAAATGTGGGAAGGCTGTGGTGAGTATAAAAGGCAACAGCGCTAATATAACTCCCAGCAATATGATAAGCATGTCTTTCCTTTCTATCTTGTCTCAGCAAAGCTTACTTGTATGTTGAGTCCTTTTTTGAGAGGCTCGTCGATGATTTCTATATTGGCTTGATGAAGTTGTACGATTTCCATGACAATTGCAAGACCAAGACCGCTTCCCTCATGCCCTGAACCCATGATGCGATGAAATCGTTCAAATACTTTTTCACGCTCATCTTTAGAGATTCCAGGGCCGTTATCAATCACGCTTAATACAATTTCACCCGCTTCGCGCTGGATTTTAACGGTGACCTTGCCGCCAGCAGGCGTATAGAGCAAAGCATTATCAACTAAGTTATAAAGCATTTCTTTCAGGCGCTTAGTCTCTCCTAAAATCATCATGTTTTGGCTGTCTGCTTCAAATCCTAGATCTAAACCCTTTTTAATCGCTGTGGGCACCATGTCTGTGGTGACCTCTTGTGCGATTTGATTAAGGTTTACTGGGCTCATCACCTTATTATACGTAGCATCTTGCTGGTTTCTCGCTAAGCTGAGCAATTGAGTAATGGTGTGAGATAAACGCTCCATGCTCTCGCTAACGCGCTCTAGCAGCTGTTGATGTTGTTCAGGATTGCTCTCTAGCAACGCAAGTTCAAGCTGAGCTTGTGCGCCCGCCAAAGGCGTTCTAAGTTGATGTGCCGCGTCAGCAATAAAACGATTTTGTGCACTCAATACGCTTTCTAGTTGCCGCATTAATGAGTTGACTGAGTTGACCAGAATCATTACTTCCGTAGGAACGTCTGGCATGTCAATCTCACTTAAATCAAGATAAGAGCGCTTTGATACCGCAGCTTGTAAGTCAAACAAAGGTTGAAGGCCACGCTCAACCCCAAACCAAATGATGCCAAAAGTGCATAGAAGTAAAAGTAATTGCGGGACAATAATGTCTATCAATACTTGGCTAGCTAGCGCTTCTCGCTTGTTCAAAGTTTCAGCGACTTGAATATACACAGGTAGCTTATTACCGTTTTTCGGGATGCTCACGAATATGGAAACAATACGAACGTTTAAATGTTGGACTGTGCCGTTCCTAAAATTTGGAGTGGATGTTTGTTGTTTGAGTATAGGCATTAATCCAGAATCAGTTTCGCCGTTTAGAACATTGCCATTTGTATCCACGACATTATAGAAAATCACATCAGATTGATCGTTGAGTATGAATTGCTTTTCGCTTTTTGGGAGTGATAAGTCTTCAATCGAACCTTCAGACTTTTCGAGCAACTGATAAATTGAGTAGGCGGAGTCGTAAAGTGCGTTGTCAAAAGCATCACGTTGTTCAACAATAGCAAATCGAAACAAAATTGATGAAACCAGCAAGATAAGAATTAACAATGGCGGTATTAATACGCGCAGCAGTTTTTTTCTTAATGACGAATATTTTTTCATTTTAGGATTGCGCTTTTTGCAGCAAATAGCCTAGACCGCGAATCGTTAATACGTTAATACCAATAGGCTCAAGTTTTTTGCGAATTCTGTGTATATAAACTTCAATGGCATTATTCCCAACACCTTCGTCCCATTTGCATAAAGCCTCAACGATCGCCTCTTTACTGACAACGCGGCCTACACGGGAAAGTAGCATTTCCAGCACACTAAACTCACGAGGGGAAAGCAGCATTTGCTCACCATTCATGGTTAGCATTTTGTCAGTGATATTGAGTACTAAAGGGCCATATTCAATGGTGGAAGCGAGGATGGCGTTGTTACGACGAATTTGTGCGCGGAGACGTGCTTCTAATTCAGGCAATTTGAATGGCTTGGTCAAATAATCGTCAGCGCCTAAATCCAAACCTTTAACGCGGTCGTCTAAGTCATCCCGCGCAGTTAAAATAATCACAGGTGCCATTACTTTGCGATTACGCATTCTTTTGAGTACTTCAAAACCATCAATCTTCGGCAATCCTAAATCGAGAATTACAGCATCGTAAACATGGTCATGCATTGCAATGTCAGCTTCATATCCATCATGCGCCCAGTTCACAGTATAGCCAGCACGATTAAGGGAAGTGCTCATCGCATGGCCTAATGCCGCATCATCTTCAACTAACAGAATTTTCACTTATTGCCTTGAGGACTTCGCCAGTAATGCACTTATTCTACTTGGATAAAATGGATACTTGAAGCGTAAAAAAGGCCTACAGTGGAAACTGTAAGCCTTTTTTATTTTTTGGTGCGCCCGAAGAGATTCGAACTCCTGACCCCTTGGTTCGTAGCCAAGTACTCTATCCAGCTGAGCTACGGGCGCGTGAGGAGTGAATTATACGCGAAAGTGTGTTTATTTCCAGTAGAAAAAACCTAATTTAACGATAAACAGCCAATGTTTGGCGGAGAGCGAGGGATTCGAACCCTCGATACAGATTTAAGCCCGTATGCTTCCTTAGCAGGGAAGTGCCTTCGACCACTCGGCCAGCTCTCCGTTTTGTTGCTGTGTTACGAGGGCGTAACAATACTCGATTACGCCTTAAAAATCAATCTAAGCTTCTTCTAATCCAAACGCTTTGTGCAGAACACGAACTGCGAGTTCCATGTATTTTTCATCGATCACAACCGCGATTTTGATCTCGCTGGTTGAAATCATTTGGATGTTGATGCCTTCTTCAGCCAGTGTGCGGAACATTTGGCTTGCGATGCCAACGTGTGAACGCATGCCAACACCAACGATAGAGACTTTAGCGATTTTATCGTCACCGCGGATTTCACGTGCACCGATGTGCGCTTGTACTTGGTTAAGAATGCCAAGTGCTTTCGTCATGTCGTTTTTGTGCACAGTGAAGGTGAAGTCCGTTGTGCCGTCTGCACCCATGTTTTGGATAATCATGTCGACGTCAATTTTTGCGTCTGCCACTGGACCTAAGATTTGGTAGGCGATGCCTGGTTTGTCTGGCACTCCGAGTACCATAATTTTTGCTTCGTCTCGGTTAAATGCGATGCCTGAGATGATTGGTTGTTCCATGGTGCTGTCCTTGTTTTCGGGATCTTCAAATGTGATGAGTGTGCCTTCGCCATCCTCTTCAAAGCTTGAGAGCACACGAAGTTTTACTTTGTATTTTCCGGCAAATTCTACGGAACGGATTTGCAATACTTTTGAGCCCTGGCTAGCTAGCTCAAGCATTTCTTCAAACGTAATGGATTTTAAGCGACGGGCTTCAGGCACTACGCGAGGGTCGGTTGTATAAACCCCATCAACGTCGGTGTAAATTTGGCATTCGTCTGCTTTAAGTGCAGCTGCTAAGGCTACGCCTGTTGTATCTGAACCGCCACGACCTAATGTTGTGATGTTGCCGTTTTCATCGACGCCTTGAAAGCCAGCAACCACGACGACATATCCAGCATTTAAATCAGCGCGAATACGCTCTTCATCAATGCTCAGAATGCGTGCTTTGGTGTGTGCATCGTCTGTCACGATACGCACTTGTGCGCCGGTGTAGCTTTTTGCTTTCAGGCCTAGTTCCATCAATGCCATCGCTGTTAGGCCTATGGTCACTTGCTCACCAGTTGCGACCATGACGTCTAATTCACGAGGGTCCGGCTCTGGCATGATTTCTTTTGCCAAGGTAATCAAGCGATTAGTTTCGCCTGACATGGCTGAAACCACCACCACGATTTGATGGCCGAGTGCTTTAAAGCGGGCCACGCGACGCGCTAAGTTTTTAATGCGATCTGGGTTACCAACTGAGGTGCCGCCGTATTTTTGAACAATGAGTGCCATAATATTTACTATTTAAGATTAATTAAGTTTTTGTTGAACCCACGCTTGCACGCTTGCAAGTGCTTTGGGTAATTGGCTAGGATCTGTGCCGCCAGCCATTGCCATATCCGGTTTGCCGCCGCCTTTACCACCCACTTGGCTAGCCACATGATTGACTAAGTCGCCTGCTTTTAGTTTCGCGATCACATCCTGAGTCACGCCAGCCGCAATGCTCACTTTGCCCTCAGTCACGCTTGCTAATACGATAGCCGCTGATTTTAGTTTGTCTTTTAGCTTATCCATGGTCTCGCGCAAGGCATTTGCATCAGCGCCTTCTAAGGTTGCCGCAAGCACTTTAACACCGTTAATATCTATTGCTTGGTCTGCAAGGTCATCACCTTGTGAGGAAGCTAATTTGGATTTTAATCGGGCAAGTTCTTTTTCAAGTGATTTTTGTGAATCAAGTAATTGTGCGATTTTTATGGCTAGTTCGCTTGCTGGAGTTTTAAGTTCGGTTGCTAGATTGCTAAGCAAGGCTTGTTGATTTTGTACCAATTTAAGTGCATTCACACCCGAGGTGGCTTCTAGGCGGCGAACGCCAGCAGCTACGCCACTTTCAGCAGTGATTTTGAATAGGCCAATATCCCCTGTACGACTTACGTGTGTACCACCGCAAAGTTCGCGTGATGAGCCAATATCTAAAACACGTACTTCATCGCCATATTTTTCGCCAAATAACATCATGGCACCAGTTTTTTGTGCAGATTCAATATCCATCACGCGGGCTTGCGTTGCTGCGTTAGCAAGGATTTCAGTGTTGACGATATTTTCAACTCGGCTGATTTCTTCATCTGTCATGGGTGCATTGTGAACAAAGTCAAAACGTGTTTTATCTGTATCAACTAACGAGCCTTTTTGCTGCACATGCTCACCTAACACCTCGCGCAATGCTTTGTGCATTAAGTGCGTTGCTGAGTGGTTGCGCATGGTGCTTGCTCTAGCATTTGTGTTCACGCGGGCTTGAAGTGTGTCGCCTACTGTAAGCTTGCCAGTGGTGATCACACCGTGATGGCCAAATACGCTGGCTTGAATTTTTAGCGTATCTTCAACAGTGAAAATACCATCGCTAGCTTTTAAATCGCCACAGTCACCAATTTGACCGCCTGATTCAGCGTAAAAAGGCGTGTTGTCTAAAACGACAATGCCTAAGTCGCCTTCATTGAGAGCTTTTACCGCAGATCCATCTTTATACAGAGCAAGCACTTTGGCTTCTGTTGAGAGTTCATCATAGCCGCGGAAGCTGGTTGCTGCCCCGTCATACTCAACGTTGGTGGCCATTTTGAATCTGCCAGCAGAGCGGGCTTGTTCTTTTTGGCGTGACATCGCTGCGTCAAATGCGGCTGAGTCCACAGTCACATCGCGTTCGCGACAAACGTCTGCTGTGAGGTCAAGTGGGAAGCCGTATGTGTCATGCAATTTGAATGCAGTTTCACCATTAAAGGTTGCGTTGCCGGCTTTTGCCATTTCGGCTAATTCGGCCTCTAAAATAGCCATGCCATTTTCAATGGTTTCAAAGAAGCGCTCTTCTTCTTGCTTGAGTACTTCAGAGACCCGCGTTTGAGCGCTGGCAAGTTCAGGATAAGCTTCGCCCATTTCAGCGACCAAGTCTGGCAACATTTTATGGAAGAACGCGGCGCGAGCACCAAGCTTGTAGCCGTGTCGAATTGCGCGGCGGATGATACGGCGTAGCACGTAGCCACGGCCTTCATTGCCAGGAATAACGCCATCAGCAATTAAGAAGCTACAAGCGCGGATGTGGTCAGCCAGCACTTTAAGTGATGGGTTGTCTAAATCCGTTGTTTTTGTTTCGCGTGCGGCTGCTTGAATGAGTGTTTGGAATAGGTCGATTTCGTAGTTGGCGTGTACGTGTTGCAGTACCGCAGAAATACGTTCTAAGCCCATGCCTGTGTCTACAGATGGCTTAGGAAGCGGATGCATCACACCTGCTTCGTCGCGGTTGAACTGCATGAATACGTTGTTCCAAATCTCAATGAAACGGTCGCCATCTTCATCTGGACTGCCTGGAGGGCCGCCCCAAATGTGTTCACCGTGGTCATAAAAAATTTCGGTACAAGGGCCGCAGGGGCCTGTGTCGCCCATCATCCAGAAATTATCTGACGCGTAACGAGCGCCTTTGTTGTCACCAATGCGGATAATGCGTTCAGTTGGTACGCCGATTTCTTTTGCCCAAATGTCATAGGCTTCATCGTCGTCTGCATAGACAGTGACGGTAAGTTTGTCCTTAGGAAGTTTGTAAACTTCAGTCAGCAATTCCCAGGCGTATTTGATGGCATCACGTTTAAAGTAATCACCAAAGCTGAAATTGCCAAGCATTTCGAAGAATGTGTGGTGGCGCGCTGTGTAGCCCACATTTTCTAAGTCGTTGTGTTTGCCGCCAGCACGTACACATTTTTGGCTGGTAGTTGCCCGAGTATATGGTCTTTTATCAAAGCCTAAAAACACGTCTTTAAATTGGTTCATGCCTGCATTGGTAAAAAGCAGGGTCGGGTCGCCGTGCGGCACCAAAGAACTAGAGGCAACTACTTGGTGGCCTTTAGACGCGAAAAATTCTAAGAATTGCTGTCTGATTTCTTTAACAGATAATGGAGATGTTGCTGTTTTACTCATTCAATTAGCCTATTTATTTTCTTTGGTGACGGCCTTGCTATATTTCGTCTTCTTGCTCGTTAATTACTTTTTTTATAATTTCAAAACCAAACCCACGACTTTGTAAAAACCTTGCTTGCTTTGCCCATTCTTCTCTTGAACTGGGTGGCGCATCATACTTTTTGCGCCAAACGGCTTTGGCATTTGTTAGCTCATTTTCTTTTACATCTTGCACTGCTTCGGAGATCAGTTCATCCGAAACACCTTTTTCTCTTAGTTCATGTGCAATGCGCGCAACCCCAAATTTGGATCTGCGCGCATGTAGAATTTGCTCAGTAAATCTGGTGTCTGAGACCCAATTTCTTTTTTGGAAATCCGCAACTATTGATGGGATTTCATCAGCATCTAATTCATATTGCCTTGCAACTGTGTCCAGTTTTTGCACAAGTTCCGCAACGCTGTATTCACGTTTAGCTAGATAATCTAGTGCACGTTGGCGCAGTGAAACTTGCGGCTTTTTTTTCTCTTTAGTCTGCTGCGTCATCTGGACTGATCGTCTTCACGATAGCGTCTAGATTGCCTTTAGCATTCGCACGAATTTTTGCATCAATTTCATCAGCCACTTCTGGATGCTCTTTTAAGTATTCGCGAGAGTTATCTTTACCTTGGCCGATTTTTTCACCGTTGTAGCTATACCAAGCGCCAGCTTTCTCAACAATTTTAAGATCTGAGCCAAGCTCTAAAATTTCGCCTTCGCGTGAAATGCCTTCTCCGTACAAGATATCAAATTCGGCTTGTTTGAATGGAGGAGCAACTTTATTTTTAACGATCTTCACCCGGGTTTCAGAGCCAATCACTTCATCCCCTCGCTTGATTGCGCCAGTGCGGCGAATATCTAAACGCACTGAAGCGTAGAATTTAAGTGCGTTACCACCCGTGGTTGTTTCTGGGTTGCCAAACATCACGCCAATCTTCATACGAATTTGGTTAATGAAGATCACCATGGTGTTTGTGCGTTTTATGTTGCCTGTGAGTTTACGAAGTGCTTGGCTCATCAAGCGTGCTTGTAAGCCCATGTGTGAGTCGCCCATTTCGCCTTCGATTTCAGCTTTTGGTACGAGGGCTGCGACAGAGTCGACAACCACGATATCAACAGAGCCGGAACGCACGAGCATGTCGGCGATCTCTAAAGCTTGTTCGCCAGTGTCTGGCTGCGAGATTAAAAGCTCGCCAACATTAACGCCTAATTTTTGTGCGTATTGTGGATCGAGTGCATGCTCAGCATCAATAAATGCGGCGGTTCCGCCCATTTTCTGCATCTGTGCAATGACGGATAGCGTGAGGGTTGTTTTACCAGAAGATTCTGGACCGTAGATTTCGATCACACGGCCACGCGGTAAACCGCCAATGCCAAGTGCAATATCAAGGCCAAGCGAGCCTGTTGAAACAGCTTGAATGTCTTCAGCGACTTCGGTGTCGCCCAAGCGCATGATGGAGCCTTTTCCGAATTGCTTCTCAATTTGCGAAAGTGCTGCTGCCAGTGCTTTGCTTTTATTGTCGTCCATAATATCCTCTGGTTTTGTCTTGATTAGTTTAGGCTTTTTTTACGCCATCAAAGTGCTAAAAAAGTTTTCAAATCAAGAATATGATTATTCCACAATTCGGGGCCAAAAGTAAGGCTAAGCCATGGACTAATTCAAGCCGATCAGTATTTTTGAAGCGCTTTTTAGCGTTAGTTTTTTGATTTTAGCAAACGATTGTACGAACGTACACTAATAATTAAAAATAATCATTAAGTGGTTGCAGTGAAAGTAATTAATTGATTAGGCCTTGTAGCCCAGTGAGCAAAGCGATGATGGATTGTTCTCTAATTTGTTCTCGATTGCCTTGGAATAAGTAGGTTTTCGTTTTTGATGGAAAAGTCTCGCTGGCCCAAGCAAAGCAAACTGTACCGACAGGTTTCGCCATGGTGCCGCCATCTGGTCCTGCGATCCCAGTTACGCTGGCTGCAATATTTGCTCTGCCTTGCTGTAGCGCGCCAATCGCCATTTCCATGGCTACTTGCTCGCTGACTGCACCGTATTGGGTGAGCGTAGTCTCTTTTACTTTGAGTAAATCTTGTTTTGCTTGATTGCTATAAGTGACCAAACCGCTATCAAACCAAGCCGAGCTCCCCGCCGTATTGGTGATAAGCGCAGAAATGAGTCCGCCAGTGCAGGACTCTGCTAAGCTAAGCACGTATTTTTTAGCCAGCAGTAACTCGCCGACCTCTTGTGACAAAGCTTTTAGTTCAGGGCTAAACATATTACTTGCAGGCTAATGATGGCGTAAATGGCGGCGAGCAGGTCATCAAACATCACCCCAAAGCCGCTTTTGAGTTTTGCATCGCATTGACGGATAGGGATTGGCTTCCAAATATCAAAGAGACGAAAAAGTACAAAGGCGACACCCCACCAAAGCGGACTTGCTGGCGTAAATTCAAGTACCAGCATCATCGCGACAATTTCATCCCAAACGATACTGCCGTGATCTGAAACGCCTAAAGCATTGCCAGTTTTGGAGCAAAGCGAAATGCCAACTAGAAATAAAGCGGCGAGGCTAATGAAATGGGTAGATTCTGGCGTGAATGTAAGCAACCAGAATAGAGGTAAACCTACAAGCGTGCCGACAGTGCCTGGGGCTTTTGGCGACAAGCCTGTGCCAAATCCTAAGGCAATGAAGTGGCTAGGGTGGCGCAGTAAAAACTGCAAACTTGGTGTGATGGTTTTAGCCGAAGTGGTCATACCCTGCACTTTTCAATTCAATTGCTTGATGGTTTTTATCATAAACATTAAGCCTATCTTTAATTGAGGGCGCTGGCGTGGTTTCGCCTATGGCGGAAAGTTTTAAATTTAGCTTTTTACCAATCGCTAAAATTGCATCATGTTGGGATGCGGGCGCTGTAAAGCATAACTCATAATCATCACCGCCATTTAAAACAAGGCTTTGAAGCGTTTTAGCATCGATTCCATTGCTAATATGAATGTTTGGAACGTGTTCCCAAAATAGATTTGCGCCTAATGATGAGCGCTCTAAAATGTGCCCTAAATCGGCTAGTAATCCATCTGAAATGTCGATGGCGCTATTCGCAATATCTTGCAATGCTAAACCCAAAGCCACTCGAGGTTGTGGTGCTTGCAGGGCATCAATACAAACTTTTTTTTCTGCAGCAGATAAAGTGTTTTCAGGCAGTTTATTTTGTAGTTGCGCTAAGCCAAGTGCAGCTTCACCTAATGTGCCAGACACCCAAATTTCATCACCAAGGTTAGCGCCGTCTCGGCGGAGTGCTTTGCCAATCGGCAGTTCTCCCATTATTTGCACGCTAATATTGAGCGGACCGCGTGTGGTGTCGCCTCCAATGAGGCTGATGCTAAATTCATCGGCACAAGCAAAAAATCCGCGTGAGAATTCAGCTAACCAAGCTTCGTCAATATTTGGCAAAGCAATCGCAAGCGTTGCCCATTTTGGCGTTGCACCCATCGCTGCTATGTCCGAAACATTCACTGCGAGGGATTTCCAGCCAACAAAGTAAGCGGGACAGTCAGCAAGGAAATGCGTCCCAGCCACCGACATATCAGCGGAAACTGCTAATTGATGGCCTGCGCTGATTTGAATAAGTGCTGCATCATCACCAACCCCTAAGTCTGCATTCTGGCTCGCGCGGGTAAAGTATTTTTCGATGATGTTGAATTCGTTTGGCATAATTGATGATGGTCTTAAGCGCCTATTAGAAAAGGTTTTGCGAGCAGTAAAAACGCACAAATGGCAATGATGTTAATCGTGGTTGCTGTGCCGAAAATCCTAAACTTGAAGTTTTCATTGGTTTGGCTTACGCCGTAAGCATGAGCAATCCTGGCTGCAAGGAGCGCAATGCATAAGCTATGGATGACCCAGTCCGAGTAAGACTGTATCTCCAACATCGCAATAAGTAAGAGCGTTAATGGTACATACTCTGAAAAATTAGCATGCACGCGGGATGCTCTTAATATGCTTTTTTCACCGCCATCACCAATCGCCACTTTGTGTTCGCGCCTTGATTTGATGGTTCTCACGGAAAGAATAATAAACAGTAAAGCCAATACCGCGGCATAGTATGGGGTAATGTTTAGATGCATAATATTTGCTAACTCTTATTTTTTACGGCTGATTTTGGTCTAAATGCTTGAACAATCTCAGCATGGGTTTCAATGTATGGCGCGCCAATTAAGTCCAAGCAATAAGGCACTGCGGCAAAAATGCCATGCACGGTTTGTTTGCCAGCTTCATCTTTTAAGCCCTCTAGCGTTTGGGCGATGGCTTTTGGTTGGCCAGGCAAATTGATAATTAAACATTGCTTGCGAATAACGGCCACTTGGCGAGACAGGATCGCCGTTGGCACAAAGTTTAAGCTGATTTGACGCATCTGCTCGCCGAATCCTGGCATTTCTCTATCAGCAACTGCTAATGTTGCTTCCGGGGTCACATCTCGAATTGCCGGCCCTGTGCCGCCAGTGGTTAAAATTAAGCTACAGCCTACGTCATCTACAAGCTGTTTAAGGGTAAATTCAATTTCTGATTTTTCGTCGGGGATAAGACGTTTTTCAGCATGCCATGGCGTGATAAGCGTTTTGGCTAACCAGTCTTGAAGATGCGGTAAACCAAGATCTTGGTAAGCGCCTGTTGAAGCGCGATCACTGATAGATACGAGACCAATTTTAATTGTTTGTACTGACATTTGAATTATTTCGAGTATAGGTTGGTCTAGATAAAGTTATTCATATTAATGTGAAATCATCCCATATTATTAGGTTAAGCTGTTATTGTCTTTGTGTTGATTGATTTAAATTTTCTGTTTAATAAAGGAAGCATCATGCGTTTACTGGGGTACACATTATTGAGTTTTCTTATGCTGGCGAATGTGTCAGTCGCTGAGGATGCTCAGACTTTAGAAGAAGTCATTGCAAATCAGAACTTTTTTAGTAATGCGTATGTTGAGACTAAAACAACCAATGCAAAACGAATTATCCCAAATGCCGACCCAAAAATTTATTCAGGCACAGACAAAATAGCGGATAAGCAACGGATGGAAGAGCGTGGATTTGAGTTGATTGGTTATTCTGACTTTAAAGCAGGAAATGTAGCGCCAGAGATGGCGATGCCTCAGGCCAAAAAAGTGCATGCAGAAGTTGTGTTGGTTTATAGCGAGCGCTCTGATAAACCTTCTGCAACCGCAAAAATTCAGCAATTACGTGAAGCAAAAAAGACTGGTCAGGCGCCCGTTGAAGCTGGGGCAAGTTATGCTTATTTCGCCTCTTATTGGGCTAAAATCGCCAAGCCATCGATGGGCGTTCATGTGAAGGTTCCTGAAAAAGACGACGATGCTGCTGATGGCTTGCTGGTGATGGTGGTGATTGATGGGTCTGCCGCTGAGAAAGCTGGAATAGCAAAAGATGACTTTTTAGTCAGTATTGCTGATGTGACACTAATAAAGGTAACTGATCTGACAAAAGCAGTGACGCAATATTCAGGTCAAACAGTCGATGTGGTTTATGTTAGGAATAGAATGCGACTCGAAAGCAAAATGACTTTGAATTAAGCCATGCACTAACACTAGTCATTTTGGCACTTAGTCATTTTGGTTTTCTTCAGAAACAAAGTCGTCATTTGTGGCATCCTGGCTGCCTGATGTAATTTCTCTTAGCAATTTAAAAAGCTCCCTGCTACTTTTAGGGGGCTTAGCTAAGGATGCCTCACGGCGTGCATTTCGAATTAATGTTCTGACTTGCTGGCTATCAATGTTTGGATGTTGATTGATGAACTCAGAGAATGCACCTTCTTCTTCAATCAGTCGTGCGCGCCAGCGTTCTAGATTATGGAAGTAAGCATTTTCAGCCGTGTTTTTACCTTCCCATTTTTCCATTTGCTCAACAATTGGCCCGATATCAATCTCCCGCATCAAGCTACCGATGTATTGCTTTTGGCGACGAGTGGCGCCATTTGCAGTAATTCGTTTAGATTCGTTGATTGCATCTAATAATCGCTCAGGTAAATCCAAAAGCGCAAGCTTACTACTAGGCAAAGCCACAAGCTTTACGCCAAGCTCTTGTTGAGCATCAGCCTCCGCTTTAAGTTTTGTTTTGCTGATCGGTTCGATTAAATCGACTTCCTCAGCGTTGGGATCTATCTTTTTAGGTCTCATAGTGCGATATGATAGCAGTTTTTATAAATTCATTTGAATGAGAACGGTACAAATCCCATGAGTGAGCCGCGATTTAGTTATTCATTAGCGCAATTGCAAGAGATGAGTGAAGCCATTTTACGTCTTGCAAAAGAGGCAGGGGCAAGTGCTGCGGAGTCAGAAGTAAGCTTGGGCTTTGGTCAAAATGTTTCAGTGCGCATGAACGAAACTGAAACGATCGAATATAACCGTGATAAAGGCGTTTCAGTTAGTGTTTACTTTGGACAGCAGAAAGGCCACGCCAGCACCTCTGACCTCTCGCCTCAAGCGTTGAAAGATACTGTGGTCGCCGCATGTAATATTGCTCGTTATACCGCCAAAGATGAGTTCTGTGGTTTAGCGGATGCTGCCTTAATGGCCAAAAATTTCCCTGATTTAGATTTGCATCACCCTTGGGATATCTCGGTAGATGATGCGATTGAATTAGCTAAGGTATGTGAAGCTGAAGCGCGTAGCGTTGATGTGCGTATTAGTAATTCTGAAGGGGCTTCCGTTTCTACTTATGAGGGCATGTTTGCATATGCCAATTCCCATGGTTTTAATGGCGGCTATGCAAGTTCGCGCCATGGCTTGAGCTGTTCGGTAATTGCTGATGACGGCCAAGACAATATGCAGAGGGACTATTGGTACAGTACAGCACGATGTGCAGACAACTTAGAAAGTGCGCAGCACGTTGGCCAATTAGCGGGTGAGCGCACAGTGAGAAGGCTAGGCAGCCAGCGTATAAAAACAGCGCAAGTGCCTGTAATGTTTGATGCCTCATTGTCTTCGGGTTTAATTTCACATTTAATTTCTGCTATTTCGGGTGGAAGCTTGTATCGTAAATCCTCCTTTTTATTGGATAGCTTGGGTAAGCAAGTCATGTCACCGCTAGTAACCATTGAAGAGAATCCGCACTTATTGAGAGGCTTGGGAAGTAGCCCTTTTGATAATGAAGGGGTGGCAACCCAATCCCGTACATTGGTGAAAGATGGTGTGCTTCAAGGCTATGTATTGTCTAGTTATTCAGCACGTAAATTGGGTATGCAGAGCACTGGCAATGCCGGTGGCAATCACAACCTAATTGTGAGCCATAGTGATTTGGATTTTAATGCGATGCTCAAAACAATGGACACAGGATTGTTAATAACGGAGTTGCTTGGACACGGCATTAACATGGTGACCGGTGATTATTCGCGCGGCGCTGCTGGATTTTGGGTCGAAAAAGGAGTGATTGTGCATGCGGTAGAGGAAATTACCATTGCGGGTAATTTAGCTGACATGTTCAAACAAATCGTGGCGATTGGTAATGATACTTTAGTGCAAGGCTCTAAGCAGATTGGATCAGTTCTGATTGAGGGGATGACTGTCGGCGGTGACTAGCAATCTAGATTGATATAAAAATAGTATAGACAAACAAAAAGCCATGTTCTATTGAACATGGCTTTTTTTATTTTTTACTCAATATTTACTTAGCAGGTTTAGAGTTGTCCGGTTCGAAACCTTCATAATTCACAACAACTTCGCCATCAGCGACTTGATTAGCGCGTCTTTGAAGATAGGCGTCACGCATGAATGTGTAAGGGTCAAGCGCTGCTTCATCCAGTAAATCACTGCCAGGAAGGAACGATGCGCGCCTGTCAATGAATTTAGTGCCAAGAAGGATGTTGCGCATTCTTGGGTCATCAACATACCCTATTGGATCGATGGTCAAGCTTTCAGTAATTAAGCCAGCCCCATCACGCAAACTTGATGGGCCGAAGAATGGAAGAACTAAGTATGCGCCATTGCCTACACCCCAAAAACCAAGGGTTTGACCAAGATCTTCTTTATATTGTGGTATGCCTTGTTTGGAAGCGACATCGAATAAACCAGCAACGCCCAAGGTGCTGTTAATAACAAAACGCCCCGCACTTTCTGCTGCTTTGTTAAATTTTAATTGAAGCACTTGGTTGATTGCAGTAATAAATGTGTTTAAATTTGAAAAGAAATTGTTTACGCCACTTCTTACAGGGGATGGCAATACAGCTTTATATGCACCAGCGATTGGCTTGAACACTGCTTTGTCAGAAACATCATTAAATTTGTAAATACCACGATTGAGGCCTTCAAGAGGATCTCGATTGTCAACAGAAGCACAACCTGTCATCAATGTGAGCAAGCATGTCATTAAAATGATTAGAAATTTAGTTCTCATTGTATTTCCGATTTGAATATTCATTTGCATAAAAAACCTTAATGCAACTTCCTTCCACTTTAACTTAGTGACACATCTGTGTCCATAAAATTAAATTTATTTATCAGTTTTTACAGGCATGTTCCCCGGCACTTTTGTATAAAGCGAGTGCCAAGTTCCTCTGCGTTGCATGGTCAACAACCGGTTGAGGGTAAGTTCTGCCGATTTGTAGGTTAAGCATTTCTTGTTTGAGAGATGGTATCAGCCATGGCGCATGAATTTCTTTGTCTGAACAATTCACTAATTCAGGGATATATTTACGGATAAATTTGCCTGCGCTATCGAATTTTTCAGATTGGGTAATGGGGTTAAAAATCCTAAACCAAGGTTGTGAATCACAGCCTGTGGAGGCAGCCCACTGCCATCCGCCGTTGTTAGCACTTAGATCAAAGTCGATCAGTTTTTCAGCAAAGTATCGTTCTCCCCAGCGCCAGTCGATTAATAAATCCTTCACCAAGAAGCTAGCGACCACCATACGTAATCTATTGTGCATATAGCCAGTTTGGTTTAGTTGTCGCATTGCCGCATCAATCAGCGGGTAGCCGGTTGCCCCATCGCACCAAGCCTGGAAAATCGCTTGATTGTTGGGGAATGGCAGTGCATCAAATTCGGCTTTGTAAGCTTTGCCTTGGGCTACTTTAGGCTGGTGATACAAAATCTGAAAATAAAAGTCTCGCCAAATCAGCTCATTGAGCCAGGTTTCAGCGCCGGCCCCGACAGTATTTTTTGCTGTTCTTGCAAGATGACGAATGGAGATCGTACCAAAACGTAAATGCACTGAAAGATAAGAGGGGCCTTTGACTGCTGGGAAGTTTCGCGCATCGTGATAGTGAGTAATCCGTTCTTTGAAATCTTCAAACAGTTGTAGGGCACCTGACATGCCAATAGGCAGTTTCATTTGAGTGAGATTCGTTATTTTGAAGCCCATTTCGTCAAGGCTTGGCATCACGTCAGCTTGATGCTTTGCTAGATGCTTTGCGTACCGATCGACCTGGTAAGCTTGTAAAAAGTAGTCATCAAGCTTTTTGAGATGTGCGTTTTTATAGGGCGTAAACACGCCGTAAGGCTTGCCCTGCTGGGTGAGTACTTCGTCTTTCTCAAATAAGACTTGGTCTTTAAATTGATGAAACTCAATGTTCAGTTTTGAAAGTTTTTCAGCGACATCGACATCCCGGGCCACTGCTTTTGGTTCGTAATCGCGGTTGCTGAAAACTGCCTCAACGCCTAATTTTTGAGCTTGTTTAACGACAAGTTCTTTGGCGATGCCATAGTCAACAATCAGGTCGCCGCCATGTTTTTGAAATGCTGCTTTAAGTTCTTTTAGGCTTTCCCAAATAAACTCAACGCGCCTGTCAGCTTTGTCTTTAAGCTGATCAAGAATTTCAGTATCAAAAATGAAGAGGCAAAATACTTGCTCGGAATTTTTAAGCGCATGATAAAGCGCTGCGTGGTCGTAATCACGTAAATCTCGGCGAAACCATACTAAGGATTTATTGTATTTTTGCATGGGTTTTTGGGTCGCGGAAATAAGCGATTATTCTCGATGATAGGGATGATGATTAATGACAGACCAAGCGCGATAAAGTTGCTCCGCGAGTACAACGCGTACCATGCCATGAGGCAAAGTTAACTTGGATAAGCTCCAAAGCCAATCAGCATTTTTCTTAATATCAGAATGCAGGCCATCTGCGCCGCCAATAATGAGGCATACATCACGCCCATTGCCTAACCAGGCACTCATGCGTTCAGCCAATTTTAAGGTGGTGACTTCTGCGCCACATTCGTCAAGCGCGACAATATAGTCTTTGCCACAAGCTTCTAAAATACGTTTAGCTTCGGCTTCTTGAACAACGGTTGAATTTTTGCCGGCAGCGCGTTTATCGGGTTTGATTTCGATAATTTCTACGCTGGCTTCACGCGGCATGCGCTTGATGTATTCAGCGCAAGCTTGCTCCACCCAAGTTGGCATTTTATGACCAACACTGATGATGCGTATTTTCATGGTGACGGCTTATGCTCGCTGTCTAAGCGATAGAGGTTTAAGGCGCTTTGGTGTCGTTCGTGATGTGGCGATTACCTTCCGCCGCACCCCAAAGTTGCTCTAAGTTATAGTAAGCACGGGTCGCAGGCAGCATGATGTGAACAATAATATCGCCCAAATCAACCAACACCCATTCCCCTTCACGCTCACCTTCAGTACCACGCGCTTCAACGCCAAGTTCTTTTAATTTCACAATGACGTTATTGGCCATCGCTTTAGTCTGGCGTGATGAAGTCGCGTTTGCCACAATCATATAGCTTGCCATTGAGGTCAATTTACGCACATCCATTACGGTGATGTCATAGCCTTTGATGTCCTCAAGCGCGTCGACAACGGCTTGTTTCATTGCTTCTAATTCCATAAGGCTACTTTCTTGTATTGAATCTGTTGGCAAATAAATCTGCGGGTAAGCTTAGCGTGCAGGGCTTATGCCGCTTGCACAGGGATGTCACGACGTTGGTCGATGATACGATTATCTTGATCAACGTAAACGAGTTGGGGTTTGAATTTTTCGAGTTCTAATTCGGTATAGCTTGCATAGCTGGCAATAATCAATAAGTTACCTGGTTCAGCCTTGCGAGCAGCAGCACCGTTCACAGAGATAATGCCAGAGCCGCGTTGTGCACGAATAGCATAGGTAGTGAAACGTTCACCGTTGCTGATATTGTAGATGTCGATTTGTTGATATTCATGAATGTCAGCTGCATCAAGTAAATCTTCATCAATCGCACATGAACCCTCGTAGTCCAATTCAGAATGCGTACAGCGCACTCGATGCAATTTGGATTTGAGCATGGTTCTTTGCATGGTTTCCCTATGTGTTTAATTGAAAAGCATGCATATTATAGTCGCTTACTAGCGGCCGCGCAAAATTACAAAAACTTGGGCTTTCCTTACAGCTGAGAGGCTAGTGAGACCTGAGGGTGAACTCAATATTATCAATTAATCGGGTTGTGCCCTGGCGTGCAGCACCCAGAACAACTAATTTGAGGTCTGCGCTTGTGGCAGGCAGCAGTGTTTCGGCTGAACGAATGGAGATGTAATCCACTATCCAGCCAAGCTGGGTGAGAAATTGCGTGGTTTGCGCTTCTAAGCTAGCGAAATCAGCATTCCCTTTTTTGACCGTATCAACCAGCAAGCCTAGTGCGCGGTATAAACTCGGGGCTTCTAATTTTTGCGCAGGTGTTAGATAGCCGTTGCGCGAGCTCATCGCCAATCCATCAGCTTCTCGCTTTGTTTCACTGGCAATAATTTCAATCGGCAAATTAAATTGCTTCACCATGTCGCGGATGATGAAAAGCTGTTGGAAGTCTTTTTTTCCGAAAATAGCGATTTTGGTTTTCGCGTCATTAAAAAATACGAGATTGAATAATTTGAGCACGACCGTTGCCATGCCTGAGAAATGCCCAGGGCGAGCAGCGCCACAGAGCTCATTGGCGATACTTGGCAAGTTGATCTTGATGCTTTGATGCGTGTTATTAGTTGAAGCATCAAAGTCCGGGTAAATCTCTTGCTCGCTAGGCGTAAAAACAATATCTGCGCCTGCAGCTTTTAATTTTTCTAAATCGGCGTCTAGGGTGCGAGGGTAATTGCTCAAGTCTTCGTTTGCGCCAAACTGTAGGGGGTTTATAAAGATGCTGACCACCACACAAGCGTCTTTAGTCTTGGCAAGCTCAACGAGTTGAATATGCCCTGCGTGCAAGTTGCCCATGGTGGGTACGAACGCAATTGCATTCTGGGATGCTAATGCTTGTGATAGAGCCTGTGCGGTTTTGACGATTTGCATAAATTAACAGTTAGCCAATTAATAACAATGTTCAGCGCCAGGGAAGGCTTTGTCCTTAACGGCTTTTACATAAGCCTGAACGGAACTTTGAATACTAATGTTCCCCAAGGAGCTTTCTGCTAAAAAGTTTTTAGCAAAGCGAGGAGATTTAAATTCTTCAGGTTTTTTTGATGCGGGGCCTGTGTAAATGCCAAGTAAGTCTTGAATCACTAGTACTTGCCCATCGCAATCCGCGCCAGCACCGATGCCGATTGTGGGGGTGTTAATTGATTCAGTGATGGTTTTTGCGAGTATAGCTGGTACCATTTCAAGCAGAACAAAATGGACGCCGACCTGATCCATTGCAGTCGCATCTTGTAGAATTTGGTGAGCAGTTTCTTCAGTTTTTCCCTGAATGCGGTACCCGCCTAATTGATTGACGGATTGCGGCGTGAATCCTAAATGCGCGCAAACTGGGATGCCATGCTCGATGAGATATTGTGCGATGTTGACCACCTCGCCACCGCCTTCAATTTTGACAATATCCGCGCCAGAGGAGATGAGTTTTTTTGCATTGAGCAATGCAATTTCTTTGTTGTGTTCATAGCTGCCTGCTGGCATGTCAACCATGATGCCACAGTCGGTAGTCCCAGCTTTGACTGATTTTGTATGGTATTCCATGTCTTGCATGGATACGCTCAAGGTATTTTCAGCGCCTTGTAATACCATGCCTAGTGAGTCGCCAACTAGCAGCATATCAACCCCTGCCGCCTCGCTAAGCTTGGCAAAAGTTGCATCGTAACAGGTTAGCATGGCGACTTTTTCACCACGGCCAATCAGAGCATTTATTTTTGCTAACGACATGGCTGTTAATCCCAAACGGGATTGAAGAATTCGCGACGGCTTTGCACTTGCATAATACGCTCAACTAGCAAGTCAAGGGCCTCTTCGCTAGTGGTGATGTTAATTTTTTCGTTGTTCACAATGAGCAGTGGAGAGCTATCGTAAACGTGGAAAAATTCACTATAAGCATCAGAAAGGCGCGTTAAATAATCAAGAGGAATATCTTGCTCATAGCTGATATTGCGTTGCTCAACGCGCTCAAGTAGGGTTTCTACTGGCGTTTGCAGGTAGATGACCAAGTCAGGCTTCGCCGCTTGCACTTGCATGGTCTGATAAATCTGGCGGTAAAGCGAAAACTCTTCGTCGTTTAAATTGAGGCGAGCAAATAGCGGGTCTTTTTCTAAGAAGAAGTCAGCAATTGTTGCATCACCAAAAATATCGCGCTGATTCAGATCATGAATTTGATTGCTGCGCTGATACAAAAAGAACAGTTGTGTAGGCAAAGCATAGCGCTCAGGGTCTTGGTAGAATCGCGCTAAAAAAGGATTAGCTTCAGCTTTTTCAAGCAATAAATTCACGGGAAAGCGGGCAGCAAGTTTGCGGGCAAGCGTTGTCTTGCCACTGCCGATGGGGCCTTCGATCACGATGTATGGAAATTTTTCTGTGATACTCATTTTCTCGTATTTGCCTGTTGGCTCATTTTCTTTAGAAGATTAAAGTTTGCTTACACCTTGATTATCGCATTTTGAAGCAAGCTCGTCAGCGTATCCATGGTTGCCGATGTTAATTTTTGGTGCAATTTCGGCGAGCGGCAACATCACAAAGCCACGTGTATGCATTCTTGGATGCGGCAGGGTCAGCTCTGCTGTGTTGATTTCAATATTTCCATAAAGCAACACATCTAAATCCAAGACTCTTGGCGCATTAGGAAATGGCCTTTCTCGGCCGTGTTTAGCCTCGATCGCTAAAAGCGTATGCAACAATGCTAATGGGCTTAAATCCGTTTCAATTTCCGCCACAGCATTGATGAAGTCTGGCTGATTGTCATAACCAATAGGCGCTGTTTTGAAGAGGGATGATGCTTTGATAAGCTTTATGTTGAGTGTGTTTGCGATGGTTTGCAAAGCCCGCTCAACTTGTGCTTGCGGGTCTTGCAGATTGCTACCTAAGGCAATAAAAGCTTGATGCATTATTGTGCGACAGGTTTTCTTCTGCGACGGCGACGTGGTTTGTGTTCAGGCGTATTGCTAGCCGGTAAGGTTTTCAAAAGATTTAAGCGCTGTTCTGGATTTTCATCCGCAAACTTCGTCCACCATTCGCCAAGCTCCATTGGCACTTCGCCAGATTCACAGCGAAGTAATAGAAAGTCATAAGCTGCACGGTAACGTGGATGTTCCAGTAAGCCAAAAGGACGCTTGCCTACGCGCATTTCAAAGCGTGGTTGTAAGCCCCAAATCTCTTTCATCGTCGTGCTATAGCGTTTGTGAATTGCAAGCTTCTCAGCTTGAATGTCGCTGACCTCTGTCATCGCCATGTGAAGGGCTGGGATTGGACGATTGCCTTGTTTTTGATAGCGTTGCCATGCCACGAGCACTTCATGCCAAAGTAATGTGGCGAATAAAAATCCTGGGGAAACAGGTTTTTCAGCAAGTACCCGGGTGTCGGTATTTTTGAGTGCCAAGTTTACAAACTTAGCTCCGATTGGCTGTTCAAGTACCACGTCTAATAATGGTAATAAGCCATGATGTAAACCGTGTTTGCGTAGTTGCACTGCGCTCTCAATGGCGTGACCGGATAAGAATAGTTTGAGCATTTCGTCAAATAAACGTGATGGCGGTACGTCGTTTAAAAGCTCGGCTAACTTTGGAATAGGGGATTCTGTAGCGCTATCAATTTTCAAGCCGAGCTTTGCTGAAAGGCGCACTGCTCTGAGCATACGAACGGGATCTTCACGATACCGAGTGGCTGGGTCGCCGATCATTTTTAATATGCCGGCTTGAATATCTGCAACACCATTATGAAAATCGAGCACATCTTCTGTTGCTGGGTCGTAATAAAGGGCGTTGGCAGTAAAGTCGCGACGAACTGCATCTTCCTCTTGGTTGCCAAACACGTTATCACGCAGAATTCGGCCAGAGTCAGCCACTTGATTGTCATCGCTCTCGCCAAGATGACTGCCACGGAAAGTCGAAACCTCAATGGTTTCATTACCAAACATCACGTGCACAAGTCTGAAGCGGCGACCAATAATGCGTGAACGGCGGAAAACTCTGTTGACTTGTTCTGGTGTGGCATCTGTGGCGATGTCAAAATCTTTGGGGCATTTTTTAAGGAGTAAGTCACGCACTGCGCCGCCTACGATGTAAGCTTCGAAGCCGGCTTTTTGCAAGCCTTCCGTTGTTTTCACGGCGGCATTGCTAAGCAATCGACGATCAATGCGGTGTGTTTTGCTGGAGATGCGTTTGGCGTTGTGGGCTATGTTTTTACTAGGACTTGATGGGCTTCTGCCCCGTCCATGTTGGTGACTAATGTCATGCGTGATGGTTTTATCTTTTTTTGAAAATACGCGCTGCAGTAGTTTTTTAATCATTCAGTCTAAGGTTCAGTTGTGCTTAATTTAAGACTTATTATGCCACAAGACATCTGGCACGTTAGAAGCATGATTAATGCTGCGACACATCACAAACAGCAAGTCAGAAAGTCGATTGATGTATTGCAATGAAATCACAGTGACGGTTTCATCGCGGTTCAGCTTAATCATCGAGCGTTCAGCGCGACGACAAACCGTCCGAGCTAAATGGCAATAAGCAGAGGCACGTGAGCCACCTGGCAAAATAAACTCTTTGAGAGATGGCAATGGCTCATTAAGCTCATCGAGCACATTTTCTAGTGCTGTGACACGATCTACTTTGAGCATGCTGTAGCCAGGGATGCAGATTTCACCACCCACATCGAATAGATCATGTTGAACATCATCAAGGGTGCTGCGAATAAGTTCAGGCAAGGGTTCTGTAAGTAAAATGCCAATCACAGCATTGAGCTCATCGACATCCCCCATCGCGTCAATTCGCAAGCTGTCTTTATTTACGCGTGAGCCATCACCGAGACCTGTAGTGCCGGTGTCTCCTGTTTTAGTATAAATTTTGCTTAGTCTGTTTGCCATGCCAAAGTCCTTGAAACCGCTAATCTAGTTAACATTGTAACTGATGCAGCTGATAGAAAATGACATTCTCATGTAAGTTCAGCTAAACTCTTGTGCATGCAAAAACAGTTTAATTCTCCATCTGCGCCTATCGGCGTCTTTGATTCCGGCGTTGGTGGCATCTCTGTGCTCAAGCATATTCGGGCGCTGATGCCGCAGGAGAGTCTTATCTATGTAGCTGATTCAAAACATGCGCCTTATGGCAATCAAACGCCTGAGTTTATTCAAGCCCGTAGTTTTCATCTTGCTGAATTTTTACTGAATCAAGGTGTTAAAGCATTGGTTGTGGCTTGCAATACCGCCACTGCGGCGGCAGTTTCTAGTTTGCGTGAAAGATATCCTGATCTGCTGATTATAGGCATGGAGCCAGCACTCAAGCCTGCTGTGGCTGCTACAAAAACAGGTGTGGTTGGTGTGTTGGCGACAAGCGGCACATTGAAAAGTGCTCAGTTTTCCGCTTTGCTTGAGCATTATGCCCAAGGCGTTGAGGTCGTGATACAAGCTTGTATTGGTTTGGTTGAGTGTGTGGAAAAGGGTGAGTTAACGAGCCTCTCAACGAAAGCCTTATTAAAGCAGTATTTGCAACCCTTGCTATCGGCTAAAGCCGATACTATCGTCTTAGGCTGTACGCATTATCCATTTGTGCGCGCGCTCATCGAAGAAATAGTTGGTAGTGATGTGGTGTTAATTGATACGGGCGATGCTGTAGCTAAGCAATTAAAGAATCGGCTGCAAGACAATCAGTTGATGTGTGCTTTAGATGAATTGGGGAGTGTTAGTTTTTGGTCAAACAATGAAGCTGATGACACTGAAAAAGTCATGAGCGCATTGTGGGGCTCCCCAGTGAGTGTTGCTCGCTTGATTTGAGTCTTTGTTGATTTTTAAAGCTTAATGATGCCCTGCTTTTTCGCCAGCTTTCAGTTGATATTTTGTGCCGCAATAAGGGCAACTTACCTTGCCCGTTTCAGATAAGTCCAAAAATACGCGTGGGTGGGAGCACCACAAAGCAACCTCATCCGTTGGGCAGTGCAGTGGTAAGTCCTTTGCGCTGACTTGGATGATTTTTGTGTCGTTTGCCATGTGGAGCTTCCTTCAATTGCTATGATTTAAAATTAAACTAATGTTAACCAGTCAGCGTGTTTTGCTGATTTACCTTTGACGATATCGAAGTACATCGATTGAAGTTTTTCGGTAATCGGACCACGTTTGCCATCACCAATCGCGCGATTATCAAGTTCACGGATAGGTGTCACTTCAGCCGCAGTGCCAGTAAAGAAGGCTTCATCTGCTGAATACACTTCATCGCGAGTGATGCGTTTCTCAATGACTTGCAAGCCAATTTCGCCAGCTAATTGCAAGATGGTATCGCGTGTAATGCCTTCAAGTGCGCTTGTTAAGTCAGGTGTGATTAATTTGCCGTTGCGAACAATAAATACGTTCTCGCCAGAGCCTTCAGCCACAAAGCCGTCAACGTCCAATAACAAAGCCTCATCGTAACCATCTTGCGCTGCTTCTTGGTGTGCCAAGATTGAGTTCATGTAGTTGCCGTTTGCTTTAGCTTTACACATCGTGATGTTCACATGATGGCGTGAGAAAGAGGATGTCTTCACGCGGATACCATTTGTAATCGCTTCATCACCCATGTAAGCGCCCCAAGTCCAAGCGGCTACAATCACGTGGGTTGATAGTGTTTTAGCTGAGATGCCCATTGCTTCCGGGCCATAAAAGGCCATAGGGCGCATGTAAGCTGATTCAAGATTGTTTTCACGCACGGCTGCTTTTTGCGCTTCCATCAGCGTCGCTTTATCAAAAGGCATCTTCATGCCTAGAATATGTGCTGAACGGAAAAGTCGATCTGTATGTTCTTTCAAGCGGAAAATTGCAGGGCCTTTGTCAGTCTTGTAGGCGCGAACACCCTCAAACACGCCCATGCCATAATGCAATGTGTGGCTGAGAACGTGGGTAGTGGCGCTTCGCCAGTCCACCATCTTGCCGTCATACCAAATAAGACCGTCGCGATCAGCCATCGATGTGGCAATTGCCATGTTAACTCTCCAACGTGCAAAACCTTAATTGTAAACGCTCGTCATCGCGCTGAATAGTCGCAATAAGATTAACTTTTAAAACGATGTTTATTTTTCACAGTAAATAGACTGAAAAAAAATTAAAAAATGAATCTATAATATTGAGTTGATTTAATAAGCCGCAAAATGTAATGATGTGTTTCGTTAGAAATTAAATCATGAATTTCATGATGAACTGTAAACGTTAATAGTTCACATGCGATAGCATATGAATATTGTTTTTTCTGAAGTTTTTGGAAAAAACCTAACTAGAAGTTTTTAATAAGACGCATCACAACAAAAAGCTTTTAAAAGCATTGAATTTTCTTATGTGATCAATGTCAAGAATTAGGAGCTATGGATGCAAAGATTTTTTCTACTGCTGTTATTTTTCATGGTTACGGCATGCAGTGAGAGTCAACATGCTGATAAGAATTTTTTTGGCACTGATATTTCTGAGACTCAATTTGACCGTCATTGGAGTCTGCCTGATCATCAAGGACATGAACGTAATTTAGATGATTTCTTGGGAAAAGTGGTTATCGTTTTTTTTGGGTACAGTCATTGCCCAGATGTTTGTCCGACCACGATGGCAGATTTAGCAAAAGTGATGAAGATGCTGGGTGATCGATCTGATGAGGTGCAGGTTGTATTTGTGACACTTGATCCTGAAAGAGATACGCAATCGCTCCTGCAAAATTACGTTAATAGCTTTGACAAACGCTTTGTGGCATTGCGTGGTAGCCAAGAGCAAATAAAAAAAGTAGCAAAAAATTATAAAGTTTTTTATGAAAAGCAGGCTGAATTAGACAGCCTTAGTTATTCAATTGACCACAGTGCAGGTAGCTACGTTTTTGATAAAAAAGGAAAAGTAAGAATTTATTTAAAGTATGGCCAAAAGCCGCCTGAAATTGTCAGTGACTTAAAGCAAATTTTGTAACTCGTGCAGGCTTGCTTTTAGGTAAAAAAAAGTAGTTAAATATCGAAGTTAAAGTTAATCATTTTAGTGTTAGGAGACGTAGTTATGACAACTGCGAGCGTTACAAATACTGAGCAATACAATTATGATGTGATACGAAAGTTCGCAATCATGACTTTGGTTTGGGGCGTGTTGGGAATGTTGGCGGGGTTGTATATAGCTTCTGAGCTTGCGTTCCCGGTATTGAATTTCGATAACCCCTTCATTACTTTTGGTCGTTTACGCCCAGTACATACAGGTACAGTAATTTTTGGTTTTGGAGGTTGCGCGCTCTTTGCTACATCATATTATATTGTGCAAAGAACTTGCCAAGCGCGGTTATTTAGTGATGGCTTAGCATCTTTCACCTTTTGGGGGTGGCAAGCCATTATTTTGCTAGCCGCCCTTGGAAATGTTATGGGTTACTCACAAGGCCGCGAATACGCGGAGATGGAATGGCCGATTGATTTGTTGATCGAGGTGGTTTGGATCGCATATCTTGTATTGTTTGTTGCAACACTCATGAAGCGTAAACAACCGCATATTTATGTTGCGAATTGGTTTTACTTAGCCTTTATTTTAGCGACCGCTTTATTACATACATTTAACAACCTTGCAGTACCTGTCAGCTTGTTCTCAATGAAGTCATACAGCTTATTTGCAGGCGCCCAAGATGCAATGACGCAGTGGTGGTATGGTCACAATGCGGTTGGTTTCTTCCTAACAGCGGCTTTTTTGGGAATGATGTACTACTTTGTGCCTAAACAGGCTGGACGCCCTATCTATTCATATCGTCTATCAGTATTGCACTTCTGGGCATTGGTGTTCTTGTACATGTGGGCAGGTGCGCATCATTTACATTGGACAGCGATTCCTGACTGGACATCTACGCTAGCTGCAACATTCTCTATCATGCTACTGCTTCCATCATGGGGCGGTATGGTTAACGGCATCCTTACACTGTCAGGTGCTTGGGACAAGATGCGCACTGACCCTATAATACGATTCTTGATTGTGTCTTTGTCTTTCTATGGGATGTCAACATTTGAAGGTCCTATCATGTCATTAAAAGACGTGAATGCGCTTTCACACTATACAGACTGGACAATCGGTCACGTGCACTCTGGTGCCCTTGGGTGGGTTGCAATGGTTACTTTTGGTAGCTTCTATCACATGGTGCCAAAGCTTTGGAATACACAAATGTACAGTAACCGCCTAATTAATATTCACTTCTGGTTGGCGACAATCGGCATCCTGCTCTATATCACTGCAATGTGGATTTCGGGCATTATGGCTGGTTTAATGTGGCGAGCTTTTGATGATTTCGGCAACTTGCAATATGCATTTATTGAGGCTGTGGCAGCGGCGCACAATCTTTACATTATGCGTGCAGTTGGCGGACTATTTTTCTTGAGCGGTATAATCTTAATGAGTTACAACATGTATAAAACTATTAAGAGTGGCACAACTGAGCAGGCTTAAGCTTTAAGCCTTAACCTTTTTAAAAGCTGGAGTTACCATGAAGCACGACAATATTGAACGCAATGTTGGTATTTTGATTATCTTAACGATGCTCGCTATTAGCGCTGGTGGTTTAGTTGAAATCGTCCCACTATTTTTCATTAAAGAAACTGTTGAAAAGGTTGAGGGTGTTCATCCATACAGCCCACTTGAAATTCGTGGACGCGATATATACATTCGTGAGGGTTGTTATTTGTGTCACTCACAAATGATTCGCCCATTCCGTGATGAAGCCCTTCGTTATGGCCACTATTCACTAGCGGCTGAGTCTAAGTACGATCATCCTTTCCAATGGGGTTCAAAAAGGACAGGTCCTGATTTGGCTCGGGTTGGTGGCAAATACTCCAATGACTGGCATACGCAGCACTTAACTGCACCACGTTCATTAGTACCGCAATCAGTGATGCCAAACTACCCTTGGCTAGTCAAAACAGATTTGAACTATTCTGATATTCAAGGGCGAATGAAAGCGCTGCGTGCGACTGGTGTTCCATATTCTATTAGCAAGGCTGAGTATGACAAAAACGTTAAAGAGTTTGGCGAGGATGTTGCTAAAAACTTGCATATCCCTGATGCTGAGAAAAATTTACTAGCCCAAGCACAAGCAGGTAATTACGATACTAATCCGGATAAGTTGAGTGAGACAGATGCGTTAGTATCCTATTTGCAATTGCTTGGCACGATGGTTGATTTTAAAAAATATGACGATGACTACTTTGGTAAATATCGCTAAAAATCGGACTTTATAAGTAGTTTTCAAAGTGAATATTTTGGAAAAAGGATATTAAGATGGAATGGTTAATGTGGTTTACAAAGTTTGAAAACACCAAGCCGGTATCATTGGTTATTTTTTTCGGCTTGTTCTGTGGAGTGCTAGTTTATCTTTATGGAAGCAAGCAGCGCGGTCAGCAATTAGAGAGTTTCAAAAACATACCTTTGCAAGATGACGTTATTTAAGTAAGGAAACATCATGAGTCAGGACAACAAAAAAGTAACACCTCAGACCACTGGTCACGTTTGGGACGATGACTTAGAAGAACTAGATAATCCATTACCGCGTTGGTGGATATGGGGCTTTTACGTTACTTTTGCTTTTGCGATCGTATATTGGTTATTTTATCCAGCATGGCCTGTTGGAAGTTCCTATACTAAAGGAGTTGCAGGCTTAAATAATGTGACTTATGTAGCCACTAAAGTTGACGGTACGCAAGAAACTAAGACCACCCACTGGAACATGCGTTCTAAGTTAATGGTTGAAATGAACGAGTTGCAGGCAGAGCAAAAGCAGTATTTTGACAAAGTTGCTTCTAAGTCTTTTGAGGAAGTTGCGAAGGATCCAGAGCTCATGCAGTTTGTAAACTCAGCAGGTAAAACGCTGTTTGCTACTAACTGCGTGCCATGTCACCAAGCTGGCGGTCAAGGTAAAGTTAAGTTTTCACCTAACTTAACAGATGATCATTGGCAGTATGGCGGCGCATATGAAAATATTCAAACAACCATTATTGGTGGACGTAATGGCATGATGCCATCCTTTAAAGCTATTCTTAATGATGAAGAGTTAACGCAGGTAAGTAGTTATGTGTTGAGTTTGTCTGGTGAGCCACATAATGCTGATGCTGCTAAACTAGGTGATGCAATTTTTCACGGGGATAAAGCAGGTTGTTATGCATGTCATGGCGCAGATGCAAAAGGAAATCCAGCGATAGGTTCTGCAAACTTAACTGATAAAATTTGGTTGTGGCCGGATGTGTTAGGTGCCAAAACGCCGGAAGCAAAACTAACGGAAGTGAAAACCTTGATTTACGATGGGATGAACAAAGGGGTAATGCCACTATGGAGCACTCGTTTGAAGCCAGAACAAATCAAACTTTTAACAGTTTACGTCCATGATAGTTTAGGCGGTGGTAAGTAGTTTACGGCTTGAAATAAAGGCGCATGATGTAAAGTATTCGTTTGAAGAAAACATTAGAAACAAGCTCACACTAGATTGCAGTTAACATATAAAGGCTTGCAAGCAATTGCGAGCCTTTATTGTTTGAAAGAAAATAATGTTAGATCAGGTTGTAAAATCAAGCTATCAAAAACAGATTCCGATTGTGACTCGTTCGGTCAAGGGTCAATTTCGTAGATTCAAGACTGCGGTCATGGTGCTGGCTTACGCTGTATATTTTTTATTGCCATGGATGCCGTGGCAGCGGGTGAGCGCTGCGAGTCAGGCAATTTTGTTTGACCTGACATCCCGACGTTTTTTCATTTTCGATCTAATTGTTTATCCGCAGGATATTTTTTGGTTGGCAATGTTGCTCTTTATTGCCGCAGCATTATTATTTTTTGTTACTGGACTTATAGGGCGTGCCTGGTGTGGCTACTTCTGTTTCCAAACCCTTTGGTCTGACTTGTTCATTCAAATTGAGCATTTGATTCAAGGCGAGCGTCCTGCAAGATTGCGTCTCAAAAACCAAGTATGGAATCTTGAGAAGGTTTTTAAAATAGGGCTCTCACATGCCTTGATGATATTGATTTCATTCTGGACAGCTGTGACATTTGTTTGTTATTTCAGCTATGCACCTTTATTTGTCCAAGACTTTTTTAGTGGTACTGCAGCATCAGGCGGCTACTTTGCCGTGTTGGTACTCACAATTTCTACTTACATTGCAGCAGGAATCGCGCGTGAACAAATTTGTTTGTTTGCCTGTCCATATGCCCGCTTTCAGGGGGTAATGTATGAGGCTGATACTTTGGCTGTTACTTACGATGCAAAGCGTGGTGAGGGATTAAAAGGCCGCACTATTCCTATTCAAGGTTTAAAAACACATGAGGATCGAACTAAAGCTGGTCATGGTGACTGCATTGATTGTGGCTTCTGTGTTCAAGTCTGTCCAACTGGCATCGATATTCGAAATGGTCTGCAATATCAATGTATTTCGTGTGGACTCTGCATCGATGCTTGCGACAGCATTATGGATTCAGTTGGTTATCCACGTGGCTTGATTCGGTATGACTCCGAAAATAATCTCAAGAGTGAGGTTCCGAGCCAGCCTAAAGTGATGTGGAAACGCTTTAAAGTTCTCGGTTATGCTTTAGCAATTTTATCAATGACGGCTTTGTTGTTTTATAACATTGGCACTCGCACCACTACTGAAGTCAGTATTCAGCAAGTTCGTCAGCCTCTTTATGTCATGTTGTCAGATGGTAGTTTTAGAAATCGCTATGTGATTCATATTGTAAACAAAAAAGAAGTAGATGAAATTTATGTGATTGATGTAGAGGGGATTTCGCCAAGATCGCTGGATATGCACTTTTTCAAACAGGTCTCGATTAAAGCGGGTAAAGGCTTAAATATGAACGCTACAGTGAATCTATCTGCCGAAGATGCATCAAAGATTAATAAGTTTAACTTTTTGATTACTCGCGCATCCACCGGCGAAGTAATAAAAGTTGAAACCAATTTTAACAGTCCAAGAGAGCGCGATTAATGCCAATATTTGCAAATGAATTAAGCATGACAGAAACCTTATTTGGAGGGCTAGTTGTTGGAGCCGTTATATTCTTTGGGGTCCGCAAAGCTGGGCTATCCAATTTTTGGGCGGGCATTTTAAGTGGGCTTCTGCCGTTCATTGCTTATCTCGCTTACAGCACTAGCCACTGGCCTGGTGGTGATGTTCTTACCATTCACTTTGCTGTTTATATTGCTAATGCAGGCTTACTGATTGTATTTGGCGGCATGCAAAAGAAAAAAGAAAGTATGCACTGGGCTCCCAGGGGGATTATTGGATTTTTCATGGGGCTGTTGTTGCTTAATGCCATATTCTTATCAGTCGCCACGCGTGGCCTACCTGATCTACTAACCCGTTTTATTTTACCAAATCCAGAAAATCGTCAAGTTCACACCGGTTTTCCAGGTGTGATTCCGCATGATAGAAATAAACTTTATGAGGCTCATGTGCAAGATGTTGAGCAACAAAAAAATCTGGGTTGGAATGTTGAGGTACAAGGATTAGATCTTCTCAAAAACAATCTTGCATCCAATATTGTGATTAAATTGAGCGACAAAGAGCATCAGCCGATTGTTGCGGCGACAATTACTATCGAGTTCTGGCGTCTGGCAAACAGTGCTGATGATCAAACAATACGATTTTCTGAAACCAAGCCAGGTGAATATCATGCAATGCTTCGTTTGTCTGATGAAGGCTTGTGGCTGAGTGACTTAGAAATTCTGAAAGGTGAAGCGCACTACACGCTTAAGCAGTCAATTACTGTCGGGCAGTAGTTTTAGCTTTATGCACACCATTGGGCAAGCTCAAACGCAATACAAACCAACGCCAGACAAAGCCCTCTGCTTTCACTGTGGCTTAATTGTCCCCGCAGGTATCAATTTTTCAGCCAGTATTTTTGGGCAAGCCCAGCCCATGTGCTGTAGGGGTTGCCAAGCGGTTGCAACATCAATTGTTGAAAATGGTCTGGAGGACTATTACAAACACCGTACTGAGCTTCCTAAAACCGCTGAAGATCTCGTGCCCGATGTGCTGCTTCAGCTTGCGCTTTACGACCATCCTGAAGTTCAAAAAAGCTTTGTGCTCGATGGCGAAGGCGACTACAAAGAGGCCTCACTGATTCTTGAAGGCATTACCTGTGCTGCTTGTGTTTGGCTGAATGAACGCCATTTAAGTCAGTTGGCTGGCGTACAAAGTGTGAATGTGAATTACGGTTCACAACGTGCGCGTGTTCGCTGGAACGACAATCAAATCAAGCTCAGTCAGATCTTGGCTGAGATCAATAAAATCGGCTATCACGCCCATCCTTTTAGTGCCCAGCAACAAGATGCTCTACGTCAGCAACAACGTAAGTCTGATTTTAGAAGGCTTGCTGTTGCAGGCTTGAGTGCTGGTCAGGTGATGATGATTGCCGTGGCTTTGTATGCAGGCCCTGCCCAAGGCTTAGAATTTGCAACGGCGCAATTGTTGCGCTGGTTCAGCTTTGTTTTAACCATTCCTGCGATTACTTACGCCGCATGGCCCTTCTATGTGGCTGCTTGGCGAAGTATTCGTCACCGTCGAATTGGCATGGATGTGCCAATTACCTTAGGCTTGATAACAGGTTTTGTGGGAAGTGTCTGGGCCACCGTGCAGGGGCAGGGCGTGGTGTATTTTGACACACTCACCATGTTGGTATTCTTCTTGCTGGGCACGCGCTATCTCGAACGTAATGCCCGCGAAAAGTCTATCGAGTCCTCAGAGAATCTATTGCGACTCGCGCCTGTGATGGCGACAAAAGTCGATGGCGAAATACAGATTTTAATGCCTGTGATGGAATTAAAATTAGGTGACGTCATTCTAGCAAAGCCAGGCGAAACAATTGCGGCCGATGGCCTGGTGGTGACGGGTGAAAGTAGTGTGGACGAGTCCCTGCTTACCGGCGAAAGTCGTCCACTACCCAAATCTTTAGGCGCCCAAGTCTTTGCTGGCAGTATTAATTATGAAAGCCCGCTGACTATCCAAGTGACCGCGATTGCTGAAAACACCATGTTGGCAGGCATTTCTCGTTTGCTAGATAGGGCGCAGGCCGAGAAACCAAAACTTGCAGAAACGGCTGATCGTGTTGCCGCTTACTTTACGACAGCTTTGCTAGTGACGGTTGCCTTGGTAGCTTTAGTTTGGTGGCAAATTCAGCCAGACCGTATTTTGGAAATTGTGCTGACGGTATTAGTAGTGAGCTGTCCTTGTGCCTTGTCACTTGCGGCACCAGCAGCCTTTGCAGCGGCTGGATCACACTTGGTTGCGCGTGGCGTATTGTTAACACGTGGCCATGCTTTAGAAACCTTGGCCAAGGTCACGCATTTTGTATTTGATAAAACCGGCACGCTCACGCTAGGGCAGTTAAGTTTAGTGAATACCATCACCCATGCGGACCTTGATGAAGAGGCCTGTTTGCAATTGGCAGCAAGTTTAGAAAAAAATTCAGAGCATGCGCTTGCAAAAGCCTTCTTAAACGCACAGGGAAATCGCCCAGTGCAATTTGCGACGGAAGTTAAGAATATCCCAGGTCAGGGAGTTGAAGGTATCGTAGCGGGGCTTAAATTGCGTTTGGGCAATGCCAAGTTGAATCAGACTTTTTCGGGTGATTTAGCACAAGATTATTTACTTGGCGCCACTGTTGTTTGGCTTAGTGATGAAACGCGCCTGCTTGCAACTTTTGTATTGGCAGACCAAGCGCGTCCAGAGTCTCAAGCACTGATCCAAAAATTAAAACAGCAAGGCTTGCAGGTTTCAATTCTGAGTGGCGATTCAGTAGCGTCGGTTTCACATTTTGCCAAATTAGTTGGTGTAGGGGATTGGACAGCGGCCTGCTCGCCAGAGGATAAATTAGCGCATATTCATGCCCTTCAATCCGAAGGTGCAGTAGTGGCAATGGTGGGTGATGGCATTAACGATGCGCCAGTACTAGCAGCGGCGCAAGTTTCTATGGCGATGGGAAGTGGCACCCAAATGGCACGCGCAACAGGTGATGTGGTCTTGCTTACCGAACACCTGCTCGAAATTGATCATGCGCTTTTTACCAGCCGTTTTGGCATCAGCGTGATTAAACAAAACTTTATCTGGGCGATTGCATATAACGTAGTTGCATTGCCTTTTGCGGCAGCTGGTTTGCTGAGTCCTTGGATGGCGGCGATTGGGATGTCAGTGAGTTCTCTTATTGTGGTGCTGAATGCGCTTCGATTGAAGTGAGTCTCGCCCAATAAAAAAGACAGCCTAGGCTGTCTTTTTTTAAACAAAAATTCTTTAAAAGAATTATTTGTTCATTACGTACATTGTTACTTCAAAGCCGAAACGCATTTCTGTAGCTGCTGGTTTTGTCCACATAATAATTCTCCAAGTATTTGTTTAGTTCGCTATGCAGTCATTGCATCGCGTAAATGAATATTACGCTCAGTATAAAAAGTCACGCTATCAGTGTTCATGAATAAGCACTCATGATTTTCATTAACTTGATTAGTTAATTGTGTCTCAGTTTCTCACTGATAGCCTATGCTCAGATACGGTGAAGTTTGGCCGACCAAGCTTTGAGCTCTTTTTCTGCAGTTTTGTACTCTGGGTAAATACGCCCCACAGTTGCCCAAAATTTAGCTGAGTGGTTCATTTCTTTAAGGTGCGCTAACTCATGCGCCACCACGTAATTAATGATGTGGGGCGGGGCTTGTAATAAACGCCAGTTCAGCCTTACTTCGCCACGACTATTACAACTTCCCCAGCGTGAACGTGCACTGCTTAAAAAGAGTGGTGGCGTCTCTACACCAAGCTTTGCTGCAAGCAATTCAATACGTCTTGTGAAGTCAGTCTGCGCTTGTTTTTTGTACCATAGCAGCACTTTTCTGGCGATGCTAGTTTGGTTGTTGGGTGTGGGCAGTGCAACAGAAATTCGGCCTGGCTCATATTCCAAGACCCGGCTAACTGAGTCTAGGCGCACAGATAGTTCAATGGTGTTGCCTAGTAAAAGCATTGATGCGCCATCTTCCCAAATGAATTTTTCTAGTTGGTTTTCTTGTTGGCCTTGTAATTTTTTCACTATCCAATCCGCTTTGCTGAGCAACATGCGCTCTAGCTCTTTTTGAGAAAGCCGCGTTGGTGCGTGGACGATTAAGCCATTGTGATTGATTTTTAGACCAACGGTTTTGCGCACGCGACGCTCTAGGTGGTATGGAATTGGTTCGCCATTGGGAATTGGCAAATGGAACTGTGTCATCTTAGCGACTTCTTAAAAGTTGCATTTCGCTTTCAATCCATTCTTCCACCATTTGATTGAGTGCATCAGGTTTCAAACCCGCTGTTTCAATCGGCTTGCCGATGCTCACGGTAATGATGCCTGGTGTTTTTAGGAATGAATTTTTACGCCAAAAATCACCGGCATTGTGCGCAACCGGAACAACAGTGGCTTTGGTATGCGTGGCTAGCCAAGCACCGCCGATATGGTATTTGCCTTTTTTGCCTGGCGCTATGCGTGTGCCTTCTGGGAAGATGACGACCCACAGGCCTTTAGCAAGTCTATCCATGCCTTGATCAACCATTTGTTTAAGCGCTTCACGGCCCGCCGCACGGTCAATCGCAATCGCTCGAAGTGCTGCGAACGCCCAACCTAAAAATGGAATCCATAAAAGACTGCGCTTCATCACCCAAATTTGCGGTGGAAAAATGGTTTGGAATGCGATGGTTTCCCAAGCCGATTGGTGCTTTGCCAAAACGATGCAAGAGTGATTGGGGATGTTTTCTTTGCCGATGACACGGAAGCTTAGGTCGCAAGTAAGTTTAAGCCAAAACATGGCCAGATAAGCCCAGCTACTAACGATGCGTGAATGCAGAACTGCAGGAAGCGGAAATAGCAGAATAGCCAAGACTGAGAATACCGGCGTGATGGCAAGCATTCCTAGATTAAACAATATCGAGCGTATTAATCTCATCTTGTTAAGTCTCAAGTCTCTAAGAAATAATGTGTTGAACCGCTGCGGCTAAATCAGCGAAAATCAACGTGCCTTCAGGTAAGCCGCCAGCAGCTAGTGTTTCCTCACCTTTGCCTGTGCGAACCAACATTGGTTGCATGCCAAGCACTGCGCCCGCTTGTAGGTCACGTAAAGCGTCACCCACCATTGGCACGCCTTTCATATCTTGGCTAAAACGTCTGCCAATTTCTTCCATCATGCCTGGTTTTGGTTTGCGACAAGCGCAGTGGTCATCCGCTGAATGCGGGCAATAAAACATGGCATCGACTCTGCCACCAAGTTGGCCTAATGCTCTGTGCATTTTGTCGTGGATTGCGTTGAGCGTCACCATGTCGAAAAGGCCACGGCTAATGCCCGATTGGTTAGTCGCAATCGCTACGCGGTAGCCGCTTTGGTTGAGTAGAGCAATGGCTTCTAAACTCCCAGGGATTGGAATCCACTCGTTGGTGCTTTTGATGAAGTGGACGGAATCAAAGTTAATCACGCCATCTCTGTCTAGCACAACGAGCTTCATGCTTATGCTGCCAGCTTAGATAAGTCAGCCACTCGGTTCATGGCTTGATGGAGCATGGCGAGCAAGCCTTGTCGGTTGGCTTTCAGCGAAGGATCGTCAGCGTTCACCATCACGTTGTCAAAGAAGTCATCTACAGGCGCTTTGAGCGCAGCTAACGCTTTGAGTGAGTTGGTATAGTCGCCGCTTTCAAAAAGCGCATCTGCTTCTGGTTTGATTTTAGCGAGCGTACTTGCCAAGGCTTTTTCAGCAGGCTCTTGAAGTAGCGCGTCGTTAATTTTTTCTTCAACAACACCTTCAATTTTCTTCAAAATATTACCTACACGTTTGTTGGCTGCAGCAAGCGCTGGCGCTTCGTCCAAGCTTGAGAATGCGCGCACAGCTTCTAAGCGTTTTGGAATCTCGCTCAGCAAGCTTGGATTGAGGGCCAACACGGCCTCTACCTCTTGGGCACTTGCGCCTTGTTCACGTAAATTGACGCTGAGGCGGTCAAAGCAGAATTCAGTGATGGCCGCTAAAACGCCAGCTTTGTCTTCCACTTTGAATTGCTGAAGTGCTAGCTCGATGATTGTTTCAAATGAAATATTCAGCGTACATTCAATCAGCATGCGAATAATGCCCAAAGCCTGGCGACGCAGCGCAAATGGGTCTTTATCGCCTGTTGGCTTTTCGCCGATGCTAAATAAACCAACCAACGTTTCTAATTTATCTGCAAGCGCTACCGCCACACCCACTTGGTTGCGTGGCAATTCATCACCCGCAAAACGTGGTTTGTAGTGATCTTCAATTGCAAAAGCAATGTCGTTATCGAGTTTTTCATGTTGCGCGTAATAACGGCCCATGATGCCTTGCAACTCAGGGAACTCACCTACCATGTCGGTCATCAAGTCGACCTTTGAAAGCTGTGCTGCGTACTCTGCTTTAGATGCTAAGTTGGCATCGCCAATCTTACTTGCAATCGCCTTGGCTAGATCGCTGACGCGTTTTGAGCGCTCTGCTTGTGTGCCTAGCTTGTTGTGATAAACCACTTTCTCTAAACCGCTCAATCTTGAAGCCAAGGTCTTTCTACGGTCTTGGTCAAAGAAGAATTTAGCATCAGCCAAACGCGGTCTAACAACACGTTCATTGCCATCTACTACCTTGAATGGATCAGCCGGGCTGATGTTAGAAACGATTAAGAATTTATTGGTAAGCTTGTCGTTAGCATCGAGCAATGGGAAGTATTTTTGATTCGCCTTCATGGTCAAAATCAAACATTCTTGCGGCACTTCTAAGAACTCGGTTTCGAATTGGCCAAGCAACACATTAGGACGCTCAACTAATGCCGTCACCTCGTCAAGCAATGCATCATCTTCGATCGGTTTAAGGTTTTGCTTTTGCGCTGCTGCAGTTAATTGGCGAACAATTTCAGCGCGACGTGCATCAAAGCTAGGGATGACTGCGCCGTCGTTTTGCATTTGCGCTTCGTAGCTATCAGCATCTTTAATTACGACTGGTGAAATGCTTGCCTCAAAGCGGTGGCCTTGTGTGCTGTTGCCAGACTGCAAGCCAAGTACGCTAACAGGTACCACTGTGTTGCCATGCAAAGCCACTAAGCTATGTGCTGGGCGCACAAAGTTGACGCTCTCCCAGCCATCGCTCAATTGGTAAGTCATGACTTTAGGAATCGGTAATTTGCTCAATCCCTCTTCGACCGCTTTTTGTAGCGCCTCAGCAAGCGAAGCGCCTTTAACCAATGCATCATAAAACAAGATATCTGCCTTGCCGTCGTTCTCGCGCTTTAGGTTTGCAACGGCAGATTCGTCAGCGCCCAATGCGTTGAGTTTTTTTACTAATGCAGGGGTTGCGTTGCCATTCGAATCCAAGCCAACGCTGACAGGCATTAACTTTTGAGAAACGGCTTTGTCTTCAGCTTGCGATGACACTGATGTAATGTGAACCGCTAAACGGCGAGGTGAAGCGAAGGCTGTTGTCAGGCTGTCTTCTGCCGTCAAGGCTTGAACTTTTAAGCTTTCTAATACTGAGCTAGCGAATGACTCGCCTAGCTTTTTAAGCACTTTAGGCGGTAGTTCTTCGACAAATAATTCGACTAATAAATTGTTGCTACTCATGCTGCTGCCTTTTTATTTTGTGCTTGCTTGTCTAGTTCGATCTTTTCTAAAACTTCATCGGCCCATGCTTTTGGCGCCATCGGGAAGCCAAGGCGGGCACGGCTATCTAAATAGCCAGCAGCAACTGCACGTGCCAAGTTACGAATGCGGCCAATATAAGCCGCACGTTCAGTGACTGAGATGGCGCCACGTGCATCCAGCAAGTTGAAGGTATGTGCGGCCTTGAGCACCTGTTCATAAGCAGGCAAGGCTAGCTTGTTTTCTGTGAGGTGTTGCGCTTGTTTCTCATACGCATTAAATGCAGTAAGTAAGAATTCCACATCGCTGTGTTCAAAGTTGTAGGTCGATTGCTCGACTTCGTTTTGATGGAATACATCACCGTATTTCACGTCAGCAGAACCATTCACGCCTTTTGAGTAAACGAGATCGTAGACGTTATCCACGCCTTGAAGATACATCGCTAAACGCTCTAAACCGTATGTGATTTCACCGGTAATTGGTTTGCAGTTGATACCGCCCACTTGTTGGAAATAAGTAAACTGCGTGACTTCCAGGCCGTTAAGCTAAACTTCCCCGCCTAAGCCCCATGCGCCTAGTGTTGGATTCTCCCAGTCATCTTCTACAAAGCGGATGTCATTTTGCTTGAGGTCGAAACCGAGTGACTCAAGTGAGCCAAGGTAGAGCTCAAGAATGTTGGCTGGTGCTGGTTTTAGCACCACTTGAAATTGGTAGTAGTGCTGTAAGCGATTTGGGTTTTGACCGTAGCGACCATCTTTAGGGCGGCGGCTTGGTTGAACATAAGCAGCTTTCCATGGCTCAGGGCCAAGTGCGCGCAAGAATGTGGCGGTGTGAGAAGTGCCTGCGCCGACTTCCATATCGTATGGCTGCATCAGCGTGCAGCCTTGCTTATCCCAGTAGTTTTGCAGGTTTAAAATAATCTGTTGAAACGTCAGCATGGTTGGTTTTCTTGTTTTATTAATGTCGCGATCTATAGAGCAAGGTCGCAGCGTAAATGATAACTCTTGATTTTACTTCTTTTTGCGAGTCCATAAAAGAATTAACGCGATGAGTAATAGACTAATAATTGCCCAATTGCCCCAGCGTATGTAGGGCGTGCTGCCTGTGTAACCCTGAACACTACCTTTCAAGATGATGGTAGTGAATTGCGGGACGGTTGCAAGCACATCGCCTTTGTTGCTGATGATCGCTGTTGCACCGGTGTTGGTGGCGCGAAGGACCATGCGACCTGTTTCTAAAGCGCGCATTTGCGAGAACTGTAAATGCTGCTCTGCCGCGTTTGAGCGTCCATACCAGGCATCGTTGCTGGCGTTTACGAGTAATGTCGCTTCAGGCAATTGGCGGATAATTTCTTCGCCAAATACGTCTTCGTAGCAAATGTTTACCGCTATTTTTTGTCCCGCCATTTGCATAGGTTTTTGAGCTTGGCTTCCTCTGCTTAAATCGCTGAGCGGCATATTGAGCCAATCTCGATAAATCCAACCGATCACAGATTTGAACGGAATGAATTCGCCAAACGGCACCAAATGCGATTTGTGATAGGTATGAACAGTGTCAAGATTTGATATGCCAAGCATGGAGTTGAAATAAGCATCAGTCTTTTGTGACACAGCACCAACTAAAATAGCTTTATGGTCTTGCATGGCGATGGTTTTGAAAGGGGCCAACACTTGGTCTTGTGCTATGTCTTTTTGGGTGAGATCAATGGCCAGCGGCAAGGCCGTTTCTGGAAGGATGACCAATTCAGCCTGCGCTTGTTTTGCCATACCCAGATACTGATTCACCGTTTGGATGGCAATAGCCTCATCCCATTTTATTTCTTGAGGGATATTGCCTTGGATTAAAGCAACTTTCGTGGGGGTACCAACAGGCGAAGTCCAATTGATTTGGGTGGCTGCCGCGCCCACAATCCAAATGGTCAAGAGTCCAATCATTGCTTGTCTGCGCTGTTTTTTTTGTGCAATTGAAACTATCAAACTTGCGCTAGCCGTCACCGCCAAGCCTGCCCCAAATACCCCAAATATTGGCGCATAGCCAGCCAGTGGGCTAAATGGCACTTGTGAGTAGCCAAGCGCTAACCAAGGGAAGCCAGTAAAAATCCAATCCCGCACCCAATCACTTAGCACCCAAAGCATGGCTGCGCTAGCGAGTGGATGTGGCAAGCGTTTTGCTAGGTAGCCAACGATTGCAGGGAATAGCGCCAGAAATGCACATAAAAGAAAAGTGGCTAAGCCCGCCATCCAAAATGGCATGCCACCGATGTCATGCAGGCTAATATATATCCAATATATGCCAGCAATGAAAAAGCCCAATCCATAAGCAAAACCTATTTTTGCGGCTTGCTTAGGTGAGGTGGTGAGTTCCCATAAATAAAATAAGCCCGCAAGGCTGATGATGGGAAGGACGAAAACATAAAATGGGGCAAAGCCAAACACGCATAAAGCACCAAGTGCAAGGCTAATGAATTGCGGGTGGGAGGTAATTCTTTGCATGATTTAAGTGCTTGTTGAGTTGAACGCTATTCTACGTGCAAACTTCTGGGAGCAGATTTAAAAATTGATGCTAAGTTCGTAAAGCGCTTTTCCATAAAACATATTCGCTAATGCAGATTATTTTCACGAAAAAAAAGCGACTTAAAAAGCCGCTTGTAAGATTGCTTAAAATGCTATTTTTTGCCGGGAGTCACTTTGACTGCATCCGCCGGAACTTCTTTACCATCATTATTCATAAATACTACCATCACTACTTTATCGTCTATAAAGTCTAACTCAGTGGTTTGATAATACTCACCTTTGTCATTCGTATTTAAATAGTGATACTGCCAGATGGACGCGAAGGCTTTACCAGCTGAAGATTGAACATCTTCAACTTTACTTGGCTCGCCAAGCTGCTCAATAATTTTGGCCTTATCAAAGCCGTTGATTTTTTCAACAAACTCTTTATCTGCTGTTGGGATTTCGGCACTTACTTTGGCTGTTTGAGTTCCAGCAAATGCAACACCAGAAAGACTGATTAAAAATGCGAATGTAATTAACTTCATGGTGTGCTCCGAATCCTATGTATTGTTGTGAGCGGAAGATTGAAAATAAGTTCAAGTTGCTTGGCTATTCTGAAGCTTTCTGAACTTCTAATTCTTCAATAAGAACAGAATGAAGGCGACGACTATCAGCCCTCAGTGCCGTAAATTTAAGATTGTTGAATGTCACCGTTTCACCCCGCTTTGGTAGGTGACCGAACTGACTTACTACTAAGCCACCGATGGTTGAAAACTCTTCATCGCTAAACTCCGTGCCAAGCACTTCATTGAAGTCAGCGATTTCAGTCAAGGCCTTTACACGGTATTTACCTTGCGTATCACGAATAATATTGTCTTCAGTTTCATCAAAATCGTATTCGTCTTCAATGTCGCCAACGATTTGTTCAAGCACATCTTCAATGGTAATCATGCCTGCAACGCCGCCGTACTCGTCCACCACGATGGCGATATGGTTACGATTGCTTCGGAACTCTTTGAGCAAAACATTGAGGCGTTTTGATTCCGGGATAAATACTACCGGGCGCAACATATCGCGTACATCAAAATCTTCGCCAGCATAGTAACGCAGTAAATCTTTGGCTAATAAAATACCAATAATATCGTTTTTATCATCATCAATCACTGGGAAGCGTGAGTGCGCCGTTTCAATTACAAATGGAATAAATTCTTCAGGTGTTTGGGTGATGTCAATTACATCCATTTGCGAGCGAGGAATCATGACGTCTCGCACTTGTGTTTCTGAGAATTGAAGCACGCCTTCAATCATGGCGAGTGCATCGGCATCGAGCAGGCTTTTTTCAAAGGATGCGTGCAATAACTCAACTAGTTGCTCACGATCGTCAGGTTCGCGCAGTAAGAAATGACTTAACCGCTCTAACCAGTTTGGTTTTTCTGCTTCAGCCATGATGTTTGCTCTCGTTTTCCATTAAATATGAAAGATTATTCGCTATCAGCATATGGGTCTGAATAGCCTAATTTAGTTAAAATTTGTGTTTCTATACTTTCCATCAGTTCAGCTTGTTCTGAAATTTCGTGGTCATAACCATGGGCGTGTAAAACCCCGTGCACTGTTAAATGGGCAAAGTGTGCTTCTAAAGTCTTGCCTTGTTCTTTAGCTTCTTTTGCCACTTCGTGAGCGCAAATCACAATGTCAGCAATGATGAATGGCTCTTCTGCCAATGGAAACGTCAGCACATTGGTTGCGTAATCTTTTTGGCGATAGGCATTATTAAGCTCACGACCTTCGGCTTCATCCACAATACGTAAAGTGATTTCGCTATCCACGCGGATGGTATTGCGCGCCCAGCGTCTAAATTGTGTAATGGTTGGCAAACCAGATAGCTCGCTTGCATATTGCACATCCATAGAAAGGATTGGTTGTTTACTCATGGGGTTCTATGTTTCGGATCATGAGGTTGTGCATGTTTAGACGCGTCATATTTTTCGTAGGCATTCACGATTTTTTGTACTAAAGGATGGCGTACCACGTCTTCGGATAAGAAGTGCGTAAACGCAATCCCTTTGATGTCTTTAAGCACTTGTTGTGCTTCGACTAAGCCGCTCTTTTGACCGCGCCCCAAGTCAATTTGAGTCACGTCACCTGTAATGACTGCTTTTGTGCCAAAACCAATACGCGTTAAAAACATCTTCATTTGTTCAGGCGTGGTGTTTTGCGCTTCATCCAAAATAATAAAGCTTTGGTTAAGTGTTCGGCCTCGCATGTAAGCCAGCGGCGCAACTTCAATGGCGCCACGTTCAAACATCTTATTGACGCTGTCATAGCCGCCTAAATCATACAGCGCGTCGTATAGCGGACGTAAATAAGGATCAACCTTTTGCGATAAGTCGCCTGGCAAGAAGCCTAGGCGTTCACCTGCTTCAACCGCAGGGCGAACTAAGACGATCCTTTTTACTTTGTCGCGTGTCAGGGCATCCACCGCGCAAGCCACGGCAAGGTAAGTTTTACCAGTGCCTGCCGGTCCAATCCCAAAGGTAATATCGTAATCTTGCACTTGTTGCAAATAACTCACTTGGCGCGGCGTGCGTCCATGTAAGTCAGCGCGGCGGGTCATTAAATTTGGCATTGCGGCAGTAGTTACTGTGTCAGCACTGAGTTTATTGGCTTCTACTAAGCTGAGTTGAATATCTTCCAATTCAATGGATTCTTTTGATCGCGCGTAAAAGCTTTCTAGAAGCTGCGCTGCAATCCGCGTATTGTCTTTGTCGCCAGTGAGCTTGAAATGTGCACCTCGACGGGCGATTTCAATTTCTAAAGCCGATGCAATTTGTTTTAGATTCTCATCAAGTGGGCCACACAAATTAGCGAGGCGATGATTATCTTCTGGTTGTAGCGTGATTTCCATGAGTGACCTATTTAACAATCATGCCAACTAAACGGCGAGGGTTAGAGACATCAGTGATTTTTACATTTACAAATTGGTGAATCAGGTCTGCATCGCCTTCAATATCCACCACGCGATTATTGTCCGTTTTGCCTGCAAGCAATGAGGCGTCTTTCCAAGATGCACCTTCAATTAACACACGTTGCACGGTGCCTAGCATGGCTTCTGAAATAAGCTTGGCTTGGGCTTCATTAATGGCTTGAAGTTTCGCTAGGCGCGATAATTTAATAGCTTCAGTCACATCATCTTTTAAAAATGCGGCAGGCGTCCCAGGACGCGGGCTATATAAAAAACTAAAGCTTGCATCAAATCCGACATCTTGCATCAGTTTTACCGTGGCCTCAAAGTCGGCTTCTGTTTCGCCTGGAAAGCCAATAATAAAGTCAGAAGTAAATGTGAGCTTGGGATTGGCTACCCGTAATTTGCGAATGATGGATTTAAATTGAAGCGCGGTGTAATTGCGTTTCATCGCCATTAAAATCCGGTCACTCCCTGCCTGAACCGGCAAATGAAGTTGCGCCGCCAACTTAGGCACGTTAGCAAAGCAGCTAATTAATTGCTCGCTCATTTCGTTGGGGTGGCTAGTGGTAAATCGAATGCGCTCGATTTGTGGAATTTCGGCAATCGTCTCAATGAGTAGGGCTAAATCAGCATTATCGCCTTCGTATTCCGTGCGATAAGCATTAACGTTTTGCCCAAGCAGGGTGATTTCTTTCACGCCTTGCTCTGCCAGTTGAATGGCTTCGGTCAGAATATCTTCAAATGGGCGGGAGACTTCTTCTCCGCGGGTATAAGGAACCACGCAAAACGTACAGTATTTGCTACACCCCTCCATGATGCTTAAAAACGCACTGGCGCCTTCAACGCGTGGCGGTGGCAAATGGTCAAACTTTTCAATTTCTGGGAAGCTGATGTCAACTTGCGATTTGCCGCTCGCTTGACTCGTTTTAATCATTTCTGGCAAGCGGTGCAGGGTTTGTGGGCCAAAAACAATATCGACATAAGGGGCACGTTTGATGATGTTGTCGCCTTCTTGGGACGCCACACAGCCGCCTACACCAATCACTAAATTAGGATTTTTGGCTTTGAGTTCGACAAATCGGCCTAAATGACTAAAGACCTTGTCTTCTGCTTTTTCACGCACTGAACAGGTGTTGAGCAAAATGACATCGGCATCCTCAACTGTCTCGGTGGTAACCATGCCATCGGAAGTTGAAAGCATATCCGCCATGCGTGAAGAGTCATATTCATTCATCTGACAACCAAAGGTTTTGATGAAGAGTTTTTTAGGGGAGTTCATGGTTAGACAAACGTTGCGCGCTGCAAAGAGCGGGGCAAGTTGTTGGGATGTGTGGGGCTGCAGGAGCAACTTCGCAAAATAGTTTTAAAACTCAGAAAGCTAAGCATTAATTGTAGCTTAGCTAGACTTGATTGCCAAACGCCATGGAAGATATTTCTGAGCTTATCGTTTTACTTATTCATCTGCCATAACGCTAAAACAATGGCGGAAAGGAGCGCAGTGATTAACAGGCGAAATGCTCGACTTTGTTTACGATGCTCCGCTTGTAAACGGGTCAATTCAATTTTTAACTCGGTAACTTGATTAATATCGTGCATTAAAAACGCGTCAATTTTTCTGGGTAATGTTGGCAACACAGAGCCCCAATGCGGGGCTTCTGCTTTAATGCGTTTTAATACATTCCGCCAGCCAATTTGTTCGGACATCCAGCGCTCAAGAAATGGCTGCGCAGTTTTCCATAGGTCTAGTTCTGGGTCTAAATCGCGGCCCAAGCCTTCAACATTTAATAAGGTTTTTTGAAGTAAAGTCAGTTGAGGCTGAACAATTAAGCCAAATCTTCTCGCTGTATGAAATAAGCGAATGAGTACTCGGCCGAATGAGATGTCTTTAAGTGGCTTATTGAAAATAGGCTCGCAGACCGCACGAATGGCCGTTTCAAATTGGTCGATCGACACATCGCTTGGCACCCAGCCAGAGTCAATATGCGCTTGTGCCACCTCACGGTAATCACGGCGGAAAAAGGCTAAGAAATTACGGGCTAAATATTGCTTATCGCTTTCAGTGAGCGTGCCCATAATGCCAAAATCAAGCGCGATGTAGCGGCCATCGTTGGCCACCTGAATATTGCCAGGATGCATGTCAGCATGGAAAAAGCCATCACGAAAGACTTGCGTGAAGAATATCTCTACACCATCTCGCGCAAGCTTAGGGATATCGATGCCCATGCATCGCAATTTATCAACTTGGCTTACCGGCGTGCCATTCATGCGCTCCATGACCATGACTTGCTCATGACACCAGTCCCAATAAACTTCAGGCACTTGTAATAAATGGCTGTTCGGAAAGTTACGACCAAGTAAGCTACAATTCGCAGCCTCAAGCATGAGGTCAAGCTCGTTGTTAAGGTGCAGAGAAAAGTCAGCCACCACTTCCCGGGGACGTAATCTTTTTCCGTCCGCCAGCAAAGCCTGGATGAGCCAAGCTGCAACCTCTAATAATTTAATGTCTTTTTTAATAACGCTGGCAATGCCTGGACGTAAAATCTTAACAGCAACTGGCTTGCCATCCATTAATTGTGCAAAGTGGACTTGTGCTACCGAGGCGCTTGCAATCGGTGTGATATCAAATTGACTGAAAACTTCGTTAACTGGCTTTTTATAGGTCTCGATTAATATTTTTTCAACTAAGGCGTAATCAAACGGCGGTACTTGATCTTGAAGCTTAGCAAGCTCATCTGCAATATCAAGTGGAATCAAATCGCGACGAGTAGAAAGCATTTGACCAAACTTAACAAAGATCGGCCCAAGCGCCTCAAGCGCTAAACGAAGACGCTCGCCGCGGGCTTGTTTTTTGTTGCGGAAAAATAATACTGTTTGGAGCAATTTTCTGAGGAAGCGAAACTTGCTATGCGCAAGTACAAATTCATCGAGCCCAAACTTGAGTGAGATGAAGAGGATTTTGATTAATCTAAACAAGCGCATAAATTTTTTTATATTTTTTCTTTTGAGCTATTTTGGGTGATTTATTTTACGCGTATTTTTGCTAAGCGCTTTTCTAGGCGCTCAACATCATCGCGAAGCGCGTCAACTTGCCGCACAAAATCTTCCACATGGCGTTTTTTAGCGATGAGAGGATTTTCTTCTTGCCAATATTCGGCGGACATTTCGGCAAAATTCACTACTTGTTCTTTGGCTTCTTTTGCAGTGTCTTTAGCAAAAGTACTGACTTTGTTCGCCGAAATATCACCAAAAACCTTACTCAAGTCCTCTTCGTAATCCCATTTGATGTTTTGTAAAACGATAGCCAAGGTCTTAGCGAGATTAGTATCCCCTTCAATACGCACTTGCGACATTGCATCACTATCTTTTGCCAAGAGTCGCAATGCGAGCGAGGCAGATAAATAAATGGAGGCATCGGCATGGCTTATTTCATCTGCCATTGCGAGCCCACCATCTTCTAAAACAGTAAGGCTTGCATGAACTGGTGGCATATCAAAGCTGACCGTTTTGCCATTAAAAGGTAAAAGATGAGTTCGCGCCCATTGATTTTGTGTAATCACATGATTGAGTATTCGCGTTAATAATAGCTTAAACATAAGATCTAAACTTTCCACCCTTTATGTAAAGCCACAACCCCTGCTGCAAGGTTGTAGTAATCGACTTTACTTAAACCCGCATCCAGCATCATTTGACGCAATGTTTCCTGATCTGGGTGCATACGAATTGACTCAGCGAGATACTGATAGCTGTCTGCATCTTTTGCAAATAATTTGCCCATGATTGGTAATAGCTTGAACGAATAAGCATCATAAATTGGTGTTAGTGGTTCCCAGATTTTAGAAAACTCCAACACTAATAAGCGCCCACCAGTTTTAAGTACGCGGCGCATTTCTGAGAGTGCTTTGTCTTTGTGGGTCATGTTGCGTAGGCCAAAGGCTACAATGACACAATCAAAATAATTGTCTGGAAATGGAAGCTTTTCTGCATCGCATTGCAATGCAGGCACTGCGGCGCCATCATCAATCAAACGGTCACGGCCAACCGCAAGCATGGATGCATTGATGTCAGTCAAAATGACCTGGCCAGTTGGGCCTACTTTTTTATTAAACAGTCTTGATAAATCGCCACTGCCACCAGCAACATCGAGCACTTTATCGCCGGCTTTGACGCCACTTATTTCAATTGCAAAGCGCTTCCATGTGCGGTGCAAACCAGCTGACATGACGTCATTCATCAAATCATATTTGCGAGCGACCGAATGAAAAACTTCACCAACCTTATTGGCTTTTTCGCTTTCGTTAACGGTTTTAAAACCAAAATGCGTTTGATTGGAGTCAGACATCTTTTACTTACCTTTTTTAACCTTTGTTGAATCAAGCTTTAATAGATTGATCTTTTTGGCTGCAACCTCATTCATTAAGCGCAATGAGTAAAGACTTATTGAACAGTTTCGATGGGGTTGCGCTTTACACCTGCCGCATCGAGCTTGCCGATGTACTCTAACCAGAGCCCTTCGTAATTTCGTGCTAATTCGTATAAGTAATCCCAAGAGTACAAGCCAGTGTCATGGCCATCGGAGAAAATCAGCTTAATTGCATATTGTCCGACAGGTTCAATCGCTAAGATGTTCACATTTTCTTTGCCTACCTGGAGCACCTCTTGTCCAACACCATGCCCACGGACCTCAGCAGACGGCGAGTAAACTCGTAAGAACTCACAAGAGAGCATGCATTCGGTGTTGTCATTAAATACAATTTCTAAAAGCCGTGATTTTTGATGCAGCTTGATATTGCTCGGTATGGGTGGGTTGCCGTTATTTGAGTGCATAAATATTAAATAAACCTAAAATTGAATCATAGCAGAAAGCGCCTTTTTATTCAGTCAACCTAAGGCTGGCTGATATAAACTCAGCTTAATGCATCTTAAGTGGGTATTATAATGATTTTATAGATGGATTATTTTTAAAGGGATTGGTTGCTTGAGTCTAAGTGCTTTATTTTTTCAATTGGGTTTGTCGATTGTTTTTATTGGATTGGCAGCGATTGGTATTTTTTGGGCCATTAAAAACGGGCAATATGATGACCTTGATGGTCCTGCGCAGAGAATTTTGATGGATGAGGATGATCCGATGATCCCCTTTAGTCGGCACAAACAATCATCTTTATCTGCTAATCAAGATTAGCAAATCCTAAATAAAAGCCTCTGCTGACATCTTTATATTGAACTGTGTGGCCTATACTTATAAACTAATGTTTTAGATTGTTTAGCACTTAATCATTCATTTTTATTTAAACGGGCTCAGTATGAAACAATATTTCACATTTGAAAATTTGCCATTAACAATCATCGTTGGATTAATTACATTTTCTTGGTTGAGTGCATTATCAGTGATCTTTTTTCACTAAAAGATTGATAGAAATAAGGTCTAGCCTGCTCTAATAAGACATAGACATGAGCTTCCCAAGCAATAAAAAAGCTGCCTAGGCAGCTTTTTTATTGCTCTCATTTTTTAATGCGTATGCGCAGCTAAAGCGACTTTCATTTTTTCCATCGCCTTTTGTTCAATTTGGCGAATACGCTCCGCAGAAACACCGAATTCCGCAGCTAAATCATGCAACGTTGAACTGCTGTCTTGCGTTAACCAGCGGGCTTCAACAATTCGGCGGCTTCGCTCATCAAGGCTTGCGAGCGCACTTGCTAGACCTGTTGTTTGCAAATGCTCTTGCTCAATGGCTGAAAGCATTTCAGAAGGCTCTGGTTGCTCATCTTCTAAATATGCAATTGGACTAAAAGTATCTTCGCTATCGTCATCACTATTGCCTTCAAGCGAAATTTCGTGATTATTAAAACGAGACTCCATTTCCAGCACTTCTTCAGGTTTTACCTTAAGCTCACGCGCAATATTAGCAACTTCGTCTGGCTGTAGACTCCCAAGCCCAGTTTTCATGCTACGTAAATTAAAGAATAGTTTACGTTGCGCTTTAGTTGTCGCCACTTTAACCAAGCGCCAGTTACGTATAATATATTCGTGTATTTCGGCTTTAATCCAGTGCATCGCAAAAGAAACCAAGCGAACACCGCGTGTCGGATCAAAGCGCTTTACTGCTTTCATTAGGCCAATATTGCCCTCTTGAATTAAATCCGCTTGAGGTAAGCCATAGCCGGAATAACCGCGAGCGATGCTTGCCACTAATCGAAGGTGTGAAACGATGAGCGCTTTTGCTGCTTCCAGGTCATTATTGTTCTTGAGACGTGTTGCATAGTTCATTTCTTCCTCTGCGGTTAACACAGGGAAAGCTTTGATTGTGCGCATGTATTGATCCAAGCTATCTAAAGCTGATGGAATCGGTAAACTCAATGCGTTTGTCATAGATTCGTCTTTCTTCATGGTGTTAATTTTAGCACTCTACATAAGAGAGTGCTAGCCTTTATAAGTTCCACTTAATTCTGCGGCAGGGGTTGTCACGCCTATCGGGTACAATCTTAAAAAAAACCTCATGAGACTGATCAAAAATGAAACAAAAAGAGACTTTGGTACAAACAAATTCCCAAGGAAAAATTCTGCTCGGGAGTTTGGTCGGCACAACAATTGAGTTCTTTGATTTTTATATTTATGCCAATGCCGCAGTCTTGGTGTTTCCTGCTTTATTTTTCCCATCATCGAATGCGACTAATGCGATGTTGCAGTCGCTCGCAACGTTTGCGATTGCCTTCTTTGCGCGTCCTTTAGGCTCGGCTTTGTTTGGTCATTTTGGCGATAGAGTAGGGCGCAAAGCGACTTTGGTGGCTGCGCTGATGACCATGGGTTTGTCAACTGTGGCTATTGGCCTACTGCCAACTTATGCCAGCATCGGTATTGCCGCGCCAATTTTGTTGACGCTGTGTCGCTTTGGGCAAGGCTTGGGTTTGGGTGGTGAATGGGGCGGGGCAGTATTGCTTGCTACTGAAAATGCACCGCCTAATAAACGTGCTTGGTATGGTATGTTCCCACAACTTGGCGCGCCGATTGGCTTTTTGATGTCAGGCGGTATTTTCTTGCTGCTTAGCGATAGCCTCACGAATGAACAGTTTTTTGATTTTGGCTGGCGCATCCCATTTTTAGCGAGCACTTTGCTGGTATTGGTTGGCTTGTATGTAAGACTTAATATCACAGAAACGCCAGCTTTTTTAGAATCACTTAAATCGAATAAGCGTGTCAAAGTGCCAGTGATTACCTTATTTAAAGAGCATCGTCGTCATTTGTTAATTGGCACTTTTATTGCCTTAGCGACTTTCGTGTTGTTTTACTTGATGACGGTATTCACCTTAAGTTGGGCGACCACTAGCTTGGGATTTTCGCGCCGTGAATTTTTGTTGATTCAGCTTTTTGCTGTTTTATTCTTTGGTTTAGCCATTCCAATTTCAGCGCTGCTTGCGGATAAATTTAGCCGTAAAGGAGTATTGATGATCGCTTCGCTTGCTATTGCTGCTTTTGGTCTATTGATGGCGCCAATGTTTGGCTCTGGTGATGTGGTTAAAATCACGCTTTTTTTGTGCTTAGGACTAGGCTTGATGGGGATGACTTATGGCCCGCTCGGCACCATGCTTTCTGAGTTATTCCCGACCGAAGTCCGCTACACAGGTGCATCGCTCACATTTAACTTTGCGGGCATTTTAGGCGCTTCGTTCGCGCCGTTTATTGCCACTTGGCTTGCGGGGAATTACGGCTTGAGCTACGTGGGTTTTTACTTATCTGGTGCTGCGCTGATTACACTGACTGCGCTGGCTTTTAGCAAAGCCTAAATTTATCTGAAGCCGTGATTAGGAAACATCTCGCGCAATAAGAATTGCTCTAATTCAGCAGTGTCTTCTATTCTGGCGGATTTGGTAATAGTGCGGCCTTGGCGTTGTGACTCCCACTCAAAGTCGCCGCTGTAGTCCTTGCGAATAATCAATATCATCCGTCTGACGATAGCAAGCTCAATTGTTTCATGTGGCCTAGCTTGTACATCAAATATTTCTAGCCGCGCATTGTTGTAATTATTCTTCCAGCCTTTGAAGCTAAATTGCGCAGTATGCAACCCTACTTCACGAATTTGAAAAATCCCATTGGTTCCGTCTTGCGCTAAGTTGCGCTTAATTATCGCATCTCTTTGGTCTTCATTTGGCGTGCCACGCTCTTTGGCTGTTGCGGCTTGTTCCTCCGCTTGTCTGCGCTGACGGTTTGCATTCACCAGCGCCATCATGTCAACGGGTTGATCTGCTGGTGTTGGTTTATGTGTCTCCGGTTGTTTAATCGGCACCTGAAACTGATTGTTGCTTTGTGGTTTCTGGGTTGCCATCACCGGCGGCGTTGGCACTTCTTTTTTAACCACCTTTTTTTGCTTGGGTTCTGGCTTTGGTGGTTCGAGTTTTGCAGGTGCAGGCTCCGCCAATTTTTGTGGTTGAGGTTTATTGAGTGTAATGGTCAGCGCCTGTGGTGGCGGAAAAACGCTGTTGGGTTTGATGATCTGCGGCAATACAAAAAATAAAATCACCGCGTGGATCAGTATTGAAATAGCAATCGCAATGCTGGTGTTGCGACTAATCCGAATATTGAGGTGAGCATCGCCAACAGGCGGCAAGTAAAAACCATGCGCTACCGAGCCTAGATTGGCATTAAGCGCTACAATTTTTTGCGCACGAGTTGTCCAAGGCAGTTTCATTGATTGCTTCGATTAATGAGACTGAATTATAGTTTTTCAATCTTAGCTAATGAGCGATTAACGGCGACAAACGAACCTACCCAACCCAATCCAACCGCAATGAGTAACATTGCGATGGTAACCATCGCGCTTGGCATGCTAAGTCTAAATTGACTGGCATATAAATCTGCAATTTCCTTTACTGATGTATTAAACAGTTGCACAACGGCTAGCACGATCAGCCAAGCAGCTAAGCCGCCACCAAGACCATACAATGTACCAGCGTATAAAAATGGGCGGCGAATAAATTGGTTGGTTGCGCCGATGAGTTTGCTGACCTCAATTTCTTCAAGCTGTGTCATGATTTGCAGGCGGATGGTGTTGCCAATAATTGCGACCAAAGCAAAGCCAAGCAGCACAACCAGAACAAAAATCGCTTTTTTACCCAACTTGAGCACGGTGTCTAAACGCTTAATCCAGTTGGCATCCATTTGCGCTAACTCCACCCCGTCCCATTGCTGCATCTCTTGTTGCAAGCGTTGTACGTTATCTGGTTTGATGTCTTTAGGCGTCACGAAATAAGCATCTGGCAGCGGATTTTTATTCAGGCTTGCGCTGATGTCGGCTGTATTGGCATCTTGTTGCAGCTGCTCCCAAGCAATTTCCTTGCTCACAAATTCATATTTGGCGATGTCAGGATGTTTTTTTAACTGTTCGCTAATCGCTTGTTTTCTGCTGCTAGAAGCATCCAGTTTTAAAAATAAACTCAATTTTGGTTTGCTTTCTACGCTACCAGCGACTTGACCTAGATTATCGATAATGGTGAATAAAATCGCAGGTAGTGAAAGCGTCACGCCCATCACGCAGCACATTAAAACGGTGCCGAGTAGATTTTGACGCATGCGGTCAAGCACCATTTGCACCGGCTGAATTTGTTGGTTTAGCCATTGGTTCATGCTGTTAATTCTCCATGTTGCAAGCGCAGTACTTTGACGACATTTTGCATATTATCGGGAATGTTGTGCGGTAGCTCGTGGCTCGCGATAATGACGGTCACGCCCACTTGTTGGAATGCGTATAGAAAACCCAAAATATCGGCTGCATAACCTTCATCCAAATTGCCTGTTGGCTCATCTGCAATCAAAATTGCTGGGCGGCTCACTACTGCGCGAGCAATCGCCAAGCGTTGCTGTTCGCCACCGGAAAGCGCAATCGGCATGGACTTTTCTTTTGAAAGTAAGCCAACTTTGTCTAGTGCTGCACGAATACGTTTTGCTGCCTCTTCACCCAAAATGCCATTGATGTGTAATGGCAAAGCAACGTTTTCAAAGCAGTTGCGGTCATAAAGTAATTTGTGGTCTTGGAAAATCAATCCAAAGTTACGTCGTAAATAAGGAATCGCGGCCGCTTTTAACTGGCTAACGTTTTGGTTGTTAATCAATACTGTGCCAGAAGTCGGGCGCTCAAGTCCTGCAATCAATTTGAGCAGTGTGCTCTTACCTGCGCCTGAGGCGCCTGTGACAAATACTAAGTCACCTTGATTCATTTCAAATGAGATGTTTTTAATGGCATCAAAGCTACCTGGATAGCGTTTGCTCACTCGGTCGAATTTAATCATTCAAATAATGCCTCTACAAATTCGCCTGCTTTAAAATGGCGTAAATCTTCAATCGATTCGCCCACGCCGATAAATCGAATGGGGATAGGTCTGGTTTGTGCGATGGCTGCAATGACTCCGCCCTTGGCAGTGCCATCTAGTTTGCTCAATACCAAGCCTGTGACGCCGAGTGCATAGTCAAACGCTTTAACTTGCATCACAGCATTTTGACCTGTGTTGGCATCCAGCACGAGGAGTATTTCGTGGGGTGCGCCAGGCAGCGCCTTATTGATGACACGTTTCACTTTGCTGATTTCTTCCATCAAATTAAGCTGCGTTGGCAATCGGCCAGCGGTATCGGCCAAGACAATATCAATGCCTTTAGCTTTAGCTGAATTAATCGCATCGAAAATCACAGCTGCGGCATCGCCGCCATCACTTGAGACCACATGCACATCGTTACGTTCGCCCCAAGCTTGGAGCTGTTCGCGAGCCGCTGCTCTAAAAGTATCGCCAGCGGCAATCAGTACAGATTTGCCCTCCGCTTGGAATAAATGGGTGAGTTTGCCGATGGTAGTGGTTTTTCCAGCACCATTTACGCCTGTGAGCATAATTACAAATGGTTGGTGTTCAGTGGTGTCGAGCGGTTTTTCTAATGGCGCTAATAAAGCCATGAGTGATTCTTTAAGTGCCGCTTTGAGCTGTGTAGTATCGCTAAGAGCTTGGTGCGCAACGCGTTGTTTGATGTCGTCAAGTAAGGCTTGTGTGGCTGAAATGCCAACGTCTGAGGTGAGTAGGATAGTTTCGAGTTCTTCGTAAACGTCCGCATCAATTTTGCCGCCGCCGAATAAGCTAGCGAGTTGATTCCCTAGTTGGCTACGTGTGCGTGAAAGCCCTTGTTTAAGACGTTCTGCCCAGCTAGCTTTTGATGATGATTCTGCTGGTGCTTCGGCCTTGGTTGGCGCTTCAGGCGTTTTATCTTTTTTAAAAAAATCGAACATAGCATCTTATCGAGTGAGTTAACACTATTTTAGTCGCAAAGCCCCCTGCACGCTATCGTCTTGATGGCGTGCAGGGGATAAATGGATTTCAGGAGGTGGATTGTTTTAAGCTGATGCGGTGTTGTCTACAAAAACACGCACGTTGCGTGGATAGATAAATACCTGTTCTCCAGTATTTAAGGCAAGCTCGCGGAAGCGTTCTTGGGTGAGTTCAGCTTCGATAATCGTATCTTGGCCCAGTTGTTGTAGTTCAAGTCTTACTAGCGGGCCGATTGCGTGAATGTAATTCACTGTGGCTTCAAAGGCAGGCGCAGTGGATTTTTTGATTCTTTGTACATCAATGTCATGCGGACGAATGAAAGCCAGTGCCGCGCCATCTGCCTGCTGGTTTTCTTTTTCAAGCTTGATACTCAAGTCGCCTATGCTTGCTTCGCCTTTTAGTACCTGGCTATTAAATTGATTCACATGCCCCAAGAAGTTGTAGACATAGGCTGTTGCTGGTTTGTCATACACTTCTTGCGGTGTGCCAATTTGTTCAACCTTGCCTTTATTCATCACAACGATGCGGTCAGCCACTTCTAATGCTTCTTCCTGGTCATGCGTTACAAATACGCTGGTGATATGTAGCTCGTCATGCAAGCGGCGAAGCCAGCGGCGAAGCTCTTTACGCACCTTTGCATCTAGTGCGCCAAATGGCTCATCGAGTAACAACACTTTTGGCTCAACGGCTAAGGCGCGAGCAAGCGCAATACGTTGGCGTTGGCCGCCTGAAAGTTGAGGTGGGTAACGATTCCCAAGCCAGTCCAATTGCACAAGTTCAAGTAACTCATGCACGCGGCGTTTAATTTCTGTATCACTAGGGCGTGTTTCTTTTGGGCGCACACGCAAACCAAATGCGACGTTTTCAAATACTGTCATGTGACGGAAGAGGGCGTAGTGTTGAAACACAAAGCCTACTTGGCGTTCCCGCACATCCCGTTCCGTGGTGTCCTTGCCATGGAAATGAATGCTGCCAGCATCAGGGGATTCTAGGCCGGCGATAATCCGCAGTAACGTCGTTTTGCCGCAACCAGAAGGGCCAAGCAGGGCAACAAGTTCGCCGCTTGGCACATCCAATGTCACATCATTGAGCGCACTAAAGTCACCAAAATTCTTCTTCACATTACGGATTTCGATACTCATTAATATCCCCTCTTTTAATTTTTGCTACTAATTTTGCTCGATAGCACGCGCGCTTCTTGCGGCATACCACTCAACGATAGATTTCAACACTAAAGTCACGAGTGCCAATAAGGCTAAAACGGATGCCACCGCAAATGCTGCTGCGTAGTTGTATTCGTTATACAAAATTTCGACATGGAGTGGCAGCGTGTTTGTCATGCCGCGAATATGGCCTGATACCACAGACACCGCACCAAACTCACCCATGGCACGTGCGTTGGTGAGAATCACCCCGTAGAGCAGGCCCCATTTAATGTTAGGTAAGGTCACGCGCCACAAGATCTGCCAGCCGGAGGCGCCTAGAACCAAAGCGGCCTCTTCCTCGTCCTTGCCCTGAGCCTGCATGAGTGGAATCAGCTCGCGCGCAACAAAAGGGAAAGTCACAAAAATTGTCGCTAATACAATACCCGGAATTGCGAAGATCACTTTCATATCATGGTCTGAAAGCCACTGGCCAAACCAACCTTGCAGGCCAAAAATCAGCACGTAAATCAACCCAGCAATCACCGGTGAAACAGCAAAAGGCAAGTCAATTAAAGTGATGAGGATGCTTTTGCCTTTGAACTCGAATTTAGCAATCGCCCAAGCAGCGGCAACACCAAAAACCAGGTTGAGCGGCACAGCGATAAGCGCAGCAATAAAGGTAAGCTTCATTGCGGATAATGCATCGGCATCAGAAAGTGCTGATAGGTAAGTATCAAAGCCTTTTCGTAAAGCCTCGGTAAAAACTGCCACGAGCGGCATAAATAAAAACAAGCTTAAAAATAGTAAAGTCGTTGCGATCAGTGCCCATCGAACCCAAACGGGCTCTGATGTGGCACGGCTTTTGGCGACTTTTGCGCTGTATTTTGAAAACTGTGTGGTACTAATGCCTGACATGGGTTTGATCCTTAAATCGCTGTTGCATTGCGGCGACTGCTCCACCATTGCAAGCCATTAATCGCAAGTAATAAGAGGAATGAAATGATTAACATGACCACGGCAACCGCTGTTGCGCCTGCGTAGTCATACTGCTCTAACTTGGTGATGATGATAAGCGGAGTAATTTCAGACACCATCGGCATATTGCCCGCGATAAAGATCACAGAGCCATACTCGCCAATCGCACGTGCGAAGGCTAATGAAAAGCCAGTAAGCAGGGCTGGTGCAATTGCCGGGAAAATAATCTTAGTAAAGGTTTGCCAGCGGTTAGCGCCCAAACTTGCGGCAGCTTCTTCAGTTTCCGCTTCTAAATCTTCCAATACCGGTTGAACTGTTCGAACTACAAAGGGCAGCCCTATAAAAGTTAAAGCAATCACTACCCCAATTGGGGTGAATGCCACCTTAATGCCGTGCGGTGCAAGCAAGCTACCTATCCAGCCATTGGGCGCATAAATCGCCGTTAATGCGATACCCGCCACCGCGGTTGGCAATGCAAAAGGCAAATCTACCAGGGCATCAATAATCCGCTTTCCAGGGAATGTGTAGCGTGTGAGAACCCACGCAGTGAGCAGGCCAAATACAGCGTTAATCGAAGCGCCAATAAGAGATGCGCCAAAGGTTAGCTTGTAAGAAGCAACAACTCTTGGTGAAGCAACCGCTATCCAAAATTCGTGCAGACTTAATGAGCTGGTTTTAATGAAAGCTGCAGATAGTGGGATGAGCACAATCAAGCTTAAATAAAAGATAGTGAATCCCAAAGACAGGTTAAATCCTGGGAGCACGTTGTTATGTTTTTTTGCCATCAATTGCCGCATCTAACTAAAAGGTTATGCGTAATTTATCAGACTTCTTTATTTGTATTTAATAATGAATATGAATTACTATATTCTTTATGGTTATAAAATAAGATTGTAAGTTAGATAGTGAAGACTATTTTGACTAGCATTGAGGCGGCGATAGTTAGAGATACGATGCCGAAAATCAGCACGCTAATATGGCTTGGGATTTTGCTTTGCAACGATCGACCGACTAGCATCCCGGCTAGGGTCGCCGTGATAAATGGCAATGCGATTCCCCATAAGATTTGACCATTCCCAGCATAAGAAAGTGCGCTCGCCATCGATACTAAAGCAACGACAGCGAGCGATGTCGCTACAATCATTTTGGTTTCTAAGTTGGAGATGCTATGAAGCGTCGGCACGATAATGAATCCACCTCCAACCCCTAATAAGCCCGATAAAAAACCAGAAAAACTTCCTGTTAGGATTAGGCGTTGAGCGCATGGTGCAGTCCAAAATAACTTGGATGTAGCTGGATTCACTGAACAAGCAGGCTCTACTTTTTCTTCATCATCGCAACCATTTGGGTCATCGCAATCATCCCCAATTAACAACGTTGGTGTTTGAAATTTTTGGAATGAGCGCCATGAAACAATCAACAGTACAATTGTAAAAAGGACGGCTAACACTTTTTCAGGTAATTGATGTGCGACATAAACGCCGAATGGCGCACAAAGCACCCCGAAAGTTGCAAGTAAGGTTGCGGCTTTATATCGAACGATGCCGCTTCTCAAGCCCAAGCCTGCGGCGACCCCAGCAGAGAGCGTAATAGCCATCAGCGAAATAGGGGCCGCATCAATCATTTTTATGCCTAAGAAAAACACCAACAGCGGCAATGAAAGTATTGCGCCGCCTGCGCCAGTGACAGCCAGCACGAAGCCAACAAATAAACCTAATGCAATACTCATGACAATCGGATCAATCATACAAACCCTCAATCATTCTAATGCGTTACTTATTAATGTTTGTAAGCGTAAAAAAACTTCTGCTAAAGTTGCTACCCTCATTTTTTTATCGTTATATTTTTAAGCAGCTTGCCCTAGCACTACTTTTCCGCAGGCTTGGTTTGCTGGAAGTGCAACATCAATATATTTTGGGTAAGCTAATTTAAGCTCGCTCATGAGCTTAATGAAATCTTCGCGGCTTGTGTTGTCCCCCAAGCGTTTGTTGTGCTTGCGCTCTTCACCTACAGTTGATTGGGTATTGCCGTTGTAATCATGTCCAGGATAAACAATGACGTCATCAGACAAGCTAAAGATCTGTGCATGAATGCTATCGAAGAGCTGTCCAGCATTTCCTGCTTGGAAATCGGTACGTCCGCAACCACCAATCAATAATGAGTCACCCGTAAAGATACGGTCACCAGCAAGGAAGCTGATGCAACCATTAGTATGCCCTGGCGTATAGCGGACTTCTAAATCAATGCTGCCAACGATAATGTGAACTCCGTCCGTGACTAATAAGTCACCGCACATTGCGCCTGCATCGCGGTGAACCACTGTCTTGCTGCCTAGCTTTTGTCGTAATATATCTGCACCTGTCACATGGTCAGCATGCACATGGGTTTCAAGCGTATAAACCAGCTTCAAATCCTGCGCTTCTAACTCCTTTAAATACTTAGGCACTTCTGATTCAACAGTATCAATTAATACCGCTTGTTTAGTTTTTTCGCAGGCTAATAAATAGGTAAAAGTGCTGGTGTCTGGCTCATAGAACTGTTTGAAAATCATTTTTATCTCCAATAGATATTAGATTGCGAATGTGTGGCTTGTTTATTGATTTGTTTTAAGTATAGAAATAAAAGCTTCATTCGCTGCTGCTTCCAGACTCATTTGGCTGGCGATTTGACCGCAAACCAAATTGCACAAGTCGAAAGTACGTTGGTCTGCAATACTGTAATAGGCTTTTGTGCCGCGCGATTCGCGCTTAATGAGTTTTGATTCTCTTAATAAATTAAGGTGCTTAGATACATTGGCTTGTGTGCCGCCAGAAATCTCAACAAGCTCGGTGACGTTTTTCTCTCCGTCTCTTAAGCCATTGAGTATTTTGAGGCGCATCGGCTCTGCCAATGCCTGAAAATATTTGGCGATATGAATAAAAGCTTGGTCGTCTAATTGGTTCATAAAAAATCTCTTTAATATAAAACTTAAAAGCAATAATACATGAGTATATAGTCATATAAAAATATTTTTTACAATTAGACCTGATTAGGCTTTAATATAGCCACCCATACAACAAACATCGAGACGACATGCATCTCACTATTTATTGGCAAAATTTCACCCCTGGCTCGGCGCTGCTTGGGGGCATGCTCATAGGTTTTGGGTCAGCACTGTTAGTGATATTTAGAGGTAAGATTGCTGGTATCAGCGGCATACTTGGCGGGCTTATTGATACGGATAGCACGGCAAACAGCCATCGCCTGTGGAGAGGGCTTTTCCTGATTGGCCTAGTTAGCTCAAGCTTTGTGTATCAACTGTTTGCGCCTTTGCCTGAATCTAATATATCCGCTTCATTCGGCACTCTAATCTTTGCTGGCCTTTTGGTAGGCTTTGGAACCCGCATGGGGGCAGGTTGCACTAGTGGGCATGGCATATGTGGATTGAGCCGTCTATCAATTAGATCTTTAATTGCGACAATCAGTTTTATGTTTTCAGGCTTTGTCGTTTGTTACTTATTTCTGCATGTTTTAAGGATGGGTTAACGCATGAAAAATATCATTACATTCGTAACTGGGCTGATTTTCGGGCTTGGTTTAATCATCTCTGGCATGACTAACCCTGATAAAGTCATTAGGTTTCTCGACATCGGGGGCATATGGGATCCAAGCTTAATGTTTGTGATGTTTGGCGGAATAGCAGTTGCGTTTGTAGGATTTAAGTTTGTGCAAAATAAAAGTCAGACTGTGTTTGACGACACTATTCATTTGCCTGGTACAACGCATATTTCCAAAGAGCTCGTTATTGGTAGTTTATTGTTTGGTGCAGGTTGGGCATTGGCTGGCTTTTGCCCAGGGCCGGCACTGGTTGCTTTGGGGGCAGGTTACAAAGAAGCATTTATTTTTGTGATGGCGATGATAGTCGGCATGACTATTCACGACCATTTCTTTAAGGTCTGCGGAAAATAAAAAAAGCGGCTTGATTACCATTCAAGCCGCCTTCTGTTTCCTGCTTTATTAGTTACTTTTGGTAGATTTCATCAAAAGTACCGCCGTCTGCAAAGTGCGTTTTTTGTGCTTTCTGCCAACCGCCAAATACTTCATCAATCCTCACTAGATTCACTTTAGGAAATGACTTTTCATATTTCTTAGCCATAGACTCTAACGTTGGGCGATAGTAATTTTGTGCTGCTATTTCTTGGCCTTCTTCAGAGTATAAATACTCTAAGTATGCGGTTGCTACTGCACGTGTCTTACGTTTATCTACCACTTTATCGACCACTGTTACGGTTGGCTCAGCCAATATTGATAGTGAGGGCACCACAATTTCAAACCTGTCAGGACCTAACTCTTTTTGCGCCAAGAATGCTTCGTTTTCCCAAGCCAGCAATACATCGCCAATGCCCCGTTCAACGAATGTAGTTGTTGAACCTCGCGCGCCAGTGTCTAGAACAGGAACGTTCTTAAAGAGCTTCGCAACAAATTCTTTTGCTTTCGCTTCATCGTTGTTGTTCTTTTTAAGTGCGAATGCCCAAGCCGCTAGATAGTTCCAGCGTGCCCCGCCTGATGTTTTTGGGTTGGGCGTAATGACAGAGACTCCTGGCTTAGTGACGTCATCCCAATCTTTAATTTTCTTAGGGTTGCCTTTGCGTACTAAGAAAACAATGGTTGAGGTATATGGCGCGCTGTTGTGACCTAAACGCTTTTGCCAATCTTTAGGAATAAGTTTGCCTTTTTCAAAAAGTTGGTCAACGTCATAAGCTAATGCCAAGGTTGCCACGTCCGCATCCAAGCCATCAATGATTGCGCGTGCTTGTTTGCCAGAGCCGCCGTGCGAGGCTTTAACACTGACGTTGTCACCTTTTTTCGCTTTCCAATATGCAGCAAAAGCTTTGTTGTAATCTTGATAAAGCTCACGGGTTGGATCGTAAGACACGTTTAATAACGTGATATCAGCGGCTTGCGCAATTGGTGCAAGCATCAATGTAGTCAGTAAACTAATGTGAAATAGTGTTTTTTTCATGATTTTTCCTTTAGGTTGTGTGTTGATTTAATAAGAAAGTTGTAAGCGTGTGTAAAGCGTTTCTTCATCAGCGCGGTTAATCGGTGCGGTATTGGTTCCACCGCCACCGCCGTTAAATGAAGTGCGCTCATAATTAGAGGCTATTTTTACATTTTGGTTGAGATACCAATTAAGGCCCAAAGCCCATGATTGAGCGGATTTTGCTGATGTGGCAAGTGACCCATAGCGCCCATTGTTTTCGAAAACCTTGTCATCAATGTTGGCTTCTTGATAGCGAGCAACGACTTCCATAGCGCCCCAATTTCCACTGTCTAGATCAAAAATACGTTTGGGTTTCACTCCTTTGAATGAGTTATCTTCGCCAGTAATTAACCATGAACCAGCGATTTGCCAACCATCATTTTTTACATTGACAGTGTTAACACCATTTTGAATGTCTTGGCTCACCCATGCATATTCGCCAACCACACCAAATGGTCCGAAGTAATAATATGCTTGCGGTGATAAGCGATCGCGGTCCCCTGAGGCATAGGTATTGGTTGAATACGTGAAAAAATTTGTGGTTTGACTTGGATTTTTATAGCTTGGAAGCCAAGTTGTTCCAGATGAGCCAATAAAGTTGCTATGAGTACCTGATAAGCCAAAGCCGAGACCAGCTAATGCGTTATCAGCATCTCTAAAAGGGGTAGTGAATATTCGAGCCGACCATTCTTTATCTCCAGTGGTATCTTGGTTTGTTGGCGCATCCGCGCCATCTACTACGCCATTATGAAACCCCACTGCGTAATTGAGTTTATCTTGAAATAAGTCACCATGAATGGATAAACCTAGGTCACGATTGGGTAAGAAATTGTTACTGACAAAACTGCGTTCAATAAATTTAATGTCTGAGCCACTTTGTAATCTTTCCAAACCTACAAATGGTTTGAACTTACCAACACGTACTTTGAAATAGGGTTTGAAGCGAGCATCAAGATAAGCATCTACAATACCACTGGTGCTGGCCGCACTTGCTGTCTTAGCCTCACCAAACTCAGGGGTAAATCTGAAGTCGTAGATGCCACCCACAGTGCCTTCAATGCTAGGACGTATACGTCTAAAATCAAAACCATCTTGATTGGTTGAGTTGTTTTCCCCAACGTAACTGCGATAGTCAATGTGAGCTAGGGTTTTAAATTTAATTTCGCTTTTGCCGTCAGCGGAGGCCAAGGAGAAGCCGCCAGTGCTTGCTTTTACAACTGGTGTTTCTTTTTTCTTGGCGGCAGCTGCTTCCTCACCGAGTTCGCTTTTGCGATCCAAAATCCTAATTTTTTGGTCTAGCTCTTGAACCAACTGACGTAGCTTTTCTAGCTCATCACTGTCATTAGCAAAAGCTTGGCCTGAAAATGCTAGTCCTACAAGTAAGGGTGCAATCAGCACCGGGATCAGTTTTTTCTTGATATTCATATTTACTCCAGAGTTATCTAAATGTTTTTTGCTTAGGTAACGTTCAGACGTCTGATCAGTTACTAACTTGTAAAATTTTTTGCCGCTGATTTTTCAGAAGGCGTAATTGGGTTGTTTGTTGCTTCAGTGAATCTTACTTTTTCGCGCTTTTCGATTTGTGTCACGCGGCCTTCATGGATGGTAATTTCAACCGAGCCAAAACGAAGCGAGTTAATCGCTGACAAAAGCTCTTTAACTAAGCTGTTGTTCTGATCATTTACTGTTTCAAAGCTCATTTAATTAACTTTTTTCTTTTGCGTGGCTGCGAATGACGTGCACTTTAGCAACGTATTTAAATAATAATAAATACTTATTTGTTATTTTTAAATAACTTTTAGTTATAATTGATATTGTTTTTTAGATTTAGGGATACAGGATTTATTGGAATACATTCCCGATGTAGATCCGGACAAAGTAAGCCAGATTTAAAAAAGCGGACGAATGTTCACCCGAAATAATGCTAAAAGGAGCATTTTGCCAAACAAAGCCAAATCGCTAGGATCGCTTACTTTTGCTAGCTTATAGGCACATTTTTTTAAATTAATTGCCTGGAAAATATGCATTTTGCCAAACGAACCCAACTGTGAGCCAAGCCCATCTGGATAGCCTTACAGCGATATCTTTAATCATTGAATCGTTAAAAAAGAATATCGAGGTTGATGCCGAACTAAATTAGAGGGGCTTTGGTCTGAAAAAGTAGACTTCAAGCAAGGTGATTAATGCCGATCGCCAGCTATAATGTGATGTATTACAGGAGAGAGAAAACATGCAGATGTTCAAAATAAGAAGTTTGCGATGGGGTGTATTGGCAAGCCTTTGCTTTTCATCTTTGGCAATGTCAGCCGAGGTTCAGGAATTCAAATTAGATAATGGCTTAAAAATTGTGGTGCAAGAAGACCATCGGGCACCTGTGGTGGTGTCTCAAGTTTGGTACCGCGCTGGTGCGCTTGATGAGGTGAATGGTAAAACTGGCGTTGCACATGTGCTGGAACACATGATGTTTAAGGGCACCAAAGCGGTGCCTGCTGGAAAATTTTCACGTTTGATTGCAGCGGCCGGTGGTAAAGAAAATGCTTTTACTGCGCAAGACCAAACGACCTACTTTCAGCAACTAGAAAAGTCGAATTTGCCGCTCTCCATGAAGCTTGAAGCCGACCGTATGGCGAACTTGAATTTAACGGATGAAGAGTTCGCAAAAGAGATTAAGGTGGTGATGGAAGAGCGTCGCTGGCGCACCGAAGATAAGCCGCAATCTAAAGTGAATGAGCAATTTAATTCAACGATCTATCACGTGCATCCTTATGGGCGTCCTGTGGTCGGTTGGATGAACGATTTGGAAAACATGACGGCGGCAGATGCGCGCGAATGGTATAAAACTTGGTATGCGCCAAATAATGCGACCTTAGTAGTGGTGGGCGACGTCAATGCACAAGATGTGCTCAAACTCGCCAAGCAGTATTTTGGCCCATTAAAGTCGCAAGCACTTCCATCTCGTAAACCACAAGTAGAGCCTGAGCAAAAAGGCGAGCGCCGCGTGGTAGTGAAAGCCCAAGCAAAACTACCTTATGTATTGATGGGCTTCCATGTGCCATCACTGCAAGATGCGGAAAAAGACGTTGAGCCTTATGCGCTGGAGATATTGGCTGGTGTTCTGAATGGCAACGCTTCTGCACGCTTAAATCAAAACCTAGTGCGTCAGAGCCAAATTGCAGTAGACGTGGATGCGGCATACGACATGGTGCAACGTGGTCGTCAGTCAATTTTTGTGCTTGACGCTACGCCGTCAGAAGGCAAGTCTGTGGCTGAGCTAGAGGCCGCAATTTTAAATGAGATTGAAAAGATTAAAACGGGTGGTGTGACGGAGGAAGAGTTGCAACGAGTGAAAGCCCAAGTCATTGCGGCAGATGTTTATCAACGCGATTCGATGTTTTATCAAGCCATGCAAATTGGTAATTTAGAAACCGCTGGATTCTCATGGCGGATTCTGAAGGGCTACCCTGCAAAACTCCAAGCAGTCACTGCCGAGCAAGTGCAAGCTGTCGCAAAGAAGTACTTTAACAAAGATAATTTAACGGTGGCGACGCTTGATCCTCAGCCTATCGACCCTAATGACAACACCCCGAAAGGAAAGCCACATGTTCACTAAATCGCTTATTCGTGGCTTAGGCATTACGCTCATTGGCCTGTTGGCCTCTCTGCAAGCACAGGCAGGTTTGAAAATTCAGCAATGGCAAACGAGTCGTGGTGCTGAGGTATATTTTGTAGAAAATCATGACTTGCCGATTATTGATATCAGCACCAATTTTTATGCGGGGAGTGCGCGTGATGATAAGGCTAAACTCGGTGTCGCTGGTATCACTCGTCATTTAATTACACTGGGTGCAGCAGGCTTGTCAGACGAAAAAATATCCAAACAGTTTGCCGACGTTGGTGCCCAATTGGGCGGCGGTATTGATGATGACAAATCTAGCCTAAAGTTACGAACATTAAGCAGTGCGCTTGAGCGAGATAAGGCGATAGATTTATATATTAAAATTTTGCAAAAACCAGATTTTCCAGAAGATGTATTGGCACGCGAAAAAGCCCGTGTGATTTCTGGTTTAAAAGAGGCAGCAACACAACCGGAAACCATTGCGGATAAAGCCTTTAGCAAGTCTTTATTTGGAACACATCCTTATGGTTTTAATTCAGAGCCTGAGCAAGTCGATCAAATTACGCGCGATGATGTGCAGAAATTTTATCGCACCTATTACAGTGCCCAAGGTGCGGTGATTGCTCTGATTGGTGACATGAGTCGCGAACAGGCGGCGCAAATCGCAGAGAAAATTTCATTGGATTTACCTAATACAAATAAGCCAGCGCCATTGGCGAAAGTTGTTTATCCATCAGCCGCAAGTGAGCAACGCATTTCGCACCCTGCAACACAAGCGCATATCTTGTTAGGCTACCCTGGCATGAAGCGCGGTGATGCAGACTTTTACCCGCTGTATGTTGGTAATTACGTTTTGGGTGGGGGCGGCTTTGTTTCTCGCTTAACTGAAGAGGTACGTGAAAAGCGTGGCTTGGTGTATAGCGTTTATAGTTACTTTAGTCCAATGGCGGACTTGGGTCAGTTCCAAATTGGTTTGCAAACTAAGCGTGAGCAAGCAGATGCTGCTTTGGGTTTGGTGCGTGAAACCTTGGATAAATTCATCAAAGATGGGGTGACGGATGCAGAGTTAAAAGCGGCTAAACAAAATCTTGTTGGTGGTTTCCCGATGCGTATTGATAGCAATGGCAAGATTTTGGAGTATCTGGCTTTAATTGGTTTTTATCACTTGCCGATCACGTATTTGGATGACTTTAATGAAAATCTAAACAAAGTCACAAAGGCGCAAATTAAAGATGCATTTAATCGTCGCATCAATCCTGAGAAAATGGTCACGATAGTGGTGGGTAGCGACTCCTAAATTGAGTAGCAAAGCAAATAACACGCTTCGAATTAGTGCAGGGGAATGGCGGAGCCGCTTGCTGAAATTTCCCGATGTGGATGGCTTAAGACCGACCCCTGACCGTGTTCGTCAAACTGTCTTTAATTGGCTAGGCCAAGAGCTACACGGCTTAAGTTGTTTGGACTTGTTTGCAGGCACTGGCGTGATGGGGTTTGAAGCCCTATCTCGCGGGGCAACTCAGGCGGTGATGATAGAGAAGTCACGCCCCGCCTATCAGGCCTTAGTTGATAACAAGACGGCTCTAAAGGCGACGAATGCTCAGTTGCTCAACCTCGATGCCTTGCAGTTCCTCAAGCAAAACCAGCAAAAATTTGACGTGATCTTTGTTGACCCGCCTTACCATCAGGGGCTACTCGATCAGGTATTGCCGCTAATCAAAATGGCCTTATCTGAAAGTGGCTTAATCTATGTTGAGGCTGAGTTTGCGCTAACGGATAACGTCGACTGGGAAGTCTACAAGGCGGGTAAGGCCGGCAATGTTTTCTACCATCTATTAAAGCCGCCATTTAGTAAAAGCTGCAGAGCCTGTTAGAATTAGGCTATTGACCAAGCACTGCTGGTCGCAATTTGGCTGACACCATGCAAAATAATCTAAAAGTTGTTTATCCCGGGACGTTTGACCCGATCACCATGGGGCACGAAGACATTGTGCGCCGTGCTGCAAGCCTGTTCTCAGAGGTGATTGTGGCGGTCGCGAGCAATCCAGGTAAAAAGCCCTTTTTTGATTTGAATGAGCGTGTTGAGATGGCGAGCCATGTGCTCAAAGACTGCCCCAATGTTAAAGTCATCGGTTTCTCAGGGCTCTTGATGCAGTTTGTGCATGATCAGGGTGCGCGCGTTGTCATTCGTGGCCTTCGTGCTGCATCTGACTTTGAGTATGAGTTCCAATTAGCTGGCATGAATAGAAAACTGCACCCCGAGGTTGAGTCTGTTTTCTTGACGCCGTCTGAGCAGTTCATGTTTATCTCCTCAAGCTTGGTGAGGGAAGTAGCTATATTGGGCGGGGATGTGACGCAATTCGTTTCACCGCATATCCAAACGTGCATTAATAAAAAGTTAAAAAAGTAAAAGAGAGCTAGCGGGTTTATTGTATGGCCTTAATGATTACAGATGAGTGCATCAATTGTGATGTGTGTGAGCCAGAATGCCCTAACGGTGCGATTTATCAGGGCGAGTCTATCTATGAGATCGACCCAAATTTATGTACCGAATGTGTTGGCCACTTTGATAAGCCGCAGTGCCAAAAAGTTTGCCCGATTGACTGCATCCCGTTTAACCCTGAGATGGTTGAATCCAAAGAGCAGTTAGAAGAAAAATACCAACGCCTGATGGCGGCTAAATAGATTTAACTGAAAGGAAGTAGTCATGCGCATCCTGCATACCATGTTACGTGTCGGTAACTTAGAGAAATCCATCAAGTTCTATACTGAAATTTTAGGCATGAAGGTGCTGCGTCAGCATGACTTTCCTGATGGTAAGTTCACGCTAGCCTTTGTAGGCTACGGTGATGAAAAAGATCACACGGTATTAGAGCTCACCTACAACTACGGCGTTGAAAGCTACGACCTGGGCAAGGCCTATGGCCATGTGGCAATTGAGGTCGATGACGCCTATGCGACCTGTGAGCAAGTAAAGAAAGCGGGCGGTAAGGTGGTGCGTGAGGCTGGTCCGATGATGCACGGCACAACGGTGATTGCTTTTGTAGAGGACCCTGATGGCTACAAAGTAGAGTTCATCCAAAAGGGAACCTACTAGGTTATGCTCGATTGAAATAAAAAAGCCTGCGTATGCAGGCTTTTTTATTGAGGCTATTCTCGACTATTCAAAGAAGTCTTTTACTTTATCTAACCAGCCTTTAGCGCGCGGGCTGTGCTTCTCAGAATCTTGTTGATTGATCTCTTCTAACTCACGCAGTAATACTCGCTGTTTCTCGTTGAGCTTCACTGGCGTTTCAACCACAACGTGGCACATTAGGTCGCCATTTTGATTGCTACGTAGTGGTTTGATGCCCTTGCCGCGCAGTCTAAATGTTGCGCCTGTTTGGGTTTCTGCAGGGATCTTCATCTTTGCGTGACCATCTAGAGTCGGAATTTCAATCTCACCGCCGAGTGCCGCGGTCGTGAAGCTGATTGGCATCTCACAATGCAAATCACCGCCCTCACGCTGGAAGATTTCATGTTGTTTTAAGTGCACAACAACGTACAGGTCGCCGGTTGGGCCACCGTTTACGCCGGCTTCCCCTTCACCTGTTAAGCGAATACGATCTCCCTCATCCACGCCTGATGGAATCTTAACGGATAGAGTTTTGTGCTCTTTGACACGGCCATCCCCGTGACAGCTTGGGCATGGATCTTTGACCATGCGGCCGCTACCATGACATTTTGGACAGGTTTGTTGCACAGAGAAGAAACCCTGTTGCATACGTACCTGACCGTGACCTTGGCAGGTGGTACAGGTCACCGGTGATGTGCCAGCCTTTGCGCCAGAACCATTACATGGGTCACATTTTGACATGACCGGGATGCGGATCTTGGTCTCAGTGCCGCGTGCTGCATCTTCCAGCGAGATCTCCATGTTGTAACGTAAATCAGCGCCGCGATAGACATTAGATCTGCGACCGCCGCCTCCGCCACCACCAAAGATGTCACCAAAAATATCACCAAAGGCATCGCCGAAGTTACCAAAGCCAGCACCGCCAGGACCAGGGCCTGCACTAGGATCTACTCCAGCATGGCCGTATTGGTCATAGGCTGCTCGCTTTTGACTGTCAGAGAGCATCTCGTAAGCTTCTTTCGCCTCTTTGAACTGCTCTTCCGCCTTTGGATTATCTGGGTTGCGGTCAGGGTGGTGCTTCATCGCGAGCTTGCGATAAGACTTTTTAATCTCTTCTTCGGAAGCATCTCTGTTTACACCAAGGACTTCGTAGTAATCACGTTTTGCCATTATGTTGTCGCTTATTAAGTTGGGCTAAAAATGCAAGAAAGCACATCCAAGTTTTTGACGAGGATGTGCTTAATCTTATCTAATAAAAAGATTATTTTTTATCAGACTTTACTTCTTCAAACTCTGCATCGACCACTTCAGCATCGACTGTTTTCTCTGCTTGTGGTTGCGCTTCAGCGCCGCCCGCTTGTTGTGCTTGTTGCTCAGCGTAAACTTTCTCGCCTAGCTTTTGTGATGCTTCCATCAATGCATTGGTTTTAGCTTCAATCGTATCTTTGTCGCCATCTTTAAGAACATCTTCAACCTCTTTAATGGCCGCTTCAATTTTCTCTTTTTCGTCAGCATCCAATTTGTCGCCGTGCTCTGTTAAAGATTTCTTAACGCTATGAATCATGCCATC
>JAIXRI010000005.1:0-141093 GCA_027485305.1 Methylophilaceae bacterium | reverse complement strand
TGGCGGCCATAGCGAATTGGAACCACCCCTTCCCATCTCGAACAGGGCCGTGAAACGATTCTGCGCCAATGATAGTATGCTTCGTGCATGCGAAAGTAGGTCACCGCCAGACTCTTTATTCGAAGTGTTGTTATGTTCATAACAGCACTACTTAAAAGCCCACAATCGTGGGTTTTTTTGTTTGTAAAAAACGCAGGCCATTGCGCTAAATGGTTGATAGATTAAGAAAATGGGCGCTAAGCCCATTTTTTGTGTGTAACGTATGTTATTGGTTAAAACAGGACAGATATTAATTGGCAGATTTATACGGATTAATTGAGAAAACAGTAACGCAGCTTGATTACGAACTCGTGGATTTGGAAGTTTCCAACCGCGGTAAGTTGTTACGTCTTTTTATCGATAAGCCTGAGGGCATCACAATCGATGATTGCGTGTTAATCAGTAACCAGTTGGGTAACGTACTATCTGTAGAACATGATATTGATTACGATCGTTTGGAAGTTTCTTCCCCAGGCTTAGATCGGGCCCTTAAAAAGGACACGGATTTTATTAAATTTACTGAATCACGTGCGAATGTAAAAGTACGCATGCCGATTGAAGGTAGAAAAAACTTTTTAGGGATCTTAAAGGGTGTTGATAGCGGTGACTTGTTGATTGATGTTGAAGGTGTAATGTTTAAAATTGCCTTAAGTAATATCGATAAAGCACGTTTAGCACCAGAATTTTAATATTTTGTATGTAGTTGTTGGTTCGAATTTTTAAGCGGAGATAAAAATGAGTCGCGATATTTTATTATTAGTAGATGCACTAGCACACGAAAAAAATGTAGATAAAGAAGTTGTGTTTAGCGCAGTCGAATACGCATTAGCATCTGCCACCAAAAAACGCTATACGGAAGATGCAGACGTTCGCGTACAAGTCGACCGTGATACAGGTGAATATGAATCGTTTAGACGTTGGACTTTGCTGACCGATGATGAAGCACTAGAAAATCCTGGCGCACAAATGTATGCGGATGATGAACGTGCTGAAGGCAAGGAGATTTCTGAAGCCAATACATTTGAAGAGCCACTGGAATCAGTTGAGTTCGGTCGTATTGGCGCCCAAGCAGCTAAACAAGTCATTCTCCAAAAAGTACGTGAAGCTGAACGTGAGCAGATCCTAGAAGATTTCCTTGCGAGAAAAGAATTTTTGGTCACTGGTGTGATTAAGCGTATGGAAAAAGGCAATGCGATTATTGAAGTGGGTCGTATTGAATCACTTTTACCGCGTGATCAAATGATTCCAAAAGAAAACTTACGTATGGGTGATCGTGTACGTGCTTATTTACTAAGAGTAGAGCGAAGTGGTCGTGGTCCTCAACTTATTTTGTCACGTATTGCGCCAGAATTTATCATTCGCCTATTTGAACTTGAAGTGCCAGAAATTGAGGACGGCTTGCTTGAAATTCGAGCTGCAGCACGCGATCCAGGCCTTCGTTCAAAAATTGCTGTTAAAGCGAATGACCAACGTTTAGACCCAGTGGGAACTTGTGTTGGTATGCGCGGCTCGCGTGTTCAAGCGGTCACTGGTGAGCTTGCAGGTGAACGCGTAGATATCGTGCTTTGGTCAATGGAGCCAGCTCAATTTGTCATCAATGCAATGGCGCCAGCGGAAGTTTCTAGTATTGTGGTTGACGAAGATGCGCATAGCATGGATGTTGTCGTTGATGAAGAGCAATTAGCACAAGCAATTGGCCGCATGGGTCAAAACGTTCGTCTAGCTTCAGAGCTCACGGGTTGGACGCTGAACATCCTCACTATTGATGAAGCAGCGAAAAAGAGTGAAGAAGAATATACAAAAACACGTCAAATTTTCATTGAAAAATTGGACGTGGATGAAGAAGTAGCGGATATTTTAGTACAAGAGGGTTTTGGTACATTAGAAGAAATTGCGTACGTTCCAATGGCAGAAATGTCTGAAATCGAAGCATTTGATGAAGATACCATTAATGAACTTCGTAAACGCGCAAGAGCAGCATTGCTCACGGATGCCATTGCAAAAGAAGAGAAGGTCGATGAAGCATCTGCTGACCTACTTGGCATGGATGGCATGGATGATGAAACAGCACATTTACTTGCTTCAAAAGGTGTTTCTACCATGGATGACTTAGCTGACCTAGCTGTAGATGATCTTGTTGAGTTAACAAATATGGATGTAGAACGCGCGAAAAAGTTAATCATGACAGCACGTGCACCTTGGTTTGCATAGTCTCCTTTGAATAAAATGGAATTTGGTAAGCTTCAGATTAATAGTGATAAAAAAATATTAGCCACCGAAGTAATGGGTATTTTAAGTAGTTGCGTAAAGAATAGACTGGAGTAACAGATGGGACAGACAAGCGTATTACAATTTGCGAGTGAGTTGGGCTTGCCAGCCGAGCTTCTGCTAGAGCAGTTGAAAAGTGCTGGCGTCAGCAAAGTTGCATCAAGTGACCAGTTGTCCGAACAAGACAAAACCTTGCTGCTGGATTACTTACGTAAAGAGCACGGTGCCCAAGAACCTAAGAATAAAATTACTTTAGTTCGTAAACAAAATACGGAAATTAAAAAAACTGACAGTTCAGGTAAAGCTAGAACTATTCAGGTTGAAGTACGTAAAAAACGCGTAGTTGTTCGAACTGATGAAACAGCTGAGGCCGCAGTACCTTCTGTTCAAGCCGTTGAAGAAATCCCATTAGTCACAGAGCCTGAAGTGATAGATCTGCTAGAAGTGAATGAAGAAGTCACGGTAGTTGCTGAAGCTCAAGAACCGTTGGTCGCGGAAGTAATTGAAGAGATTTCTGAAGCCGTTGAAGAAGCGCCGAAGGCAGTAAAATCAGTTAAGCCAAGCTTGCTTTCAACAGAGCAGATCGCGCAACGTGCGAATGAAGCTAAGCGTCACGCAACGCTCATGGCGATGCAAATGGAAGACGTGCGTAAGAAGCAAGAGTTAACCCAAAAACGTCTAGATGACGAAGCCCAAAAAGCTACCGAAGCGGCAGCTGCTGCCAAAAAACTTTCTGAAGGCACACTGCATAAGCCAGCACCAAAAGAAGGCGCTAAGACAGAAGATAAAGCTGCCAAAAAAGGGAATAAAAATAAAGAATGGGCTGACGCTGAAAATAAAAAACGTGGCATTAAAACACGTGGCGACACCGGCATGAACCAAGGGTGGCGTGGTCAAAAGAATAAGTCTAAATCCCATAAGGATGATGATTCAGAGCACGCGTTCAATGCACCTACTGAGCCTATTGTGCATGAGGTATTGGTGCCTGAAACCATTACAGTTGCAGATTTGGCACACAAAATGGCGGTTAAAGCGGGTGAAGTGATCAAAGCGCTCATGAAAATGGGCATGATGGTAACAATCAACCAAGTCTTGGACCAAGAAACAGCGATTATTATCGTTGAAGAAATGGGCCATGTGGCTAAAGCTGCTGCTGCAAATGATCCAGAAACATTCTTAGATGATACCGAGCATGCTGAAGCGGTGCTTGAAACTCGCCCACCAGTGGTAACGGTGATGGGTCACGTTGACCATGGCAAAACCTCATTACTTGATTATATTCGTAGCAGTCGTGTTGCTACGGGTGAGGCTGGCGGTATTACACAACATATTGGCGCCTATCACGTTGAAACAGAACGCGGCATGGTCACATTCCTAGATACCCCGGGCCATGAAGCTTTTACGGCTATGCGTGCTCGTGGCGCCAAAGCAACCGACATCGTGATTTTGGTGGTTGCTGCCGATGATGGCGTGATGCCACAAACCATTGAAGCGGTTCATCATGCAAAAGCGGCAGGCGTGCCATTAGTGGTCGCTGTGAATAAGATTGATAAACCAGAGGCTAACTCTGAGCGGGTTAAACAAGAGCTTGTGGCTGAGGAAGTTGTCCCAGAAGATTGGGGTGGCGACACCATGTTCGTAGAAGTTTCTGCGAAAACAGGTAAAGGCATTGATGCGCTTTTAGAAGCGGTATTGTTGCAAGCTGAAGTGCTTGAACTGAGAGCGCCTAAGAATACCCCAGCGAAAGGTTTGGTGATTGAAGGCCGTTTGGACAAGGGTCGTGGTCCAGTGTCAACCATCTTAGTGCAATCAGGTATCTTAAAACGTGGTGACATGATCCTTGCTGGTAGTGCATTTGGTCGCGTTCGTGCGATGTTAGATGAAGCTGGTAATGATATTAAAGAAGCAGGGCCATCTATTCCTGTTGAGATTTTAGGTTTGTCAGATGTCCCTAACTCAGGTGAAGAAGTGATCGTCTTGAACGATGAGCGCAAAGCGCGTGAAATTGCCCTGTTCCGACAAGGTAAATTCCGTGATGTGAAGTTAGCAAAAAAACAAGCAGCTAACCTTGAAAATATTTTTGAAAATATGGGCGAGGGTGAAGTGAAGAGCTTGGCCTTGATCATCAAGTCAGACGTTCAAGGCTCATACGAAGCACTTGCAACTTCATTGCAAAAACTTTCTACTGATGAAGTAAAAGTAAACATTATCCACACCGGTGTTGGTGCAGTGACTGAATCTGATGTGAACTTGAGCGTAGCCTCTAAAGCCGTATTGATCGGCTTCAACGTGCGTGCAGATGCTGGCGCTCGTAAGTTGATCGAGAGCTCAGGCGTGGATGTGCGTTACTACAACATTATTTACGAGGCAGTGGACGAAATCAAAGCAGCCCTTGGTGGCATGCTTGCACCAGAGAAGAAAGAAAGCGCGATTGGCTTGGTGGAAATACGTGAGGTTTACCGTATTTCTAAAGTGGGTGCGGTAGCTGGTTGTTATGTACAAGATGGTGTCATCAAACGTAACTCTAAGATCCGCGTGCTTCGTGGCGATGTAATCATCCACACAGGCGAGCTCGACTCACTCAAACGCTTCAAAGATGACGTAAAAGAAGTTAAATCTAACTTCGAGTGCGGTTTGTCGTTGAAGAACTACAATGACATTGAAGTGGGTGATTTGTTAGAGGTCTACGAAGTCGTTGAAGTGGCTAGAACGCTCTAATGGCTAAAGATTTCGCAAGAAGTGACCGTGTCGCTGAGCAAATGCGCCGTGAATTGGCGGATTTGCTTCAGTTTGAAGTCAAAGATCCTCGCGTAGGAATGGTGACTGTAACGGAAGTTGAAGTTACTGGTGATATGGCACACGCGAAGATTTATTACAGCACGGCTGAACAAGATGCGAAATCAGCCGCTGAGCTACAAAAAGGCTTAGAGAAAACAGCGGGCTTTTTACGAAGCCAGCTTTCTAAGCGTATGTTGCTGCGCACTGTGCCGCAGCTGCATTTTGTCTACGATGCTTCGATTGATAATGGGATGAAATTAACACGTCTTATCAATCAAGCCTTGGCAGATAGTCCTAAAGAATAACCCTCGTTAGAAGTTGAATCTGCCAAATGGCGCAATTCAAAAGAGTTAAACGCAATATCAACGGTGTGTTGTTGCTCGACAAGCCGCTTGGTTTTTCATCGAATCAGGCGCTGCAAAAAGTTAAATGGCTATTTCAAGCTGCGAAAGCAGGTCATACCGGGACATTAGATCCGCTCGCAACGGGCTTGCTTCCTATTTGCTTGGGTGAGGCGACGAAGTTTGCTCAATATGTAACTGATGCAGATAAAACATATATCGCAACCGTAAAATTTGGGGCAACCACAACAACGGGCGATGCCGAAGGCGAAGTCATTGCAACTAGCGATGTGCGATTTACGCGCGCGCAACTTGAATCAGCATGCCAGTCATTTCATGGTGAAATTAGCCAAGTTCCACCGATGTACTCAGCACTGAAATTTGAAGGCAAGGCCTTATACGAATATGCCCGCGAAGGCGTGGATATTGAAAGGCAGTCTCGTTTAGTGAAGATTTCTGACATCACCATTATCCAGTTTGAAGTGGATGTGGCAGAAATCAGTGTGAAGTGCAGTAAAGGCACCTATATTCGAACCTTGGCCGAAGAAATTGGTAACGCACTGGGTTCTGGTGCGCATTTGATTGGCTTGCGAAGAATTGAATCGGCAGGCTATGAATTGGCTGATGCGATTACGTTAGAAGAGCTTGAAGCGCGAATAAAAAACACGCCGATTGAGGGACTGCAGTCATTACTCTTGCCCATAGACTCATCAATTGCCTATTTGCCAGCGCTCACATTAAATGCCGATGCAGCACATTACTTGATGCAAGGCCAAGCAGTGTGGGTTTCAGGGAAAATCCCTAACGGTGAAATACGTTTATATAATGAAAATTCACGTTTTTTGGGCCTGGGCTTTTTGCAAGAGGATGGAAAAATCGCACCTAAGCGTTTAATGCGAGAATTTTCGTAATTCTGCTTGATAAATCACTGGCTTACGGATAAAATACGGGTCCAAGTCGTAAATGAATGCATTCGCGGATTCCCTGCTTTTGCATTGACGCTAACTAAAAGGAAATAAAAGATGGCAATGACCACACAAGATACCGCTAAGATCGTCGCAGACTTTCAACGCGCTCCAGCAGATACAGGTAGTCCAGAAGTGCAAGTTGCATTGTTAACTGCACGTATTACCTACCTAACAGAACACTTTAAATCTAACAAAAAAGATAACCACTCACGTCGTGGTTTGCTAGCTTTGGTTAGCCAACGTCGTCGTTTGTTAGATTATTTAAAAGGCAAAGATCTAAGCCGTTATCAAGTTTTGATTGAACGCTTAGGTATTCGTAAGTAAGTTTTTGCAAAAAGCGATATACGATTTTTGCAGTTGAATAAAAAGCCAGAAGCATTACGTAAACGCGTAGTGCTTTTGGCTTTTTTGTTGTGCCAAAGTGGCGTTGTGCCATCTATCGTTGTTCATTATTAGGGTTGTAAATAATGAACATTAATGTGAAAAAGGAAGACAAATGTTTAATAAAGTAAAAAAGAGTATTCAATTCGGTGCGCATGAACTCACCCTAGAGACGGGTGAAATTGCACGCCAAGCAGATGGCGCTGTGATGGTCACCTATGGCGACACGGCGGTTTTAGTGACTGTCGTTGGTAAAACTGAAGTTAAAGCGGGTCAAGACTTCTTCCCGTTGACTGTTGATTACCAAGAACGTACATACGCTGCAGGTAAAATTCCAGGTGGCTTTTTCAAACGTGAAGGCCGTCCTTCAGAAAAAGAAACGCTGACATCACGTTTAATTGACCGCCCACTTCGTCCATTATTTCCTGAAGCGTTTTACAACGAAGTACAAGTTGTCGCGACTGTCATGTCATCAGACAGCGAAATCGATCCAGACATCCCTGCTATTATCGGCGCCTCAGCAGCGATGGCAATCTCAGGCATTCCTTTCTACGGCCCATTAGGTGCTGCACGTGTTGGTTATATTGACGGTGAATACATCATCAATCCATCAGCAACACAAATGAAAGAAACAGAACTAGATTTAGTCGTTGCAGCGACTGCAAGTGCTGTCATGATGGTTGAGTCAGAAGCGAAAGAATTGCCAGAAGATGTAATGTTAGGCGCTGTTGTATTTGGCCATGAGCAAATGCAAGCTGTGATCAACATGATTAATGAATTGGCTGCTGAAGTGGGTAAAGAAGCTTGGGACTGGACACCGCCAGCACCAAACACAGCAGTGATTGAAAAGGTAACAGCATTGGCTAACGCTGATATTAACGCTGCTTACCAAATCAAATCAAAAGGCGCACGTTCCACTAAGTTAGACGAAATCAAAAACCGCGTGATTTCAGAATTGATTACTGAAGAAACTTCTACGCAAGAAGCAAACGAAATCAAATCAGCATTCTTTGATTTAGAAGCTAAAGTGGTTCGTAGCCAAATCTTGAACGGTGAGCCACGTATCGATGGCCGTGACACACGCACAGTGCGCCCTATTACAATTCGTACAGGCGTATTGCCACGTACCCATGGTTCAGCCTTGTTTACGCGTGGTGAGACCCAGGCGCTCGTTGTAGCAACATTGGGCACAGGCCGCGATGAGCAAACAATTGATGCGCTTGAAGGTGCTTACAACGATCGTTTCATGTTGCATTACAACATGCCTCCATACGCAACTGGTGAAACAGGCCGTGTTGGTACACCAAAACGTCGTGAAATCGGTCATGGTCGTTTAGCTAAACGCGCTTTGATTGCTGCCTTGCCTTCACAAGAAGACTTCGGTTACACCATCCGTATCGTTTCTGAAATTACAGAATCTAACGGCTCAAGCTCAATGGCTTCAGTATGCGGCGGTTGTTTGGCGTTGATGGACGCTGGTGTGCCAGTTAAGTCACACGTTGCTGGTATCGCAATGGGTTTAATTAAAGAAGGTAACCGCGTTGCTGTGTTAACAGACATCTTGGGTGATGAAGATCATTTGGGCGACATGGACTTTAAGGTAGCAGGTACAGAAGAGGGTATTACTGCGCTTCAAATGGACATCAAGATTACAGGCATTACGGCTGAAATCATGCAGGTGGCACTGTCACAAGCGAAAGAAGGCCGTATGCATATCTTGGGCATCATGAAGTCATCAATGGATACTTCACGTACTGAGTTGTCAGCATTTGCTCCACGTATCATCACAATGAAGATCAACCCAGAGAAGATTCGTGACGTGATTGGTAAGGGCGGTGCTGTGATTCGTGCCTTGACTGAAGAAACTGGCGCGACGATCGATATCGAAGATGACGGTACAATCAAAATTGGTTGCGTAAGTGCTGAAGCAGGCGAAGAAGCGAAAAAACGCATCGAAGCGATTACTGCTGAAGTTGAAATCGGCCAAGTATATGATGGTCCAGTCATCAAGCTATTAGACTTTGGTGCGATTGTTTCATTGCTACCAGGTAAAGATGGCTTGTTGCACATCTCACAAATTGCTCACGAGCGTGTGAATGCTGTGGGCGACTTCTTAAAAGAAGGTCAAATTGTGAAAGTGAAAGTAGTTGAAGCTGATGAGAAAGGCCGCGTGCGTTTAAGCATGAAGGCTTTGATTGATGCGCCAGCTGCTGCAGAAACACCAGCTGCCGAGTAATCAGCAATACGGTAGTGAATAAAAAAGGCCCGAGTAATCGGGCCTTTTGCTATGCTGGAACTGCTAATTATTTGGCGACTTGCTTTTCACGAATCTCATCCAGTGTTTTGCAATCAATACATAGCGTAGCGGTTGGACGGGCTTCAAGGCGTTTTAGACCAATCTCGATGCCACAGCCATTGCAAAAACCATATTCGCCTTCTTGAATTTTTCTCAAGGTACTCTCAATTTTTTTTATTAGCTTTCGTTCGCGGTCGCGGTTGCGAAGCTCTAATGCCATGTCTGACTCCTGGCTAGCGCGGTCATTTGGGTCAGCAAAGGTCGTTACTTCATCTTGCATCGTGTGCACTGTGCGGTCGATGTCATGACTTAATTCAGTCTTCCACTCATTAAGAATCGCCACGAAGTGAGCAAGTTGCTTGTCATTCATGTACTCCTCATTAGCTGTTGCTAGATAAGGAACAAATTTTTTTGTAATTTCAGCCATGTGACCCTTGAAAATTTAAATGACGGTTGACTTAATTGCTAATGACATAAAATTAAAGCGGTGTAAAGTGTACACGTATTGCTTAATGTATGCAAAGTTGTTAAATCAATCATAATTGCTATTTATACACCACGTAACTCCATGGCTAATAATGTATTTTCCATGAGCGTGGCAACCGTCATCGGACCAACACCGCCAGGAACGGGTGTAATCCAGCCGGCGCGTTGCTTGGCGGCTTCAAAATCAACATCTCCGCAGATTGTGCCGTCATCTAACCGGTTAATGCCGATATCGATCACGATTGCACCAGGTTTAATCCACTCACCCTTAATGAGGCCCGCCTTGCCCGCAGCGGCAACGACTAAATCAGCGCGTGCGATGTTACCCTGAAGGTCCTTGGTATGGCGGTGACAAGAGGTCACTGTGCAACCAGCCAACAGAAGCTCCAAGGCCATTGGGCGACCAACATGGTTGGACACACCAACCACGACAGCATCTAAGCCTTTGAGGTTAATGTTGGCGCTATTAAGCATTTTAATGACCCCATAAGGCGTGCATGAGCGTAATGTCGGTTGGCGAACAGCCAAGCGGCCAATGTTAAAGGGATGGAATCCGTCGACATCTTTAGCTGCGCTTATGTGCTCAATGATTAACTTCTCATCAATTTGTGGTGGCAAAGGAGACTGCACCAGGATGCCGTCGACCGTGTCGTCATCGTTTAGTTTTTGGATGAGCGCAAATAATTCACTCTCTTTAATATCTGAGGCTAGATCATATGCAATCGACTTGATGCCAACCTTCTCGCATGCCAGGCGTTTGTTACGAACGTAGATGCTCGATGCAGGGTCGCCGCCAACCAAGATTACAGCAAGAGAGGGCGCGCGCTTGCCAGCACTTAAAAGTTTAGAGATGCGTGACTTGATGCCGTTAAGCATGTCCTCCGCGATTGCTTTACCGCTAATAATTTGAGCCGACATAGATTTATAGTTTGAGCTGCAGATAGAAAAATAGTATTTTAACAGGCTATTCGTCAATATTAGAATTGACCTTTAGAATAATATGCGCGATAATCTCGCCCCTCGGGGTGTAGCGTAGCCTGGTAGCGCGCCTGCTTTGGGAGCAGGATGTCGGGAGTTCAAATCTCTCCACCCCGACCAGTTTTTGTCTCAATAATTTGTATTAAGATTGTCCGACAATCTGCCCGTAGCTCAACCGGATAGAGCACCAGCCTTCTAAGCTGGGGGTTACAGGTTCGATTCCTGTCGGGCAGGCCATAGAAATCCAGCTTTATGGTGGCTGTAGCTCAGTTGGTAGAGCCCTGGATTGTGATTCCAGTTGTCGTGGGTTCGAGCCCCATCAGCCACCCCATCAAATCAAACCCTTAGCTATAAACCCTGTCTCAAATATTACCAGCTTAGCCTATTCCTTTTGCCTAATAGGCGACTTAGAACTGGCTTCATCAGAACAAAGCGCAAAGCCGCGCAAAAGAGGCTTGCTTATTGATGACGAGTGAGCTGATAGCTGATTTGTTTTAATCTATCTTTGATTTCTTGTTTGCGGGCTTTGTCGGCAACTTCTCTGCCATCCCGCTCTGGTGCTAGCGAGGCTTTGATGAGGTGTTGTTGTGCTTTTAGAAGCTGGGCTTTTTGAAAGAGAAAATCGCCATAAAAAAAGTTGGCATCAATATCATCTGGGTTATGTGCTAAGCCTTTCAGTAGAAATTCTTCGGCCTTTTGTTCATCCCCAAATCCAAGTGGCCATCCTGGAACTTGATAATACAGTGCACCTAAGTTGGTAAAAGCTGCACCATTCATTGCATGAGGATTGAGCTTGATTGCCAGCTTAAAGCTGTTCTTAGCAGACTCAGCTAAGGAAAGAGCTTTGCTTTTGTCTCCAGCGTCATTTTTGAGATCTGCGTAGGTGGCTTCAATCACGCCTTGCCAAATATGAGCTTCGGCTAATTCGGCATATTGGACGCTTGTTTTCTTCGCGGCGAGCAATAAATTTTCAAACTCTCGTGCTTGCTGAGGCATGGCTGTTTGGTAGTTTATGGTCATCCAAGCTTTTTGTAGGCTGAGAATGTCGTCGTTTGAGCCTGCCCACACAGTAGCACTTGAAACCCCAAAGCTGATGATTAGAATAGTTAATCTTAGTTTAAGAATATTGATCATTGAGTTAATTTCAATCAATGTAATTGGTTGAACGATACCATTAAAATAATCGATTCTGTTGGATTGGGCTATGATTGATTTATTTTTTAATGATCTGGTCAAACAAAATCTTAATCAAAGTATTCTAACTACTGCCATTAAGTTGTTTTTTCTTAATTCTGAATATGATTTACTTATAGATTATTGATGCACCAACTTCTTATGACTAGTGGTATAAATATCAATATTAGTTGAACCACGAACCCCCCCTCATTAAATTAATAGTGATTTATCTAGAGAAAACGTTAGAATTCAAAAATAGTTTAGAGATTGGCAATTATCCCGATTTTGTCCCAACCCGAATGGGAAATGAGATATTAAAGTTTTTTAACCCTTGATTTATATGGGTTTACTTTTGTAAAGTAAGCATTGTGATTCCAGTTGTCGTGGGTTCGAGCCCCATCAGTCACTCCAATTTTCCAAATTTTTTCAAGAAGTTAGTTGGGACGATTTTGATTTTATTTCGCTATAAAATTACTTGCGTGATTTGTATCCACTTTCGATAAAGTATTGGGTGGGTCACGGATTTACATATAAAATTTCTACTAATGAATACAAATAGAGTTTCTGATGATGACGAGGTGGTTTGCATGTGCAGTGGGACCACGCGCGCAAAGGTTCGTCTCCTTTTTCAGCAGGGCCTCGATGCCGAGGCCATCTCTCGTCGAACGGGAGCGCTCTCAGGTTGCGGTGGTTGCGAGTGGGAGATTGCTGACATGCTAAAGGCGCTTGCAGAGGAAAAGGATGGCCTGCATTAAAAGGGTCAATTTACAAAACGGACTAATTCTCATTTGTAAAACACTTAAAAAATAGTCCCCTAGAAAAAACAAACCCAATCCTTTTGAATCGATTGCTAGTATTGGCTTGCAGCGATATTTTTGTGTGATTTATCATAAAAATATGATGATTCTCCAAAACGAACCCAATTGAGTGCCAGGCCAAATCTGGCCTGGTTTCCAGCGATATTTATATGTTGCTTAAGAATCCGCTTAGTATGGTTAACGCTTGCTGGTAAAATTCAGCACATGAACGACAATCAGCTCCTGCGCTATAGCCGCCACATCCTGCTGCCTTCTATCGCTTATGAAGGCCAAGAAGCACTCACCAAAAGTCATGCATTGATAGTGGGTGCTGGCGGACTAGGCTCGCCAGCAGCTTTATATATGGCTGCTGGGGGTGTTGGTACGCTGACGATTTGTGACTTTGATGAGGTGGATTTAACTAATTTGCAACGTCAAATCATCCACACCACATCCTCAGTGGGTATCAATAAAGCACTTTCAGCCCAGCAAACCATACAGGCAATTAACCCTGAGGTTTGCGTCAATACAGTACAAGAAAAATCAACCGAGGCAAGCATGGCGGCCTTGATTAAAGCCGCAGATGTGGTGCTTGATTGCTCAGATAACTTTGCGACGCGCTATACGCTTAATCGACTTTGTCATCAATATAAAAAGCCTTTGGTGTCAGGCGCAGCCATTGGCTTTGAAGGCCAAATTGCCGTATTTGACTTTAGGCATGAGAGTAGCCCTTGTTACCATTGCCTCTTTCCAGACGATGGCACGGATACCGAAATGCGTTGCTCAGAGAATGGCGTATTTGCCCCGCTGGTGGGCATGATAGGCACCGCGCAGGCAGCTGAAGCGATGAAGCTATTAATGAATATCGGTGTTAGTTTGGAAGGCCGTTTGCTATTGCTAGATGCACTAGCAATGGAATGGCGGGCGATTAAGCTCAGCAAAGATACCAAATGCCAAGTCTGTGGCACAAAATCAGCTCTCTAATTTTTGATGACAGCTTTCAAGCTGATATGGCTGATACAAGGCCTTATGTTAAAATCACGCCATGAATACAGACACCCCACAAAACAATACAGCGGCAGGTAGCGAACTTGCTAAGTCCTTTGATCCGAAAACCCTTGAAAGTAAGTGGTATGAATTTTGGGAAAGCCAAGGCTATTACGCAGCTGGTTTAGATACCACCAAGCAAGATAACTTCTGCATCTTGCTTCCACCGCCTAATGTAACGGGCACCCTGCACATGGGCCACGGCTTTAATCAAACCATCATGGATGCGTTAACCCGATACCATCGTATGCGCGGTGATAACACGCTTTGGCAACCAGGCACCGACCACGCAGGCATTGCCACACAAATCGTTGTTGAGCGTCAATTAGATGCCCAAGGCGTGAGCCGCCATGATTTAGGCCGTGAGAAATTCCTAGAAAAAGTATGGGAGTGGAAAGAATACTCAGGCGGCACGATCACCAAGCAAATGCGCCGTTTAGGCACATCGCCAGATTGGTCGCGTGAGCGTTTCACAATGGATGCCGGCCTCAATAAAGTGGTGACTGAAAGTTTTGTGCGTTTCTATAACGAGGGTTTGATTTACCGCGGCAAGCGCTTGGTGAATTGGGACCCAAAACTTGGCACAGCCGTTTCAGATTTGGAAGTGATTTCTGAAGAAGAAGATGGCTCAATGTGGCACATCAATTACCCATTGGCGGATGGCTCAGGCCAATTAACGGTTGCGACGACACGTCCAGAAACCATGTTGGGCGACGTTGCGGTGATGGTGCATCCTGAAGATGAGCGTTACAAACATTTAATTGGTCAGCAAGTGAAGCTACCTTTGTGCGACCGTGAAATCTCAATTATTGCTGACGATTATGTGGATAAGGAGTTCGGCACAGGCGTGGTAAAAGTAACGCCAGCGCACGACTTTAACGACAATATGGTCGGACAAAGACAGGGTTTAGATAAGATTATTATTTTAAACCTTGAAGGTTTCGTGCCAAGTGCGGCAGAAGTCTATGCCGCTAATGGTGAGGCAAAACAATCTATTGATTTACCTAAAAACCTCGTTGGGTTAGAGCGCTTTGCAGCACGTAAGCAAATCGTTGCCGATTTAGAGGCGCTAGGCTGCTTAGTCAAGATTGATAAACACAAACTTAAAGTGCCGCGCGGTGACCGCACTGGCGTTGTGATTGAGCCTATGCTCACTGACCAATGGTTTGTAGCGATGAGCAAACCGTCAGCAGATGGTAAAAGCATTACGCAAAAAGCGATTGATGTGGTGGCCTCTGGTGAGATTAAGTTCTATCCAGAAAACTGGGTCAACACCTACAACCAATGGCTTAATAATATTCAAGATTGGTGTATTTCACGTCAGCTTTGGTGGGGGCATCAAATCCCAGCTTGGTATAGCGAAGATGGCAAAGTTTATGTTGCCCATGATGAAGTTGAAGCTAAATCTCTAGCCGCCAAAGATGGCTATACAGGCAATCTAAAACGTGATGATGACGTGCTCGACACTTGGTATTCTTCAGCGCTTTGGCCTTTCTCAACCTTAGATTGGACTGGCGACGAGGCAAAAGATGCGGCTAATGTTGCCTTGCAACAGTTCTTGCCTTCATCTGTGCTGGTGACGGGCTTCGATATTATTTTCTTCTGGGTAGCGCGTATGGTCATGATGACCAAGCACATCACAGGCAAAATTCCATTTAAAGATGTTTATGTTCATGGCTTAATCCGCGATGCGGAAGGCCAAAAAATGTCTAAATCAAAGGGCAACGTGCTTGATCCGATTGATTTGATAGATGGCATTTCGCTAGAAGATTTATTGAAGAAGCGCACCACTGGCTTGATGAATCCTAAACAAGCGGAAAGCATTGAAAAGAAAACACGCAAAGAATTCCCTGAAGGCATTTCGGCTTTTGGTACAGATGCCTTGCGCTTTACATTTGCGAGCCTTGCGAGCCCTGGTCGTGATATCAAGTTTGATATGCAACGCTGCGAAGGCTACCGTAATTTCTGCAATAAATTGTGGAACGCAACCCGCTTTGTCCTGATGAATACTGAAGGTCAAGATTGTGGCTTTGAGGAATGCAGCAGTCAGCCAGAAGGTTATTTAAGCTTCTCACAAGCGGATCGTTGGATTGTGAGTCTATTGCAACGTGTGGAAGCTGATATTGAAAAAGGGTTTGCAGATTACCGTTTTGATAACGTCGCGCAAAGTATTTATAAGTTTGTGTGGGACGAGTATTGCGATTGGTATTTGGAGATTGCTAAGGTACAAATCCAGCAAGGTTCAGACGCTGAAAAACGGGCAACTCGCCGCACATTGCTGCGTGTTTTAGAAACCATTCTTCGTCTGGCACATCCAGTCATGCCATTTATCACGGAAGAGATTTGGCAAACGATAGGCAAAATGAGCGGACGTACTGGCCCAAGCATTATGTTGGAAGCCTACCCTAAAGCCCAGCCTGAGAAGATTGATGAGGCTGCAGAAGCTTGGGTGGCCTTGCTAAAAGAATCCGTTGACGCTTGCCGTAGCTTGCGTGGCGAAATGAATATTTCGCCTGCAACTAAAGTGCCTTTGATTGCGGCTGGTGATGTCACTAAGTTACAAGCCTATGCGCCACACCTAAAAGCCTTGGCTAAGTTGGCAGATGTCGAAATTGTGGCTGATTTGCCTGAGGCAGATGCACCAGTGGCATTAGCAGGTGATTTCAGACTCATGCTAAAAATCGAGATTGATGTTGCGGCTGAAAAAGATCGTTTGGGTAAAGAAATCACACGTTTGTCAGCTGAAATTTCGAAGGCAAATGGCAAGTTAACCAATGAGAGTTTTGTAGCGCGCGCACCAGCGGAGGTTGTGAGTCAAGAGAAAGCCCGGGTTGCAGAATTTATAGCGAGCTTAGATAAGCTAAATGCGCAATTGGCAAAATTAGCTAAATAAGTTTGATTAAATGAACTGAAGAAAAGGTGGCCTAGCGAAAAGCTAAGTCGCCTTTTTTTGTATGAGAAATACAAATACTGGGGTATCCCCTTCTTTTGTTTCTTCTAAAGAAAGCATGACGTGACCTGTTTGTTTGCAAAACGCTTGAAAGTCCTTAACTGCGCCGGGGTCAGTCGCATACGCTTTGAGGACTTGTCCGGCTTCTAACTCCGAAAGCGCTTTTTTACAGCGCAAAATTGGGAGTGGGCACTTGAGGCCGCGTGTGTCCAGTTCTTGATCAAAATTCATGATGTGATTATTAAAGTTCTGTAAAAGCAAAGCCAGCATTCGCCCAAGCTAAAATGCCACCGCGCAAATTATAAATGTTCGCTTCGACTTTTTCCGCTACAAAACCAGCGGCCTGCGCGGAGCGCACGCCTGCGTGGCAATAAAACACCACGGTTTGATTTTCTAGCGGTGATAAATCAACAGAGGGGATCGAGGATAAGGTGATGTAAATGGCGCCTGGAATAACGCCTCGCGCAACTTCATCGTCATTACGAACATCGATCAGATAAATTTTTTGTGTTTCTAGTAGTGAGTGAAGTGCAGCTGCTTCAATATCTTGAAATTTTTTCATAAGTACTTTTTGAATGTTAAGCGTTTGCGAGCGTTGATCTTCTGATGAGTTTTAATGCGATATTGAAAAGTACTAACGTTAATGCAATGCCCACTAAGTCGCCCACGAACATTTTAACGCAGTTTGCCCAGGAGGCTTTAAGTGCTACTAAATGAAAGTATAAATGATGACTTAGGGTATTAAATGCTGCAGAAAATATAGCCATTAACATCAGCTCTTTCGCACGTAGTTTAGAGAGGATATGATCTACCTTGAGTAAATGTTTGGTGATGTGAACAGCAATGTAAGGGTTGAGTGCAGAAATGAGACTAATGACTAAGGTTTCAGTCATGTTGATTGAAAACACAGGGCTCGTGATGATCGCGCCAATAAATAGTCCAGCCACTGCAAGTTCATCCAACAAAAGCACGCTGACCAAACGAATACCTGATGGTATAAAAATCCAATTAATAAACTTGGTCTCTTCAAGGTATGAAAAAATAAAGCTATTCAGTCTAAAAGAGCATACCCAACCCAAAGCAACGCCAAATATACAAAGCCCCGCTTTGCTTATGTGATTGAAAAACAAATGCATCGGGAGATCTCAGCAGTTTTTAGCTTGTAGCTTTCATCATGAGCTTGCCCATTTTGTTGAAGTAACTATCCGTCTGTGCGGTCGCGGAAACATATTTTACGCGGTTGTCAAAGTCATCTACCACCAACTCAATATAGCCTTTTTGGCGCAACTTTTTGAGGTAGCGGAAAATAGTAGAAGTAGAGATTTCGTTGGTCATGTGCATTGCCTCAACCACAGTGATCTTTTGCTTTCCAGACCAATATTTGCTGAGCAGCGCCAACATTTTTTGCTCCACCGGGTCTAGCGCTGGAAATTCTGAAAGCTCTTCAACCGCGTTAGCTAGATTTAAAAATTTTTGATAAATCTGTTTGAAATTAGCCATTAGCTTGCCTTCTATAAATTCAGGAAATATTATAATCATAATACTATATAACAAATATGGGGATTTGTTCTCAAGTTTCAAGTCCTGTTTTTTATTAAATGCAAATAGTTACAATAGTTTCTTGCAGTTGATTTGAATCAATTTTTTTGAACTTGCTATGGTAAAGTGATGTCAGGTTTATTGAGATTACTTATTTACTGGAGATCCATGATGAAAAAAATCCAAGCATTATTAATTGCTGCCTCCATGGCAGTAACTGGCGCTGCCATGGCTGACCATCAAGGCACAGGTGAGCATTGCAAAATGCATACTAAAGTGACGTTTGAGCAGGCGGATAAAGATAAAGATGGCACCCTAGATCGAGAAGAGGCTAAAGCGGTTTGTGGAGAAAAGTTTGATGTGATGGATACTGATAAAGATGGCACACTGACGAAAAAAGAGGTCAATGCCTGTGGACGTAAACCCTATAACGAAAATGATCAACAGCATCAAAAACGCTCAAAATAATCAGTGATGACCCTTTTGCAAAAGGCAGCTTAGCCTGCCTTTTTGTTTATAAAATAATCGAGACATACAATGCTATTATGGATTTTCACTTTACTTGTTTTCTCAAACACAGCCATGGCGACAGAAGAACCGAAATTTACGCTGCTCGAAAAAGACCAGTCTTTTGAGTTGCGTCTGTATGAGCCAAAAATCTTGGCTGAAGTCGTGGTTAATGGCACAATGCGTGAGGCTTCAAGCAAGGGATTTAAGCTAATTGCCGACTTTATTTTTGGCAACAATATTGCAACCTCTGGCAAGTCTGAAAAGATAAGCATGACGGCCCCAGTATTGATTGAGCCGCATGCGGAGAAAATTTCCATGACGGCGCCAGTAAATGTTGAGCAGTCTGGTGCTGGCTGGAAAGTAAATTTTGTAATGCCTAGTCAATACAGCTTGGAAACCTTGCCTAAGCCAAACAATCCACTTGTTAAGATCAAACCCATTCCAGCAATGAAGTTTGCGGTGATTCAATTTTCTGGCTTAGTGGATGAAGAAAAAATGGCTAAAAAAGTCACTGACCTAGAGCAATGGATAAGCACTAAACAGCTAAAGGTCCTCGGGAATGCTGAATTAGCAAGATACAATCCGCCTTGGACATTGCCTTTTTTGAGGCGGAATGAAGTGATGATTGAAGTGGAGTAGTATGTCATCCTTGTGCAGTTGCATTTTTTCATCATGGAATAAAAAATGAAAAGGTGTTTTTGCTACTTAAACTTATAATAGTGTTATTAACTAAATAGAATTGTAGTTAGGCTCAATATGCGTAATTTTTTTCTGTCCAAAGTATTTGTTTTAATGACATGCTTCCTTGGCATTTCATGCGCGCAAGCTAACGATAAAATTGATCGTGACACAGAAACTGCAATTCCACGGAGTAGAAATCTTTATGGTGTTGGCGTAGCGGTTCTACCTAAAACATCGGGTTCAGACGAGTTTAGGTTAATGGCATTGCCGATTATCAACGCCAATTATGCAGATCGTTTCTATATTAATGCCCTTCAAGCAGGTGTTTGGTTGCTAGATTCAGATGATAAGCGCATTCGCCTTGGTTTGGCAGCGCAAGCCAGATTCGGCTGGGATGCTGGCGATGGCAGGATGACGCGCGGCATGCGAGATCGTGATTTTACCGTTGAGATTGGCCCTGCAATTCGCTGGCAAACTGATTTTGGAACAATTAATGCGCAATGGGGACTTGATGCTGGCGGCGCAAGCAATGGCCAAACGGTTGATTTGCAATTCATTAAAAACCTTTATCGTGACAACGCGTTTAAGTTAAACGGTAGCGTGGGCCTCACATGGAGCGATAGCAAGTTTAATGACTATTACTTTGGCGTAAGCGCGAGTGAGGCTACGTTGCCTAGACCACAGTATTCGGCAGGCTCAAGTGTGGAATATAAAGCCGGTATTAACGGATCATACTTAGTTGGAACAAACAGCTACATTTTGTTCGGTGCGGCGGTGACTAGATTAGGTGATCAACAGGCAAATAGTCCAATTGTGGAAACACGATTCCAGCCCTTTGCTTATCTTGGATACTCGATTGCTTACTAACAACGTCTCTATTTTTAAGGTTTACGAATCGACCCTTGGCGCTTCCGCTATAGCGGTATGCATATTGCAAATAAGACAAGCTCATCTTGCAAAGCATTAACATAATTTGTATTGAAGACTTAAAAGAGTACGTAATAACTAGTTAAGTTAACAGCGTCGCAAAGTGGTGGTTAACATCGCGGTGGTTCATTTCGTCATTTCTGACAGCCATAATCACATCTGACAATCTTGCATCTTGGCCTAGATTCCAATAGTTAATGGCAATCTGGGGTGCAGTAATGTTTTCATACTTTCCGCTCTCAACGCCATTCAAGTATTCGCTGTAGCTATAAACAGCTTCTTCTTCAAAGTAACCCACTAGCCTGTGCGCGGTTTTTGCTGAGAATAAATAAAGCAAAAAGAAAAGGTTATAAAACAAGCCCTGTGCCACGACTATCATCAACCGTTCAAATGCATTGGGCTTTGCAATCTCAATAAAGGTCATCAAGTGCATACGCTCGTTTTCGGCTTCGTCTAAAAGGACTTTAATCCAGCCATCATCACTTTTCATGCTTCTTAAAGATTTGAGATGTTGAAGCGCACCACCCACCATGCCAGGCACGGCGGCAACGGTTTCTAAAACGACAGCGCGGTGACCATACCTTCCCGCAAAAAAAGTATCGGCAAAGAACCGTAGGAACTTAGTGCAAGATAATGCGAAATAGTCCGAAAAGTTAACGGCTTGAAAGTGCGATATTTTTCCATAATATTAAGAGAGGCTTTTATGTTAAGAGTTTCATTTTGTACCAGATTATCATGGTTAATACATAATATTTTAAACTTTGCCCTTCATTGGCAGTCTTAAAAACTGATTTTCCAATGACTACAATCAAGGACCCCATATGACTTATAAACTTCCAAGTAAGGCTGATCGGATGAGAGGCTTGTTATGGGGTTTGTTTGTTGGGGATTCTCTCTCAATGCCAGTGCATTGGTACTACGAAATCTCTGCATTAGCAAAAGACTTTGGTCAGATACGTGATTATCACGCTCCCAAATCACATCATCCTAACTCGATTATGTCTTTAGCCAACACCGCAAAAGCTGGTCGCGGCTCTCAGGATGGGGATATTGTTGGCGATGTGATTCTTAAAGGAAAAAAACATCACTGGGGTCCAGCCAACCGCCATTATCACCAGGGAATGCATGCTGGTGATAACACCCTCAATTTGTTGTGTGCCCGAGTGTTGTTGCGCACGCTCAATGGCAAGGGTGCTTATAATCAAACAGATTTCTTAAATGGTTATATTAGTTTTATGACCACGCCGGATCAACACAACGATACCTACGCAGAGTCCTATCATCGTGATTTTTTTGCCAACTACGCTAATGGAGTGGCACCAGAAAACTGCGCGGGTAATGAAGGCCACGACACAGCGTCTATCGGCGGCTTAGTCAGTTTGCCTTTGGTGATTCTCGCAAGCTTGGCAGAAAACAACCTTCAAGCCACCAACGAAGCTGCATTATCGCAACAAAGGCTGACGCATCGATCATCCATGCTTGAACGGCATACCCTTGAACTAAGCAAGTTACTGTTTAATCTTTTCCAAGAGACGAATCCGGATCTAGAGCAGCTTGCCTATGCGGCAGCACAAAACTTGGGCTTCCCAGTGGATCAGGTGGTTGAGAATGTGCGCCTTCACCAAAGATCAGATTTGGAAGTCATTGGCGGGCTGCTGAGCCCCGCTTGTTACGTGGACCAAGCATTTCCTTCAGTACTTTATCTAGCTGCGCGTTACCATGATGACTTTGAGAGTGCTTTGGTAGCGAATGCCAATGCCGGTGGTGATAACTGCCATCGTGGGGCTGTGTTGGGTGCAATATTAGGCGCGACTCTGGGGGTAAGCGCCATTCCTGAACGCTGGATTAACGGGCTCACCGCACATGATGAAATTAACGACGAAATTGAACAGTTTGTTGCAAAATATGCATCAGATGGATTGATTGCCTAGGGAACTAGCCACTCCCAAGTGTCATTTGTTATCTTGGCGCGCCGATGTCCTTCTCTGGATAGCTCAAGCCAATCGATTTTTATTACTGCTGCCGTTAGCACAGTAAACTGATTCTTTTCGGTTGCAGGCGCTTGTCCAGTCGTAGCCTTTGCTAAAGCTGTCCCAGGTGCTTGTGCATGCAAGTAATCCATCGCACTTGGGCTATCTTTAATGGTTTGCCACAAAGTATTCAGCATTGTTAAATCTTTCATCACTGACACTTCAACCTCAACACGTAGGTGCCAATTTAAACGTGGACTCCAAAATGCAAACACTGCTTTGGGTTGCTTGATGATTTCACGCACTTTAAGACTTCGCTGATCTGTGAAAATCATCAAAGATTGATTCAATCGATCAACTTTTCTCAGAACAACCGTCCTAGCATTCACCGAACCATCGCTTGAAGTTGTCGCCATGACTGGCGTTCTCCAAGCATGATGGCGATCACGACAAGCTTTTTCTAGCTCTTGCCATACTTGTTGACGAATGTCATTGGGATTTTCTAATCTGGGTTTGATCATTATTTGTGCTGATTTTCGCGAGTTCTTGATATATCTTACAGCGATTCTTGATGTGAAAAGAGGCACAAATAATTTTTATCTCAAGGTTATTCTCATTTAGAGGCCCAATAAAGATAGCTTCATATGAGCCAAGGCAATCTAAATTAAAAATTATTTATATTTCCTTTCACGATAGTGCCAGAGCCTTGTAACTTCTTATTTTTTACCCATTGCACAGATGCTCCTTTGATCGAAGCTCTCCAGCAATCTTTGGGCTGATCCTTGTATATCCAGCACATGTCGTCGCCCTCAATACGCCACATTGCCTTGTAACCCTTACCTAAAACCGTACCATCGTTTGAGTAAAACTCAGTATAACGACCGGAAGCTTGCATTGAGCCCTCTACAGTATTCCCCGCCATGGCTTTTTTTATTTGTTTACCAGAGGCAAGTGTCAGAACATCCTCAGAATAAGCGTGACTGGTTAAACCGAGAAAAAATAACGCAAGATAATACCGCATGGCGGCGCTCCTTTAAAGAAAAATAGATTTTGAAGAAAATCTACTCACAAATAGTTTTAAAATTATGCAAGTATTTAACTTAATAAATTTAATTGTAATAGTTGGTAAATAGAAAATCGATAGCAATTGGAAGTTTCGGCAAAGATTATTACAAGCGGTGTTTTTTGTAGTGTCGAAAAGTGGTCGAATCAAACCGAAGACAATTAGGATTTTTAGACTCTGTCGACTGTATCAACAGTATTTCTATAGCATCTCGTTATGCGACGCTTAGAATATTAAGAATTAGAAACTTCAAATTTATGTGAGATTTTTTCAAGGGTAGCGATCCTTACTTTCTTGCGGACTATTTCGCTATTTTTTTTATTATTTTAGGTGTATATTTTTATTAAATTTATTCTTTTTGCGCAGTTAAAATTTTTCGGAGTTCATGATGGATGACTTAAAAGACAGCTCAATCAAGACATATCATGGCGGTTGCCCACATGACTGCCCAGATACTTGCTCCATGGTTTATCACGTAAGGGATGAAAAACTCGTCGCTGTTAAAGGCAACGCTGATCACCCAATGACACGTGGTGGGCTGTGCGTTAAATTGAATGACTACGAAAAACGACATTACCATCCAGATCGTCTTTTATACCCGATGAAACGCGTTGGGCCTAAAGGCACTAAACAGTTCGAGCGAATCTCATGGGATGAAGCGCTTGATACTATCGTCGATAAATGGCAGACCATTATCAAAGAGCATGGCCCCCAAGCGATTATGCCTAACAGCTACCTAGGCAATCAGGGCTTGGTTCATGGCTTAAATGGGGGTGATGCCTTTTTTGCAAGACTGGGCGCGACTGTCACTGAAAGAACTTTTTGTGGTGAGGGTTCTTGCACAGCATGGCTGCTTACCGTCGGTCCAACCGCAGGTGTTGATCCAGAGAGCTTTATCCACGCTAAATTTATTATTATCTGGGCCTGCAACTCCGTGAGTACCAATCTGCATCATTGGCACATCATCAAGGAAGCACAGAAGAACGGCTCTAAGGTGGTTGTGATCGATGCTTATGCGTCTAAAACAGCAAAAGAAGCCGATTGGCATATCTGCCCTAAACCGGGCACTGACGGCGCATTAGCCATGGCGATGATGAACGTGATTATCGACGAAGGGCTGGTTGATCAGGAATATGTGGATAACTACACTGTTGGCTTTTCTGAGCTGGCAGAAAAAGCTAAAGAAAGAACGCCTGAGTGGGCTGAGGCAATCACAGGCATCGCCGCGGAAGACATTCGGAAGTTAGCAAGAGAATATGCAACAACCCAGCCCTCAGCAATCAGAATCGGTGTCGCTTTAGAAAAAAGCTGGGGAGGTGGTCAAGCGATTCGTGCCGTCACATCGCTTCCAGCATTGACTGGCGCATGGCGTCATGTGGGTGGCGGCATTCTCCAATTTCCGGTTTGGGAGCACCCTTACCGTTTTGATGTGATCTGTCGTCCAGATTTAATTCCAAAAGGTACTCAGGTCGTCAATAACTTGCAATTGGGTCGAGTGCTAACTGGGGAGCAGAAGCTTAATGTTCCTATTAAGTCCATGATGTGTTGGAACACCAATCCCATTACTCAGGCGACCGAATCTGAGAAGATCATAGAAGGACTTAGTCGTGAGGATTTATTCCTCGTCTCTGCTGAACATTTTATTTCAGACACCGCTGCCTACGCTGATATATTGTTGCCAGCATCAATGGGGGCAGAGCAAGAGGACATTATTCTTTCATGGGGTCATTTGTACCTAACATACAACACCAAATGTATTGAGTCCCCAGGTGAGGCCATACCAAACAATGAAATTTTCAGAAGGCTAGCCAAACGATTAGGTTTCGAGGAAGAGAATTTCAAATGGAATGACACAGAATGTCTCGAGCATTATGTGGATTGGAGCTCCCCTGCCTGTAATGGCATTGACTTAGATTATTTAAAAGAACACGGCTACTTTAGGCTAAATGTAGGCACTAAAGATAATCGAGCGCCCCACAAGGAAGGTAACTTTCCGACTCCTTCTGGTAAATGCGAGTTTAGGGTCGTCGGTGCGAAGAATTTTGTCGCCGGGCCATTTAGGCAGATGTATGAAGACTTTCAGCCTGGGGAAGATATTCCTGAGCTCCCTGACTACGTTCCATCTAAGGAAACTGCATTAGCGAACCCCGAGCTAGCCAAAAAGTATCCCCTAAACATTCTCGCGCCAAAGAGCCATGGCTTTATTAACTCATCCTACGCTAACTTTGAGAGCAAGATTAAGGGTCAGGGCGAACAGTTTGTGATGATACATCCTGCGGATGCCATGGATAGGGGTCTAATTGATGGAGGCCGGGCAAAGGTTCTTAACGATCGTGGCTCTTTTGAGGCGGTAGCTAAGGTAACAACCGACGTCAATAAAGGCATTGTGGTAACTACGCTTGGCTATTGGCGACAGCTTAATAATGGGGTCGTAAATTCGGTGAGCTCAAACGCCTTTGGGGACATGGGTCACTCACCTACCTCACATGACTGTCTGGTTGAAGTTATTGCCTTATAAGCTATTTTTAATTTAAGCGTCCCCAATTAAAGGATTGCCAAGCTATTTGATCTGTTTTGAACAGTGGAAGTATTCTAGTTGTTCTAGGTGTAAAAAAAGCCCACATTTCTGTGAGCCTTTAGTAGGTGGTGGTGGGGGCACAATCGAAAAAATCTATTAAATAATTGATTAATAGATAATTTTAAATTTAGTTGCTATTGAGTTACCCCCAAAGTTACCCCAAAATATAAAATCGTGGTCTATCTAAACTGGTTTGAATACCATCCAGTAAATATTGATAAGGGGCAGCAAAACAGCAAGACTGCCAAATATATTCCAGCGTTTACTTAATTTCCAGTACTCATCAGGAATTGCTTTGCCATGTGCAAAGTTACGTGCCATGCGTGATTGTTTTATTTGTGTTGGGATTAAAATGGCAACCCAAATAATTCCTGATGCGATGAAAAGACAACGTCCCCAAGTTATCCATTGAATGTCCCAAGAATTAGCCATAAATCCATAAGACATTGAGTCTCCAGCTATGACGGCCATTAAAACCCCCGGGACTGTAAATACAAAATCTGTAAGTGTTACTTGCCTTTGCGCAAAGGATATAACGCTAGGGTCTTTTGTTTTATCTGCCATAAACTTCCACCACGCTGTCACGATGATATTGCCCATTAGCAAAATGACACCGAAAATATGAATCGATTTTAATACTAGATATGAATTCCCCATTTATAAAATCCCCCTGTAGTAATTTATTTGCTGAATATGACTTCTTATCAGTAATGCATTTGTAGAGTAAGTTTTAACGTTTTCTCATTTAGTAATACTTTAGATTCTTCAAAAGTTGGTGGTCTGAAAGTATGGGTGATATTTTTGGATGATGCCCAACCCTCTTTCGGAATACCAAGTGCGCTGGTATCAATTTGTCGATTATTATTAGTATCATGCACCACAGAAATTGCATAAAACTTATCCGTTGGGACTTCAAGGCTACAAATAGCAACATCTTTATCAACTCTTGCATCTTTGATTTGCAATGCTTTGGATGCGTCCATAGGGAAGCCATCTTTTAAATCAAAAATCCCACATATAACGGTACTTTGAGGAATTTCTTTTACACCTTTGATTTCCGCAGTAATAACACCTAGATTTTCAGCGAAAGCGTTTGAGTAAATCAAAAAACTTAACATTAATGAGAAACAATGCCTGTTCATAAACTATTCCTTTTAACTTATTAAACTTACTGTCAGGTATAATAATTATATTAAATATACTGTCAAGTACAATAATTGAGTATGAGCCAAAATAAATTGCCGATTAGAAAAAAGCGTGGGAGACCATTTGATGAGGATAAGTTGAAGTCAATAATCTCAACTGCGGGGAGATTGTTCGGAGAGAATGGTTTTGAGAGAACAACTATTGATGCTATATCTGATGCATCAGGCGTTACGAAAATGACTATATACAGTCATTTTAAATCAAAGGAGGATTTATTTGGCGCAACTATTACTAGTAGGGTTGAGGAAGAATTCTCAATTAAAAATGAAAACTTGAATCCCAAAAATCCGAGAGATGGATTGGCTGCGATTGCTGAAAAATTTCTTACATTGATAAGGAAAGATGAAGTCCTTGGAATGTACAGAACGATGTTCTCATCAGCGCTAACCCATCAAAATCTTTGCAACCTATTCTATAAGAATGGACCATTGATGGTCCATCGTGAAGTGGCTGGTTACCTCTACCAGTGTAATGATGTTGGCAGCATAGAGGCAGCAGATTGTGATTTTTTAGCAACTCAATTTTTATCACTATTTACTGGACTGCCTCATATTGAATGTTTGCTAGGAATTAAAAAGCCAACCAAAAAAGAAGATATGGACTTGATTAAAAAAAATGTTGATTTTTTCATCAAATCAATCACAAATATTTAATTGCATACCCCCACACTTATTTTCGGTACTCCATGGTCTTTTCAACACAGCGAGAGGATTGTAGAACATCCAGACGTAAAAAAAGCCCACATTTTTATGAGCCTCAATTAAGTGGTGGCTGGGGGCGGAATCGAACCGCCGACACGCGGATTTTCAATCCGCTGCTCTACCAACTGAGCTACCCAGCCATCATTTCTCGATGTTTGAACATCGCGAAAGACCGGCATTATAGCAAACTTAATCTATTCTGACACTCTAAAATCGTAAATCTGTAGTGAATCTCCAGGATGTTATTGTTTTCTGCCATCGCAGGGGTGTGCAACAGATAACCAAAGTTTTCAACGATTGTTAATTTGTCGTTTAAAACGACTTTGTATGAGAGGGGCAAAAAAATGGGCACTGCAATTAACAGCGCCCAAAAAAGGAGATAAATGCTCAAAGAAAAGCAATTTACGAATTAAATTTTAATAAGCGATTATTTAAGCTGCATTTCATTTTTGTTAAGGTTTAAATATTTCCTAGTGTTTTATTAGCCCGTTGTATGTGCTGACGAGCTTTCTGTTGTTTCTGTCTGTGTTTTTCAGCTTTAAGTGAATTGCCTAAACGCTCTCTCTGCTGCTTAAGGTTGGTCATGTTTGCTTGCGCCGACTTGAGGGATTTAATATGTCACCATAAATTGTAAAACTATGACACCACTGTTGGAAAATTCCTGCCATATGCAATAATCGACGGATAAAATTACGTGCTTTTTTTGAGGATTTAATGGATGTTTATTTAGTGCGGCATACAACGCCAGATGTTGCTTCTGGTGTTTGCTACGGACAAGCGGATGTTGGGCTGGCAGAGAGTTTCGATATGGAGTGGTCGATGCTGATGCCAAAGCTTGCCCATTTGGTGAACCCCATAGTATTTAGCAGCCCTCTTCAGCGCTGTGCGAAGCTAGCGCAAAGAGCGGTAGATCACTTTAATTTTTCATTACTGCTTACAGATGCTCGTTTGCTAGAGCTTAGTTTTGGGGATTGGGAGTTAAAGGCTTGGGAAGATATTCCGCAGGGTGTTGTGGGTGATTGGACGTATGAACACGTTATGCAAGCGCCGCCCAATGGTGAATCTTATGTTGACTTGCATCTAAGAGTGAAAACTTTTTTATATGATTTGGATAAGCATCAAAACTATAAACAGGCGCTAGTTTTTACTCATGCAGGTGTTATCAGAGCATTAGTAGCAGAGGCTTTAAAGGTCCCCTTACGAGAAGCATCGGGGATGAAGGTGAATTATGGAAGCGTGACCCATATTGCATTAGATGCAGGAGTCACGCAGCTTAAGTTTGTAAACCGTTAAGCGGTTTTGCTTTGGTGAGTACCTAGCTTTTGGAAAGCTGCTTGGGCAATCCAAGCTACGCCTAAGTAGATAGCAGTGTAGCCAAGGTAGGGTGTGAAGTATTGAGCTACACGTGCTGAAAACTCAGCAATAGTTAAGCTACTAACCTTGTCTGAAAACACATACGAAAACGAGTTTGATAAAACAAAAGCTAGGCTAGTAGCTATCAAAGCGGCAGGAACAAAAGTGCTTAAATTAAAAGGTTGTTCTTGTTTTGCAATATAGCGACCTGCGCCCCATACCATGGCATAAGTTGGGATTAACCCCCAATAGCCAAACGACATGCAGTAATCTGAAACGCCGGCAAAGCCTAGCGCGTAAAAATCCATAGCAAAAGCAGTAACGATAGCGATGGCTAACCAACGTAATTTTTGCATTAGCATACCTGTTAAGAATAGCGCTGCTAATGTGGCATCAGGCAAAAGAACGCTGGTGCCAAAATGACTGCTGCGCGTGAGTAAAATTAACGCGATAAGCGCCATTCCGATGAGCGTTGAATTTTTTGTTTTTAAAGACATAACAAACTCCATTGATATTTAGCGGTATTGTAACCCTTATCCGACGGTTTTTGTCGGATAAGGGTTGGGTGTTAAAAATTATAGCTTAGCGATGCAAATACCGACCTCGGGTCACTTGGGTAGTAGTAGTAACCAGCATAAAAACTTGGGTTGCTTTTGTCTTGATAGCCACCGTAAGTTGCATAGCGCTCGTTGGATAAGTTCTTAATGGCTAATCTAAAATCCCACTGATTAATTTTTTTATTCAGATACAAATCGCTGACGATGTAAGAAGGCATTTTTGTGTAAGCACCTTTATCGTTTGCGCCATCGTAATACTGACTGCCAACATAGTTAGTCACTAATCCCAGGGACCAATCATTATCGAATTTATAATTCACGCGTGCATTAATTAGAAGCTTTGGCACGAGATCAAATGATTTTCCCTTATGTGGGCCGTCTTCATAGATTGCTTCTTGTAACTTGGAGTTTGTGAAGAAACTTAGACGGTCTGTAAATAAAGTTGCCGTGCTCAAGTGAACGCCATTTCTTTCAACGACGTTTGCGTCATTGATGTTTTTTTGACTATGAACGTTATATCGGATTCCATCCTCTGTTCGTGTGTGGAAAACAGAGCTTGAAAGGGTAGTATTACCTATAACAAAGTTCGAACCAATTGCTGCCGTACGATCTATTTGAGGGTTGATTATGCCCCCAAAAAATGTTCGATTAAAACTGTTGTCATACCCCCAAAACTCATCAATATTGGGAAATCGGAAGGATTGACCGTATTTAATATACACTTTCTCAGCGTCTGAAAACTTATAATTAAGCCCCAACTCCCAAGCGTTAGCAGAAGTGGTTTTTTGAGCGTTAGATAAAGAGTATCCGTCATCGTCATTAGCACTTGTTTGCTGAGTTTGTCTCCGGAATCCGCCTGTTAAATCTAATTTTTCTTGTATTGGCAATCTATGGTGTAGATAGAATGAATTATCGATCAATGAGGCGCTTGATTTTGAGAGTGCAGTGTAACCAGTGAAAGCATTTGTATCGTTTTGCGATCCATAGGCGCGACCATAGTCGTAGCCAATTACAAGGGCGCCCAGCTTTTCTAAGTCTATTTTTAAACGGGGTGAAAAGTCCATACGCCAACGGCTATAGTTTGCGCTATAAGGATAATACTGAGGAGGGTTATATAAGGCGTAACCATTTGACGGGTCGCCTTGATTGTCACCATTTTTAAAAAATTCAGATTTTGTGTTTTTGTAAGAAAAATCACCTTCAAATTTCACGCTATCAGTGAATTCGTGAGTTGCCCCTAATCCTAGCCCGTAGTTGTCGTACTTGTTGTTTGCTCCTTTGAAGCAACTGTAAATATCACATTTCACATCACGCGGGCTGCCTTGTCCAATAGGTGCTATTACTGCACCTGGCGTTTGATTTTTGTTGTGATTCCCGAAAAATTCTAGGTAGGCAGAGCTTTTCTCGAAGTATTGAGTAATGCGGGCATTGATTGAATATTGGTCTGATGCAGTGTTTTGTCGCCAGCCATCTGATTGACTGGCATTACCTGAAATCTTAAAAAGCGTGTCGTTAAACTTGTTCTGAATAATTGCGCTCATGTTGGTTGTGCCAAAACTACCTATGGTCGCAGATGCTTGATTAATTGATTTCTGACTTTCATTGGTCACGATGTTAATAACACCACCCACTGCCCGATCGCCATATTGAACCCCTGCACTGCCTTTAATGACTTCGATACGATCAATCGATTTAACAGGGATGATTTCCCATGGTGTGGCACTAGAATCAATAGGACTCACTCTTTGTCCATTGATTAACACTAAAGTTGTACTGCCTGCAGTGGCTCCATAACCACCAATATCAATAGCTGCCCCTTGGTTGAATTGACCAAGTGCTGTACCTGTAACATTTAACCCGCCTAGTTGCGAGAGAATCTGCGGGATCGAAGTTGCGTTGATTTCTTGAATATCCTCGCGGCTAATCACCTGAATGTTAGCTGGAATATTTTGAATTTTTTCATGGACGCGGGTTGCTGTGACGATGACATCTTTGGCATTAATGTTTGTTTCTGCTGCTAACAATGGCGTACTGAAAAGCAGGCCTATGAGGCCAGCAATGGTGGTTTTTTTCATGATCATTTCCTAGTAAAGGCGTACGTCCCCGTGCGCCGATATATAAAAATGAAAATGCCGAGTGTATGACTCGGTTGCGATAAAAAAAGATTGTAAGTAGCATTAATCCAATAAGGACTGAACACAACAGAAACCGTCACCCCGCGGCATTTCCATGCTTAGGTTGCGTAGGCCGGTCTCCGGGCTTGTGAGGATACGATTTGCGCCTTCCCAAACTTTCGTTCAGTGGCATGTTGCAAATCTACAATCACTTACCGTTGCGGGGGCAGCATAGGATTTGTTTTATATAAAACGCACCTATTTCCCAGTTTCACCTTTGTTGCCGAAAAGCATCGCGAGCACCTATCAACTTGAGTACAGTGTACTAGATTTTGAGCATACTCGTTTAAGAATTTATTTAAAAATGCTGCCATCAAGGTGCAGTAAAGCTTTCAATGTAATCGCTTATAGGTTGACTTGATAAGGATTTAACAATTATAGTGCTTGGATGGATGCTGATTTAAAAGCTTTAGAGGAGAAGATTTCACAACTCGTGCAGTTGTGTAAGTCCTTGCGGGAAGATAACCTCGAAGTTAGACGTTCGCTTACGATAGCGCAAGAGGCTGAACACCTACTAAAAGCACGTATGCAGCAAGCGCAAATTCGTATTGAAAACATCATTAATCGCTTACCAGAGGATGTCTTATGAGTGACGTTAAAGGTGTAGAAGTTAATATCATGGGGCGTGAGTTTACGATTGCATGCCCGCCTGAAGAGCGCGACAGCTTGTTGAGCGCCGTGAGTTATCTTGATAAAAAAATGTGCGATATTCGTGATGCGGGCAAGGTGGTTGGTGTTGAGCGCATTGCGATGATGGCTGCACTTAATTTAGCGCATGAATTGCTTACCACTCGAACGGGTGGTGTTGATGTTGGCGGTATGAAAGGCAAAATTGCTCACATGCAACGCATAGTTGACGACGCGCTTGCAGAGCAAAATAATTTGTTTTAATTTGTTCTATTTGTTTGTTTATGTATTACAGTTGCGCTTGTTCCTCACGGTGTGGTTTAGGTTATATATTCCTTGAACTAGTTTCTAGCATAGGTCTCCGTTATTCGAGTTGCTGTGAGCGCGATCCACTGCGGTTGTGCCTAATGCGCTTTAGATGGTTACCACTTGAGCCTTTTTGGTTCAGGATGCTAGCCTAGGCTACATGCGGTGGGGAACCCATATTTTTAGCGTAGTTCGTGATATTTCAAGTCGGCTAAGCTTACTTTTTCTAAACATTTCTCATGGCTTGCTTCAAGCACAACAGGCGGCGCAAATCCAGCCTCGGCAGCTTCATGCCAGCGGGATGCACATAAACACCATCGATCTCCTGGCTTCAGCCCTTCAAAACCATACTCTGGACGAGGTGTGCTGAGGTCATTGCCTTGGCTGGCAGAAAAAATTAAAAATTCTTCTGTCACTTGCGCGCAAACCGTATGGCTTCCGGCATCTTGAGCGCCCGTTTCACAGCATCCCGTTCGTGTAAATCCGGTAAGAGGATCTAGGCTACACACTTGTAATAACGTTCCCAAAACATTTTTTGCCATTGCGCTGCTCTTTTTTAAGATTAAGTCAGGTTATGATAAGCGCATATTTGAATAATCAGGAAATATTGAGGAATAAATAATGCGTTATTGGTTGATGAAATCTGAGCCTGCCGATGTTTCTATTGATGATTTAGCATCTTTTCCAAATCAATCGGTGGATTGGTATGGTGTGCGGAATTACCAAGCACGTAACTTTATGCGCGATCAAATGCAAGTGGGCGATGGTGTCCTGTTCTATCACTCTAACTGTGATCAGCCCGGCATTGCAGGCCTTGCAGAAGTTTCAACACTCGCTTATCCAGATCGCTTACAGTTTATTAAAGACCACAAATACTTCGACCCAAAAGCTACACCCGAAACACCGCGTTGGTTTAATGTGGATGTGAAGTTGGTGCGTAAGACCAGATTGCTGAGCTTAAAAGAAATGCGTGAGAATCCAGCATTAGAAAACTTAAAAATTTTACAGCGCGGCAATCGGCTCTCGATTACGCCAGTTGACCCAAGAGATTGGCAAACGATTATGGCTTTACTCGCCTAAGCCAATAAAAAAGCCCTAGAAAAATTTTCAGGGCTTTTTGTTAATCACTTTGGATTAAGGCTGGTCTAAACTGCCCATTGATTTAGGATAAGTAACGACGCCCCAAGGCTTCTCTTTATTGGCAATTTCTTTGGTTTTTTCTAATGTTTCAGTGTCAATGACCATTACCGCATCAGATTTACCGCAGGCAAGTAAAATTTGTTTGTCATCTGGCGTAAAGCTAAAGTGCCAGCAGCGATTGCCCGTGCTGATGTCTTTAATTTTCTCAAACGTCTTTGCATCATAAACCTGCAAAGCTTTCTCTTTCGAAGACGCAACAAAAACACGTTCGCCCTTACGATCAAAGGCAATACCATAAGGCGATTGGCCGGTTTCAACGGTTCGGATGACATCAAGCTTTTTGTCCAAGACCAAAAACTTATTGCCGTACTCCAAAGTAGCTAAGTAAGTGTTGCCATCAGGCGATACTTTGATGCCGCGTGGGCGGTCGCCATACTCTTTGGTTGAGATGGTTTTGAGTAGTTTGCCTGTGGCAAAGTTGTGAACGGTGATGGTATTGTCAGCCTCATTGGTAATGATGATTTTTTTACCATCTTTTGAAAACTCAATGCCTTCTGTTTCTGGGCCACCTACAATTTCACGTACCTTTTTGCCTTTTTTTAAATCAACAACTGCAATAATTGCTGGCGCTTTGTCATCATCGTCATCCTCTTTAACTGCCTCGCCCATTTTGGGTGGCGGGCCGCCTTTTGAACTTGGCTCAGTGGAAACAAAAACTAGCCCTTTATGAACTCGAACAAACTCAGGGTTTTTACCCACAGCGATATGTTTAATTAATTGGCCAGTTGCTCGGTCAATCACTGAAATATTGTTATCATCTTTGTTTGCAGTAATGAGGAACTTACCATCTGCAGTCACCGCAATGCCGCGAGGACTTTTGGCTTGGATATCAATATTGCTAGTGGCTTCCATGCTCTCCAAATTAATGACAGTCACACCGCCATCTTGATTTGAAACATAAGCGTTACCCTTTTCAGCGCCAAGGCTAGAAAGGCTGGTTGCTGAAAAAATCAGGGCTGCTGCAAGCAATGAAAGCTGTTTCATGTGTTTATTCTCCAATATTAAAAGTCCATATATTATGGCAGTTGCTTGGTTATAAGGTTCTGTCAAACTTCAAGTCAGGAATTTATCCCAAAAATAGTTTATAAGCCGGGTTGTCGCTCTCATCCCAATATGGATAACCTAACTGATCTAAGAATGTTTTGAACGCCGTTCGGTCGCTAGGAGGCACCTGCATGCCAACCAATACCCGGCCGTAATCTGCACCATGGTTGCGATAATGAAATAAGCTGATATTCCAATCGTGACCCATGGTGTCGAGGAAGTTCATAAGTGCGCCAGGCTTCTCAGGAAACTCGAAACGATAGATCACCTCATTGGTTGCTTGTGGGGCATGGCCGCCAACTAAGTGCCGTAAATGTAACTTTGCGACTTCGTTATCGCTCAGGTCTAGTGCAGGCAAGTCGTTGGACTTGAGCATTTCAACTAATTCGCTTGGTGCTTTGTTGTCATTAATCGCAATGCCGACAAAAATATGGGCTGATTTTGGATCTGAATAACGATAATTAAATTCTGTAATGCTGCGACTGCTTAGTAAGCGGCAGAATTTTTTGAATGAGCCTGGTTTTTCAGGGATAGTGACCGCTAATACGGCTTCACGTTTTTCGCCAATCTCCGCACGCTCTGCTACAAATCGCAAACGGTCAAAATTCATATTGGCGCCAGAGGCAATGCCTACCATGGTTTTGCCGTGCAAATTATTACGTTTGATGTATTCTTTCATGCCAGCAACACCAAGTGCACCAGCTGGCTCTAAAATAGAGCGGGTATCTTCAAATACATCCTTAATCGCAGCACAAATCGCATCGTTATCTACTAAAATCATTTCATCGACATAGGCTTGGCAAAGCTTGAAAGTATGTTCGCCCACTTGCTTGACTGCCGCGCCGTCAGCAAACAAGCCGACTTGATCCAGCATTACGCGTTTGCCAGCTTTTAATGACTGCGTCATGGCGTCAGCGTCACTTGCTTCAACGCCAATCACTTTAATTTCTGGGCGCAACGCTTTTACATAGGCGGCAACGCCGGCAAGCAAGCCACCACCACCCACACAGCAGAATATCGCTTCGATAGGCTCTGGATGCTCATTAAGAATCTCCATCGCAATCGTGCCCTGACCGGCGATGACTTCAGGGTCGTCGTATGGGTGAACAAAAGCCAGGCCTTCGGACTGCTCTAGTTTTAAAGCATGCAAATAAGCGTCTGAATAGGAATCACCAAAGAGCACAACCTCGGCGCCGCGACTTTTAACAGCATTGATTTTAATGAGCGGGGTTGTTGTTGGCATGACAATGACTGCTCGGCAGCCTAGCTTTTGTGCAGACAGGGCAACGCCTTGCGCATGGTTGCCAGCAGAGGCTGCAATCACACCATGAGTAAGTGCTTCTTTAGAAAGATGCGCCATTTTGTTGTAGGCACCGCGAATCTTAAAAGAAAACACGGGTTGCATGTCTTCACGTTTAAGTAAAACGCGATTATCGAGGCGTGCCGACAAAATCGGCTGATATTCGAGTGGTGTTTTTTTAGCCACGTCATAGACGAGTGCGGCACGAATTTTTTCTAAGTAGTCGTTTTTCATTCAGTCTTGCTAAGTGTATGATTGAGGGTAACTTGTAATTATAAAGAAAACGCATCATTAAAGAATTTTATTATGCAATTTGAAGGATAAATGAACATGGCAACGCAAGACGAATTAAAACAACAAGTCGCAAAAGCGGCGGTCGAGTATGTAAAAGGCGGCATTATTGGGGTAGGCACAGGCTCTACTGCTAATTTCTTCATTGATGAGCTTGCAAAAGTAAAAGCAAAAATTGACGGTGCTGTCGCCAGTTCAGAAGCAACAGCGCAACGCTTGCGTGCCCATGGTATTGAAGTATTTGATTTAAATACGGTAGATGGCATGGAAATTTATGTGGACGGTGCGGATGAGATTACTGAACATCTTCACATGCTTAAAGGCGGTGGTGGTGCGTTAACGCGCGAGAAAATCGTTGCAGCCTGTGCAAAAAGCTTCATCTGTATTTGCGATGAGACTAAATATGTACCAGTACTTGGTAAATTTCCTTTGCCGGTAGAAGTATTGCCAATGGCGCGTAGCTATGTGGCCCGCGAGTTGGTGAAGCTGGGTGGTCAGCCAAAATTGCGTGACTTCACAACTGATAACGGCAATATGATTTTAGATGTGCACGGTTTAACAATTAGTAACCCGATTGAAATGGAAGCTAAGATTAACCAAATCGTCGGCGTGGTGACGAATGGATTATTTGCGGCACGCCCAGCGAATGTTCTTCTGTTAGCAACCGCCGAAGGCGTTAAAACTTATACATCAAAATGACATCAAATTTTCATAAACAAGGTCTAAACTAGTCCACCTTATGTCTTTGCTATTAATTTTTAATAAGGATATTTGTTATGCAAACTGAACATACCTATAAGCAGTATGACGCTGAACTTGAAGCTGTGCGCGCAAAAGTCCTGCAAATGGGCGGCTTGGTTGAACAGCAAATTGTCAACGCTTTGGACTCATTGGTCAGCGTCAATCCAAAATTAGCTCAAGAAGTAATGGAGGTCGATCAACAAGTTAATGCGCTTGAAATACAAGTTGATGAAGATTGTAGCCACATTATTGCTAGACGTCAGCCTGCTGCGAGTGATTTACGCTTGATCATGATGATCGTGAAGACGATTACCGATCTTGAGCGCATTGGTGATGAAGCCACTAAAATTGCACGTGTTACACAAAAGATTTATGAGTCGGACCGCATGTACAAGCCACGCTTTAATGAAATTAAAACGATGGTAACTTTGGTGCGTGAGATGTTGCGTACATCTTTAGATGCTTTTGCGCGTTTGGACGTGACGAGAACAGTTGAAGTTGCGCGTCAGGATGAGCAAGTGGATGAGCAATTTCGTGCGGCGATGCGTCAGTTGATCACTTTTATGTTGGAAGATCCACGTACAATTTCTATATCATTAGAAGTGTTGTTTGTGGCGAAAGCGATTGAACGTATTGGCGACCATGCAAAAAACATTGCTGAATATGTGGTGTATATGGTGAAGGGTAAAGATGTGCGCCATACGTCTGTTGATGAGATGGAACGCGAAACCCTCGCACCATAATTTTCTGTTTTTTTGTTACAAGAATAAAGGTTGGTCTTGGTAAATAGTAAACCAACTTTCTCTGAAATTGCTGCAGTTGATTTAGGCTCCAATAGCTTCAGATTGCAACTTGCAAGGGTGGTCGACGACCATCTCATTTTTCACGACTCCTTGCGTGAGGTCGTCAGACTGGGCGCAGGGTTGAGTGATGACAAAACACTGAGTGACGAAGCATTAAATCGTGCGATTGAGTGCCTAAATCGTTTTGGTGAGCGTCTGCGTGGACTTCCTCCTCAAGCAGTGCGTGCAGTCGCTACTAACACTTTTCGTGTTGCTAAAAATGCACCTCAACTCCTAAAAGCTGCGCAAGAAGCGCTCGGTTTCCCAATAGAAATCATTGCTGGTCGTGAAGAAGCGCGCATGATTTTTGTGGGCGTGAGTCACAGTCTTCCTAAGGCTGAACATAAACGCCTCGTCATTGATATTGGTGGGGGTTCAACTGAACTCATTATTGGTGAAGGCTTGGAGCCTTTAGAGATGGAAAGTCTCTATATGGGCTGTGTCAGTTATAGCCTGAAGTACTTTTCCGATGGAAAAATCACTGAAGAAGCATTTGAGCGTGCGCAAATTGCGGCAGCGACTGAAATTCAAACGATTGCTAAAAACTTTAAATCTAAGCATTGGCAAGAGGCTGTTGGTTCATCTGGAACCGCCCGCACACTTGGAGAAGTGCTTCGTCTTCATGGTCTGACAGATGGCGCAGTTACACTTGAAGGCTTGTATCAATTGCGACAGTTATTGATAGGCGCTAAAGAAATTAAAAAAATACAACTTCATGGGCTTAGTGTAGACCGCTCCTCAGTCATCTCTGGTGGATTGGCCATTATGATCGCTGCATTTGAGGGTTTGAGCATTGATAAGCTGACCGTGGCCAATAGTGCATTAAGAGAAGGTGTGCTTTATGAGTTACTAGGACGAATGCAGCACGATGATACGCGTGATGCAACGGTTAATAGCTTTATGCGTCGCTATCATGTGGATAGAGATCAGGTGAAGCGTGTGCAGTCTTTATCGATTTTATTGCTCTCGCAAGTCGAACATAAGTTAAGCGGAGATGTGGCGGTTGCTAAGCAATATTTGGGATGGGCGGCCAAATTGCATGAGATTGGTGTTTCGATTGCACACGGCGGTTATCACAAGCATTCGGCGTACATTATTGAAAATGCTGATATGCCCGGTTTTTCCAAAATGGAACAAGAAAGTTTAGGTTTTTTAGTGCGCGCACAGCGGCGCTCACTTGCTAAGCTACAAATGCCAGCGCTTTCTGAAGACCGTACAGTGTTAGTGATGATTTTTAGATTGGCGGTTTTATTTCATCGCAATCGCTTACATATTACGCCGCCAGAACTCAATTTGGCTTGGCATAAAGCGGGTTTTGGGCTGGATGTTGAGCCTGGATGGCTCGCTAAGAATCCTTTGACGGATGCTGAGCTAGCCAGTGAGGTAGTTTATTGGAAAGACCTTAATATTACGCTTTCTCTAGCTTAGTTCTTTCAGATTTCTGGCGCTGGCAAGTCCTGGCCGTAAAGCTGCATTAACGCTTGTTGTGCTGAATTTTGTATCCCGCGTTTATGTGCTAATTGGTAAGTGCTGTCTGGCATCATTTCCCAAGCATTCATATTGTCTTTCAGGTACACATCCAAACCTTCTTGAATGACTCGTTTTTTTACTTTTGCATCGAGAATAGGGAAGCAGACTTCAATACGCTTAAAGAGGTTTCGGTACATCCAATCGGCGCTTGAAAGGTAAACATTTTCCTCTCCTTCATTCAAGAAGTAAAAAATACGCGTGTGCTCTAAATAACGACCAACCACTGACCGCACTCTAATATTTTCAGAAACTCCAAGAACGCCAGGCTTGAGCGCACAGACGCCACGCACTAATAGGTCGATTTCAACGCCGGCATTAGATGCATCGTACAAAGCTCTAATAACATCGTACTCCAACAACGCATTCATTTTGGCAATGATGCGTGCTTTCTTACCGGACTTTGCAATTTCTGTTTCTTTGTTGATCGCTTTAATCAAGTTGCTATGCAAAGTGAATGGTGATTGCCATAGATGATTGAGCTTGTTTGATTTTCCTAGACCAGTCAGTTGCGCGAAGACATCATTCACATCAGCACAAATTTCATCTTTGCATGTAAATAAACCGAAGTCTGTATAAAGTTTAGCTGTGCGTTGATGGTAATTACCTGTTGCAAGATGCGCATAACGACGCAGCGTGCCATCTTCACGGCGAACAACCATGGCCATTTTGGCGTGGGTTTTGTGGCCGACTACGCCATACACAACGTGAGCACCAGCATCTTCAAGTTTGGCTGCCCAATTGATATTTGCTTCTTCATCAAAGCGTGCAAACAGCTCAACGACAACAGTCACTTCTTTGCCACGCTTCGCCGCCTCAATTAAAGACTTCATTAAAGTAGAGTCTGCGCTGGTGCGATAAAAAGTTTGCTTGATGGCTAATACGTCTGGGTCTTCAGCAGCTTGCGTAATAAAGTCAGTCACAGCATTAAAAGATTGGAAGGGGTGATGAACCAAGATATCTTGTTTGCGTATCGCTTTAAAAACGTCAGATTCTTTGACTAGTTCTTTGGCCTTAGACGCCGTATAAGGAGGGTATTTAAGCGTTGGCTTATCTACTAAATCCGGGATCTGCATCAGGCGAACTAGGTTTACAATGCCATTGACTTGGTAAAGGTCTTCTTTATGTAAGCCAAACTGACCAAGTAGAAAATGAGACATTTCATCAGGACAGCTATCGGCCACTTCTAGCCGAACGCCATCACCAAACTGGCGGTGTGATAACTCACCTTGGAGTGCAATTTTTAAGTCTTTTGTATCTTCATCGTCAAGCGTTAACTCACTGTCGCGCGTTACTCTGAATTGATAACAGCCTTTAACGGTCATGCCCGAAAAAAGCTCATTCACATGGGCATGCAAAATTGAAGACAAGAATACAAAGCCATGCTCGCAATTAGCCACTTCACTTGGTAAGCGGATGACCCGAGGCAATGCTCTTGGGGCCTGAACAATAGCTATGCCAGAGTTGCGACCAAAGGCATCTTTGCCATCAAGCTCAACAGCAAAATTTAAGCTTTTATTTAAGACTCTTGGAAATGGATGCGCTGGATCTAGGCCAATTGGGGTCAAAATTGGCATGAGCTCTCTGAAAAAGAAGTCTCTAATCCAAAGGCGTTGAACATCGTTCCAGCTTGTACGTCGGAGAAAATTGATGTTTTCCTCAGCAAGCTTTGGAAGCACTACCTCATTGAGTATTTTGTACTGATGATCAACCAGTTTGTGTGCTTCAGCGCTCACTTTTGCGAAGACTTGTTTTGGCAAAAGTCCGTCAGGACCGGCGTGCTGATCATTGAATTTAATTTGATGTTTAATACCAGCAACACGGACTTCAAAGAACTCATCCATATTGCTACTAAAAATACACAGAAACTTCAGGCGCTCCAGCAGGGGCACTCGATCATCCTCTGCTTGAGCAAGAACGCGTTTGTTGAAAGCTAATAAGCCAAGTTCACGATTGACGAAGTGTTCTGAGTTCAGTTTGATGGCGTGCGACAAAATAATCCTAGACTGTAAGTACCAATAATGACGATTTTATGACAAAAAGCGATTTGCTTAGCTGATTAAGCTTGTGGCGGTACATAGCCACTTGCTTTGTCTGCGCCATCACCAAAGAAATAAGCTTCGGTTTGCTCTTTGAGATATTGACGTGCTTGCGCATCAGCAAGGCTTAAGCGATTTTCATTAACTAGCATTGTTTGCTGTTTGAGCCATCCTGCCCAAGCTTCTTTTGAAACGCTTTCAAAAATCTTGAGGCCTAGTGGACCGGGGTACGGTGGAAAGTCCATGCCATCTGCTTCTTTACCTAATTTGATGCAATTAACTGTACGTGCCATATTCATCTCTTTAATAGAAAATTATCTAGAGCGTTCATGATAGCGCAAGCGTGAATACACTGCACCTGAGTATCAGGTAAAAAACGCACTAAAATTCCCCGCGTAACCCAAACAGAACTGAACGACCACCCATCGGCGCGATTTCTTTTAAGAACGAACTATGGTCGCGAATATCTTCATCTAGTAAATTACGTGCTTTTGCAAAGGCTTCTAAATTAAGTGCTGTTTTTAAGCGATAGCTAATGGTGGCATTTACCATTGTGTAGGCATCGGTCGGTAACTCATTCGTCGCAACTCTATCTTGTTTAAACCCATGCAGAATATCAATTTTAGAAGCAAACTCGCCAAGATGATAATCAAGACCTGTCCCAATTCTCATAGGGGCAATTCTGGACAGCGGGGTGTCAGTGATTTCGTTTGTTGCTCTCACATAATCGCCGCGTATATTAAGATCTAAGTCACCCAGGCCCTCATAAATACGGAATTTACCTTGTGCCTCCATGCCTGTAAAAGTTGCTGGCACACCAACTGTTACAGCTTCAGCTAAACTAAAAGTATCATCTTGCGTTGAGTTTGTGTTCCCATTCTTGTCACTATAAAACCCTGTATTATAAATGTTTATAAAATTATCAAACTTAGTGTAGAAACCACCTAAGCTAAAGCTATGTTTGTCTGTTTTCCACCGAATTTGAGCATCTATGCCACTAGCTTTTTCAATAGCCACCTTTGCTACCCCCATTGAGCTTTGAGTTAATCCCCTTTCATACTGATTGGTTGCCACGTGCGCGCCCTTTGAAAATAGTTCGTTCTGGGTGGGGGCTCGCTCGGTATGTGTTAGATTGGTTGCAATGCTCCAGTGCTCATCCATACTAAATAAAGCGCCAGCTGAGAGATTTTTTGGTGTGAACTCTTTTGATGCTGCCTCGCCAAATTTTGGGCCACTTCCTTCATCTGCACCACCGCCTGCTGATTTGACTGTGGTCTTATCAATCCGACCACCTGCAGAAAGTTTAAGCCGATCAATTGGCAACTCTTCATATAGATAAACACCCTGGCTGGATGTGTGAGTGGATGGGACAAAGGCTTCATCACCTAAGGCTGAGAATCTTGTGTTTTGCGTTTGTAGACCTAGCACGCCAGACAAGTTGCCTATTTTTGCATGACCTGCTTCTAGTGTGCTTTCGATGCCTCTATTTAAAAAAGTAGTGTCTATCGCTCCACTATTAATTTCTTGATGTTTGTAATCTGTGAAGGCCATGCGGAATTTAATGCGCTCGATAAAAGTATCTAAGTGGTGGACCTCTGATGAAAAATCCAAGCGATTGCTTTTCATGTCCACTTTTACAGTTGGTTCAGCGACTGTGCCATAAAAGTTGTTAAATTCAGAGTATGAGAAACCCACATGCCCTTTATCGAAGGTTAATGAGGCGCCAAAGGCTCCGCCGTCTGACTTTGCTGCACTGTTGGCGAGTTTGCCGTTGTGGACATGATCCGCGTGCCCCTCGCCGATGAGTTTGTTTTGGGCGCTGCGTGGGATGCTTAAGTCATCTGTTTTTCTTGTATAAACATCTGCGTGAATTGCAAACATGCCATTGCCTACGTCAATGACCGCTGCACCACTTCGCTCATTGTCTGCACCGCCGAATCTTGTTTCTCCACGCCCCATGACACCATTGAGTGGTTCTTTGGGAATGCGGTGATCGATGACATTCACTACGCCGCCTACAGCCCCTGCACCATAAAGCACTGTGGCTGGCCCGCGAATCACTTCAATTTGTTCTGCAATCAATGGGTCAATCGCAACGGCGTGATCTGGACTGAGTGATGAGGCATCGAGCGCACCTACCCCATTTTGCATGATTCTGACGCGATCGCCATCCATGCCCCGAATGATAGGGCGAGAAGCATTAGGGCCGAAGTAGCTGGATGTGACCCCGGGGGTGCCGTTCAACGTTTCACCAATGGTAGATTCACGCTTTAGAGATAGCTCGCGACCGTTAAGCACAGCAACGGGAGTTACTAGTTCATCTGATCCTGCGCCCAGTGGATTACCAGTAATAGGAATAGAAGGCGCTTGAATAATGTTTGTTCCAACTATTGGGGCAGCGATAATTAAGTTTGCATGGGCACACATTAATCCTGCAATCGAAACCACTAATTTTTTATTTCTCATAGCACACCTTAAATAAAAAGCATTTCTCTCAACATGTGAAAGAAAGAACGAAACGCAAAATGCGTTAGCTCAATTTAATTAAGTGACTGAAGGGGGCGCGCGTGCAGCATAAAAAGCTGCTTGAGCTATGGTGTGTGGATGGGGAATAAAACCATTTAAAGTAAAACTAAAAACATTAGAAATGATGTTGAAGTGTTTTGCAGCAATGCCATTAGTCAGCGATCCATAACTCATGCATTTTTCGCAGAAGTTTAAGTGAGTCGTTTTTTCTTGTTTTTTTGAAGTGTGCTGTGTGTCAGCAATATGAGAGATTTCATGCGTGATTCCTGCCTGCTGTGTCAGTGCGAACAGCAGAGCAAAGATAAAGTACATGGAATATCGACGTAACATTCAGATATTGTATCAGATTAAAAAAACCTCAATCGCATCATGTTCTTGCGATACATCAGTGTAGTCTTCAAAACTGACGTCGCAACGAGCATACCAATAACGGCTATTGTCTTCGTCACCTTCTATTTTGTGGAGTAAGGCATGCATCCAGCAGGATATAGATTCATTGTAATCTTGAACAATCCGATGTGAGGCATCCAAATGACCTTCTTTCGCTAATTTCAGTGCGCTTATGAGTTGGTTTTTTAATTCAGCATTCATCGATGTATAGAGATTAGGCTTAAAAAAGCCCAGCGTGCATTTTGCAAACTGGGCTTGGTGTTAAAGGACTAAATTAAGCGCTGAAATTTGCAGACGCAAAGTCCCAGTTGGCCAATGAAGCTAAAAACACCTCAACGAATTTTGCGCGAGCATTGCGGTAGTCGATGTAATAAGCGTGTTCCCATACATCAATGGTTAACAATGCTGTGTCACCCGTGGTCAGTGGTGTGCCAGCTGGACCCATATTCACGATATCCACTGAGCCATCTGCTTTTTTAACTAGCCATGTCCAGCCTGAGCCGAAGTTACCAACAGCTGAAGCTTGAAATGCTTTCTTAAACTCATCGAATGAACCCCATTTTGCATTAACTGCATCTGCTAATGCGCCAACTGGAGCGCCGCCGCCGTTAGGCTTCATACAATTCCAGAAAAATGTGTGGTTCCATACTTGTGCTGAATTGTTGTAGATGCCCGCTGAAGATTTTTTTACTACTTCTTCAAGACTGCTATTTTCAAACTCAGTCCCTTTGATCAAGTTATTTAGGTTAGTCACATACGTTTGGTGATGTTTGCCGTAGTGGTAATCAAATGTTTCTTCTGAGATGTGAGGAGCAAGCGCATCTTTTGCATAGGGCAGGGCTGGTAATTGGTGTTCCATGAAAATTCCTTAAAAGAGTGGTGGTAAAAAAATTTTGATCTTTGATTTTGCCACATTAATGACAGATAAAAAACAATACTTTGGTTAGGGAAAAGGGATTATGGTTTTTTTGCTCGGGGATGTGCTTGGTCATATACTTTTGCAAGGTGTTGAAAGTCTAAGTGTGTATAGACTTGGGTAGTGCTAATGTTCGCATGTCCAAGCAATTCTTGTACCGCACGCAAATCTCCGCTCGATTGTAAAACATGTGTTGCGAAGCTATGTCGGAGCATATGAGGATGAACGTCACTATTAATGCCTTGTTTGATAGCCCATTCTTTCAGTCGATATTGAATTGCTCGTGGCGTGATGCGATTACCTTGTTTGGTAATGAACAGGGCTGGCTGGTCTGGTTTTGCAATACTTGCTCGTGCGCTAAGCCAAGATTGAATCGCAGTTATTGCATAACTGCCAACAGGCACGATGCGGGTTTTATTGCCCTTGCCAGTAACAGATATTGAGCCGTTGGCGAGGTCTAGTGTATTGAAGTCGAGGCCAACAAGCTCTGCCAAGCGTAAGCCTGAAGAATAAAAAAGCTCTAGGATTGCATGGTCGCGCAAGCTTAATAAGTCATCCTCTTTAATATCCACCAATTGCACCGCTTGGTCTGCCGAAAGTGCTTGTGGCAAGTTCTTCGCAGATTTTGGTGCGCGCATGCCGATACAAGGGTTGCTACTAAAGCCGTGTTGTTTAACAAGGTAATCAAAAAAGCCGCGCCATGATGAAAGCATGCGGGCAATGCTTTTTCCGCCAAGACCTCGGCCATGTAGTTTTGCAATGAGTTGACGAATATTTCCAGGCTTTAGGGCATCTAAAGGCGTTTTACTTTCAGAAGTCGCATCCAACAGAAGCTTAATATCTCGTGCGTAGTTGCTTCGCGTGAGCTTACTTAGGCCACGCTCGAAAGTAATGTGATTGAGATAGGCCTCTAAATAATTCAAACTGGGTGCGTTTGTGAGCAAGCGTGTTTCATTTAAACGATATGCCGACTGACTGCAGCACTGAGTAGTTCGCCAATACGTTTCACAAATACAGTTCCCATTTCTGGGTAAAAACGTTTTTCGTCAACTGACGCCATCACCAATATACCAATTGGGGTGCCAATTTCTAAGGTAGTAATCGCATAGGATTTGGCATCATCGTTGGCCTTAATGCTGACCAGATTTTCGTTTGGAAGTTTGCCACAATATGGCTCGGTGAGCGCTTCAGTCCAGCTTTTTGAAATGTCATCCACTTCGTCAAATAGAGCAAGACTTGCATCCTCGTTGTTTTTTGGCTCAGCCCATAGCATGATTTTTGAACTTGATAGACCAAAATCATTTTGTAGGCTGCTGTCTAGGGCGTCAGCAATCTCAGACAAGTTGCTTGCGTTTAATAAGGCCAAAGTAAGCTTGTGTACTTTACTGATTTTTTCATCATTTTCGATGCCAAATTGAAGGAGTTCGCTATATTTTTTTTCAATTTGATGGATTTTTTCGCGTTGGGCGGCTTGTTGACGCTCTGCTAAAGATACCGTGCCACTCCCATGAGGATTTGGTAGATGCATCGTTGCAAGCAAGCTTGTGTGCGCCATAAAAAATTGAGGGTTCTTTTCAAGGTATAGCGCGACCTCTACTTCGTTGATGTTGTTATTCGTTTGATTTTCCATAAGTCTATATTCCAAAATTACTTTTAATTAAATTTCGATTTCGCCTTCAAAAACTGACAAGGCCGGCCCTGTCATCATGACAGCTGCGTTATTACCATCCCACCTAATGTTTAAATCGCCACCACGCATTGACACCTTGACCGGCGATACCAACTTGCCTAAACGAATGCCAGCCACAGTCGCCGCGCATGCGCCAGTGCCGCAAGCTAGAGTCTCGCCAGCGCCTCGCTCAAAAACCCGTAATTTTATTTCGTGCGGATTGATGATTTCCATGAAACCAGCATTTACACGTTGTGGGAATTGAGGGTGATTTTCTATTAAAGGGCCTTGGCTTTGTAAGGGCGCACTGTCTATATTATCGACAATTTGCACGGCATGCGGGTTGCCCATGGAGACCGTTACAATTTCTATTTGAGTATTGTGGATGTTGAGCGAATAAGTCAGTGCAGACTGGTCTACAAGAAATGGGATTTGCGCCGGCTCGAATCGTGGGGCTCCCATATTCACTGTGACTAATCCATTATCTTCTAGCTGTGGATAAATCAGCTCATTAGCCGTTTCAACACAAATTTGGGTTTTATCTGTGAGCTTTTTTTCATGAACAAACCTAACGAAACAGCGAGCGCCATTGCCGCACTGCTCAACCTCACCACCATCGGCATTAAAAATACGATAGCGGAAGTCTGCAGTTGGATTTGTTGGTTTTTCGACAAGCAATAGCTGATCGCATCCCACACCAAAGTGCCTATCAGCAAGCTGGCGAATTTGAACTGAGGTCAAGTCAATTGCATGGCTATACCCGTCAATAACTACAAAGTCATTGCCTATACCCTGCATTTTAGTAAATTTTATATGCATATTTCGTCTGTCAACTTGACTGAATAATTAGCTATATTGTAGGGGATTGTGACGGGCTAAGGTAGTCGTCATTTGATGTAACCTTTTTAGCTCCTATTTTTTAATCTATTGAAATTTGTGCAAAAAAAATAATCCTGTATAATCGCCAAGATTCCGAGGAGCGCTGCGAGAGAAAACTCCCAGGCTCGGAACATGTTCTAACGGCGCTCACCATATTAACCGTGCCGGGCACGGGATACGGGTGAGAGTGTTAGAGCTTCAAGTGGCTTCACTTCTAGTTTTATAATTAACTCCAAATTTACCGCATTCCCTCCGGTCACACCATTCAAGGAAAAAACATGAATACTGTGACTGATATTAAAGACTACATCATTGCTGATATTAATTTAGCTGGTTTTGGTCGCAAAGAAATTGCGATTGCTGAAACTGAAATGCCAGGTTTAATGGCAATTCGCGAAGAATTTTCAAAGGCACAGCCATTAAAGGGCGCGCGTATTACTGGCTCATTGCACATGACGATTCAGACCGCCGTGTTAATTGAGACGCTGAAAGATTTAGGTGCGGAAGTACGTTGGGCATCTTGCAATATATATTCAACGCAAGATCACGCTGCTGCAGCGATTGCTGCTGGCGGGACTCCTGTGTTTGCAATCAAAGGTGAAACCTTAGAAGAGTATTGGGATTACACACATCGCATTTTTGAATGGACTGATGGTGGTTATACCAACATGATTTTGGATGATGGTGGCGATGCTACATTGTTGTTACATCTTGGTACGAATGCAGAAAAAGACATTTCTTTATTGAATAATCCAAGTAGTGAAGAAGAAGTGTTTTTATTCAATGCGATTAAAGAAAAGCTGAAAACAGATCCAACTTGGTACTCAACACGTCTTGCACATATCAAAGGCGTGACTGAAGAGACAACGACAGGCGTTCATCGCTTATATCAAATGCATAAAGAAGGTCGCTTAGCTTTCCCGGCAATCAACGTGAATGACTCAGTCACAAAATCAAAATTCGACAATCTTTATGGCTGCCGCGAATCATTGGTTGATGCGATTAAACGCGCAACTGACGTAATGATTGCAGGTAAAGTTGCAGTTGTTGCTGGTTATGGCGATGTAGGTAAAGGATCTGCTCAGGCTTTACGTGCTTTGTCAGCGCAAGTTTGGGTAACAGAAATTGACCCAATCTGCGCTTTACAGGCAGCGATGGAAGGCTACCGTGTTGTGACGATGGATTATGCTTGTGAACACGCTGATATTTTTGTGACAGCCACTGGTAACTACCACGTGATTGATCATGACCATATGGCGAAGATGAAAGATCAAGCGATTGTTTGTAACATTGGCCACTTTGATAATGAAATTGATGTTGCTTCACTTGAAAAATATGAGTGGGATGAAATCAAACCACAAGTTGACCATGTGATTTTCCCTGATGGTAAAAAGATCATCCTGTTGGCTAAAGGTCGTTTGGTTAACTTGGGTTGTGGTACAGGCCATCCAAGCTACGTAATGAGTTCATCATTTGCCAACCAAACCATCGCGCAAATCGAGTTGTTTGCTAACACCGACAAATATCCAGTAGGTGTTTATACGCTACCCAAGCATTTAGATGAAAAAGTTGCAGTGTTGCAGTTGAAAAAACTCAACGCTCAGCTCACTCGCTTATCAGATGAGCAAGCAGCTTATATTGGTGTTTCTCAAAACGGCCCATTCAAGCCAGACACTTACCGCTATTAATTAAGCTTATGTTCACAGGCCACTTATGTGGCCTGTTGATGGCTAAACGATAGAAGAGAGCATTCATGAAACCTGAAATTAGTTTTGAGTTTTTTCCGCCAAAAACGGAAGAGGGTGTTTTAAAGCTACGTGAAACGCGTAAGCAATTAGCGCTGCTTAATCCAAAATTCTTCTCGGTCACATTTGGTGCGGGGGGCTCAACGCGCGACCGTACCATGGATGCTGTGCTTGAAATTCAAGCAGAAGGTTTTGAAGCTGCACCTCACATTTCTGGTATTTCTTCTTCAAAAGAAGAGATTTTAAGTTTGCTGACCACTTACCAAAGTCATGGTATTCGCCGCTTGGTAGTTTTACGTGGCGATTTGCCTTCAGGTGAGGTGAGCAGTGGAGATTTTGCCTATGCTAGTCAATTGGTTGCTTTCATTCGTGAAAAGACAGCTGATTGGTTCCAAATTGAAGTGGCGGCTTACCCTGAAACGCATCCTGAAGCGCGCTCAGCAGCGAATGATTTGAAGCACTTTAAGACCAAAGTAGATGCGGGCGCAAATGCTGCCATTACGCAGTACTTTTATAATGCAGATGCCTACTATCAGTTTGTTGACCAATGCCAAAAGTTAGGCATTGAAATCCCAATTCTACCTGGTGTCATGCCAATTTATAACTACACACAACTGGCACGTTTTTCTAATGTTTGCGGTGCGGAAATTCCACGTTGGTTACGTTTACGTTTGGAAGATTACGGCGATGATATTGCCTCGGTTCGTGCCTTTGGCTTGGACGTAGTAACAGATTTATGTGAAAAACTGTTGTCAGGCGGAGCGCTGGGACTTCATTTTTACACATTGAATCAGTCTGGCATTATTAGCAATATCGCTGAAAGACTGGGTCTGAAGTCCTAAGTTCTGAAGTCTGAACTGAGTAACATTGATGAAATTAAAAAAGCCTAGAATTTTCTAGGCTTTTTTGTTGAACGTGACAGCGGAAATAATCAAGTATTAGTGAAACGTTGGACTATCATCACCGAATACTGCATCTTCAACAAATAAAAAGTCCTCAGTACGACCTTGTTTACGAAGTGCCATTAAAGCTGTCCAGCGAATTTCATCCACGCCGACATGTTCTTGTGAAAGCGCCATAGCACGATCCATAATAACTTCATGCAAGGCGTGATTGATAACGTTGGCTTGCATCAAAAACATTAAAAAGCTCAAACCATCAACGTCAATTTTTTCAGTTTCAACATCACTGTAAATACGGATTGATTGAGTAACGCCGCTTGGTGCATTACCTGCTTCGTCAGCCATCGATTCTAATGAACTAAACCAATCAAATGCACCATTTATATCGCTACTGTCAAAGCCCGCTTCAAATAACTCTTGGGCGAGGGTGTTGTGGTCGGGCTGAATATTTGCCTCCACATAGTTTTCAAACATATAAACTAAGACTTCAAACATAGATTCTCCAATCAAATTTATATGGCCAAATTTATTCAGTTAGCCGATGCGCTGATAACGACCTCCTGGTAGAGAAGCTATTTTATTTTCTAACTCCAGCATTAGCAGTTTGGCCGAAAGGGCTTCACTCGTCAAGTTGCTCAGCGCAATGAGCATCTCAATATTAATGGGGTCAAATCCCATTAAATCAAGCACAATATTTGACTCTGAGGGTTCGCTTTTTTCTGAAGATTTACTAATTAAGTGGGTGAGATGGGGTGCTAATTCATTCGTGATGTCTTGTATACAGTCTACTAATTTCGCCCCTTGTTTAATGAGCTCGTGGCAGCCTTTAGACATCGGCGAGTGAATGGAGCCCGGAATAGCAAAAACCTCTCGACCTTGGTCAGCGGCAAGTTTCGCTGTAATCAGTGAGCCGCTTTGTGTGTTGGCCTCTACCACTAAGCAACCCAAGCTAAGTCCACTAATGATGCGATTGCGTCTGGGAAAGTTTTGCGGACGTGATGGGGTGCCAATTGGAAATTCCGAGATAACTAGGCCTTGATTGACAATTTTGTGGGCAAGTTCGCGATGCTTGGCTGGGTAGACAATATCTAAGCCTGTGCCAACTACAGCAATTGTTTTACCGTTTTTGTTTTTTAGCGCGCCTCGATGAGCAGCTCCATCGATGCCAAGTGCCATGCCGCTTATAATACAAAATCCTTGCTCGCTTAAAGCATAAGCAAACTCCTCCGCATTTTTCTCGCCCTGCACAGATGAGTTGCGACTGCCTACCATTGCGATCGCTGGAATGGTTAGGCAACTTAAATCACCTTTTGCATAAAGGATGGGTGGAGGGTCGGGAATTTCTAAAAGGGCCTGAGGATAATGCTCGTCAGCGAGCGTAATGAAATGGTTGTTATCTTTTTCCAGCCATTGCAGGCCAAGTTCAGCCATTTCTAAGTTAGGCCCTTTTTTAATTAAGCTAGATACCGCTTCGGATACAACTTGATTAAGCGCTTGGTGTGATGCCGCAAAAATATTTTCAGGACTACCAAATTGGCTGAGTAGTTTGCAAATGCCTTGTCCGCCCAAGCCTGATATTTGTTGCAGGCATATCCATAGTGTGGCTTCATTTGTGTCTTGGGTAGTCATGCGGGGTATAATGATGCGAATGTTTAATTGGTCTCAATTAGATGGTTTTGATTAGTGCCCTCAAGTGCGGAGCTGATTAAATTTTGCGCTTAATTAATATAATAATCAAAATATTACGGTGATTAATTCAAATGGCAATATTAGAGATACTTAACTATCCTGATGCACGCTTGTACACAGTTGCGAAGCCTGTATTGCAAGTGGATACAAAAATCCAGCGTTTGATCGATGACATGGCTGAAACTATGTACGATGCGCCTGGGATCGGCTTGGCTGCTACTCAGGTTAATGTTCATCAACAAATCATTGTGATTGATATCAGCGAATCTAAAAATAAATTGCAGGTATTGATCAATCCTAACATTAAGACCAAGGCTGGTTCGCAGGAGTATGAAGAAGGCTGTTTGTCTGTGCCAGGCGTTTATGAAAGTGTCACGCGAGCGGAGAGCATCGTTGTTGAGGCTTTGGATCGCAACGGAAAGCCTTTTGTATTAGAGGCAGATGGCTTGATGGCGGTGTGTATTCAGCACGAAATGGATCATTTGCTAGGCAAAGTTTTTGTGCAATATTTGTCTCCGTTAAAACAAAACCGCATTAAAACCAAAATGCAAAAAATGCAGCGCGGTCGATAACTTGAAGTCACTTAAGATTATTTTTGCAGGGACGCCTGATTTCGCTGTCCCAGCTTTAGCGGCTCTTATTGAAATTGGTCATGATGTGGCGCTAGTGCTTACTCAGCCGGATAGGCCTTCGGGAAGAGGGATGAAGTTGAAGGCTAGCCCGGTTAAAGAGTTGGCGTTACAAAACCAAATTGAAGTTTTTCAGCCAGAAACTCTCAAGGATTTGGATGCGCAATCCTACATTGAGGCTGTAAAAGCTGACGTGATGATTGTTGCGGCTTATGGTTTAATTATTCCGACGAATGTTTTGCAAATGCCACGGTTGGGGTGCTATAACATTCACGCTTCATTGTTGCCGCGCTGGCGAGGTGCGGCGCCTATACATCGCTCTTTGTTAGCTGGAGATGCTGAAACTGGTGTGACGATTATGGAAGTTGTGCCAGCGCTAGATGCTGGCGCGATGATTTTAAAAGGTGTGCTGACGATAGGTGCGCGAGATACTTCACAGTCATTGTATGATGAGTTAGCCAAGATAGGTGCTGATTTAATGGTGGTTGCCATGAAGCAATTAGCAGAGAAAGGTAGCTTGCCTGCCACACCTCAAGATGAGTCATTAGTCACGTATGCCGCTAAATTGCAGAAATCTGAAGCAAGCATTGATTGGTCGCAATCTGCAGATTTAATTTCTCGGCAAGTGCGTGCATTTAATCCTTTCCCTGTAGCGCATGCGATGCTGGGTGGAGAGGTTTGTCGTATTTGGATGGCGACTGCTGTTGGAAGTGCGGTCAATGAGACGCCCGGCAAGGTGCTAGATGTCGGCGCTACTATTCAAGTAGCCTGTGGTGAGGGTGTCCTCTCTATTGAAGAACTGCAATCACCTGGCGGAAAACGTTTAAAAGCCAGAGATTTTGTCACTGGGCATGGTTTGAAAGTTGGCCAGTATTTTGAATAAATTTGCGTTTTATATTTCGATGAGATTGGTTAAATAACACGTGCATATCTCACAACAGATTGCTGCAGAAGCAATCGGACAAGTTTTTGCAGGGCGTAATTTAGGTGTGGTTTTAGAAAGCCTATTTGCGCGATACTCAAATATCACGCCACAACAGCGCGCCGTTGCTCAAGATTTGAGTTATGGCACGTTGCGGTTCTATGGCGCAATAGAAGCTTTATTAGATCAGCTTTTGCAAAAGCCATTAGAAGATGCCAAATTACAGTGTTTATTATTGGTGGCTATCTATCAACTGCAGTATGACAAAGCTGCATCGCACACTGTCGTTGACCAAGCCGTTAGGGCGGCTAGCCAATCCAAAAAAACTTGGGCGAAAGGTTTGGTGAATGGGGTCTTACGAAACTTTCTACGTCAACAACCTGAATTAGTTGCCAATCTTAAAGATAATGAGTTTGCGACTTACTCCTATCCTGCTTGGTGGGTCACCAAGCTTAAGTATCAATACCCAGATAATTGGCAGTCCATGCTTGAGGCTGGAAATCAACATCCACCAATGACTTTGCGCGTGAATCAGCGTCAAATTTCAGTGGCAGACTTTGTGAGCAAACTCGAAGCCGAGGGTATCGTATCGCAAGCCTTGGGTGCAAATGCGGTTACATTAGATAAACCTATTCCAGTAGACCGAATCCCTGGTTTTTCGGCTGGTGAAGCTTCAGTACAAGATTATGCGGCGCAAGTTGCTGGCTACGCCTTGGACTTAAAAGATGGACAGCGTGTGCTAGACGCCTGTTGTGCTCCTGGCGGCAAAACAGGTCAAATTTTAGAGTTGGCTGATGTTGATTTAGTCGCAGTGGATAACGATGTAACGCGTATCGCTCTTACGCAAAGTAATATTGAGCGCTTAAAACTAAAGGCTACTTTATTAGTGGGTGATGCAGCTAATTCTGTTGATTGGTGGGATGGGAAGCCTTTCGATCGTATTTTGGCGGATGTGCCTTGTACAGCCGCTGGTATTGTAAGGCGCCACGTTGATATTAAGTGGTTACGCCGTGAGGCTGATATTGCTTCATTCACCAAGCAACAGGCCCAGATATTGCCATCGTTGTGGCAGGTATTAGCAAAGGGTGGTAAATTGCTTTACGTTACCTGCTCAGTTTTTCAAGAAGAGAATCAGCGGCAGATCGATAGTTTTTTGAAGTTACATGCAGATGCTGAGCAATTGCCATTAGATCAACCATTGGCAGGCTTGATTTTAAACAATGGACAATTACTACCGAGTGCCCAGCATGATGGTTTATTTTATGCCTTACTACAGAAGTGCTAATCGTCTTTACGCATTCATTTGCCTCATTATTGTTTCGCTAGCATTGGTTTTTAGTCAGCTAGCGCATGCGGCAACCAGTGCTATTCATATTAAAAGTGCAGAGTTGATTCAGTCGGATGAAGCTTATGCATTGACCGCTGATTTTGATATTAGCTTTAGTCCAATCATTGAAGATGCCTTAAATAAAGGCGTGCCACTCACCTTTCTTGTTGAGTTCCAACTGAGTTCTCCCCGTCGCTATTGGTTTGATGATGAAATTGTCACGCAAACCCAATATTTGACCTTGAGCTACCACGCGCTTTCACGACAATATCTAGTCAATCGCAACAACTATCAACAGTCTTTTGCAAGCCTGCAACAAGCTAAAGAAGAGTTTTCAAAAATAAAACCTTGGGCGGTAGTGGATAAAAAATTAGTCAGAAAAGGGGATGCGTATTTTGCGGCAATAAAAGTACGATTGGATCAAACTAAACTACCTAAACCTTTGCAAGTGGAAGCGATTGGTTCTGACGATTGGAATATTGCGTCTGAACGATATCGTTGGACACCTATATTTGCTTATTAGAATGCGCTTTTACTGATGCGATATATCGTTTTCATTACAGCCTTACTTGGTGCTGGTTTGCTTTACTTGCTCTCTCATGCAAGCGGAAATGGGAATGTTTCTGGTGCTGATTACACGATGCTGCTGGGTCTAAATATTGCGATTGCAACCGCGCTGCTGCTACTCATCGTATATCAGCTCGCAGTGCTTTTTAAGCAGATGCGAGCGAGAGTGATTGGCAGTCGTCTTAATTTACGGTTGCTAGGCGCGTTTGCATTAATGGCGATCACGCCGGGTGTTCTTGTTTATGGCGTGTCAGTCAATTTTCTTACACATTCTATTGAGTCATGGTTTAACGTAAAGGTTGAGGCAGCACTGGAGGGAGGTGTACGACTTGGTCAGAGTTCCCTAGATGCAATGTTAGCTGACCTCAAGCAAAAGGGTGATGGCATGGCCTTAAACCTTGCTTTTCAGCCGAACAATGCCCAGTTAACAGTGCTGAATGACCTGCGTGAAAAAAATGGTGTACAAGATGCAGTTTTGCTGACGATGCAAGGCAAAATTCTAGCCTTTTCCAGTAGTGATGCCACCAGTTTCTTGCCAAATACGCCAAGCCTAGATCAGCTCAGACACGCTCGCCAAAAAGATTTTGGCATCATTGAGCCTATTGCCGGCAAGGGCTTGTATTTACGCGCCTTAGTGCCAGTCAATATGAATGATATTGGTGGTGAAACTCGGATTTTGCAATTACTCCAACCCGTGCCAAGACAGCTTTCTAATACAGCTGAAGCCGTCCAAAATGTTTATCAAGATTATCAAGAGCTGTCATTGAGTCGTGAGTCTCTTAAGCAAGTATTCTCTCTCACGCTTACTTTGGTTCTGATGCTCGCTATGCTGACAGCAGTCTCAGTTGCTTTTGTATTGAGTCGTCGTTTATCCGCGCCGCTTGGGGTATTGGCAGAGGGAACAAGAGCGATTGCGCGGGGCGATTATGAGACCGTACTTCCTGTTCACGGCAACGATGAATTGGGTGTTTTGGTGCAATCTTTTAACAGCATGAGTAAACAGCTTGGTGAGGCCAAACAAGCCGCAGAGGCCAATCGAGCAAGCGTGGAAGCCGCAAGAGTTTATTTAGAAACAATCCTAGCGCATTTATCATCGGGTGTTTTGGCTTTGAATGATAAAGGTGAATTACGTACTTATAATTTAATTGCTTCGAATATATTAGGGGTTGTATTAGGCCATTTTGTAGGACATTCCTTTGCTAAGCTTGGGCAGGAGTTTCCTAATTTATCAGCGCTTACAGACATTATTCTCTTGAATGCAAGCCAATCAAAAGCCAGTGATTGGCAAGCAGAAATGGACATTGTCACCACACAAGGACAGCGCACGCTGCTCTTACGTGGAACGCGACTACCTTACAGCGCAGACAGTGGCTATTTAGTAGTGTTTGACGACATTACGATGATGGCTCAAGCGCAGCGCGATGCTGCTTGGGGTGAGGTCGCTAGACGCTTGGCTCATGAAATTAAAAATCCACTCACGCCCATTCAATTATCCGCTGAGCGAATTGAACATAAGCTTTCAGCCAAGCTAGATGTCGCTGACAGCGAGATGCTGAAGCGCGCGACAGGTACCATTGTGGCTCAGGTGGATGCTTTAAAAGCGATGGTGAACGAGTTTAGTGAATATGCGCGAGCACCAGTCCTTAATTTAAGCCCATTAGATCTTAATCAACTAGTGCTCGATGTGCTTGATCTCTATGAGCCAACTGGGGTGGCCCTCAAAGTCAACCTAGCTAAACAGTCTCTAGATGTGCTTGGTGACAATACAATGTTGAGGCAAGTGTTACATAACTTATTACAGAACGCGCAAGATGCATTAGATGGAGTGTTAACGCCAACGATTGAGGTGGCAACTTCAAAGTTGTCAAACCATGCGCAGTTGATGGTCACCGATAACGGTGCTGGCTTTCCTATTGAAATTCTATCGCGCGCCTTTGAGCCTTACATGACGACTAAACGACATGGCACAGGGCTTGGTTTGGCGATTGTGAAGAAGATTGTAGAAGAGCATCAAGGCACCATTACCATCGAGAACCTTAAAGGAAAAACTAATCGTGATACAGGCGCTATTGTGATCGTCACTCTGCCTCTTCAACCGTTAGCATCAAAAAAATCAAGCGTTAAACGCAAAAAGGCTGAGCAAGCATGACCGCAAGACAAGTACTGGTTGTGGATGATGAAATTGGCATCCGCGAACTACTGAGAGACATTCTTCAGGATGAAGGTTATCAAGTCCAGCTTGCCGAGAATGCGGCTGAAGCCCGAGAGTATCGCCAACATACCCGTCCTGACGTGGTCTTACTCGACATTTGGATGCCTGATTGCGATGGCATTACTTTACTCAAAGAGTGGGGGACTGGCGGCATGTTGACTATGCCTGTTGTGATGATGTCAGGCCATGGGACTATCGATACCGCTGTTGAAGCCACGCGGATAGGCGCGTTTGATTTCTTAGAAAAACCAATTGCCTTACAAAAGCTATTGAAGACGGTAACGGCTGCGCTCAAGCATAGTGAGCAACTCCCTAAGTCAGATATGAGCTTATTAAGCCTCGGTAAAAGTGCTGTCATCAATGAGCTTCGTCAGCGACTAGAGCAGGTCAGCATGAGTAAAGCGCCTTTGTTATTGATAGGTGAAAAAGGCAGTGGTGCCGAGCTTTGCGCTAAATTCTTACATCAAACAAATACACCTTGGATTGAATTGCTTGAGTCACAACGACTGGCCAACGCACCGCTTGATATATTGGAGCAATTGCGTGAGGGTGTTTTATTTATTCCTGAAGTCTCGGATTTAGATAAAACACAACAAAAAGGCTTGCTGGTTTTACTAGCGAAGGCTGAAAAATATGGCACGCGTGTGATTTGTGGCACTTCACAACCATTGCCCGACTTAGTCGCCGAAGGCGCTTTTGATAATGGCTTGTTGCAAACTTTATCAGTGAGTACCTTACGTATTCCTAGCTTGGCAGACCACCGAGAAGACATTCCAGATTTAGTGCGCGCGATGGCTTTTCTTTTGGTTGAAACCATCGCTTCACCTTATCGAGAGTTTGAAACAGCGGCGCTCAATATGCTGAGAAATGCGGATTGGCCTGGCAACTTAACGCAGCTTGATAGCGTGATTCGGAATTTGATGCAGACGAGTCTTGGCGAAAAAATCAGCTTAGACGACGTCCACCGTGTGATGGAACAGTTTGCGCCATTGCAGACCGCTGTTGTAGAAAAAGCATCTTCAAAAGAAAGTGTTATGCCCCTTGATTTGAACAAGCCATTGCGCGAAGTAAGAGACGATTTTGAGCGTTTATATTTTGAGCATCACATTAAAAAAGCCGATAAAAACATGAGTCGTGTCGCCGAAGCAGTCGAGCTAGAGCGTACCCATTTATACCGCAAGCTCAAACAGTTGGGAATTAAAACGAAGTAATTTTATTGCTTCTTTTTTAGACGCCAAAGCGAAGTGGTTTCTGCTTTTCTTGCTATGTGAAGCTTATCTGCCTCATCACTTACTTTGCTATGTTTGGGCTTGATATCAATCTTCTCTTCTACATCTAAGCCCGCCTGCTCAATTGCGTTTCGTAACTCGTCTTTAGCCCTCAATCCTAAATGCTCAGCGAAGTCAGACATGATTAGCCAGCCCTCGCCGTCATCCGTAAGATGCGCTTTTAAGCCATTGAGAAAAGCAAATAGCATCTTACTTTCAGGGTCGTAAACAGCATATTCAATCGGTGAGCTTGGTTTAGCTGGTAACCAGGGGGGGTTGCATACAATGAGAGGTGCCTTGCCCTCTGGAAACATATTGGTTTGCGTGAGTGTGATTTGCTTTTGCAAGCCAAGTCGCGTGATGTTTTCTTGGGCGCAATTGATGGCGCGGGGGTCTTGGTCTGTTGCGACGATTTTTTTGACGCCTCGTTTAGCCATTAATACTGAAATAACACCCGTGCCAGTGCCGATGTCAAAAGCGAGCTCTATGCTAGGCAGGGGTGCTTTTGCGAGCAACGCTAAGTATTCCCCGCGGATTGGTGAAAATACGCCGTAATGTGGGTGAATGTTGGCACCTATAGCCTCAATCGGTACGCCTTTTTTACGCCATTCATGGGCGCCAACTAATCCTTGTAGCTCGCGGATTGAAACTACAAAAGGACTGGTGAATTCGCCGTAGGCCTCTAGACAAGCTTGGCTAAAATCTGGTGCACGTTTTAGTGAAATTTTATAATTTTCACCCACTTCGATCAGTAGCATCCCCAATACTCTTGCCCGCTGTGCTTGCGCAACGCGATGTAAATTAAATGCTTGCTTGAGATCTATTGAAGCAGTTTCTGGTTTGTTTTTTTTGGATAATTTTTTTTGATCACAGCGTCTTGCCATCGCTTGTAATAGTTGGCGAGCGTTGTGAAAGTCACCACGCCACAATATCGCAGTGCCTTCGCAAGCGAGTCTGTAAGCTGTGTCAGCATTGATGCTGTCATCTGCAATCAAGACGCGTTTGGGTGCCACAACCTCAGCTTCTGATTGCCAGCGTGCACTGTGCGAACTGCCACCTTCAACCCAACTAATCGACATTAAATAGTGAATTCCAATACTACTGGGGTGTGGTCGCTAGGCCGTTCTAATTTACGCGGTGTTTTGTCTATGTAGCTCGTTGTACATGTCTTGCTGAGTGCTGGTGTGACTAAAATATGGTCAATACGCATGCCTAAATTACGTCTAAACCCTGCCATGCGGTAATCCCACCAACTAAATTGACCTTCACCTTTTTCAAACAAACGGAAGCTGTCCTCTAAGCCCAAGTGAGTGAATGCTTTGAATGCCTCTCGCTCTGGTTCGCTCACTAATACTTGGCCTACCCAAGCGGCAGGGTCATGACAGTCGATATCTTCTGGTGCAATATTGTAATCACCCAATAGCGCCAATTTAGAATGCTGAGCAATTTCGCTCTCCAACCAAGGCGTGAAAGCTTGAAGCCAGTTAAGCTTATAAGCGTATTTATCTGAACCTACCGCTTGGCCATTTGGAATATAGACGCACACAATGCGCACGCCATTAATTGTTGCAGCAATCAAGCGTTTTTGCTCATCTGCAAAGTTGGTAATGCCCATGTGCACATCATCTAAGATGTGTGGGCTAATAATGGCTACGCCGTTATAGGTTTTTTGACCGCTATGAATCGCGTTATAGCCTACTTCTTTGAGCGCTTCATAAGGGAACTTGCTGTCTTCTTGTTTGGTTTCTTGCAAGCACAAAGCATCTGGCTTGTTTGCGGCAAGCCAATCAAGCACGTGCGGTAAGCGCACATTGAGTGAGTTAACATTCCAAGTGACTATTTTCATATTAAGCTGCCACGGTCATGCCATTGTGGCGTAACAATGCCTCTATATCTGGTGCACGGCCACGGAAGGCAACGAAAGACTCCAACGCGGGTCGTGATCCACCTTTTGCTAAAATCTCATGCCAGAAGCGCTGTCCTGTTTCTGCGCAAAGCACGCCATTTTCTTCAAACATACTGTAGGCATCTGCAGAAAGCACTTCTGCCCATTTGTAGCTGTAATAGCCAGCCGCGTAACCGCCAGCAAAAATGTGGCTAAAACCATTTGGGAAACGGTTCCATTTTGGTGGGCGAACCACCGCAACTTCGTCACGTACTTGTTCGATTAGATCGAGCGCAGTTGCTTTGCCATTTGGGTCAAAATCGCCATGCAAACGCATATCAAATAATGAAAACTCAATTTGGCGAACGGTTTGCATGCCCGCTTGAAAGTTTTTGGCTGCGATCATTTTATCGAATAGGGCGCGTGGCAAGCTTGCGCCTGTTTCCACGTGTTTGGTCATATGGCGAATCACATCCCATTCCCAGCAGAAGTTTTCCATAAATTGACTAGGTAGTTCGACAGCATCCCATTCAACGCCTTTGATGCCTGATACGCCGTAATCATCTACTTGCGTCAACATGTGATGTAGACCATGACCAAATTCATGGAACATGGTGATGACTTCATCGTGCGTAAATAATGCTGGTTTGTCACCAACTGGTGCTGAGAAGTTACAGGTAAGATAAGCTACAGGTGTGACAATATTATCAGCGCCATTATTTAAATCTTGTTTTCTGCGAGTAATCGCTTCATCCATCCAAGCGCCACCACGCTTATTATTACGTGCGTATAAGTCTAAATAAAACTGCCCAATGGCTTTACCATGTTGGTCGCTGATCTCATAAAAAGCTGCATCTGTATGCCAAACAGGGGCTTGTGACTTTTTCACGTGTACCCCAAAAATGGTTTCAACCACTTTGAAAAGGCCTGCCAATACTTGCGTCTCTGGGAAATACTGTTTTACCTCTTGGTCTGAAAAGGCATATTTATCTTCACGTAACTTTTCAGAGACAAAAGCGACATCCCAAGCTTGCATATCGCTAATGCCCAGCTTGTTTGCGTAATCGGTGAGTTCTTGCATATCACGCGTAGCGAAAGGTTTAGCACGTTGCGCCAAGTTATCTAGAAACGTAATCACGTCTGAAGGGGCATCTGCCATTTTGGTGGCGAGCGACATTTCAGCGGAGTTCTTAAAGCCCAATAAGGTTGCAGACTCTCGCCGGAGTTTAAGTATTTCAGCAATTAAAGGGGTGTTATCCCAATCTGCTTTGCCAAATTCTGAGGCACGTGTTGCATAAGCGCGGTAAAACAATTCACGCAATGGGCGGTTTTCGCAGTATTGCAATACAGGCATATAAGATGGGAAATGCAGTGTGAATTTATAGCCATTTTTACCATCGCTAGAAGCCGCTTCCTGTGCGGCTTGTAGATCATCTTCTGGCACGCCTTTGAGGTCAGCAAGATCTTCTACAAAGTGCACGAAATCATTCACTGTATCCATTAAGTTTTCTTCAAACTTGGTGGTGATTTTTGAGAGTGATTCTTGGATTGATTTAAAACGTGCTTTTTCCGCTTCCGCTAACTCAGCGCCACCTAAACGAAAACCGAGCAATTCATTTTCAACGATTTTTTGTTGTGCAGTATTGAGTGTAGAGAATTCAGCACTATTTTTAAGCGCACGAAATTTTGCATACAAGCGTTCATCTTGGCCTAAGTCTGAGTAGAAATCAGTTAGTTTGGGCAGGCTCGCATTGTAGGCCTCGCGTAGTTCTGGGCTATTGACCACTGCATTCATGTGACCGACTTGCGACCAAGCGCGGGAAAGTCGCTCTTCCATGTCTTCAAGTGGTTTAGCAAAGTTCGCCCATGTTGGCGCTTCAGTGGCAGTGGCTAGCTTCTCAACGTAGGCACGACCTGTCTCTAGTAAATGGTCGATAGCAGGATCAACATGTTCGGCTTTGATTTGGTCGAACTTTGGTAAGCCAGAAAAATTGAGTAGTGGATTGTGCGGTAAGGCTGTCAATTCAAATTCCTTTAGGTGATGCAGTGGCGTGATATTAAGCTAAGTTAATTTAGAGATTCATTTTTTGGATTAAAGGTTCAATTTTGTCACTGTCATGGCTAGACAAAATCTTGCGCGCGGCGGGCCCTAATTTCACTAGATCGCTTTGCAATACCTGATGTTTGACTGACAAAATATGCGAAGGGTGCATAGAGAATTGGCGTAAGCCTAGCCCTAACAAAAGACGTGTTAATTTTGAATCGCCAGCCATTTCACCGCAGATCGAAACCTTTTTCCCAAGCTTCTTACCTGCTTTAAGCGTGATTTCGATGAGCTGAAGAATGGCTGGATGTAAGGGATTATAAAGGTGAGAAACACTATCATCAGTTCGGTCGATCGCGAGCGAGTATTGAATTAAATCGTTGGTGCCAATTGATAAGAAATCTAATTCCTTAGCAAAGGCTTCTGCGCAAAGCGCTGCCGCTGGAATTTCAATCATGCCGCCAACTTCAATATTATTATTAAAAGCAATTTTTTCTAGCCTTAAGCTTTGTTTTGCCCGCTCAAGTAATAGCAATGTTTGTCTAAGCTCAGTGAGTGAAGACAGCATTGGAATAAGGATTTTTATGTTGCCAAATGCTGAGGCGCGGAGCAAAGCGCGCAATTGAACATGGAACATTTGCGGTTCAGCTAAACATAAACGAATCGCACGCAAGCCTAGCGCTGGGTTAGTACAACTGCGTTCAGTCTCAGGGTTGATTTGCTTGTCGGCGCCTAAGTCCAGTGTTCGGATGGTCACAGGCTTGCCATCCATTGCCTCTGCTATTGTTTTATAGGCCTCGTACTGCTCTTCCTCAGTTGGCGCTTCGCGGCGATTCATGAATAAGAATTCAGTGCGATATAAACCGATGCCGCTAGCGCCGGAGGCTTTAACTTGAACAACGTCTTCAGGCACTTCAATATTGGCGTACAAATCAATCACCGTGCCATCTAGGGTCACTGCTTTATTCAGCTTAATGCGTTTGAGTTTTTGTTGCTCGATTTTCCATTGTTCTTGCTTGAGTTTGTATTCAGCCAGCGTGTCTTTGTCTGGATTAACAATCACCACGCCTTGCGTTCCATCCACAATCAGCAACTCGCCATCACGAATCAGTGTTCTAGCGCGTTGCAACGCAACGATAGATGGAATGTTGAGGCTACGCGCAAGAATGGCAGTATGTGAGGTTGCGCCGCCTACGTCGGTCACAAAAGCTGCAAATTGATGTTGCTTAAATTGAATGGCATCCGCTGGTGAAATATCGTGTGCAACCAAAATAATGGCTTTTTCTTGCTCTAGCACAGGCACTTGGCTTGGTCGGCCAAGCAATACTTTGATGATACGTTCAACCACTTGCACGACATCATGTTTACGTTCACGCAGGTATTCATCTTCAATTTGGTCAAACTGCTCGACGATGCTTTCCATCCGTTGTTTAAGCGCCCACTCTGCGTTGCAGTGCTCATTTTTGATGATGAGCTTGGGGTCGTCAGCAAGCGTGTGGTCATTCAAAATCATTAAATGGGTATTGATGAATGCCGCCAGTTCAGCAGGGGCGCGTGCTGGAAGTTGTGCTTTAACGGCCTCTAAATCAAGTTTGACGGTATTGATCGCTTGATCAAAACGCGCGACTTCTTGCTCAATCAGATTTTCAGGAACTTGGTAATGCACTACCTCTAACAGGGCGTGCGAGACCAAATGGGCATGGCCGATGGCAATCCCGTTTGATACGCCTACACCATGAATAGAAAAGCTCATTACTCAGGCTCACCAAAACGATTATTGATTAAAGCCAGTAGTGCGTCCATTGCTTCTGATTCATCTGCGCCAGTTGACTCTAATGTCACGGTGCTTCCTTTACTTGCAGCCAGCATCATCACGCCCATAATGCTTTTTGCATTCACGCGGCGACCGTTGCGCTCAATCCAAATGTCACTTTTAAATTGGCTCGCAGTTTGTGTGAGTTTGGTTGAAGCACGGGCATGCAGGCCGAGTTTATTAATAATGAGAATATCTTGTTTCATTCGCTTGCTTCCTTGACTGATGCCTCTTTACAAGCGGCTTCGGTGAAATTAATGACGCCTTCTTGCCCACCGCTTAACGCTTTTTCTGCTAGTTTTGTTAAATTCCCATTGCGATAAGTGAGTGCGCGAACGAGCATAGGCAAATTCACACCAGCAATGCCTTCTACGCTGTTCTGTTTGACTAATTTGCTCACAATATTGCAGGGTGTGGCACCATAAATGTCTGACAGAATGAGAACGCCGTCGCCCTCATCCAGATCTCGCACTACTTTTTGCATCACGGGCAATAAGGTTGCTGGGTCATCGTGCATATCAATCCCAAACTGCTCTAATAAAGCTGGGCGAGAGCCCATGACGTGGGTTGCGCAATCAATCAGGCTTTCGCCAAGTGCGCCATGCGCCACAATTAAAATACCAATCATAGAGATAGTTCCAATTCTCGGTGTCTGATTAAGACTTGTTGTTGCTGTGAAAAATGCTTACCTAACTCTTCAACGATATGAACTGAACGATGTTGCCCACCAGTACAGCCAATCGCAATGGTTAAATAACTGCGATTTTCTTGAATAAAACTTGGCAGCCACCGGGTGACAAAGTTTTGAATGTCTTGGTACATATCATGCACCATAGGCTGTTGCTCTAAAAAGGCCTTAACAGGTGCATCTCGTCCTGTCATTGGTCTAAGTTTTGGATCGTAATGCGGGTTTGGTAAACAGCGGACATCAAACACAAAGTCTGCGTCCAGTGGAATGCCATGTTTGAAGCCAAAGGAAGTGAACAATAAAGTGATATTTTTGCTTTCTTGGGCGACAAAATCCTTTACCCAGCCACGGAGGGTGTTTGCACTTAAGTCGCTGGTATCAATGTGATGGCCTAACTCAGAAAGTGGCGCTAATAATTTACGCTCAAGTTCTATGCTCTCTCCTAAGGTAATATCATCATTGCTCAATGGATGGCGACGCCTTGTTTCACTAAATCTTTTGACTAAGGCTTGTTTGGTGGATTCAAGAAACAATACCTTAACGTTAATACCTTGCGCTTTAAGTTTGTCGATATTCTCGGGTAAGGCCTCTAAAGCCCCGCTTCTTGTATCGGTACTGATGGCGACACGACTTTGGCTATTATTTAAATTTTCGTAAATTTGCGGTAGTAGTGTGGCGGGTAAATTGTCTACGCAGTAATAGCCAGCATCCTCAAGGGCTTTGAGAACGACGCTTTTCCCTGAGCCTGAAAGGCCTGTGACGATAATGAGTTGCATCAGTTTTGACCCGCGTTATTTTTAAGTTCACGCGCTTGCCTATCCATAAATTGCTTGGTGCCATTGACGCCGCGTAATAAAAGCATGTGATTGCGCACTGCGACTTCGACCAAGACGGCAATATTGCGACCAGCGGCGACAGGAATGACGACTTTTTGCACTTTGATGCCTAATACGTCTTCGTCATGTGATTTTATTTTGAGTCTATCCAGGTTTTGTGGCGCCAATGTGTCAGCCATTTCTAGCTGGATTATCAAATCTAGCGGTTTGCTTGGCTTGACAGCGCTGTCACCAAACAATGCGCGAATATTTAAAATGCCTAGTCCACGTACTTCTAGAAAGTCTTGTAATAAAGGTGGACATCGACCTTCAATGCGCTCAGGGGATATGCGATAGAAGTCGACAATATCATCAGCGACTAAACGGTGGCCACGCGAAATCAACTCTAATGCTAACTCGCTTTTTCCGATAGCGGGGCTGCCTTTAATCAGTACGCCAAAGCCCTGCACTTCAATAAATACGCCATGCGCGCTGGTTGATTCTGCGAGTGCTTGCGCTAAATGATGGCTTAATAAATCCATTAAATTCGGACTTGCTAGCGGCGACGTCATTAAAGCAGTTTGGTGTTTGTCAGCTGCCACGATCAGCGCCGCAGGGACCTTTTCTCCATTGGCAACGATGAGTGCTGCAAGCTTTTGTGAAAATAAATGATTGATTGCTTGCGTTTGTTCCAGCTCTTTTAAGCCGTTTAAATAGTCCATCTCGGCGCAGCCAAGTACTTGAACTCTATTCGGATGGACAAAATTGCGATGCCCAGTTAAAGCCAGTGAAGGCTTTGAAACAGTTTCGCTATTGAGTAAATTATCACCCCCAGATTTACCCGCTACCCAAGTAAGCTTGAGTTTACGGCGGATTTCTTGGTGTAGCTGGTGTACGCTAATTTCGGCCATCAGAATTTACCTAAGTTAACTACTCAATTGCTTGATGCTTCACAGCACCGTTGGCTTTATGGTGGTCAGCATGTTTTTCTTTGTGTTTTAAGACCTGACGATCTAGCTTATCTGCCAATAAATCAATCGCGCTATACATATCTGCATCACTTGATTCGGCGTGCAAATCAGCGCCAGGAACGTGAATCGTTGCTTCTACTTTTTGAACTAGCTTTTCTACCGACAAGGTGACTTTAACATCAATCATATGGTCAAAATGGTTGCTGAGTTTTGCCAGTCTTGTTTCGATATATTCACGTAAAGCAGGAGTGACTTCTAAGTGATGCCCAGTTAAATGTAAATTCATGATTAACTCCTTCTGGTATTAATGCAAGCCTCAGAGAGACTTGCGTTGATTGGCCGCAGGTATGTTGAGAGACTCGCGGTATTTAGCAATTGTACGTCTTGCAACGACAATTCCTTGCTTCGATAATACTTCAGTTAGTTGATTATCTGAATAGGGTTTTTTAGGGTTTTCTTCAGACACCATTTGTTTAATCAGCGCACGAATTGCTGTTGCAGAACAAGCGCCACCTGTATCGGTTGAAACATGACTTCCAAAGAAGTATTTAAGTTCATAAACACCGCGTGGTGTGAGCATGTACTTTCGCGTAGTGACCCTGGAAACAGTCGATTCATGCAAACCAAGCTCGTCAGCAATTTCACGCAGCACCAAGGGTCGCATGGCAATTTCGCCATGCTCAAAGAACTGACTTTGTTGGTCAATAATCGCCTGAGATACCCGTAAAATAGTTGAAAACCGTTGCTCAATATTTTTAATCATCCATTTGGCTTCTTGCATTTGGCTATTTAAGTATTGATTTGAGCTATCTCGATTGCCCTTTAGAATGTTGGCATAAAGTTTGTTGATGCGTAATTTAGGAACTACCTCATCATTCAGACTTGCAAGCCATTTGCCTTTGACTTTCTGTAGGACAATTTCATGCTGAATATAATGGCCTGCAGCAAGTTTGGTGAAATCACTTCCAGGACGGGGGTTCAGGTGTTTGAGCATTCGCTCAGTACTACGAAGATTTTCATCGTTGCAGCGCAGCGTTTTTTTAAGCTTTGTATAATCGCGGGAAGCAAGCGTTGCTAAATGATGCGCAGCAATTTGGAGTGCCAGATCATACGTGCTTTTATTTTCTTCGCGTATTTCTTTGGGTAAAAGCTCTAATTGCAATATCAGGCATTCGGATAAATTTCGCGCTCCAACACCAGATGGGTCTGAATGTTGAATATGCTTGAGCGCAGTTTCAAGCTCCAATATATCAATCTCTAGTTCTGCAGGAAGTAGTTCTTTTAAATCTTCCAGAGATTGCTCTAGATAACCATCTTCATTAATTGCATCTACTAAGAACATAGACAAAGTTTGGTCGCGTTCTGAAAGTGGAATGAGTTTAAGTTGGCTGATGAGGTGTTCACGAAGGGTTGGCGCAACCGCTTCTTGGAAAGCGTAGTCGTTGTCATCTTCTGAGTAATTATTTTCTTCCCAACGGTGACTGCTACTTCCCCCAAAGTAATCTTCACTTAATGTGTCTTGAGCTAAGTTTTCAGTGAGGTTTTCTTCGTCTTTATGAACTGCACTTAGGCTGACTACTTTTTCTTGTGTACCAAACCCATCATTCGTAAATTCATTCGTGTTATCTGAGCCATCATCATTTTTGTCAGTACGTTCCAGCAGTGGATTTTCTTGCAAGATGGTTTCAAGTTCTTGGTTTAACTCTTGTGATGATAATTGGAGAAGACGAATTGACAGCTGTAATTGCGGAGTTAGCGCTAGACTTTGTGAGAATTTAAGTTGTAAGCTTTGTTTCATTTATTACTTAATTTTGCTGATCTCGCTAATTAAAGGCGGAAATCTTTCCCTAGATAAACGTCTCTAACATCTTGGTTACTAATAATCTCTGAAGGAGAGCCTGAAGCAAAAACACGACCTTCATTGACGATGTAAGCTTTATCGCAGATGCCAAGTGTTTCTCGGACGTTATGGTCGGTAATTAACACCCCTATGTTTTTTGCGGCTAGAAATTTGATGGTTTTTTGAATGTCCAATACGGCAATTGGGTCGATTCCGGCAAAAGGCTCATCCAGTAAGATAAATTTTGGATCGGTCGCTAAGCATCTTGCAATTTCGACGCGACGACGTTCGCCACCAGACAAGCTGACTGCCAAGTTGTCGCGGATATGCGAAATATGAAGATCTTCCATGAGTTCGTCTAAGCGCTTTTCTATGGCCTCAGGACTCATTTTTTGCAATTCCAATACCGCGCGAATATTGTCCGCTGCACTAAGTTTTCTAAATATTGATGGTTCTTGAGGCAGATAAGATAAGCCCATTCTTGCACGCTGGTGGATAGGTAGACGGCCAATATCTTTACTGTTGAGGATGATACGACCCTCATTCAAAGGCACTAAACCTACGATCATGTAAAAGCTAGTTGTTTTACCCGCGCCGTTTGGGCCGAGTAAACCAACAACCTGGCCACTTTTGATATTGAGCGATATGTCCTGCACGACAGTGCGGGATTTATATTGCTTACGTAAATTTTCAACAATTAACTCGGTCATGATGAAACTTCAGTTGTTATCTTGTGTAGATTTGTTTTTAGGTTGAATAATGGCTTTGACGCGACCTATTGGCGTTGCAGGCGTTGCAGATTTTGAGCCGCCGCCAATCACTTCAGAGTATTCCGCAATTGCGTCATACATAATGTAGTCGCCATGCACAATATCGTTGGCGCGTTTTACCCAGGCCTTAGTGTAAAGCTGAACTTTATCCATACGTCCATCATATTCAATGCGTTGTGCAGAACCCTCCATGTACTCATCTTTGCCTTCACGCTTTTGTTTAAAGGTCGTCGGGTTGCCGTAGGAAGAGCTATGTTGAAAGCCTGATTCATCTTCACGCACTACTAATTTATCGGCTTTAATGAGTAACGTACCTTGCGTAACAATTACATTGCCGGTGTAAACGCTAATTTTTTTAGCATCGTTTACAGTCACAGTATCCGCTTCAATTTCAATTGGTTTGTCTTTGTCTGCTTTTTCTCCCCAAGCTGAGTTGGCAAACAACGCAATAAGGCAGTACAGGAAAAAATGACGCATCATGATGACTCCGAAAACAGTTTTTTTGGTGATTGCGATTTTATTTTCGCGTTGAGGTTGAGGATTTGTAGACATTATTTGCCTTATTATCTGACATTGTTTTATTAGCAACTTCCGTAGAACTTACCTTAGCCCTTGCTGCCTGTTTAGGCAATAGCGATGTACTTGATTTTGTATTTGGCTTCTCATAATGGACGCGAACCTTTTTTTTCAATACGAAGTTTTTTTCTTTTTTGTCATAAATCATCCCTGTGCCATGAATGATTGTGTTTGGATCTTGGGTAATTACCACATCACTTTCAGTGCTGGCAAATTCCGTTTTAGGTAAGACTTTTAAATAGTCTGTCTTAAGGCGCATCTCTCCACGACCTTCAAACGCTTGTCTAACGATGATAACATTGCCCTTGAACTCAACTACTTCCCCATTGGCGGATACAAATCCTTTTTGTGCTTCAATTTGGGTGTAAGGTTTATTTTCACCGTATTGCGTGAAGCGAGGTCGAATCAGTTCTGTTGTATCATCATCCGGGTAATGACGCATTTCTACCGCAGCAAGCATGTTGCGAAGATTTCCTTTAGCATCAGTTTTGGTCGTTACAAAGTTTTCTACAAAATAATCTACGTCGTGACGATTACTTCCGTCTACTTTTTTGGTATCAGATTGCACGTTACGATCAATCCAAAAAGTAATGAATGCAAGCACACCCAAGACAATTAGTGGAAAAATAATGGTACTGCGTCCGTTCATATAAACCTAGCGCTAAGAATGGCTGCGTTTTATTTAAGGAACTTTGCCATTTGGCCGTCAAATGTGCCTTGTGCTTTCATCAGCAATTCGCAAAGTTCGCGCACCGCACCATGTCCAGCTTCACGCGTGGTGATGTAATGCGCATATTCTTTTACCAAAGGCATTGCATGAGGGACAGTGACAGCCAAGCCAGCGCGGCGCATTGGCGGGAGATCAATCACATCATCTCCCATAAACATACATTCTTTTGCGGTGACGTTTAAGTCTTTTAGAATCTTATTGAAAGCCTCAAGTTTATCTTCAACTCCTTGATAAATATGAGTGATTTTGATGTTTTCAGCTCGCTTTGTGACGACGTTAGAGCTGCGGCCAGTCACTATCGCCATTTGGATCCCGGTGTTGTGTAAAAGCTTTAAACCTAAGCCATCTTGAGAATGAAAGTTTTTGTATTCTAATCCGTCGTCACCCAGCATCAAACCGCCATTTGTCATCACACCATCGACGTCAAATATCACGACTTTGATTTTTTTTGCGCGTTCTTCATTTGAAATATTGTCCGTTAAAGCCACTTTTAAACCACCTTTGCGATAAGTAAGTCGTGCATATTGAGCGCACCATGTAATTCACCTTGTTGATTGACCACTAACAGGGCGGTAATTTTTCTTTGTTCCATCATTTCAACGGCTTCAACAGCCAATTGTTCAGGGTTAATATTTTGCGGGTTCACATGCATGACATCGCTTATCCCAGTTTTGTTGATGTCGATACCATTTTCAAAAGCGCGACGCAAATCCCCATCGGTAAAAATACCAACGGCTTTGTTTTTGTCATCCACAACTGCTGTCATGCCCAAACCTTTGCGAGACATTTCGATCAGCGCCTCTTTTAAGCTTGCATGAATGTTGACGCTCGGAATCGCATCGCCTTTCCGCATCACATCTTGAATGCGAATAAAAAGCTTTCGACCTATGCTGCCGCCTGGATGTGACCTAGCAAAGTCTTCTGCTGAAAATCCACGCTGGTCTAGCACAGCCAATGCCAATGCATCACCGAGTGCCAGCATGGCAGTGGTGCTTGCTGTAGGCGCTAAGCCAAGTGGGCAAGCTTCAACCGCTACTTCCGCATCTAAATGCACGTCGCCTTGTCTTGCAAGCGTTGAATTATTTTTGCCTGTCATACTAATGATTTTGGTGCCCATGCGTTTAAGCAATGGCAAGATGGTAAGGATTTCATCACTCTCACCAGAGTTTGAGAGTGCAATCACCACATCGTCTTTAGTAATCATGCCCAGATCACCGTGGCTTGCTTCCGCGGGGTGCATAAAAAAGGCGGGGGTGCCAGTGCTTGCTAATGTGGCTGCAATTTTATTGCCAATATGCCCAGATTTACCCATTCCGCTTACCACAACGCGGCCTTGGCATTGTAAAATGAGGTCAACCGCCTTAGTGAAGTTGGCATCAAGCTTTTGTGCAAGTGCTTCAACTGCATTAGCTTCAATTAAAAGCACTGTTTTTGCTAGCTCTATGGGCGTTTTGGTGGCGCTTGATTTTTGTAATGATGATTTTTCCATACCTACCAAGTATAAAAGGGAATCCGTCACGAATAAAGGATACATTTGCAAATAAAACTGACTTTTAGCAAAGTCGGCATACATTTTGCAGAATTTAAGGATTTATGCACGAAACCCTACCCGCTATTCTGTTATTGCTCGTCAGCTCAGTGCTTGTTGTCGCATTATTTCGTGCGTTTAAATTGCCGGCGATGTTGGCCTATATTTTGGTCGGCCTGCTGCTTGGACCAAAAAGTTTTGGATTCTTGCCAGATACTGAAGCTAATCGACAGCTTGCTGAATTTGGGATTGTTTTCTTGATGTTTAGCATTGGCTTAGAATTTAGCCTCGGTCAGTTATATGCGATGCGAAGAATTGTATTGGGTATTGGCAGCTTACAGGTGCTCATTACAATGGGTGCCATCATGCTGGTTTGTTTAAGTTTCGGTCTTGATTGGAAGGCTGCATTAGTAGTGAGCGGCGCATTGACCATGTCATCGACTGCAATTGTTTCAAAACTATTGGTTGAGCGCCTGGACCTCAATGCGCGTCACGGCCGAATCGCAATTGGCGTCCTGCTCTTCCAAGATCTTGCGGTTGTCCCCTTGTTAGTGCTGATTCCCGCCATCGCAAGCCCGACTGGATCCTTAGCCTATACGCTTGGGATTGCATTTTTAAAAGCAGCGGTAATGCTGTCGCTCCTTTTCTTTTTCGGTAAAAATCTCATGAATCGCTGGTTTGGGATTGTCGCTCGCCAGCGATCACGCGAATTATTCGTGATGAATGTACTAATGGTCACTATGGTGTTGGCTTACGCCACTAAAGTAGCGGGGCTTTCTTATGCACTTGGTGCTTTTATTGCAGGGATGTTGATTTCAGAAACACGCTTTCGTTATCAAGTGGAATCGGATATTGCCGCATTTCGTGACATATTAATGGGTTTATTTTTCATTACCATTGGCATGTTGTTGGACTTTAATAGTTTAGGCGACAATCTGTCAGGTATTTTGCTGGTGATGGTTGGGCTGATTATTTTTAAGTCCTTAGTCGTTGCCCTGCTGAGTCGCTTTTTTCGATATGAGCCTGGTGTGGCGGTTAGGGCAGGCGTGACGTTGGCGCAAGCGGGTGAATTCTCGTTCGTTGTATTTTCTCTTGGCATGGAAAATGGCTTGATTAGCAATGATTTGTTACAAGTTGTGTTAGCGGCTTCATTGCTTTCGATGTTTCTTGCACCATTTATTATTCAGCACAATTTACAAATTGCTGAATTCTTTTCTCGGAGTTATACCCGCAATCGCAAGAATCAAATTGAGGGCATTGAAAGTGTCGGTAAGCAACTCAAAGATCATGTCATTATTTGTGGTTTTGGACGAAGCGGACAGTATCTAAGTCGTTTCTTAAAAGAAGAAAAATTCCCATTCATCGCTTTAGATATTGACCCCGCCCGCGTTCAAGAAGCAGCCAGCGCGGGTGAGAATGTAATGTACGGCGATGCAGGTAAGCGTTTAGTCTTGGACGCAGCTGGTGCTGCACGCGCTAAAGCTTTAATCATCAGTTACGATGACCCGCCATCGGCTATTAAAATTTTACACTTAGTAAATGACTACTTTCCAAATTTGCCTGTCGTGGTAAGGACTGTGGATGATACCAACATGGAGCGCTTCCGAGACGCCGGGGCATCAGAAGTCGTGCCAGAAGTGTTAGAAGGCAGTTTGATGTTGGCTTCACACGCATTGGTCTTGTTGGGTGTTCCACTTAACCGTGTCGTCAAGCGCATTCGTTTGTTCCGAGAAGAGCGATACAAAATGTTTAAAGGCTTTTTCCATGGCATTTCGGATGGTGATGAAGCCGTTGAGCGTGCAGTTCCACGCTTGCATTCTCTTCCTGTTAACGCCCTTGCTTACTGTATAGGTAAGCCACTCAAGGACATTTATTTTGGCCTTTGCAAAGCGGAAATTACTGCGGTAAGGCGCGATGCACATCCTGAGGAAGTCTCCCCAGACTTTGTATTTAGGGAAGGTGATGTTGTTGTGATCCTAGCAAAACCGCATGATTTAGTGTGGGCTGAAAGAATCTTGCTCACAGGCAAAGACACGTGAACGTACATGTAGTGATCGTTGGCGGAGGCATTGTCGGCTGTATGACGGCGATGGCGTTGGTGGATCGTGGTCATCGCGTCACCATTGTTGAGCGGAACCAGATCGCTAGTCAGACTTCTGGCGAGTCCTCTTGGGCAGGTGGCGGCATTGTTTTTCCTTTGCTCCCCTGGATGTATTCCCAACCGGTGAATCAACTGACTCGCTATGGCGCAAATTCCTATCAGCAAATTTGTGAGAGATTGGAGCGCGAAACAGGATTGCCTACAGGATTGATCAATTCAGGCTTTTTACTCCTTCCACCTTATGACCAACCTGCTGCTATTAAATGGTGTGAAAGTCATCAGCAGCATTATGAGATGGTTGATAAAGTCGATTCGCAGCTTGCCGCAAATAATGTTCAGCCCTCACTTTGGATGCCAGAAGTTTGTCAATTGCGACCACCTTATTTGATGCAGGCACTTCGTCAGTGGTTGGTACAAAATAATGTTACATTGCTAGAGAAAACAGAGCTGAGTCCTTTGGAAGAAATCAAAGCGCTCACTGCCTGGAAAACACTAGATGGCTTGGAAATTAAAGCGGATAAGTTTGTTGTCACTTCAGGCGCATGGAGTTTTCAACTGCTTAAATCGGTTGCTGATAAGCTTAATATAAAACCCATGCGTGGGCAGATTTTGCTTTATCAGCCATCAGAAAATCTTAAGCAAATTGTTTATAAAGATGGCTTTTACATGATTCCGCGGTCTGACGGACAATTACTCGCAGGCAGCACTTTGGAAGATGTTGGCTTTGATACCTCAGTGACTGAGGAAGTAAAAGCAGAACTTGCCAAAAAAGCTGAGGCGATCATGCCGGCATTAAAAGGCCTTCCTATCATCAAGCATTGGAGCGGATTGCGGCCTGGCACACCTGAGAATTTGCCTACGATTGCAGCGCATCCACAAATTGAAAATCTTTATCTTAATACGGGGCACTTCCGTTACGGCCTTACCATGGCGCCAGCCAGCGCAAAACTTGTTTCGGAGTTAATTGCTGCTGAACCCACATTTATTGATGCCAGCCCTTTTGCCTTGGCAATTGATTAAGCCGAAATAAGCATCAATTTGCAATTGCCTAATCCCACTTTAGTTTTATAGAATAAACCAACTTTTTTAGGCGTAGATCAATGAAATACATCATTATAAGTTTGTACGGAGCTTGTATTCTTTTTGTACATTTTCGTGGCAGAGCCCGCTTACCTTTTTTTAGGCAAATTTTTGACCATTCTTCATTGGTTTCGCCGATCAACATTTTTATTTACCTCTTTTCAAAAGTACCGACCAGTCAAGCTTATATCCCTGTGAGCGAATTTAAAGGATTAAAACTCATAGAGGATAATTGGGAAACTATTCGTGACGAAGCTTTAGCGCTGGATAAACTAGAAAAGATTAAAGCGGCAGAAAAGAATGATGATGCTGGGTTCAACTCATTCTTCAAAAAAGGCTGGAAGCGTTTTTACCTCAAATGGTATGAGGCTAAGCATCCTTCAGCACTGGAGTTTTGTCCAAAAACGGTCGCATTGTTAGCACAAGCGCCAGAAATTAAAGCAGCCATGTTTGCTGAGTTGCCACCTGGTGCAAAGCTTAACCCGCATCGTGATCCTTACGCAGGATCTCTGCGTTACCACTTGGGATTATCAACGCCGAATGATGGCCGTGCATTTATAGATGTGAATCAACAGCCATATAGCTGGCGCGATGGTGAAGGCGTTATTTTCGATGAAACATATATTCATTGGGCGATTAATCAGACTGAACAAACCCGTATTATTTTGTTGTGTGATGTGGAGCGCCCCATGAAGTATCGCTGGGCGACAGCGATTAATCGCTGGCTTGCAAAAGTGGTGATGACCGCAGGAAGCTCACCTAACGAAACTGGCGACCAAACAGGCGGGATTAATAAGGTTTTCCGCTTCTTTTGGCTGCTGGGTAAATATAGACGCAAACTGAAGAAATTCAGCAAACCGCTTTATCTAGTGATTAAGTTTGGTTTGATTGCAGCGTTTGTTGTTTGGCTTGTGGGCGTAGATAACGTTTCGAGGTTGCTTCAAGTAATCTGGGCTTAAACTTAAGCCACCCAATGCCCAGATTTGCCGCCTTGTTTTTCTAGTAATTTAATTTCACCCATTACCATGCCGCGATCTACCGCTTTGACCATATCATAAATGGTGAGAAGTGCCACGCTAGTGGCGGTGAGTGCTTCCATTTCCACGCCTGTTTTTCCTGTGCATTTTGTAGTAACTGTGCAATGAATGGTGTTGGCTTTTTCGTCGACTTCAAATTCAACGCTCACTTTAGTGAGACTAATGGGATGGCAAAGCGGGATTAAATCTGAAGTGCGTTTTGAGGCTTGAATAGCGGCAATTCGAGCAATCCCCAATACATCGCCTTTTTTAGCATCGCCGTTGATAATCAGCTGCAAAGTGCTTGCTAACATGTGGATGCTGCCTGTTGCTACGGCCACGCGTTCTGTGTCGGCTTTGCTACCTACATCGACCATGTGCGCTTGGCCTTCACTATCAAAATGGGTGAGTTCGCTCATCAATATTGCCTTTTTATTTAACTTGTTTGTGCCAAATTTTCATCACAAATCGTGAACTAGGCGCTTAATGTCGTTATCATACTCAAACATGAAATTAGTTTATAGCATTCTATTGCTTTCTCTGTTTGCGCCTATCGCACTGGCGGATGACTTGCCCGACTTGGGTGATGTTTCAGCGACTGTGCTCTCTCCGCTACAAGAAAAGAAAATCGCTGACCAAATCATGCGTAGCGTGATGTCAAGCGACGAGGTGATTTCTGACCCTGAAATTACCGACTATATCCAAAGCCTTGGTATGCGGTTGGCGACTAACGGCCCTGATAAAACACAGTGGTTTAATTTTTTCGTGGTGAAGGATAAAAGTATCAATGCCTTTGCAATGCCGGGTGGCGTGATAGGCGTGCATACAGGCTTGATTGTGGCGGCAACTAATGAATCTGAGCTTGCGGGCGTGATGGGCCACGAGATCGGCCATGTTGTGCAACATCATATGGCGCGGATGATGGCACAACAGAAAAATGATTCGCTTATTAGTCTTGCAGGCATGGCGTTAGCTATTTTATCTGCGCGAGCTAACCCTCAGCTTGCTAGCGCTGCTATGATGACTTCATCAGCCAGTACGGTTCAAAAACAATTGGACTACACGCGTGATCATGAACGTGAAGCTGACCGCGTTGGCATTTCGATTTTAGAAAGTGCGGGCTACGATACGCATGGTATGGCAAGCTTTTTTCAAGTCATGCAAAAAGGGACGCGTTATGTAGAAGGAAGTGCTCCAACCTTTTTGCGAACTCACCCAATTACGAGTGAGCGTATTGCTGATGTCACAGCCCGCATTTCAAATAGTCGCTATCGTATGGCGCCATACTCGCCAGATTTTGATTTGGTTCGCGCTAAGATCTTGGCGACATCAGGCGTTGCCAATCAAGCTGTTTCTTTATTTCAAAGTAATCTGCAAGACAGACGTTACACCAGTGAAAGTGCTCAGCATTATGGCCTTGCAGTTGCTATGTTGCGTTTAGGTAATGTAGATGGTGCAAGCAAAGAGCTGAGCTGGCTTCGGTCAAATGCACCTAGCCACCCATTTTTTGCCAGCCTTGCCGCCAATATTGAAGTGGCACGAGACAATCCCAAGCAAGCAGCAAAATCTTACCAAACTGGTCTAGTGATTTATCCCGGAAGTCGAGCCCTCATCTATGGTTATGTGGAACATTTTTTACGTATTCGTGAACCACAGCAAGCACTGCAATTTATCAATGAAAAACAAAGTCTATATCCTGATGATGCTTATCTATATGAATTAAAATCCAAAGCATATGCTGGTTTGAGTAAGAGTCTACTTAGTCATCAAGCGCAGGGGGAGGCATATTTTAGGCGTTACAATGTGCCTAAGGCATTGGAACAAATGGATCTAGCAGTGAAGTCAGGTGATGGTGATTTTTATCAACAGTCGATTGTGGAGGCTAGATTGAAAGAACTTCGGGGATTAATTGATGAGCCCAAAAAAGGCGGTTGGTTTAACTAGCTTGAGAAGGAGAAATGAATGACTCAACGAAGAGATTTTTTAAAGACCTTGTTAGCCGCAGGCGCATTGGCACTTGTGCCTATTAAGGCATTCGCCGCCATTTGGAATGCCCCCGCTTTTCAATCTATCAAGTTGCAAGAGGCCATGGCCGCCATGCAAATCAGCAACGTCTTGCTATCAAGCGACATTCAAATCATCGCACCAGACAAAGCTGAAAATGGTGCCGTGGTGCAAATTGAAGTCACTAGCCGCATACTCAATACTGAATCCATTGCCATCTTTGTGGAGAACAATCCCACAGCTTTAATCGCTAACTTTGAGTTTAGCGAAGGCGCCGAAGGTTTTGTGGTGACGCGTATCAAAATGGCAGAAACTTCAGATGTGATAGCGGTAATTAGATCAGGAAATCGTTACTTTTCTGCCAAAAAACGGGTAGAAGTTTTAGAGAATGGATGTGGCTAACATGGCTGAAAATATGCGTATGCGTGCCCAGCTTAAAGGTGACACGACAGAAGTAAAAGTGCTAATGACACACCCTATGGAAACGGGGCGCCGAAAAAATGACTTTGGTGATTTCATCCCTGCCAATTTCATTCAGTTAGTAAGCGCTATCCTTAACGGAAAACAAGTTCTAATGGCGCAGTGGGGTACAGGGATTTCAAAAAATCCTTATCTCACTTTTCATCTACGCGGTGCAAAAGTAGGCGATATCGTGCGGGTGAATTGGACGGATAATCAAGGAAAAACCGGCTCGGGAGAAATTGCAGTCAGTACGGCATAAATAAAATCTCATCATCGCAAAATTATGTCGTCCAATTCGAATATGGCACGTTAATCAGACAATTCGGTCTTAAGCTGAAAACATACTTAATCGATCCGATCATTTCGAATGTAGTATTAAATTTAACATCACTAACGGAGTAAAAATGAAACGAGTATTTTATTTTTTGTTGACCAATATTGCCATTATGCTTGTGCTGTCTGTCACCATGCGCTTGCTTGGCGTAGGGCCTTATCTCACAGCTAATGGCTTAAATTACACCAGCCTCTTAATTTTTTCAGGCGTGATGGGTTTTGGTGGCGCATTCATTTCATTGGCGATTTCAAAATGGACCGCTAAACGCATGTCTGGCGCAGTCGTCATTGAACAAGCCAACACAGAAACAGAGCGATGGTTGCTATCAACGGTTTGTGAGCAAGCTGACAAAGTAGGTATTCAGATGCCAGAAGTGGCGATTTTTGATTCCCCAGAAGTGAATGCTTTTGCAACAGGCATGACCAAAAACAGCTCGTTGGTTGCTGTATCAACAGGTCTGCTGAGAGGCATGACACAAGATGAAGTTGAGGCGGTGTTGGCGCACGAAGTGTCTCATATTGCTAATGGCGATATGGTGACGTTAACGCTCATCCAAGGCGTGGTGAATACCTTCGTGATGTTCTTCTCTCGCATCATTGGCAATATTGTGGATAAAGCTATCTTTAAAACCAAAGACGGTAACGGCCCAGCGTTCTTTATTACCATGATTATTGCCGAGATGGTCTTGGGCGTTCTCGCTTCGATTATCGTGATGTGGTTTTCACGTCAGCGAGAGTTTCGTGCAGATGCTGGCTCAGCAAATCTTGCGAGCTCGCATAAGATGATTGCCGCATTAGAGCGGCTAAAGAATGCGCATGAGCCTTCTGTTTTGCCTAAGCAAATGGCTGCATTTGGTATCTCTAGTTTTGGTGGGATGTCTCAATTATTTGCGAGTCACCCGAATTTAGATGATCGCATTGCCGCCTTAAAGGTGAGGGGGTAGTTGCTTAGGACCAGCTTATTGGGGGGACTTTTATTGAGGAAAAGGGCATCTAACGATAAGTTAGATGCCCTTTTTGTTTCCAAACTACATAAATTAAATTAATAACTTATTAACACTTAACGCCACCGCTTCAGCAATTCTAATCCCATCCACTGCGGCTGACAAAATTCCGCCTGCATAGCCAGCGCCTTCACCCGTTGGGTAAAGGCCTTTAGTGTTAATGCTTTGTAAGGTTTCGTCGTCGCGTTTAATTCGGATTGGCGATGAGGTCCTGGTTTCAACCCCGGTCAGCACGCCATCGGGCAAATCAAAGCCTTTAATTTGTTTGGCAAAAGCGGGCAGCGCCTCGCGGATGGCGGTAATCGCATATTCAGGTAAAGCGGTGCTTAAGTCAGTAAGGTGCACGCCAGGCGTATATGAGGGCTGAACCGTGCCAAATTCAGTAGAGGGTTTGCCGTTGATAAAGTCGCCAATGAGTTGCCCTGGCGCTTTATAGTTTCTTCCGCCCAGCTCAAAAGCTCTCGCTTCCCATTTACGCTGAAATTCCATGCCTGCAAGTGGGTCACCAGGGTAGTCTTGCTGGGGGTCAATGCCCACCACAATACCAGCGTTGGCATTACGTTCATTGCGTGAATATTGGCTCATGCCGTTAGTCACCACGCGACCTTCTTCTGATGCCGCCGCCACTACCGTGCCACCTGGGCACATACAAAAGCTATACACGCTACGCCCATTTTTGGCATGATGCACAAGCTTGTAATCCGCTGCGCCCAACACAGGGTGCTGGGCATTTGGGCCAAAACGCGCATGGTCGATGAGTGACTGCGGATGTTCGATACGGAAGCCGATAGAAAACGGTTTGGCCTCAATATAAATGCCACGTTTGTAGATCATCTCAAAGGTGTCACGGGCACTGTGCCCAACAGCTAATACGAGATGATTGGTAGCAATGCGTTCGCCGTTTTGTAGCAGCACGCCTTGCACTTGGCCATGTTCAATTTCAATATCATCCACACGACTTTGAAAGCGAATTTCGCCGCCTAGATCAATAATATTTTGACGCATTTCTTCCACCATGCCCACTAAGCGGAATGTGCCGATATGCGGATGGCTGACGTATAAAATTTCTTCTGGCGCGCCTGCTTTTACAAATTCATGGAGCACTTTTCGGCCGTAATGTTTAGGGTCTTTAATCTGGCTGTAGAGTTTGCCATCTGAAAAAGTGCCGGCACCGCCTTCGCCATATTGCACGTTAGATTCTGGGTTAAGCACACTTTTACGCCACAATCCAAATGTGTCTTTGGTGCGTTCACGTACGGCTTTTCCACGCTCCAACACAACCGGCTTAAAGCCTGATTGTGCCAAAATGAGTGCCGCAAAAATACCTGAGGGGCCAAAGCCTACAATCACAGGTCTAGGTGCTTTGTTTGATTCTGAAGCTTTTGCCACAAAGTGGTAAGACGTGTCAGGAGCTACTTTTACGTGCGGGTCTTTTTTGAATTTGGCTAAAATTTTATCTTCGTTTTTAACTTCAACATCAAGCGTGTAAACAAATAAAATGGCGTGCGACTTACGGGCATCCACACCACGCTTAAAAATCGCCATGCTGATTAAATCACTGGCTGGAATGCCGAGCTTTTTAAGGAGTGCGGCTTTAATCACTTCGGGCTCGTGATGCAAAGAAGTGGCATTATCTAAAGGGAGTTTGATTTCGGATGCTCGTAACATATTTTTAATTGAGGTCAAATAAGCGGTAGTTGAAGCAGTTTTTTAAGGAGAGGAACAGTCACAGGACGCTTTTCAGTGAGCGACCACTCATCGAGCGCATCTAAAATCGCCATCAAGCTTGGCAAATCACGTCGCAAGTAGCGTAAGCAATAATCTACAACTTCATCTGGAAGTTTCATTCCACGCTCTAAAGCATGGGCTTGCAAGGCTTGCGCTTTTTCTTCATCAGTGAGCGGTTGTAGTTGGTAAGTTAATCCCCAAGCTAAACGTGTTGCGAGGTCATCACGTAAATTCATTTGGCTTGGCGATGCGTTGCCCGCGGCAAGTAGCACGCCGTTTGCAGCACGTGTTTGGTTATAAGTGTCGAATAAAGCGACTTGTGCTACGCCATTGAGCAAATTCACATCATCCGCTGTGACGAGATGAATATTGGATGCTTTAGCTAATTTCTGTGCTGCTTTGAGCAGGTGTGTTTTGCCACTGCCTGCTGCGCCCCAAAAATAAATAAAACGGCTCTCGGCGCCTGTTTGCAAAGCTTGATGCAAGCTATGCAAGGCCTCTGCATTACGGCCAACAACGAAGTTGGCAATGCTAGGCAAAGCGTCTGGCTGAATATCTAGGAGCAGTTGTTTCATTAATTTAATCTTGCAAAGCAATTAAAGCAGAATAACTAGGCTTTTATCGTTCAGTCTTTTCTCGTTTAGGTGTCATTTAGGTTAAAATTCGGGTATCACAAAAAATACCCCACCAATGTGTATTTTAACCTTTTATTTGTTTTTATCTTGTAGAAAGCGAGAAAGCTTTGAATTCGAACGACCAAACCAATGGCACATCTATCAGTTACCGTGATGCTGGGGTAGATATTGAGGCTGGTGACGCGCTGGTTGAACAGATTAAGCCTTTCGCAAAACGCACCATGCGGCCTGAGGTTTTGGGCGGGATTGGCGGCTTTGGCTCATTGTTTGAGATGCCAAAAAAATTCAAAAATCCAGTATTGGTGTCAGGCACTGATGGTGTAGGTACTAAATTAAAACTCGCTTTTGAACTGAATAAACACGACACCGTGGGTATCGACCTTGTTGCAATGAGCGTGAACGATATTTTAGTGCAAGGTGCTGAGCCGTTATTTTTCTTAGATTACTTTGCATGCGGCAAGCTAGAAGTAGCTACGGCAGCGCAAGTGATTAAAGGCATTGCCCAAGGTTGTGAACAATCAGGCTGTGCATTGGTGGGCGGTGAAACGGCTGAAATGCCAGGCATGTATCCTGCAGGTGAGTATGACTTGGCTGGTTTTGCAGTGGGTTGTGTGGATAAAGAAAGCATTATCACAGGGAAAAAAATCGCTGAGGGGGATGTAGTGTTGGGCTTAGCTTCAAGCGGTGCACATTCAAACGGATACTCGTTGATTCGTAAATTGATTGAGAAATCAGGCATTGATTTTAATGCAGACTTCCACGGCAAACCATTCAAAGATGTGGTGATGGCGCCAACGCGTATTTACGTAAAACCTTTGCTTAAATTAATTTCGTCCATCTCAGTAAAAGGCATGGCGCATATCACTGGCGGTGGCATTACAGAAAACGTGCCACGGGTATTGCCCAAAGGCTTTACTGCTGAAATCAAAAAAGGCAGCTGGGATATGCCGCCTTTATTCACATGGTTACAAGCAGAAGGCAACGTGGCTGAAAGCGAAATGCACAAAACATTTAATTGCGGCATTGGTATGGTCGTGATTGTGTCCAAAGATCAAGCAAAAGCGGCGATGGACTTGCTAAAAGCTGAAGGCGAGCAAGTATTTGAAATTGGCTTTATCCGTAAGCAACAAGTGGGTGAAGCACCAACGGTGGTGGTTTAACATTAAAACCTTAGCTAAATTAGCCTTATTTGGTTTTCTGGCCAGTTTTTTGGCCATCTCAAATCTTGTGTTTGCTGCGCCAAAAAATGTCACACTGTCCTACCAAGCCACTCTCAACGGCAAGCCGTTTGCCAATGTGACTGAAACATTCAAACAAACAGGCGATCAATATGTGATTGAAAGCGTGACCGAAGGCGTGGGATTGGCAGCGCTTTATGGCAAGCGCATTTTGAAGAGCGAAGGAGTTGTCAATACAGAAGGCTTGCAGCCTAAGCACTTTGAACAACACCAAGGTGATAATGAGAAAAAGGCTTTTTATGCCGATTTTGACTGGGTTGCTAATCAATTAAGTATGAAAAATAAAGGGAATGTCACCACGGAGCCCTTAGCTAAAGGCACGCAAGATGTTGCGAGCTTTGTTTATCAGTGGATGCTTTTTCCGCCAAATACAGATGAAGGTAGTATGCCTATTACAACAGGCAAAAAACAGCGTGTTTATAGCTATAAAGTAGTAGAGCGTGATGTGAGCTTAATGGTTGATGCAGGTCAATTTAAGACTTTACATTTAAGCAATCCTAGTCAGACTAGCGGCCTTAATGAAAGAGAGTTTTGGTTAGCAGTAGAACATTTTTACTTGCCAGTGAAAATCATCATGCGTGAAGAAAATGGCAAGACCATAGAGCAAAACTTGACCAGTATTCATATTGACTAGTGACCTTAGATACGTTTTGTGCGAAATGATTTTTGATCTTTTTTTTGAAAAAATCAGTAAAACTTCATTTGAAAAATAGCAGCTACTTAACTACTCAATTGCGAAAAATTAATATCCCTCAACGCTGGCTGTGGGCAGTATTGTTATCGATTTTATTGCATACCTTATTGTTGGGTGGTTGGCATTTTGAGATGCCGAATTTTGAATCGCCATCACACTTGATAGAAGCCAAATTGCTTCCACCGCCAGTAAAAAAAATAATAAAGAAACCTCTAGCACCTAAAAAAGCAAAGCAGCCAGTAAAGCATAAGCAATCGTCAAACGAAGTGAGCCGTGAGCCAGACGATACGCAAGTAAGTGAGCAAGCAGAGGCACCCAAAGTGGTCGAGCCCTTATGGCGCGAGGAAGATAGGCCGGCCTATGAAGAGATGGCACGATTGTCAGCACCTTCATTCGTGGACATGGATTTTGATGTAAAACGTGTGAATGGTTTTGGCAGGGGGCGTGCGCATTACCGATACCAAGCCGAGCCGAATGGCCGTTACATTTTGCTTAGCGAGATCGAAGCGGTTGGCTTGGCCTCGATAGCTTTTGCAGGAAAACGTATTGAAACTAGCGTTGGTAAAATTACCGATCAGGGCTTACAGCCAGAAGCTTACCGCCTTGATATCACAACCAAGCCAGAAAAATTACAGGCAGCTAATTTTGATTGGGTTAATCATAAATTGACCCTCAAAACATCAAAGTCAGAAATCGTTGAAGAATTGCTAGAAGGCACACAGGACTTTTTAAGCTTTATGTATCAGTTTATGTTTGTGCCACCACTGGAGCGAATGGAATGGCCTTTAACCAATGGAAAAATGGTGCGCGTTTATAACTATCAGTTTATTTCTGAAGAAGTGATTGCGACCAAGTTTGGCCAAATTAATACGTATCACATTGCTAAAAGTAGCGGTGATGCAGAAGAAAAGACTGATGTCTGGTTAGCAGAAGATTATCGATTTATCCCCATTAAAATTTTGAAAATAACAAAGGACGGTAGCGGGTTCGAATTCATCGCCACTCGCATAGACACCGATATCGCAAAATGACAATAAACCCTAATTTATTACGACTCGCTGGTGTGGCGCTTTCAGACGTGTTGTCCAACACAGGTCCGGCGGATGTAAAGCTTGGTTGGTTCTTTAAGCAAAATCGTGACTTGGGTACTAAAGATCGTGCATTTATTGCCGAGTCTGCTTATGGTGTTTTGCGCCGTAAATCATTTTTGACTTATGTCGCTGATGGTGATGATCCGCGTAAATTATTAGTGGCTTACTTGGTGCGTGTACTTGGTATGAGTACGCGTGACTTAGCCGACACATTAAATGTTCAGCAAAAAGAATGGGCTTTAGAAATTAAATCCAAGAAAACTGATGATATTAGTAAAGCCATGCAAGCGGATTTGCCAGAATGGTTTTGGGAAAAATTGGTTGAGCAATATGGTGATGAGCAAGCACTAACAATCGCTAGAAGTATGCATCAATCAGCCGCTTTGGACTTACGTGTAAACTTGGTAAAAGCGACGCGCGAAGATGTGATGGCTAAGTTTGCCTCTGAAAACACTGAAGTAGTGCCAACGCCATACTCACCAAATGGCTTGCGTATGGCGCAAAAAATGACCATCAGTCGCCACGTATTATTTACGGACGGCAAGATTGAAGTGCAAGATGAAGGTAGTCAATTATTAGCGCAATTGGTTGCACCGCGCCGTGGTGAAATGGTGGCAGATTTCTGTGCTGGTGCTGGTGGTAAGAGTTTGGCATTGGGCGCATTAATGCGTAATTCAGGCCGTATTTATGCCTTTGATGTGTCTGAAAAGCGTTTGCAAAACTTAGGCATACGCTTAAAGCGTTCAGGCTTATCTAACTTACATAGCCAATTAATAAGCAGTGAAGCCGACCCCAAGTTAAAACGCCTCAATGGTAAATTTGACCGCGTGCTGGTGGATGCACCTTGCAGCGGCCTTGGCACTTTGCGCCGCAACCCAGATTTGAAGTGGCGCCAAAAACCACAAGACGTCTTGGAGCTCACAGTGAAGCAAACCAATATTTTGGCGCGCGCTGCTAAATTGGTGAAAGCTGGCGGACGTTTGATTTATACAACTTGTAGTTTGTTGCAAGATGAAAATGAACAGATTGCCGAAGCGTTCTTAAATGCAAATCCTGAGTTTGCTCTTGTACCAGCGAATAGCATTCTAGCGCAACAACAAATTAACTTGGACACTGGCAATTACCTAAAACTATTGCCACATCTGCACCAAACAGATGGCTTCTTTGCAGCGGTGTTTGAAAAAGCAGTAGCAGCTAAACCAGCTCTTGATTCAAAAGCTGAAACGGCAGAAGTGATTACTGAAGCAGATGAGGCGGCAGTAAAAGCTGAACGTAAAAAGGCTGCGATTTCAAAATCTAATGCCTTAACCAAAGCTGCTGCCGCTAAAGAAGCTATTAAAAAAATTGCACCTAAAAAAGCCGCGCCTAAAAAGGCAAAAGCATAAGCATGAAGCTACCTAGTCTAAATTTACAAATCCTAATTAGCGCAATCGCTGGGCTAGGCTTAGGTTGGTATTTTCATGGTCTAGGCGTTGAGCATGAAGTAGTTAAATTAGGCTTGTATTCAGCCAGTTTGCTCGCGACTTTATTTATCGACTTGCTGAAAATGATTTTAATTCCCTTGGTGTTTTGCTCGATTGCCGTGGGAATTGCCAATTTGCGTAAGCATCAGCAAATGCACAAAGTATGGGTCGCGACTTTAGTTTTTTTTGTGGCCTCTATGGCAATCGCCATTGCCTTGGGTTTACTCGCTAGCAATTATTTTAAACCAGGGGCAGGTTTGCACTTAGCGATGTTCGCCGATGCCATGCAAAATTTTGAGGCTAAACAATTGCCTTTGCCTGAGTTTTTCGCGCAGTTTTTACATAGTATTTTTATCAATCCTTTTAACGCCCTTTCACAAGGTAATGTGCTGGCGGTGGTGGTTTTTGCTTTGATTTTGGGCATTGCGCTGGTGATGGGTGGTGATCGTTACAAAAATATCTTGGCTTTGCTCCAAGAGGCGCTAGAAGTCTGTATGCGTATTGTGAGCTGGATAATGTGTTTAGCGCCTTTAGGTATTTTTGCGCTACTGCTCAAGTTGGTTGTTTTGCAAGACGCAGCCATGCTAGCTACTTTAGGTAAGTTTATTGCTGTCGTATTAGGCACAACTTTACTCCATGGTGTGGTTGTGCTGCCGCTGATTTTATTTGTGTTTACTGGAAAATCGCCACTGTGGTTTTGGCGCGGTGCACGTGAAGCCTTAGTGACAGCTTTTGCCACAAGCTCGAGCAATGCGACGCTGCCTGTTACGCTGCGTTGCACCACGCAGCATCTTCACGTAAAACCAGAAATTGCAGGCTTTGTGATTCCGCTTGGCGCAACTATTAATATGGACGGTACGGCGCTTTATGAAGCTGCAGCGGCATTATTTATTGCAAACCTTGCAGGTATTGATTTAAGTCTTGCTCAACAATTTATTGTGTTCTTTACCGCCATGATTGCGGCCATGGGCGCCCCAGGTATTCCGAGTGCTGGCATGGTTACCATGGTCATGGTCTTACAATCCGTTGGTTTGCCAGCAGAGGCCATTGCGATTTTGTTACCGATAGACCGATTGCTAGATACCCTTCGCACCACTGTGAATGTGCAGGGCGACATGGTCGCTAGCTTGGTCGTTCAAAAGCTAGTTCACTCTTCATAAATGCTTAGTTTCCATAAAGCCGAATTAAGCGATGCCGCCGCAATTGCTGAGTTAGTGAACACTGCTTATCGGGGTGAAACTAGCCGTGCTGGCTGGACAACCGAAGCTGATTTGTTGGATGGACTACGTATTACCACCCCAGAAGTTGCAACACTCATCAAACGCGAAGATGCGTTTGTGTTGGTGGGCGTTCTGCGCGATCAAGTGGTAGCAAGCATTGCCTGTGAACGCCTAGAAAACACTGCTAAATTTGGCTTAATTGCGGTGAAGCCGGTCTTGCAGAATAAAGGCTATGGCCGTGAGATGATACAAGCGGCTGAAGCCATTACGTTAAGAGAGTGGCGCGTGGCGGGCTTTTTTATGGCTGTGATTACTTTGCGGACTGAGCTAATTGAGTTTTATGAGCGACTAGGATTTGAGCGATCAGGTCAGTTTGAAGACTTCCCCGACAATCCAGCACTGTGGCAACCTAAAGTTCAGTCTTTAGCGCTGGAGTATTTAGTCAAAATGACTCGCCGTTAATTAGTTTTTCTAGCCTTCCAGTTTTCCAGCCCATTCATCACCAAAGAGTAAGCAGCGGGTACCACCATCAAAGTGAGTAGTGTGGATGAAATCATCCCGCCGATAATGGCCACTGAAAGCGGTTTATTGGTTTCACTGCCCGCACCTAACCCCAATGCCGCAGGCAATAACGCCAAAATGATGGTGAGCGATGTCATCACCACAGGGCGCAGCCGAATTGGGCAAGCTTCTTTGAGCGCCTCATTTATACTGGCGCCACGCTCTCGCAATTGGTTAGTTAAGTCCACCAGTAAGATGGAATTTTTCGCTACCAGGCCGATAAGTAGGACTAGACCAATCATTGAGTAAATGTTGAGCGAATCGCCCGAAAGTAAGAGCGCAATCAAACCGCCGATAATTGCAAGCGGCTGAGCCAACATGATAATGAAAGGTTGAATGAAAGAGTTGAATTGGCTTGCTAACACCATATAGAGCAAGATGAATGCAAGAATAAACACAAATTTAATATTCTTAAACGTTTTACCAAATTCTTCTGCTTGGCCTGTCATTTTGAGTGTGTAGTTGGTTGGCAAAATCTTAGCCGCCGTTTGATTAACTAAAGTGACGGCATCACCTAAAGGCATGCTTGGGTTGGCGTAAAAACTGGCAGAGTATTGCAAGTCGTAACGCCCAATCACTGCCGCACCTAGGCTCGGTGTAAAGCTAGCTACTGTATCCAATCGCACCAATTCACCGCTCGTGCGTCTTAGGTAAATTTTGCTCAAATCCGTGGTTTGTTTCATTTCATTTTCGTCTGCTTTTAGGCGGATGTCGTAACGCATTCCATCACCATTGAAGTCGTTATATTTAGCAACATTTAATCCTCCCGCATACATACTCACAGCGCCTGCAACATCGTTAGCACTTAGTCCTAAGGATGCTGCGCGAGTCCGGTCTATGTTCATATCTAGCTGGGGTAAGTCGAGTTGCACGTCCAAATCCACTTTGCCCATATCAGGATTTTTTGTGAGTGTTTGTTGCATTTGTTTGGATAGGCTGCCAATTTCGTCCAAGCTAGAACCCGTGATAATGAATTGGAGTTTTTCTGAGCGCTGACCTTTAGCAATCGATGCTGGGGATGGTATGGCTTTAACCCCCGGAATTTGGTCAAACTGCTTTTTGAGTTCTTTCATTAAATCTTTTTGTGATTTTTCACGCTCTGTTTTTGGTACCATTCTTACGTTGACATTGCCTTGGTTGACCTGTCCTTTGGAGCCTGAACCAATCGTTGCGAAATAGCTGGCGATTTCTTTAGAGTGAATGGCAAGGGTAGATTCAACTAGTTTCATACGAGAGTCGGTGTAATCCAAACTTGAGCCAAGCGGGGTCTTTACGCTAATAGTGAAGCTACCCTCATCGGCTTCGGGCACAAAGTCTTTTTGCACGTTTTTCATCGTATAACCGCCACCCAAAATCACGAATAGCAATGTGATGATGAGCACGCGCCAGCGATGATTGAGGCTTAAATTGAGTAAGTAGTGATAAGTGGAGTCGAGTTTTGCTAAGCCGCGCTCTATGCCGTTATAGAATTTATTTTCTTTGTGGTCAACACTTAAATAGCGTGAGCAAAGCATAGGAGTGAGGGTGAGTGAAACGAACAGTGAAGCAAGCACGCCAAATGTCACCACGACGCCAAATGATTTAAAGAACATACCCACAATGCCGTCCATAAAAATCACAGGGGCAAAAATACAAACGAGTGAGAGTGATGCTGCAATCACCGCAAATGTCACTTCCCTAGAACCATTAATGGCAGCGCTAATCGGGTCTTTGTCTAAATGTTCACGATGACGAAAAATATTCTCTAGCACTACAATTGCGTCATCCACCACCACGCCGATGAGCAGAAGCAAACCAAGCAATGTCATGGAGTTGAAGGTATAACCAGAAAAATACATCACGGCAATAGCGCCCAATAACGATACTGGAATTGCCGTTGCGATGATTAAGGTTGAACGCAGAGAACGCAAGAAAATAAATACAATGAGCGCCGCAAGTAGGGTACCTGTAAATAAGTGCTCTTTGAGTGAGGCGACCATTTGGTTAATGAAAATAGAATCATTGGTGGAGATTTCAAGCTTCATGCCTGAGGGTAAGTTAGGGCGGATTTCCTCATCTAAACGACGCTGAACTTCTTTAATAATTTCAACCGTATTTGAATTAGCAATTTTAACCATACCTAAGCCAACTGTCGGCTGGCCTTTGTAGCGGGCCACTTGGCGGTTATCAGTGATGCTATCGGTAATCGTTGCGATGTCTTTTAAATGAACGGGTGCGCCATCTCGGTGATTGATAATTAGATCACCTAGGTCTTTAACGTTGTGAAATTCCAAATCGAGTTTTATTAATTTCTCAGTTTGGCTGCTGACCAAAAATCCACCAGGCAATTGAACATGCTGGCTGTTAAAGGCGTTAATGAGATCGCTTGCAGTTAGCTTATAAGCCGCCATGCGTTCAGGGGAGAGACTCACTCTAACAACGCGATCGCGGCGACCACCTATTGTCACTTCACCTACGCCATTAATGGTTTCAAACTTTTTCTTGAGTACGTTGATGGCATATAAATTGAGTTGTTGTATCGTGCGATCGCCCGTGAGCGCCAGCCAAATGACTGCTTGCGCATTGGTGTCAACTTTTTGGATGGTCGGTGGATCAGTGTCCTGTGGCAGTTTTTTTAGCACTTGGCTAACTTTTGATTGCACTTCGTTATAAGCCACATCAATGTTTTTATTGAGCGCAAAAGTAATAGTAATGGTGGATACGCCGGGCGAAGAGGATGACTGAATATGCTCGATGCCCGGAGTGGTATTGACGGCAGTTTCGATAATGCTGGTAATGCTTGAATCCACCCCATCAGGGTTAGCGCCCTTGAGTGTGGTGTTAATCATGATAATCGGAAAGTCGATGGACGGGATACGGTCTATCCCGATACGCTGATATGAAATAACGCCAAACAGCACGATGACGGCAGAAAGCATCCATGCTAACACATGGCGTTTAATGGAAAGCTCAGGCAAGTTCATGCGATATTCTCTTGGGTTCTTTTATTGTTTTTGGTGCTTAATATTTTGGATGATTATGGTTTAGCTTGTTTTTTAGCTTCTACTTTTACTTTAGCTTTGTCGGTGAGGAAAGCGGCGCCGTCTTTCGCAATCACTTCGCCAGCACTTAAGCCTTCAATAATTTCGACTTTTCCATCTTGACGCATGCCGGTTTTGACGATGCGTTGAAGTGCTAAACCGTCTTTAACCACGTAAACCACTTCACCAGCCGGACGCAACACAATACATTGCTCAGGGAGTAAAACAGCATTGGGGTGTTCGCCTAGAATTATTTCACCTTTGACGCTTGCGCCTGGCTGCCAGCCTGCTTGGTCGTTCACATCGGCGATGACATCAACTGCGCGACTCGTTTCGCTAATCAGTGGTTTTAACTCACGTATTGTGCTGAATACTACATCGTTTGAGGTTGGTGTACTGAGACGAACTTTGATGCCAGCATGAATCTTGGCAGCGATATTTTCTGGTAATGGCAAATGTGCGCGTAATTTTTGTTTGCTGATAATTTGCAACAATGGGTCGCCAATTTTAACAAAATCGCCTGTCGAAACGATTTGCTTTTGAACTACCCCATCAATTGGAGCGACGATAGTTGTTTTTGCACGTGTATGTTCGATAATCGCGATTTGCGCTTTTGCGCCATCAAGTTGTTGCTGCAGCGCGGCGTGTTGTGTGGTGACATCTTCTAAAGCATTTTGTGAGATAAATTTCTTTTGAACCAATACTTGGTTTCTCTCAACGATACGGCTTTGATTGCTAGTGAGTGCTTCTAATCTAGCGACTTCTGCTTGCACTTGGGCGCGTTGTAAATTGTAGTCTGTTGCATCTAATAAAACTAAAACTTGTCCCTTTTTTACGATTTGTCCAGGGTGTGCTGTAATTTTAACAACGCGACCAGCCGCCTCTGCTGCAACGGTTGGGTCCATCAGGCCCTCTAGGGTGCCGATCGATTCCTCGCGAATTTCTAATGTGCTCGCTTCGGTAATCGTGGTACTAATCAGTGCTGCTTGCGGTTTCTTTTTAGCATCCTGCTCAGCCTCTTTTTTGCTGCAGGCGACTGAAGATAGACTCATTAAAAAAACTAAAAACAAAGCAAGTGCTGGCTTTTGAGTTGAACATTGATGCTGAAAAAACATGTGGAAAACTTTCAGTAGTATTTAGTTAGAGTATAGCTAACTCATTTGAAAAAGTGTGATTAAGTCTTGATGTGCGACCAATCAAAATAAGCCCCAGGATCAGTTTTTCGGCCAGGGGCAATATCAGAATGTCCTGTAATTGCTTGTATTGGATAACGCGCTTTAATTGATGCAATCAGTGTTTTGAGTGTTTCGTATTGTATAGGTTCAAACGCTTCAAAATCACTGCCTTCAAGCTCAACGCCAATTGAGAAGTCGTTACATCGTTCACGGCCTTGCCAGTGAGAGGCGCCAGCATGCCAAGCACGGTCATTGCAAGATGCAAACTGAATGAGCTCGCCATCACGACGAATAAAGAAGTGCGAAGAGACTTTTAAATGGGCAATTTCAGCGTAGTAAGGATGCTCATCAGGGTTAAGTTGATTAGTGAATAGCTCGATAACGCCGTTTCCACCATATTGGTTTGGGGGCAGGCTAATGTTGTGAATCACAATAAGTGAAATGTCATCTGGCGAAGGACGAACATCCAAATTGGGCGACGCGATAAATTTTGCTTCGTCACAAATGCCATCTTGGTTAATGTTAATAATGTGCATGCTTAATATTCGCTTATCCGATAAAATTGAGCTATATATTTTTGAGGTGCCGTCATGATTTTTGCCGAATTATTTTTGTTTCTCATCGTTATTCTAATTGCAGCAGAAGTGTTTACCAATGCGCTTGAACATTTGGGCGAAAAACTTGGCATCTCGGAAGGAGTTACGGGATCGCTATTCGCAGCTGTTGGAACAGCTTTGCCAGAGACCTCTGTCCCGCTTTTAGCTTTAATGGCAGGGACCAGCAATGCGCACCTGAATGAAGAGATTGGGGTGGGTGCTATTTTAGGCGCCCCATTAATGTTATCTACACTTTCTATTTCCCTACTATCTTTTGCTGTACTAAAAAATAGAAAGGTAACTGGGCATTTTCATCCTGAAAAAACGGGCCTTAAACGTGATTTAAATTTTTTCTTGATAGCTTTTGGTTTTGCTACCATTGCACTTTTTGTGCCGCATGAAGTTAAAGCTGTGCGTTACGCCATCGGTTTTGTGATGGTAATGATCTATTTTATTTACATCATGCTCACTTTGCGCGCTTCAAAGCACCTTGTTGCAGAGGGTCATGCTACTGAGGCGGAAAGCCCAATGTTTATATGCCGCTTAGGCCTCCCTAACCATATGTTCGTGGTTATGTTGCAATTATTAATAGGTTTAGGATTGTTGATTGCAGGGGCTAAAGGTTTTATTTCGGGAATTGAAATCGCATCAGATTTATTGGGAATCACACCTTTGCTACTTTCATTATTGGTGATTCCAATTGCGACAGAGTTACCTGAAAAAGTGAATAGTATTTTGTGGGTACGCAAAGGTAAAGACACTTTGGCATTCGGCAATATTACTGGTGCTTTGGTGTTTCAAGGTACTTTACTACCGGCGATTGGGATTATGCTCACGCCTTGGGCGCCTCAAAAAGAAGTGTTTGCTGGCGTAGTGATTACTTTACTTGGAGTGTTATGGCTCCGCTGGATGATTTCGCGCGGACAATTGCGCGTTTGGCATGTTTGGTTGAATGGCTTAATGTATTTGGCTTACTTAGCTTTCACCTTAATTAAATAGGCAAGATTTTTTATCTAGCATCTCCATCGTCCTTGCCAAAGTCCAGTTTGGTAAGGCGATAGCGTAGCGTTCTAAAACTCACACCTAATAATTTGGCAGCGGCCGTTTTGTTTTGACCTGTTTTTACTAAGGCTTCTGTAATGGCTTGCTTCTCAATTTTTTCAAGGAAGCTTGGTAGCGAAAGCGATGAAACATCTAGTGTTGACGTCTCTGGGAGCGCTTTTTGTTCATTAATATGAAGATCCGACTCTGTGATTTCATCGCCGTCAGACAAAGCAAAGGCATGTTCCAATGTATTTTTTAGCTCACGTACGTTTCCCAAAAAACGACAGGTCTGCAATTTACTTATCGCAGAATCCGAAATGCGCAGCTGTTTCTCGCCGCAGGCCTCAGCAATCTTAATCAACAAATGTTTCGCAATTAAAGGAATGTCTTCTGCGATATCTCTAAGTGCAGGCATCTTAAGACTCATGACATTGATTCGATTATAAAATTTTGGGTTAAATAAGCCTACGTCTATCAACCCGTTTATTTCTTGATGGGTCGCGCCAATAAATCTGATGTCTAGCGCTTCGTCTTCAAATAAATCGATGAGTTTATTTTGAATGGACAGGGGTAGTTTATCGATGCTATCAAAAAACAGTGTTCCGCTTTTGGCCTTGGTTATATAGCCCGCACGTTCTAGCTTAGGGTCTTGAGCATAAGTCTTGGTATATCCAAAAAAGTCTTTTTCAGCATTTTCGATATTAAGTGCTGCACAATTCACTTTGATAAAGGCCTGTTCACGTCTGGAGCTATTGATGTGAACTAGTCTTGCGGCTGACTCCTTACCCGTACCTAACTCACCTGTAATTAACAATGGCGCTTGATTGAGCGACATTTTTTCAAGCGCTAATCTGACTTGCGCCATCGCTTGTGAATTCCCAAGCAGGGAGACTTTAGCATTGCGTTGTTCGTTGTTTTGTCCATACTTTAGCGTAGCACGAACCAATGACTGTAGCTGCTGAATCTCAATAGGTTTGCTTAAATAATCAAAAGCTCCCGCTTTGAGTGCCGATACCGCATTGTCCGAGTTGGCATAAGCAGTCATGATTGCGATAGGTAAGCCGGCATGTTGAAATCCAATATGCTTGACTAAATCAAGGCCGTTTCCATCAGGAAGGCGCATGTCGGTCAAACATAAATCATAATGGCGAAGAGCAATCAGATGCTTTGCATCTGCAACAGTTTCGCTACAGTCGACTTTGATCCCCATTTTTTCGAGATTGACTGCAATAAATTCTGAAATATTAGGCTCGTCGTCAACAATAAGGCATGTGGGTTTTGTGGTCATGAGTTTCAGATAATAATCGATCTGTCGTAGATTGTAGCTAAATTATGGGCATGCTAACAATCAGAATATTTAATCGACGATTACTCAAGCAATCTGCTTTGCTTTTTAGCTTGAAAGCGATACATTAAGGTAAATGGCAACCAAAAATGAACTATCAGACTTTCTAGAGAGTGTTGAGCGGAGAGCTTTTAAGCAGACGGCTTATGCTGTTCGTGATGAGCATGTGGCTCTAGATATCGTGCAAGACGCCATGATGAAATTGACGGAAAAGTATGCGGATCGACCAGTGACCGAATTTCCTATGCTTTTTCAGCGTATATTACAAAACACGATGCGTGACTTTTGGCGTCGTCAGAAAGTCAGAAATGTTTGGACCTCTCTGTTTTCCTCCTTCAGTGTCATGGGTGAAGACGGTGAAGAATCTGACCCACTTGAGGTTCTGACCTCAGCAAACCAAGATGCGCGAGATGAACCCGAAGCCCAGCTTGAACAACGTCAAACGATGGCCTTGATTGAAGATGCTTTATACAAGCTTCCTAGGCGTCAACGAGAAGCCTTTGTCATGCGTTATTGGGAAGATATGGATGTGGCTGAAACAGCTGCCGCAATGGGTTGTTCGCAAGGTAGTGTTAAAACGCATTGCTCCCGAGCAGTTTGTGCGATGGCAAACACTCTAGAAAAGCATGGTTTAGTTGACAAGATTTTAGCTAATCATCGATTGGTTAAGAAAGGAGTAAATGATGAAGCTTGAACTGAAGAATTCAGAGATAAAAAATTCAGAGATACAGGATGAGCAACTAGCTAAAAAGATTGCTTCACTTTTGAATGAGCAATCCCAAAATATAGATGCGAACACCGCCTCTCAGCTTCATTATGCGCGTCAGCAAGCGATAGCTAACATGGCAAGACCAGGGTCTATAATCTCAATGAGCCAATATGGGGTGTTGGTGTTACTTGGTGGTTATTGGCATCAACATCGCTTGCTAATGACGATGATGATAGGCGGGCTAGGACTTGTTGCATTATTAACCCTACAAAACCTCACTAATCAAGAGGTTTATGATCAAGAAGACGCTGACTTGTTGTCCTCGGATCTTCCACCAGAGGCTTATTTGAATGAGGGTTTTGATACATGGTTGTCAGAAAACGCACGATAGGATTGATTGTTTTTGCATCGACTGTTCTGCTCAGCAGTTTAGTCAGTGCTGAAGAAGCTACATTAAAGCCTTGGGCATCTCTTAGTGAAGATCAGCGTAAGGTCTTGGCTCCTCTTGCGGACGACTGGGACACGCTTAGGCCGTGGCAACGTGAGCGTATGCTAGAGATTGCTCATGAGTATCCTAAAATGACGCCAGATCGCAAGGAGCGTGTTCAGCAGCGATTAAATAGTTGGAGCAGAATGACGCCTTTTGAACGTGAGAACGCACGTAAACGTTTCCATCAATTCAAATCTTTACCTCCAAAAAAAAAGGAAGAGCTGCGTCAGTATTGGAGGGAGTATCGAGAGGCGTCGCCAGAAAAACGGCAGCAATTAAGATCGCAACACCCTGAAATTTTCGGTACAGAAGACTTTGAGCGTTAATTGTATTCAATTTCCCTAATTAAGCGAATTGCGTGCATGCTTTATGAAAGTATATTGGTATTTGCTATCTTATTTTTAGTGGGCATCGTTTATCGAGCCTTATTTGGCGATCCACATACTGATATTGAGCAACATCTGTTATTTATAGTGTCATGGTTAATCATAGGTGTTTATTTTGTATATTGTTGGTTAAGAAGCGGCCAAACATTAGCGATGCAAACCTGGCGTATTCAGTTGTTTGGGTTTGATGGGAAGCCATTGCAGCTGGAACAAGCGATGAAACGTTATGTCATTGCTAGTTTTGGCTTAATGTTTTTTGGCTTAGGTTTTATTTGGGCGATATTTGACAGACAAGGGCTGTATTTGCACGACAGATTAACTGGTGGGCGTTTAGTTGCCTTGCCCAGGAAGTAGTTTTACTGCGTTTCCACCCACATTAGCATCAAAATCCCAGTAAGTAAGAACAAAAACGTTGGCATCACCGCGCTTGAGAATGCTGTCCAGTCGTTCAGTAACCCTAAATGTAGAGACACCTTGTTAAGTACATGATAAACAATGCCAAGTAAGACGCCTGCTACAAGCTTGTTGGCAACGTTCCCCGAGCGCTGTTGCAAGAACCCAAAGGGTAAAGCAAGCATGATCATAACTAATGAAGCTGTTGGGTAAACTAATTTAGCCCATAGGGCGATTTCATAACGTGAAGTTTTCTGTTTGTTTTTAGATAAATGCGAAATATAGGAATACAAATTCCAAGCGGACATTTTCTCCGGAACGACCAATAAAATATTCATTAACTCCGGTCTAATCAGTGATTTCCATTGTGATTTAGCTAGGTGCGAAGATTGAACGCTAGTTTTACTCAAGTTAGTTTGTGTTAGACCAGTTAAATCCCAGGTATCTCCATTGAATATGCCAGTCTTAGCTTGACTGATAGTTTTCATTTCAAAGCTATCATTAAATTCATAGATGTGAATATTGACTAGTTGTGAATCAGGTAACACTTGTTCAACATTTACGAAGTTCTTGCCATCTTTTACCCATAGGCCAGATCGAAAGTCTTGCGCAATGACCGAGTCAATTGCTTTGATACGAAGGCGTTGCGCTGTTTTCTCGGTAATGGGTGTAATCATTTCGCCCACAATAAAAGTGATAACTGCGCAAACTAAGCCTATGCGCAATAGACATAGGCCAATGTCTATGATGGACAGTCCGCTTACACGAAGGATAATGAGCTCGGAGTTTCTTGAGAATTGCCCAAGGGAGTAAATGGTGCCAATGAGCACAGCAAGTGGGACAGTTTGATAAATATGGCCAGGTACGCTTAAGATCACAAAAATAATAATTTTGCTGACACCATATGAGCCTTTTCCAACACTTTCAAGCTCTTGTAGCAAATCAAAAAAGGCAAACATCGCAAGTAAAGCACCCATAATCAGCAGGATGCTGTAGCTTGTTTCTTTGATAAGGTATCGTTTGACGATGTTCAATTGATTAGCTTTGGTAGTAATGGCAATTGGTGTGTGCGACGATAAAACAAATAAATGGTGAGGAATAAGAATATAAGATGCACAGGCCAAAGACCAATCATCGGATTTAACTTCCCTTGCACTAACCAAGCTTGGGTAATGCTCATCAAATTGGTGTAAATAATGAAGGTTAAAATGGCCATTACCATATTGCCAGATCTTCCAGAACGCGGATCAACGAAGCTTAGAGGAATGGCAAGAATGACTAAAATCAATGCTGAAATTGGGATGGCAATACGTCCTTGAAGTTCAGCATTGTTGGCAGGGCTTAATTGAGTGATGAGCTCGGTTGTAGGAACAGCTTGTATCACTAACACACGCGGGTCTTTTGATTCTTTTGCTTCGATACGCACCGCATATTTTTCAAAAGTGGTGGATGAAAATTCCGAAGACTCAGGCTTGCCTTCGTATTGTCTTCCTTGTTCCAAGAGGAGAAAATTATCATTGTTAGGCATGGTCTCGCGATGGCCTTGTTTTGCAACAATGATGCCTAGTTGTTGATGTTGTATGGATTGTATGAAAATGTTTTTGACATTGGTGCCAAGCTTGTCAAAAGCCTCAACAAAGTAAACACGATTTGCTTGTTTGGACTCCTTGAATACCCCTGGTGTAATGGTAGAGAGCTCATCTTGCTTTTTAAGCTGGGTTTTATAATCACTCATTTTGTTGGTTGCCCATGGCGATACAAAAAGACTTAGAAAGGCTATCAGTATAATAACGAGGCCTGCAAAAGATAAGATGGGTTTTATCCATGCGGATAATCTTAGTCCAGCGCTAAACCAAATCACCATTTCGCTGTCACGATGTTGACGTGTCAGGGTTAGTAGCACTGCTAAAAACAAAGTGAGCGAAAGCAGCATGGGGGACAATTTAAGCATGTTGAACCCAAGCAATGTGTTGATTGCGCTATTGCTAATCCCACCATTTGCAGCGATACCAATGTAGTAGGTGAGACGTTGCGCAAGAACAATGCTAAATAGCACAGCAAATGCACCAATGGCAGTATTAAGCAGCTCTTGTAAGAGCGAACGTTTGAAAATCATTCTTGGGCTAGTCTTTACACTTGGCTATTTAATAATTGCAGTTAAAAAATGATTTCGTACAAAATTTTGATTTCAAACCAAAACGCAGCATAATTCAATGATATTAAGCGAAAAGGATCTACTCAATGGAATTTAGCATAAAAAGCGGTAAACCGGAAAAACAACGTAATGATTGTGTGATTGTCGGTGTTTATGAATCAGGTAAACTCAGTCACTCGGCACAAGCAATTGACGATGCATCAGAAGGCTTTATTGGCAAGGTACTAAAGCGTGGCGATATGGATGGAAAGCTAGCTTCTTCCTTGATGTTGCATGGCGTCGCTGGGATTCACGCTGATCGAGTGTTGTTAGTTGGTTTAGGTAAGCATGATGAATTGACTGAAAAAGGATTTCGTCAGGCTGTTATTGCTTCTGTCAAAGCGTTGGCAAAAACCGGTGCTAACGACGTTGCGAGTTTTTTGGCTGAATCTGAAGTACTTAATAATGATGGTAAGAAACAAGACGCCATTTGGAAAATTTCCCACATGGCTGAGGCTGTAAATGATGCCTCATATCGTTTTGATGTCATGAAAGGTAAAAAAGACAAATCAGAAAAAGAAGTCATCAAAGGCATTACTAAACTTGAAGTGCATGTGGCTGAAAGTGATGACAATCAGCAGGCTAAGATAGCCCTAAAGCAAGGCTTGGCGTTATCTTCTGGAGTGAGTTTCGCTAAAGATTTGGGAAATCTGCCACCAAACATTTGTACGCCTACTTACTTGGCTGAGCAAGCATTGGCAATGGTGAAAACGCATGGATTAACAGTTGAGGTACTAGAACGCGAAGAATTAAAAAAATTAGGCATGGGGTCATTTTTAGGCGTGGCACAAGGCAGTGTTCAGCCGCCAAAATTAATTGTCCTCAAACATTTACATGGTAAAAAAGATCAAAAGCCAGTGGTATTAGTTGGTAAGGGTATTACCTTCGATACTGGCGGTATTTCACTTAAGCCCGGTGCAGATATGGATGAGATGAAATATGATATGTGCGGAGCCGCAAGTGTTTTAGGCACCTTTAAGGCCATCGCCGAAATGGATCTGCCATTAAATGTAATTGGAGTCATTCCTGCCTGTGAAAACATGCCTGATGCAGATGCCATTCGACCTGGTGATGTTTTAACGAGCATGTCAGGCCAAACGATTGAAGTGCTGAACACCGATGCTGAAGGTCGTTTGATTTTGTGTGATGCATTGACCTATGCTGAAAAATTTGAGCCATCTGCGGTCATTGATATTGCGACATTGACTGGGGCCTGTGTAATTGCGCTGGGCCATCATGTGTCGGCAGTATTTAGTAATCAAGATCGCTTGGCGAAAGAAATATTGTCTGCTGGTGAAGATGCATTAGACCGTGCTTGGCATATGCCGATGTGGGAAGAATATCAGTCGCAATTGGATAGTAATTTTGCGGATATTGCTAATATTGGTGGGCGTGCTGGCGGCAGTATTACCGCTGCTTGTTTCTTATCTCGTTTTGCTAAAAAATATCATTGGGCGCATTTGGATATTGCTGGCACTGCTTGGAAGTCTGGCAAAGAAAAGGGCTCAACAGGCCGACCAGTGCCTTTGCTTACGCAATTTTTGAAGCATCGTGCAGAAAAGGCTTAGTTGCAAATGACGCGAGTCGAGTTCTTCTTTAATGTGGAAGATAAGTTACAGAAGCTCGCTGAGTTGAGTGAAAAGGCCATCGCAAAAAATGTTAAGTTACTAATGCTTGCGAAAACCAATGAGGCGGCGATACAGATACAAGCGTATTTGTGGAGCTTGCCTCAACAGTTTCTACCCAATCACCCATCTAATCATCCCTTAGTTGCGCAAACGCCTATTATTGTTGACTGGTTTATTGATGAGCCCCCGCATGATGAAGTGCTGATTAATATGCAGCATCCACAGCCAGTTTTTTTTAGTCGTTTTAGAAGGCTGATAGAAATTGTCGGCATGGACGAAGAAGAAAAAGTGCAGGCGCGTATTCGGTATAAGTTTTATCGAGACCGTGGGTATGAAATTAAAAACTACGATGCGCTTGGTAAAAACATTTAGCGTAAATTAATCGAGAGCCTTATGGCATCAAAACATAAAGACATACCCGTACTGACCGAAGTGTATGACGCGTCCAAGCCTGCAGCGTTATCCCCTGAATTTTTCGAGTCTGTGATGGCACAACTTAAGACTCGAATAGATGAGGCGATCGCCGAAGCATCTCTCAACCATCAGAATGAGAAAATCAAGTATGAAATTCTCGATGAGTTACGCCCGGCTTTGACTGATGAATTTCAGTTGCAAATCAAGACTTCTTTAGAAGCCCATCATCAGAATTTAATGCATGAGATGGTTGATTTTGTAGATAAAACTAAAGCTGATTTAGCAACAGAGGTTCCCAAAATTTATCACTCTAGAGCTCAAATTTTTCAATTGGGTATCACTGAGAAGCTCTCCGAATTGCAAGAGCAGTCGATAACGTTATTGCGTGAAGAATTTGAGCGAGCGGGCTCTCTACTTCAAAGCAACTTAGTCGAAAGAGTAAATTCTCGCCTTCTAGAATTACAAGACTCAGCGATAATAAAAGTCACAGATATTTTGCAGCAACAAATTTATGATTTCCAAGAAGCAACGCTGGATAAAATGCGCCAAGATTTGGCACTTGAATTACCTGGCATTTATCAATCTATTGTTGAGCAAGCGAAGCAAGCACTAACGCAGCAATTAAACAGCCTTCAAGAAGATGCGAGCCAAGAGCTAGGTATTAAAATGAACGAAACTTTGCCTAGTATTTATGCGCTAGCCTCTATGCAGATTAAAACTGATTTGCTTGCTGAGATGACTGAGTTTGCAAACTCAACCAAGGATACCTTTGAGGCTGGGCTAAAAGGCGACCTGCCTGAACTCGAGCAGCTTTTGAGGGATAGAGTCAGGGGTGCTTTTGAAAACGAATTGCCGACAATGCGACAAGAAATTAGCACGCAGGTAAATGCTGAAATTGAAGCGATGATTAGATCTGTTCGCTTAGTAACATCTCGTCAACAGGAGAATGAAGTTTAACTTTTAAGAGCCTAGTAATGTCTCGTAGGCTTTTGCATCGATTAGCTTGTTAATATCATTTGGATTACTTGGCTTAAATTTAAAAATCCAAGTTTTATAGGGCGCATCGTTAATTTGCTCTGGATTGACTTGTAAACTTTCATTGACCGCTGTCACCACGCCATCAATTGGAGCATGCAAATCCGAACCAGTTTTAACTGACTCGACTAAACCACAAGGCTTGCCAGCATTTAATATCGATCCAATTTCAGGAAACTCAACAAAAACGATATCGCCCAAAAGATCTTGAGCATAGTCTGTAATGCCGCTTAGATATTCACCCTGTTCGTTGATATTGACCCAAAGATGTTCGTTAGAATAATATAGATGGCTGTCGATTTTCATTCGTTTAAGACCTAATCAATTAAGCATTAATTTTCGCACAAACTGATTAAAATGAATAAATATTAATTATTCTCATAAGTCAGCTTATCAATATGCGCTATCTTAATGACAAATCAAGATAATTTAGTTAAAATTATTAAAGATTTAACAAGTAGGGGTCATCCTATGACATCAAAAATAATTACATTTAGTCTTGCGCTATTGATAGCGTTGCCATTCAGTGCTGCTGAGGCTGCGCACAAGAAAGCGCAAAAACGCGTTCATCATCAGTTCGATGCAAAAAATCAGACTTCTACTAAATCTAAAAAGCATTTGGCATTCGATAGTAAATTAATTAAAAAAGCCAACTTTCAAGCGCACGCAAACCGTGAAGGGATTAGTAAGGAAAGTTTTAGTGCATCTGGTGAACCGCAACTTGCATCAACAAAAGCTTTGGTGATAGATCAAGCAACAGGCGAAATTATTTTTGCTAAAAATATTAATACTCAGACGCCTATTGCTTCTGTCACTAAGCTAATGACTGCGATGGTAATGTTGGATGCGCATTTGCCATTAGACGAGGTGTTGGAGGTGACGGAGGCTGATGTGGATATGTTCAAAGGCTCTAGTTCAAAATTACCAGTGGGTTCAAAATTAACGCGTGCAGAATTGCTGCATATGGCCGTGATGTCATCAGAAAATAGAGCCGCTTCAGCACTTGGTCGAAACTATCCTGGTGGAATTAATGCATTTGTGAGTGCAATGAATGAAAAAGGGCATGCGTTGGGTATGTCTGATAGTCATTTTGTTGATTCTACTGGCTTGCATAGTGAGAATATATCAACAGCAGCAGACCTCTCCAAAATGGTGAGGGCCGCTTACAATTACCCTCAAATTAGACAAGTGAGTACAACAGCTTCTCAAGAGTTTAATGTCAATGGTTATCGCAATCCGGTGAATTTTTCTAATACTAATTTATTGGTTCGCAACAGCAGTCAGAAATGGGTGATTGGTCTTTCTAAAACGGGATATATCAGCGAAGCTGGTCGCTGTTTAGTGATGCAGGCTGAGATTTCTGGCAAATCTGTTGTGATGGTATTTTTAGACTCCATGGGTAAATTCTCAAGAATTGGTGATGCCGAACGTATACGCAAGTGGATGGAAGCGCGTAATTTTTCACCACGTATGAGTTGAGTTTCAAGTAGCATAAAAAAAGCGGCTCAAAGCCGCTTTTTTTATGCTTAAAAGCAATGCACTTTTAAGCCGTCGATTTCTTAGGCGCTGCTTTTTTTGCTGCAGGCTTTTTCGCAGGGGCTTTTTTAGCGATTGTTTTTTTAACAACGGTTTTGTTGGCCGCTGGTTTTTTCGCTGTAGTTTTCTTTGCTGGTGCATCCTTAGCGGCTTTTGCTGCTAATAACTCTAATGCCTCTTCCATTGTCAATGACTCTGGGTCTTCGCTTTTGGCGATCGTTGCGCGAATCTTACCGTGCTGCACATAAGGCCCATAGCGACCAGCGTAAATCGCAATCTGGCCATCTTCAGTTGGGTGGTTGCCTAGCTCACGAATAGGGGCAGGACCAGTGTTAGCCTGCGCAAGTAATTCAACTGCACGAGGTAAATCAATCTCAAATACGCTATCTGTTTTAGGGACAGATTTGAATTTTGCATCATGATTGACGTAAGGCCCAAAGCGACCAATATTTGCGATCACTTTTTTATTAGTGACTGGATGCAAGCCTAAGTCTCTTGGTAAAGCGAGGAGTTGCAAGGCAACGTCTATATCCACGCTTGAAATTGGAATATCTTTTGGAATGCTCACGCGTTTAGGTTTTTTCTTTGCATCAGCTTCTGGTAAACCAAGTTGTAGATAAGGACCATAAGGACCATTCAGTAATAGAATATTTTTACCAGAATTTGTATCTACACCAATGAGAGTAGGCTCGCTGCTAATGGCACCTTCACCGCCGACGTTGCGTTTGTAGTCACATTTCGGGGTGTCGTTATAACCTACGCAACCAATAAAGCTGCCATAACGACTGAGTTGTTTAGAGAGCTGCTTGCCACATTTAGGGCAGGCTTCATCGAGCAACTCTGTGCCTGGGCGTTCTACGTCTTTTTTATCATCAATTTGTTTATGCAAGCCATCCCAGAACTCTTTGAGTAATGGAATCCACTCAGAATCTCCTTCGGCTACGCTATCTAGCTGATTTTCGAGATTGGCTGTGAAGTCATAATCCACATAACGCGTGAAGTGATCGGTTAAAAATTTGTTCACTACACGACCCACATCTGTGGGTGTGAAGCGTTTTTTGTCTAATAAGACATATTCTCTGTCTTGCAAAGTAGAGATAATGCTTGCATAAGTTGAAGGACGGCCAATGCCATATTCCTCAAGCACTTTAACCAAGCTAGCTTCGCCGTAACGAGGCGGAGGTTCAGTAAAGTGCTGGTCACCAAAAATCTTTTGTACATCTAAAACTTCACCAGTTTCAAGTAGGGGTAATTTAGTTTCGCTTTCTTCTTCCGCATCATCTACGCCCTCCATGTAAACGCCCATAAACCCGGGGAATATGAGAGTTTGGCCAGTAGCGCGGAATAAATTGGCATCGCTACCAATTGCAAGATCAACGCTCACCGCATCAAACTTTGCAGGTGCCATTTGACAAGCTACAGAGCGTTTCCAAATCATTTCATATAGCTTGAACTGCTCAGGGGTCAAGAATTGCTCAACACTCGCTGGTGTACGTGAAATGTCAGTCGGACGAACCGCTTCATGGGCTTCCTGAGCATTTTTAGCTTTAGTTTTGTAAGCAATCGGTAACTTTGGCAAGTACTCTGCAGAAAAATTATCTTTAATATAGCCACGAATTTGTGCAATCGCTTCAGCAGCCAAACTGAACGAGTCGGTTCGCATGTAAGTAATTAAACCAACTGCGCCACCACCAGTGTCAATACCTTCATATAATTGTTGTGCAATACGCATTGCACGGCTTGTCGTGAAGCCAAGTTTACGCACAGCCTCTTGTTGAAGCGTTGATGTTGTAAATGGCGCAGCAGGGCTTCGGCTACGCTGTTTCTTCTCAACACGGCTAACAGTCGTTTTGCCCGCACTTTTAAGCAGCAACTGGCCAACAATATCTGCTTGCTGGTCTTGATTGATGACGGTGAATTGCTCAACTTTGTTGCCATCTAGCTGAATGAGCTTTGCATCAAAGCTATGTTGATGCTTGCGTGACTCTAGATGAATCGACCAATATTCCTGACTTTTAAAGGCTTCAATTTCAAGTTCGCGCTCAACAATTAAACGCAGCGCTGGGCTTTGCACACGGCCAGCTGAAAGACCGCGACGAATTTTTTTCCACAACAGTGGGGAAAGGTTGAAGCCTACTAAATAATCAAGCGCACGACGTGCTTGTTGGGCATTGACCAGTGGCATCATGATGTCACGGGGCTCGTCGATCGCATGTTGCACAGCAGTTTTCGTAATTTCGTGGAAAACCACACGCTTCATTAATTTGTTTTTAACAAGATTTTTACTTTTTAAAATCTCAGCAATGTGCCAAGAAATCGCCTCTCCTTCGCGATCGGGATCGGTTGCGAGATAAATGGCGTCAGCATCTTTGACAGCGCGGGTAATGGCATCGACATGCTTGGAATTGCGTTCAATAATTTCATATTTCATCGCAAAATCGTTCTCGGTATCTACCGCACCGGTTTTTGGAATGAGGTCACGCACATGGCCGTAAGAGGCGAGCACTTTGAAATCCTTACCTAAATACTTTTCTAGAGTTTTAGCTTTGGAAGGGGATTCAACAATTAACAGTTTTGACATGTGGGCTTTATAAGAATGATGCTAATTGAATGGATGATAAGAGTAAAACCTTGTCTATACAAGGACAGAGGCGCAAGTTCTTAAATAATTCTTTCAAAAGTTTCTAGAACGCTACTGTTTTTATTGTTAAAGATTCCGAACAAATTCAATACGCGTTCCTTCGCTCGTGCCCAAGCTCAGTGCGCCATCTGGCTTATTTTTCTCGGCAATATCACCAAACAATGGGTCTTCATATTCTGCTGATGCTTGGCTAAGATTTTTAAAGTCATATAAATTGGTATCTGCTAGGTGTGAAGGTTCAACATTACCAATAGCGCGGAAAATATTGTTGACGCGACCAGGCTGTTCCAATTCCCAAGCCTGCAACATGTCTTTCACTTTTTGACGCTGTAAGTTCTCTTGTGAGCCACAAAGGTCGCAAGGAATAATAGGGAAGCCCATTTGACGTGCGTAAGCAGCAATGTCTTTTTCCGCGCAATAAGCGAGAGGACGTATCACAATATTTTGTTTGTCATTGGTCGCTAGCTTTGGCGGCATGGCTTTCATTTTTGCGCCGAAGAATAAATTCAAAAATAAGGTCTCAACGATGTCATCTCGATGATGACCTAGCGCTATTTTAGTTGCGCCTAGCTCTTTTGCTGTTCGGTAAATAACCCCACGACGAAGTCGAGAACACAAGGAGCAGGTGGTTTTACCTTCTGGAATCTTTTCCTTTACGATGGAGTAAGTGTCAGCTTCCACGATGCGGTATTGAATACCAAGCTTTGCGAAGTATGCGGGCAATATGTCGGCGGGGAAGCCTGGTTGCTTCTGATCTAAGTTCATTGCAATCAATTTGAAATCAATCGGCGCTCGTTCTTGCAGTGCCAATAAAATCATGAGCATTGCATGCGAATCTTTGCCCCCGCTCATACAAACCAAGACAGTATCACCATCTTCGATCATGTTGTAATCGCCAATCGCCTTGCCAGTCGCGCTAATTAGGCTATTGCGCAGGCGTATAAAGGTATTGGAGGCGTTGTCTGGGAGATGTTTAATCATTGGATACTAACTAGCCTTAGAGGTTAAGAGAGCGGCCGCCATCAACAGCAATAATTTGACCTGTGATAAAAGGCGCATCTTGAATGAGAAATTTTACCGCTTTTGCAATATCGTTTGGCTCCCCGATCCGTTTTAACAAGGTTTGAGAAATCACTCGTTGACGATAAAGCTCGTCAAACTGCGGGTTGTCTTCAGGCCACATCACGGGCCCTGGGGCGACAGCGTTCACGCGAACATCCGGTGAAAATTCATGCGCCAAAGATTTGGTTAGCGTTACAAGTCCTGCTTTGGCGACACTGTAAATGATATAGCCTTTTTTAGGTCTTTCAACGTGCATATCCGTGATGTTAATAATGCATCCGTGCTGTTTACGTAACTCATCCGCCGCCGCTTGGGCTAAGAATAAAGGGGCTTTTAAATTTGAGCCCATTAAATCCTGCCATTGTTCATCTTTAATATCACCAATTTCAGTTGGGTAATAACTCGAAGCATTGTTGATGAGTACGTCTAATCGTCCAAAATGCTGAATGCTTTCTTGCACCAAACTTGGCAATATGGCCAAGTTGAGTAAATCTCCTTGAATAATGGCAACGGAATTCGAGCGTTGTAAATTCAGCTCGGCCTGAAGTGCGCGGGCTTCTTTGACAGAGCTGCGATAATGAATCATCAAGTTTGCACCGTTTGCATGGAGCAGTCTGCAAATAGATGCGCCAACACGTTTAGCGCCGCCTGTGATTAGAATGACTTTATTTTGTAAGCTGTCTTCCACGTTTTTTCCTGACATTTTATCTCTAGCAATTATAATCTAATCTTTATGCACTCTTCATTCCCGACACCCGATTCAGATGCAGTCGCACATAGTGCTGCATTACTCGCTTCTATCCAATCGCTTATTGCAAGCAATGGCGGTTGGATTAACTTCGCCCAGTTAATGGATGCCGCTTTATACACACCACGCCTCGGTTATTACAGTGGCGGAGCTAAAAAGTTCGGATTTGACGGTGACTTTGTGACCGCTTCAGAAATTTCCCCGCTTTTTTCAAAAACGATTGCAAGGCAAGTTCAGCAAGTATTAAGCGCACTAAAAGTACAAAATAAGCAGGCTGATATTTTAGAGTTAGGTGCAGGTACGGGTCGTTTTGCTAAAGATTTACTTCTTGAATTGGCAAAGCTCGAACAGTTGCCAACACGGTACATGATTTTAGAGGTGAGCGCTCATCTACGTGAAGTGCAACAAGCAAGCTTAAAAGCCAATTTGCAAAATGAAATAATGGATCGTGTTGTTTGGTTGGATACATTGCCAGAGCATTTCGATGGATTGATCTTCGCAAATGAAGTGCTTGATGCATTACCAGTTCATATTGTTAAATCCACAGTAGATGGCCTTGCTGAAATGGGCGTAGCTTCAGATGATAAAGGTTTGGCATGGCAAGAGAAGCCAGCTTCTTCATCCGCATTAAAAGATTTTGTCGCTGAACTTAATTTAATGGACGGATACACAACAGAAGTTTGCCTAGCCGCCACAGGCTTAGTTGCTAGTTTGGCTGGCATTTTGCAAAGTGGTATGTTGTTGATGATTGATTACGGTTTCTCGCGTGCTGAGTATTATCACCCGCAGCGCAATCAGGGTACATTGATGTGCCACTATCGCCATCGCGCTCATGGAGATCCGTTGGTTTATTTAGGTTTGCAAGACATCACCGCGCACGTTGATTTTACAAGGGTTGCAGAGGCGGGTGTTGGTAACGGTTTGGAGTTGATTGGCTTTTTAACGCAGGCGCAATTTTTAATTAATGCAGGCATTACTGAATTATTGGAACTCATTCCTGCAGACGACTCAGCCAACTATTTACCATTAGTTGCGTCGGCTCAGAAGTTATTATCTCCGGCTGAAATGGGCGATTTATTCAAAGTGATCGCCTTTGAGAAGAATTTAGACATTCCTTTTGTTGGGTTTTCTAGTGGTGATAAATCGCATACTTTGTAGCATCACGTATAATGCCTGCCATGAATAAAGACAACCCAAAAATTGAAGCAGAAGAAGACCTCACCCAGCGCCGCATTCGTAGTTACGTTTTGCGCCAAGGTCGCTTAACTAAAGGCCAAGAAAAGGCGCTTGCTGACCATTGGCCGGCCTTTGGTATTGATTACTCACCTGAATCTTTAGATTTACCTAAGACTTTTGGCCGTCAAGAAAGTCTCAAGGTTTTAGAGGTTGGTTTTGGCATGGGTGAAACCACAGCGACGATTGCTCAATCTATGCCTGAGCGAGATTTCTTGGGCGTTGAAGTACATACGCCAGGCGTTGGTGGTTTGTTGAAATTAATTGGTGAAAAGTCATTAAGCAATATACGCATTATTCAGCACGATGTTGTCGATGTACTTAACCATATGATTGCAGACGGTAGCTTAGATGGGGTTCATATTTTCTTCCCAGATCCTTGGCATAAAAAACGTCATCATAAACGCCGCTTGATTCAAGCTGAATTTGTGAAGCTATTATGTTCTAAGTTGAAAACAGGGGCTTACTTGCATGTGGCAACCGATTGGCAAGAATATGCCGAATGGGTATTGGATATTTTGAAAATTGAGCCTTTGCTAACTAACTCAGCAAAAGATTATGCGCCTAAGCCAGCTTATCGTCCGCTCACTAAATTTGAAAACCGCGGTATTAAATTAGGCCACGGTGTCTGGGATTTGATTTTCATCCGAAACTAAAGGGTCATCTTTAAGCCAAGCGCCAATGACTGTTTCAGCTTCTTCTACGCCTTGTTTTTTAAGGCTTGAGAAAAGTTGAATCGTACAATTTCCCCAGATGCTTTGTAATTCTTTTTTTACTGCTTGCAGTGTTTGGTTTGCGGCGTTACGTGATAATTTATCCGACTTTGTCAGTAAAACATGAATTGGTCTCCCGCTTGGCGAGAACCAGTCCAGCATTTGGCGGTCTAGTGGTGTGAGTGGATGACGGCAATCCATGACCAACACCAAGCCATAAAGGGTGGAGCGATGGCTGAGGTATTTAGACAGGGTCATTTGCCAATGCGCACGCATCGATGCAGGGACTTTTGCATAACCATATCCTGGCAAGTCGACTAAAAAGCGGTCATTGCCTAAGCTGAAAAAGTTAATCAGTTGAGTTCGGCCAGGTTGTTTACTTACGTACGCAAGACGATTGTGGTTTGCTAATGTGTTGAGTGCGCTTGATTTGCCTGCATTGGATCGCCCAGCAAAAGCAACCTCTACGCCAGCCGGAGGTGGCAGGTCGCTGAGATGGTGTGCGGAAATGTAAAACGTGGCATTTTGGAACAACGGCATAAGATAACCCTTTCAAGGCCGAAAATGCTACCACGATTAGGCTATTTTCGATAAGATGTTTTAATTATTCTAAATGTATCAGTCATAAGTTTTAAGGAAAAATAAGCATGAAAATTGGTAACGTATTAGCAATTATCCTAATGTCTATGAACTTTGTTTCATTTGCGCAAGCGGCTGGAAATGCGGCTGCAGGTGAAAAAATTGTGACTGGCGTTTGCGCAGCTTGTCATGGCGCGGATGGTAATAGCGTAATTACAACCAATCCTAAACTTGCTCAGCAGCATCCCGAATACCTCGCCAAGCAGTTGGCAAACTTCAAATCTGGCGAACGCAAAAATGCCATTATGTCAGGAATAGCGGCAGGTCTTTCACCAGAAGATATGGCTAACGTCGCTGCTTACTTTGGAGCGCAAAAAGGTAAAGTGGGTAGCGCGAAATCGAATACTGCTGGTTCTTTGGGTGAAAAAATCTACCGCGGAGGGATTGCCAGTGTTGGTGTGCCAGCTTGTGCATCATGTCACGGTGCTACTGGCGCTGGTATTCCAGTTCAGTTCCCAAGACTGTCTGGACAGCATGCAGAGTATGTTGTGACCCAGCTGAAAGCTTTCTACACGGGCGAGCGTGCAAATGATAATGCTAAAGTAATGCGAATGATTGCCTCAAAACTTTCTGACGAGCAAATGGCTGCAGTAGCAGATTACATTCAAGGTTTGCATTAATTTGAAACTATTTGGTCATTAAGTGTTACCAAGTAAACGAGGGTGGCGCTGCCACCCTTAGTTTTTTGGATTGCAAATCTCTTCATCCATAACAATTTCATCACATGTTTGCTTCAATTTTGGCTGAAAGTTTTTAATGACAAACTCTAAAAGATTCTATGAATTATTGAGCTCTATGCGCTTTGCAATAAGCGTATTAACAGTTTTGGGTATCGCCTCAATGATTGGAACAGTTCTCAAACAAAATGAGCCCTATGCCAATTACGTGATTCAATTCGGACAGTTTTGGTTTGAAATGTTCGAGATGATGGGGCTTTATGATGTTTATCATAGTGCTTGGTTTTTAGTTATCCTAGTGTTCTTGGTGACATCCACTAGCCTATGTATTTATCGTAATACGCCCCTAATGCTCAAAGAACTCCGCGCATATAAAGAGCAAGTAACAGAAAAGTCTTTACGAGCTTTTAGTCATCAACACGAATATGCAACATCCCAAAATCTAGACCAAACGAAGCAAGACTTAAATCATTTTTTAACTGTGCGTGGTTTTCGATTTAGAACTGTCAAACATAAAGATGGCAGTGAGGTAATCGCTGCCAAGGCCGGCAGTTATCAACGTCTAGGCTATATATTCACCCATTCAGCCATTGTCATTATCTGTATTGGCGGTTTGATGGATGGCAATGTTCCCCTTAAAGTTGAAGAGCTACTCGGCAACAAAACAGTCGAGTCTAGAGACATTCCTGCAAGTGAGGTGCCTAAAAAAAGCCGACTTTCAGTCAGTAATTTATCTTTTAGAGCTAACATGACCCTGCCAGAGGGTGCGAGTGCTGATGTAGCATTCCAGCGTGTTCGCGATGGATATATGGTGCAAGAGTTACCATTTAGTATCGCACTCACAGATTTTAGAATTGAACATTACCCAACGGGTCAGCCCAAGTCATTTGAAAGTGATTTGGTGATTATTGATCCCTACTTAAAAGAGCCACTTAAGCAGACGATCAGCGTTAATCATCCTTTGATTTACAAAGGGATCGCCATTTATCAGTCAGACTTTCAGGATGGTGGAACGCTGCTCAACTTTAATGTTTGGGGAATCCTGAGTACAGCTTCAAAAGCTATTCCTTTGGCTGGAAATATTTTTGGAAAAACAGTATTTGGAGAAGGTGTAGGCGCGCTTCAACTAGAGTTCATTGATTTTCGTAAATTTAACATTTTGAATTTAAGTCCTGATGGTAAAGGTAAGCCTCACAATGTTGGGCCGAATGTTACTTTTAAGGTTCGTGATACTGCAGGGCAAGCTAAAGAGTATGTCAATTACATGCAGCCCCTTCAGTTAGATGGTCGCTACTATTTTGTTTCAGGTATGCGTTCGACCCCGCAAGAAGAGTTTAAATATTTGCGCATTCCTGCAGATAGCAATTTTGAAATGCAGGGGTTTATGCAAACACGCGCTGTGCTTTTTAACAAAGCGCTTCACCAAGAAGTTGCCCGTCGGTTTGCATTAAAAGCACTTAAACCGACGGATGATGTCACCGTTAAAACAAAATTTGAGGCAAGTGTAGTGCAATTACTTGGTGCGTTCAGTGAGGGGGGCTTTGCTGAAATAGCTCGTTTAATTGATGCTACCGTTCCCAAAGCGCAACGAGAAGCAGCAGCCCAAACCTATATCAAAATTATTACTGGTGCTGCTTTTGAGGCTTATCAAGTTGGTCAGGAGCGAGCTGGGATTAAAAGCGCAACTGTTGACGAAACAACGCAGGCTTTCCTCCAAGACTCACTTAATGCAATCAGTGATTTGTTCTTTTATGGCGAACCCATCTATTTACAAATGACCAAGTTTGAACAACGCGAAGCCAGTGGTTTACAGTTAACGCGCTCACCAGGCAAGAACTTAGTATATTCAGGTTCGGTCTTACTCGTGTTGGGAATATTTTCGATGATCTATATTCGCGAAAGGCGCATTTGGTTATTGATTAAGCCGCAACAAAAGATAGTACTATTTGCGATGTCGGCAAATCGCAAAAATCGAGATTTTGAGATTGAATTTAATCGCTATCAAAGTCAACTATCGGCACTATTACAGCGTTAAATAATAAAAGTCATCAATTCTTAGGACAACACTATGGCCACGAAAAAAAATCTATCACCTGCCAATATCGATAACGATCCGGTCTCGTTTTTTAGCCAACTTAGTCTGAAGGATTGGCTTTATGCCGTTGTGTTGATGGCCTCAACAGTATTTGCCTACTCAAAATATAGTCATTTTATGGATATTTACGAAACCACGTTCTTGTTTGGCGCTGGGCTTGTCTTTAGTTTATTGGGTTGGTGCTGGAAGCCTATTCGTCTGCTTTTGGTTGGGATTGCTGTGTTGAGTTTGTCCTCGATTAATCTTTATCAGGGGGATTTAGATAGTGTTAATCGCGTCTTCTTTTTAAAGTTTTTAATCGGTAGTCAAACTGCGGTGATGTGGATGAATGTGCTGTTTGTATTGGCGATGCTTACTTATTGGTTTGCTTTATTTACACGCTCTGCATTTACCGGCAAGGTGGCAACTAGCCTCACATGGGCAGCAGTTTTGATGGGCTTTGTAGGCCTAATGGTACGTTGGTATGAGTCATATTTGATTGCGCCAGATGTCGGCCACATCCCGCTAAGTAATTTGTACGAAGTCTTTATTTTGTTCTGTCTCATTACTTCATTAATGTATTTATATTACGAGCAACGCTACGCGACTAAGGAACTTGGTGGTTTTGTATTGTTGGTGGTGAGTGCTGCTGTTGGCTTTATTCTTTGGTATACATTTAGCCGGCACGCCAATGGCATTCAGCCTTTGGTTCCAGCACTACAATCTTATTGGATGAAAATCCACGTGCCTGCAAACTTTGTCGGTTATGGCGCATTCTCATTAGCCGCGATGGTCGCACTTGCATATTTGTTGGTTGATAAGGGGGTTTTGGTTTCTCGTCTTCCTTCTACCGATGTGCTAGATGACTTAATGTACAAGGCGATTTCAGTGGGCTTTGCTTTCTTTACGATAGCGACCATATTGGGTGCGGTTTGGGCGGCAGAGGCTTGGGGTGGTTATTGGTCATGGGATGCAAAAGAAACATGGGCGCTTATTGTTTGGCTTAACTATGCAGCTTGGCTGCACTTACGCTTAGTGAAAGGATTCCGTGGGCCAATGCTTGCTTGGTGGGCACTGATTGGCTTGTTGGTGACAACATTCGCATTCTTGGGTGTAAATATGTTCCTTTCAGGACTACATTCCTACGGCACACTATAGTTTTATTAAACCCCTAATCCCTATAAATCCTGCCTTCATTAGCAATTGCTGGTGAAGGCATATTTTTTTCGATCTACAAAATATACGAGTACGGGCGCATTTACCATTTGCCAATCTTGATAAGTTACTTATTGAATCATTGAGCCCTTTTCGGCAGGCTTTTTCATTTCTATTATCAATCACACCTAATTTGCTTTAAAATAGCGCAATACTTTTAACGTAAAACATTATGTCCGACAACATCGTCGAAATTGATAATCTATCGTTTGGCTACAAAGGCCGATTGCTGCACAAGGGCATCAATATGGTGTTCCCGCGTGGCAAGGTCGTGGCCATCATGGGGGGGAGTGGGAGTGGTAAAACCACTTTGCTTCGCTTGATTGGTGGGCAGCTAAAACCCAATGTTGGTGAAGTGCGTGTTGATGGCGAAGTAGTCCACGAGCAAAGCCGTGATGGCCTGTATCAATTGCGCCGAAAAATGGGCATGTTGTTTCAATTCGGTGCGCTTTTTACCGATTTGTCAGTCTTCGAAAATGTCGCTTTTCCGATTCGTGAACATACCGATTTGCCAGAATCCATGGTGCGAGATTTTGTAATGCTGAAATTAAACGCAGTAGGTTTGCGTGGCGCCCACAATCTTATGCCAACTGAGCTTTCTGGCGGTATGTCACGCCGCGTAGCTTTAGCGCGTGCTGTGGCCCTTGATCCTCAAATCATTATGTATGACGAGCCATTTGCTGGCCTAGACCCCATCTCTATGGGTGTCGTATGTAATTTAATCCGTAGTTTGAACGATGCGCTTGGTGCCACCTCAATTGTGGTGACGCATGATGTCCACGAAACATTTACTTTTGTAGATTATATATATTTTGTATCTGGTGGTATCGTAGTGGCTGAAGGCACTCCAGACGAACTTCGAAATTCAGAAATGCCATTCGTGCATCAATTTGTTCACGGCGAGGCGGATGGCCCAGTTCCATTCCATTACCCTGCACCTGATTACAAAAAAGAAATGTTAAGAGGTCACGATGCTTAAAAGACTAACAGATGTGCTTGTCGGACTTGGTCATCGTGTAACTGCGGGAATTTGGCGCATTGGTGCAGGTGCTCGCCTGTTCTTTTATATTTGGGTTTATCTCATTGAGAGCTTTAAACGTCCAGGTTTAATTGTGCGGGAAATCTTTGCCACAGGCGTTCTTTCATTGCTGATTATTCTAGTTTCGGCTTTTTTTGTAGGCATGGTGCTTGGCTTGCAAGGCTACAACACCCTTCAAAAGTACGGCTCATCTGAGGCGATTGGTGTCTTGGTGGCTTTATCTTTGGTACGCGAGTTGGGCCCGGTAGTCACCGCATTATTGTTCGCGGGACGAGCAGGCACTGCAATTACTGCAGAAATTGGTCTTATGAAGGCAACCGAACAGTTATCGGCAATGGAAATGATGGCAGTAAGCCCTGTGGCCCGTGTAATTGCCCCAAGGTTTTGGGCGGGCGTGATTTCAATGCCAATTTTGGCAGCCTTGTTTTCGATGGTTGGGGTGCTAGGTGGTTATTTTGTTGCCGTACCTATCATTGGTGTTGATGATGGGGCTTTTTGGTCACAAATGCAGGCCAACGTTGATTTTAGAGATGACATCATGAATGGCGTTATCAAAAGTCTTGTGTTTGGCGTTGTATGCACCATGATTGCATTATTTGAAGGCTACGATGCCCCTCCAACTGCCGAGGGCGTCAGTCGTGCAACAACCAGAACAGTGGTGAACTCTTCTTTGGCAGTATTGGCGATAGACTTTATTTTGACCTCATTTATGATAAGTGTTTGATTTTTCCTACACGGAAACATTAGCAAATTGGAGATTGCATGGAACGTACAACAATAGATTTATGGGTGGGAGTATTTGTAGCTTTAGGTATTGCTGCCATATTTGGTCTAGCGCTAAAGGTGGGTAATCTGACATCTAGCAGTATTGGTGAAACATATACTGTGACCGCGGCATTTGAAAATATTGGTGGTTTAAAACCACATGCGCCAGTGAAAAGTGCTGGCGTTGTGATTGGTCGCGTGGATGGCATTGTATTTGATACCAAAGACTATGAGGCCAAGGTGACTATCAAGCTAGATAAACGTTATCAGTTCCCTGTCGATACCTTTGCGAACATTTATACAGCTGGATTGTTAGGTGAGCAATATGTTGGTTTGGAAGCAGGTGGCGATGAAGTTGTCCTTAAAAATGGCGACAAAATCTCACATACTCAGGACGCAGTGGTTTTAGAAAAAATGATTAGTCAGTTCTTATATAACAAAGCTTCAGATAATAAATCCTCTGAAACAACAAAGGCGGCAGAATAAAATGAAATATGTAGTGACACTTTATGTGGGTCTCATGATGTTTGCTTATTCAGCGCTCGCTCAAGCAATTGTCCCGGCTGATGTTTTTGTAAAGTCTGTGGCGGATGAAGTATTAACTATCATCAAAAAAGATAAAGACATCCAGAATGGAGACCAAGCAAAGATTTTTGCGTTGGTCGAAGAAAAAATTGTACCTAACTTTAATTTTGACCATGTTTGTAAGTTGGTGTTAGGTAAAAATTTCAGCAAGGCTACCAAAGATCAACAAGAAGCATTTGAACGTGAGTTCCGTACCTTATTAATTAGAACTTATGCTTCAGCACTTTCAAAATACCGTAATCAAACGATCGAATACAAACCGCTTCGTGAAGCAATTGATGACAAGCAAGTTGTCATTAAAACATTTATCTTGCAACCAGGTGGTCAACCTCTTGGAGTGGACTATAGTGTTGAGCAAGTAGGTGATGCCTGGAAAGTTTATGACATTACTATTGAAGGCGTGAGTTTGGTCACGAATTATCGCGGCCAGTTCGGTACAGAAATACGTCATGGTGGTATGGATGGGTTGATTCAAAGAATTGCTGATAAGAACCAAAGTAATGCCGCTGCTAAGAAATAATCCATGTTTAGAAAACGCATCGAGAAATTAATTGGCCAAAATTAATAAAACGAATAATCGCTGGGAAATTGACGGTGATCTCACTATTGGTGAAGCAAAATCGCTAATGGCAGAGAGTAATGCTTTGCCCATGGCCGGATCGTTGGTGATTGATTTTGCAAAAGTGACGCATGTCGATACTGCAAGCATTAGTTTAATGTTCGAGTGGTTGCGTCAAGCGCAAGCAAAAAAATGTGACTTAAGATTCACGCATTTCCCAAAAAACTTATTAAGTTTGATGTCGCTTTATGGCGTGATGGACTTAATTCCGCAAGTAACGCACTAAACCATTAATTGGGCGATCTTCTAGCCCGAGGAACCTATGACTCCCGCAATTAAAATAGAGCAAGTCCACAAGCAATTTGGTGCTTTACACGCACTGAATGGTGTAGATTTGACTATTGAACAAGGTGAGTTTTTTGCGCTGCTTGGCCCTAACGGTGCTGGCAAATCTACGCTCATTAACTTGTTGGCGGGTTTGTTACGACCAACCAGCGGAAACCTGTCGGTGATGGGGCATGACGTAATGGCACAATATCGACAAGCACGCCATGCCTTAGGGGTTGTGCCCCAAGAGTTAGTGTTCGATCCATTTTTTAATGTGCGTGAAATGTTGCGTTTTCAAGCTGGCTATTTTGGCAAAGGCCCGGAAAACGACCCATGGATAGATGAAGTGATCGAATCTCTTGGTCTCACCGACAAAACGAATACCAATATGCGCCGTTTGTCAGGCGGCATGAAGCGTCGTGCGCTCATAGCACAAGCCCTTGCGCATAAGCCACCAGTGATTGTGCTGGATGAACCGACTGCTGGCGTGGACGTGGAGTTGCGCTATATGTTGTGGGAGTTCATCAAGCGATTAAATCGCGAAGGACATACTATTATCCTCACCACGCATTATTTGGAAGAGGCGGAAACCTTATGTTCACGTGTTGCATTGCTAAAACAAGGTGAGGTGATCGCCTTAGATAGTACTAAAAACTTGTTAGCGAGCATCCCAGGAAAAAAACTGCGCCTAAAACTGTCTGGCGCATTGCCAGCTAAACTAACAGAAATGGTACGCCACCAAGATCAGCATGATTACACTTTGTCGCTCAATGCAATTAATCAAGTGGAATATGTCTTGGCTGAGTTAAGAAGTGCCAATGTGCTAGTCGAAGATATGCAATTGATAGAGCCAGACCTGGAAGATGTGTTTGTTGATTTAATGGGGCGAGCATGAGTCTGATTAATCATCGTTTTCGTGGTCCCTGGACACTGTTCAAAAAAGAGATTCTTCGTTTTTGGCGCGTGAGCTTCCAAACAGTAGCCGCCCCCGTCATGACGGCGCTTTTGTATCTGTTGATCTTCTCGCATGTATTGGGTGGACGCGTTGAAGTATATCCTGGCGTGGCTTACACCGTATTCTTGATTCCTGGCTTAATCATGATGTCTGTTTTACAAAATGCTTTTGCAAATAGCTCCTCTAGCCTTATTCAATCAAAAGTGATGGGAAGCATTATTTTTGTGCTACTCACACCATTAAGTTATTTGGAATTCTTTCTAGCGTTTTTGGCAGCGTCTATTGTGAGAGGATTGGTGGTTGGTTTAAGTATATATTTAGTGGCGATTTGCTTTATTGATTTGCCGGTGGTGCACCCTTTATTTATTTTGGCTTTTGCATTTTTTGGTAGCGGAATGTTGGGGGCTTTTGGGATTATTGCAGGCTTGTGGGCTGAGAAATTCGATCAAATGTCAGCTTTTCAAAACTTTGTCATCATGCCACTGTCATTCTTATCAGGCGTCTTTTATTCGATCCATTCCTTGCCACCATTTTGGCAAAAAATATCGCATTTAAATCCGTTTTTTTACATGATTGATGGTTTTAGATATGGCTTCTTTGGGCAAGGCGATATTTCAGCTTGGTTTAGTTTGAGTGTTGTGGTCGGAAGCTTTATTGCACTATCATTAGTGACAATAAGCATGTTAAAAGCTGGATATAAATTACGGGGTTAAGATGTTAAGTGCAGATGAGTTGAAAACCTTTATTACGAATGGTCTTGCATGCGAGCATATTGCAGTGCTTGGCGATGATGGACAGCATTTTGAAGCCATTATTGTGAGTGCTGCTTTTGTGGGTAAGAATATGGTGCAACAGCATCAATTAGTTTATCAAGCGCTGGGCGATAGAATGCGCTCAGAGATACACGCGCTTTCAATGCGTACTTTTACGCCAGAGGCCTGGCAGGCCAATGGCAAACGCGCTTAAAAGAATTTTTTATTAGGAGTTTAGTATGGATGCTCAAGCATTAATTAAGAGTCAAGTAACAGGCAACCCAGTTGTGCTTTATATGAAAGGTAGTCCGAAATTTCCACAATGTGGTTTTTCTGGCCTAGCTATCCAGATTTTGCAGGCTTGTGGGGTACAAAATTTAGTGGCGGTGGATGTGTTGGCAGATCCAGCCATTCGTGATGGCATTAAGTTATATGCAAACTGGCCAACTATTCCACAGCTTTATATCAATGGCGAATTTGTCGGCGGTTCTGACATTATGCGTAGCATGTATGAGCAAGGCGAATTGCAAAAACTATTAGCGGAAGTGGCTGCGTAATTGGATAAACTGATTATTCAGGGCGGTGCTCGCCTTCATGGCGAAGTGACTATTTCTGGTGCTAAAAATGCAGCATTGCCAATTTTGTGTGCAGCCTTATTAGCTGAAGATACCTTGAAATTATCAAGCGTGCCTAAGCTCAAAGATGTTGGTACTACGATTCACTTGCTTGAGCATATGGGCGTTAAGGTCAATCGCCAGACAGATAAGGTGGAGTTGGATGCTCGTGTTATTGAGGTCCTCGAAGCCCCTTACGAAATGGTGAAGACCATGCGTGCTTCTATCTTAGTATTGGGCCCCTTGTTAGCGCGCTTTGGTAAGGCGCGTGTTTCATTGCCAGGCGGCTGTGCTATTGGCTCTCGTCCTGTAGATTTACATATCAAAGGCTTGCAAGCCATGGGTGCAGAGATCCGTATCGAGCATGGCTACATTGAAGCAACAGCAGAGCATTTGCCAAATAAGCGCTTGCAAGGTGCACGTTATTATATGGATTTAGTCACCGTGACCGGGACTGAAAACTTGATGATGGCAGCCGCTTTGGCGAACGGTACAACCGTTTTAGAAAATGCTGCTAAAGAGCCTGAAGTCGTAGACATGGCAGAGTGTTTGATTAAGATGGGTGCCAAGATTAAAGGCGCTGGTACTGATGTCATCACTATTGAAGGTGTTGAAAAGCTTCATGGCGCAACGCATCAGGTGGTATGTGATCGCATTGAAGCCGGCACTTACATGGTTGCAGTAGCAATGACTGGCGGAGAAATCAAGCTTCTTAATGTCAAAGAGAACTTGCTGGATGCTGTCATTGAGAAGTTACGCGAAGCAGGTGCTGAAGTCATCTGTGATAACAACACTATTACAGTAAAGAGTAACGGCAAGCTAAAAGCGGTCAATATTCGAACCGCGCCGCATCCTGCATTCCCAACCGATATGCAAGCGCAGTTTATGGCGCTCAATACCGTTGCTGAAGGCGTTTCAAAAGTTACAGAAACGATTTTTGAAAATCGTTTTATGCACGTTCAAGAAATGCAGCGTTTGGGCGCCAATATTGATATTGATGGCAATACAGCTTTAGTGCAAGGTGTAGCTCAGTTAGAGGGCGCTACTATAATGGCGACTGATTTACGTGCCTCCGCAAGTCTTGTATTAGCTGGTTTGGTGGCTAAAGGCCAAACGGTGATTGAACGAATCTATCATTTAGACCGTGGCTACGAAAATCTTGAAGAAAAATTTAATGAGCTTGGTGCAAACGTAAAGCGCGTTTCTAAATAACGAAAATTAAAGACAACATGATTACCATCGCACTTTCAAAAGGCAGAATATTCCAAGAAACCACCCCGTTGTTGGCGGCGGCAGGTATTCATGCCTTAGAAGACCCTGAAGCTTCACGCAAATTGATTTTGCCAACGAATCGTGACGATGTGCGATTAATTATTGTGCGTGCTTCCGATGTGCCTACCTATGTGCAATATGGCGCTGCCGACCTTGGAATTGCTGGCAAAGATGTGCTTGATGAGCATGGCGGTGAAGGTTTGTATCAGCCAATTGATTTACAAATTGCAAAGTGCAAAATGATGGTTGCCGTTCGAGAAGATTTTGATTACTTCGCCTCCATTCGAAGTGGTGCGCGACTCAAGGTGGTGACCAAATACGTTAATACTGCGCGGGAGCATTTTGCAGCAAAAGGCATGCACGTTGATTTAATTAAGCTTTACGGTTCAATGGAGCTTGGCCCTTTAGTGGGATTAGCTGATGTGATTGTCGACTTGGTCAGTACTGGGAGCACATTGCGTGCGAACAATCTAAAAGCAGTTGAGGAAGTGGGTGAGGTGAGTTCACGTTTGGTCGTGAATCAAGCTTCTTTCAAACTTAATCGGGCTAAATTACAGCCTATGATGGATGCCTTTATTGGCGCTGTCGGTAAATAATCATTTAAATAACATTCTAAATAAATATTAGAAATAGGTTCAGGAAGCTATGAGTACCGAAATTAAAGTAAGGCGTTTTTCTAGTGCAGATGAGGATTTTGATAGCAAACTTAAAGCCTTGCTCGCATTTGAAACTGCGCAAGATGATATCGTTGATGAGGTTGTAGCGAATATTCTCAAGGACGTGAAAAAGCGTGGTGATGCCGCTGTGTTGGATTACACCAATCGTTTTGATAAAACTAATGCAACGACTCTCGCGCAATTAGAAATTCCTCAAGCAGAGCTTTTGGCGGCATTAAATGGATTGCCAGCTGAACAGCGTGATGCTCTTAAAGCAGCGGCTGATCGTGTTCGGGTTTACCATGAGAAGCAGTTGATGGCTTCGTGGCAGTACACTGAAGCGGATGGCACAATTTTAGGGCAGCAAGTGACATCTTTAGACCGTGTAGGTCTTTACGTGCCAGGTGGTAAAGCCGCATATCCGTCGTCAGTGTTGATGAATGCGATTCCAGCTAAAGTGGCAGGTGTTGAAGAACTCATCATGGTGGTACCAACCCCAAATGGTGAGAAGAATCAATTGGTGTTAGCAGCTGCCGCAATTTCTGGTGTTGATCGTGTGTTTTGTATAGGCGGTGCACAAGGCGTTGGTGCAATGGCTTATGGGACTGAAACAGTGCCACAAGTTGATAAAATTGTCGGTCCAGGCAATGCTTATGTGGCCGCTGCGAAACGCCGAGTATTTGGTGTGGTAGGTATTGATATGGTTGCTGGGCCTTCAGAAATCTTAGTGATTTGTGATGGCAAAACCAATCCTAATTGGGTGGCGATGGATTTATTCAGTCAAGCGGAACATGACGAATTGGCGCAGGCTATTTTACTCAGCCCTGATGCTGCGTTCTTGGATCAAGTCCATGCGAGTATTCAAAAGCTTGTACAGACCATGCCGCGTAAAGAAATTATCTCTACTTCACTTACAGACCGTGGCGCATTAATTCAGGTGCGTGATTTAGATGAAGCTGCCGAAATTAGCAACTATATTGCGCCTGAGCATTTGGAGCTTTCGCTTGAAGATCCGCTCGCGTTCAGCAAAAAAATTAAACATGCAGGCGCAATATTTATGGGGCGTGATACCTGCGAAGCGCTGGGTGATTATTGTGCTGGTCCTAACCATGTGTTGCCAACTTCCCGAACTGCAAGGTTTTCTTCACCTTTAGGTGTGTACGACTTTCAAAAGCGCTCAAGCCTAATTTTTGTATCTTCAGCTGGCGCTCAAACATTGGGTAAAGTCGCTGCTACTTTAGCCTATGGTGAGGGTTTGCAAGCTCACGCCCAATCAGCGGAGTATAGATTAAAGAAATGAGTCGATATTGGAGCAAGCTTGTTCACGCCCTGACGCCTTATATCCCGGGAGAACAGCCTAAAATCAACAATCTCATTAAGTTAAATACTAATGAGAATCCTTATGGGCCTAGTCCAAAGGTGATTGCTGCTTTGCAGAAAGAGGCAACTGATAGTCTGCGCTTATATCCTGATCCGAATTCGGATGGTTTAAAGCAGGCGATAGCTCTTTATCATGGCCTGAATGCAAATCAGGTTTTCGTTGGTAATGGTTCAGATGAAGTGCTGGCTCATGTTTTTAATGCGCTGCTCAAGCATGACAAGCCTATTTTATTTCCTGATATTACTTACAGCTTTTATCCTGTTTATTGTGGATTGTATGAAATTGCATTTGAAACAGTACCTTTAAACGATGCATTCGAAATAAAAGTGGAAGATTATTTTAAGGCAAATGGCGGAATTATTTTTCCTAATCCGAATGCGCCTACGGGGCGCTTAGTAGACTTGGGAGACATTGAGCGACTGTTAAATCAAAACACTGAATCTGTTGTGGTGATTGATGAAGCTTATGTGGATTTTGGGGGCGAGTCGGCGGTTAAGCTTGTGAATCGATACCCACAATTATTGGTGACTCACACCCTTTCAAAGGGTCGCTCGCTTGCAGGGTTGCGTGTTGGTTATGCTGTCGGTCATCCGGACCTGATTGATGCCCTGCATCGGGTTAAAGATAGTTTTAATTCTTATCCGCTTGATCGTTTTGCACAAGCAGGAGCAACCGCAGCGATTGAAGATCAAGCCTATTTTGAGGAGTGCTGTCAGCGTGTCATTAAAACACGTGGCGTAGTCGTTGAATCTTTGCAGCGACTTGGTTTTGAAGTATTGCCTTCAGGCGCCAATTTTATATTTGCAAGGCACCCAAGTCATGATGCAGAACGTTTATCTGCATTGCTCAGGGAACAAAAAATCATTATCCGTCATTTCAAAAAGCCTGCACGAATTGATCAATTTTTGCGCATCACTATTGGGACTGATGCCCAGTGCCAAGCGCTTATATCTGCACTTGAAAACATCATTTAAATATAAAGAATTTTGACCAAATAGCGAAATAGTTATATAAAGTCACCTTTGGTAAAGTAGTATCTATTTACCATTAAGTTCATAAAAAAATGTATCATTACGCGGTAGTTAAATCGTAAACGTGTAATTAAGCGGAGGAAGTAACATGGCATTAACACAGATGGCTTTAGACTCATTGGATTTTGACGCAACAGTTGCATTGGCTACAAAAGTTGCTCCACATGTTGATATTCTTGAAATTGGTACACCATGCATTAAGCATAACGGTATCAAATTGCTTGAAACACTTCGTGCTAAATTCCCAAACAACAAAATCTTAGTTGACTTAAAAACAGCAGATGCTGGTTTTTATGAAGCTGAGCCGTTTTACAAAGCTGGTGCAGACATCTGTACAGTTTTGGGTACTTCAGATATCGGCACTGTTAAAGGTGTGATCGATGTTGCTAACAAGTACGGTAAAAAAGCGCAAGTTGACTTAATAAACGTTGCTGATAAAAAAGCATTAACAGAACAAGTTGCTAAACTAGGTGCACACATTATTGGTGTTCATACTGGTTTGGATCAACAAGCTGCAGGTCAAACACCATTTGCAGACTTGGCTTTGGTAGCTGGTTTGAAATTGGGCGTTGAAATCTCAGTTGCTGGCGGCGTAAAAGCTTCTACAGCTGCACAAGTACGTGATGCTGGCGCGACAATCATTGTTGCTGGCGCTGCAATCTACGGTGCTGCTGATCCTGCTGCTTCTGCTGCAGAAATCACTGCAATTGCACACGGTGGTAAATCAGGTGGTTTGTTCGGTTGGTTGAAAGGTTTATTTAGCTAATATTAAATTGGCTAAATAAAAAGGTATTAAAAGACCATCATAGACCGCTGCAAAACAAAGAATGACGTTTTGCGGCGGTTTTTATTTTTAAATTAAGAAAGAAAACATACTCTCATGCGTAAAGCTGAAGTTAGCCGTAATACTCTAGAAACCCAAATCATTGCATCGATTGATCTTGATGGCACTGGCGCCTCTCAATTGGCGAGTGGGCTAGGTTTTCTTGATCACATGATTGACCAGATTGCCAGACACGGCATGATGGACATCAAGATTGAAGCAAATGGTGATTTGCATATTGATGCGCATCACACGGTTGAAGATGTTGGCATTACCTTAGGCCAAGCTTTTGCAAAAGCCATTGGCGACAAAAAAGGCGTGCGTCGCTACGGACATTCATATGTGCCTTTAGATGAAGCATTGTCACGCGTGGTGTTAGATTTGTCTGGCCGTCCAGGTTTAGAGTTTGGTGTTGAGTTCAAACGCGCACGTATTGGTGACTTTGATGTGGATCTCATTCACGAATTTTTCCAAGGCTTTGTAAACCATGCTTTGGTAACTTTGCATATTGATAATTTGCGTGGAGATAACGCACACCATCAAGCGGAAACGATCTTTAAGGCATTTGGCCGTGCGTTACGTATGGCTGCCGAATTAGATCCTCGTATGGCAGGCATCATGCCTTCTACCAAGGGAACTTTATAAGTCTGAGTGTTAATACTCAAAACTTTCGTCATCCAAACTTTACGAATGGATGATGAAATTTTCAGAAAAGTATCATGATTGATATCGCAGTAGTAGATTATGGCATGGGCAATTTACGCTCAGTTTCAAAAGCCTTGGAGCATGTTGCCCCCAATAAAAACGTTGTGGTGACAAGCAGCGCTCAGGATATCCTTGAAGCAGAGCGCGTTGTGTTCCCAGGGCAAGGTGCCATGCCAGATTGTATGCGCGAGCTTGAATCTAGAGGCTTGCACGATGCGATTGTGAAATCCGCAGCAACTAAACCTTTCTTGGGTATTTGTATTGGCCTGCAACTCCTGTTTCAACATTCTGAAGAAGGTAATGCAGATGGCTTGGATATTTTATCTGGCAAGGTAAAACGCTTTGCTAGGGCTGCGATGCATGACGCAGAAGGCAATAAACTCAAAGTGCCGCACATGGGCTGGAATCAGGTGTATCAAAAACAAGACCACCCGATGTGGAAAGATATTCCGGATGGTGAGCGTTTCTATTACGTGCACAGTTATTATGTCCAACCCTATGACACGAGTTTAGTTGCAGGTGTGACTGAATATCCTAAAGCGTTTACAGGCGCTATCGCGCACAACAATATTTTTGCAGTTCAGTTTCACCCAGAGAAAAGTCAGCACGCTGGATTGCAGTTGTTATCAAACTTTGTTCAGTGGAATGGCAAACCTTAATTTTATTAATCTCATTTAATTTGTAAAACAGCCTTCATATTATGTTAATTATTCCTGCTATCGATTTAAAAGACGGTCACTGTGTACGTTTAAAACAAGGTTTGATGGAAGATGCTACGGTGTTTTCTGAAGATCCAGGCGCGATGGCGCGCCATTGGGTAGACCAAGGTGGTCAACGTTTACACCTTGTAGATTTGAATGGCGCTTTTGCGGGTAAGCCAGTCAATGAAGGTGCGATTAAAGCCATTGTTGAAGCTTGCCGTGGCGAGATCCCAATTCAGTTAGGTGGAGGTATCCGTGATTTGGAAACTATTGAGCGCTATCTTGATAGTGGAATTGACTATGTCATTATCGGCACAGCTGCAGTAAAGACCCCAGGTTTCTTACACGAAGCTTGTTACGCATTCCCTGGTCAAATTATGGTGGGCTTGGATGCTAAAGATGGCAAAGTGGCGGTTGATGGATGGTCAAGATTAACGGGTCATGACGTGATCGATTTAGCTAAGAAATTTGAAGACTATGGTGTTGAGGCGATTGTTTATACAGACATCGGCCGTGACGGCATGTTGAATGGCGTGAATATTGAAGCGACTGTAGCCTTGGCGCAAGCCTTAACCATTCCAGTGATTGCAAGTGGCGGTATTACCGATTTAGAGGATGTCCGTAAACTTTGTGCCGTTGAAAGCGAAGGCATTATGGGCGCTATTACTGGCCGTGCTATTTATGAGGGCACTTTGAATTTTGAAGCAGCTCAAGCATTAGCAAACGAGTTAAACGGTTAATGTTAGCTAAACGCATCATTCCATGTCTTGACGTGACCGATGGTCGCGTTGTGAAAGGTGTGAATTTTCTTGAACTGCGTGATGCAGGAGATCCTGTTGAAATTGCGCGTCGTTACGATGAGCAAGGCGCAGACGAATTAACCTTTTTAGATATTACGGCGAGTTCTGATAATCGTGGATTGATTCTGCACATTATTGAAGAAGTCGCTTCGCAAGTATTTATTCCGTTGACGGTAGGTGGTGGCGTTCGAGAAGTGGAAGATGTACGACGTTTACTGAATGCAGGCGCCGATAAAGTCAGCATTAATACCTCTGCTGTGGTTAATCCGCAGTTGGTTGCGGATGCATCAGACCGCTATGGTTCGCAATGTATCGTCGTTGCGATTGATGCTAAACAAGTTGGCGTAGATGCTTCTGGTCAACCTAGATGGGAGGTATTTACCCATGGTGGCCGCAAAGAAACAGGTTTAGATGCTGTTGAGTGGGCCCGAAAAATGGTGAGTCTCGGCGCAGGTGAATTACTTGTCACTAGCATGGATAGAGACGGAACTAAGATAGGCTTTAATTTAGGCTTGAATAAAGCCATTAGCGATGCTGTTGATGTGCCAATTATTGCTTCTGGTGGTGTTGGTAATTTGCAGCATCTCGTGGATGGCGTGAAATTGGGCGGCGCTGATGCGGTTTTAGCCGCCAGTATTTTTCACTATGGTGAATATACGGTGCGCCAAGCTAAAGAATATATGCGTGAACATGGCATTGAGGTGCGACTTTGAGCTGCTTAGATAAAGTGAACTGGACTGATGGCCTGGTGCCTGTGATTGCGCAAGAGCTTGGCACCAATCAGGTGTTGATGTTTGCTTTTATGAACCGTGAGGCTTTGCGGCTCACTGTTGAAACGGGATATGCTGTTTATTGGTCACGCTCACGTGGCAAACTCTGGCACAAAGGCGAGGAGTCTGGGCACATGCAAAAAGTGCATGAGCTGCGTTTGGACTGTGATGAGGACGTTATTCTAATGACGGTTGAACAGATAGGCGGGATTGCCTGTCATACTGGACGTCATGACTGTTTTTTCCAAAAGCTTGAAAATGGTGAATGGAAAACAGACAAGCCTGTGATTAAAAATCCAGAGGAAATTTACAAACATGAATGAAATTCTTCAGCGATTGACTGAGTTGCTAGAAGCAAGAAAAGAAGCAGACCCACAAACTTCTTACGTTGCTAAGCTTTACAGCAAAGGAATGAATAGCATCCTCAAAAAAGTTGGTGAAGAAGCGGCTGAAACCATTATTGCTGCTAAAGATGGCAGTAAAGAAGACTTAATTTATGAAACGGCTGATTTGTGGTTTCATACCATGGTCATGTTGGCACAAGCTGGCTTAAGTGCGCAGGATGTTCTGGATGAGTTAGCTCGTCGAGAAGGTTTGTCTGGCATCGCTGAAAAAGCTTCACGCCCTGAAGACTAGATTCGCCTAGAGATCAACCCCACTCACACGATTAGAGATAAAGATGAGCGCAGATTGTATTTTTTGCAAAATCACAAAAGGTGAAATCCCTTCAAAGAAGATATTTGAAGATGAAGATGTCATCGTTTTTCATGATATACATCCAATTGCGCCGGTTCATTTTTTAATTGTGCCAAAGCTACATATTGAAAGCCTTGCGTCGGCAGAGTCTTCGCATCAAGCCTTGCTTGGTAAGATGTTGTTGTTAGCCCCCAAACTCGCTGCAGATCAGGGCCTAAAAGGCTTTCGCACTATGATTAATACCGGTCGTGAAGGTGGCCAAGAGGTATTTCACATTCATCTCCATGTATTTGGTGGCGGCTCGACTCTTCCTAGGACTTAATCAGGAGATTTATGATGTTTAAAGAATTAATCGTTATTTTGGTCATTGCACTTGTTGTGTTTGGTACGAAAAGACTACGGAATATGGGTGGGGATTTAGGCGGCGCGATTAAGAACTTCAAGGACGCGATGAAAGGCGAAAAAAAGCCAGAAGAAGATCGCAAAGTTGAAACAATCGAAGCTGAAGTGACTGATAAAACGAAACACTAATTTATGTTTGATGTAGGATTTTCAGAGCTGGTACTCATTGCAGTCGTTGCCATGATTGTGATCGGCCCTGAAAGACTTCCCAGAGTTGCTCGCACAGCTGGCGCATTGTTAGGGCGTATGCAGCGCTATGTGGCCAATGTGAAATCTGAAGTCGAGCGCGAAATGCAATTTGAAGACCTCAAAAAATTGCAGCAAGAAATTCAGGCGCAATCTCAGCAATTTGAAAATTCTATTCTTACACCGGAGTCTCCACTAAGCTCTGAAGAGTTGAAGCCAGTTCAAAGTGAGCTTCAGTCAGATCAACCTGCATTGTCTGACAACTCTCAATCAACTATAAAGCCAAAATCTAAATGAGTGTGACTGAGAATTTAATTTCTCATTTGCTTGAGCTACGCCATCGCTTGCTAAAAATTGTATTGGGTTTAGTGGTGAGCGTGATTGCTTTTCTGCCATTTTCAAATGAACTTTATACTTGGCTAGCTCAGCCACTTCTTAATCATATGCCAATAGGGACACATATGATTGCAACGGCAGTCACCACCCCATTCTTAGTGCCAATGAAAGTGTCGACATTAGTGGCAATTGTTGTTTCATTGCCTTACACGCTTTATCAAGCTTGGGCGTTCATTGCGCCGGGACTTTATCTTCATGAGCGTCGTTTTATTGGCCCATTAATTATAGCGAGTACTTTGCTATTTATTGCAGGGATGGCATTTTCCTATTTTGCTGTATTCCCAGTCTTATTCGGTTTTATTACTTCATCAGCCCCTAAGGGCGTAGCTGTGATGACTGATATTGGAAGTTATTTGGATTTCGTGACGACAATGTTTGTTTCTTTTGGTTTGGCATTTGAAGTGCCTATTATTGTAATCATGCTGGTGAAATTCAATATTGTTAGAATTGAAGTACTCAAAGAAGCAAGGCCTTACATGATTGTTGGTGCATTTATTGTTGGCGCAATTTTGACTCCACCAGATGTGATTTCACAAATTATGCTGGCAGTACCACTGTGGCTTTTGTATGAGTTTGGTGTTTTTGTTGCCAAATTTGTTATTCCGCATGGCGACGAAGCTAATACTAATTAGCTTTTAGTTTTGGTCTTAAGCCAATCATCACAGGGATTTCAATCTCTTTATGGTTGCGAGCAACTTTCAATATTGCGCGTTTATTTGGATTCAATTCAGAAATTATTCCCATCATGTTTGTGCCATCAATGACCTTCATGTTGTTGATCTCAATCAACACATCACCGACTTTTAGTCCAGCTCGTTCGGCCGGACCGCCCTTAACGATTCCTGCAATTAAAGCGCCATGAGTTGATCTTAGTTGGAATGAGTCGGCAAGCTCCAATGTTAAATCCTGAGCTTCAATGCCAAGCCAGCCTCTAGTTACGCTACCTTGCCGAACGATTTGTTCCATAACCTGTTTTGCAATGCTGACTGGGATAGCGAATCCGATCCCCATTGAACCGCCATTACGTGAGTAAATAGCGCTATTTATTCCAACTAAATTACCCTCTGCGTCGATAAGCGCACCACCAGAATTACCTGGATTAATGGACGCGTCAGTTTGTATGAAGCTTTCAAAAGTACTAATACCAAGATGGTTGCGCCCTAGCGCACTAATAATGCCCTGAGTGACGGTTTGTCCAACCCCAAAAGGATTGCCGATGGCTAAAACAACATCACCGACTTTGTTTTTCTTTGGATCAGCAAAAGTGATGGATGGAAGATTTTTAACGTCAATTTTTAACACAGCAAGATCCGTATCTGGGTCTGAGCCTGCAATCCGAGCTTTTACGGAGCGCCCGTCCTCTAAGGCAACTTCAATCTCGTCAGCGGCTTCAATCACATGTTGGTTGGTGAGAATAAGACCGCTTGAATTGACGATTACGCCAGAACCAAGGCTATTATCATGTTGTGATGATTCGTCCATTTGCTCGCCAAAAAAGCGCCTAAATACTGGATCGTCTAAAAACTGTTGGTGAGGATTGATTGCTTTCTTTTTGCTGGTAAAAATATTGACGACGGAAGGCATTGCTTTCTCAGCAGCAACGCTATATGAATTAGAAGAACTTATTCGGAATGAATTGTGAAAGTTACTTTCAAAAGATTGAAGTTCCGAGTTCAGTACTTTTGGATAGAAAATCTGCACTACAAAAACAATAGCAAGGGCAGTGGTGACGGTTTGTGCGAAAATGAGCCAAAGCTTTTTCATGAAATATAACAGCCTAAAAACAAACAAAACAATAATGGAATGAAAAATGGAACTAAAGCATTTAGTAAATTATACCCGACAAATTTTGCAGGTGGACCAGTTCAAGGACTATTGTCCCAACGGGCTTCAGGTTGAGGGGCGATTGCATGTGAATAAGCTGGTGACTGGCGTGAGTGCTAGTCTGGCGCTTCTTGAGGCGGCTAGAGATGTGGGCGCGGATGCGGTGCTAGTGCATCATGGCTACTTTTGGAAAAATGAAGATGCGTGCTTGGTTGGCGTCAAACATAAGCGTATTAAGTTTTTAATGGAAAATGATATAAGTTTGTTGGCTTACCATCTTCCACTGGATGCACATCCAGAGCTAGGAAATAACGCCCAATTGGCTAGGGTTTTAGAGATTAACGCTGAACCTAGTTTGACTAATCAAGGTCTAGTAGCAACAGGAAGTTTAAATGCACCTCAAACCTTAGATCAGTTTTCAAGGTTGATTGAGTCAAAATTAAAAAGAGCCCCATTGGTGATTGGGGATTTAAATCGGCCTATTCAAAATGTAGCTTGGTGCACAGGCGCTGCCCAAGGCTATATTGAGGAAGCAATCGCGCTTGGTGTGGATCTGTTTATTAGTGGTGAGATTTCCGAGCAGACGGTTCATCTTTCAAGAGAGTCTGGCGTTGCATATATTGCTGCTGGCCATCACGCAACAGAGCGTTACGGAGTAAAGGCATTGGGTGAGCATCTTGCCAGCCATTTTGACTTAGATCACGAGTTTATTGATATTGATAATCCAGTTTGATTGCCTTCATTCAAACAATTAAAAATTTGAGGTGTGCGGCATAAATTAAAGGCTTCAAGGGTTTAAGTTTTGAGCTGAAACCTGTAAAATATACCGCTAAATTTTAATCTTGTATTGATGCAGTTCAGAAATTAAGGACATTTGATGGCGAATCAAGAAGTAGACCAAAGTAAGCGTAAGTTTCTTATTGCGGCAACATCTGTTGCGGGTGGTGTTGCAGCAGCGGCTGTTGCAGTGCCTTTCGTAACAAGCATGCTCCCTAGCGAGCGCGCAAAGGCTGCAGGGGCTCCTGTAGAGGCAGATATTAGCAAGATTGAGTCTGGCTCAATGATTACTGTTGAATGGCGCGGAAAACCAGTTTGGATTGTTAACCGCAATCAAGCAATGCTTGACGCGCTTTCAAAGCATGATGATAAGTTATCTGATCCGAAATTGGCTGTGACTAGTCAACAGCCGGATTACTGTGCAAACCCAGCACGCTCGATTAAGCCTAATATCATGGTGCTAGTGGGTATTTGTACGCATTTGGGATGTTCTCCATCGCCTAAACTTCAAACAGGTGGTGATATGGGCGCTGAGTGGGCGGGTGGATTTTTCTGTCCATGCCATGGATCTCGATTTGACTTAGCTGGCCGAGTATTTAATGGTTCTCCAGCGCCAATTAATCTGGTTGTTCCACCGCATAAATACATCAGCGATGCAATTTTGCTCATTGGTGCTGACGATAAGGGAGTTGCATAATGGCAAACAGCACTCAGCAAGAATCTAAAAACTTAGTTGGTTGGATTGATGCTCGATTCCCGCTAAGCTCGACGGTCAAAGCCCATATCACCGAATATTACGCACCCAAAAACTTTAATTTTTGGTACTTTTTTGGTGCTTTAGCCACGTTAATTTTGGTGATACAAATCCTAACAGGCATTTTTCTAACCATGAATTACAAGCCAGAAGCCTCGTTGGCGTTTGCTTCAGTTGAGTACATCATGCGTGATGTTTCCTGGGGTCGCCTAATTCGTTATATGCATTCCACAGGCGCTTCAATGTTCTTTGTGGTTATTTATTTGCATATGTTCCGCGGCTTAATGTACGGCTCCTACAAAACACCGCGTGAGTTGATTTGGTTGTTTGGCGTTGGCATATTTTTGGTGCTAATGGGCGAGGCATTTTTTGGTTACCTATTGCCTTGGGGGCAGATGTCTTATTGGGGGGCGCAAGTGATTATCAACTTGTTCACCTCTATTCCGTTTATCGGCCCAGACATTTCATTATGGTTACGTGGTGACTACACTGTTTCAGACGCTACGCTTAATCGTTTCTTTGCATTTCATGTTATTGCTTTGCCACTTGTATTGCTGGGTTTAGTGACGGCGCATTTAATTGCACTCCACGAAGTCGGGTCAAACAATCCTGATGGTGTTGAAATCAAGAAGAATAAAGACCCTAAAACGCATATTCCACTTGATGGTATTCCATTCCATCCCTACTACACGGTAAAGGATTTAATGGGTGTTTCAGTGTTCTTGATTGTATTCACAGCGATCATTTTCTTCGCACCTGAAATGGGCGGCTACTTTTTAGAGGCCAATAACTTCATTCCAGCAGATCCATTAAAAACACCAGCGCACATTGCACCTGTTTGGTATTTTACGCCTTACTATTCAATCTTACGTGCTGTTCCACCGATACTGAATTCACAGTTCCCTGGTGTTGCCGCGATGGGCTTGTCAGTAGTGAGCTTCGCATTTTTACCTTGGTTGGATCGTAGTCCAGTCAAATCAATTCGCTATCGCGGTAATTTATACAAAAAATGGCTTGCAGCATTTGTAGTGAGCTTCCTGATCTTGGGATACTTAGGTACCGAGCCATCAAATGTTTGGGGTCAATTTTCAGCCAATATCCCACTCTTGGGTGGCGCTGACCGTGCGACAGTTGTAGCTAGGATATTTAGTGTGGTTTATTTTTCATTCTTTGCTTTAATGCCTTGGTATACCAAGAGGGACAAGACTAAGCCAGTACCAGAAAGGGTAACAGGATAATGAAAACTAAAATTTTATTAGTGCTCGCTTTATTAGTGCCTTTAATGGCATCAGCAAACGAAGGTGTTAAGTTAGATCATGCGCCGATTGATCCAAATAACCAGGCATCATTACAGCGTGGCGCAAAAACCTTTGTGAACTACTGCTTAAATTGCCACAGTGCGGCTTATATGCGTTATAACCGTCTTCAGGATATTGGTTTAACAGACGCGCAAATTAAATCTAATTTGATGTTCGCTGGTGAAAAAGTTGGCGACACAATGACGGTGGCCATGCAAAAAACTGAAGCTAAATCTTGGTTTGGCGTAACCCCGCCGGATTTATCAGTTGAGGCGCGTGCTCGTGGTGCTGATTGGATTTACAGCTATTTGCGCAGTTTTTACCGTGATGATACAAGGCCAACTGGTTGGAACAATCTTGTGTATGAAAAAGTTGCGATGCCTCATGTGCTTTGGACATTGCAGGGTGAGCAGGTACTAAAGGTTGATGCAAAAACGGAAACGCATCGTCTTGTGTTGGATAAGCCAGGTATTCAGACCCCGGCTGAGTATGATCAGACAATAGCTGATCTAGTTAATTATTTAGTTTTCATGGCAGAACCATATAAAGAACGTGACAAACATCTTGGTTTGTTAGTACTGGCCTTTTTGGGTTTATTATTTGTACTAAGCTATTATTTGAAAAAAGAGTTCTGGAAAGATATACACTAAAATAACAACTTAGCGGGAGGCCAGCTATTCGGCTGGCTTCCCGCTTTGCTTTTTGTAAGCGAGGAATCAAAATTATGATGACACTTTATTCAGGCACTACAGATCCATATAGCCATCGTTGCCGTATCGTATTATTCGAAAAGGGTATGGACTTCCAAGTAATTGACGTTGATTTGGCAAACAAGCCAGAGGACCTAGCGATCATTAACCCGCACAATACGGTGCCGGTGTTGGTTGAGCGTGACTTGGTGTTAGAGCAGGCTAATATCATTAATGAGTATATTGATGAGCGCTTCCCACATCCGCAGCTGATGCCAGCTGACCCTGTTATGCGTGCACGTGCGCGTTTGTTCCTTCACAACTTTGAAGAGCAGTTATTTGATCATATTAAAGACCTTGAGTCAGACAACCAAAAAGCGGCAGACAAGGCGCGCGCAACGATTCGCGACAATCTCACGCAAATTGTGCCTTTGTTTACCAAGCAAGAATATATCCTTGGTGATGATTTCTCCATGTTGGATGTGGCGATCTCTCCATTGCTATGGCGCCTTGGTCATTATGGAATCGAGTTGCCTAAACAAGCTGCGCCATTGTTGAAATATGCAGAACGTATTTTCTCACGTCCTGCATATATTGAGGCGATGACACCTTCTGAAAAAGCGATGCGTAAATAAGCATGAGTGAGTTAACTTCAACCAAGCCTTACATGATTAGGGCTATTCATGAGTGGTGCGTTGATAATCAATTGTCGCCCCATCTCTTGGTTGAGGTGAGTGCACAAACAAAAGTGCCAATGGCCTATGTTAAAGATGGTGAAATCGTCTTAAATCTGAATTATTCAGCTACGAAAGATTTGCAGTTCACAAACGAGGCTGTCACTTTTTCAGCACGTTTTTCAGGTGTATCAAATAATCTGTATGTACCGATTGCAGCCGTAAAGGGAATTTTTGCAAGAGAGAATGGCCAGGGCATGTTTTTTGAGGTGCAGTCGGAAGATGAAGATGTTGTAAAAGAAATAAAAAACAAAGAGATATCAAATAAAGAGAAAAATATTTCACCAGAAGTGAAAAAAACCACCTTAAAGTTGGTAAAATAGTATTCGTTGTAAATGTAGTTGATTAATTATTTCTTGCCGAATTAGCTCAGTTGGTAGAGCAGCGCACTTGTAATGCGAAGGTCGTCAGTTCGATTCCGACATTCGGCACCACCCTCCTCAATTATCCGAAGCTAAATCTATTGTCATCAATTGCGATTTTAATTTGGGTAGTCAACGCAATACTTGATACAGTCGGCCAAGTTGCGCTTAAATTTGCCGCTACCGCTGATCCAAAAAAATCCACAGAAATCGAACGTTGGAAATCTATGTTGCGTTCGTTTCCATTGTGGGTTGGCATAGTTTGCTTTTGTCTAGAGTTCATCGTTTGGCTTGCTTTTGTTTCCGTGTTGTCATTATCTCAGGGCGTATTGCTAGGGGCGATTAATATGGTTTCAATCGTCATCGCTGGTCGTTTGATCTTTAAGGAAAAATTAGACCGCATGCGTCTTTTAGGAATGGGATTGATTACTTTGGGCGTTATCCTTGTGGGGATTAATGCATGAAGAAGACGCAATTTTACATTCTTGGTTTTTCGGTCTTAATGCTATGCGGTACGCTCACTCAGATCTCATTTAAACTAGCATCAAATTACGGTGGTGATTTTGTGATGCAGTTGGAATGGTTTCTCTCAATTTTTTCTCATCCATGGATTTATGGGGCAGTATTAGGCTATTTTGGTTCTTTTATTGCTTGGATGACGTTGTTAAAGCATGCCCCAGTTGGACCAGCTTACGCGGCATCGCATTTGGAAGTGGTGCTCGTTTTAATTGTGTCAGCAGTTTACTTTGGCGATAGGTTGGCTCCTATGCAGATTGTTGGCGCTATATTAATTGTGCTTGGTATTATCAGCTTAAGCTTTAGTGAGGCCGAACAGGATTGATTAGAGAGGGGCAAAAGGCGCATGTATAAAATTCATTGGCATGCATCCGTAGACGATATTCCTGAGGCTTTATGGCACGAATGCTTTGCTGCGCCTTATGAGGGGAAGTGGTGGTATGCAGCGCTTGAGCGAGCAGGTCTGGATGATCAATTTAAATTCATGTATGGATTGGTATCATTCAACGATAAACCAGTGGCAATCGCGCCGGCATTTTTAATGGATGTTCCGATTGCATTGGTCATTCCCCCTGCATTACTTCCTTTTTTTAATCTCTTAGGCAAGTTGGTTCCTTCGCTACTTTATCAGCGTACATTTTTTATTGGTTCGCCTTGTAGTGATGAAGGTCGAGTGGGGCTTGCAAAGGACGCAAATGCTACGGAGATATTTGCATTCATTAATGAGGCCATGCGAACTAAGGCAGATGCCTTAGGGTCAAGCATGCGCGTTTGGAAGGACTTTGCCCAAGAGCAACTATTGGCACTTGTTCCTTTGCTTAAAAATGATGGTTTATTTCACCTGGTGAGTTTTCCTGGCACGCGCTTGAATTTGCATGGTGAAAATAATAATGACTATTATGAGTCTCTGAAGCAGTCCAGACGCCACAATCTTAAAAAGAAAGTAAAGAGATCAAATTTAGCACCAGTATATGTGGAGATATTGTCCCAACCGAGTACGCTTGTGATGGATGAGATTTTTACTTTGTTTTGGCAGACCTACGAAAAAGGAAGTACAAAGTTTGAACAGCTTAATAGAGCGTTCTTTGATGAGATCTCTCTATATGAGAATGCGCATTATGTGATTTTGCGTAAAAATGAATCAAAAGAAATGTTGTCTTTCATGCTTTGCTTTAAACTTGGCGAGCATGTGGTAAATAAATTTATTGGGATTGATTACAGTCAGCCAAAGGAGTGGTTTCTTTATTTCAGACTTTGGGATGAGGTTGTTAATTGGTCTTACTCCGTTGGCGCAAGCTCTATTCAAAGTGGACAAACGGGATATCGAGCAAAAATATTAATGGGTAACGACATGGTGTCCCTAAATAACTTTTGCCAACACAAAAATCCAATCGTAAATTTCATCTATCAGTTAGTCGCTAAAACCATCAATTGGGATACCTTGGATCCCGATTTGGCGATTTACGTGAAAGCCTACCCGGAGCTTAAGCCAGCTAACCTAAATTGACCTAGATTGTGTGTTGTTAAAAGTATCATTAATAGTCGATATTGGCATTGACAGCGCTAAAGAATATCTGCATAATCTTGGGTTCGGTTTGGAGGGGTGGCCGAGTGGTTAAAGGCGACGGACTGTAAATCCGTTCTCTCAGAGTACGAAGGTTCGAATCCTTCCCCCTCCACCAATGTATTTTAAACCAAGAAATTAAATTGTTTGATTTGAAGTAATTGGAGCCAAGTGAAGGCTTTTATTGCCGAGCTAGCCTCGATTGCGGGGTTCGTATAATGGTAATACCCTAGCCTTCCAAGCTAGAGCCGCGGGTTCGATTCCCGTACCCCGCTCCATTTTCGAATCAATCTTTTAAAGAATATTAGCGCCCATGTGGCTCAGTGGTAGAGCACTCCCTTGGTAAGGGAGAGGTCGCGGGTCCGATTCCCGCCATGGGCACCACGTACGGTGCTGGTATTACGGTGGTGCGTTATGCATTTGCGTACATATGTGCACTCAAGCTTAACTTGATGAAGTCAGTTAAAGGAAGAAAAAAATGGCAAAAGGCAAATTCGAACGTACCAAGCCGCACGTTAACGTAGGCACAATTGGACACGTTGACCATGGTAAGACAACACTAACAGCAGCGATTACGACTG
>JAIXRI010000009.1:0-25388 GCA_027485305.1 Methylophilaceae bacterium | reverse complement strand
TTTGGACATCACTGGGATACGGATCTTGGTCTCCGTGCCACGCGCCGCATCTTCTAGCGAAATTTCCATGTTGTAACGTAAATCAGCGCCGCGATAGACATTGGATCTGCGACCGCCGCCTCCACCGCCACCAAAGATGTCACCAAAAATATCACCAAAGGCATCGCCGAAGTTGCCAAAGCCAGACCCACCAGGACCTGGGCCCGCGCTTGGGTCTACGCCGGCATGGCCGTATTGGTCATAGGCGCCTCGTTTTTGGTCGTCGGACAGCATCTCATAAGCCTCTTTCGCCTCTTTGAACTGCTCTTCTGCTTTTGGATTGTCTGGGTTGCGGTCAGGGTGATACTTCATTGCAAGCTTGCGATAAGCCTTTTTAATCTCTTCTTCAGAAGCATCTCGGTTGACGCCAAGGACTTCGTAGTAATCACGTTTTGCCATTATTCTGTCGCTTATAAGGTTGGGCTAAAAATGCATGTAAAAATGTAAGAAAGCACACCCACGTTTTTGACGCGGATGTGCTTAATCTTTACCAATAAAAAAGATTATTTTTTATCAGATTTAACTTCTTCAAACTCTGCATCGACCACTTCAGCATCGACTGTTTTCTCTGCTTGTGGCTGCGCTTCAGCGCCGCCAGCTTGTTGCGCCTGTTGCTCAGCGTAAACTTTCTCGCCTAGCTTTTGTGATGCTTCCATCAATGCATTGGTTTTAGCTTCAATCGTATCTTTGTCGCCTTCTTTTAGCACGTCTTCAACATCCTTGATTGCTGCTTCAATGTTGGCTTTTTCGTCAGCATCCAATTTGTCGCCATGCTCTGTTAAAGATTTCTTAACGCTATGAATCATGCCATCGGCTGCATTACGTGCATCAACCAATTCACGCAATGCTTTGTCTTCATCTGCATGCGCTGCTGCATCCTCTTCCATGCGTTTGATTTCTTCTTCAGACAAGCCTGAGTTTGCCTTGATCGTGATTTTGTTCTCTTTGCCAGTGGCTTTATCTTTTGCAGATACATGCAAGATACCGTTAGCATCAATATCAAAAGTCACTTCAATTTGCGGCATGCCACGTGGTGCTGGAGGAATATCGCTCAAGTTAAACTGACCTAAGCTCTTATTGCCAGACGCCATTTCGCGCTCACCTTGCAACACTTGAATTGTTACCGCATTTTGGTTGTCTTCAGCCGTTGAGAACACTTGTGATGCCTTGGTCGGAATCGTTGTATTCTTTTTGATGAGTTTTGTCATCACGCCGCCCATGGTCTCAATACCAAGTGACAATGGAGATACATCTAAGAGCAACACGTCTTTCACATCACCTTGTAATACGCCGCCTTGAATTGCCGCGCCAACCGCCACAGCTTCATCAGGGTTGACGTCCTTACGTGCTTCTTTGCCGAAAATCTCTTTTACTTTTTCTTGTACTTTTGGCATACGGCTTTGACCGCCCACCAAAATCACATCGCCAATTTCATCGATACTCACGCCAGCGTCTTTAAGCGCTGTGCGGCAAGGGGCAATCGTACGCTCGATCAAATCTTCAACTAAAGATTCGAACTTGGTACGTGTAATTTTCACGACCAAATGTTTAGGGCCAGAAGCATCTGCAGTGATGTAAGGCAAGTTCACTTCAGTTTGCTGGGCTGAAGATAGTTCAATCTTAGCTTTTTCAGCCGCTTCTTTTAGACGTTGCTTAGCAAGTAAGTCGTTACGCAAATCAAGACCGTTTTCTTTCTTGAACTCATCAGCCAAGAAATCAATCATGCGATTATCAAAGTCTTCACCGCCAAGGAATGTGTCGCCGTTAGTTGAAAGCACTTCAAACTGGTGCTCGCCATCGATGCTTGAAATCTCGATGATAGAAACGTCAAATGTACCGCCGCCCAAGTCGTAAACTGCAATCTTACGGTCGCCTTCTTGTTTGTCTAAGCCAAATGCCAATGCCGCTGCTGTTGGTTCATTGATGATACGTTTTACATCTAATCCAGCAATACGGCCAGCATCCTTTGTTGCTTGACGTTGACTGTCGTTGAAGTAAGCCGGCACTGTAATCACAGCCTCTGTCACTTCTTCGCCTAAGTAGTCTTCCGCAGTTTTCTTCATTTTGCGTAACACTTCAGCAGAGATTTGTGGCGGTGCCATTTTGTTGCCACGCACTTCGACCCATGCGTCGCCGTTATCAGCTTTAGCAATGGTGTAAGGCATCAGGTTGATGTCTTTTTGCACTTCTTTTTCGTCAAAACGGCGACCGATTAAACGCTTAACTGCGAACAATGTATTTTTAGGGTTGGTCACCGCTTGGCGCTTAGCAGGCGCGCCTGCTAAGATTTCGCCATCATCTTGGTAAGCGATTATAGATGGTGTGGTGCGGCCGCCCTCCGCGTTTTCAATCACGCGTGGTTTGCCGCCTTCCATGACCGCCACGCAAGAGTTGGTGGTGCCTAAGTCAATACCGATAATTTTACCCATGAGATGATTTCCTCTTTCAATAATTAGTTAATTCAAAATTTCTATGTACTGTTAATGGGGGTATGTTTTTATCTTTCAAGTCCCCATTCAAATTAGCGCTATTCTTTTGCTTTGACGACCATCACCAACGCAGGGCGGAGCACACGCTCATTTAATGTATAGCCTTTTTGTAAAACACTATGCACAGTGTTTGGCTCGCCTTCGGCTTCGATCGCGCTAATCGCTTGATGTTTGTTCGGGTCAAATTTTTCGCCAACTGGGTTGACTTCAGCAATATTGAATTTCTCAAATACGCTGAGTAATTGTTTTGAGGTCAATTCAACGCCGTCTTTGTAACTTTCAACGGTTGCATTCGCCACACCAAGTGCCGCATCCAAACTATCTTTCACTGCTAAAAGTTCACCTGAGAACTTCTCAAGCGCATATTTACGTGCTTTGTCGATGTCGTCGGTCGCGCGTCTGCGGATGTTCTCGCCTTCAGCTTTTGCATAAAGCACAGCGGCTTGTTGCTCAGCGAGTTGCACTTCTAATTCTGCAAGGCGATCCTCTGCTGTTAGTTCTAGTTCAACAGATGACTCAGTTGTATCTTCAGTTTCAGGCGTTTGATTTTGGTCTTCTTGCTGCATAAAAATCCCCTACGTTTAGTGATTTGTTTTAACGATAAATGCTAAATGGGGTTGGTGCAGATGATTACAAGAGTAAAAGCTCAATTTTGATGATAATTTTTAAGCCTGTGCTTAAGTTCGGGCTTAGGTTCGTACTTTGTAGCGGTCATAAATCCACATATATTGAGAAGGACACACTCCAATCGCCTTCTCAATTTCTTGATTGAGCAATGCTGGCGTGTTGACGCCGCCTTGCTCAATAGGCTTAATATGGATGTGGTAGCCACGACCATTAGCCAATCTTTCGCCAAATGCCATTAGCACTTGTGCGCCTGATTTCTCTGCGAGTTTCGAGGCTAGCGTCATGGTATAAGCGGGGCGTCCAAAGAATGGAACCCATTCGCCTTCTCCCTCATGCGGTGCTTGGTCTGGCAAAATACCAATGGCCTCCCCTCGCTTTAATGCTTGTAATAATAACTTAACGCCTTGCGCATTTGCTGGTGCAAGGCTTACTTTGCCACGCTGACGACCTTTTCTAATCAATGGCATTAGCCAGATTTGTCTTGGCGGCCGAAATAGCACAGTAATTGGATGAAATTGTCCGTAGTAGAGCGAGGTAATTTCAAAGCAACCCAGGTGTGGTGTTAAAAAAATAATCCCTTGGCCTTTTGCTAAAGCAGATTCAACGTGCTCCCATCCTGTGCAATCTTGATACCAATTTTTTAGTTTCGAATAATCCTTAAACCAGATCGCGAAGGTTTCTAAGAAGGCTTTGCCTGTTTCGCCAATATTGCGATGTAAAGTTTCTTTAAAACTGACGTTATCTTTTGTTAATTGGCTAAGTGATAGATTTATTTTGATTAAATGAGCATATTTTTTATAGCTTAAATAACTTGCCCAGCCTAATGCAGAACCCAAAGAATGGACTATAGACAATGGCAGCTTGGCTAGTAGCATTAGCATGAATGCGAGTATTTTGTGCAAATACATTAGAACGTCCCTACTCGATCAAATGCGCTCAATACCTCGTTAGGCTCAGGCAGACGACCTTTGCCACCTAAGTTAATCGAAAGTGCATTAGGTCCGCCATAAGTACCATTCAAATCAGGATAGGTGTCTGTGTAGATTGCAATGGAGGGCACGTCCATGGCAACAGCTAGGTGGATAAGCCCTGTATCAACACCTACAGCCGCTTGCGCACCAGCAGTAATGTGTGCGAGTTCTATGATGCTGGAATTCGGCAACACAATGGCTTTTGGTACATGCGTGGCAATAATATTGGCGCGGCTTTTTTCAGCTTCACTCCCCCAGGGCAAGCAGAGGGTTATACCTTGTTTTGCTAACAATATTCCTAAAGAAATCCAATCCCCCATCGGCCAAAGCTTTGAGTCTCGGCTAGTCGCATGAAAAGCCATGACGTATTTTTCAGGTAGGGCGATATCAACTTTTTTTATAAGTTCCGATCTTGGCAAGCCGTAGTCTGGCGCACTGGTTGGCGCTCTGTAATTAAGTGCTAGAGCGCTTAATTGGCGGTTTTGATCAACCGCATGCTGATCTCGTGACACAGAAAAACGACGTTGGTTGAATAAGCCGGCCAGCCATTCTCGCGAGGTATTGGGCCCTTGGCCGTAACGCCTGCCATTAGCCAAGCAGGTAATTAAAGCGCTCTTGAGTAAGGTTTGTGTGTCAATAATATAATCGTATTGTTCGGTTTGTAGCTGAGCTTTGAACTCTTTAATTTCTTGCCAAGTTTTACCCTTAAACAAATGCTTGCGCCAACGGCGAAAAGCAATAGGAATAACTTTTCGGATACGAGTATTAAGTCTTAGCATGTCTGCAAAGTTTTCTTCAACTACCCAATCAATTTGCGCGTGAGGGAGCTCTGCATGAATATCTGCAATAATTGGTAGGTTATGAATTACATCACCCATGGATGAGGTTTTGACAATTAGGATACGCAATTGAAGTTTTTTCTTAAAAGATAGACATATTTTAACGCTTAAGAAGCATTAAGAGGATAGCGTTCTTTCAGCAGCTCAAAAACTTGTTCTGCTGAGATCGAGTACATGCAAGGTGAGGGGCTTTGGCAAGTCACAAATTGTGAGCGTTCCCCCAGGCAAGTGCATGGCGTACTCATAACTAATTCATGATCTGCATAAATGGGTGCTGCGTGACGCGCTGAATCTTCTGTACCAAATAGTCCAATCACTTCAATACCTAAGCCGGCAGCAAAATGCAATGGTCCTGTGTCTCCAGAAATGACCACTTTTGCTTGGTTAAGCACGGACAAATATATTTCTAATTCATTAATTAGCGGCAACTCAAAAGCATCAGCTACTTCATTTTTTAGTCTGGTAATCAGGTTTCGCTCCCGCTCGTTAGTCCCCGCTGAAAAGGCTAATACATATCCTGCCTTGGTCGCTAATTGATAAAACTCTACCCAGCGAGCAATCGGCCACTCTTTTTTCTCTTGAGATGTGCCTAAGTGGCAGATGATTTGGTGGTCTTGTAATAGCTTCTTGGCCTGGGGCGCTAATAAGGAATTAGCTACAATCAACATCTGTGGTAATGGTGTATCGGGTGTGCCTATCAAGAGGCTCAACATTTTTAAATGTCGTTTAACCCAACTAGTCGGAAGCAAGTTGGTTTGAACGGTGTTGGTATAAGCGAGTTTTTGTAAAAAACTAGGGGTACCCTCTATAGCGGACAGTCTTGAATTAGCGCCAATTAACAGGCTTAAAATCCCACCTCTATCATTGCCAACAAAGTCGATGGATAGGTCGAATTTTTTTTTACGCAGCGCTCGCACAAAGGGAAGTGATTCTATGAGTTTAGCTTTGCCCCTTGTGCGAGGCAGAGCCCACACTTTTTTGATGAACGGAAGATGCTTGAAGATTGGTGCAACCTCGGCCGCAACCAGAATGTGAATTTCAGCACTTGGATGTTGCTGATGAAGCGCTTGAATTGCAGGCGTAATGAAAACCGCGTCACCCAGATATTTAAATTGGATAGCTAGGATTTTTTGAGTTTTTGTTTTTGATAAATTGAACATCGTTTTTTATTGAATTAGCAATTTATAGTTTCGCCATTGCCTTTTTTTTGGTGAACTCTACAATATCACTATTATGCAATAGCCTAAACATTCCGCAATGTTTTGTTTATGAGCTTTTTTGGACACTATATGAATCATCAGACTTTACCAGCCTTTAATGACTTAACGATTTTTGTTAACACTTCAGATAGTTTTCAGGATTGCTATGAGCCGTTTTTCAAATTATTTAAATTTTACTGGCCAGATTGCCCATACCCCATCGTTTTAAATACAGAAACTATAGATTATAAATATGAAGGTTTAAAAATTACTTGCTCTAAAGTTTCAGTTGGAGAGTCCAGTAGGCTTGGATGGAGTGAATGCTTGATGCGTGCTCTAGATAGGATTGAAACGCCCTATATACTTTACTTACAAGAAGATTATTTTTTAGAGGCCCCAGTAAGAGCTGATGTTTTGCGGTATTTATTAGACGAAATGAAAGCCCCTAATATCGGTGCAATTCGCCTTTCTGGGACGGATGGAGTTGGACCATTTCATGAAATTGGCTCCACCTTAATTGTTGAGGTTGATAAAGGAGCAAAGTGGCGACTTTCATTACAAGCCGCTCTGTGGAAAAAGTCTCTTCTGCGCGCGCTTATTAGAAAGCACGAAACGCCATGGCAATTGGAGTCTTACGGTTCTTTTAGAACTAGGCGCTTCAAAGAAAAAATATGCAGCGTTAATCGTGAAATCTTTTCGGTACCCGGCAATGAGATTTTCCCATATACCCCAACGGGGGTGATTGCTGGGCGATGGGTTCAGAGTATTGTTGAGCCATTGTTTGTTAGACACAAAATCAATATTGATTTTTCTGTTCGCGGTTTTCATGTTCCAGGAAAACGCACCAAGAAAAGAAAGTCCTTTTTGTTGCGAGTGGTGGATCGAATTCGATCTCTATTTTGAATTTCTAATTTTTTAATTTTGATGATGAAGAGCTAGCAAGCATTACCCCTAGCCAAATAAATATGAATCTTCCCTCAGTAAATGTTGAAAAGTGAGAGCTAAACATGCTGGTTCCACACCAGGCTAAGAGAACACCTAAGCCTAATACTCTATGATCCTTAGACGAAGGTCGTTGTAATATAGCTGTTACAAGCATATAAAGAAAAGGCAGCAACCCAATTAAGCCAAGTTCTGCAACTATTTTTAGAAATTGATTGTGAGGGTCGTGGAGGATATTTTTTTGCCATTCCGGAGCATTCTTCATTTTTTCTGAGTAGACTTTTTCAAAGCCACCCAACCCCACTCCCAGCAATGGCTTCTCTTTAATCATGTCAATGGTATTTTCCCAAAGTTTTACTCTTTGTCCCATCGAGGTCGGAGCAGCAATTTCATCTACTTTTCTAATCTCAGTAACTCCTTTTGAGATAGTTTCAGAAGCTATCGGGGAAAAAGGTATTAGGGGGGGTATTATTAATGCTAAAAACATGAGTGCTGGATTTATTTTTTTATAGGTCGCATTTAAGTTAACTAGGGAAACTGCCAAAACTGTTAGTAGTACAAGATAGCCACTTCTGCCAGGCGTAACTGCAACATTAATTTCCAAAGCCAAGACAGCTAACATTAATAAGTCTATCTCGGGCTTTTCTAACTTGGTAGTTGCGCTAACTAATTTTGTGAAAATTGAAAATGCAGCAATTGAGAAAACCATGCCTTGGGTTGCATGATTTCTTATTATTACACCAGGCTCCCATCCATGGACAGAAACACCTAGTATAAACATCGCATAAGATATGACAGAAGCACTAAGCATAAAGATAATAAAAATTTTGAGTGTCTTCTCCTTCCAAGCCGCCTCTTGAAAAAGTGCTATTGAAATAGGCAGGAGAAGTATTTTACGCCAACCCCACAGCGAGTTTAGCGCTTCCGTAAAAGGGGCAACACACCATGCTGTAGAAATCATTAAGGTTAAAATGAAAGCTACTGAGCCTATGAATAGGGGTTGACTTCTGCTATCCCAAATGGCAATCCTTGGTTCCTTAAAAGCTAAGCAAGATGCAAATAAGAATATTTCAAACAGATTGGTCAGTGCGGGCGAGAAAAGAATGCTAATGAATTCAAAAATAATTAAATATCTTGAAAATAAAAGCGGGCTTATTTTTTTATTGTTTAGAAACCTACTCATTTTGATTAATTAGTTTTCAGACTTTCATTTTAAATTTAATAATTGCAATCCATCGCTGAATTGATCTGCGGCGCTTATTCCAAAGGTACCTCAAATTATTGTATACCAATGAGTGCTTCTGTCTGCTTTTATCAAGATGGCTTTTAAAAATGCCAGTTACGCTTCCCTGCTCAACCAAGGCTGGTCTCGCCCAAAAGTTTTTGATTCCTGTAGATTGATCTATCACTTTAATTAAATGATCAGCTGGGAGTGTTATCTTATTTTTTTCTATCCATTGAAGTCTTCTTTTACAAGCGTCAATGTCTGTGATGTAACCCTCTGTAGTAGCAATTGGTAGCTCTATAAGAATACTGTTTGATGCTAATTCTGAAATTGGAATTTTGCCGTCCGCACCCCCCAAAAAAATTAAATAACCAGAATCTAACTTTTTGGCTTTATCCATAACTAGTTTAAGTTGTTGGTTAAATTTTTTGGATAAAAGAGCATCATCTTCGAATATTAGAATTTTTTTATAATTATTTTTTACGGCATCTTTCCAGGCATGAATGTGCTTTAGAATCAGAGAAATTTGAGCCATTGACAGATTGTCTGCTTCAAAAGCACTTAGTAAATTCAAATCAATATCAGGTATGTCATATAACAAAACAAATTCAAATTGAATATCATGCTTTGCCATTTCTTTCTGGCTATGTGCAATACGTTCAGTGAAGGTTTTGACAGAAAGAACATACACCTTATCTACGAGAGTATTAGTCGAGATTTTTATTACTCCGTGAGAAGTCATTGCCTAATCCCTTTTGAATAAATTGAAATGGGTTATATGTACTAAAAAATATATGCGTGTGAATGTTATTAAAATTTGAAATGTTTTTTACTGAATCTTATGCTCAACAACTTCTCAACTTTCATGACCCATCGGTGTCGTTTTTCACGCTTAGTTAGTTTATGGTTTTTGTTTGGTGTAAAATTTCGCTCGGCTTCATGCTCTAGCCAATCCTTAAGGATTTCTGGATGTGTTCCATCGAATGACTTGAGCGCTTGCGGATCAATTTGATAACCATGAAAGAGTGGATTTTCATGTTTCCAGTATTTGCCTATGCGTTCATTTTTCCTGCGCATCGTTGCAACGCTTCTGACATGGCCATAGTGATAAATTGGCGCTCCAACTAAAGCGGCTTTTGGGTAGCGCCCTTTTTTGTTTTTATCCATCACTACAAAAAAAAGGCCATCTGGTGCCCAGCTTCTGATGGTATTTCGAATGATGCGACATTCCTGGCGATACCAAGCTGGGCTGACTGCTAGCCAATCTGGGCTTCCAAAGAAGTGATAGTAGTCAAATGCAAGTGCTTCAATATCTGGATTGTTGAGATGATTTTCCATTGAGGCTTTGATTTTTGGAAGGTCATCTTCATGCAAGATTTCATCGCCTTCAAGATAAAAAGCCCAATCTCCATTGCAGTTGTATTGCGCAATCATTTTTTGCTGTGCATAAACAAAACCGCGGTCCTGCATTTTTTCATTCCACTGCGTTGGAATAATTCTGATTTTGTCTGAGCCGATTGCCTGAATGCGCGCTAGCGTGTCGTCCTCGCTATCGCCAACAGCCACAATAAATTCATCACAAATTGGGAGGGCTGAAAGTATGCTTTCTATGAACGGATAGCCAAGCAGGGTGCCGTTTCTGATAAATGTAAAACCGCTGATTTTCATATGGTTATGTTTTTATGCTTAGGTTGATTAATTTAGCTTTTGAGTATACTAAAAAAACCAAAATTACCAAGCTTAAATCAGGTCAAAATAGGCTTTTTAGGCTTGGCCTTAGGGTGGTTTGATTTGACGATAGCCCCCGCATTGGGGATAATCAAGTCCTATTGCAATCATCTAAAGTTACAGCATGAAACAAATCCTAAGTGAAGTGACCGAACGTATTCGTGAGCGAAGTGCGCCTACGCGTTATGCTTATTTACAACGTCTTGAGAAGATGGCTTCGCGCAGTCGTGGCCCAGATCGTATGGGCTGTGCTAACGTTGCACATGCATTTGCGGCGATGCCAGCGAATGATAAATTTAAAGTGGTGGTTGAGAAAGCGCCAAATATCGGTATTGTGACTGCTTACAATGAGATGCTCTCTGCGCATCAGCCTTATGTGAATTTCCCGGAAGTGATTCGTGCAGAAGCGCACAAATATGGTGCGACGGTGCAAGTGGCTGGCGGCGTGCCTGCGATGTGTGATGGTATTACACAAGGCGAGCCAGGTATGGAGTTAAGCTTGTTCTCACGTGATGTGATTGCGATGAGCACAGCCGTGGCGCTTTCACATGACGTATTTGACGCAGCGTTGCTCCTTGGCGTTTGCGATAAAATTGTTCCAGGTTTATTGATTGGGGCTCTGCAGTTTGGCCATTTGCCTTGTGTGTTTGTGCCATCTGGTCCAATGAGCACTGGCCTAGATAACACTGAAAAATCTAAAGTGCGTGAAAAGTTTGCTGAAGGTTTGGTTGGTCGCCCTGAGTTGTTGGCTTCAGAATCTGCGGCTTATCACGGCGCGGGCACTTGTACGTTCTACGGCACAGCTAATAGTAATCAAATGCTGCTTGAAGCCATGGGCTTGCATGTTCCGGGTGCTGCTTTTGTTCACCCCCATGATCCATTACGCGCCTGTTTAACGCGTGAATCTGTCCGTGTGGTCTTGGAAAATACTTACCAGAATCGTTACATGCCGATAGGTAAGATGGTCGATGAGCGCGTGATTGTGAACGCGATTGTGGCTTTATTGGCTACAGGCGGCAGTACTAACCATTGTATTCATTGGGTGGCTGTGGCACGTGCTGCAGGCATCATCATTGATTGGGCTGACTTTAATAAACTTTCTAAAAACACCCCATTGTTGGCGCGTGTTTATCCAAATGGTAAAGCCGATGTGAACCAGTTCCAAGATGCGGGCGGCCCTTCATTTGTGATCCGTGAGTTGGTGGAAGGCGGTTATATGCACGAAGACGTTCAATCCGTGGTGATTGGCGGTTTGCGTGATTACTGTAAAAAACCACAGACTGACGGCACAAGCTTGAGCTGGGTTGAATTGCCAGCAGAAAGCCCTGACGAAACTATCTTGCGAACAGTCTCTAAACCATTTAGCTTATCTGGCGGCTTATTGTTGTTACAAGGAAACCTAGGACGATCAGTGATTAAGAGTTCAGCGGTGCCTGAAGATCGTCATATTATCGAAGCGCCAGCAGTGGTGTTTGATGCACAAGAAGAATTGCTAGAAGCGTTTGAGCGTGGCGAATTGGAAAAAGATTTTGTGGCAGTTGTGCGCTATCAAGGCCCTAAAGCGAATGGCATGCCTGAGCTACACAAATTAACGCCTCCATTATCAGTGCTTCAAGGTAAAGGCTTTAAAGTCGCGATTGTGACCGATGGGCGTATGAGCGGCGCATCAGGCAAGGTGCCTGCGGCAATTCACTTGTCACCTGAAGCTTCTGCTGGTGGTGCGATTGGTAAGATTCGCACAGGCGACATTATTCGCTTGAACGTTATTGCGGGTACCTTAAACGCCTTGGTGGATGAAGATACTTGGAAAGCCCGTCACATTGAAGAATTGAGTGACTCTAAACGCTTTGCAAACGCCCATGGCATGGGACGTGAACTTTTCGGGGGGATGAGAAACAATGTGCTGACTGCCGAAGAAGGCGCAGTCACCTGGTTGTAAAATAATTGATTGACACCGCGTTTCTTTCGCTTGCCTTGCTAGATGCGCTGTCTTCGAGAAAGCGCCTTGTCTGAATCAATTCTGAACGGTTTAATAATTTTTAAAACTATAGAAAAAGTAGAACATGAATACATTAGATTTAGCTAAAGAAGGTCCAGTTATTCCAGTAATCGTCGTTAACCGTGTTGAAGATGCGGTGCCGATGGCAGAGGCTTTGCTTGAAGGTGGTATTAAAGTGCTTGAAGTTACGTTGCGTACTTCATGTGCATTGGCTGGTATGGAAGCAATTGCTAAAGCTGTGCCAGAAGCGATTTTGGGATCTGGTACTGTGCGCAATAATAAAGATGCACAAGCTTCAAAAGACGCTGGCTGTAAGTTCGCTGTTAGCCCTGGCTATACAAGCGAGTTAGGTCAATTTGCACGTCAAATTGGTTTGCCTTTGTTGCCAGGCGTTTCAACAGGCTCTGAAATCATGATGGCGAATGCTGATGATTATTATTTCTTGAAGCTATTTCCAGCGGTTGCAGTAGGCGGTATTAACTTACTTAAAGGCTTTGCCGGCCCATTTGGCGATGTGAAGTTCTGCCCAACGGGCGGCGTCACGGTTGAATCAGCCTCACAATTCTTATCATTACCTAACGTAGTGGTCTGTGGTGGTACATGGCTAACGCCAGCGGATGCGGTTGCTCGAGGTGATTGGGCGCACATTACAAAATTAGCAAAAGAAGCAAGCGCGATTAAGCCTGCCTAATTTAGTTACTTTTAGTTTGTTACTGACTTATTCACGTTTAAGCCTATATTCAGCCAAGTTGCTGGATATAGGTTTTTGAGTATTTAGGGTATGCGGCCACTCGCTGAATATAAAACCTTAGTATTTGATTGCGATGGCATTGTGCTCAATTCCAATCAGCTTAAGATACAAGCTTACTATGATGTGGCAATCAAGTTCGGTGCGAGTGAAGTTCAAGCTCAAGCCTTGGTTGATCATCATGTGAGGCTGGGTGGCATTTCGCGCTATCCAAAGTTTGAATATTTTTTGCGTGAGATTATGCAGCAGGCAGTCACAAAGCAATCAATGCAAGATTTGTTAGAAAGTTTTACTGCTGAGGTAAAACGATTGCTGACTGATTGCGAAATTTCGCCTTATCTGGACCATCTGCGCAATGAAAACTCTGACGCGAAATGGATGGTTATTTCAGGTGGCGACCAAGCAGAATTACGTGAAATATTTAAGCAACGTGGGATCAATAAACTGTTTGATGCGGGCATTTACGGTAGCCCAGATAATAAGGATGTTATTTTGGCTCGCGAAATAGAAATAGGTAACATCGCCAAGCCCGCTTTATTTATTGGGGATAGTCGATACGACCATCAGGCTTCCACAAATGCCGGTTTGGACTTTGTGTTTTTGAGTGGATGGACAGATGTTGAAGGTTGGCAAGATTATTGTGCCAGCCACAAAATTACGGTTTTTAATCACCTAGGTAGTTTGATTTGAGCGTAATCTAATTTGAAAAGGCTAAGCTAATTTCATGACGAAATTTACATCACCTAAAAAGCTTTCAGTTGTAGTGCCCGTGCGCAACGAGCAAGATAATGTTGCGCCTTTAATTGCGGAAATTGATGCCGCACTTAAAGGCTTTACGCATGAGATTTTGTATGTCAACGACGGTAGCACTGACGATACCCATGCGCGTTTACAACAATTGCAAACCCAGTACCCACAATTGCGTATCGTGCGCCATGCCAATAGCTGTGGTCAAAGCACTGCGGTGCGTTCGGGCGTTAAGGCTGCTAAGTATGATTGGGTGGCAACACTAGATGGCGATGGTCAGAACAACCCAGCAGATATTCCTAAATTGATTGCTGCGTTAGAAGATGGCGTTTGGTTAGTAGGCGGAAATCGTCGTAAAAGCAGACGTGATACTTGGATTAAGCGGATGTCTTCGGTGATTGCCAATACAGTGCGATCTAAAATGCTGCGTGATGACACCCCAGATACGGGTTGTGGCTTAAAGTTGTTTAATAAAGCGGCTTTTTTGGACCTGCCTTATTTTGACCATATGCATCGCTTTTTACCTGCTTTGATCAAGCGCGCTGGTGGCCAAATTCGTTCAGTACATGTCAGTCATCGAAACCGTGAGTTTGGAAAATCTAACTATGGGACATTAGATCGATTGATGGTCGGCATCGTTGATTTGTTTGGTGTGGCATGGTTGCAACGCCGAGCTAAACTCCCTGTCATTCTTGATGAAGAGACCAGATAGGAAAATCTATGGAATATGGCATCACACCTTTTTTTCAGCATATCGTAGAGTCTGCTCAGCATTTTTTTAGCACAACATCACAAGTTGATTTGATTTGGCTTTGTGTGGGTTTGCTCGGACAAATCCTCTTTATGATGCGCTTTATCGTGCAATGGCTGCATAGTGAGCGCCATCAAAAAAGCATTATTCCTGTGAGTTTTTGGTATTTCAGCTTAATTGGTGGTTTAACAGTGTTGCTTTATGGCATCCATAAATTGGAGCCAGTGATTATCCTCGGGCAACTTCCGGGCACCTTCGTTTATGCAAGAAATTTAATCTTGATTAAACGCCATGAAAAATCGCAAAAAGCATTAGAAGAGGATGCTGCTTGAAGATTTTTGTCACAGGTGCTGCTGGGTTTATTGGCCATCAAACCACGCTTAAATTATTAGCGCGTGGCGACACTGTGATTGGCGTGGATAATCTTAATGATTATTATGATGTCAGCCTCAAAGAATCACGTCTGCAAGATATTGCTAAGCATCCACAAGCAAGCAATTTCAAATTTATTAAGCTAGATTTAGCTGATACATCAGCAACAGAAGACTTATTCAAAGCTGAGCAACCACAGCGTGTCATACACCTTGCGGCACAACCGGGAGTTCGTTATTCACTGCAAAATCCACATGCTTATGTACAAAGTAATTTGGTGGCTTTTACTAATATTTTAGAAGGATGTCGTCACAACAAGGTTGAGCATTTAGTTTATGCTAGCTCATCGAGTGTCTATGGCGGTAATACCAAGTTGCCTTTTAGCGAGCAAGACACTGTTGACCATCCTGTGAGCTTGTATGCAGCCTCGAAAAAAGCCAATGAACTGATGGCGCATACTTATAGCCACTTGTATGCTATTCCAACCACTGGCCTTCGTTTCTTTACGGTTTATGGCCCTTGGGGACGTCCTGATATGTCGCCATTCTTGTTTGCAGATGCGATTTTGAATAACAAGCCAATCAAAGTGTTTAATCACGGCGATATGATGCGCGACTTCACTTATATCGACGATATTGTCGAAGGCGTGGTGCGCGTGGCAGATAAGCCTGCAACGCCACAAGTCAATAGCAGTGTGCCTTATCGTGTTTTTAACATTGGCAATAATCAGCCAGAAAAGCTCATGGATTTTATCGGCATACTTGAAAACGCCTTTGGCAAAGTAGCGGAAAAAGAATTTTTGCCGATGCAGGCTGGGGATGTAAAAGCCACTTATGCAGATACGAGTGCGCTTGAAACTTGGGTTGGTTTTAAGCCATATACGCCATTAAAAGATGGAATTGCTAAGTTTGCTGATTGGTATAAAGTTTATTACAACAAGTCCTAGTATTCTTGAGTAGGTGTTCTGGAATTATCGGATCAAATGAATCACGCTTTCGGGCGTGATTTTTTTTAGACATTGCATCTGATCATCTGGATTTTTGAGTGGGCAAATCCGCTCAAAACAAGGGCTACAAGGCAGCCCCAGATATTCAATGTGAGACTTATTGCTCATTGGCGGTGTATGGTGTGGTGTGCTTGAGCCAAAAATGGCAATCAAGTTCTTATCTAAAGCAGCAGCGACGTGCATTAAACCTGAATCATTGCTGATCACGGTATCGCATAAATCCATTAAGTCTATAGCTTCACCTAGATTGGTTTTACCACCCAAATCTAAACAGCGATTTTCTGTGAGTTGGTTTATTTTTTGAGTATAGGGAATGTCTTTTTCTGAGCCGAAAATCCAAACTTCCCAGCCTTTAGCAAGCGCGGCTTTTGCTGCTTCGGCATAGTATTCAGTGGGCCAGCGTTTGGCTTCTCCATACTCAGCACCAGGGCATAAGCCCAGGACTTTTTGAGAGGGCTTTTTATTACAAAGTTTGGTTAAAGCTGCTAAAGCATGCTTATTGTTAGCTAAGATTTTTGGATTAGGTAATATGCTTGGTAATTTTGTATTTTTAGCCAAGCCCAATGTCACAAAGCGGTCTACCGTGCGCGGCAGTTTTGTTTTGTCCAAAGGCCTAATGTCGTTAATGAGGCCATAACGCATTTCACCTAAAAAACTTGTGCGGCGAGGAATGTTGGCTGCAAAAGGTAAGATGGCCGACTTTAGTGAGTTGGTGAGAATGATGGCTTGCGTATAAGAAGCGTTGCGTAAGCTTTTGCCAAAGCGGATGCGTTCCCAAAACGCAAACTCCCCGTGCTTGAAGGGCAAAGCAACAGCATGCGTTATTTCGGGCATCCGCTCTAAAAGCGGTAATGTCCACGCGGGGGCGGCAACGTCAATTTGGCAGTTGGGGTTTTGTTGTTTGAGTGTGATAAAAAGGCTTTGTGCCAACACCATATCACCCACCCAGGCGGGTCCTAAAACGAGGATTTTTTCAAAACTAGCGTGTGAGTCAGGGGGAGTGTTTTGCACAGAATAGATCGGCACTTAAAAAAATTATTGCGCCATTTTTTCAATGATTTTACTTGTACTACGACCTTGCACTAATGGGATAAGCTTAACTTGCCCGCCCCAAGATTTTACTTCGGTGCCACCTACGACTTGTTCTTCAGTGTAGTCATCGCCTTTGACAATCACGTCAGGCATTACTGCGTGGATAAGATTCAGCGGCGTATCTTCATCAAACAGAATCACGGCATCTATAGCCTCTAGTGCCGCTAAAACGCGTGCTCTATCATTCTCATGAATGACTGGTCTAGTTGGCCCTTTTAAGGCGCTCACTGATCTATCGGTATTCAAGCCAAGGATGAGCTTATCGCCTGTTTTTTTAGCGGCTTCTAAGTAAGTGACATGCCCAGCATGGAGCAAATCAAAGCACCCATTTGTGAAGACGATTTTTTGTTTAGCGGCGCGCCAGGCGTTAACTTTTAGTTTTAAGCCTGCTAAATCAGTAATTTTATCGGCTTGCGCGCTGGTGTTTTTGGCGGTGAGTTCGTGAAGCAATTCATCGAGCTGGATAGGCACAGTGCCGATCTTGCCAACCACGATGCCAGCCGCGGTATTTGCCAGGCTGAGCGCATCTTGTGGGCTTAGGCCATGAATCAGGCCAGCGGCTAATGTAGCAATCACTGTATCGCCAGCGCCAGACACATCGAACACCTGCTTGGCAGTTGCGGCAATGTAATGTTCGCTGGTTTTATCAAATAACGTAATACCTTCTTCTCCGCGGGTGACCGCTAAAAACTCAAGGCCTAAATCAGCTTTTAGTTTTTTAGCGGCAGCTAATAAAGCTTCTGTGTCGTTCATGTTTACACCACAAGCTTCAGCGGTTTCTTTTTTGTTTGGGGTGAGTGCGGTGGCGCCTTTATATTTGCTGTAGTCCTGGCCTTTCGGATCAGCCAACACAGGAATGTTTGCATCTTTACAGGCTTGAATAATGTACTGGCAAACATCATCGCTCAGAACGCCTTTAGCGTAGTCTGACAAAATGACGATGGATGGCTTTTCGTGAAGTGCACGTGTGATTAACACATGCAATTCAGCATTTTCTTCTAAACTAAATTTGGCTTGGCTTTCTTGGTCTATCCGCACAATTTGTTGATGCGAACTCATCACTCGTGTTTTAGCGATCGTAGGGCGGCTTGATGATTGAATGACTGCTTCCGATTTGATACCTAGATGATTAATTAAAGCCAGCAATGTCGCGGCTTCCGCATCCTCGCCCACACAGCCAGCAATGCGCGTACTAATGCCTAGGTTGGCTAAGTTGGCCGCTACATTGGCTGCTCCGCCTCCGCGGTCATTTTGTTGTTTGAGGAGCACAACCGGAACAGGGGCCTCGGGTGAAATGCGTTGTACATCACCAACTAAATAACGGTCAAGCATCAGGTCGCCAATGACCAGCACCCATTTATCGGATTCGTTGAATAACTTAACGGTATTAATGAGGTCTTGGTTCATGGTTTTATGCTTAGTCTTATTCTTAGGTTATATTTCTTAGGTTCTATTCTGATTCCAATAAGTCGCACAAACTATGGCCGACAAAAATATGCGCTTCTTGAACGCGTGCCGTTTCGCTTGAAGGCATGACTAGATTGTATTTGCACAATTCAGCCATCTTGCCGCCGGTGCCACCAGTGAGACCAATCGTGGTTGCACCTAGTTTATTCGCTTCTTCAATCGCTGCGACCACGTTTTTGCTATTACCCGAAGTGGTAATGCCAATCACCACATCTTCAGGGCGGCAAAGTGCTTCAATCTGGCGCGCAAAAATATAATCGTAGCCATAGTCATTGCCGACAGAGGTGATGATGGAGGTGTCTGTTGTGAGCGCAATTGCTGCTAAGCCGCGACGCTCTTTTTTAAAGCGACCAACGATTTCAGCCGCAATATGTTGACTATCAGCTGCGCTACCGCCGTTGCCCATGATTAAGATTTTACCGCCGCGCTTTATACAGGCTTTAAGCTCTTCAGCAACAAGAGTAATTTGCGGAATTAAATCACCTAGTTTGGCAAACATTGCTTGATGTTCAGCAATGGCTTTTTGAAGATTTTCTGATGAAGTCATAATTTTCTTTAAGGTAAACGCTTAACAATAAGGGTCAGCTTGCAAAAGATAGTTTTGCACATAATCGCGCACACCTTCTTCTAATGTGTGAAATTTGGCTGTGTAACCAGCATCTGCAATTTTAAGCATCTTGGCTTCAGTGAAGTATTGATACTTGCCGCGCAAGTCTTCTGGCATGTCGATGTAATTAATATTGGGCGCTTTACCCATGCTGGTCATCACTGCACTTGCAAGGTCTTTAAATGCGCGCGCTTGGCCTGTGCCGATATTATAAATGCCTGATTCACATAGATTGTTGACAAAGTGCACCACAGCGGCGGCGGCGTCTTTGACATACACAAAATCACGCAATTGCATGCCATCTTCATAGCCCGCTAAATGGCTCTTGAATAATTTAACGTTGCCTTCAGCTTTGAATTGATTGAAGGTGTGGAACGACACACTGGCCATGCGCTCTTTGTGGTATTCGTTAGGGCCGTACACATTAAAAAACTTAAAGCCTTGCCATTGTGGCGGGCTGTTATGCGAACTTTGTTGCTGGGCCCATTGGTCAAAGTATTGTTTTGAGTAGCCATAGCCATTAAGTGGGCGCAGCGTATTAATGTCGCAAGCATCATCGTAGCCTTGCTCGCCGTCGCCATAAGTGGCGGCAGAGCTGGCGTACAAAAATGGCACTTTGTGTTCAGTACACCAATCCCATAAAAACTGACTGTAGCGAATATTGTTTTGGACTAATTTATTAAAGTCGCGCTCGGTCGTCGCGCTAATCGCGCCCATGTGGATGATGGCGTCGATTTTAGGTTTGCCGGCTAAAAAGCAAGCAAGCTCGCTTTTATCTAAATAATTGGCATAGCGACGTTTTACAAGGTTTTGCCATTGATCAGGATGTTGAATGTCATCCACAAGCACCAGGTCATCTCGACCTAAATGGTTGAGATGCCATGCAATCATGCTGCCGATCATGCCTGCGCCACCAGTAATTACTATCATCTTGTCTTACCTATTTTGGGTTGCCTGTTTTGCTTATTTCAAACTTATTCCAACATTATAAACGCTTAGGCTAGCTTTAGGCCTTTTCGCTTAATGCCTGCGCACGTTGTGCAGTTAGCTTGGCTTGTTTTTCCGCCTCTTGTGCATCCCATTCGCTCGACACCCAGCCATGCAGGTTTTCCATCGCGATATCGCACATCGCGTTAATCCATGCTTCACGGCCATTCAGGCATGGAATGTAATGGTATTCGCCGCCCCCATTACTTTGGAAAATGTGCTTACCTTCCATGGCAATTTCTTCTAGGGTTTCCAAACAATCACTACTAAAGCCAGGACAAATCACATCAATGCGCGCTGTCTTTGCCTTGCCTAAATCCTCTAGCGTGCTTGCTAAATAAGGTTTGAGCCACTCTTGTTTACCAAAGCGCGATTGGAACGCGATTTGATATTCTTCTTTGCTTAGGTTAAGTGCTTCAGCCAACAAACGGCCTGTTTTCATGCACTCGCAGTGATAAGGGTCGCCCTTGAGTAAGTGGAATTTTGGCACACCATGAAAACTCATGACTAGCTTACTAGGCTTGCCGTTAGTCGCCCAATGTTCTTGAACACTGCTTGCCAATGCTTGAATATATGCTGGGTGATCATGGTAATTGCGGATGGTGCGAATCGCAGGGACATCGCGTGTTTTGAGTAAGACCTTCCAAATTGCATCTAATGAAGCCGCCGTGCTGCTTGACGCATATTGTGGATAAAGTGGAAACACTAGAATTTTATTGCAATGCTGGGCTTTGAGTCGTTCAATCGCAGAAGCCATACTTGGATTGCCATAGCTCATGCCAAGCTCTACAACATATGGTGAATCAATACGTTGGCTTAAAAAGCCTGAAAGTAGTGTTTTTTGTTTTTGTGCGTTGACCATTAAAGGCGAGCCTTCGCTAGTCCATACCATGGCGTATTTTTCAGCAGATTTTTTTGGACGCACCACTAAGATAATGCAATGCAAAATCCAGCACCAAATAAAGCGCGGAATTTCAACAATCCGTCTATCCATTAAAAACTGACCAAGATAGCGTTTGAGTGCTTTTGCATCTGGTGCATCAGGGGTGCCAAGGTTGGCGAGTAAAATGCCAACTTTTGCTTGGTCGCCATGTTGGTAAGGGGGTTCTGTTTTGTAGTAAGCCATTGATGAGTCTTTATAAAATTGTCGTTAAGTATTTGAGAGTGCGTTTGAAAGAAGTTTCGCCGTAATATCTACAATTGGAATAACGCGTTCGTAAGCCATGCGGGTTGGGCCAATCACGCCGAGCGTGCCAACTACTTGGCCGTCTGCTTCGTAAGGGGCAGTCACCATGCTGCATTCATCGAGCGCTAAATAGCCACTTTCGCTACCAATGAAAATCTGAATACCTTCGGCCCGCTGGCTGTTATCAAGTAATTGCATCAGAGAAGTGCGGCGCTCGAAAATTTCAAAGAGTTTACGTAGCGAGGTGACATTAGTGGATAAATCATCCACTTGCAACAAATTACGTTCGCCTGAAATCACCACATTGTCTTTGTCTTCATCTAAGGCTTTACCGCTGGCATTTAGCGCGGCGGCCATCAGCCGCGTCATGTCACATTGCATTTGCTTGAGCTCTTCATGCAGTTTTTGTTGTGCCTGCTCAAACGTAAACCCGGTGTAGTGTTGGTTAAAGAAGTTCGTCGCCTGCATGAGTTCAGACGCTGAGTAAGGCTTCTCTGTCAAAATAATACGGTTTTGCACATTGCCATCGGTAGTGACGATAATCACTAAAATACGTTTCTCAGATAAAGGCAAAAATTCGAGATGCTTAAACGCGATACTTTTGCGTTTTGGAATCATGACCAGGCCAGCAAACTGCGTGAGTTCAGAAAGCATTCCTGCTGCAGACGAAATCAACTCTTGTGGGTCTGGTGAACGGAGCTCATGTTTTAGACGCTTAATTTCTTGGCTTTGCATCGGTTGAACCGTGAGCAAAGTATCGACAAAAAAGCGGTAGCCGCGCTGTGTTGGAATGCGGCCTGCCGATGTGTGAGGGCTGGTGATAAAGCCAAGCGCCTCTAAATCCGACATTACATTACGTATGGTCGCCGGGCTTAGGTCTAGGCCTGAGCATTGTGAAAGCGTGCGCGAACCAACAGGCTGTCCATCATTAATGTAATGTTCAACGAGTGTTTTGAGTAGAATTTGTGCGCGTTTGTCTAACATGCTCGAGCGTTAATGATTACCAAAAAATGCATCTTTGTATCATAGCAAGCCTACTCTTAATTCAAAAGCTTTTACGCAACAGACTTCTATGTCTGGCTTGAATATGATTAAATGCATGAGATGAAAAAAGCTTTCAAAAATGTCGCCATTATTGGCAAATATAATGCTTCTGAAATGCGCGATAGCATCTTGGCGATGTGTGCATTTTTAGCGTCCGAAAAGATTACTATTTCATTGGAGTCTTCCACTGCTGACCATTGCAACATCTCAGGTTTTGCAACCTTGGGCATGGATGAGATTGGTGACAATGTGGATTTAGCGGTGGTGCTGGGCGGCGACGGCACGATGCTAAGCGTCGCACGTAAACTTGCGGACAGCCACATCCCGCTTATCGGTGTTAATCAGGGGCGCGTAGGCTTTTTAACGGACATTAACTCCGCCAATATGCTCGATGATATGCGTCATATCCTTGCTGGGGATTACAGCATTGAAGAACGCATTTTACTCAATGCGACCGTGTTTCGAGATGGCAAACAAATAATGACGGGTCGTGCCATGAACGACGTGGTGATCAATAAGGCGGGTATGTCACGTCTTATTGAGCTTGAGGTGAATATTGACGATCAGTTCGTTCACAGACAACGATCGGACGGTTTGATTTTAGCAACGCCAACAGGCACAACGGCTTATGCCCTTTCTGCAGGCGGCCCGATTTTACACCCTACGCTCGATGCGATTACATTAGTGCCAATTTGTCCGCACACGCTCAGCAATCGACCGATTGCCATTCATAGCAATAGCAAAGTGCAAATCACCCTAGTGCATGGCGATGATGCCGGCGTGCACTTAGATGGGCACTTGCAGTTGGCATTGCTAGCAGGCGATCAACTGCTGGTTCAACGTGACGAAAAAACTGTCTCACTGCTACATCCAATCGGCCATAGTCATTACGACATGCTCAGACAGAAGCTGAACTGGGGCTGATTTTAGTATGTTGCAAACACTTTCTATTCGAGATTTTGTGATTGTTGACGCGCTCAATATTGAGTTTTCAACGGGGTTTACAGTGCTCACTGGGGAAACCGGCGCTGGCAAATCTATTCTGATCGACGCACTATCGTTAGCGATGGGCGCTAGAGGCGAAGGCGGCATTACACGCGCTGGCGCTGAAAAAGCTGAAATTAGCGCAAGTTTTTATATTCCCAAGCTAGGCGGGCTTAAAGCTTGGATGCAAGAAAACGAAATTCCTAACGATGACGACCAATTGCTCTGTCGCCGCGTGATTTATGCAGATGGTCGTTCACGTGCGTTTATCAATGGGCAACCCGCGACAATTCAACAGCTTAAAGATGCAGGTGAGTTTTTGGTCGATATTTATAGCCAAAACGCCCATCACTCCTTGCTCAAACTTTCAAGTCAGCGTGAAATTTTTGATGATTATTGTGGCCTGAGTTCGCTTGCGGTTGAAACAGCATTTGCTTATAAACAATGGCAAACGCTTTATCAACGTCGTGTGGAGATGGAACAAAATGCCAGTAAGTACGCAGAGGAGTTAGCGGAGCTTAGGGACAAAGTGCGTGAATTGGTGCAATTAGCTTTTGCGCTTGATGAATGGGAAAGTTTGCAACAAGAACATAGTCGTCTGTCGCATGGCGCGAGTTTGCTATCGGGCTGTGAGCAATGTCGTGAGTTGTTATCGGAGGGTGAGATTTCAGCCTTACGCCAATTGAGTACTGCACAATCTAAATTGCAGGCTTTGCGTGATTACGACCCAAGCTTGGATGAAGCACTAAGTAGCTTAGATTCGGCAATCATTCAATTGGACGAAACAGACCGCTTTTTAAATCGTTATTTGCAACGTGCAGAATTAGATCCTGAAAGACTCGCTGAAGTGGAATTGCGTATTCAAACCATTCATGCCGCCTCACGTAAGTATCGTGTCTGTCCAGAGGATCTTGTAGATTTGCTTACCCAGTGGCAAGGACGCATGGCGGAGCTTGGAAGCGTAAATGCTGATGGCGAGCTTGCCAAACAAGAGGCCGCAGCAAAGTTGGCTTATGATGATTTAGCCAAAAAACTAAGCGAAGGGCGTCATCAAAAAACGCCTGAATTGAGTCAAAAAATTACAGGTGAGATGCAGCGTTTATCATTGGCGGGCGGACGATTTGAGGTGGCCTTAACCCCACAAGCTCCATCAAGCACCGGCCTAGAGCAGGTGGAGTTTTTAGTGGCAGGTCATGTTGGCGTGGAAGCAAGGCCACTTAATAAAGTGGCTTCTGGCGGCGAGCTTTCTCGCGTGAGTTTGGCGATTCGCGTGGTGACTGCTCAGCAGGGTAGTGTGCCCACCATGATTTTTGATGAAGTGGATGTGGGCATTGGCGGTGGCGTGGCTGAGGTGGTCGGGCAGTTGTTGAAGCAATTGGGTGTTGGTCGCCAAGTATTGGTGATTACGCATTTGCCGCAAGTCGCATCGCAAGGCGCACAGCATCTCAATGTGAAGAAAATCCAACGTGATAACGTCACACTGAGCTCAATTGAGCTTTTAGATGACAGTGCGCGAGTTGAGGAAATTGCCCGTATGCTGGGTGGAGTGGAAATCACCGAAACCACACGTCAACATGCTAGAGAGATGCTGGCTGGTTAATCAAAAATAATCTTTAGCTACCCCTTGAATTAATTTAGCTCAATCCCAATCTTCTTATCAGTGTTTATCTGAAGCAGTTTGCTTTAAAAAAGTCTTATTTAAACTAGCATTATTTACACCACTAATTTTTTAAAAGAGGAAACAGAATGCGAATGAAATCCTTACTAGGCGTTTGTGCTGTGGCGCTGGCTTTTAATGGGGCGTTGCCGACTTATGCGGCAGATCAGTTTTCGCTCAAAGATGTTTATCAGGCGGCTGAAACGGGCAATATGGCGAAGGCGCAAGCCATGATGGAGCAAGTGCTGCGTGATCATCCTGATAGCGCAAAAGCACATTATGTAGAAGCGCAATTGCTTGCTAAACAAGGAAAGTTGGCAGCTGCTGCTGCTGAGCTTAGCACCGCCGAGCGGTTAAAACCAGGCTTGCCAGACGAAAAGCCCCAAGCCGTGCAAGCGCTTAAAGCAGTGATTGCTGGACAGTCAGCTAATGCACCTCCACAAGAAGCGCAAAGCGGATTCGGTATGGGCTCAATATTGCTTGTGTTAGCTTTAATCGTATTTATCTTTTTTGTCGGCCGTGCAATGGGACGTCGAAGCAATCCAGTGGTATATCCTTCCAATAACAACATTGGCCCTTATGGCCAACAAGCGAATGGCGCAGGCATGCCAATGGGTGGCCCAGTAGGCGGAATGGGTGGTGGCATGGGGTCTGGCATATTAGGTGGCTTGGCAACAGGTGC
>JAIXRI010000007.1:0-353233 GCA_027485305.1 Methylophilaceae bacterium | reverse complement strand
CGAGGTGACACGAGTTTCATCCTGGCAGAAAATGAATCTACCTTCATCCCGCTTGGCATTAAGCACAGGCTAGAAAATAATGGCAAAATTCCGCTCGAAATTATTGAAGTGCAGTCTGGCAGCTACTTGGGCGAGGATGATATTGAGCGTTTCAATGACTCCTATGGCCGAAAATAGGAAATTTTAGACGCGCTTAGTAAGAATAGTCGTTAATGACTGTAAGAATTTTTGAAGTAATCTAATTTCCAAACCACTATTAATTTGCTGCTAGTAAAGTTGATATATTTAATATGAGTAAAAATAAAGAGACGATAACACAGAGCCAGCTGGATGATTTAACTCAAAAAGGTTTCGCTTTGCATCAAGAAGGCAAACTCAATGCAGCAGAGACAATTTATTTAGAAGTTCTAAACAAACAAGATGACCATTTTGCTTGCTTATACTTATTGGGAGGATTGTTAGTTCAATCTAGACGCTATCAGCAGGCCCTGGAATATTTATATAAAGCGCTTAAAATTCGACCTGATGATCTTGGCTCATTAATTAATTGCGGAGTAGCTAATCAAGAGCTGGGGTATTTAGATAATGCTCTTTTCAACTATGATAGAGCCATCGCTATTGATCCATATTACCCTGGAAGTCATTATAATCGTGGGAATGTATTAAAAGAGCTTGGGCGTTTAGATGAGGCGTTACAAAGTTGTAATAAGGCCATTTACATTAATCCCAATTATGCAAGTGCCCATTTTAATCGTGGGAATGTATTAAAAGAACTTGGGCGAATCGAAGATGCATTGCAATGTTTCGCAGAGGCTTTAAGGCTAAACCCAGAAATCGACTACTTATTAGGCGGATTTATAGAAGCGAAAATGGCTTTATGTGATTGGAGTAATATCTACGATTTAATTAATCAATTGAAAATCAAGATTAAAAAAAATGAATTAGCAACAATTCCTTTTACTACTCTTGTAGTAACCGACGATTTAGAATTACAAAAGCAATCCGCTCAAATATATGTTGGTATCAAATACCCCCAAAAAAATATCCTTCCGCCTATTAGTAAATATCAAAAAAATGAAAAGATTCGGATTGGATATTTCTCTGCTGACTTTCGTGAGCATGCGGTATCTTATTTAATGGCTGAATTATTTGAATTACATAATCGTAATCAATATGAAATTATTGCTTTTTCTTATAGTGATAGCATTTGTGCTCAAGATAACTTGAGAAAGCGTATAGAGAAGGCATTTGATCAATTTATTGACGTTAGAGAAAAATCAGATCTAGAAATCACATTGCTTGCAAGGGAGTTAGAGATTGAAATTGCAATCGATTTGGGTGGTCATACAGCTGGCGCTCGAACCAATATATTTTCTATGAGAGCTGCACCCATCCAGGTAAGTTACTTAGGCTACCTAGGAACAATGGGAGCAGATTACTATGATTACTTGATAGCAGACTCTTCAGTTATTCCGCAAGATTATCAACAATTCTACTCTGAAAAAATTGTCTACCTTCCATCATATCAAGTCAATGATAATAAACGAGAGGTATCTGATAAAAAATTCACTAAATCAGAGTTTGGATTACCTGACAATGGATTTGTCTTTTGTTGTTTTAATAACACTTACAAAATTACACCAAAAACTTTTGATAGTTGGATGAGAATCTTGAATGCAGTCGAAGGCAGTGTTTTATTATTGTTAGACACCAACCAAACTGCAACTAATAACCTTAGGAAGGAAGCTATTGCTAAGGGTGTTGGATCAGACAGACTGATATTTGGAAAAGTTTTGCCGGCACCAGAGTACTTGGCACGCTATCACCTTGCTGATCTTTTTTTAGACACCTTTCCCTATAACGCTGGAACAACGGCAAGTGATGCATTGAGAATGGGCTTACCAGTGCTCACTCAAACTGGAAAATCTTTTAGCAGCAGGATCGCAGCCAGCTTACTTAGCGCGGTTGGAATAACAGACTTGATTTCAACATCAACAGAATCATATGAGTTATTAGCAATTGAATTAGGGCGAAATCCAGAGCGACTTAAACGGATTCGTAGTCGATTAGTAAGTTATCTCCCAACAACTCACCTATATAACACTAAGCTTTTTACTCAAAACATCGAGCTTGCCTATCAAAAAATGTATGATCGATACCGTAATGATTTGAAACCAGATCATCTTTATATTGATAAATAATTTATAAGAATTTAAATATTTTCATCCCTCTCATTGTGGCAACTGATAGTGAAAAGGGTGTGTGAATTCTTTTAATTGCAACACGATTGTCATAATTTTAAACTACTATAAAACTTGTAAATAGTAGTTTTAAAAAAAAAGGTAATATCATGAGGTTTTTATTAAAAAGTAAAGAATTTCAGCCCGGTCAGCGAGGTTTTACGTTATTAGAGCTGTTGGTTGTGATGGTGATTATCGGCTTGTTAGTTGGCTATGTTGGGCCTAAATATTTCGCGCAAATCGGCAAGTCGGAAGTGAAGGCTGCGCGTGCGCAAATCGACGCCTTAGAGAAATCCTTAGACCAGTATCGTTTAGATACCGGTCACTACCCTACCACCGAGCAAGGCTTGGTAGCGCTAATGTTGAAGCCAGCTAGCGAAGCACGTTGGTCAGGTCCTTATCTTAAGAAAAACGTCCCAGCAGATCCTTGGGGTAATCCCTACCAATATAAGTCACCTGGTGAACACGGTGAATACGATTTATCTTCTTTGGGTAAAGATGGACAGCCTGGCGGTGTCGATGAGATGGCGGACATTGTCAGCTGGTAGTTATGTTGTATGACCTCAGTGTACTTCGCGGCAAAGAGTATTCATCGCTACGACTAGATGCCGTGAGCGAGCAGATGGCTATTAGCAGTGCCAAGTCTTTAGGCTACACAGTTTTTTCTGCCAAGCTAGCGGGTAGCGGCTGGCAAAAATACTTCACCAAGCGTGAACGCTTTCCACTTATGCTGTTCAGTCAAGAAATGCTGGCCTTGCTTGAAGCTGGTCTCAACTTGATGGAGGCTATAGAAGCGCTTGCAGAAAAAGAAACGCGCCCCGAGGTCAGGCAGACGCTTCAAGGTGTGCTTAGGCAACTAAGTGAAGGCCAGCCATTATCTATGGCCATGCAATCCTTTCCGCAAGCGTTTCCGCCATTGTATGTAGCTGCCTTGAGAGCCAGTGAAAAAACAGGCGGAATGGCTGAGTCCTTAAAGCGCTATATCGCCTATCAGAGTCAAATCGATCAGGTTAAAAAGAAAGTCATCTCAGCTTCGATTTATCCGGCCATGTTGCTGTCAGTCGGTAGCCTGGTAGTACTATTTTTAGTGGCATATGTGGTGCCTAAGTTTGCCCATATCTATGAAGATATGGGTAGTGACCTGCCATTTTTATCCCAAGTATTGCTATCACTAGGCACGTTTATTGAACAGCATGGCTTTAGTTTGATGATGAGCCTGCTTGGCTTACTGGCTGCTACACTCTATTTATTAAGTCTCAAATCGGTGCGAACCAAGTTAATGGAGATGGTATGGCAAATCCCAGCCATCGGTGAGCGCATGAAAATCTATCAACTCTCACGCTTCTATCGCTCTTTGGGCATGCTACTCATTGCCGGCATCCCAATCCTTAATTCGCTCAAGATGGTTTCTGGCCTGCTTTCTCCTGCATTAAGAGTGCGCATGCTGGCGGCTTCCGAACAAATTCGCCAGGGCCAAACCATTTCTATCGCCATGGAACTGAACGATCTTTCAACCCCGGTTGCACTCCGTATGCTGAGAGTAGGGGAGCGCAGCGGCATGATGGGCGAAATGATGGAGCGTATTTCTAGCTTTTACGATGAAGAAACCGCACGCTGGATAGATTGGTTTACCAAACTATTTGAACCCTTACTTATGCTGTTCATTGGCTTTGTAATTGGGTTTGTGGTGCTAATGCTGTATATGCCAATATTTGATTTGGCGGGAAGCATTCAATGAGCCAGCCTACTATGCATCATGCTGTGCCTAGCCTTATTAGTGCAGAGGCTATTCAAAAGGCAAGGCTTATCGCCCAGCAATCTCGTCGCCGTTTAATTGAGGTGATGGCAGATCAAAGTGAGCTCTCGCAAGAGGCATTTCTTTCGGCCTTAGGGAGCGCTTTTAAATATACCACCCTAGATAACAAAGCCTTGCACGAACTCACCACAGATTTTGAGGTATTGGCGTTTGCTGAAGCCTATCAGCATGAATGTATTCCGCTTCGAAACCAGCAAGGTGAGTTATTCATTACCATCGCTGACCCTTTTGCTGAAGGCCTTGCCAACTGGCTCATGGAAAAGGTACGCGCGCCATTTACGCTGCGCTTGTCGCATTATGCTGACGTGTCTGCTTACTTATCGCGTTTTGAAGAAACGCTTAAAGCCATGGACAAAGTCATGGCAAACGAAGAGGAATCAGGTCAGTCAGCCTTGCACCAAATTGAAGGGGTTGAGCAGTTATCCTTAAGTAGTATTTCAGCTGATACCAGTCCGGTGATTCGCTTGGTCAACTCTACCTTGTACGATGCTATGAAAATTGGTGCTAGTGATATTCACTTGGAGACCACTGGTCTGGGCTTGGCGCTTAAGTATCGGATTGATGGGGTACTCGACACCGTCGGTGCAATTCAAGGTGCCGAGATGGCAGAGCAAGTGATTTCGCGGATTAAAGTGATGGCAGAGCTTGATATTGCCGAACGCAGAATTCCGCAAGATGGACGCTTTAAAGTCAACATCCAAAATCGTGAAGTCGATTTGCGGGTGTCGATCATGCCAAGCGTGTATGGTGAAGATGCGGTCTTACGGATTTTAGATCGCAAGGCTTTGACCGAGCAATCGAAGGGATTAACCTTAGAACACATTGGAATTGATGAACTCACCCGTAATCAATTTCGCGCGCTGGCGCAAGAGCCTTACGGCATGGTGCTCGTCACAGGCCCGACGGGGAGCGGTAAAACCACCACCTTGTATGCGGCCATCTCAGAAGTGAATACGGGAAAAGACAAAATTATCACCATCGAAGATCCGGTTGAATACAACTTAGGCGGCGTGCTACAAATTCCTGTCAATGAGAAAAAAGGCCTCACCTTCGCGCGTGGCCTGCGTTCTATTTTGCGGCACGACCCCGATAAAATTATGGTGGGCGAAATCCGCGACTCAGAAACCGCGCAAATTGCCGTGCAAGCAGCACTCACGGGTCACTTGGTATTTACGACCGTTCACGCCAATAACGTGTTTGATGTGATTGGCCGCTTTATTAATATGGAAGTCGATACCTACAGCTTTGTGTCTGCACTCAACGGTATTTTGGCGCAGCGTCTAGTGCGTTTGAATTGTACCCATTGCGCAGTGGGCTATCAGCCATCCGATGAGTTATTAGCCAAGTCCGCAGTGACTATAGAAGCGGCCTCTAAGATGACTTTCTTAAAAGGACAAGGCTGTGGTCAATGCCGTGGTACGGGTTATAAAGGTCGTATGGCGGTCGCTGAACTACTGATTTTAGATGATGAAATTCGAGAAATGATTGTGGCTCGCGACCCCATTCGGCAGCTCAAAGAAACCGCCCGGTGCAAAGGCTTGCGACTCCTCCGTGAAACCGCTGTTGAAGCCGTTGCCAGTGGCAAAACAACTTTAGAAGAGATTAATCGTGTCACCTTTGTTGCGCTTTAAATCTCAATACTTCACCCAGCAAGTGGCCAGCCTCAATGCCGATGCAGCAGCCTTGCTGCGCGTCAATAATGGCCTCACTAAGCGATTACTTGAAAAGCAGCATGCGTTAGTGACTGAGAATCAACAAGGTGTTAATAATGCCCAGCCTTGGGCAAGCGCGTTGCTAGCGTTAGAGAACTTGCTGACGCATTCGGACGGCCATTCATTAAATGCCTTGTCAACAAATGCTAAGTTAGCAAATAGCCTGCCAATCACGCTGGTGCTATCTAATCAATGGTTTCGCTACAAAATTATCCCAGCCATGCCAGCGTTTAGCCGTGCCGATAAGGTCATCGCAGTGGCCAATCATTGCTTTAGAGAAAGCTATGGCGATAGCGTAGACAGCTGGATGATAAAGGTTAATCCGCTCCCACATGGCGATAGCCTGCTCATCAGTGCGGTGGATGCTGAATTGATCACGGCTATCGAAATGCTTTGCAAAAAACATCAGTGCAAGCTCAAGTCCATTCAACCTTATTTGATGAGTGGATTTAATAGCATGCGTCATCAGCTAGGCGCTGGTGTCAGCTGTTTGGTGCAGGTGGAAGCAGGGCGTTTAACCATTGCTTTAATGCGCGATGGCAACTGGCAAAGCATCACGGCGACGACTCTTACCAATCTTATTGCCAAGGATATTTCAGCAGATTGGTCAGAAGATTTAGCAGCCCTTATCTCACGCGAGATGCTTTTATCTGGCTTGCAAAATGCACAAGCGAATATCTACTTTTCTGCGCTGCCCTCACCTCAGGATGAAAAAATCAAGCAAATTTTTAAGCAAAATAATCCAGCTTGGCAAGTTTTGTCCGCTAACCACAAAGCCATTGCAGGCTATCTGCCTAGCGAAGACAAGCCATACACCATGGCATTAAGTGCGGTGTTTTAATCATGCGTGCCATCCATATCGATTACGCTGTAAGTCGAAAGCCATCATTGTCAGGACTTGTGATGTTCGCACTCGCACTTTTTGTACTCATGATTGTTTGGCAGCGTTATACGCATATTAATCAACAATTGTTAACGCTAGATCAATCTATTCAACAATTAAAAGCAAGTAAAGGCCTCCAGCCTGCTGAGCCACAACTTCAAGCAAAATCATCGGCGGATTTGCTCGCTAAAATAGAAGAAGCAAAAAAACTCGCGAGTTTCTTAATGATTCCATGGGGCGATGTCTTCAGTGCGCTTGAATCTTCAGCCCTAGATGACCTTGCGCTGCTCGCGATTGAGCCTGATGCGAAAAAACGCCAACTCAAAATCACTGCGGAAGCGAAAAACAAAGACATCCTGTTTAGCTACCTAGAAAAGCTTGAAGCGAGTGATGAGCTAGCCAACGTTTATCTGCTCAAGCATGAAATCGTCGAGGATGTTGATCAGCATCCCATCCGGTTTGTCGCCGTGGCCACTTGGAAAGATCAGCCATGAGTAAGCCTAATATGACCAAACTCAAGATGAATGCGCTTGATATCAACATAGTTAATATCAAAAGCGTGCTGCGTTATCTAGAAGTGTTACGTCATCAACTTGGACTGCTCGGTACGCTTGGTCTGCTAGGCTTGGTAATCTGTATGCTGATAGGGCTGACTTCTTTGCTGCCAGGTGAGCAGGCTTTGCAACAAAAAACTCAAGCGCTGGCTTGGTTACGTAAGCAACCTAATGAGTCTGCCCAAGCGCAAGCAAAATTACCTAAGCTCAATGATGAAGAAGCCCTGCAAAAGTTTTATGAACAGTTTCCGCCAGTCGGTGAAGTATCTAAAGTGCTAGCCCAGATTCATCAATTGGCGCAATTAAAAGGCATTAGCCTGGTGGTGGGTGAGTATAAGCTAGCCCCTGATGCCAATAATCCCAGCCTGATGCGTTATGAGATTATTTTTCCGGTGCAGGGCAGCTATAAAAATCTCAAAGCATTTATTTCGAGCGCGAGTGAGCAATTTCCAACGCTGGGCTTAGCTGAAGTCAATATTAAACGTGAAACAGTTAAAGATACCGCGGTGCAAATTAAACTCAGTTACGCATTACTGTTGAGGCGCGAGCCATGAAGAGCCCAAAGCAACGATGGATGATTCTTGGCGCTTTGCTTGTCTTGACCATGCTCGCTATGTATCTGGTTCAAGAGCCAGCGGAAGAAAGTTTGCCTGAAGAAAATTCAACAAAGGAGAGCTCGCAACTAGAAACATCACCAAAACAAAGCTCACCAACAAAAAACGCGCAAGAACAGAACCCTCACCCCGCTAATTTAGGTAACAATTTGCCGTCTCAATCGGCCATCAAAGTGGCTGAAGAGGCGATTCCAGTATTGCCAGATTTAACGCAAAAGCATCTGTTTGTAGAAGATAAAGCTAAAACAACGCAGGATCTATTTAAGGGCCACGCGTGGTATGTGCCACCACCGCCACCCAAGCCTGTGCCGGTAAAAGTAGAGCCACCACCGCCACCCGCAGCGCCGCCAGTGCCATTTTTCTATATTGGTAAATTAGAGCAGGCCCCGCAGGCCACCCAAGTTTTTTTAACGGTTAACAACAAAGTCATTTCAGTAAATATAGGTAAAAACGTGGATACGCTTTGGCGCTTAGATAAAGAAGAGGCGAGTACGCTCACTTTCACTTACTTGCCTTTAGGGTTGACCAAATCACTGTCAAAAGCATTGCGAGCGCCTGCAGGTGCAAAAGTAGCAGAACAAAACAATCCGGATGAGCCAAGTTTATAGAGTATTAAAGTTAATTTAATATTGGTTAATTAAGTAAAATGTGTAACCACACAAGGAAATTTGCATGATGTTTAGCTTTCAATGTAATCCATTATTACAGCGGGCAGTATCGCTCTGTTTAATCATATCGTTCTTGAGTAGCTGCGCCTTTGCCCCATGGGAAAAATCAGCCGTCAAAGGTAAAACGCCAGAAGAGCGAAATGCCAGCGCCCAAAAGCAAGCCAGTGAAAAACCGGAAGCAGCGATTCCGCGTAAAGATTTATTGGTGACGCAAGATCAAGCGATTACGGAACTCCTCACCGAGGCTGAAAAAGCCCGCAGTTATAGCCAAGTCGCTGAAGCCAGTGACTTGTATGAGCGAGTGATTGCTTTAGCGCCTAATAATGTACGTGCTATTTCTGGTAAAGCCAGCATTGAACGTGAGCAAAAGCAGCAAGTGCGCATTGAAGAAGCGCGCAAGCTTAATACTGCTAAAAATAGCGATGCAGCCCTCGCCATTTTGCGCGGAGTGCTGATGGAAACCCCAGAAAATACTGAAGCATTGGCACTACAAACTGAAATCCTCAGCCAAAAGCCATTGGCTCGCATCGAACCGCCCAAGCTTAAACCCCCATTTCAAAAGCCAGTGACGCTAGAGTTTAGAGATGTGAGCGTTAAGATGATGTTTGAGGCGTTATCACGCGCAACCGGGATTAACTTTATTTTAGATAAAGATATTAAGAGTGAAACCAAGGCCACAGCGTTCATTAAAAATGCACCCATAGAGGAAGCCATTGAAATGGTGTTAGCTACTAATGGCTTAGATAAAAAAGCCTTGACCGAAACCAGTGCCTTGGTTTTTCCGAATACTGCTCAAAAAAATAAAGACTATAAAGAGCTTATGATCCGCAGCTTTTATCTAACCAATGCTTCCGCCAAACAAGTCGGAGCAACGCTAAGGACAGTCTTAAAGGCGCAAAATGTAGTTGTAGATGATAGACTCAATATGATTGTGATGCGCGATACACCTGAAGTGATTAGAATTGCTGAGAAATTAGTTGCATCGAACGATTTAGCTGACCCAGAAGTGATGCTTGAAATTGAAGTTTTAGAGGTGAGTCGGAGCCGTTTACAAGAATTAGGGATTAATTATCCTTCACAAATAGCGGTAAATAACCTAATTGTTAATCCAGTTACCACGACTGTAGGGCTCTCAGCTGTAACCTCTCCTATGATCACAACGCCTCTGACCATTCAAAGCCTTCAAAACCTAACTGCTGGATCTTTAGGCGTATCACCTAATCCCGCACTCAACTTCAAAAAAACTACTGGCGATGTCAATCTAATATCCAATCCACGCATTCGTGTGCGTAATAACGAAAAAGCTAAAGTCATGGTAGGTGACAAGGTGCCAATTATCACTACTACCTCCACCGCAAACGTTGGTATCTCTGAAAGCGTCACTTATTTAGATGTGGGCCTCAAGTTGGATGTCCAGCCACGCATTACCTTGGATGACTTTGTGAATATCAAAATAGAGCTAGAGGTCAGTTCGCTAGGTGATAAGACAGTCACTAAAAATGGGGCTAGTGTTTATACCATCGGCACGCGTAATGCTAGCACACAACTAAGACTAAAAGACGGCGAAACTCAGGTACTAGCAGGCCTTATTTTAGATGGTGAGCGCAAAAGTGGGAGCAAATTGCCGGGATTAGGTGACATTCCATTACTAGGTCGCTTGTTTTCCAATCAAGAGGACAGAAAAAACAAAACGGAAATAGTGCTAGCGATTACCCCGCGCATCTTAGGAAATATTAGCCGGCCTAACGCGGAAATTTCTGAATATTGGTCAGGAACGGATGTGCAGATTAATGATAGACCGCAGATTAGCGTGCCAATGTCTGGGGGCTTAAAATTAGTACGCGAATTGCAGCCAGTTACTGAGCCAGAAGCGCCTGTCGCAGAAGCCCCAGTTGAACAAGTCACAGTGAATCAGTAAATGAAAAATGCAGGGTTTACCTTAATTGAGCTAGTGGTCACAGTGATGATTGTTGCTATATTAGCTGCTGGCGCAGTGCCAATCGTACAATTAACGATACAGCGTAATAAAGAAACTGAACTAAAGCAGGCACTAAGACAAATAAGAGAGGCAATCGATTTGTATAAAAAAGCTGTAGATGATGGGTTGGTTAAAAAAACATTGGATCAAACTGGCTATCCACCAAGTTTAGAAGTCCTAGAGCAAGGTGTCATTAATCAAAAAGATATCAAAGGTAAGGTGATAAAGTTTATTCGTAAAATCCCAAGGGATCCAATGAATAAAGAATCTGACTTGAAATCATCGGAAACCTGGGCTAAGCGGAGCTATGCCAGCGATGTGAACGCACCGCTAGAGGGAGTTGATGTGTACGATATTTGTTCTCGAAGCACAAAAAAGGCCATTGATGGCACTATTTATAACACTTGGTGAATCAATGAAAGACAATAAAAAGCTTCTGATTAAGTGCCAGGATTTAACACAATCTCAACCAATGCCAAATTTAAATAAAAAAATTAGCCATGGATTTACGCTGATTGAATTGATGGTGGTGATGACAATTATTGCCTTGTTGCTTTCGATTGCCGTGCCAAGTTATTTTAATAGTTTAGAAAAGGCGAAAGAAGCCTCATTAAAGCAATCACTCAGTGTGATGCGGGTTGCGATTGATAAATTTTATGGGGATAACGAACGGTATCCCACATCAATTAAAGAGTTAGTCATAAAAAAATATATTCGTGCGGTGCCGACGGACCCCATTACAGAAAGCACTGAAACCTGGGTCACGCAGTCTCCAAATTCGGATACTAGTACATACGTATTTGATATCAAAAGTGGCGCAACTGGCAAGGCCAAAGATGGAACGAACTATGCTGAATGGTAACTAAAACCATGCAAGCCCAGCAAGATTTTAAAGTTCATAGTCGCCTCACTTGTAGTTGCGGATTTACCTATATTTGGTTGCTCTTATTCATCGCATTCTCTGGAATAGGGCTCTCTGTGGCTGGCATGAGTTGGCAATATCAAGTCCGCGCTGAAAAGGAAAAGCAACTGCTATTCGTTGGAGCGGAATTTAGAAACGCAATCAATAGCTACTATTCAACCATGCCAGACACAGTTAAATCTTGTCTTACTAGTTTAAATGATTTGTTAATTGATAAGCGTAAGCCAGGTATAAAAAGGCACTTACGTAAGATATACCTTGATCCAATGACAGGAAAGGCCGATTGGAATTTTGTTACTCAGCAGGGTTGTATAGTTGGAATCTTTAGTAGATCAACCTTAACTCCCTATAAGAAAAAAGGCTTCAATTTGGCAGACGCTCAATTAGCCGGAGCAAAAAACTATAAGGAGTGGGTTTTTTCTATAAGTATCAGTAATAATTTAAAGAGCCCAGAAGAAATTTCAAGAAGTCAGCAATCTAATGAAGTATTGGGTAATGACGTATCTGCAATTAGGCCATCTGTTGAAGGTCGTAAATTAGTAAATGAAAATAAAAAAGATTCTTCGACAAAATCTGGGAGGATATGTAATCCTGGGGACTGTCTAAAAAAAAAAGAAAAATAGCAGCTTTATATCTAATAAGTTTTTTGGGGCGCCTGTGGTGAAAAAATCCAACTCTAAGAGCCACAAATTTAAGGATGGTCATAACGCATAGATTTGAAATGCAGGTATTTGTTATGATGTTAATATGAAATTGCTCGTTTCTAGTGTAATGCACAATTTTATTTAATGAGACTAAACTAAAGCTATGAATAGATTGGCCTTATGAGTTAACTTCTACTTTCTTTATTCAAATTAAACTAGTTTTAGATAGTTCTAAAGGACTAGGCCCCTAAAAAATTGCTGTAATAATTTTATATTACAATTAGAAATGTAAAAAACTCAGTTACATGTTTTTTTACATTTTTTATTAATTTTTCATATACAGTATTATTTAATTGAAATTTAATATTTTCGTGGATGTTTTTTTGTAATGTGGTTTTGTTTTTTTGTTTTATTGAATAATATTTGGGAGAAGTTTATGAATTTCAAATTTAAAGCTTTAGTAGTTGCAACTGTGACTGCAATGACACTACCAGGAACAGCAAGTGCTTTAACAAATAATGAACTGTTTCTTGTGGCTTATGATTCTGTAGCAGCAAAAACGTTTGTTGCTGCTTTGGGTGATGCCGGTTCAGTTTCCGCGTTTAATGGTGCTACGAGCCTGTCTCGTAATTTTGCTTCTGATACTAATTGGACAAACTTTAAATCAGGTGCAACTGATAGTAATATTACATACCAAGTGATAGGTTTTTATTCTTCTAACACTGCCGCTGCAACATCCTACAATGCTAACGACATAATTTTAGCGACTTCAAATTTGGCTACTCCGTTACCGGCACTAAGAAACTTAGCCTACAACGCTTTGATGGCTGATATGGTTTCACCTGCAGGGATTAACGGGGGTTTTCAGTCACTTAACTCAGCTGTTACAGGTCAATCCACTCGTTTAGTTTCCGGTGCTGGATCTGACTCAGGCGCAGCAGTAGGTTCTAATTTGTTTACAAAGTACACCTCGTTTGATGCAGACGCAACCTTAGGCACTGATTTAAATTTTTATAAAATTGCTCGTGGGGCTACGAGTGGTAACTCAATTGACTCAATTAAAACCCAATTTTTAGGTGAAGATCTAACTAGTATGGATAAGTGGAATCTGTCTTCTCAGGGATTGTTGACCTATACCTCTGTAGCAGCAGTTCCTGAAGCTGATTCAACTGCCATGATGATTGCTGGTTTAGGTTTGATGGGATTCATTGCGCGTCGTCGCAAAAGTGCATAATTTATTTTTTAATTTTTAGGAGTATTAAAATGCAAGTAAAAAAAATTGTTTTGGCTCTAGCTGTTACGTTTGTTGCACCATCTGCTTTTGCAGCTGACTTATCAACAGGTGTTCCAACTGAAAATATTATTTACGTAGCTGGGGCTACTGCACAAACAGGTGGCCTTGCTCTTTCTGTGGCTAGATTGTGTGGTCAAGGAAATACACTACTTACTTTATCTCAATCTGGTGCTTTGACAGGTAAGGGATGGAAATGTAACACAGCATCAGGCACAACATATACCAACCTTCCTGGCGTTACTGGTCCGTTTGTTGTGCTTAAAAATGAAGGTGGTTCATTGAACGGTATTAACCCAATGAGAGATGGATCAACACAATCCCAACTTGATATTACAAATTGTACTGTTACAGGTACAAATGCAGTTTGTCCAGCAGGACTGGTTGCAAAACCAGTACATGTTGGTTTTTCTGATCTTTCTGAAAAAATCTTTTCTGCAAAAAACCAGTTGGCTACCCAAAGTGCTGGTAACACCTATACTGCAGACATTTCTTTAGGACAACAACAAGGTTTTGGTGTGATTGCCTCTGCAGAACTTTACGCAAAAATGGCTGCTGATCAAGGTGTAGCTACACCATCTATCAGCAGATCACAAATGGCTTCTTTGATGACTCAAACTGTTTCTCCTTGGGGTATTTTATTACCTAAAACTGCTGCTGGATCATTACCAACAACCGATCTAACATTGCTACGTCGTTCTACATCATCTGGTACTCAGGCTGCTGCAGAACTTTTCTTCTTGAATAACCCATGTGCTAAAGGTTCAGTTGGTGGTTCAGCAACAGCGACAGTTGGTAGTAGTGCTGGTCAAGATTTTGGTGACTTAATTGTTAAACAAGCTTCTTCATCTGATACGGTTTTATCGGGCGCAGCTTCAGGTTATGCAATTGGTGTAGTATCACTTGAGAATGCTCAGCCAGCATCTGGCTGGAAATATCTTGCAATCGATGGTGTTCACCCAGGCGCTGCTAACTCCCCTGATTATCAAAAGAAGAATATTTTGAACGGTTCGTATCAATTCGTTTATGAACCTGTGATGTTTATGAATACCAAATCTACACTTGGTGCATCAACTCTTGCTAATATTGTGAGGTTCAAAGACGGTTTTGTTCAAGATTTGGGTGTTGGAGAAAACTTGGCTACTAGTAATGGTTTAGTTGGTGACCCTACTGCTGCTTCAGCAGATTTTGGAGCTAACACATCAGGCTACTCTCGAAGTGGTAACGAATGTGCACCTCTAGGGTATGCATTGTAATGGATTGTAGGTAGTTAACTTGCTGTTGTTAGAATCGACAGCAACCAAAGTAGTTTAAACAAAACCACCTCCCTTTAATTAGGGGGTGGTTTTTTTAACTCGTGAATATAAATTCGATATCTTTTAATAATGTAATAGTAACAAGATTGAAATAATCAATCTGTTATAATAAGAATATGTTTTTTAATAGACTCAATTAATTTTATGTCTTTTCCAAAGTAAATTTTTGATGAAGAATATCTCGATTATAGAAAAAACAATGCATCATCATTACAAAAAGTCCAATCAGCGTATGGGTTCACTTTTTCTTTTAGTGGCCACGACCTTATCTATTTTTTCTAGTTTTAATGCTATCTCAGAACCCTCAGTTACAGTTCTACCGCTGGAGGCTAATGCCCTCCCAGTGAATGGTGTGATTAAAGATAATCTTGATGGCAGCATTGGCAGTATTAATATATCTGGCAATGAAATGATTGTGAACCAAAAATCCACTAATATGATAGTGGAATGGGGTAGCTTTAATATTGGCAAAGATGCGAGCGTGAATTTTGTTCAACCAACCTTATCTAGCGCCGTGCTTAATAGAGTATCTTCTGATGGGGGCATGAGCCAGATTTATGGAAATTTGAAAGCTAATGGACAAGTTTTTATTATTAACCAGAATGGCATCTTATTTGGAGCTGGTGCTAATGGTTATACGGTAGACGTTAATACTTTAATCGCCTCATCTCTCAATATTAGTGATGATTTGTTTAAAAATGGTTTTCTGTCTATTACAGATGGTTCGCCTGCATTTAGTTCATTTATTGGTTCTGCTAATTCCTTTATAAAGGTAGACAATGGCGCAAAAATAAAGTCATCTATAGGCGGAAAAATTTTAATGTTTGCGCCTGATCTCGTCAATAACGGTTTGATTGAATCACCAGATGGTCAAACCTTGCTCGCTGCTGGGCATAAAATATATTTGGCTAAGAGCGAGGATGCAAGTTTGCGTGGCCTTTTGGTGGAAGTTGACAACGGTGGCACAACAACTAATGCAAATTTAGGTCAAATTATTGCCGAGAGGGGTAATATTACTTTGGCTGGTATTGCTGTGAATCAAGCTGGCAGGGTGAAAGCAACAACATCGGTTACCGCCAATGGCTCAATTAAATTACTAGCGCATGATAATACCGCTATCTCATTAGATCCCGTGAAAAATTTAGCAATCCGATATTCTACTAACAGCGGTGAAATTGTTTTGGGTGAAAATAGCATCACTCAGGTGCTTGTCGATGCCAGCGATAATGCAACCGTCTTAGATGAAGCAAAAGTTAACAAATCAACTATAGATATCAGTGCTAAAAGTATATATCTTGATAAAAAATCAATGATCATTGCGCCAAGTGGAAATGTTATTTTAAATGCTAGGCTTGATCCTTCGGTTTTAAATCTTTTAACATCAGAAAAACCAAATGCAAGTCGTATTTACCTAGATAATTCTAGCGTTATAGATGTCAGTGGCGTTGGTAGTGGGAGTTTATCACCTGGTAGGGAAAATGAAATAGCAGCGAAGGTATCTGTTTCGCGAAACATTGTGCAAGCCGAACTGCGTGGTACTGAACTTCGAGACTCCCCTCTACAACGGTCTGGAATACTTTATGCAGCCAAAGTTTATGTAGATACCAGAGCTGAAGCTTCGAATGGAATGATTGGTACCTCTGTGGCTGACGTCTCTGGTTATACATCAAGGATACAAAAAACCATCAATGAACGATTTGCAATGGGTGGGGGTGTTAGTATTCAATCTGAGGGTGATATTGTATTTGCACAGAGTTCTTCAATTAACGTCTCCGGGGGTAAAGTTGATTTCACAGGTGCATTAGTAAATAGGACGAGTTTGTTGGGCTTTAATGGAAATGTTTATGACATTATAGATGCACCTAAAGATTTAAATTATGTAGATATTATTCATAGAAGTTATTACGAACAAGGCTACACTTCTGGTGAAAGCGCTGGCAGCGTTGCATTTAGTGCGCCATCAATGTTTTTGGAGGGTAGGTTAAATGCGGATACAGTTGCTGGAATACATCAACAATTTCTAGCAAATATGCCCCAAGGTGGGACTTTACGAATTGGGCAGGGCTTATCTAAATTGCAATCAGATTTATTGATTGATGCTTCACATGTTGCTGAGGCTTTACCGAGCTATTCTGATGAATTAACTGTTGATCAAAAGAAAACCTTACTATTAGGTGCAAACTTTACTGCGCCGTCCGGCTTTAATAGCCTTATCTACTATGCGGATGGTCAAATTACTTTAAAAAACGGCACCAATCTGATTGTTTCGCCAGGTGGGAACATAACTTTAAAAGGTGGGGGAGTTAACGTACAAAGCAATTTGACAGTTCATTCCGGTGAAATCGACATCTCTGCGTCAAGTGGTTCAATAAGTCCAAACGCAACGGGTAATGTTAAAATTGGTACCGGAAGCATTTTAGATGTAAGTGGTTTATGGATAAATAATATTTTAGATCCAGCAGCAGTAAACACTATCGCAATTGATGGTGGGAAAATTAACATTTCAGCGTCCAGTGAATTTGGCGCTAATGGAAATGTCATATTAGAAACTCGAAGTCTGCTGAACGCATCTGGTGGTGCATGGTTAAATTCAACTGGAAAGCTCAAAAGCGGCTTAGGTGGAGACATTAAACTATTAGCGAGTGATGGTATTGCGAGCAATTTAGACGCCTTACATGCCGGAAGTTTGAAGTTAGATGGTACATTGCGTGCAGATTCTTTAACAACTGGTGGTAGCTTGACTCTTACTTCTGGCTCCATAACCATAGGTAATCAGGCATTGGGAACAAATGGGGAAACGGTTATTGACGCCGCTTTGTTTCGCAAGGGTGGATTTACGTTATTCGACATTAATGGTTTTGAGGGTTTAACCCTGTCGGATAATACAATTATTCAGCCTGCAGCTTTTACTCGGGTACTGGATAGATATTTCAGTTTTCAGCAAACTGGATCAGATATTGAAAACTTCTCACACTTAGAGTTGTTGCCTACCTCAAATGCTCCATTTACAAGAAAAGTTACCAATTTAAATTTATCCGCGACCAACCAAACTAATGGTAAGTTAACCTTAGGTTTGGGCTCGATGATCATTACAGATCCGGGTGCAAATGTGAACTTATTGGCTAAGCGTCAATTAACTGTACTCGGCGGCATTGAAGCGCTAGCAGGTAATATTTCAATAACATCAGGTTTAGTCATTGGAGAAAAAAGTGTACTTACCTATAAAAATGACCAGACCTTATGGTTGGGTGCTCAAAGCAAATTAGATGTCAGCGGTGTTGTCGATAGCTTTACTAATGAAAATGGATTGAATGTTGGGAATGTAAAGGATGCAGGCAGTATTAAGCTGATTGCTTCGAAAGGTATGGTGGTAGGTGAGGCCGGCAGTAAACTGGAGCTAAACGGAAAGCAAGCGCTGCTTGACATTAAATCTGGGAATACATTTGTTTCTAGAACTGTTGCATCTAAAGGAGGCAGCTTAAGTATTTCTGCTCGTGAAGGTATTTTGTTTGACGGAGCCATGTTCGCGCATGGTGGAAATCAAAGTGTAACGGCCGGAACATTTTCTATTGCATTGCCATTGTTAGATATTGGCAACGTCAACGCCACGAATGTTGATATTGCAAATGATGAAGACAAATATCCAACAGGACCACGAGCAATCATATTGAAATCGACAGGTTCTTCAGTGCCATTTGGTTTATATGCAGGTGCTCCGATTAATCTCATCAATAATGGCTTGGCATATGTCTTTGCAGATAAATTAGATGGTGCAGGCTTCGATAATATCTTTTTTTCTAAGAGTGATAACATTCGGTTCGCAGAGAGCCTTACTTTAAAAGCGCGCGGTGCAATTACTCTAGACTCCCCAAATTTACTGGTTAATGATGGTGTAGATGCCGTTATTAATGCTTCTTATGTAGGTGTCGGCAATGGACAAGTCCTGCCGATAAATAAGCTTAATATGCATCTAATGCCTGTTGTTGCTGGTACAGGTGCTTTAGTTGTAAATGCAGATTACATTGATTTGTTTGGTCGGCAGAATCTTTCAGGAGTAGGTAGGTCCCTTAAAGTTACTAATGTAGATGGCGAAGATTCATTTATAGGTGGCGTTCAATTTAAAAGCAATGGAGATATTCAGTTAAGAGGCGTGTTACAAGATTTAGATGATGAGAGAGCCACTCTACCGTTAACTACTCCAGTTGCTAGGTTAGAATTAGCTGGCGATCTAATTTTGCAGGCTGCTCGTATATATCCCACAACACTTAGTCATTATACTCTGACTTCAACTGGTACAGGCTCGACTATTACCTTTAGGGCTCCAAAATTACCTTCTTCTGCAGATACTGGAGTGCCATTTTCGGTATTGGGTACACTTAATGTCGAAGCAGATAAAATTATACAAGATGGGGTCTTACGCGCACCATTCGGCGTGATTAATCTTAATGCAACTAACACGCTTGCGCTAGAAAATGGGAGTCTAACTTCAGTTTCTGCTGAAGGTAAAACTTTACCATTTGGATATACAATTAATGGAAAAGTATGGAATTTTGATCAAGGTTCAGGTCGCTTTGCTACGATTAACTCATTGCCAATCCAAAAAATTAATTTAGATGCTAGTTCGCTTAATATTGTTCTAGGATCTAAAATAGATATTTCGGGTGGCCGCAAAATATCTGATACGATATTCAAAAGTAGTGATTTATCGGCCTGGGAGTTTACAACTGGTACAGGGGGTTCTGATGATGTGCTAGCTTCAGGTGAAGTATTTGCTGTATTGCCCGAGCTTAAAGCTGGTTATTTGGCAGGTAATAGTGAATCCTATAGTAATACCACTTTAAAAGCTGGAGATTCTATATATCTTTCAGGTGGAGTTGGCTTAGCTCCAGGCAACTATGTCTTGCTGCCATCACACTATGCCCTGCTTCCTGGTGGATATTCAGTTAAACCTGTCGCAGGGACGCAAGATTTTACAGCCCTTCAAAATACCTTGGCTAGTGATGGCTCAATGTTGGTCTCGGGTTATCGTACTCAGTTTGGAGGCATTGCCGCAGACTCGCGAACTTCGGGTTTTATTATTACTTCTGGCGCAATTACTAGAACACAGTCTGAATTTACTGATACCCTAGCTAGCAACTTTTTTAATGCCAAAACTAGCGCAGATCAGAATAATTTTTTGCGCTTGCCAGCTGACGCCGGCCAAGTTTCTATTAGCGCTTTAGAAAAATTGGTTTTAGATGGAACGTTGCTAACTATGCACTCAGTTTCAGCTCGTGGTGCGGAAGTTAATATTACCTCGAAAAAAATTGCCATTTCAGGTGATGATACAAAGGAAGATGGATATCTAACATTAACCACTGATAAGCTCAATGCAATTGGTGCAGAAAGCCTAACGATTGGTGCTAAAAGCACTGCTACTTCCCTCGGTACGCAACTGGATGTCATCTCATCTAACATTAAGCTTATTGGTTTTGCACAACTAACTGGTCAAGAAATTACACTTGCTGCCAATGATACCGTTACTATGGCCAATGGAACTTCTCTTAATGCTACTGGCATAAATGCAAAGAAAAGCAGTACCCTGTTTATAGGCAACTCAGATACAGGTGAAAGTGGTGATGGTGCTTTGATAATGGTTAGTAGTGGTTTTCAACGTGATATCGTGCGAAGTAATGTAAGCCAATCGATTGGTACCCTTGACATTCAAACTGGGGCAACAATTTCTGCTAGCGGTTCTATTATTGTGGATTCAACAAAAAAAAATAATCAACCGAATGAAGGTATAAAGGGAGATATTATTGTTGGAGTTCTTGGCACAGATCAAAAAAGAGTTGGCGGTGCAGTAAATCTTGGGGCATCAAAAATTAGTTTTGGAACAATAACTAATTCAGTTGACGGATTATTGCTAGATAATACTAAGCTGGCCGCGCTAGGAAACCCTAGCTATATCAAATTAAAGTCTTATAGCACCATAGATTTTTATGGCACTACAAAAGTGGGTAGTGATAACTTGAAAACCCTAACAATAGAATCCGCGGGGTTTAAAGGTACTAATTTGTCAAGTGATATTGTAACAATGGAGGCTGAAACTGTTAATTTGAACAATTCAGACAGTAGTATCTTGGATTCAACTGGCGCCATAGGAGTCGGCACTTTGTCTGTAAATGCACTTAAAGAAATCGGCCTGGGTGATGGTATTTTTAGTGTCGCAGGATTTAGTCAAGTAAATTTTAAAGCAGGCCAATTGGTGGGGCAAGCCAATGGCTCCCTAGAAGTAAGCGGTGATCTTGCTATTGATGCAGGTCGAATCACAGCAGCAGCATTGTCTGAACAAATAATCAAAGTCAGTGGTAACTTAGTAACTTTGAAACATGATGCACCTAGTTCACTTGATCAAGCCGCAGTCGGTGGCAATTTAACCCTAGTTGCAAATACTATCACTCACGGCGGCACTATTGATATGCCCTCAGGTTTGGTCACGCTTAAAGCAACAGGTCATACATATGAGCAAAAAAATAGTGTGGTCGATAGCCTAGTTTTACTTGAAGGCTCTCAGATCAGCGCTTATGGTAGTGCAAAGATGCTAGGTACCCTCCCAGGTTTGGCTGATGGGGGCATCATTACTTTGCAAACGTCTGAGGGTGGACTTCGTACGAGTGCAAATGCGACACTTGATGTTTCTGCAAAAGATGGTGCAGGCGCAGGCAAGATTGTCATTAATACTGCAGGAAAAGCCACATTGGCAGGCACGCTCACTGGAATGTCGTCGGATAAAAATGGCCAAGCTATCTCAGGTGTGTTGCAGGGGACCTTCGATTTAAAAGCCAGCAATTTAACTGACTTGTCGGCATTGAATGCAAATTTGGAACGTGGAGGCTTTAGGGAGGGCCGTCATATTCGGGTCGCGCAGGGCGATTTAATTGTTGCGCAAGTAGACACAATAACGGCAAAAAATATTACCTTGACTACGGATGATGGAAACGTGATTGTTGCAGGTAAACTTAACGCAGCCGGAAGCAAAGGCGGCATTGTTAAACTCAACGCAGGTCAAATACTGGGGCTTGGTAAAGGCAATATAACGCTCACTTCAACTGCACTCATAGATGCTTCAGCAACTAACACCGCTTCGGTTGCGGCTGGATCTGAGGGTGATGGCGGTCAAGTAATGCTCAATACTAATTCAGATATTGATACTTCTCCTTCGAATGTCTCTAGCCGCATAATAGCTGATCTTGGTAGCGTGATTATGTTAAGTGGTAAAGGCTTTGGTAGCGATGGTAATCTAATTTTACGTGCTCCGCGTTTGGGCATTAATGTTGATAGCCCATTTGGTGATGGCATTGGTATTACTAAGTTTGATGCTAATGTCATAGGAGCAAATGCAAGTATCTTAGCTGAAGGTGTAAAAGTCTATAAAAATGTCGAAGGTGACGCAGACATTACTTTTGACAACACTTTTATTGCTAACATGCTTCAGAATAATGCTGACTTTCTAGCTAGTTCTGATGGGATTAAATCTAACCTAGCTCTAGCATCAGATGCTCGATTTAAAGTTGCATCCGGTGTTGAGGTGCGAAGTATTCGCGACATCAAGGTGAGTGACGGTTTAGATTTACATAATGAAGACTTTGGCGGATTAGCTTTGCGCGCTAATCGGGATGTGATTGTAAATGCAAATATTAGTGCGGGTTTTACTACAGCATCGACTAATGGTGAATTGACCAGCGGTGGAGCTTGGAATTACCGAATCACTGCAGGGGCGGATCTAAATAGTGCTGATCTATTAGCGACCAATTATATAAGTACTGGGAATTTTACGCTAGGTGACGGAAATTTAATTCGAACGGGAACAGGAAATATTGAAATTGCTACGGGTGGAAATTTTAATTTAATTTCCGCAAAATCTGCAATTTATACAGCAGGTGAGCTTGATAACTTTAATTACATAGAATCTCTAGGACCTTTTGGCGCAAATATTGTTGCATCTACTTATAATAAAAATGGGGGTAATATTACTTTGATTAGTAAGGGTGATATTAATGGTGCAGATACCGTTGTGCCTCAACTACCCGCTAATTGGTTATTCCGTCAAGGAAGATTAAATGCTGAAACGGGTTTATATACTAATAATACAAGTTGGTGGACTTATTTTGCTGGCTTTAAGCAAAATATCGGTGCACTTGGAGGGGGTGATATTAGTATTAATGCTGGGGGTTCAATTAACGATCTTTCAGCTGTGATTGCCACCAATGGACGTGTTTTCGGTAGTCGCCCCGTAAGCGATGGTGAGAAGTTCGCAGACGCGAACCTAATAGTCAATGGCGGTGGTGACCTCTCAATAAAAGCTATTGGTAATGTTTCTGGCGGTTTGTTCATGGTGGATAAAGGTGTTGGGAGTATTCGTGTTGGCGGCAGTTTAAAGGCTGATAATGTTGGCATTAATACCGCTTTTGCATTGGGTGATGCATCACTTAATGTATCTTCATTTGGTAAATTGAGTCTAATGACGGTGTTCAATCCCACATTAACTGGAATGGACAGAGTTAATGTACCTACTATTAGAAATGAAAGAGATAACTCTAGTGTTTTTTCAACTTATGGCGTCAATAGTTCGGTTCAGTTTACGTCAATTGCTAGCGATGTTGAAATTACCAATCAGCTGGCAGAGAACAATTTGAAGGTTGCAAATAGAAATGATCCACTTCGCTTATTTCCTAGCACGCTGAAAGTTTTCGCAATGGGAGGGGATTTTACCTTGGGAGGCATTGGCTTGACTTTAATGCCATCTGCTCAAGGTGGTCTTCAATTGGCAGCCACAGGGTCAATTAATTTTAATTCATCAATTAATATGTCCGATAAAGACCCTAACCAACTTCCTTCTGCATTGAAACCAATTTCTACACAAGTTTTTGGAGTTTTATTGAAAAGTACTTTGATTACGGGTACTGATAACCCTAGTATTTATCATTCAGATAGTGTTTTGCACAAAATGGACGATACGCCTGTTGAAATTTATGCTGGTAAAGATATCCTTGGCAAGAGTAGTTATAGTTTATTTTTACCTAAAAAGACTAACTTAGTAGCAGTCAACGATATTAATAATTTCGCTATATTTGGGCAAAATATAAAAGCAAGTGATGTGACATCTATATCTGCTGGCAAAGACTATATTGTCGGTGCTCAGGGCGTAAGTTGGGGGGGGCCAGGCTATCTCAATATATCTGCAGGTAGAAATATTGAATTAAATACAAGTAACGGGATAGTGACCCGCGGAAATTTGGACAATCCATTCTTGGATAATATAGGTGCTAATCTCAGTTTATTATTGGGTGGGGCGGCAGCGGATGATGATGGTTTTATTTCTAAATACTTAACTCCATCGGCTACTAATCCATATAACGCAGCGATGCTTAGTTTTGTTAAAAATGCCAAAGGCTTAAAACAAGAGAATGAACTAAGCGCGGAAGAGGCATGGCATTTTTTTGGTGAGATGTCACTGCAACTTAAAAAACAATTTGTTCAAATTGCGTTTTTTAATGAATTAAAACAAGCTGGAATTGAGCATAATGATATCAATAGTCTAGGCTTTGGTAATTATAAACGTGGCTTTGATGCGATTTCAACCTACTTCCCTAACAATAACTATAACGGAAACTTAGATTTATCATTTAGCCAAGTTAAAACTGAACGTGGTGGTAATTTAAATGTGATGGCGCCTGGTGGTAGCATTGTAATTGGGCTTCCTAAAATCCCAGAGACATTGCTGGCAGAAAAATCATTGAATGGACAGAATGCAGACTCTAGATTAGGGATGTTTACTGTTAATGGAGGCAGTATCAACCTTTTTAGTAAGGAAAATATTGATGTTGCTCAATCTAGAGAGTTTACGATTGCAGGTGGAGATATTCTAAATTGGTCTAGTGAGGGGGATATCGACGCTGGAAAAGGTTCTAAAACCGCGACTTCAGCTCCACCTCCACTAGTCAGAACTGATTCGAAAGGTAATACAGTCGTCGACTTGTCAGGTGTTGTTTCTGGGAGTGGTATCGGTACCCTTCAAACACTTAAAAATGCGCCATTGGGTAACGTGTATTTAATCGCTCCTTCAGGTACGGTTGATGCAGGCGATGCCGGGGTTCGTTCATCTGGTAATTTAATAGTGGCGGCTCAAGCAGTTGCTAATGGCGCCAATATGCAAGCCGGCGGAACCTCTAGTGGCGTTCCAGCGCCAAGTACTGCCAATGTAAGCTTTAGTGCCCCCGTCTCTGCGGACTCTTCTAATAGCGCAAAACAAGCTGATAAAGCCACTGAAGCAGCCTCTAAATCTGCCAATAGGACAGCAAGTGCATTGCCGTCTTTAATTACTGTCGAGGTGCTCTCCCTAGGCGATGAAGCTAGCACAACTTCTGATCCAGAAAAAGAGGAGAAAAAGAAAGTCAAAAAACAGCAAAACTAGTCACAAACTTTAACCTTACTGTCACAATTGAAGGTTAAAATTACAAGAATAATTAGCCAAAAGGCTGGGTCATTTTTTGCCTCAGCCTTTTTTATGCTAGGGGAGCTTTAATTACAGAATGTTGCAATGCCTTCATCACAAAATAGTATTGGCACTATCTCTAACGCTGTGCTTAACTGCGCCTTCAAAGGCTGCGGAGGTGAATGGCTTTTTGTCAGACTCAGGTGCACCCTACGAGCGTAATGACCCGCCAATTAACTGGGCCATAGATGAAGAGGAAAAGCTTAGTCAAGCGCAAGCTAAAGAGGCGCAAGGAAAATCAACTTCATCCGAATTAAAGTCGGAGGCCAAAGCTGAGGCGCAGGATACCAACTACTTTGATATTCTCGAATTTCAGGTTGAGGGCAATACTAAGCTCAGCAAGATGCAGGTGGAAGCCGCCGTATATCCTCAGATGGGCGAGAAAAAAACCATTGCTGATGTGGAAAAAGCCCGTGAAGCCTTAGAGAAAGCTTATCACCGTATCGGTTTTCTTACCGTACTAGTTGACATCCCAGAGCAGGATGTCGATAAAAAAATCGTGCGACTCAATGTGACCGAAGGTAAAATCGGCACCCTTAGGGTACGAGATTCCAAATACTTCGCGCTGGGCCGCATTAAAGCTTTATCTCCATCAGTTGCAGAAGGACAAGTTCCGCACTTCCCCACAGTACAAAAAGATATCGCGCGCCTTAATCGCACGGCTGATAAGCGCGTCACCCCAGTCATGAAAGCGGGCAAAAAATTTGGGACCGTGGATGTTGATCTAAAAGTCGAAGATAGTCTGCCTGTCCATGCAAGTCTTGAACTAAACGATCGTTACAGCCAAGATACTTCGCGTTTACGCTTAAGTGGCATGATTCGCTACGACAATCTCTGGCAGCGTGAGCACAGCCTATCACTTAATTTTTTAACCTCACCTGAGAATACCGGCGATGTTCAGGTCTTGTCAGCCAACTATTTGGCGCGTTTTGATGACACGGATATGCTACTCGCCCTTTACGGGGTGAACTCAAACAGTAATGTTTCAACGGTGGGCGGCATTAATGTACTTGGTAAAGGTAATATTTTTGGTGCACGCCTAATTAAACCGCTGCCAGCGCGCGACAACTTTTATCACTCAATCGCCTTTGGGGTCGATTACAAGGATATCCAGCAAACGGTACTGTTTGGACAAACCTTTAACACGCCAGTCACCTATATGCCATTCTCAGCGGTCTATTCCGCTACATTACAAGACAGCACCGGGGTGACGCAGTTAGGCTCAGGTATTACCTTTGGCGTCCGCGGCTTGATTGCAGACGAGGCTGAGTTTAAGGCTAAGCGCTGGAATACCGTCACCAATACCTATGCCAAGCCTGACTTCTTTGTATTTAAGGCAGATTTAAGTCGCACCCAAGCTCTGCCTTTTGGCTTTCAAGGTTACGCCAAGGTTGATGGTCATTTTTCAGGGGATTTGCTTATTTCAAATGAGCAGTATCTCGCGGGTGGCGCAGACACGGTAAGGGGTTACCTAGAAGCGCAAGCAGCTGGTGACAAGGCGGTGCATTCAACCCTGGAGCTCAGAACCCCGCGCTTATTTAAAAGCGTTGACTGGCTACAAGAGATGCGCTTATCTGCCTTTTATGATATTGCAAGAATTGGCATCATCGACCCCTCAGCCGGACAAGACACCAAAAGATTGCTCGCAGGGACTGGGATAGGCTTGCGGATGAAGGCATGGAAGCGTTTAAGTCTTAATTTGGATGTGGCGACACCGCTCGAAGATTTTGGCGTGACCAAGCAAAATACGGTTACAAGCCATATGCGTATTTGGTATGAGTTTTAAGGTTTTTTTAGTGTGAATTGTAAGGTGATTATTTATTTAATCTGTTGTTAATTCAAAGGATATTCAGAATGAAGAAGTTGTTATTAGTGTTAAGTTTGCTCGCAGGCCTCACGCCGCTCTCAAGTAGCGCTACCTGGAATAGTGATTGGGCCAATCAAAAAAAGATTGGTATTAATGCGGTCGGCGTTACCCCTGCCCAGGCCCAGTTTCCTGTGGTGGTGCGTTTACACTCAGGCAACTTTGACTTTACATCAGCGAATGTGGATGGCTCTGATCTTCGTTTTATTGCGGCAGATGACAAGACTGAACTAAAGTTTCATATTGAAAAATATGACTCGGTTAACGAGTTGGCAGTGATCTGGGTGCAGTTACCAAAAGTGGATGCGGCAGAGAAAGATGCGCACTTCTGGGTCTATTCAGGCAACGAAAAAGCCACCGCAAGTGCGGATGCAAAATTAACATGGGATGCCGCGACCGTTGCTGCATTTCACTTTGCAGAAAAAGCGCTATTGCAAGATAGCTCAGCGAGCGCACTAGTGGCGGCAGGTGAAGTGAGCGTTCAAAAATCAGCATTATTAGGCGAGGCCGCAGTCTTTAATGGCAAGCCTTTAACCATTGCTTCAATTCCTAATCTTAAAGGAGCTGCAGCTTACACATGGTCAGCCTGGGTGAAGCCAGCCAACATTACCCAAGCGGCAACGCTGGTGAGTTTAGGGGATGCCTTAAGCTTAAAAACAGAAGGTGTGAAATTAAGCCTCAATGGCGGCAAGTTAGCTGGCGGAGAGATCAAAGCTGCCACATGGCAACATGTGGCGCTTACGGTCGATGGTACTAAAGCTAATCTTTATATCAACGGCATCTCAGTTGCCTCGGGCGATGTTCCTGCGGTCGATGCATCAAGCAATATCAAAGTGGGTGATGGCTATGCGGGTGAAATCGATGAAATGCAAATTGCTAATGTTGCGCGCAGCCCTGAGTGGTTAAAGCTCAGCGCAAGTGCGCAGGGCATGGATAGTCAGCTCTTAAAAATTGAAGAAAGCGACGACGAAGAGGGCGGCGATGGCGAGCCCAACTATATCGCGATTTTGATTAGCAGCTTAACCATCGATGCGAAAGTCGTGATTGGCATCTTGGCGATCATGTTCGGGATCAGTACTTGGGTAATGATTAAAAAAGCCAAGTTAGTGTCAATTACCGATAAAGACAATGCTTTGTTCTTAAAGCGCTTTCAAAATGCAGGAAATGATCTTTTGTCATTAGACCAAGGTGCAAACTATGACAACTCAACGCTCTTTCGCCTTTATAAGGCAGGTTTGCGGGAGATTACAAAGCGTCAGCAACCAGGCGAAAAGTTAGCGCTGAGCGGCGCTGCGATGGATGCGATTAAAGCGGCGATCGATGCTGACTTAGTGCGTGAAACCCAAAAACAAAATGCGGGTATGGTACTCCTTACCATCGCGATTTCAGGCGGTCCATTCTTGGGGCTGCTCGGGACGGTGGTTGGCGTGATGATTACCTTTGCGGCGATTGCCGCGGCAGGGGATGTGAACGTGAACGCGATTGCGCCAGGGATTGCGGCGGCCTTGCTTGCAACGGTGGCGGGTTTGGCAGTGGCGATTCCAGCGCTCTTTGGCTATAACTATTTAGCGAGCCGCATTAAAAACATCACCATCGCCATGCAGATTTTCGTGGATGAGTATGTCACCCGCACGGCTGAGCTATTCGGTAAGCAATAATGGCTGAATTTTTAGTAAGCAAAATAGTTAGCATGTTCAGTAGCATGCCAGCGCAATTCGGGGTCAGACAAGATGTCTGAAGGCGTCAAGGAAGAGAACCAGCTGTATGACGAGATTAACATCACGCCGATGTTGGACTTAGCTTACGTGCTGCTCGTGATTTTTATCATCATGACGACCGCATCAGTCCAAGGGGTCAAGGTAGAGACGCCTGTCACGCAGGCAACCGCCCCGCTGGCGAAACCCAAGATGCGCGCCATTACTATTACGAGTGATGGTGCTGTGTATTTGGATGCCTATCCTGTTGATATGGCGACTTTAGAGCAGCGTTTAGCCGAATATAAGAGCGGTAACCCGAGCTTGCCAGTGGTCCTCAAAGCCGATGCAGTCGCGCACTTTGATAAAGTATCCGAAGTACTGGGGATCTGTAAAAAACTCGATATTACTGAAGTCGGTTTAGTGACGAAGAAGCAGGCCGGATAAGCACATGCAAGTACAAAACGACGCACAACCCTATGACACCATTAACATCACGCCAATGCTAGATTTGGCTTATGTGTTATTGGTCATCTTTATTTTGATGACGACCGCTGGCGTGCAAGGCCTTACCATGAACTTGCCTAAACCTTCAAATAAGCCCAGCACGGAAAAGCACGATGTCAAAATTGTACAGGTACAGCAAGGTGGTGGGGTGTTAATAAATGGTATTGGCGTCAGTATGGCAGAACTTGAATCACAGCTTAATGCGGCCAAGGCTAAAGATGCGCAGTTTAATGTGATGATCCGCGGCGACGCCGATGCGCCCTATGCTGGCGTCATTAGTGTGATTGATTTGGTTAACCGTTTAGAGATCAGTAATGTGGGTTTAGTCACCGGTAAGATAGGCACCTAATGCAAGTTCAAGCGACCTCATCAAGCGGCTCTGTTTGGTTAAAGCGTGTGGCTTTAATCTTAGTGGGTCTATTGGTATTAGCGGGTTTGGTGTATTTAGGAAAGGCATTAATGTCTGGCGGTACACCGCACAAAAAGGCAGTGACCACGGTGAAACTCTTGCCAGATACACCGCCACCACCGCCACCGCCACCAAAAGAGCCGCCTAAAGAGCAGCCTAAAGAAGTTAAAGAGGTGAAAGAAATCCAGCAGCCTAAGCCAGACCCATCACCGCCAGCGGAAGTTTTGAAGATGGAAGGCGCCGCAGGAGATGGCGCCAGTCCGTTTGCTGCGGGTGCAGTAAATAATGAATACAAGGGTGGTGATGTGGGCACCAAGATTGGTGGTGCGAATAAGTATCAGTTTGCTTATTACACCGGCATGATCAAAAATCAAATTGAACAGGCGCTCGCTAAAGATAAAACGCTGGCAAGTGGCGCATACAAGGTGGTGGTCAAAGTGTGGGTTACTAGTAATGGACGCATCCAGCGTTTTGAGATAGCTGGCTCGAGTGGCGATCCAACGATTGACGCCTTGATTAAAAAAGCGGTGGATGAGATGCCTGCCCTAACTGAATCCCCACCCTCAGATATGCCGCAACCGGTCAAAATGCGTGTCACAGCGCGGTCAGTTGGTTAGCGGTCATGGCCATTTAATACTGTTGTACTTTTTAAAAAACTTGATGGAATTTAAATGATGCAAGCAAATAAAAATAAGTCAAACATCGTCAACGTTGGGCAATTAATACCATTACTGCCTCAGCATTTGATGCTTAAGCCTATTGTGGCCGCAATGATGGCGATATGTATGGGACTGTCCATCAATATTGCGCATGCGGGCGAGCGAGAGTCCTTAGAGCAACTGCGCTCAACCACGGTCAACCTTGTGAACTTATTAGTGCAAGAGGGCGTGTTAAGCAAGGCAAAGGCTGAGGACTTGTTAAGACAAGCGACCCAAGATGCCGCAAAAGCGCGTGAGAAAGATGCGCTTGCCGAGGCAGAAAAAGTTCAATCAAATCCACAGGATGCTGGCGTTGAAAAAGCCATCGATGAAAAAATGGTGCGCGTGCAATACGTGCCAGATATCGTTAAAAAAGAGATCAAGGACGAGATTAAAAAAGAAGTCATGACCAAGCTCAATTACAAAGCAGGTGAGCGCTTAGGCGTGCCAGATTGGATTGACCGCTTGCAATGGGAAGGTGATGTTCGTTTACGCTATCAAGCTGATCGCTTTGCTGAAGGCAATCCTAGTCCAATTGAGTTTAATAGCGTCAATGGGACGGACTTGACTAATACTACTGTAGATCAAGACCGTATGCGTATTCGTGCTCGTTTAGGCGTTAAAGCTAAAGTCAATGATTGGATGACTGCCGGGATTAGTTTGACGACAGGTAATCCAAACGATCCTATTTCCCCTAATCAGACCCAGGGGGCTAAGAGTGCTAAATATAACTTTGGCGTAGACCGGGCTTTTTTGAAGGCAGATATTAAACCCTGGCTCAGTGTGGTGGGTGGCCGTTTTGCGAATCCATGGCTATCTACCGACCTAGTTTGGGACCCCGACCTCGCGTTTGACGGCGTAGCTACGAGCTTGACCCCAAAAATTACTGATAATTGGTCGAGCTTTCTTACGGTAGGTGCTTTCCCATTAGATCAGACTGAAGTGAATGGTCTAGACCAACGGGCTAAAAGCAAATGGATGTACGGCTCACAACTCGGGATTAAGTGGACTTCGTCTGATTTATCGACAGCCAAACTGGCGGTTGCGTTCTATGGATTTCAACATGGAGCTGCCTTACCTAATCCACTTGGAGCAACCTATTATAACGGTACTGCACCTGCTTATAGGACCAAGGGGAACTCCTATTACGATTTGAATTATATGAACTCTCAAAACTTAAGCCAGAACACGGTGTATGGTTTAACTTCAAAATTCCGCGAAGTGAATATCACGGGTCAAATTGACATTGCGACATTCAATCCTGTGCATGTTATTTTAACGGGCGATTACGTCAGAAATATTGGGTTCGACTCAGAGGAAATCGCAAGGCGAACAGGTATGCCTGCACCTTCAAAAGAAGTGAATGGTTATCAAGTGAAGCTTGCTGTTGGGATGCCTAACACTTACAAACAAAATGATTGGCAAGCCTTTGCGGGCTACAAATATCTCGAAGCTGATGCGGTGATGGATGCCTATACAGACTCCGATTTTCATCTAGGTGGCACCAATGCCAAGGGCTGGCTGGTGGGCGCAAGTTACGGCATCGACAAAAATGCATGGCTCACAGCAAGGTGGTATAGCGCAGATGAAATTAATCCGCGCCTTAACGGCAATGGTTTGGCAATATCGCCCCTGGGCATCGATGTGCTGATGCTAGATTTGAACGCTAAGTTCTAAGGCGACGACGAATGGAAACTACGATCATGAAGTCGAGTACTCTAACAATTAAAGTCATGCTTGGGCTATTCCTATCCATAAGCTTGCTCGCGAATCCTGCGTTAGCCGCGGATAAGAAAGACAAAGCGTCACGCCGTGTGCAACAGATTCAACAAGAAAAAGCGCAATTGCAAAGTCAGCTCGATCAGACATTACAAGCAAAAGCAGTGTTAGATGCGGACATGGCGAAGGCCCAGGAAGATAACACCGCCTTAAAGTCGAGGTCGGCCGCTGCAAGCCGTAAGATTAGTGGCTTGGAAACGAGTTTAAAAGAGATGACCGCAGAACGTATGGATTTTGAGGCGAAATTGCTCAAGACGCAAACTGAGTTAGAAGCTACTAAAACGGCATTGAGTGAACTCGATGCAAAACATCAAGCCAATTTATATGATCTAAAAATCAACGAGCAACAACGGACTAACTTAACCGCCACCACCATCCAAAAAACGAAGGTGATTGATGCCTGTGTTGCCAAAAATGCCAAACTCTACGACTATGGTTTGGAACTCGTGAAGCTCTACGAAAATCCTAGCTTGTACAGAAGGATTGTATTGAATGAGCCGTTTTCACAACTCAAGCGTGTGGAACTTGAAAATATTTTGCAAAGTTATAATGACAAAATAGACCTAGAAAAGGCGACTGGTTTTCAGTAATGAGATGCAATAGCTAGATTCAATGTCTAAATTCTATAGCTAGACCAAGTTTCACAAGCGCAATACCAAAGCCCCCAAAATCCCACATAACTAGCTTTTTATTTTTTAAAAGCTAGTTATATTGTCATTGAAATGACACGAAAATCACTTACAGTGGGTTATCGTTTTTCTACTGGATTCTTTGTTCGTGCCACCAAATTCAAACAGCCTGCCGCTTGACGAACTTCAGCTCTACGCCAAGGAAAAATTAGACCTTGGCTTAGAAGTGTTCCTACGTGATAATCATCTTCAGGCTAGCTTTCAGCCAATCTTCGATTTGAATACCACCAAGGTGTTAGGCTTTGAGGGATTTGCGCCTATTGAGCTGATTCGCGCTGCGAGGGTGAGCTCGGCCGTTGTCGAGGGTGAGTATCTTGGCCGCCACTTGGTGCTAGAGTGGTTTGCTAAGCAGGGCTTCCAAGGTAAGATTTTCTTAAACGTCAGCTTAGATGTGTTGTTGCAGTCTGAAGCAAAAACCGGAGAGACGCTAAAATATTTAGCAGAGTTTGGTTTGTTACCTAGTCAGGTGGTGATTAAACTCAGTCGATCTGAAAGCGGTGCGGATGTTGCATTACTCACGCAAGCTTCTGAGCATTATCGTGGCATGGGATTTCAGCTTGCGATTTGTAACCTCAACCAAGGCTTCTCTGGCTTAAGTTTGTGGTCAGAAATGAAACCTGAATACGTGCAGCTTGATAAACACTTTATCGATGGCATTCATCACGACAAGGTCAAACTTCAAATCGCTCGGTCTATTTATGAGGTGGCTTCTCAGTCAGGCGCTAAAGTGATTGCCGAGGGTGTTAACCATCTTTTAGACCTGATGACGATTCGCGATCTAGGGATTGATCTTGGGCAAGGCAGTTGCCTCGCCGAAACTGCTGTGAACCCAGCGCAAGCCTTGCCGGAGACGGTGACGAAGTCTTTATTGCGCGTTAACGCCCCCCGGGAAAATGTGTTGCAAACGAGGGCAACTGTTTCTAAATTACTCAAATATGTGACGCCAGTTAGCCCGTCAGACACGAATGAAGAGGTGTTTAGACTATTTGAATTGCATCCTAATCTTCACGCCCTGCCTGTTGTGCAAGAAACTAAGCCTTTGGGCATCATCAATCGTGGCGCGATGATTGATCATTATGCACGCCCTTATCGCCGCGAGTTATACGGAGATAAATCATGTGTCACGATGATGGATGGCGCGTCCATTATTGTGGAACACAACACCACGGTGCAAGACCTCACCGAATTGATTTTAAATAGCGATCCGCGACATTTATCTACGGGCTTTATCGTTGCCGATACGGGTGTGTATCTGGGGATGGGTAACGGTCATGATTTATTGCGCTTAATTTCCAATCTCCAAATGAACGCCGCTCGCTACGCTAACCCCTTGACATTGCTGCCTGGCAATACGCCCATTTGCGAACAAATCGATCTACTTATTCAGTCAAGCGCATCGTTTGTGGTTTGCTACTTGGATTTAGACAATTTCAAACCCTTTAATGACGTGTATGGCTTCCAAAAGGGTGATGAGGTAATTCAACTGACGGCACGATTAATCAGCAAAGCCTGTGGCGTGTTTGATTTTGTGGGCCATATTGGCGGTGACGACTTTATTGTGCTATTTCAAAGTGCTGATTGGGAACAGCGTTGTCATGACTTTCTGGACGAAGTTAGCAATGCTTTTCCTCTGGTGTATGACGAAGAAGATCGATTGCGTGGTGGGATTGAGGCGGAAGATAGAAAAGGCATTAAGCACTTCTATCCAATTCTGACTATTTCCGTTGCTTCGTTGCAGGTGAAGCCGGGCATGTTTGCATCGCACCATGAAGTCTCTGAAGCCTGCACTAGCGCCAAGAAATATGCCAAGCGCTTTACGGGTAATAGCTTGTTTATTGAACGCCGACTGCCTTTAGTCCCCCCATCAAATCACGAGCCAGAGCAACTGCATTAAGTGTTTAGATCTGAGCCTTAGCTAGATGCAATTTTTTTAGATCGTTTGTTTAGACTATAGCTTTATAGACTATAGCTTTCTAGACATGACTTTGTTACTTAATCCTATCGCCACCACACTGATGGCAAGGCTGAGCATGATCAGCCCACCACCATTTAAAAAATCACTCCAATATAACAGCAAGCCATGCGCGTCGCCTCTTGCATTCAGCGCTTTTTCTAGGTTATCCCATAGCATATAAATAAATTGCAGGGGGAAATCAAGCAACATCATGATTAATATCAAGGGCGCCCCAAAGCTGACGCGATAAAAGTATGCTTGATAAGGCTTTGCCGATTCGCTAGCCGGCCAAGCGAGGACTAAGGTAAAAAAAATCACGAGGGGTTGTAAGGCATAGTCGAGCGGAATCCGACTGCTACTTAAGAGTGCGTTGAGATTAAGAAAGTATTGATCATTAATAAAAAACGGACGGCTCACCAAGCCCTCAAATTGTACAAATCGCTGGCCTTGATGCTCGATAATCCCTAGTGATGCAATGTCGATACGACTATCCAAATGGTGTAGGGTGAATCTATAAAGCGGCATCATCGCTTCTATTAAGTATCGGCCATACCAGTGAGCGAGGGCAGTGAGGCTAATGCCAATTAATAAAAATCGCAGGCTACTTGGTATCATGCGGGGTCTTTGTACTTAGGACAGTATTGGTTTGGGTGTCGTTGATTATTGAGTAGCCAATAATGATAAAACAAGCCGGCAATGGCAATTAAGGCTAATGGCGCAATGGTGCCGTGCAGCAGTTGAAAGAGAGCCTTGTCGGTACGGAAGGCATAAAACAAAATGAGTATGCGCATCTCATTGACAACATAGATCAGCATTAATCCAAGTAGCATGCCGGATAACTTTGCGCGCCAAGCCATCGTCACGCTCAATAGGCCTGCGATAAGAATAAATAAGGCTTCAATCCCCTCACAGCCTATCTTAATTACCAAACCACCACCGGGCGCTAAAATTTGATTACCTAAGGCACTGGCTTGAATGTGCGGTGTGAGAAAATGAATCAACATCACCGCAGGCTTGACTGTGAGGGTGCCGCGAATGAAGTGGCCGAAGGCGTCATCCCGCAACATTTGCCATCCCGCTTGCATGAAGATGAAAAGTAAAATAAATATCAAGGCTTGTGTTAATAATGCGCTTGCTGGGTTTGCTTGGTCTTGATGCGGGTTTTCTGGGCTGTGTTTTTCCTGGCTGAGCCATTCCGACTGGTCCGGCCAATAATCGACGCCTGGAATGGGTTTAGTCATTAATGGCCTTTGCCTTTATTTTGTATCTTGCCATTTAGTTTGAGTGATCTTAATTGCGCCTTGCGGCCGATGGCAATCATCAGCGCCATCATGAATATCATTCCCCACTCAGGCAAAGTGGGGCTATCCCCCATCTCTGAATTATCCCCCAACTCTGAACTAGCACTCATGGCAACTTGCATAGACGCTGCATTATTGACTTGTGCACTGTCAGGTAGGTCTGAACTCACACTGGCCAAGAGCAGTGTGTTGCTGCTGATGCTATTCCACTGCACCTGCATCGTCAGTGAGGTAGTGCTGTTGACGCCCAGGGTGCCGAGGAGGCAGTTCACGACATTACTGGTGGCAGTGCAGTTAGCGTTGCTAGACACAAAAGTCGCGCCAGTGGGTAAGGTGGTGGTGACCGCCACATTTGTTGCGGCTTGTGGGCCGGTATTATTTACTGTCATCACGTAAGGCTGCGGAGTGCCAAGGGTAATAGCAGCAGGGCCGCTAATGTCTACGCTTAAATTGGCATTCGCATTGGGGTTAAATCCCCAATTGAGCTGAAGAAATCCAGCGGCAGCGTCCGCACCATCTACCGCAATTTTATACTCCTGTCCGGCTTGTGCTTGCAGTAACAAACTGCTCGTACCTATACTAAAGCCATCATTGTCATTGGATGTAAGATTGTTTAATGCGTTAAAATCCGTGCCCGTGTAAACAGCGAGCAGGGTGTCATAATTGCTACCTTGGGTATCGATATTCAATTGCCCGCTTGCTGGCGCGGTCCATTTCCACCACACTGACTGCCCGCCAGTGTTCCCCGCATGGTTAGGCTCGCCCGCTTCTTTGGTGGCTAATATGGATGAGCTGCTGATGCTGCCGGTGTTGTTGGCATTGGACAGTGCAATGGCAGAGGCAAAATTGTTATTCGCTGGCGGATTGGCCAGCGCTTGTAACAAGTCTAGTCGTGGAAATTTTCGGTTGTTGCGGGTATCGGTCACCCTAGGCACTCTGGAGTTGATTAAGCGATTTTGGATTTGGGTCACTGTTTCGGAGGGAAACGCGGAACGTAATACTGCGATTGCCCCCGCCACATGGGGGGCAGCTTGCGATGTGCCACTAAGCGTAATACCAGCGGAAGTAATATTGACGCCTGGCGCTAATATGTCCAGAAAGTGGGCACTGTTAGAAAAGCATGCCACTTTATCGGCGGTTATTGATGTATCAGTGCAGCTAGCTCCTCCCCCAATTCCCCAGCTGATACTATTTGTATTATTACTATCATAAACCGCCCCCACTGACACGGCGTCTGGCGCGCAAGCGGGGCTGCTCAAGCCGTCACTATAGCCCCCATTGCCTGCGGCAACCACCACGCTAATCCCAGCGTTTTTTGCTTGTAAAATGGGGCTTGGTGACCAGTCAGTCAAAAAGTTACATTGACTGGTAAACTTAATTGGTCCACCGAGACTCAGGCTAATAGCTACAATCTTATAATCTAGACGATTTTGAATGCTCCAGTTTATTGCTGTAATAATGTCATTGGAATAAGCGCCGCCAGCCGTATCAAAGACATTGTATGAAATGATTTTACTAGCAGGGGCTACCCCCAATACGGTGCCTGCTGCATTGGTGCCGTGATCATGATTAATTGCCGCTTGCCGAGGACCTGTGATTTCGTTCGAAGTCACTGTATCTATTGAAGCGATCACCTTGCAACTGGCGGGTGATCCTATCGCAGTACAGGATCCAAAATCAGACTTGGTGTAATCGACGCCGTTGTCTATCACGACCACTGAGGTGCCAGCCCCTTGCTTGTCCAATTTATATGACAGTGGTTGATTGATGAGGCTTAAGTTTTCTGTGGAAACGAGATGCATTTTCTCGTTAATATGTACGGCTTTAACCCCGGTTCGCGCCACAAAAGCCGCGAGCGCAGCTTTGGATTTAAAGCGTTTAAAGCCCATCGGCAAATGGCTGTAGCTTTGTAAATCTTCAATCTCTGGGCGCCTAATCGGCAAATCGACCTGATCTTTCAGCGCTTTATATTTTTGAACTTTATAGGCGCGAATTTCGTCATTATCGAGGCGCTTAGCGAGTCTGTTCCGCATCACTTTGGTGACGTTTTCTATTTCTGTATCGTCGTACTCGATGATGAGGTCAACCGCATTGCCTGCATCAAGCTCTCGGCTAAGCTTGTCTGACAGGGCTGTGGGGAGGGTGGCAGCAGCCATCGCCAGCTGCGAAAAGCATAGGTCCGCAAGCAGCGTTAAACATAAGACGCCAATTAAGCGGTTGAGATTAACGGGTGCCATGGTGATGCATTTCTATTCCATATTGATCGTTTCGCTAATGATAGGCCTGCTGCTAGACTAAATCTAGGCTAACTTTAGCATCTAGGCTACCTTTAGCTAGGTAATATTGTCTTAATCTTTAATCCAGCCCAATTTCTTTTTGATCCAATAATCCGGAAATATCGCCAGCAAGCAACCAAGTGCATCAGCGGCGTAGTCACCGATGTCTGCAGATCTACCTGGAATATAGAGTTGGGCCACTTCATCACAAGCGCCAACACTGACAGTCAGAAGCAGAACAATAGGCAGAGGCATTCTTCGGAATGCCAATCCGATGAGCATGGCCATGATGCAATAGGTGCCAAGGTGCATGACCTTGTCCCAGGGCGCATTAAATATATTCCCCGCGCCTGGTTGCCTGCCGCCAATAAAAATACCGATCAGCATGAGAATTAAGCCGATGATGGCAAGCACTTGAACCCAACGATGTTTTAACGGCGTTTTAGTAGGCATTTTTTTCTTTTCTCAATAGCATGGCGATGGTTTTGAGTACGATATAAATATCGAGTTTAGCGCTCCAGTTACGCAGATAATCAATATCATATTCGATACGGCTTTGCATTTTATCTAAGGTGTCGGTCTCGCCGCGGAAGCCATTGACTTGCGCCCAGCCAGTAATGCCAGGGCGCACCTTATGGCGCACCATATAGCCTTTGATGATTTTACGGTATGTCTCATTGTGAGCCACAGCATGAGGCCTAGGGCCCACAACGCTCATGCGACCTTGCAAGACATTAATGAACTGCGGTAATTCGTCTAGCGAGGTTTTACGCAAAACTCTACCAAATGCAGTGATGCGTTGATCTTGCTTGGTGGCTTGCACCACAACCGCGCCATCTTCAGCCACTGTCATGGTTCTGAATTTGTAGATTAAAATTTGTTTGCCATCTAAGCCGTAGCGTCGCTGTTTAAAAATAATCGGCCCTGGCGAGCTCATTTTTACGCCTAGACTGATGATGAGTAAAATGGGCGAGATAGCCAATAATGCCGCCGCTGAAAACACCAAGTCGAATAAGCGTTTGATGATGCCATCGATGCCTGTAAAAGGGGTTTCGTAGAGAGTAATGACCGGAATACCGTCGACTTGGCCTACCTTACTTTGAATCAAATCGCTTAAAAATATATCCGGCAAGAAGTAGATGGAGGCTGTGGTGTCTTTGAGCTCATCGAGCAATTTGACGATGCGTGGTCGATTTTCCATTGGCAGTGCAATATATACAATGTCCACTTGATGTTGCTTCATGTATTGAGGGATGTCTGAGACTTTTCCCAGGATAGGGTAATGAAGATCATGACCCAATTCCTCGCTTAATCTGTCGGTCGAGCGGTCGTCAAAAAATCCCAAGCATTCTGTATTGTTGTATTCCGATTTTTGTAAACTAGTTGCAATCGAAGTCGCTTGTTTATTCATGCCCGCAATAATGGCGTAGCGTTTTGGCCCTTGTATTTCTATGATGAAAGGTGAAAAAAACCGTAGGGTAAAAGCGGCGATGATTTGGAAAAGCGGTGTCATCCATAACCAGTTTTGTACGACATTCCTGTCAATAAAGCCTGGGTGGCTGGTGGCAAATGAAAATGCAATGACCAAACTCGCAATCATTAGCCATGAGACCAGTATGTTTCTGATGATCTTCCATGGCGCGATATTGACTTTAGTGTTGCCGGGAAAGGCGAGTGAAAAAACTATGATTGATACAATTAAGTAAATTGAATTCAATTCGCCATCTATGCAAATCGCAATCCCCCAAAGGCTTAAGACAATAATGAGCGGCTCAACAATCGACTCTAAAATAAAAAGAATATTGTCGCGAGATAAAGCAATGCCAGATGCCTTACGAATTGAGTTGGTGGCATTGGATTTTTGTGGCATGAGTTGAGCTTTTTATTATTAAGACTTATTGAAAGGAACTATTGTAAGGAGCTATTGATGTGACGTTTAAAAACTTTATATATTATTTAATTCGCTTACTCGTTTAAGTGACTTTATTATTGCTAAAAGCAAATTTAGTATCGAGGTATTAAGCATCTAATAACAATATCTTCAATATTGTGGTGGATGAATATTGCATTTTTCTTACAAAAGAATGACTATTTAATTAAATTAGCAAATCTGTAACTTATTGATTGATTCATTTAATTGCGTCAACTATGATAAAAAAAGTGAATTTGCAAATATTATGTTCGTAAATTCTAATTTAAATTTAGGTGCTAACTATATTGTTAGCTGTCTTACTGGTGAACATTTTATTATTTTGCAGGCTTCAATTATTCCTTTGAATTTGAATGGCATCATTAAATGGATGCTGAATCATTGCGTCCACAAGGGCAATGTGCGCTGCGCTTTTAGCTTGCTGCGCGCTTTACGCTTTTCGCTAGTTGCTCCCTTTTTAATGACATCGACATTGGCGCTGGCCGATGCGCAAGATACAGTCAATGTCATCGCAGGGCTAAGCCGAACAATGGATGACAACTTTTTCCGCAAGTCTGTTGCGCCGGTTTCCGAAACGATCACGACATCGTATGCAACCCTCAGTTTCAACAAGCAGTATTCCATGCAGCGTCTTAATTTTGATTACACCATTAGAAGCAACGCATATCAAAACTTCAGTTCACTAGATTCTGTGGGTAATAATTATAAAGGGTCTTGGGTCTGGTCTTTAACACCAAAGCTAACCGGCACCGTATCGGCGCTGCGAACTGAATCTGCCATGAGCTTTATAGACGCAACCTTCGTGGCTGCTAATAAACCACCTATCCTGACCAATGAGGTTCAGAACTTCTTGATGGACTGGGCGCCGCAGGGAAATTTGCATTTGCTAGGCGGATTCACAAGAACTGTTCTTCTTAATTCCAGTAACTTTTTCCCGGATCGAGGCAATACAAACAATTCCATCGACTTGGGGATTAAATATGAATTCCCATCAGGTAGTGCAGTCACTATGATGCAGCATCAGCGTGAGGGTGAGTTTGCAAATATTAATCCGAGCTTGCCGCAAACGTTTTCAGAAAATGAAACGGAAGCCAAATTCAATTGGCGTGTGACGGCGAAGTCTTCAGTGAATACCCGGCTAGCCTTTGTCGATCGAACGCATGACCAATACTCGTCCAAAAACTATTCAGGCTTAGTGGGTGATGCGAGCTTTAGTTGGACGCCTACATCTAAATTGCAGCTCACGGCTTCAGCAGCAAGTAACATCAGTGTTTATCAGAGCCTTCTTGCTAATTATGCCAGAAATAATACCTTAAGCTTCACGCCGACTTATGCTTGTACTAACAAGATTATGGTCACCGGCAGCGCAAGCATTTCTGAGCGTGTGATTGAAGGGCTCAATGAAACCGACACCATTGAGAATGCGAGTTTAGGGGTGGATTGGATGCCAAGACGTTATGTGAGCATTGGCGCGAAAATTCAAAAGATGAGCAGAACGTCAACTAGCATTATTAATAGGGATTTTTCAGATTTAATGACGACATTGACAGCTAGTGTTAATTTTTAGCGTTGGTGTGATCTTAAATGGTGCGTCGCGAGTCTTCAATTAATAAGCTTTAGGTTAAAAAGCTCCATTAAAAACTCCATGATAAAAAATAACCAATGCGTTTGATTAAATTTTTAACATTACTCACGATTGCGCTTTTGAACTTGAATGTGAGTATTGTGCAAGCGGCGGATGCGGATATTGCGCCACGCAATAAGGCCAGCATTCTTAGCCCTGAGCATGTGGCCCTGGTGATTAATGATGCCGATCCTAGTAGTGTGAGAGCGGGAGATTACTACCGCATGACGCGCGGTATTCCAACTGAGAATGTCGTACATGTGAGTATCAAAAATGCCCCCAATCGATTATCGCTTCCAGAATTTACTAACCTACAAGCTGAAATTGAAGCGCAGTTAAATGCTAAAGAGCAAGTAATCCTATTGGCATGGACTGCCCCTTATGCGGTGGAGTGCAATTCAATTACTTCTGCGCTGACCTTGGGTTTTGATGCTAAGCAATGTGCTGATACTTGCGGGGTAGGTAAGCCTAGTCCTTACTTTGATTCAGCGAGTAAAAAGCCATTTGACGACTTACGTATTCGCCCAGCCATGCTATTGCCTAATGACTCTTTCATGCGCACCAAGGCTTTGATTGATAGGGGAGTACAAAGCGATGCTGGGATATTTAGAGCAACAGCTTATTATTTAACGACCTCTGATACTAACCGCAACAGTCGCGCGCCATTTTTTCCGCCATCAGGATTAAATATTCCACGTGCGGGGCTTGCGATTATGAATATGCGTTCTGATAAATTAGTCGGTGCACGTGACATCATGATTTATCAAACAGGCTTAGCCAATGTGGATGGCTTGGAGACTTTGGGATTTCTGCCTGGCGCATTGGCCGATCATCTCACTTCATTTGGGGGTGATTTGGCTGGCAAAGGTCAGATGAGTTCGCTGCGATGGCTAGATGCAGGCGCTACTGCAAGTTATGGAACAGTTTCAGAACCTTGTAATTACTGGCAGAAATTCCCCAATCCAACCGTATTACTTAAATGGTATGTGAGCGGCGCCACTGCGATTGAAGCTTACTGGAAAAGTGTGGCTTGGCCAGCGCAAGGGGTATTTGTAGGCGAGCCTCTAGCTGCACCCTATGGTCGTCTGTAGTTTTTAAATTATTTTGTGATGTGTAACTATTTTGGCCTGAATTTGTAATAAAAATGAAACCTAGATTTAATATAATAATTAAGTAATATAGTATCAAAAGTAATTTTTTAGTCATTTGAAGAATTTTTAAGGAACACAAATGCAAAGCAACACCCATTATTTATTGAAAACATCAAAACAAAATCTTGCTAAGCTAGTATTGATGATTGCGCTTGTTGGTTTGGTTGCTGGTTGTGGGAAAAAACACGGTGGTGAAGAGAAATCAAGCCAATCGATAGTCAGTGTGGATGGTGAAGAGATCACAGTCCATCAAGTGAATGATGAATTGCAGCGTGCTAATATTCAGCCTGCCCAGCAAGAGGCGGCCAGTCGTCAAATTGTGCAAGGGCTAGTTGATCGTCAAATTTTGCTGCAAGCGGCACATAAAGAAAAATTAGATCGTAAACCCCAGGTGATGCAAGCGATTGAGAATGCAAAAATGCAAATTTTAGCGCAAGCTTATATGCAAGAGCGTGTTGCTTCAGTTGCAAAGCCAACTAGCGTTGAAATCGATGAGTATCTTGCCCAGCACCAAGATATATTTGCCAATCGTAAAGTTTACGTGACTGACGAAGCAGTATTTAGTATGGAAGCAGGCAGTGCCGCTAAGCTGCTAGAGATTGCTAAATCTGAAAAAACGCTGAAAGATTTAGAAAGTTGGTTGAAGTCGCATCAAGTGAAATATACGGTGAAGCGTGTTGCGCATGCTGCTGAGACGCTACCACCGCAACTGCTCGCCCAGTTTGGTAAGATGGCCGTTGGTCAAATGGTGTTTATTGGGGCGAATGGTCCAAATCCGCAAGCAATGGCGGTGAGTATGGCTGAAATTAAAGAGATGCCAATTTCAGAAAAAGATTCAAAGCCTTTGATTGAGCGAATTTTGACAGAGCAAAAACGTAAACAAACTGCGGAGGCGGAAATGAAGCGCCTGCGTGAATCTGCCAAAATCAGATATATTGATAAGAAATTTGATCCAGCCAATGTGTCTAAAGTTGAAAAGCCAGCAGCAGCTGTTAAGCCAGTCACTGATGAGAAAGAGCAAGCTAAGCAAAAAATCGAAAGTAGTGTGAATAAGGGCTTGAATGGACTTTAAGCTTGTTTTTTTGATTTGTTTTAAATGTGACTAGGCACTAATTTTAGTCTTTAATCTTTACCTTTAATTTAAGGGGTGGTGTGATGAGGAAAATCCTCGCGAGTTTGATGTTGTTGCTGGGTGTTTGGGCGCATGTCGCTTCAGCAGATGAAGGTAATTATCTGTTGGGTCCAGGTGATATGTTGAAGATTACGGTCTACAACAACCCTGATTTAACCCTGGAAACCCGTATTACTGAAACTGGTAGGATTAGTTTCCCGCTTTTAGGTGAAGTTGAGCTAGGCGGCATCAGTGCATCGGCGGCGGAAAAGAAACTTTCTAATCAGCTAGAATCGGGTGGCTTTGTGAAGCAAGCGCAAATCAATATTTTGGTTGTGCAGTTCCAAAGCAAAATGGTTTCAATCTTGGGGAGCGTGTATAAGCCGGGTCGTTACCCGCTTGACCGTAGCATGAATCTCACTGAAGTTCTTGCGCTTGCGGGTGGTGTGCCTGCTGATGGCTCCGATATGATTACGGTGATTGGCAAGTCAGGCAAGGTCGAGTACGACTTGCGCAATATCGTAAAAAAAGGCGATGGCTCACAAAACATCAATTTAGTCGGTGGTGAGATTATTTACGTACCGCGCGCCCCTATGTTTTACATCTACGGTGAAGCACAGCGGCCAGGTTCATATCGTATTGAACGCGATATGACTGTAATGCAAGCGCTGGCGATGGGTGGTGGTCCAACAGCAAGAGGTACGCAGCGAGGTGTTCAGTTGCATCGTCGCAATACTAGCGGGGTAGTGGAAGTGCTCAGCCCAGAGCTAACAGACCTCGTTAAGCAAGATGATGTTCTCTTCATAAAAGAAAGTTTGTTCTAGGACGACACACATGAATTTCTCAGAATTTTTACTCATATTAAAAGCTAGGCGCATGATTTTTTTAGTGACGCTAAGTTTAGTGGTCATCTCAACCTTAGTGGTTAACTTGATTACCCCGAAAACCTACAAAGCCGTCGCATCCATTGTGCTGAACGCTAAAGGTACCGACCCAATCACGGGTCAGGTCGTGCAAGCCTCTATGATGCCTGGATTCATGTCGACACAAATTGACATTATTACCAGTGAAAAAGTGGCAATTAAAGTAGTTGAAAAACTCAAGCTCACTGACAATCAGGCGGCTATTGCCAAGTTTAATGAAGCCACAAAAGGTAAAGGTGAAATAAAATCTTGGATGGCTAAATTGTTACTCAACAATGTCACTGCGAGGCCATCGCGAGACAGTAGTATTGTCGATATTTCATTCACTGGTGTTGATTCAGAATTTGTGACCACGATGGCGAATGCTTTTGCTGAAGCTTACCAAGAAGTCAATATTGAGTTAAAAGTGCAGCCAGCACAAAAAGCCGCAGAATTCCTAGGTCAACAAACTCAAGTGTTGCGCAAAAATCTTGAAGAGGCGCAAGCAAGACTTTCTAAATATCAACAAGATAAAGGGTTAACTAGTGTAGCAGGCAGCATGGACGTGGAAAGTGCACGTCTTAATGATTTATCTTCACAATTAGTTGCTATTCAAAATCAAGCAAACGAAGCGAATAGTCGTCAACAGCGCACTGGCGGTTCGGGTGACGAGTCGCCAGATTTGGCAGCTAACCCGATGGTACAAGGATTGAGGATGGATATTGCCCGTGCAGAATCAAAATTTTCAGAGCTTTCCCAGCGCTTAGGCCCTAGCCACCCGCAATACCAACAAGCCATGGCAGAAATCACTAAACTCAAAAGCCAGTTGCAAGAAGAAAAAGGGAAAGCGCGCAGTACCATTGGTGGTACGGCAAGCATTCATAAGCAACGTGAAGCAGAAATTCGCGCAGCCCTTGCTGCGCAAAAGGCCCGCGTGCTGGAGCTTAATCTTACGCGTGATCAACTCACTGTATTACAACGTGACCTTGAAAACGCACAGCGTGCAATGGACCAAGCAGGCCAGCGCTTTACAACAACCACGCTTGAAGGTAGCGCCAATCAAACGGATATTGCCATTCTTAATCCTGCCACGCCGCCGCCTGAGGTTGCTGGACCGAATGTTAAATCTAATACAATTTTGGCGTTTTTCTTAGGCAGTTTGCTAGGCATATTTATGAGCTTAACTGCAGAAAAAATGGATCAGCGTGTGCGCTGCAGAAATGTGGTTTGTGAGCTACTTGATTTGCCTGTATTGGCGGTCATCAGTAGTCGCCGTGTCGGACCATTTTTCAAACGCATCAAGCCTTTATCTCCAAAAGCCAACTAAATTTAGAGTTAGGAAAATTTTAATGGAAACAAATATTAATACTGGGTCAAGCTCAGCTGGGCAGTCTAAGCTAAGTCCTATTGGTGGGCTGTTAGTCGAGCTTGGTAAAATATCTCAGAATGATGTTGAGCGAATTGTTAAGGCTCAGCAAGATAAGGGAATGCGTTTTGGTGATGCGGCGATCTACCTTGGGTTGATCACTGAAGCGGACATTAACCAGGTTTTGTCTATTCAGTTTAATTATCCATATCTCCAAGCGGGCAATCGGAATTACAGCCAAGAACTCGTTGCGGCCTATGCACCATTTACTCCACAGGTTGAATCGCTCCGAACCTTACGTTCTCAGTTAATGAAAAAGTGGTTTGGCGAGGGTAATAAAGCCTTGGCAATTGTCAGCGTGAATCCCGGTGAAGGCGGTACAAATTTAACTGCCAATCTCGCTATTTTATTTTCGCAATTAGGGGTGCGTACATTATTGCTCGATGCCAACCTGCGTGAACCGCGTCAACATGAACTTTTTAATCTGACTGAGAAGCGTGGTCTTTCAGATATTCTAGCGGCGCGAAACGACAAAAGCTTAATTAGCAATATTGAGGCTTTTCCAAATCTATCTGTTTTGGGTGCTGGTACCATGGCGCCTAATCCACAAGAGTTACTCAATCGAGCAACATTCGCAAGCTTTATGAATCAAACGATGGAATCCTATGACGTCATCTTGGTAGATACCTCACCAGCTGTTGATTCTGCTGATGCGCAAGCCATTGTCGCACGTTGTGGTGGAGCACTATTAGTATCAAGGCTTGATCACACCAAAATGTCAGATCTAGCTTCAGTTAAAGCGCAAATATCTGTGACGGGTGCAGAAATTGTTGGTGCCGTCATTAATGACTTTTAAGCATACTGTTTATTAAAGCCTATATTTTTTAGATTCATGCTGAGCTAAATATATTTAATACCAGTGCATCCTAAATTTGTGGTGGGTAACCCAATATCAACCTAGTCTAGTGAGTCGGAAAAAACCTCTGATGCTCTAGGCTATTTTTTATGGTTTACTGAAAAATAAGCCCTCATAGGGACGAGACAAGGCTGCGATTGTCATCCGATTGTCATGATGGGCCTTCAGGATAGTTGATTGAATGAGACGTAGGCTTTAAATGTAAAATAGGCGTTGGCATTTCGCCTACATGACCAAGATTGATAGAAGCATCCTCATATGAATAAAGTTGCACTGATTACTGGAATTACGGGCCAAGATGGCGCTTACCTAGCCGAGTTTTTGTTAAAAAAAGGCTATATTGTTCACGGCATTAAACGTCGCGCTTCCTTATTTAATACGGATCGTATTGATCATTTGTATCAAGATCCGCATGTGTCAAATCGAAATTTAGTCCTGCATTATGGCGATTTAACCGACTCCACTAATCTGATTCGTATCATCCAACAAGTTCAACCAGACGAGATCTACAACCTAGCGGCAATGAGTCATGTAGCGGTGAGTTTTGATACTCCAGAATACACCGCCAATGCAGACGGTGTTGGTACTTTGCGCATATTGGAAGCGATACGCATTCTTGGTTTAGAAAAGAAAACACGTTTTTATCAAGCCTCGACTTCGGAATTGTATGGCTTGGTGCAAGAAATCCCACAAAAAGAAACGACACCATTTTATCCACGCAGCCCTTATGCGGTCGCTAAGCTTTACGCTTATTGGATCACCGTCAATTATCGCGAGGCTTACGGCATCTATGCCTGCAATGGCATCTTGTTTAACCACGAGAGCCCAATTCGTGGTGAAACGTTCGTTACCCGTAAAATTACTCGTGCTTTAGCCCGCATCAAACTCAATCTGCAAGATTGCCTCTATCTTGGCAATATGGATTCTCTTCGTGACTGGGGTCATGCGAGAGACTATGTTGAGATGCAGTGGCTCATGCTGCAACAGGAAGAGGCGGATGACTTTGTGATTGCTACTGGCATCCAATATAGCGTACGCGACTTTGTGAATATCGCCGCAAAAGAATTGGACATCAATATTACTTGGCATGGTGAGGGCGTAGAGGAAACTGGCGTGGATGATAACGGCAATGTGATTGTGCGAGTTGACGCGCGTTATTTTAGACCAACGGAGGTCGAAACCCTGCTTGGCGATCCCACCAAAGCCAAAGAAAAGCTGGGCTGGACTCCTACCACGACATTCCACGAATTGGTTGCTGAGATGGTGCGTGAAGACCTCAAAAGTGCAGAGCGTGATGAGTTAGTCAAAGATCACGGCTACTCGGCCTACGATTACCACGAATAATGCTTAATCACCTAGACGCTAAAATCTATGTTGCTGGCCACCGCGGGATGGTTGGGTCAGCCATTGTGCGTCAGTTAGAAGCCAAGGGTTACAACAACATCGTAATCCGTACACACGAGCAACTAGATCTCCTTGATCAAAAAGCTGTCTTTGCATTTTTAGCAGAAGAGCAACCAGATTACATCTTCATTGCCGCAGCTAAAGTCGGCGGCATCCAAGCCAATAATACCTACCGCGCTGATTTTATTTATCAGAACTTAGTCATCGAGGCAAATCTCATTCATGGGGCCCATCTTGCTGGTGTTCAGCGCTTGTGCTTTTTAGGCTCAAGCTGTATTTATCCGCGTGATTGTGCTCAGCCGATTAAAGAAGAATATTTACTCACAGGCCCACTAGAGCTCACTAACGAGCCATACGCCATTGCTAAAATTGCTGGCATCAAGCTTTGTGAAAATTACAATGCGCAATATGCCCATCAGTATGTGTCAGCCATGCCAACCAATCTTTATGGCCCCAATGATAACTACGATTTAGGCAATAGCCATGTATTGCCAGCACTCATCCGTAAAGCGCATGAGGCAAAACTTGCTGGCAGCCAAGACCTTGTTATTTGGGGTTCTGGTACCCCTAGGCGCGAGTTTTTGTATGTGGATGATATGGCGGATGCCTGTGTGTTCTTGATGGAAAACAATATCAACCAAGGCATTTATAACGTTGGCACAGGCACTGATGTCACCATCCATGAATTGGCTCACGTGGTCATGAAAGTCGTCGAGTTTGAGGGCGGTATTGTCTTTGATCACACCAAGCCAGATGGCACCCCAAGAAAACTACTGGATGTTAGCCGATTAAAAACACTGGGCTGGCAAGCTAAAACCCCATTAATTCAGGGTATTGCACTTGCCTATGCGGCATCATCTTTTGTGAGAGAGGGTACACGTGCATGAGCGGAGCAACTTTATTGAGTGACTTAGCCAAGGACTACCGACTGATCAACCAACATTTATTGGCTAACCCAGCAATTTGGCTGTTGTGTGCAGGTTTGGCAGTCATGTTTATACCAACCCTGTATGACTTATATTTCGTGAATGAGTTATGGCTCGATGATCAACATTCGCACGGGCCAATTATTTTGGCCATCTCGCTATGGTTACTTTGGAAACGTTGGCATCAAGCGCCTGATCTATCAAGTTACACTTCATCGCCATTGCTCGCATGGGCTTGCTTTCTAATTGCTGGCGCCTTATACGTGCCAGGCCGTGCATTAGATATTATCTACTTTGAAACTGGCGCTTTTGTTTGGGCTTTAGCTGGGGTGGTTTTGATGGTTGGCGGCAGTAAGCACCTCAGTCTGTTGAAATTTCCGCTAATTTTTATGTTGTTTATGATTCCTTTGCCCAATACATTGATTGGTCCGCTCACTGGGGCCATGAAGCTTGCTGTATCTGCCGTCACTGTAAAGATTTTGGGATGGGCCGATCTGCCAGTGGCCAGAAATGGCGTGATTATCAGCCTTGGGCAATATCAGCTATTGGTGGCGGATGCCTGCTCTGGCATGCGCACTTTATTCATGCTCGAAGCGCTGGGCATTCTTTACCTCAATTTAGTGCATTTTTCATCTCGGCTTCGCAACATTGTGCTGCCTATTCTGATTATTCCTATTTCATTCACAGCTAATGTGGTGCGTGTGATTGTGTTGTCACTCATCACATACTATTTAGGCAGTGAGGCTGGGCAAGGATTTTTACATGGCTTTGCCGGTATGGTGCTGTTTGTTGCTGGGTTATTAATGATGTTAGGTGCAGACCATCTCTTACGTTTATTGAGTGCGAAACTTCATGCGCGCTGAGACGACAACCATGCCTACTCAAAAACCGCATCTTCAGCATTGGCTAGCGGTAATATTCATGGTTATCTGCACGCTTTTTGCTTGGTGGCTTACCCCCCAAGAAAAGTGGTTTGAGCATCTAGGCGAACCACAGTTTGAACAAATTATCCCACCAAGTTTTGCAGATTGGGGGCAAGTTCCTGATGGAAGTAAAACGCTCATTGTTAACCCGCAACAGCAAGAAGCCTTGGATGACCTTTATACCCAAATTGTGAGCCGCACCTATGTGCAGCAAAGCACGGGTCGCCGCTTAATGCTATCGCTCGCTTATGGCGACAACCAAACCTTTTCAAAACAGTTACACCGCCCAGAATCTTGCTATTCATCGCAAGGATTTAAAATTCAAGCATTGCATGCTGAGCAAATACTTGCCAATGGCCATAAGATTGAATTTCAGCGTATGACTGCGCAAATGAGTGATAGGCAAGAGCAAGTGAGCTACTTTATTCGTATTGGTGATCGCGTAGTGAGCGGTCCGTCGACCAATATCAATTTTGCCCGAATTCACATGGGGCTTAAAGGTTATATTGCCGATGGATTGTTGTTTAGGGTCTCTGAAATATCGGATGACGACAACTCCTCACATCAACTCCAAAATCAATTTATTAATGATTTGCTTAAAACGCTAAGCCCTGCTCAGCAAGCCATGTTGATTGGGCAAAATTAATCCATGGTTGACTTACTCAATATTATCTATCTTGGACCGATCAGCGGTACTTGTTTAGATCGCGCGAATGCTTTGCGCCGGTTAGGCCATCAAGTTACACATTTAGATTTGCGAACACTGTTACCCAAAACGTCATGGGTGGATAAAGTCACTTGGCACTTAGGGGGCGACTTGCTGGCCTCTCTATTGATGCCCGGCTTACGCAAACTGTTAAAAAATCAGCAATACGATCTGTGTTGGGTTGATGGCGGCGAGTGGGTAACGCCCAAAGTGATTAAGTTGTTACGCCAACATGCCCAAAAAATCGTGAGTTACAGCATTGATGATCCACTAGGTCCACGAGATGGTCCCCGCTTTAAAGCCTATCGTCAGAGCTTGCCTAGCTATGATTTAAATGCGGTGGTTAGAAATGAAAATGTGGCCGAGGCCTATGCTTTAGGGGCCGTTGAAGTGTTAAGGATTTATCGCAGTGCTGATGAGGTGTCTCATGCACCAAGAAAGCTCTCAGAAAGGGATCATCAAGAATGGGATGCTGAAGTGCTTTTTTTGGGTACATGGTTTCCTGAGCGAGGTCCATTTTTATTGGATTTAATTTCCCTGGGTGTTCCATTGACGATTCAAGGATCTGGCTGGCATAAGGCACCAGAGTGGCCGCAATTAAAAGCCTATTGGAGGGGCGGTTCAATTGCTGGGGATGATTACGCAAAAGCTATTCAATGCGCCAAGGTGAATCTAGGCATGGTTTCTAAGGAAAATCGCGATCTTCACACTACTCGATCCTTAGAGATTCCTGCCCTTGGCGGATTGCTATGTGCTGAACGAACCATCGAACATACCCAAATGTATGAAGAAGGGAAAGAGGCATTGTTTTGGAAGGATGCCGCAGAATGTGCTGCAATCTGTAAATTAGCCCTTGCAGATGAAGCTCGTCGCCAAGCCTTAGCTAAAGCTGGTCAGCAAAGATTGAAACGGAATAGTCACTTAAATGAAGCCATCCTTGCTGAAATTGTTGCAACTATAGGTAATGCTGATGAAGCGTAGGATCATTAAAGGTCTGGGAGCTAATTTTTTTGGCATGGCAATTGTCATCGCAATTCAGGTCATGTCGTTACCCATATTTTTGCATTTTTGGAACTTAGAAATTTATGGTAAGTGGTTGATTTTATCGGCCATCCCATCGTATTTATCGATGGCTGATGTAGGTATTTTGACTGCTGCAGGAAATAAAATGACCATGGCGATGGGAAAGAATGATCCTATTGAGGCGAATAAAATATTTCAAAGTGCACAAGCCTTTATGATTATAGTTTCTGTGGTTCTCGTTTTGCTCGTACTTTCTGTTGTGCTGTTTTTGCCCCTTCCATGGGTTGAAAGTATTGATCAGCGCATAGCGTTGGCAACCATGTCGATGAGCGTTGTTGTTGGCTTTTACGGTGGATTGAATGATGCTGCATTTAAGGCTACAGATCGTTATGCTTTTGCAGCTATGCTCAACAATTACATTCGATTAGGTGAGTGGCTTGGATCTATATTAGGTGTGATTTTAATTGGTAATTTTGCAGCTGTTGCAATTGGTGCCTTCGTGATTAAACTTCTTGGCTGTGTTACTGGAATGGTTTTGATAAATAGAACTAGTCATACCTTAATTTGGGGGTTGAAATTTGCGCAGTTCTCTGAACTTAAATCGATGATTAAGCCTGCAATTTCTTTTATGGCTTTTCCATTAGGCAATTTGTTGAGTTTGCAAGGGACAACTCTATTGGTAGCTGCAATGTTTGGGCCTGTGTCGGTAGCCCTATTTAGCACTTATAGAACAATTGCTAGAGTTGCGGTTCAGTTCACTGCAATATTAAGCCATGTGTTATGGCCTGAGTTTTCAAAGTTATTTGGCCAGGCCGCTTACAAAGCAATTACAACACTTTATTTGCGCGCAAGTTTGATGGGGGGATTGCAGGCAATTTTTCTGAGTTTAGTACTTTATTTTACATCTCCATTGTTGTTAAAAATCTGGACGCATGATGCAATACATTTTGAATCAAGTTTAATGCTATTTATGTTGGTTTATGCAGCAATTAGCGGGACCTGGCATATTCCAAGGGTCATGCTCATGTCTATTAATCAGCATGTTAATTTATCTATTTGGGCCTTGTTTTCTGGCTTTTTAAGCGTTGTATTATCATGGGGATTGAGTCAGTTTTATGGCTTAACAGGAGTTATTGTAGGCTTGGGGTTAAGTGAATTGGTTATTGCAGTTGTTTGCATTTATTTAGCAAGTCAATTTATTTACGCCAATCAAAGACTTAGCCAGGTAACTATATGAGAGTAGTACTTTCTTGCAGCGCTAAGTTCCATACCTTTAATCTGGCGAGGGAGCTTTATGCCCGCGGGGCATTAGCTGCTATTTTTACTAACTATCCGCGCTTTAAGTTAAAAAATGAAGCACTGCCAAACGAGTTAATAAAAACTTTTCCTTGGGTGCAAACTCCTTATATGGCTTTTCCTTGGAAGCAACATTTATCTGGGGCACTCATTAGGGAATGGCAAAATTTTTCTGCCATTAGTTTTGGTGATTATGTTGCCCGCAATTTACCAGACTGTGATCTTTATGTTGGGCTCTCAAGTTCAGCTTTACCAGCAGGGGAGAAAGTGCATCAGCGAGGCGCTAAGTTTATTTGTGATAGAGGATCATCACATATACGCTCGCAAAATCAGTTGTTACTTGAAGAGTACGCGCTTTGGAATATGACATTTGATGGGATTGATCCACGTATAATAGCTAGAGAAGAGTCGGAGTATGAAGAAGCTGATTCTATTACTGTGCCATCCACCTTTGTTTATAAAAGCTTTATTGAGCAGGGTATACCAGCACACAAATTAAGATTGCTTCCCTACGGCGTTGATTTATCGATATTTCATCCATTTGGAAAACCTGATCCGCAACGTTTTGATATTCTTTTTGTTGGTGGCATGAGTTTGCGCAAAGGCGTGCAGTATTTAGTACAGGCTTACCAAAAAGTTAATCATCCTGCAAAGTCGCTGACTTTTGTGGGTACACCATTAAAAAGCCTAGTCGAAGCATTAACTGCCCTTGGGCTATGGCCAGAAGATGCAATTATATTGGGCCATGTTCCTCAAAGAGAACTTAAAAAGGTAATGAGCAGAAGCCATGTACTAGTTTTACCTAGCCTAGAAGATGGCTTTGGTATGGTGATGTCGCAAGCCATGGCTTGTGCCTGCCCGATTGTTGCAAGTAACCATACCGGTGCAAAAGATTTAATAACGGATGGTGTAGAGGGCTTTATTGTGCCAGTGCGCGATGTGAGTGGGCTTACTGATAAGCTACAAAAGTTAGCAGATGAGCCGAGATTGAGAGAAGACATGGGTAATCAAGCCTTACAGAAAGTAAAAAATCTTGGCGGTTGGGCTGATTATGGGCATAAAGCAATGGCAATTTATAGTGAGGTAATATCAACATGAAAATTTCGAATTTGATCAACAGCTTAATGATAATGCTGACGCTAGCGGCATTTCTTATTCAATTTCTTATTGACTTTTCAACAGTGAATATTGCTTGCAGCATCATTATTTTTTGTTCTGGATTGTCGACAATCTTATATCTTAGGTGGACTAATGCTTTAGAAAGTCACCCGTTATCTAGCTTTGCTATTCTTGGACTTTCCATCACCACTTTAACTGGCGCAATCTGGGTACAATCACTCTCATGGGTAGCTGTGAGTGCTAGTTTGCGTCAACCTATAGTGACATTTTCTTGGCTTGCCTTTTACTCAGCACTCTCCATTATTGCTCACTCGATATATAGGCTAAAAGCGAGTCCATCAAAAATTTATAAGCCTAATTTCTTAAGAAGATTGTTTGATGACTGGGGTATTTATGATTACCAATCAGTATCGGTTATATGGATTATTGGTGTTTTTGGTTTAATTTGTATTCTGTTTTCTAAAGTACTCCCTGTCGCTAATGGGTTTAGTTATTTGGCATGGATGCCTTTTTTAATCCCTTTAATTCATATGAAAATTGGTAAGGACTTCTGTAATCTTAAATACCATATGTTTTTTTTGGTTTTGCACACATTAGTAATTGTCCTGCTCGCTATGTTTTTTAATTCCAGAGGTCAGCTTTTATTTGGATTTGCAACAGTTTTTTTATTACTTTTTCTAAATCTTTTGCGCAGCCATGCTTTGGTTTCGGTAGGCCATTTGTATCGAGCAGGTTTAATTATTGTTGTTCTATTTTCATTATCAATTCCCGCATCGAACTTAGCTACTGCCATGGTTATGGCAAGAGATGAACGATCCTTAGTATCGCCAATTAAAACTATTGAGAGCACAATTAATTACTTTGTTGATCAAGGAAAAATTGACAATTATCGTTATCGTAAATTATATGAGAAAAATCGTTTTGATTACGATGAGACCTACATTACCAATCCCCTGCTTGCTAGATTGGTAACTACTAAATTTCATGATAATACTATTTACTTTGCAGAGAAAATATCTGATTTAGACGCAGATGCTGTTCAGGGTATTTCCTTTGAGTTTTTGTGGTTGGCACTCCCTACGCCTGTTCTTGAATGGCTCCAACCAAACATCCAAAAAAGTAATTATTTATTTTCCTCTGGAGACTTGTTGGCCCACTATGCAATTGGTACTAGTCTGTCGGGTTATAAAACCGGTTCTATTTTTGCGCAGGGGATGTTGATTTTTGGGCTTTTATTTCCAATCATTTATTTCGGTTTTCTTTTTGTTTTATTTTCTGTAATTGATATCTTTGCAAAACGAAGTTCAAGTGGATTCTCAGAACTTTCTATAATTGGAATGTTGAATATCTGGCCTAACTTTCTTTTTGGCTTAACAAACGACTCGTTACATTCCATGTTTATCGGAGTTTTTCGTGGAGCTTTTCAAGCTACTTTTTTATTCCTTATTGCGGTATTTTTTGCAAAGTTAATTGCAAAAACATTTAATGTGACGAGCAGGGCTAAGTCCAGTTGAGATTTTTTTAGAGTCAATTACTAAATAAATCAGGTCGCACAAAGCTTGTCGCGAGAAACTTAAAAAAGTAAAGCAATTTAACATGGAGTATGCGATAGAAAAGTATCTTGAGTGTTATCGAATTGCCTTTAATGCTAATTTTTTAACACAAAGCTCTTTAAAGCATCGGTAAAAGATTAATGAAAATCCTTCACATCATTGCTTCGATTAATCCCAAGGGCGGGGGTCCGATTGAGGGCGTGCGTCAAGTCGGCATGAAGAAGATAGAGATGGGGCACTCCATCAGTGTGTTGACCTTGGATGATCCGGCATCACCTTTCATTGAGGAGTATCCATTTAAGGTGCATGCCATTGGTCCATCGATAGGCAGTTATCGTTATAACAGTAGATTAGTGCCATGGCTTGAAGAAAACGTAGATAGTTATGATATTGTGATTATTAACGGACTTTGGCAGTACCATGGCTTTGGTGCTTGGCGCGTATTACATCGCAAGAAAATCCCTTACTTTGTGTTTTGTCACGGCATGTTGGATCCATGGTTCAAACACACTTACCCGCTTAAACACTTAAAAAAATGGCTGTATTGGCCTTGGGCTGAGTATCGATTACTCAGAGATGCAAGAGCAGTCTTTTTTACTTGTGAAGAAGAAAGAATCTTAGCCCGTCAATCCTTTTGGTTATACAAAGTACGTGAACAAGTGGTGACTTATGGGACTAAAACACCGCCGAGTGATGGTGTTGCGCTGGCAGACACTTTTTACACCCAATATCCAGCACTACGTGAAAAAAGAGTGTTTCTATTTCTAAGTCGCATTCAAGAGAAGAAAGGCTGTGATTTAACCATTGAAGCGTTTGCTGAAGTGGCGAGCCATGACGCCAGCCTTCACTTAGTGATTGCTGGGCCTAGCCAACAAAAATATCAAGAAAAGCTTCAAGCACTCGCACAGCGTTTAGGGATTGCTGACCGTATTACCTGGACAGGCATGCTGCAAGGCGACATGAAATGGGGCGCCTTTTATGCTAGCGAAGCTTATGTCTTATCTTCACATCAAGAGAACTTTGGGATTGCGGTAGCGGAGTCACTTGGCTGCGGTACGCCCGTATTAATCTCTGACAAAGTCAATATTTGGCGAGAAATTGAAGCAGACGGCGCTGGCATTGTGAATCCAGATACCTTAGCGGGTACCAAAGAAAGCTTAAAGCGCTGGTTAGCTTTAGATGAAACCGCCCGCCAACAAATGGGGGCGAATGCTAAGCGATGTTTTGAAGAGCGCTTTACAGTGGAAGCGATGGCTAAAAGTATTTCGGCCTCCATCCAGAAATGGCTGAAATATAAACAAGATCCAAGTAAAAAAAGCCATGACTAATATAGGATTTACACAATGATTATTCAAGGCGGCCGTCAGGATATTGCGGATTGGATTAAAGGCATCGCTATTGTATTGATGGTCTATGGACATCTTACGCATGTTGGAACACAGGATTATTTGCAAAATGATTTTGTTAGCGTTATCTATACATTCCATATGCCATTATTTTTAATCATTTCTGGTTTTTTCTTAGATTTTAAAAGTGATGTTTCGGCGGCCTCTCATAAGATCTTTAGACGCATTGTGGTGCCATATTTATTTTTTGGATCACTATATATGCTGGGGCTCGTGTTAATTCAGTCTTTGAATATTCATACCAATAATGCGCCACCAGCGACAATGTTAGATTTTTTTAAAATTTTATTTTTTCAACCGCGTGGCGGTTACTGGTTTTTGCACTCGCTTATAATATTACAGGTATCTATACTGGTCTCTAGGTATTTAACTGTTTGCTGTAAGTTGAAATATCCATTCGTAATATTAGCTGTATTTTTTATTGCGATGGCTTGTGAATTAGGTCTTTTGTTTCCCAGGACAGCATTCTTCTTCTTGATTGGTCTGCTGCTTCGAAAATTTTCCGATGTTATTCCTAATGCCTTATTTTCTGGAGTATTTTTGATAGGGCTAATTGCGCTTATTGGCAATAACGAGATCGCAGTATTTTCTTTCTTCCAAGTATCTTGGGTTTTAGCGATATTGCTTTTCTTGGCAGGGTTGGGGCTCTGTGTTTCTCAACAAAAGATCTTCGCTGTTGGTATATGGGTGGGCCGAAATTCACTAATTATTTTGTGCTTTCATGCATTTTTTATCGTAATGTTTAAGCCGCTGGCTAATTTGTTTTTGTTGATGGATGCTACTGGCCTTCTATATTCCTTCGTTGTTACATTAATAGCAACTTTTGGATCTATATATTCTGCGCGAATTTTCGACAAGCTAAAATTGTCAAAGGTTTTGTTCGGCGTTAATCAATTATTTGTTTTACGTGATTGATCTTGAATATTATTTCGACTCAGGCAGTGTGTATTTAATAAAAGCAGAAATTTGTTGTTTGATTTGCTTCGGGGCCTCAGCGCATTAGTTGTCTGCTTAGGGCATCTTAGGAATGCAATTTTAGTTGATGGCTCAGAATTAACTCATCCTGCTTGTTGGGGATTATTTCATTTGGCACTTGCTAGCCTATGGTGGTGGTTTTTTGAATCTCGCACGGCTTTTGTAAGAAGCAAAGTTTTGGCGCTGACTAACTTAGGATTTAAACAATGATTATTCAAGGTAATGATCCTTTCACGCAACCATCTTTTTCCTTGCAAAATAGAATAATGCGCGCAGTTTGGGGCGTAGTATGGTTGGTGCTTTTTCGTACAAGCCCGCGTCCGCTTCATGTTTGGCGAAGGTTTTTATTACGCTTGTTTGGCGCGAAACTTGGTATGCATGTGAACGTATATCCGACAGTAAAAATGTGGGCACCTTGGGCGCTTAGTATCGGTGATTATGCGGGCGTGGCTGATGGGGTAAAGCTCTATAACATGGCGCCGATCGTGATAGGTAATCATTGCGTCATTTCTCAGGGAGCCCACCTCTGTGCAGGCTCACACGACATTGACTCTGCTAACTTTCAGTTAATAGCAAAGCCTATTACGCTTGAGAGCTATGTGTGGGTTTGCGCTGAGGCTTTTGTTGGACCCGGGGTCCAGTTAGCAGAGGGTTGTGTATTGGGTGCACGGGCTGTGGTTGTGAAAAGTATTGTTGAACCTTGGACAGTCTGGGCGGGCAATCCAGCAGTGATGAAAAAGTTACGTAAAAAGGTGATTGAATGAACGGTATATCTGTATTGATACTGACTAAAAATGAGCAGCAGGATCTTTCTGGATGTTTGGACTCTGTGGCTTGGAGTGATGATATTCATGTCTATGACTCTATGAGTACTGACGATACCGTTAATATCGCACAGAGTTTTGGCGCTAAAGTTACGCAACGATCTTTTGATAATTGGTCTAGCCATCAAAACTGGGGTTTGCAAAATATTCAGTTTAAGCATGAGTGGGTTTTTTATATTGATGCGGATGAGCGCATGACAAGCGATTTAGTTGAGGAAGTCATTATGGTTGCAAATAAACCAAATGATGCTGTCGCTTTTCGCATTCGGCGCCGAGACTTTTTTAATGGAACATGGCTGAAACACGTTCAAGCCTCACCATTTTATATGCGCTTGTTTAAGCCAGAGAGAATGCGTTATGAGCGTTTGGTGAACCCTATTTCCATTGCCGATGGGCCAGTAGGTGAGTTGAAAGGAAATCTAGATCATTTTCCATTTAGCAAGGGAATTGGGCATTGGCTAGAACGACATAATGCTTACAGTAAGTTTGAAGCCGAGCAAATTATCAATAATCGAAAGCAAAATAAAACGTTTTCTATTATTAAGGCTTTTACTGCTAGCGATTTTCATGAAAGACGTTTTAATCAAAAAGAGTTGTTTTATCGGATGCCCTTGCGCCCTTTAATAAAGTTTATTCTGCTTTATGTTGTTAAAAGGGGCTTCTTGGATGGTCGCGCAGGCTTACGTTACTCAATATTGCAAGCGATTTACGAGTATATGATAGTGATAAAAGTTGATGAACTTCAAAGATTTGCTGACCCTAAGTAGTTCACTATGAAGATTCTCATTTACAGCGCTAACTTTGCGCCTGAACCAGTAGGCATAGGTAAGTATTCTGGAGAGATGGCTGCTTGGTTGGTTGCACAAGGCCATCAAGTCCGCGTTGTTGCAGCACCTCCGTATTACCCTGCATGGCAATTAGACCAAACCTACGCATGGCAACCTTATCGTCGTGAGCAGTGGCAGGAGGTAGATGTTTGGCGCTGTCCGCTATGGGTGCCAAAAGTGCCGGGTGGGTTAGTACGTGTTTTGCATTTATTAAGCTTTGCAGTTTCGTCGCTGCCGATTATGTTGTGGCAGATATTTTGGCGCCCGAATGTGGTGATGGTCATTGCGCCAGCGCTTGTTTGTGCGCCAGCTGGATTTTTAGTGGCGAGATTATCTGGTGCAAAAGCTTGCTTGCATATTCAAGATTTTGAAGTGGATGTGGCTTTTCAGATGGGCTTATTAAAAAGCCCATTATTACAATGTATTGTGCTTGCAACTGAGCGATGCTTGCTGAGATGTTTTGATCAGGTTTCATCTATTTCTGGCCGGATGTTAGATCGGCTTCGTCAAAAAGGCATCGCCGAGCACAAGATTCGCTTTTTCCCGAATTGGGTGGATATTTCACATATCTATCCTTTAACGGCTCCAAGTGATTATCGCCATGAATTGGGCATTTCACCGCTGACAAAAGTCGTGTTGTTTTCTGGCACCATGGGAAGCAAGCAAGGCTTGATTGTGATTCCAGAAGCGGCTAAAAAATTAGCGCATCGTCAAGATGTGATGTTTGTGGTGTGTGGAGATGGTGTCATAAAACCGCAACTAGAAGCCGCTAGCATGGGCCTAATTAATATTAAGTTTTTGCCATTGCAGCCGTTTGAAAGGTTGGGGCAGTTATTAGGCTTGGCTGATATTCATTTATTACCGCAAAGCCCAGAGGCGGCAGACTTGGTTTTGCCATCTAAACTCTCAGGCATGTTGGCAAGTGGTAGGGCGGTTATTGCCACTTGTTTGGCAAATACGGAAATTGCTTATGTAGTTGCTCAGTGCGGCTTGGTGGTTGCGCCAGAAGATGGTAATGCCTTAGCCGATGCTATTGGAAAGTTAGTGGATGACGATAAAGCCCGGTTGCATTTTGGCAACCAAGCTAGGCTTTATGCGGAAGAGAATTTAGCAAGAGATTCGGTGCTTGGACGATTGTTGGATCATTTTCAGTAGTGCCTTTTAGGGGGAAGTGAAGTGCAACAGCAAGTTAATTACCCAGACGATGGGGATATTGTGATTTTTCAACCGGAATTTATTGAATTTGGTGGTGAGGAGCGAGTGATACTTTCTCTTTCAAGAGAGTTGCATGCGCAAGGTAAGTCTCATTCAATTTTATGTTATTGGGATCATATTGATTTGGCGGCTTATGCAACCTGGCCATTAAAAGTTTATCAATTGAACCCATCCAAAAATCCAATCAGTAAAGTTTTATCGTTACGCCGTTGTCTGAACTACATTTATCAAGTGGGTAGCCCCACACCAGTTTTATTCAATATCCAATCGGCTTATCACGCAGGTATTGCAGCGAATGCGCCCTATCATGTTCGTATTCCCGACACTTATAGTTTGCTTGGGTTTAAGCCGGAGGAAACTGGGGAAGAAACGTCTTCATTTATTAAAAACTTAAAAAGTAAATTAGTGAGCTTTATTTGTCATTTCGCAACTCGGCGCGGCATTCGAAATTCCAAGCAATTTGTTACGAATACACTTGCCTTGCGTGACGAAATGCATCACTTATACGGTCGAAGTGCCGAAGTTATTTATCTGGGTGGTTTTGGTGGGTTGATTGACAATTTACCTCATCGTGTACCAACCCCAATTAATCTACTCACTGTTTCAAGATTACAAATTAGTAAACGTATCGATTGGATTTTGTATGCGCTGGCAGAAATAAAACGTGATGCGGACTCTTATCCAAAATGGTGCTTACACATTGTAGGCACTGGGCCATACCAGAATAATTTGCAAAACTTGTCCGAAACGCTAGGAATCTCCGATCAAATTATTTTTTATGGTTTTGTGAATGATGATAAGTTAAGGGAACTATATGCAAGCTCTCACGTTTTCTTAATGCCGGCTAAGCAGGGTTTTGGTCTTCCAGCGATTGAAGCGCTTTATGAAAAGCTAGGCTTGGTAGTGAGCGATGAGTCAGGTGTTGTTGAGATTTTGCAAGGCACTAACTGGGTCAGTATTGCAAAAGGTGGGAAACAGGGATTTGCCTCTGCTACTAAGGAAATGCTCAAAAGAGTAAGTGCGTCAGACTTTTATCAACAGCCTATGCCTGACTTGCCTTCTGAAAGCTTATGGGCCAAGAATATCATTAAGTATTTTGGTTGGTAATGGTTTTGTCTAAAAAAATTATGACACAAAGGTTTAGTGCTCTTGATCTAATTCGCGGATTAGCTGCAATTGCTGTTATTACCCTCCATTATGCGCAATTTCTTGGGCTAAACTGGTTTCCTAGAGCGTGGATGGCTGTTGATCTCTTTTTTGTAATATCTGGTTTTGTATTGACCCATGTATATTCAACAAGAATTGTTGAGGGTCAGTTAACTTTTACTAGTTTCATAAAATTAAGGCTGATTAGATTGATGCCGCTTTTTTGGGTGGGCTTATTATTTGGTGCTTTCAGCATGAGTTATGCATGCCAAATTCAAAGGCTTGAATGCAGTTCGTCTATTATAGCCTCTTCAATTTTAGGCTTTTTGGTACTTCCTTACATTAGTGATGTGATCTGGCCTGTAGGGGACACTTTCGGCCAATTCTACTTTCCACTTAATCTACCTTCATGGTCACTATTTTTTGAGTTTTTTGTAAATATAATCTTTTTTTGGTGGCTTCAATCGACCAAAGGGCGACATTTATTGAAGCTTTCAGCTTTTGGATTCTTTTTATTGGTTGCTACATACCATTTCAATGGATCAGTTAATGTTGGTTTTTCACCTAATTCTTTTTTTTATGGATTTGCACGAGTTTTTTATCATTTTTTTATTGGGATACTTATCTATACCCACCATAAAAAATATGGTTTTGACTCTAAGCTAATTCTATTTATAGCTTTAATAATTTTGGTCTTAACCTATATGATTAACTCTTCTTTAACAGGAGGAGTATCACTATTTTTAATTTCTCCCTTTTTAGTGCTGCTATCTTCAAAAGTAAGTTTTAATGGGTTGCTTCTTAAAATAAGTACTTGGTTGGGAAATATTTCTTATCCCCTTTACATTACCCATATGCCGGTATTTCAGTTACTGTATTTATCTGGATATTTTGAAGGCTTAGCGCCAATCGAAAGATATACTGTATTGGCGTTGTTTGCAATTCTTACTGCTTGGATTTTGTTTGAAGTTGACAAAACCATAAGGTTAAAAGTGTCAGTTTTTTTAACTTAGTACATTAATAAATGACAGCAAAAAAAATTTTAATAACAGGCGGTGCTGGCTACATTGGCTCTCACACTTGCGTGGAGTTGCTGAACGCTGGGCGTGAGTTGGTAGTAGTTGATAACTTAAGTAATAGTAAGTTTGAAGCTCTGGCTAGAGTGCAACGTATTACCGGCAGAGAATTAGCTTTTCATATGGTGGATGTGAGGAATAAGCAAGCTTTGCGTGAGGTATTTGCGCTGTATGCTTTTGAGGCAGTGATTCATTTTGCGGGGCTCAAGGCCGTTGGTGAATCAGTGCAGCAACCCTTGCGATATTACGATCATAATGTTGGTGGGGCTGTTGCACTATTTGAAGTGATGGCTGAGTTTGGCGTGAACAGGCTAGTTTTTAGTTCTTCTGCTACCGTCTATGGTGAGCCGGATGTAATGCCTATACGTGAGGATTTTCCAGTAGGTGGCACAACGAATCCTTATGGCGCGAGTAAGTTAATGATAGAAAATATTCTTCATGACATACAAGCATCTCATCCACCATGGCGTATTGCTGTGCTGCGTTACTTTAATCCTGTCGGGGCCCATGCTTCTGGTTTGATTGGTGAGGATCCAAATGGAATACCCAATAATTTAATGCCTTATATTGCCCAAGTAGCGGTGGGTAGAAGAGAATGTTTGAGTATTTTTGGTGGTGACTATGCAACGCCAGATGGCACTGGCGTTCGCGATTATATTCATGTGGTTGATTTAGCCAAAGGGCATCTAGCCGCATTGGATTACCTGGCAAAAAATCCTGGTTTATTGACTGTTAATCTAGGCACTGGCCAAGGCTTGAGTGTGTTGGAAATGGTTCATGCATTCCAGACCGCAAGCGGCATTGAAATTCCTTATCAGATTGTTGAAAGGCGCGTTGGCGATATTGCATGCTGCTTTGCTGACCCATCACTAGCATTTGAGAAATTAGGCTGGCGTGCTGGGTTAGGAGTGGATGCGATGTGTGATGATGCTTGGCGTTGGCAAAAGACTAATTTGAATAGTTATGATGTTTAGCGTGAATTTTTAATAGCAAAAAATCTTGCAATAAAGCTTGTAATGTAGATGAGTCAATTAATGAAAAGAATAGTCGTTTATCGCTTAGGTAGTATCGGTGATACTGTTATTGCATTGCCATCCTTTAATCTAATAAGATCGTCCTATCCGGAGCACGAGATTTTAGTACTTACTAATGTTCCTGTTTCTGGCAATACTGCCCCATTATTGTCTGTTTTGGGAGAAGACGGGCAATTAGTGGATGGTGTGATTGAATATCCTGTTGGTTCAAGGTCAGTGAGGGTTTTGTGGAATTTAGCGATGCAATTACGCTCCCTAAAAGCTGAAGCCCTTATTTATTTGATGCCTAGTCGCCCTGCGCTATCAGTTTGGAGAGACTGGCTATTTTTAAAGTTTGCTGGATTTGATTATATTGTTGGTTTGCCATATACAAATAAACTGCGTCAAAATTTAATTGATAGTAAAACTCAAGAAGTTGAGCGCGAGGCCTTCAGGTTGATTCGTTGCCTTAGCAAATTGGGTGATGTTGATATTGATAATCCATCTGTGTGGGATCCATGTCTTTCATTATCGGAGCGTGAGTTAGGGCAAGCCTTTATCAAAGAGTTAATCAAAGTCCCATATTTTTCAATCAATATGGGTGGAAAAGATCCTATGAAGGACTGGGGACTTTGTAATTGGCAGGCTTTGTTTTTCGCCCTCCAAAAAAAATATCGAAATTTTGGCTTACTGGTGGTGGGCGCGACTTCAGATTTTGAAAATGCGCAGCAATTGCTTGATCGCTGGGCTGGACCAACTGTTAATGCTTGTGGAAAATTATCCCCTCGTCAGTCAGCGGCGGCGATGGAAAAATCAATTCTTTTTATTGGCCATGATTCCGGTCCGTTGCACCTTGCCGCTGCTATGGGTGTTCCTCATATAGGACTCTTTGGAAGTCACAACTTACCAAATATGTGGCACCCATATAGCAAAGTTTCTGAGATTATCCATAACATGCAAGGCGTTTTAGATATTTCTGTTCCAGAGGTGGTGGCTAAGATTGAATGGGCAATAGAATCGAAAAGTTAGGTGCCGTATACCTGCTTGTTTACATAGTTTGCCGATAATGCCACTAACGCTCAATTGATTGTTATTGTTCATACTTAGCCAACTCATTCCATAGTAAATATCTTTATCTCACTTACCCGCTTACTAATTTATTGGGATTGGTTACTAAAAAGGCTCATGCTCGATATTATTGAACTAACCCCAAGTAAATCCAGAATGGGTTGAGCTCTTGTTTGGTGATATGAATATTGCTAAATTTTAGTTTAGCTGATAAAGAGTTGTTCTAAGAATTCCATTATCCTCCAAAGCCTCACACAAACAATCTGTTTGAATTGGCTTTAGATTAAATGGACTACTTGTAATTACTACACCACTCCCACCATTTGGTAGGCCGTGTCTGGTCCCAGGACCTGTCTGTATGTCCATGTTATGTACAAAATTATTTGATGTGGGTAGATGCTCAGTTAAAACAAGATATTTATATTTGAGTGTGATTTTTGGAAGAACCTTAATAATTTGATCATTGGATAAATGTTGAAATACTTGTCTTACAAAAACTACGTTTCCTTCAGGTAATTGATCTTTTGTGATATCAAGAACTCGGAAATCAACATTAAGATTATTATACTTTCGGATATTCCATTCGATAAGTTCTGGAACGATATCGCAAGCAATATATGTGTCACATAAGTGCCTGATTTTTGATCCTACGAAGAAATTACCACAGCCCAAATCCACTATTTTCGGCTTGGTATCAAATGAAACTAAGAACTTTTCTATGGCGTCTTGATATGCATTTACAATCTCAGTCTTATGTGAACCTGAACCTGAGTCGAATTGCTTAGGGCCTGAGCTAGCCCAATAACCTTCTTTATAAATTTTAGAAAATATTTCTTTATTGGAAATATTTTTAAAAGGATCTCTATATTTATATGGGATAAGCTTAGTCACTAGCGATGTTATCAACTTAGGAAGCTTATTTTTTATCAGTTTTTTGTTTTCTAAATTTAACACCTTATATTTCCTCTAAGTTATTTAATTAAACAAGTTTTCTCTAATCTTATCATTACTCTCGCCAAAAACTTTAACGCGCCTTAGGGGGTTAATCTTATATATCTCTAAGTCAAGTTTAGTGATGTTTAAAAACAAGAATAAGGGAATCAGGCTTACGATCCATGAATTTTGGCAACCTTAGAATTTTATATAGATATAATTATATTTTGAATTGCGCTAATAGATATTAAATTTATGTGATGAAGTAGGGCGCCACTTAAGTAGTTCTAATCGGGATACAATTATAGATATTACGATTGTGTCAACAAGATTACATGAATGAGGTTTTAGAATTGGAAGCACTAAATAAAAACAAGCTTGAAGCGGAAAACTTAGTGGATGAGCTCCTTACCGCTAACAAGGCGCTTCATGCGCAAAATGCAGCATTAGCCTCTGAAAATAGAGAGCTTAGTATTGTTGCATCCATTTTTCACTCCCAAGAAGGGATGTTGATTACTGATGCTCATCTCTCTATTGTTCGAGTGAATCAAGCCTTCACTGAAATTACTGGTTATGGTTCAGAAGAAGTCTTAGATAAGAAGCCGAATATACTGAGTTCTGGCAGGCATGATAAATCGTTTTACAAGCACATGTGGCAATGCCTTAACAATCAGGATAAATGGGAAGGTAAAATTTGGAATCGCCGCAAAAATGGTGATGTTTATGCTCAGTATTTAAGCATAGCTGTGGTTTACGATGACTTAGGCAATGTGGCTAATTATGTGGCTACAATGACTGATATTACCAAGGGCAGGGCGGCTAAAGAGAAGATTGCTAATCTAGCTTACTATGATCCATTGACTCAGTTACCTAATCGCCGTTTATTTCTTGATCGGCTGAGTCAAGAGATTGAATCTACTTCACGCGATGGAAGTCGCGCCGCTTTACTTTTTATTGATTTGGATCGTTTTAAAAATCTGAATGATACGCTCGGTCATCATCTTGGTGATATGCTACTTGAGCAACTGGCTACTCGTTTGGTTTCATGCGTTAGAAAAAAGGATCTGGTTGCTCGCCTTGGCGGTGATGAATTTTTCATATTACTAACCAATTTAAATGGCTCTGAAATTGAATGTGCAGCAAAGGCTCAAGAGTTTGCGGATAAAGTGATGGCTAGTTTTGATACACCATTTTCGCTTGATGAGCAGCCCTATAGCATCAGAGCAAGTATCGGTCTGACGGTCTTGAGTGGGGATCTAATCCCTATTGATATAGTTTTAAAACAGGCCGATATTGCTATGTATCAAGCGAAAGCGAACGGACGAAATGCGGTTTGCTTCTTTGAAAAGAAAATGCAGGATGACATTACGCAGTACGTGAAACTTGAGCGTGAATTAATCACGGCGATTAAGTTAGCGCAGTTCGAGCTATTTTATCAAGTGCAAGTGGATGATAAGCAAAAGCCAATTGGCGCTGAAGCCCTTATTCGCTGGAACCACCCGGAGCTTGGTTTGGTTGCGCCAGGTTATTTTATTGAGTTGGCTGAAGAAACCGGCATGATTGTGCCGTTAGGGCAATGGGTGTTAGAAGCTGCGTGCAAGCAATTAAAAGCTTGGGAATCGATCCCGCAAATGCGCGGCCTGACTTTAGCTGTCAATATTAGTAGTAAACAATTCCATCAAGATGATTTTGTGAGCCATGTAAAATATATTGTTAAACAGCATGGTATTCACCCTGCCTTGCTCAAGCTAGAGCTCACTGAAACCGCATTTACCAACAACATCGAGTCCTTGATTGCAAGCATGAATGCCTTAAAAGGCATCGGCATTCAATTGGAGCTCGATGATTTTGGAACGGGCTATTCTTCTTTGCAATACCTGAAGAAATTACCGCTAGAACAGCTTAAGATTGATCAATCATTTGTGCGTGAGATTGAGTACAACGAAAATGATAAGCAGATTGTTCGGACAATCATTTCTATGGCGCACAATTTGCAGTTAAAAGTGATTGCCGAAGGGGTGGAAACAGAGAACCAAAAGCAAATTTTACTAGATAGTGGCTGTCAGCGTTTCCAGGGGTATTTGTTTGGGAGGCCTTTGCCTGCTGATCAATTTAAAGCGTTGATTGCGAATTAAAGTATTTATTTGTATTCAAAATTATTAATGTCTTAATCATTTCTGCGATTTTCTGGCCCTTTCATTTCGTGCTTTTCCCCAAAACTTAACTAATAAGCTTGAGGCTCTAAGTTTTAAATCTTCGTTTCGTATCTTATGAACAACTTTCTAAGTTTGATATTTTCAAGTGCTGTGTATTTTTTGTGTTTTTGCGTGCATGGATTGAACGTATTGAGTGATTAGTTTGTCTTGACAAAGGCTTACGTTTAAAAGGGTCAAAATCTTCGCTAAGACCCGAATTTGCTTTGCCACAGACCATAAGCTTGAGTTACAATTGATAAAATTTGGGGTTAAAAAACTTCAAAGATTGTAATAAGCAGTCATTAATCGCTGTGAAACTGGAGTTTTAACGTGCTGGAAAATTACTTTCCGATTCTTCTCTTTATCTTAGTCGGCTTAGCCGTTGGAGTTGGGCCTCTAGTCCTCGGAAAACTCGTTGCTCCCAATCGTCCTGACGCAGCAAAAAATTCCCCTTATGAATGCGGCTTTGAGGCGTTTGAAGATGCTCGCATGAAGTTTGACGTTCGTTACTATCTGGTTGCCATTCTTTTTATTTTGTTCGATTTAGAAATCGCATTTTTATTTCCTTGGGCTGTCGTCCTTAAAGAAATTGGTTTGTTTGGTTTTCTGGCCATGATGGTGTTCCTTGGTGTGTTAGTCGTTGGGTTCATCTATGAATGGATGAAGGGTGCGCTGGAATGGGAATAACAACAGGCCTGCTTAAAATGAAAGTATTTAAATGAGCATCGAAGGTGTTTTAGAAAAGGGTTTCGTGACAACGACGCTCGACACGGTGATTAACTACACCAGAACTGGTTCAATGTGGCCAATGACATTTGGCTTGGCATGTTGTGCGGTTGAGATGATGCATGCTGGTGCGGCGCGTTATGATTTGGATCGCTTCGGCATTGTGTTCCGCCCGAGCCCGCGTCAGTCTGATGTGATGATTGTGGCCGGTACACTCGTGAATAAAATGGCGCCAGCGCTTCGTAAAGTGTATGACCAGATGGCTGAGCCACGTTGGGTGATCTCAATGGGCTCATGTGCTAATGGCGGAGGTTACTATCACTACTCTTATGCGGTGGTGCGCGGTTGTGATCGTATTGTGCCAGTTGATGTTTACGTACCGGGATGTCCTCCAACTGCAGAGGCTTTGCTTTATGGCATTATTCAGTTGCAAAACAAGATCAAACGCACCAATACGATCGCTCGCTAAGGTAGATGAAGATGACGCGATTAGAAACCCTTAAAGAAAATATCGAAAAAGTCCTAGGCGACCAGGTAAGTAAACTAACGGTTGCATTGAATGAGTTAACGATTGAATGTGCGCATCATGATTTAATCAGGGTAGTTAAAAAGCTGCGCGACCACAAAACCTTAAAATTTGAGCAATTAATTGATTTATGCGGCGTAGATTATCAAGACTATGCGGATGGCACTTGGGAAGGTTTGCGCTTCGCAACGGTTTATCATTTTCTTTCAGTCACCCTTAATCACCGTATTCGCCTAAAAGTATTCGCAACCGAAGATGATTTCCCGGTATTTCCAACCTTGGTTGATTTATACCCTGCGGCTAATTGGTTTGAGCGTGAGGCATTCGATCTCTTCGGCATCATGTACGAAGGGCATCCAGATTTACGCCGCCTACTGACAGACTACGGCTTTGTGGGTCATCCATTTAGAAAAGATTTCCCAATGATTGGCAACGTTGAGATGCGTTACGATCCAGAACAACAGCGTGTGGTGTATCAGCCAGTTTCAATTGAAGCAAGAAATAACGTGCCGCGTGTTATCCGTGACGAGGGTTTCCACAATGGCTGAAATTAGAAATTACACCATGAACTTCGGCCCGCAGCATCCTGCAGCGCACGGGGTGTTGCGTTTAGTGCTAGAGCTCGATGGTGAAGTCATTCAACGTGCCGATCCGCACATTGGCTTGCTGCATCGCGGAACTGAAAAATTAGCTGAAAATCGTACTTATTTGCAATCAGTCCCCTACATGGACCGTTTGGATTATGTGTCCATGATGTCTAACGAGCATGCTTATGTGATGGCGATTGAGAAGATGATGGCGATTGATGTGCCACTTCGCGCGCAATACATTCGCGTGATGTTTGACGAAATCACCCGCATCTTGAATCACTTGCTTTGGCTTGGCGCGCATGCGCTAGACGTTGGGGCGATGAGCGTTTTCTTGTACGCCTTCCGTGAACGTGAAGATTTGTTTGATGTGTACGAGGCTGTTTCTGGTGCACGTATGCATGCTGCTTATTATCGTCCAGGTGGCGTTTATCGTGATTTGCCAGAACGTATGCCGCAACATCTGGAAACGAAATTCCGTAGCAAAAAAGAAATCAGCAAGTTAAATGATAATCGTCAGGGGTCTGTGCTTGATTTTATTGAAGACTTCGCAAATCGCTTCCCCGTGCTAGTAGATGAATACGAAACGCTCTTAACAAATAACCGTATTTGGAAACAGCGTACGGTGGGTATTGGTGTTGTAACGCCGGAGCGTGCATTAGCACTTGGGATGACAGGCCCAATGTTACGTGGCTCAGGCATCGAATGGGACTTACGTAAAAAACAACCTTACGAAGTTTATGACAAGCTTGATTTTGATATTCCTGTGGGTGTGAATGGCGACTGCTACGACCGTTACTTAGTCCGAATTGAAGAGTTTAGACAGTCTAATCGCATCATTAAACAATGTATTAATTGGCTTCGTCAGAATCCTGGTCCAGTGATTAGCAGCGATAACAAAGTGGCGCCGCCAGATCGCGAAGGCATGAAAACCAATATGGAAGATTTGATTCATCATTTCAAACTCTTCACTGAAGGCTTCCATGTGCCTGCCGGCGAAGCTTATGCAGCCGTTGAGCATCCTAAGGGTGAATTTGGTATCTATATGATTTCTGATGGGGCGAACAAGCCTTATCGTTTAAAAATTCGTGCACCGGGCTTCCCGCATTTGGCGGCGCTAGATGAAATGACAAAGGGTCATATGATTGCCGACTTAGTAGCTATTATTGGTACGCAAGATATTGTGTTTGGGGAGATTGATCGATAATGTTGTCTCAAGTGTCTCTCGATAAGATCGAATACGAATTAACAAAGTATCCGAAAGAAAACCGTCAGGGTGCGGTGATGTCGGCCTTGCGTATTGCACAGACAGAAAAGGGTTGGCTTTCAAAAGAAACGATTGCTTATGTTGCAGAGTATTTGGGCATTCCAGCCATTGCTGCTTTAGAAGTTGCCTCTTTCTACAATATGTACGACCTGCAGCCGGTGGGTAAATACAAAATCACGATCTGTACCAATATTTCTTGCATGCTTCGTGGCTCAGATGAAATCGTGGATCACCTGCAAACTAAACTTGGTGTTGGTTTTAATGAAGTCACGCCAGATGGTCAATTTTGCCTAAAAGAGGGTGAGTGCATGGGCTGTTGTGGCGGTGCACCTTTGATGCACATCAACAATACCCATATGCACGAGTTCCTAACGCCAGCTAAAGTCGATGAAATCCTTGGGGAGTTAAAGTAATGTCACTCCATAAAACTCCGGTTGTTGCAGATTTAACTAAACAAACATTGCTCACTCTGCGTACGCTTTCTGTTTCTAATGATGTCAATCCGGGCAGACTCGACAATTACGAAAAGCTTGGCGGTTACGCCCAGCTTAAACGTATTGTGACTGATAAAGTAAAAGCGACTGACATTATTACTGAAGTCAAAACCTCAAACTTGCGTGGTCGCGGCGGCGCTGGCTTCCCAACAGGTCTCAAGTGGAGCTTTATGCCACGTTACTTTGATGGGACTAAGTACCTCGTTTGTAACTCCGATGAAGGCGAGCCTGGCACATTTAAAGACCGCGATATTATTCGCTATAACCCGCATCAGCTGATTGAGGGTATGGCGATTGCGGCTTATACCTTGGGCGCGCGTGTCGGTTACAACTACATTCACGGTGAGATTTGGCAAGACTACGAGATTTTTGAAGAAGCACTTGCTGATGCACGTAAAGCTGGTTATTTGGGTGAAAACTTATTTGGCACAAACTTTTGTTTTGATTTACATGCAGTCCACGGTTACGGCGCTTATATTTGTGGTGAAGAAACGGCATTGATTGAGTCAATTGAAGGCAAAAAAGGCCAGCCACGCTTTAAGCCACCTTTCCCAGCAAGCTACGGCGTGTTTGGTAAGCCGACCAATGTAAATAACACAGAGTCCTACGCGTCTATTCCGTGGATTTTGCAGCATGGTGGTCAAGCATTCCAAGATTTAGGGGTACCTAATTCAGGTGGCACTAAGCTCTTCTCAGTGTCAGGCCATGTTGAAAAGCCAGGAAATTTTGAAGTGAAAATGGGAACACCATTTGTTGATCTGCTAGAAATGGCGGGCGGTATTTGGAAGGGGCGCACGCTTAAAGCCGTCATCCCGGGCGGGCCATCCACGGCAGTGATGCCAGCATCAGCGATTCTAGGCGCAACGATGGATTACGAAGGTTTATCTAAAGCGGGCTCTAGTTTGGGTGCTGGCTCAATGATTGTAATGGACGACACCACTTGTATGGTGAAAGCGCTTAAGCGATTGTCTTACTTCTTTTACGAAGAGTCATGCGGCCAATGCACGCCGTGTCGTGAAGGCACTGGCTGGGTGTATCGCGTGCTTAAACGTATTGTGGATGGTGAAGGCAAGATGGAAGATCTGGACTTGCTGACGGACATCAGTAACAACATCTCAGGCCGCACGATTTGTGCGTTAGGTGAAGCTGCGGCCACGCCAGTTCTCAGTTTTATTAAGCATTTTAGACCAGAATTTGAATATTACATTCAGCATGGCAAATCCATGGTGACAGGCAAATAATATGTTGAACATTGAAATAGACGGCAAACAAGTCGAAGTCGAAAACGGCACGACCATTATTGATGCGGCAGATAAGCTTGGTGTGGCAATCCCTCGTTTCTGTTATCACAAGAAATTGTCTGTCGCGGCTAATTGCCGTATGTGCTTGGTGCAAGTTGAGAAATTCAATAAACCATTGCCAGCTTGTGCAACGCCTGTGGCTGATGGCATGAAGATTTTTACCCGCTCTAAATCAGCGGTTGAAGCACAAAAAAGTGTGATGGAGTTTTTGCTGATTAACCATCCGCTTGATTGCCCAATTTGCGACCAAGGCGGTGAGTGCGATTTACAAGACATCGCGGTGGCTTACGGCACAAGCGGTTCTCGCTATACCGAAGAAAAACGTGTGGTATTTAACAAAAATATCGGTCCCTTGGTCAGCACCGACATGACGCGCTGTATTCAATGTACGCGCTGCGTTCGCTTCTTGAAAGAAGTAGGCGGCATGCAAGAGCTTGGCCTGATTGGCCGCGGCGAACATGCTGAGATTACTGCTTATGTGGATAAGAGCGTTGATTCTGAGCTTTCAGGCAACATCATTGATTTATGTCCAGTAGGCGCACTAACCAGCAAGCCATTCCGTTACTCAGCGCGAAGCTGGGAGCTCACACGTCGTCCAACGATTGCTGCGCATGATGGTCTAGGCTCGCATGTCGAAGTGCACGTCAAGAATGACCGCGTTATGCGCATTGTGCCGCGTGAAAAAGAAAGCATTAATGAAGTTTGGCTATCAGACCGTGATCGTTTCTCATACGATGGTTTAAATAGCCCAGAGCGCTTAACTAAGCCAATGATCAAACATCATGGCGAGTGGCACGAAACCGATTGGAAAACTGCGCTAGAGTTTGCTGCGCGTCAAATTAAAGAAACTGTAGAAGAAAATCCTGCAGGCTTGGGCTTTTTGGTTTCACCAAATTCAACAATGGAAGAAGGTTTTCTGACCAAGAAAATCGCCAAAGCGCTTGATTGTGGCAACGTCGATCACCGTTTACGTCGTAGCGATTTCCGTCTAGACGGCCGTTTCCATGGTACGCCTTGGATGGGCTGTAATATTGCCGATGTGCAAGCCATGGATCGTATCTTGGTGGTGGGCAGTAATTTGCGTAACGAACATCCACTGCTTACTCAACGTATTCGCCGTGCAGTCGCGAATGGCGCTGAGTTGTCACTGGTTAATCCAATGGATGACGATCAATTGATGAAAGTTAGCCATCAAGCGATTTGTTCGCCGAACGACATCGTTAACGTATTAGCTCAAATCCTAAAAGCCATGTCTGGTTTACAACGCCTATCCCTCTGTTTGCCTAAATCAATTAGCGATTTGTTAGAAGGCGTAGTGGTGCGTGAGAATAGCCAAGCGATTGCTGAGAGCTTAGCTGGACACGGTAAAGAAGTGGATTTAGTGAATCCTAAGAGTGCATTATTCTTAGGTAATATTGCGCAATATCATCCACGCTATGCTGAGATTTATACCTTGGCTGAAGCAATTGCTTCGCTTTGCGGAGCAACGTTTGGTGTGTTATTTGAATCATCAGATCGCGTTGGTTTGGATTTGGTGCGTGTGATTCCTGGTCAGGATGGACTCAACGCAAGAACCATGCTTGAGCAGCCTAGAAAGACTTACGTGCTTCTTAATGTTGAGCCGGAGTTTGATTGTGCAAACCCTGCTCTAGCAAATGCAGCCATGGACAAAGCAGAGTGCGTCATTGCCTTGACCGCTTATAAATCAAGCGCGCTGGATAACGCAGATGTCTTGTTACCAATTGCACCATTTACAGAGACCTCCGGCACACGCATGAGCATGGAAGGTCGCGTGCAAAGCTTTACGGCGGCAGTGAAGCCACTTGGTGAGGCACGCCCAGCTTGGAAAGTGCTGCGTGTATTAGCCAATACATTGGGCTTGGATGGCTTTAACTTTGAAAGCAGTGAGCAGGTAAAAGCCGAAATGTTTGGTGGTGAGAAACCATCAACAGTCGTTTGGAATCGCTTAAACAATAACCTTCGTATTTTGTTTGATGTGAAGGTGCAAGAAAAAACTAACGTGCTACAACGCTTGGGTGAAGTGCCGCAATATCGAATGGATTCGGTGGTTCGCCGCTCAAGCCCTCTCAATAAAACGAAACAAGTTTCTGAGCCGGTTGCGGGCATGAACGCTAAGTTAATGACTGAGCTTGGTCTGCAACAGGGCGACCTAGTGGTGGTTAAACAGGGTATTGGCTCAGCAAAATTGAAGGTCATGCTAGATGCTGGTTTAGCTAAAGGGACGGTGCGTGTTCCAACTGGATATGATCTGACTGCATCACTAGGCGAGTTGATGGGCGAGATTGAGGTAATGAAAGCATGAGTGCATTCATTGATTCATTCCTAGCGATGGGAGCATCGACCTTTGGTGCATACTGGCCAGCGGTTTCTTTAACGGTATGGACATTACTTAAGATTGTTGCCATCGTGTTGCCATTGATGGGCGCTGTTGCTTATTTAACACTCGCAGAACGTAAAGTCATTGGCTATATGCAAGTGCGTATTGGCCCAAATCGTGTGGGTTACTTTGGGTTGCTTCAGCCGCTAGCTGACGGGATAAAATTACTCATGAAGGAAATCATCATTCCTTCAGAGTCCAGCAAAGGTTTGTTTTTGCTTGGCCCAGTCCTTGCCATTGCGCCTGCCTTTGCCGCATGGGCCGTCATCCCTTTTGATCCGGAAATGGTGCTTGCTAATGTGGACGCTGGGTTGCTCTATATCTTAGCGATGACCTCTGTTGCAGTTTATGGTGTGATTATTGCCGGCTGGGCATCAAACTCTAAATATGCATTCTTGGGTGCACTGCGTTCTGCCGCGCAAATTGTTTCTTATGAAATCGCGATGGGTTTTGCTTTAGTGGGCGTATTGATGTGCGCTAATTCACTTAACCTAGGCAAAATTGTCATGGCGCAATCAGGCGGTTTTTTTGAATGGTACTGGTTGCCATTATTTCCCTTATTTATCGTCTACTTTATCAGTGCTGTGGCGGAAACCAATCGCGCACCGTTCGACGTGGCTGAGGGGGAATCTGAGATTGTGGCAGGTTTCCACGTTGAGTATTCTGGCATGGCTTTTGCTGTCTTCTTCTTGGCTGAATATGCCAATATGATTTTGGTGTCTATGCTTGCCGCGATTATGTTCTTGGGCGGTTGGTTATCACCTATACCATCGCTTATTCCAGATAGCTTCTTATGGCTATTAGCTAAAGTTGGCTTCCTACTGTTCTTCTTCTTGTGGTTCCGTGCGACATTTCCACGTTACCGTTACGACCAAATCATGCGTCTAGGCTGGAAAGTGTTTATTCCAATTACACTAGTTTGGATTATTGTCGTTGGCGGTTTGATGCAAACGTCTTGGGGCTATTTGTTCCATTAAGTGGGCGATTAAGAGCTAAATATGTTTAAGAAAATTAAAGAAGTTATTTCAAGTTTAATGCTCATCGAGCTGCTAAGAGGCATGCTACTGACAGGGCGTTATTTCTTTGCGCGTAAGATTACGGTGCAATATCCAGAAGAGCGCACGCCAATATCTTCACGTTTTAGAGGCTTGCATGCACTGCGTCGCTATGAAAATGGTGAAGAACGTTGTATCGCTTGTAAGCTTTGCGAAGCGGTGTGTCCTGCCATGGCGATTACGATTGAATCAGAGCAACGTGAAGACAATACACGTCGCACTACGCAGTACGACATTGATTTAACAAAGTGTATTTTCTGCGGCATGTGTGAAGAGTCTTGCCCGGTCGACTCCATTGTTGAAACCCGTATATTTGAGTACCACGGTGAACAACGTGGTGATTTGCTTTACACCAAAGAGATGTTGCTTGCGGTGGGTGATAAGCACGAAGCGCAAATTGCGGCTGACCGTGCAACAGACGCTCAATTTAGATAAGGCAAATGAACATGATTTTTCAAGATTACGTCTTTTATTCCTTAGCCATTATTCTGCTATTTGCTGGACTACGTGTGATTACCGCGCGTAACCCTGTTCACGCCGCTTTGTTTTTGGTGCTGGCATTCTTCACCGCGGCGGGCATTTGGCTCTTATTAGAAGCTGAGTTTTTGGCGATTGCCTTGGTGCTGGTTTATGTGGGCGCTGTGATGGTGCTATTCCTATTTGTGGTGATGATGCTAGATATTAATCTAGACAAGCTGCGTGAAGGTTTCTGGGATTATCTACCAATGGCTGGTTTTATTGGCGTATTAATGGCTGCAGAAATGGTGATGATTCTTGGCACCAAGCATTTTGGATTAGCACGTGTTACTGCGCCCAAAGCCCATGCGGCGGATTACAGTAATACCGCTGAATTAGGCCGTGTGCTTTACACCGACTATTTAATGCCGTTTGAGTTGGCTGCAGTGGTCCTATTGGTGGCGATTGTGGCCGCGATTGCACTCACTTTGCGTGACCGCAAAGACTCTAAATTTATTAATCCTGCAGACCAAGTCAGGGTAAAGCGTGCAGACCGTATTCGTATGGTGAGCATGCCAGCTGAAGTTGAAGCACCTGCAGTGGAAACAGAAAAGGCGAAATCATAATGGTCAGCTTGTCACATTATTTGATTTTAGGTTCGTTGCTATTTGCGATTAGCGTGGTTGGAATTTTTCTGAACCGTAAAAACGTGATTATTTTGTTAATGGCCATTGAATTGATGTTGCTGGCTGTGAATTTGAATTTCATCGCTTTCTCACATTACTTAAACGACATCGCCGGCCAAGTGTTCGTGTTTTTTATTCTCACGGTTGCGGCGGCAGAGTCTGCGATTGGATTAGCTATTTTAGTCGTGCTGTTTAGAAACTTAAGAACCATTAACGTTGATGACCTTGATAGCTTAAAAGGCTAATTTGAAATAATGAACATGCACTCTATGACTATCTCAATGCAACAAATTTACCTAGCGATTCCCCTACTGCCACTCATTGCTGCGGCAATTGTTGGCATTGCGAATAAAGCCTTACCAAGATGCTTTGCCCATATCCTCACGATATTAGGTGTGGCAGGTGCGTTCGCTTTATCAGTGTATGTGTTTTTAGATGTACTTCAAGGTAATACCTACAACGGTACTGTTTACACTTGGATGACGACTGGCAATTACACATTTCAGGTGGGCTTTCTGATTGATAAGTTAACGACCATGATGATGCTGGTGGTGACTTTCGTTTCATTGATGGTGCATATCTACACCATCGGCTATATGCATGAAGATGAAGGCTATCGACGCTTTTTTAGCTACATCTCGCTCTTTACCTTCTCCATGCTGATGCTCGTCATGGCGAATAACTTCATGCAGTTATTCTTTGGCTGGGAAGCGGTGGGCTTGGTTTCTTATTTGCTGATTGGTTTTTGGTATACCCGCCCAACCGCTATTTATGCCAACCTAAAGGCCTTTTTGGTAAATCGTGTGGGTGACTTTGGCTTCTTGCTGGGCATCGGCATGGTGCTTTGGTGCTTTGGTAGCCTTGATTACACAACAGCATTTGAACAAGCACCACGTTTTGCCCATGCGACAGTTGATATTATTCCTGGTGTGCATTGGTCAACGATGACCGTGATCTGTATCTTGTTATTCATTGGTGCGATGGGTAAGTCAGCGCAAGTGCCGCTTCATGTTTGGTTGCCAGACTCAATGGAAGGCCCAACCCCAATTTCAGCATTGATCCACGCCGCAACGATGGTGACAGCAGGTATCTTTATGGTGGCGCGTATGTCACCGCTGTTTGAATTTTCCACGACAGCGCTCTCATTCGTGATGGTGATTGGTGCGATTACCGCACTCTTCATGGGCTTCCTTGGCATCATCCAAAATGACATTAAACGTGTGGTCGCTTATTCAACGCTTTCTCAGTTGGGCTATATGACTGTTGCATTGGGCGCTTCAGCCTATTCAGTGGCGATTTTCCACTTAATGACACACGCCTTCTTTAAGGCCTTGTTATTCTTGGGCGCAGGTTCTGTGATTATGGGGATGCACCATGACCAAGACATCCGCAATATGGGTGGCCTTCGTAAATACATGAAGATTACCTGGTTGACTTCTTTGATTGGTTCATTAGCCTTGATTGGTACGCCCTTCTTATCAGGCTTCTATTCAAAAGACTCGATTATTGAAGCGGCTAAGTTATCGCATATCCCTGGAAGTGGCTTTGCATACTTCGCAGTGCTTGCCGGTGTCTTTGTTACGGCCTTTTACTCATTCCGAATGTACTTCTTAGTATTCCACGGCAAAGAGCGTTGGATGGAAGCGAAAGCGCATCATGAAGAAGTAGGCCACGATGACCATGCGCATGAAGACCATTCACATCATGGATTAGGTCCAAACGATGTGCCGCATGAACAGCCATGGGTGGTGACATTGCCACTCGTGTTATTGGCCATTCCATCACTCGCGATTGGTTTTATCGCGATTGAGCCGATGTTATTTAAAGGCTTTTTCGATGACATTATTTTTATCGATAGCGCAGCGCATCCTGTGATGCATGAGCTTGCTGAAGACTTCCATGGCGCAGTTGCCATGGGCTTGCATAGCTTCACCTCATTACCATTTATCCTTGCGCTTTCTGGGGTGGTGTTGTCATGGTTCTTCTATATGAAGCGCCCAGATATTCCAGCTGCCATCAAAGCCAAATGTGGGTTGATTATGCTTGTACTTGAAAACAAATATGGCTTCGATCGTTTCAACGAAAAAGTATTCGCAGGTGGTTCACGCTTGATTGGTAGCAAGCTTTGGAAGATTGGCGATGTGCAATTGATTGATGGTGTCATGGTGAATGGCACGGCGAATCTCATTGGTCGCATTTCTAAAGTGATCCGTCGTTTGCAATCAGGCCTAATTTACCACTATGCGTTTGCCATGATTATTGGCGTATTTTTACTACTTACCTTATTCATGAAGGTTTAAATGACAAGCTTGCCTCTTCTTAGTCTTGCGATTTGGGTGCCGATCTTAGCGGGCATCTTGGTCTTATTTACTGGTGATGACAAAAACGCATCATCTGCGCGTTGGATTGCTTTATTGGGAAGTTTAGTGGCTTTTGCTGTGACTATTCCGCTTTATACCGGCTTTAATTTTGCAGATGGCGGCTTTCAGTTCCAAGAGGGTTTTAGCTGGATACCAACCTTCAATATTCATTATCACTTAGGTGCTGATGGCATTGCTGTTCCGCTAATTCTTTTGACAAGCTTCACGACCATCTTGGTGGTGATTGCCGCTTGGGAAGTCATCCAAAAGCGAGTCGCCCAATACATGGCAGCTTTCCTGATTATGTCTGGTTTGATGATCGGCGTGTTTAGTGCTTTAGATGCCATCCTCTACTATGTGTTTTGGGAAGCGATGTTGATTCCGATGTTCTTGGTGATTGGTGTTTGGGGCGGTCCAAATCGCGTTTATGCGACGATTAAATTCTTCCTCTACACCTTGCTCGGTTCATTGCTCATGCTAGTGGCGTTTATTTATTTGTTCTATCAAACGAACAGCTTTGAAATCGTAGATTACTACCACTTGCCGATGACATTGCAAGTCCAAGTTCTGGTATTCCTGGCTTTCTTTATGGCGTTTGCAGTCAAGATTCCAATGTGGCCGGTGCATACATGGTTACCAGATGCGCACGTTGAAGCGCCAACTGGCGGTTCAGTGGTGTTAGCGGCTATCGCTTTGAAGCTAGGTGGTTATAGCTTCTTACGCTTTGCAATGCCAATTGCGCCTGATGCTGCGCACTACTTGTCAGGCTTCATGATTGCTTTATCACTTATCGCTGTGGTGTATATCGCGTTTGTGGCCTTAGTACAGCAAGACATGAAAAAGCTGATTGCTTACTCTTCAATCTCGCACATGGGTTTTGTGACGCTTGGTTTCTTCCTGTTTAATGCGATTGGCCTAGAAGGCTCAATCGTACAAATGATCTCTCACGGCTTCATTTCTAGTGCAATGTTCTTGAGCGTTGGTGTGCTTTACGACCGCATGCACTCACGCCAAATTGCGGATTACGGCGGGGTAGTCAACACCATGCCTAAGTTTGCAGCCTTTGCCGTATTGTTTGCCATGGCGAATGCTGGATTGCCTGGCACATCAGGTTTTGTGGGTGAGTTTATGGTGATTTTGGCTGCGCTACAAATCAACTTCTGGTATGCGTTCCTGGCCTCAACCACATTGATTTTAGGTGCCGCATACACATTGTGGATGGTGAAACGTGTGTTCTTTGGAGACATTGCTAATTCGCACGTGGCTGAATTAGTGGACCTAAACAAACGCGAGTTGCTGATCTTAAGCACACTCGCGATTTTGGTCATTGGCTTTGGTGTTTATCCGCAACCGATTACAGAAATGACCCATGCAACAGTGGCGCAATTCTTAGATCACATGGCACAAACAAAAATACCAGCAGGTTTATAAGGCGATTTGATTCGCCGGATACGAATGGAAATATAGAAATATGCATGGACTTCAAACAGATATTATTTCAGCGCTACCAGAGCTATTTGTGCTCTCCATGGCGATGATCATTTTATTGACGGACTTATTCCTCAAGCCTTCAAACCGTATCGCGATTTTTCTATTAAGCCAATTCACTTTATTGGGTGCAGCGGGCATTACGCTCGCTACTCATCATCCAAGTGTCAGCTATGCATTTAGCGGTATGTTTGTGGATGATTCATTCGCCGATGTCATGAAGCTGATGATCTATCTCAGCACCTCACTATTTTTGGTTTATACCCGCTCATACATTACCTTGCGCGGCATGTTTAGAGGCGAGTTTTACGCGCTAGTATTATTTGCGATGGCAGGCATGATGGTGATGGTGTCAGGACAGCATTTCTTGACGCTTTACATGGGTTTAGAGTTATTGTCCTTGTGCTTATATGCTTTGGTTGCGCTTGATCGCGACAACGCGCGTGCCACAGAAGCCGCCATGAAGTATTTTGTATTGGGCGCATTAGCATCTGGCATGTTGCTTTATGGTATTTCCATGATGTACGGCGCAACAGGCAGTTTGAATATTTCTGAGGTAGCAAGTGCGTTATTAAATGGCTCACAAGATAAACCAGTACTCGTATTAGGCACGGTATTTATCGTGGCTGGCTTAGCTTTCAAGTTAGGGGCAGTTCCATTTCAAATGTGGGTGCCAGATGTATACGAAGGTTCTCCAACGGCTGTGACCTTGTTTATTGGCTCTGTGACTAAGCTCGCTGCGTTTGCATTTTTGATTCGTATTTTGGCGCAGGGTTTGTACGTGCTAGCAATTGATTGGCATAGCATGCTCATGATCATGGCGGTGCTATCTATCATCATCGGCAATATCACGGCGATTGCTCAAACTAATCTCAAGCGCATGTTTGCTTATTCAACCATCTCTCACGTCGGCTTCTTGTTGTTTGGTTTGATGAGTGCCAGCATGAATGGCTATATTTCATCTATGTTCTATATCGTTTCTTACGTGCTGATGACCCTCGCTGGTTTTGGCATGATTCTATTGCTTTCGCGTAAAGATTTCGAGGCTGAGCAGTTAGATGACTTGAAAGGCCTCAATCAACGCAGTCCATGGTTTGCGTTTATGATGCTGATTACCATGTTCTCTATGGCTGGCGTTCCACCAACATTGGGTTTTTACGCAAAATTTGCCGTGTTGCAAGCCGCGCTGCAAGCTGGCTTCTTATGGCTGGTTGTGTTTGCAGTATTGATGGCAGTGATCGGTGCTTTCTATTATTTACGCATCGTAAAACTCATGTATTTTGATGAGCCAACGGATAACACACCTATTAACAATCCACCAGAAATGAACATCTTGCTAAGTCTCAATGCCTTGGCTCTTCTTGTGCTTGGGATTATGCCGCAAAGTTTAATGGATACCTGTGCGTATGCTATTGCGCACAGTCTTCAATAAGCAGATATCTAGATGACCAATCTTATCCTCTTGTTGTTAGCCTTGGTCCTTGCGAACTCACCTTGGTTTTCTGATCGTTTATTTTTTCTGATTCCTATTAAACACCAACCTAAAAATGTCGCTTGGTGTTTATTGGAGTTAATTACTTTGTACTTCATTCTTGGATTCATCATTCGCTACGCTGAACATGCAAACATGGGGCAGGTCGCTACTCAGAAGTGGGAGTTTTATGCGATTACGGCTTGTCTGTTTTTAGTTTTAGCTTTTCCTGGCTTTATCTATCGTTTTTTCTGGAACAAGTAACCTAACTTAACATGACGCTGTTCCTTGATAAGGGAAATATCAAATGAAAAGATATCCTTTGCTTAAAATGATTTTGTTATGTTTTACCATTGTTCTCACTTCTTGCACTTACGCGACTAAGCTTGGTGATAAGCTTTTCCCCGATTCTGAATTCAATACGTTAGTTGTCAAAGCCGATGCGGCCATGCAAGATGAACAATGGGCTAAGGCTGCAGAACTATATAAAATAGCAGGTCATATTAAACCGGATGACATGGCTCTCAAGTTAAAAGAGGCAAAAGCCTATCAATATGATGGGAAGTTTTTGCTAGCATTTAATACCTATCAAGTTATCATTGACGCCAAATTGCCCGCTACTGAAGCGAATAGAAGAATCGCAAAAGCTGCTAAAGACTATCAAATTAAATTTGGTTTTAAGAATGCACCTGATGTTGTTAAGGCAGATCAAGTAAAAGAGTCCCTAAATCAAGAGGTGCTTCAAAAAGATGAAGTCATCGAAGAGAAGGGGATTGAAGCCCCCCCCGCTATTCCAGAGTATTCAGTTAGTTCAGAAGAGGTCATGGCACCTCCCGAGCAAGTTAAAGTTTTTGCGGATAATACTAATAAATCTGTCTTGGAAGCGCTTAACGCTTGGGCGGGTGCTTGGGAGAATAAAAACTTGACGAAGTATTTTGCCCACTATGTCGATGATTTTGCTGGGGACCTTCCAAATGCTAAAGCGTGGCGTCATTCTAGAAAGATTAAAATATTGCATAGTCCGCGCATTAAAGTCAGTCTGTCAGACATTCAAGTACTCAATCATCAAGGGACGGCCGAAGTTACTTTTAAGCAAAATTATGAGTCCGCGACCTATCAGGATATCGGACACAAGACCTTGGTCATGAAATATTTAAAAGGACGTTGGCTCATCAAGAAAGAGTTATTTAACTATAGATATGAATAAAGAAGATCAACATTTAATTGAAAGGGGTCTTTCATCTGAATTGGTTTTGGATGGAGGATTTCTAAAAGTCAAACGCGACCAAGTGCTTTTACCAAGTGGAAACGAAAGTCAGCGAGAATTCATTTTGCATCCAGGGGCAGTGCTGATTATTCCAATGCTTGATAATGGAAACTTGCTGCTTGAGCGCCAATTTCGCTATCCCTTAAATCGTGTGTTTGTTGAATTGCCAGCAGGCAAAATCGACCCTGATGAAGATCTGCTATTCACTGGTCAACGAGAATTGCTCGAAGAAACAGGCTATGCCGCAAAAGAGTGGATGTATCTTGGACACCAACATCCATGCATCGGTTACTCTGATGAAGTGATACACATGTTCTTGGCCACTGGTTTAGAGGGGCGTGACACAAATTTTGATGAGGATGAAGCGATCGAGTTGTTTGAGGCAAGCTTAGAGGATTGTTTGCAAATGGTCGCCCTTCAGCAAATCACCGATGGTAAAACTGTTTTAGCCTTAATGTATGTTGAGAAATATTTGCAAGGGATTTGGCCAGCTTTGTCCTTGCATGAATAAGGTTAAAGGCTAGGATTTGTCACATAAAGTTCTCATTGTTGGTTGTGGTGATTTAGGCATTGAGCTTGCGCACCAACTTCAATCACAAGGCTTAACGCCTATCGGTTTGCGCCGATCTTTACATTCAGACTCTTCATTTGAGTGCATTCAAGCGGACGTGACTGAGCCAAGTTCATTGTTGAGTCTTTCAAGGCTAGATCCTGATTTTCTTGTTTACTGTGTTGCGGCTAGTGGGCAGAACGATGAAAGTTATCGCCAGCATTATGTTGAAGGTTTGCGTAATGTCCTCGCTGCATTGAAAGATGCGACCAATCTTAAGCATGTGTTTTTCGTTTCTAGCACAAGAATGTATGGCCAAACAACAAATACCTTGCTCGATGAAAACACGGTTCCGCAAGAGATGGATTTCGGTGGTCAGCGATTATTAGAGGCTGAAGATATTCTCAAGCAAGCTGGAAAATCGTGGTCGCCTACAGCGTTAAGACTTACCGGTATTTACGGCCCTGGCAGAAATCGCATGATTCACCTGGCTGCTAATCCATCTAATTGGCCAACGCAAAATACGTTTTCTAACCGCATTCACCGCGATGATGCTGCTGCATTTATTGTGCACTTGATTAAAATGTTTCTGAATGCTCAGCCAATTGAACATTGCTATGTGGTCACAGATAACAGCCCCGTTTCTCAGTATGAAGTATTGCAGTGGATAGCCGCACAAATGGGCATAGAGATTGAGGGTGATATGCCCGATATTGTTGGTGGCAAACGCATGTCGAATCAGCGCATGTTGTCGACAGGGTTTCTTTTGAAATATCCTGATTACAAAGTTGGCTATTTAGCCATGCTCAACACGGCTTGAGAAGCTGAAGCAACACCACCTAGTAATTCATCTAAATCTTGTTCCCTGGTAAATGGATTCATGAGTGTTGTGCGTAACCAGGTAACGCCATGCAAATCCACTTGGGTGATATGGAATGCGCCGCTCTCAATGATGTGCTGACGAATATCACTTTGGTGTTTGTTGGTTTGCGCCTGAGTTGAGTAATCATGCAAATATCTAAAACACACGATGTTTGTTTCAGGCTTCATCAGTAATACAAAATCAGATTGTGCCTGAATTTTTTCTGCAAAGGTTTTAGCTTTAGCAAAAGCCTCATCAACCAATTCACCCATGCCCGCTGTGCCGTATAAAGAAAATGCAGCCCAAAGTTTGAGTGCCATCATGCGCTTGGTACACTCCAAAGTGCGATAGCTGAGATTAAAGGCCTCATCTTCATGATTGTTCCCTTGGAATAAATACGAGGCATCTTGACTAAAGGCAGCGTAGCTATGCTGTTCATTTTTGAATAGCACTGCTGAAACTGCCGCGGGCATATACATTAACTTATGCCCATCCCACACCACGGAATCAGCGAGTTCAATACCGCTTAACTTTTCACGATGAATACTTGATAGTAGGGCAGAAGCCCCGTGTGCACCGTCGACATGAAACCATAAGTCATGCGTTTGGCAAAACTCACCAACTGCTTTTAGCAGATCTATGCTGCCGGTGGGGGTGCATCCTGCATTGGCCACTACGGCGATAATGATTTCTTTATTTTCTAAACATGTTTGATGTGCATTTTTCAGCGCTATTAAATCTAATCGACCGTTTCTATCGGTCGCGATTTTAATCACGCTGTCAGTGCCCAAACCCATCAACCCAGCTGCGCGTGAAACTGAATAATGGGCATGTTCAGAAGCTAATATTCTTAATGCTGGTTGTTGTGCAATGCCATCTTTCCAGACGTTAGAGGATGGATTCGCTTTGCTTGTGGTGACTTGCCTAGCCACTAACAAAGCAGTGAGATTGGCCTGTGCACCACCTGAAGTCAACACGCCGCCAGCATTGTTCCAAGTGCTTTCATTAATCAGTGCGCATAGCCATCTAATCACTTGGCGCTCTAACATCGTGGCACTTGGGCCAGCTTCATAAACCGCCATTGCTTGATTGGTGAGCGATGCGACTAAATCACACAATGCTGCCATCGGCAATGGGCAAGCCACTTGATGGCCCATATTACGCGGATGATGTATCGCTAAGTTATTAGGCAGAATCTCTTGGCTGAGTTTTTCTAATAAACCTTGCGGATTAATGGTTGATTTATAAGGTAATGGCGCATGCCAATTGCTATCTTCAAGGCTCGGCATTTTCCAATTTAAGACTTTTGAAGGTCCAGTGATATTGGCTTCTAAATCCGCTGCCAATAAATTAATCAATTGATGACCGGTTTCAGCAAACTGCTGGGTATCAAACATTTCAGAAATGATGGGGTTGCTATGCTTCATTTAAGTATTCAGACTTCTTGCTCTAAACCAACCAGTGATGCTCATGCGTTCTCGTTTGGCGGGCAAGACTTCATGTAGAAAATCGCTCGATAAAAACACCACCATCGTCCCTGCTTGAGGAGTGATGTCGATAAAACGAGTGGTGTCATTTTTAGCAAGATACATTCTTAGCTGCCCACCATCTTCTATCTTCCAATTGTCATTAAGATATAAAATTAAGCTCACTTTACGTTCTGCTTTGCCGATGAATTGGTCGAGATGTTTTTGATAACCTGCGCCTGGCGGATAAATTGCAAAGTGACTTTCAAGCTCAAATAAGCCTAAAAAAAATGCTTGGTTGATTGCCTGTTGTAATGCCTTCATAGCATTGAGATAAACTATCTCGGCTGCGTTGGCATTGCTTGCCTCCATCCAATAAATTAAGTCACCACGCAGTGTTGCGTTTTCCACTTTTGTGATGCCAGTTGTCGCATTGTGCATTTCGTCGGCATTTTGCAAAAATTTGGCGTGTTTTACTAGTGATGCAATCTCTTGAGGATTGATAAATTGTTCAATCACCGCGTAACCTTGTTGAGCAATGTTCTCAATAATGATCGAGATTGAGTTTTGTAGAGTGGGGGATGACATGGCCCTTATTATAGCGTGTTGGTGCGTAAGCTTCATTTGCTTAATCAAGGTCAATGCGCTAAAATTCGCAACTCTTTTGAAAAGACAAATAGGCGGTTAGCTCAGTTGGTTAGAGCGCTTGGTCGACATCCAAGAGGTCACCAGTTCGAATCTGGTACTGCCTACCAGGATCACTTCTTACTATTCACTTCCCTTTTTGATTCATCATGGAATCAGTGCTTTATGCGTCACGTGGATATTGGGGTCGGTCACTTTTATAGAGGTTATGTGTCATGTTTATGATAAAAAAAATATCCCAGCGCTATCAACCCGTTGAGGATAGGCTTCAGTTTGCCATCGAAAATGTGTCATCAGAGATTATCGTTCTCTGGATAACCCAAAGAATTTCAAGGCAACTGATGCGTACTTTGAATGATAAGTTTAAATTTAGCGCTTCTATTATTGCTTCTGAAGTCAATCCAAAGTCTACAACTTCAGCTTTACCTCAGCTTGATCTTCAAAAAGGGCAGGCGAATACTCCATTAAATAAAGCACGATTAACTGATAATGAGAAATTGAAAGAGCCCCCGGTTGCAATCAATGATGCAAAAGAGTCTGGCCTAGTGCATACGATTAATTTTTCTGTTAAGGAAAGAAAAATTGAGATTACTTTTAAATGGGGAATAACGGGTGCAGCGATAGTCCTGCTTGATCAAGATCAGCTTAAAATTTTTTGGAATGGGCTATTGAAGTTGTTTGCAGTTGGGAAATGGCCTCAAATTGCTATTGATGAAGAGTTAAAAGAAACAAGAAAAAAAACATTACCGGCAGATGAAGATATTGAGGAGGCTTTTGAGGCAATTCTAACCTCCAAGTTGATGCATTAAATAATCAAGCTAAGTATTAATCACGAAGATTTTTTTTGTAGCACTCTGCAAACTCATGAGGCACGTTTTTCACGTAAAGACATTGTTTTAATGTGTTATTAATTTTTTCGTTGAATGTGGCTTGCGATAATGTCTTATTAAAAGCTTCTTTAAGGCTTGAGAATTCTCGCTCTATAAAAAAAGAATCAAAGCCATCTAGCCCAAATTTTTTAATCTCGTTTGCTGTAAGCCAATATAATTTGTCAGTTGAGAGCGATCTGAGTTTTTCATGAAAACTCGGGTTGATATTCATTTCATCCAAGAACCCCTGACTGCCATTATCAAAATCCATTAATTTTTTTTTGGCAACTGCATTTAGTTCAGGATTTAATTCTACAGCCACTCGAGAATTTTTATCATTTAACGTAATTTTTGTGGCATGTATGCCAATCGAATTAGGAATAGATGAGCGATAGACTCCAGCTGTGTAAATGTAAACGCAAGCGCTAGCACATCTGTTAGTCACAAATATAAATGCGTTGTTTTTTCTTAATAAGCGCCCAATTTTGAGTGCTGCTTCTGCGTCACCACCCATGCTGTCGATCAACACAATCAATCTTCCGGGCTGAATATTTTGGTTATCCAATTTCTCAATATTCAATTTAATTTTCTCGTATAAGCTTTTTGAAATCTTACCGCTAATACTGAGAACAGCCATTTGATTTTGACTATTATTTTGTAGCTCAATAAAATTTGGTGGGTCTTCAAGTGCTGGACTAAATTGAGTCGCAGAACAGTTGGTGACCCAAAAATTGGCTGCCAAAAGCGATGTAAAGACGAAACGCAGAATTTTTTTTGAATATCTGTTAATCATAAACTTAAAATATAGCCTTAAATGCAGCTTTGGTAAGTTGCACAGATCAGTTTGTTATAAGCTGATTATTATTTGTGGGCTTCAATCATTAATTATTTTGAAAATCAATGATGCATTTAGATTTTAAGGTATTGTTCTTATTTTACTGAATGATTTTCTAAGAAAGTTTATTCTTTCATCTACACTCATCTTTGTACTCGGTAATATTATCAGTGGTATTTTGGTAAAGGTTTTAATTAATCCAACGGTGGTTACGAGGTTCCGTAAATGCATTGTAAATCCAGCTGCGCGAGTGTTTCCCTCTTCATTTTTTTCTGCAGAAAAAGGCTTAGTTAGGGAAGTTAAAACGCAAAAATCAATACTTTTGGATTTTTTTCTTAAGTTTTTTAAGAGTGTAGCTGATATCTGAGAGTAGTCCGTTTCAAAAGAACTTGAAGAAAAAAGCCAGTAATCCAATAAGTCCGCTTCCCATCAGTCAGCAATAAATCCTTCATGGCCTTGGTAGCTGAAACCTCTTTTTGCATCCCAGTCCAAAAAACTTTCAGAATATTGCTTAATTAAGGTGGGTAAATCTTGTTTACGTCCTTGTTTAATTGCAATATTGAGATCCCTGTTAAGCGAGCCTATTTCAAACATGTTTTCTTGAATTATTGGAAGAGATAACTCCTTGCTTAGTGCGTTAACAAGCGTGGTTTTACCCGTGCCTGGGAATCCAGATACTACTATTTTTAATTTATTGTTAGTCTTCATTATTTGTTTTAATTTATTAAATCTTTTTATAATTTTAACTTATAAAAAAATTACGAATAAGATTTTATTTATTTGCTTAGCTGTTTGGGAGCTGGAAAAGTGAGCACACAAAATCTAGGTGGATGAGGACAACTTGGAAGGTTTTTAATGAATTAGCCTAAGTTATCACCTCAAAGCTCTCCAACATGTATTGTTTAGATTCACTTAAGACTCTTTCACCAAGCTCAGAAAGGTTTGCGTGTGCTGTTAACTGATCGCAACAATCCCAAAATGCTAATACACTTGAATGAAGATGGTTCTCTAGAGATTCCTTTGCCGAGTCATCTTTAGAGTTCTCGTCAAGCTCTTCGAGGAAAGTAATGCAAGCATCCAGGGCTAAAGCCTCACGAGCAGATACAAATGCCGCATGGAAAACACCATCAATTGGCCGTGATTCCATTCTTAAGGGTGAACTACAGGTGTCAGTAGGCCCGTTTAGAACAAGAGGTTCGTTGCGGGCTATCGCAAAAAGAACCAGATGTGAGCATTCATGAACAATTTTTTTGTAATAATCTGTCCATCCAGCATGGCGAACTTGATTGAGACAAATACTTCCCCATGAGCAAAAAGATGAAATGCCGCCAAACGCCATTCGGCTATCCTTACCCGGTTGAGCAAGAACGATATCACTTACAACAGTAATAACCTCTTGGTACATTTCTGGTGCAGCAAGCTGAAGGTGCGTCAGAGCTAAATGAATATCGTTGCTGGCACTAAGCAATGAATTTTCACTGACTGCGGTTAATTGTGGTGAGTTATTTGGCTCCATATCCCACCAACGAATTAGCGATTGAATATGATCTGGATGATAAAACGCGCTGCTCAGTGTAGAAATCCTTGGGGTCGCAGGCGTGGCTGAAGCGACGGGTGAGAAATGCGTAAGGCGACTTAGGCTATCAGCAGCATACTGTTGAGCCAAATTGGTTTGCACAGTGGTGGTATGGAAAGTTTGATCAGTTGAAACAGATAAAAGATCAAAGTATGCGGCAAAGTCTAATGGCCTAGCATAATGGGGTGACTCAAGCGCTTCAATTAGCTTGTTCTTGTCCAAGGAGCTTGGAAAGGGTACTAATTCTTTGAGGCTTTCAAATAATAAAGAAGACATGGATGACCTTAAATTTTTTGCCTGCTGAGCGTTTGGCAAAAAAAAGGTCTCCATGCGATTAACTACTTGGGAATGATTTTTTGATTATTTTGTTTTTTTACGACGCACCACTTGACGCTGATCCATTTCTGGTGCGGCGTATTTGCCACCGCCAACTTTCGCTGCCAGTTTGATGGCTTTTAAAGAGCCATAAGGAGCAAAATGAGAAAAAATGAAATTTGATTGCATGATTATTTCCTTTTCTAATAAGAGTTAGAATAATGATTATTGACACTTACTTATAATTACACAATTTTGTTAAGTTAATCAAATGATTTTTTTGCTATGTATGCCCTGATGGCATAGAAGCCATGACCTTTAGAAAGTATTAACAATAAAATGGAATTTCAATATGGTTATTTTGAGGGACTAAAGCAGCCAAGCCTAACCTTTTCATTAACGACCAAAAATTTTTCAGAGCTTGATCTCTCAATACTTGATTGTTGGCTTTTAGAGTATTTTGAGGTTGAGAATTTACCTGAGATCAATGAACTACTGATAAAGGCGCCGCCTTCAGGTACCAAAATCATCAGGATGCATCAATTTGCAGGTCGCATATTATCCATTTATAAGTTGTTGATGGAGGCATCTTATTTGCCAATTGTCACTATAGGGAAAATTGTTACTGTAAAAATGAACGATCATGAATCTGAGTTACAGCTTATGGTGCCTGTGGTATCAGAGATTGTGCCGGCTGTTTTTGAAGATTTATTGAAAGCTTCCTATCGAATTGCCTTCAGCCTTGCGCACACCTCACCTTCGCCAAGTCAAGCAACGAAAGTATTTGATCAATTGGAAGAAAAACTCTTCAAGAAATTTAGGCGACAGATGCCTGATGGACGCGCTAATAGCTTTATTGCGGGATTGGCATGCAAGCTTGGTTATCCTTTTGAGCATTTAGGTCATGGCATAATGCAAATTGGTCATGGCGTAAATGCTGTTATTTTGCAGCGAAGTTCATCTTTGTTTGACTCTGCGATAGGGGCTTGTATATCTGCAGATAAAATCATATCCGCTCAAATTTTGAGGCGTGCTGGTTTTCCAGTACCCGACCATGCACTGGTTAATGACGTAGCGTCTGCAATCAAGGTCGCCAACAATTTGGGCTGGCCGGTGGTTTTAAAACCTGCAGACTGTGAGCGAGGTGAAGGGGTAACCATCAATATTAATAGCAAGGATGAAATCGTTCAAGCCTATGATTTAGCGAAAAAAAATAGCTCTAGAGTTTTAGTCGAAAAGCAGGTACCTGGATACAACCACAGAATATTTGTGGTCAACGGTCAATTAGTTTTTGCAAACAAAAAATACCCTAGAATGGTGGTCGGAGACGGGGTGTCCAGTGTCGAAACTTTAATCAATGCATTTAATGCGAAACAGTTGAGAAAGCCAAATTGGAAGCGTCTAATATTAGCCGTGTTAGATAATGAGGCCCTGGCCTGCTTAGAAAAAGAAGGGTTGACAGCAAGTTCAGTTCCAAAGCCTGATGAAAAGATTTTTCTGAGGCAAATTGGCTCGGATCAATGGGGGAGTGATAAAGATACCGTGACAGATGTGATTCATCCAGACAATGTCGATTTGGCAGCGCAAGTTGCGAATCTTTTTGGATTAAGCGTCTGTGGTCTGGATCTCATGAGTGTGGACATTACTAGGCCATGGTATGAGACGGGTGCAGTCATCAATGAAGTTAATTTTAAGCCCTTTTTTGGCGGCGATCTTAAAAATGATCGATCAAATCCTTACCTTAATTCAATGATCCTAAATCAAGGGCGTATTCCTATTTATTTGATTTTAGGTGATGGTGATTTGTGGGCTGAGGCTAGGAATTTAGTAAGTGCTTTATCAAACTCGACTAAAAATGTAACGGTCACGGGACACGGCTATACAGAGTTATCATCTGGCAAGGAGTTGCATTTGATGTGCCAAGGACTTTTTAATAGGTGTAGGGCACTTCTACAAAACAGGACGCTCGAAGTGTTAGTGGTTGTAGTCGATTCGGATGAGTTTAACCAAACTGGCTTACCTTTTGATGAAATTACAAATCTAAAATTAGTTGGAAATATTGAAGAATCAATGAAAAATATAGAGTTAATGTTATCTCGTGTAATTAGTAAAGTATCATAAATTTTGCTTTGATCTTAAGCAAAGGCCTTGTATTGACGTTAACCAAAGCAGCAGTCACTGGCTTATTTCCCCAAAGCTAAACTAATGATCGCTTCAAAATTACTGTCTGGCAGGTAATGAATTTCTGCATCAATCGGCGCTTCATAGGGGCTATCTATGCCGGTCATATTTTTCAGAAAACCATCTCTTGCTTTCTTATAAAGACCTTTAGGATCACGTTGCTCACAAACTTCTAAAGGAGTGTCTACGAATACCTCAAAAAAATTGTTTGCGCCTATGAGATCCCTAGCCATTTTTCTTTCTGATCTGTAGGGGCTTATAAATGCTGTGATCACAATTAATCCTGCATCCATCATTAATCTTGCAACTTCAGCAACACGACGAATGTTTTCTACTCGATCTGCTTCATTAAAGCCTAAGTCTTTATTAAGCCCTAATCTCAAATTATCACCATCTAATATATAAGTATGTTTGTTTAACTGATTTAATTTCATTTCAAGTGTGTTGGCTAAGGTCGATTTACCAGAGCCAGAAAGACCCGTCAGCCAAATTACTTTACCTGTCTGATTTTTAATGAGTTCACGTTCATGTCGAGTGATATTGATTTTTTGATAATGAATATTGTTAGGTATCATATGAGGCTTGGATGGATCTTTTATTATAAAGGTATGCAATGAGAAGCTTGCCTTAAATTTTCTAGGATTTTAACTTGATCAACATTAATAATTTAAACGATTTAGTACCAACACTTAAACAAATTTGTTTCGGCGCTGGTGAAATTGTGATGAAGATATATGCGTCGAACAATCTTGGCGTAAAAGAAAAGTTGGATAAAAGTTTAGTCACTCTGGCTGACCTAGCTTCTCACTATTATATTGTAGAGCAATTAAAAAAGACATGGTCAAACTTAAGCATTATTTCCGAGGAAGATACTAGTCTTAATGTTAATTCAGATGGTTTAGATCAGTTTTGGTTGGTTGATCCACTTGATGGTACAAAAGAGTTTTTGGGTGGAAGTGGCGAATTTACAATCAACATCGCTTTAATTCATAAAACAAAGCCTGCCATAGGATTTGTTTATGCTCCGGCCATGAGTTTACTTTATTGGGGTGGACAGGGTCTAGGTGCTTACAGAATGTTGAGTGCGGTTGAAAAGCCTATTCAAGTTGCCTTTCATAAGGCCGATGCTATAAAAAGGATAGAAGCGAGCAAAAGTCATTTAAATGCTGCCACATCGTCTTTTATTGAGTCTTTGGGAGAGGTCAAATTAAGCTATACAGGAAGTTCGCTTAAGTTTTGCAGGATTGCGGAGGGGTCTGCAGATATCTATCCAAGAATCGCACCGACATCCGAATGGGACACCGCTGCAGCGCAGGCTGTGTTGGAGGGCGCCGGGGGCGCGGTTGTTGATTTGAATGGAAAAAGTCTTACTTATGGCAAATCAAATATTCTCAACCCTTCTTTTATCGCCACCTCCAATCGGAGCTTGATCCCCTGATTAATTAAGGACAAAATGAGAATCGCAATCTGATGATAACTAATCAGGCAAGCTCCAAAATTGACGTTATGAGTTGTATTTCACATTGATCATTTTTACATCAAAAAGATTAGTCTTAGATTGAGTAATTAGGAATGCTTCAATTTGGACGGGCATTTATCTAAAAATTATTTTCCGAACGCAATTTTATTGATTTATAAAATCTAACAAAGCATTTACGCTTTCCATAAAATTTGTTTCTTTTTTATACAAATTTGGTGATAAAAAAAAAAAAAAAAAACTGTCCACCTCTAAACGTTCAATAATATTGACATATTTTGAATATTGTTTTGTTAGTGTCTCGTCAATTCCTGCGTCTGAATATACGGGAGTTCCCAGACAAAGTGAATGCCAAATTCTGTAAACCTCAAGTATATTTGGATTGTATTTTCCGATATTGATAATTGCTTTTGCTTTTCGAATTTGAATATCCCTTTCATGTCCCCAAACATTTTGAAGAACATTCAACTTCAATCCAGCATCTTTAAATGATTGCAATCTCTCAACTCTATCGTCATTTAATTTTCCATAGAAAAGATAACTTTCAGCTCGCTCAAAACCTTTGAATGGCATTAGATCAAAATGACCAAAATTAAAAAGATGTGCCGGTCTTGAATTAACGCTTAGTTTACTTATATTCGAAATATTGCTATAAGAATAATCAATTAGATTGTGTTTAGAAACGCACTTAAGATAATTTTGAAACCATTGAGTCTTAGTCTCAAGAGTTGGGGCAAGATTGAAATTGAAATAATTCGACGGCAATAGGATTTGCGGTGACTTATTTATAAACTCTCTATATAAACCAAAAATAATGACTGGACTTGTTGTGCTGATTAAACGACGCTCATAGCTAACTTTAAACCCTAGGGAGTTAATTGAATGAGTAAGCGCAAGAATCAAATCAGAATAAACACCTCCCAGCGTGCCAGGCGATGGAATATCAACTAAAGTAATTTCTCTTTTCGTCATTTTTATTACCCAATGGCGGGATTTTCCCTGATTTTAAAATCAGGGAAATACAAACAAGCGCGGTTAAATAAGGTTATTGCAAAATATTTTTTATTTGAAATAAAAATCTATTTACACGGCATGTATTATCCCATATTGATATTCACTAAAACTTTTAATATTTAATAAAATGCATTCAATTCATATCGAAATACTTAAAAATCTTCTTTCTTCAGTTGATTTAAAATGATTACTACTGATCATACTTGGCAGTATCCAATCAAAAGAAAAGCTATAACTTTTTGCGTAACTTGCCGAAATAGGTTGTGGCAACTCAAACAGACGCTTGGGAAGAATTTGGCGATTTTAGATGATGACATTGAAATAACATTAGTTGATTACGGATCAACAGATGAAATTTCACAATGGGTTTGGAGCAACTTCAAAGAGTATATTGACTCAGGAAATCTTAATTTTTTCGAGGTCAAAAATGATGTTACTTGGAATATGAGTAAAGCGAAGAACTTAGCGCACAGAATATCTAATGGGGAATATCTTTTCAACTTAGACGCCGATAACTTTATCACTCCAATTGATATAAAACTCATCAGACATGCTAAAGATTCAAAGGTTATATCTCATCAGTGGTCAGGTAATGTTGATGGGTCATACGGAAGAATTGGGTACCCAAGAAGTCTATTTTTTAGTTTAGGTGGTTATGATGAGGCTATGTTACCTATGGGATTCGAGGATATTGATTTTTTGAGACGCTCAAAAAATCTCATCAATCACCTAAAACTGCCAGGACCAAGTATTGAGGCAATAAAAAATACTTTTGAGCAAAGCGTGTCAGAGATAAATACTGATTCAAGAGAAGCAAAAAAAATTTACGAGTTAATGATTAATTTTAACAATAATCTCTCGAAATTTAAACTGAGTACAGAAGAGAGTCCATCAAGAAATACTGGTTTTACTTCTTATAAAGGCGCCTTAAACGGAAGCGTTGTTACTATCGACGGTTTTAATCAAATAAGAGCACTTAATTGATTCCCTATTTTTTAGATTTTCGGTAACCTCACTAATGAGAATTTTAGAGACATACATATTTATTCCCAAGTCTCGCTAACCGCGTATCATATTTCTTCTGTATTGAGAAAGCACTCTTAGCAATCAATCTGCATCTTCTTAATGTTCTTTAACCAGTTTCATTTAAGTAGTTTGCGATCTGACGATCATTCGATGAATGGGATCTTAGCGTATTAATAAAAATTTATTTAGATTATTCATAATCTCTTGAGGACTTCTATGATTGCTATAGCCTTATTAACTTTAAATCCCAAGCGTGAGTTAATTGAATTTTACAAAAATATTTCCACTAATAACTATGACTTCTATTGCATTGTTGATAACAATAATATCAATAAAAGTTTAATAAACGATAACGTAAATTTTATTCAAATTGATGACCATTTTTGTGCTAGAAATGGTTTTCACGGTTTTAATCCCGTCATAAGGAAAAGAAATGCCCCATTAGTATCCGCGTGGGATAAAGCAATATTTTATTTTTGCCGATTAAATAGATCTTATGAGCACATTTGGTTTGTTGAGGATGATGTTTTTGTTCCTGATTTTAATTTGTTTCAAACTACAGATTCTCGATATCAAAATACGGATTTGCTCTCCTCAAAGATCGAAGTAAACGTAACTGGTGAGTTAAAAAGTTGGGTATGGTGGAAAATGGCATCACATTCAAATATTCCTTTACCTTGGGCAAAATCTATGGTTTGCGCATTTCGTGTTTCAAAAATTTTATTGCAACTGTTAGATCAGCATGTGAGTAAAAATAAAAATAAATATAAATTTATAGAATATATTTTTCACACTTTAGCCCTTCATAACGAATTGACTGTGAAAGAAGCCGATAGTTTAAGTGGAATTGTATATAGAAGAGATTGGGTAAAAGAAGATTTAAATTTTAATACATTTTATCATCCCGTCAAATCAATTGAACAACAGATTTTATTTAGAGAGTATCTTAATGGCAAATAAAATCAAACATGCACTAGTAACCGGAGGCGCTGGGTTTTTAGGTTCGCATTTATGTAAACGTCTGATTCTCGATAATTATAAAGTAACTTGCATTGATAATCTTTTTTCAGGAACCGAAAAAAACATAGAGTATCTTGTGAAAAATGAATATTTTCAGTTTATCAATCACGATGTTACGCAGCCATATTTTATTGAAGTAGATGAAATTTATAATTTAGCTTGCCCTGCTAGCCCCATTCATTATCAGCATGATCCTGTTAAAACGATAAAAACATGTGTTCAAGGTTCTTTGAACATGTTGGAACTTGCTCAGCAAGTAAATGCTAAAATATTTCAAGCAAGTACAAGCGAGATATATGGGGACCCCTCAGTCCATCCGCAGAATGAACAGTATTGGGGAAACGTAAATCCGATTGGTTTACGTTCCTGCTATGATGAGGGTAAGCGTTGTGCAGAGACTTTGTTCTTTGACTTTAATCGACAGCATAAAATAAATATCCGTGTAGCGCGTATTTTTAATACTTATGGTCCAAATATGCTTCCTAATGATGGAAGAGTGGTTTCAAATTTTATTACGCAAGCGATAAACAACAAACCCATAACAATATATGGCGATGGATCGCACACCAGATCTTTTTGTTATGTAGACGACCTTGTTGATGGAATCGTACTTTTAATGCGAAATGAATCTACATTGGGTCCTGTTAATTTGGGAAATCCTGCCGAATTTAGTATGCTTGAGCTAGCCAATAAAATAATTGAGCTGACTAAAAGTAAATCAGAAATTGTTTTTTTACCACTTCCTCAAGATGATCCAAAACAAAGAAAGCCTGATATAAGCTTTGCAAAAAAACATTTAGACTGGGTTCCAGCTGTTGAAATTAATGAAGGTCTTAAAAGGACAATTGTTCACTTTACGAAGCAATTAAATTCTAAATAAATTAATTTTTACCTATTGATTTATTTTAGATAGTTATAAATACAAAGGAAAAAAATTGGAAGTTAAGAAACGTCTCCGATAGTAAGGGAAGTCCTGGGATTCTTCAGAATCCGCTCCGCCGTGATTGAATAGTTTTGCTTAAAATTGATTGATCGGATAAACTGATTTCTTTAACAAAAAATCTAAAAAAATCTAAAAAATTGTTGTTAATCTATGCCCGATGAAATTAAACCCTTTTTGAAATTGATTCTCCTCTCGTGCTTGGCCTTGATTTTTAGTGCTCACGTGCAGGCAGATTCGCCTCTGCCGCTTTCGCTCAAAGATGCAATGATTGCAGCTACGCAAACCCATCCAACGGTTTCAATGAAAAGAAAAGAATATGAGGCATCACTTTACTCAGTCGATGCCGCTGAGTGGCAAAGATTCCCCTCTTTCTCTTTGTCGACCAGCAATAGCCCCTTGAGTACCAGCCCGGTAACGATACTGACGGTTGATCAACCGATTTGGTCCGGGGGAAGAATTACCGCTAACATTGAATCCTCTAAGGCTAAATCTTTTATCGCTGAGGCTTCTATTTTTGAAGCTGAGCAATCAATTCTTGTTAAAACCGTCTCAGCCTTCTCTGAAATCTTGCGGCTGCAATCTCGGGTTCTGGCCTCTAGCGAAAACATCGAGGAGCACCAAAGGCTGCTTGCCTTGATTGAAAGAAGAGCGGGCAGTCAAATTAGCCCTCAATCTGAAGTAACCATGGCGATGGCTCGGCTGCAGCAGGCCAAGTCGGAATCGATTCAGTTGCAAACTCAGCTTGTAAACGCCAGGGCGGATTTGGAGCAACTGATTAGCATGCCTGTCGGCCAACTAAGAGTGCCGGCATTTAATCTAGATTTTGATAAAAATTTTGAACAGCTGCTTTCTCAGGTAATGGTTTACTCTCCTAGGCTCAATCGCTTGTACTATGAGGTGATTGCATCAGAGCATGAGACGGACGTTAAGAGGTCAAATCTTATGCCCCAGCTAAGTATTCGTCACCAAGACTTTTATGGAGGAAACTATCCTGGGAGTACTACCTTTTTGGCAGTGACCTTCCAGCCGGGTAATGGTCTTTCGTCCCTTTCCAATATTAAAGAATCGGAATCAAAACGAGATGCAACCGAGTCAAATGTCGATGTTGCAAAAAAGGAGTTGGCAGATGATTTTAGGACGGCCTGGTTTAAAGTTGAATCAAGTCGAGCTGAAATGGATATTTATTCTAAATTAGTTGAAGCGACTCGAAGTCAATATGAGTCGTCGGTCAGATTGTATGCTGCGGGAAGAAAGGGTTGGCTTGAAGTGTTAAATTTTAGAAAAGAAGCGACCCAGGCTAAGTATCAAGCAGCAGATTCTGAGTGGAGTGGGTTTTTAGCAATGATGAAAATCAAAATTAATACCGGCAAAGTCAATGAGTTTATGAACATCAGCGGTATGGACAGATAGTTATGACATCGCAATCAACTTCTCAAGGCATTGATGTGATGAATGTCTCGGAGGAGCAGCTCAGAGAGAATGAAATCTCATCTAATGATGATTTAGAATTAAATACCTTGCTTGCGAGATTGGCGGGATTGCAAAACATTGCGATGCCGTTACATCGGTTTTCAATGGCATCTGAGAACTTTTCTGGCGTTAACTTTATGGACCTTCCAAGGGCTGCAAGGGCAGTTGAGCTTTGGATGAATGCTTTTCCTTCAGGAAAGGCTTACCAGCAAGACGCAATGCCAACTAGGGAGGATTTGCCCGTCCTGTGGATTTCAAAAGACAATGAATCCCTCAAACTTATTAAGGGGGGATTAAGTCATGGCGGTTTTCTGGCGGAGGATTTTAATGGTGAGGTTGCAGAACTCAACATAGATGAGGTGATGAATGGATATACGCTCATTCTAAGGCCTAAAATTATTGATCAAAAAGAATCTGCTCGTCCATTAAGTTCCGCACGTGACTGGTTTTTACATGCTTTAAAAAAGAAAAAGTCTGTTTTTATTGAATCTATCTTTGCCACAGCAACGATGAGTGTGCTTGCTTTGGCCAGCTCGTTCTACACGATGCAAGTTTATGATCGTGTCATTCCTTCCCAGGGTTACTCTACCCTTACGGTCTTAACTGTAGGGGTATTGGTCGGCGTTTTACTCGAACTTATAATGAAGCAATTACGGGCATTTATTGTTGATCGTGGGTGTAAAGCAATCGACGAAGAATTATCTGGAGTATTTTTTGGGCAGGTGCTTGATATTAGAATGGATGCGCGTCCAAGATCCATTGGAACATTTGCTGGCCAAGTCAAAAATTTTGAAATGGTTAGAAATTTTATGACCTCATCAACGCTCTTTATACTTGCAGACGCTCCCTTCGTTCTCTTTTTTATAGTTGTTATCTATGCTGTTGCTGGGTGGTTGGCTTTTATTCCCTTGCTATTTCTTCCAGTTGTTATTGCGATCGGACTTTACGCTAAATGGCGAATTAGTCGCTACTCTGGCGAACAAATGGATGGTGCGAACAAAAAAAGCGGTTTGCTAATTGAAACCATTGACGGTATTGAAGCGATTAAATCGGTTGGTGGTGAGTGGAAGATGCTAGGTCGTTGGAATAATCTGACCAAAGATTTATCAGAAAACGAGCTAAAAATTCGCACGACAACCATGCAAGCAACTAGTTTGACGCAAGCATTGCAGCAATTATGTTATATCGCAATGATTGCAGCTGGCGCCTATGCGATTACCACTGGTCAAATCACGCAGGGCGCTTTGATCGCTTGTTCAATCATCAGTAATCGTGCGCTATCCCCAATTGGTCAAATTACAGGAATGATGCTGCAGTGGCAGCATGCCAAAGAAGCGCTGAAGGGCCTTGATCAAATTATGGCCTTGGAGCGCGATCGTGACCCGTCTCATGATCTCGTCATTCCTGAAACGTGTTGGGGTAATTTGAGTTTAGATGCGGCAACCTTTAGTTATACCGACGATGTGGTTGCGCTCGCTCCCTTAACATTAACTATCAAACCGGGTGAGCGGGTCGCTATTATTGGTTCAGTGGGGTCTGGTAAAAGCACATTGATTAAACTTTTATCTGGCCTTTACAAACCGAGTGAGGGCAGAAGTTTTTTAGATGGTGTTGATATGATGCAGATGGCGCCTGAATTTGTTCGCGAGCACTTAGGATATCTCACCCAGGATGTGCGTTTATTTCACGGTACATTGCGAGAAAATTTAGTCATGGGTTTGCCATCCCCTACCGACTCTCAAATTTTAGCTGCCGCAGCGGCCACTGGTCTTAATCTATTGATTCAATCGCATCCAAAGGGTTTGGGGTTGCCGATTATGGAAGGTGGGAGGGGATTATCAGGCGGTCAGAGACAGCTTGTTGGCTTAACGAGGATGTTAATTGCCAAACCTAAAGTATTGATACTAGATGAACCGACAGCCTCAATGGATAACGAGTTGGAGGCTTACGTGATGCAAAGCTTATTTTCAAAGCTAGCCCCTTCAACCACAATCGTACTGGCGACTCACAAAGGGAGTTTGTTGAAGTTAGTGAATCGGGTCATTGTAATGGCGCATGGCAAGGTCATTGCTGATGGCAGCCCGGATGATGTGATGAAAAAAATGACGGAAACCATCAAAGCGCGCTCGCAGAATATTGCCAGTCAAAAAGCTGATCTAGAAAGTGGAGTGTCATAAGATGTGGTGGAATAAAAAGAAATCTTCTCGAGCGGTGACTCATCAAGAAGGTGCGAAGCCAAGCCTAATTTTATGGACAACGCTCGTGGCGATATTGATCGCTATTTTTTGGGCAAGTCAGGCGGAGATTGATCAACTCACAAGAGCACAGGGGCAGGTGATTGCAAGTTCAAGAACCCAAGTAATTCAATCTGGCGATGGGGGCACTGTTGAAGATATGCTAGTCAAGGAGGGTGACCGGGTGGAGCGTGGTCAAGTGCTGGTCAGATTGGATAAGACTAAAATAGAGAGCCTCTATTTTGAGGCGAGGGCAAAGGTGGCGGCACTTCGGGCTGCACAATCTAGATTGCGCGCTGAAATTTTTGGGGGTGAGCCTGTCTTTAGTCAAGATGTCTTGGGTTACCCCCAGTTTAAACAGAGTCAACTGCTGCTGCTTTCGAAAAAAAGAAACTCTATACGCGAGCAGGTGCAGGCCATCAAAGGGATGCTTTCTCTCGCTAAAAGTGAGCTCGCGATGACTGAGCCTCTTCTGAAGACTGGGGACGTTAGTATGTCTGATATTTTAAAGCTGCAAAGAACGATTGCTGAGCTTCAAGGGCAATTGACTAATGTGAACAACAAGTATCTGCAAGATACGCAAGCTGAAATGACAAAAGTTGAGGAGGACTTGGCGGGCGCCGAGCAAATTCTAGCCCAAAGAAAAGATCAGTTGGCGCATATTGAACTTAAGTCACCAGTCAATGGCATCGTCAAGAATGTAAGAATCACCACACTGGGCGGCGTCGTTAAGCCCAGTGAAGAGGTCATGGAAATCGTGCCTGAAGACGATGACCTCCTGATCGAGGCTAAGGTTAAACCAACCGACATTGCATTTATTCGTCCTGGCCTTGATGCGAATGTAAAAATTGATGCTTATGATTTCAGTGTTTACGGTAGTCTTAATGGCAAGCTAACTTATATTAGCGCGGATACCCTTACCGAGGATTTAAAGCAGGGTGAGCAGGCTTATTATCGCGTTCAAGTAAAAGCGTTGAGTAAAAAGTTTAGTGCAAGACCTGATGAGCAGTTAGAGATTCAGCCTGGTATGACGGCTACCGTAGAAATTATTACAGGCAAAAACACCGTACTAAAATACATCATTAAGCCTGTCATTAAAACAATGTCTGAATCATTAGGTGAGAGATAATAGGCTTGATTAGTGATCTTGCCTTGATTACGTCTCGCCTAATTTAACGCTCCTTATAATGGTGCTAGGCATAAAGGCCATTTTGATGGACGCCAAGCCATCTTCAAAGTGATGCCTTTTCCTGCCTTTACTTTGTATGCATCTATGAATGTCCTGATTTATTTACTCGGACTATTTTATAGCGTGGGCGGCGGTGGTTTTTTAAGTCATGCTGTGATCCCTAAACACATCCTGTAAATGCTAGCTATACTTTAATATATGTTAGCTATACTTTATATATGTTAGCTAGATAAACTCACAACCAGAATTTTTAAGCCGTCATGTTATCGTCTAAGATTTGTCTTGTTGATCATCCGAGAAGCCTGAAGCGCATCATCGCTAGATAAAGTCTATGAACAGATCGCCTCAATCGCTTGGCGAATTCTGCTATCTTTAAATTACCTTCAAGTCTTTTCTGTTGGTTTCACATGTATACGCCGCTACAAATTCATTCACTTAACTTACCCGCCTAACATTAAATAAATGATGACGAAATTGATGCATCATGGGGAATGTAAAATAAATGTTTGACATTTGAATAGTATTGTAATTAAATATGCGATAACACACATAGAAAGCTATGCACCGTAATCTAGATTCATCATATGATTGTTTAAATAAGTAGTAATAAACTTAATATTTATAAATAAGGGTAAAAAAATGGCCGCGAAAAAACCACAACCACAGGTAGATGCTTCAAAAGTTTTAGTCCAGCAAGGTGTTGATGCTGAATCATCTTATTTAAATTCGCAAACCGCAAAATCTGACAAGCAATGGTTAGATGAAACTAGCCAAGCTTGGGAAGCGCGTCAGACCGCTGAAAAAGCTCAAGATGCAGCTAAATCTGAAGGTCAAGCGGTCATTAATTTGGCTGACGCGACCGGCGCGGTTGGTGAAAAAACTGGCGCATCTTTAATTGTGGCTGATGCCTCCGGAGATAAAGATAAAGAGGCTGGGGTAGCGGTTAAAAAGAAAGATGATGATTCGAATGATAAGGGCGGCTATATCTGGGGTGGTCTTGGTGTTTTAGGTCTGATTGGTATTGCAGCAGCGGGCGGTGGTGGTGGTGACTCAACCCCAGCTGCAACTCCGTTGAATATTGATGGATTAGTCATTGATGATCCTGTTGCAAATGCCATCGTTTTCCGTGATACCCACGGGGATGGTTATTTGCATGTGATTGGTGATGGTGAAGGCCGCTATATTGTAGATCCAGATCAAGCATTGGTTGTTACGAACTCACGCGGTGAGTTTGCTGATTTGGGCGGTTCAGGTCGCATTATCAGTGTTGGTATTAATCGCTTGCCTATTAAGGTTTATGCCGACAGTTTTAATGAAATAAATCCAGATGAAAGGGTTGCTAACGAAGGCGATCGTCTCTTTGCATCTGTTGCTACTGCAGATGCTGATACAGCAATTAATAATGGCGAGCTTGCCTTTATTGTTGGCGAGAATCAGATTTTTGATTCACTCGTTATCTCTTCAGGGATCACACTTTCAGTCGGCGGATCAAATGTCACCCTTGTGACGGGTGTGACAGCGCTTGTTGATGCTTACGTCCATCGCTATGAAGATTCAGACTTTGTTCCTACTGATGCTCAAATTAAAACTGCCATTATTGAAGTGGCCGATTTATTTGGTTACGAATTAAATGCCAATTCATCAGAGCAGTCTTTGATGAGCTTCTTGTTGGGTGGTTATGATGTTACTGGTGTTGATAGCCCAAATAACCTTAACCAAGAAATTTATAGTATTGTCAACAGCTTATATGCTACTAACGAAGCGCTGAACGATGAGCAATACGATGCTGCTGATTTTTCAATGTTGTTTAATCAGGCAATGAATGCAATCATCTTGGTGCAAGAAGAACGTGTTAGAAATGAAGACCAAGACTTGGCATCTTTAGCATTAAATCCTGAGCTACTCGGAAATGTGACTGAAGAGTTTATTCAACTGTTTAATCAAGCATCAGAGTTTGATATCTCCGACAGTGATGCACAGCTCTATATTGATGTAGCACGCAATCACGCTAACCTTGGTGGCGGTGCAGCAGATATCTATGAAACCTTTGATGAGGGTGATCAATCTGAGGATGACAATCTAGTTAATATGGTTGTTGGTGGTGAGCAAATGTCGGAAGACGAAGTTGAGCTCGTCGGTAATATTACGGTCCTTGCAGCAGAGCAGGGCGATGATGTAGATCTCTACTTAGGTGAATTTGGATCTAGCTTGGATACTCCTACGCCAGTAGAGTTAATGGGCTCTAATATTTTGATAAGCGCATATGGTGAAGATTCTCGTGCTAACTTAGATGTTTTCGCAATAAATGCACCTGGTACTGAGATGTCGAATGGCACCAACACCTACGATGCGGATTCTGATGAAACTATTGCCCTTGGTGACCTCACCGTTCAGGCAACTGGTGAAGACTCTTCTGCCAGTTTAACAATGTTGGGTGATCTTGATATCGCTGGGGATATATCAGTCACAGCCTCTGGTGAGGATTCCACTTCGGGAGCTACCCTGATTGCAGGTTCGGATTCCCTTGGTTACTATGGTGACCTAGATCAGGGTGTTGCAGCATCAGCCATTTTTGAGGTTGATTTAAATTCAATTCTTGATGATGCGCTCACCACTAATCGTTCAGTTATTCAGTTGATTATTGACGGCAAGGTTTTAAGTGCTAACGTTAATGATTTCGCTAATAACGATGAGGCCATCGCTGATATTATTAATCAGTGGAACAATGATAGTGACTATGCAACATTAAGTACAAATCAAATCGAGTATTGGGGTAGTTATGATAATGATATTGATGACTGGCGTAATACTGCCCGCATTCGATTCGATGACACAGCTTCTCATGAAGTTGAAGTCAATAGATTTAATGGCGCATTAAAAACAGCTTTTGTTGATGAAGTAGATCAAATTCAGGACAATGTTGTGCGTGAAGCGGCAATTAATTTCGAAGGTTCGCATATCGAAGTGATCCAGTCAGGTAATATGTCTGATTATGGCAGTTATGATTTTAATGTTTCTGGTCTTTTGGTCCTTGGCGCTACTGGTGAGATTGATGGAATCGATGTAATCACGGAATCTCCAGAATTCAATTATTCTTATGATTATTATAATTACCCAAGTGCGCTAGCTCTCATTAATATTGATGGCTCAGTAGCAGGTGAAATTAATGTTAAAACACTCGAAGACGCTACTGATAAGTCATCTCTATTGTTTTTAAACGCATCAGCAGGGGAGCTTAACCTCGATGATGTTTCCATTAACGTCACAGCAGAAGGAATTGACTCAGCAGCTGCTCTAAAAATTGGCGGTGATATATATGGTCTGCCACTCCCAGGGTTTGGTTCATTGGATGTCGGCAGTTCGGTTGTTACCGGTACAATTAACGGCATCACATTATCGGCGTCAGGTTATGATTCAGATGCGAGCTTAGATATAGATGGTGATATTACGATTGGTGGAACGATCTTAGTTGAAACCTCAGCAGAGGATGCTTACGCATCGCTGAGTCTAGACAGCAACTATAGTTCAAATGATACCCTATCATCATCTGCGATTACATTTGATAACGTGGATATCATTGCTAGGGCCTACGGTAATGATGCTGAAGTTGATATTTCAGGCGACATGAATGCAAATGGCAGCATTAATAGTATTACGTTGATTGCTCATGCAGATGGCGCCCTAGATGGGTCAGACAATGCAGAAAGTGCTGATGTAGATGTTGATTTGGTCTTTAATGGTACAGTTGGCGATATCACACTTCAGGCTATTGGTCATTCAGATGATGTTGATTTAGATATGGATGCCAGCTCAAATCGTAGTCACGGCGATGAAGTACAATTTTACAGCCTAGATCAAATGATGAGCAATGACGCTAACTGGCAGGATCTGCAGACTGGTGACCTTGTTAGCCTCACAATTGGTGATGTCGTTTTAACTGCGACAGTTGGCCAAGATGTGAATGATGATTATGAAACGGCGGTTGAAGTGCTTGCCGATGTCGTCTCACAATTACAGGATGCGGTTGATGCGCGTAACGCAGACCCATTATTATCTGATCTTAATGTTGTCATTAAGCAAACTGGTAACACAGATGATTTTGACCGTTGGTACGGTGCTGATGGCATTTGGGTGCGATGGCTGGAGGCAGGTGCGCAAGAACCTACAAGTTTGAACGTGGACGGGGATATTCTTACTCCAATCGATGGAGAATATGGTGAAAACATGTCAACATCGATTGAATTTGATAATTCAGATATCCTTGTTACAGCGAATGGTGAATCTTCTGACGCTAGAGTAGACATCAATGATGCCACTGGTAGAATCAATAGCTTAACCGTGCTTGCTACAGCAGATAGTGCAGATGCTCATGTTGCTATTGAATTAGGTGGCCGCTTAGGTGATGTGACTATTACAGCTGATGGTTGGAGTACTGATGCCGGCGTTGAGATAGATACTGCCCCTGAGGGAATGATTTATGATAATTCAACTATTACGCTCAACGCACTTGGTGAATCTGCGGAAGTTGAATTTCATCAAGAGGGTTATGGTAGTGGCGTGATTGACACATTAACCATCAATGCCATCGGTGAATCCGCAGATGCGGATGTGATTATTGGTGGGGATATTACATTCGAGTCAGAAATCAATCTTTATGCTCGCAATACAGGTAATACGGATGATGTAGACATTTATATGCACCTAGCGAATGAGGATCGGGATGATGGTATGAATAGTACCTTCCATATGAATGACGTCACCATTAATGTTGAGGCTGTCGGTAACGATGCTCGCGCTGAAATTACAACCCAAAACTACGCTCACGCTGATTTTGATTCGGACTCCTCAATTGATTCTAAAATCACCGGCACGATTAATGCGTTAAACGTTTACTCAGGTGTCTACGATGAAAGCGACCAGTCAATTAATCCGACTTTAGTTGCAAATGCTGAGACATCGGTTGACCTAAATGTGCATGGGATTATCGAGTCAATTACGCTAGAGGCTGATAATGTATCTGAGATCAGTGTCGACTTGTTTGGTGCGATTAATGCGAATGGTGTGATGGATATCACGATTACAAATTCGAATTCAAGCTCTATTTCGTTAGATTTGCATGATGTTTATGGTGACATCGACACAATCACTTCGAATAGTGGCTCTGAGGGCGCTGAGACTGATATTCATGTTTCTACCGAAGGTTCGATTCAAACTGTCAATCTAACAACCACACAAGATGCAGAGACAGTTGCTTCTTTTGATATTACTGGTAGCCAAAACTATATTCATAACCTGACGATTACGACTGTTGGCACCTCATTCTTTGGTGATTACACCTCGGTAAGTGATGTGACGATTGATCAAGAAGCGCATGGTGGTGTCGTCAACATTGTCAATGGTGCATCTAATGGATATTTACTTGCTGATACGCGTCTAACATATACTGGTAACTACCAAGCTGATAGCATCGTTATTGCTGCAAATAATAATTACGATGGCCCGGGTGATGAGTTTGCGTTACACATTAGTATGGATGATGTGGATGTATACAACACGCAACATCAGACAGCACTCGTGAACAACATGACGACCGTTACAGGCCTAGTCAACGGATATTACAATCCAACCAACAACTATATTCAGTTCGCAGACCTAGAGGATGCTGATTATACTTATGAGCCAGGTGCTGTTGGTCAACAGGGTCCTATCAATCTTAATATCAGTCACTATAGTAACGGCCTAGATGGTTGGCGCGGTGGTTTAGCTTCAGGAGAAGATGGCGTTCATTATGATGATGTTGAAGGTTCGCAAAACATAGGTAACGGGTTCTACGGTTCATTTAATGAGTTCTTTGATGCGGCCCAGTTTGGAATTGCGTCAGAATACGCCTTTATTGACCTAGCTCAGTATGGTGCGGCAGGAACATCTGGTTTTGATATCAATTTCAATACTGATGTTTACCTAACTGTCACATGGGTAGACAGGAATGGCGCTAGTCAAACTATTTACCTAAATGCTGATCTTGGCGATCCTAACCTTTCCGGTAATCTTAAGGGTGATGCTGATAGAGTGGTTGATGGGCTAAACGCTGATACTGACTGGCATGAAAATGCTCAGGTTACGAGTGAGGGCAGTTGGTCTGGTTCTGATAACAATGTAACCGTGTTTGCAAATGATAATGATACGTTGGGTATTCGTATTGGTGAAGGTTACATTACAAATGTTGCATTTGGTTCACGCTGGGACGAGACAGATGATCTATCCATTGATGATGTAAGAAATAATCAATCTATTGATGATTCGTTGAGTAAAAATTATGAATCACTAATGAAGGGTGCTGATTTTGGACCTGACAGTATTCGATATGTAGAGGGTGGTGGTTACTTCTTTGGTATGGTCTTAAACACTGATCAAACTACCTACCGCGGCATTTTAGCGATGGACGAAGATGGTGAGGGTGTGACTAAACTGATTGAACTTGCTGATGTTGTCGCTAGTTATAATAATGTAGAGAACTTCCTTGATGGCGACCAATCTACTGATTATGGCTATGATCAGTTTAGTACTGCTTATATTGGTATGGCATTCGGCACTGAAGGTGGTGGTGACTGGGCAGGATATCCAGGCTTGACAGGTTTCGATTATGATACGACTGCTGACAATTATCAATTAATGTTTGGTTAGTACCAACGGACTGCTGCTTACCAGCAGTCCTGTTGTTTTTGTTTGAAAAAAAGCGTACGAAAGTACGCTTTTTTTTATCATCGTCCCTAACATGAGAAAACTTATGCGAGCATCAAAAAAAATCAATAACTCTTCATCATCGCCAAAAGTACAAAAAATTATTAATGAAGCCATCGCGCTCATTAAAAGTAATAAAAAAGAGGATGCTCATCAATTTTTACAACAAAAAATTGCTTCTGCGACTAAAAAAGACAAGATCTCTATTTTTTATGCCATTCACGCCTTATTTAAAAAAATGAATCCTACCCATGCAGCAAGTGCATTGGATTCAGTCAGGGCAATTGACCCTAAATTAACGCTGCCATTGTTACTTCAAGCAAGTTTCTTTGAGGAGCAGAGGAAAAAAGATAAAGCAATTGAAACTCTCAAGGAGATGATGGGGCTTGATCCAACGAACAATGAACTAGTTGAGGGGGCAAGAATATTATCAAGATACGGTGAGCAGGCGCTTGCTGTTGCATCTGCTAAAAAAGCCTATTTTGCCTCCGAAGAGGATCTATTAATTTCAACTTATCCGCTAAGAATTGCGCTACAAAATGCTGATTGGGATTTCGCAGAAAAAATTACTAATAAAATGTCAGCTGTTTATCGAGATAATAAGTATGCATTGGTCAATGAAACGCCAAGAACGCATCTTTTGTGGTGTGATGACGAAGCGGTTAATTTTGAAGTCATCAAAAACTTTGCGCGTAATAAGTTTAAGAAGGTTGCAAAAGATCCATTAGCGAGTGTCCCAGAAGATGACTTTAAGAAGCGTAAAGTCAGAATTGGCTATGTGTCTAATGATTTTAGAGATCATCCAACTTCTTATCTAGCCATGGGGATGTTAAGACACCATAACAAGTATCGATTTGACATCATCATTTACGATACGAGTTATGATGATGGTCACGCAATGAGAAGACAAGTTTTTTCAAAAGCGAATATCGTTAAGGATATATCTAAGCTCAGTGATGCTGCAGCTGCATCGGTTATTCACAAAGACAAGATTGATGTGTTGGTCGACTTAAATGGTCTCACTGAGGGAACACGTCTTGGAATTTTTGCATTCAGGCCTGCCCCAGTTCAAATATCTTATTTAGGTTTTCCGGGGACTACCGGAACGCCTTTTGTCGATTATATTATTGCGGATGATTATACATTGCCCATCAGCAGTGAAAAATTTAACACTGAGTCCATTATACGCATTCCAAATACCTATCAAATTAATGATTATATTGCACAGTACCTTCCCCCTAAACCACCATTTAATCAGCTAGGGATTCCTGATGGCAAGCTCATCATCGGTATGTTTAATAATGTCAATAAAGTCGGTAGGGAGGTCTGGCGCACTTGGATGCGTATTATGCAAGCAAGTCCAGAAGCAGTCCTATGGATGCTGGATCCAGGAGATTTAGCAAGAAAAAATTTAATGGATGCCGCGAGCCTTGAAGGTGTTGAAGTGAGTCGTTTTTTTTGGGCAAAAAAAATTCGTGTGGATGATCATCTTGCAAGAATTGCACACTGCTCTATTGCTTTAGATCCCTGGCCCTATGGAGGTCATACAACAACCAGTGATGCCTTATTTGCCGGTGTTCCGGTGATTGCGCTTGAGGGTACAAACTTTCCTTCAAGAGTTAGTGGTGGATTACTTAACGCGACAGGGTTAAAATCGCTAGTTGCTAAAGATAAAGATGAATACGTCAGGCTGGCTGCAAGACTGCTTAACGATACTCAATTATTGTTGAATATTAAAAGTCATCTTGATAGGAATAGAAAAACCCATCCAGTTTTTGATGCTGTTGGCAGAACATTGCAAATAGAGGGCGCCTATTTGCATGCATGTGATGTAGCAACAAAAAATATAAAACCAGTTAGCTTTAATATTAACAACCGAGTTGCCAAGAATAAGGGTTCATCGAATGACAAAATTACCTAAACTAGCTATAGCTTTTTCTTTAATGCTAGGGGCATGCGCGACTTCGGGCCCTATTAGTATGCAAATTTTACAAAAAGATAACAGTAAAATTCATTACGCGGTTTGGACTGGAAGAACCTACAGTAACGCAGGCTTTATTGAAATGGATCTTGGTGGAAAAATTTATCGGGGTGAGCCTGGCCGAGTCAATGAAGCTAATCTCTTTGGTCTGAAATCAAAAGTAGGTACTTTCTCCCGTCCTTCAAGCACTTCATCTTTATTGACCACATATTATCGAGCGCTTCTTGCTAATGATGATGGGATTGGGATGCGATGTGATTTCTATCTTGATCTATCGAGTGGTTCAGGACTGTGTATCGATGAGAAGGGAAAACAATTTGAAATAACCTTACTCTTCTAATATCAATAGTCTTCAAATTTAACTTGAATACTCAGTATTCCATACTAAAAATTTATAGATAAAAAGAGTGAAAAGGGCTTGACTAGATAAAGCCCCTGAGGGAATTTTTAGAAATCAAGTTTTTATATTCATCGGTCATAAAGAATTTTAATGAAAAAAAATCTCCTTTTTCTTCAATCTAGGATTAAGCCTAACCTAGCTTATAAGTTGGTCAACCCAGGGGATATCATCGAAGGAGAATTTAAATCAATTGGGGTAAAAGATACCCAGGGATTTAAACTTATTCCTTATTGTATCGATTTTAATAGTAATGTTTTGATTCATTCTGTTGGCGTAGATCCAGTTGAAGCTTCAAAAGCCACATTTCAATACGATTATATTAGAAAGAATGCACAATCTTTTTTGTATACACCCTTAGAATCTTTGCGTAACAGAGCGCCTAAAATTAATATTTCAGCAGTGTTACTATTTTCTCCAGGGCGTTGTGGTTCCACGTTATTGTCAAAATTAATAGCAGAGATTGGTGTTCCGTCAATTTCTGAGCCGGATATCTACTCACAAGCAGCGTCTTATTTTTCGTCTAATGATAAAAGTCATACGCAAGCAAATGAAGTAAGACATATGCTTGAATGGGCAAACTTTTTTCAACTGTCGCCATTTTTAAAAATGGGGTCACCCAACGTACTGATTAAGTTGCGTAGTCATGTCAATGCTGGGCCAAGAATTGTTCTTTCTAGCTTTCCTGGCCCTCGTAAAACTATCTTTTTAAAGCGAGATTTTCATAGCTGGTGTATCTCGCGAATGCGAGCATTCGGAAACACGATTGAATCTAACTTAGATATTTATATTCGATCACTTCGTTGTTTACGTTTTTTGTTAAAAAACTCTGATTGTTTGGTTCTTGATTATCACGATTTAAGCGAAAAACCAGAGACAGTACTTCATAAGCTATCCGTATTTTTTGGGACCCCAATTATTATGGATCAAGTAAAGGATGTCCTTGGACGAGACTCTCAAGCGGATACAAATCTGGCGAGAGATAAAGTAAGGAATGGGCTGTCTGCTGATGAGATGGAGGCTATCGATAATATTTGGCGCCACCATGCGCCACATGACCTCCTTAAGGAACTTGATCTAGTCTAATCAAACGAAGGCTCTCTATTAATGATTACTCAACAATTACAATTATTAGCAAATAGGATTCCGCATAAATTAGCCCTTCAAGATGATGTATACCATTTAACCTTTCAGGAGCTTTATAAAAAAGTTTTAGGTGTTGCTGAGACTTACGGGCAAAAGATTGATCATGAGGCGGGCATAGTAGTTATTAATGTAAAGTCTATGGCCCTGAAATGGATCCTAATACTAGCCTTTCGTTCAAAAGGTTATTCAACGATAACCGTCTCGGATTTAAATTTACTTGTAGATTTAAAAATGTCTGACGTTGTGGCTTTATTTCATGAGGGGTTGACGGATGATATTTTGTCGTTGTTAGATAAAATCGTTCCTGATGCTTCGATAATAAAATTTTCATACAGCGATTTAAACAACTTTGAGGTTCCAGATGATTTGGTTCTCGACTCTAGATGGGGTGGTCATATCGAATACACATCGGGTTCAACAGGAAACTATAAGGCTGTCCTTAGGCTAGGTATTGAGACTAAACTCTTGATTGACAGGGCAATAAGTGAATTTCATATAACCCCAGAAAACATCTTTTATTTTGGATCATTTCACCCTGGCACCGCTGTTGGAAACAAAGTTCCGCTTGCATGTTTTTATTTGGGAGTCACTTGTATATTTAGTCAGAAGCAGTCTTTTTCTGATGGATTATGGCATTCAAATGCAGATCGTACCTTCATTACGCCGGTGTTGGTAAGAGATTGTTTGACGCTTACTGACGCACAAAAAACCTTAAGGAAGGATTTAAAGATATTTTGTGGGGGAGGTTTTTTAGATTCAGCTTTGGCAATGAAAGTTAAATCGGAACTTAACTGCTCTATCTTTATTAATTATGCGGCAACTGAATGCGGAGTCGCGCTGCAAAATGAGATTCATACGGAAGAGGACACAGTTTGGATTAGTCCAATTCCGACCAAAACAGTTAAAATTTTTGATGAGCAGTTAAAAGAGGTTGAAATCAATCAAGAAGGATTTCTTTCAATATTATTAGAACAGTGCGATCCAAAAAGTTACATTAACGATGAATTGACGTCTCATGATAGCTTTCGTCAGGGTTTTTTTCATACCGGAGATATCGCAATTAAGCGACCTGATGGAAAAATTAGAGTGATTGGAAGAGAAAAAAATGTACTTAATTTGGGAGGTGATAAGAAAGCGGTAGAGCCTATGGAGGATTTTTTAAAGGCATTATTAGGCGTGACTAATGTTTGTATTTTTTCTCTTCAAGATCAGTCTGGTAAGCCATCTATGGCGATAGTAGTGGAAGCTAGCGCTTCCCCTAATGATGAATTGTTAACCGATACAGCAAAACAATTCGCACAATTTTTTTCTAAGGTTAATTTTCATATGTTGCCTCAATTTCCAGTTCAGTTATCAGGTTTAATGAAGGTTGATCGTAAGGAAATTCTTAAAAAAATTAATCAAGAAACCTTACTCAGAACATTTAATATCAAGTTTAAAGCCAAAAATGACTGATATGCCTTATTCAATTATAGGTGGCGGCTTAATGGGCGCAGCATTAGCCTATCATTTAGCAAGTGCTGGCAAAAAAGTCCTGCTGATTGACGATGAGCGAGTTGGTCGTGCTTCAGGCTGGAATCCCGGAGGAGTTAATCCTCTCCACGGCCCCGGTTTCCCAGACATCACGCAAGATTTTTATATGGATGCCTTTAACCAACATCAGATGCATCATAGAAAAATTAAAGACTTGTCCGGGATTGATTTTCATCATAAGGTGATAGAGCGAATTTTTCTTGCTAAGAATAAAGGTGAGTTGAATGCGCTCGAAAAAAGCCTAGTTTTTTACAATCAATTGCCAGATTTCTCTGCTTCGATAATGGATATGAAAGAATTATTGAAGTTTGACGATCGTATTAGTCATAATTTCGAGGGTGCACTCTTCACCAAAGGGAATATCCGCTTAGACTCTGAGAGGTTTAGACTTGCGCTTTTATCCTCATCCAGAAAATTGGGGGCAGAAATTCTTACTGGTACCTTACAAGAAGTTTTTACTTGGAATGAAATTGTTAAGGCTATTCTTGTTAATGGACGTAAGATCTCGGTTTCAGGACTATGCATGGCTAGAGGTGCATGGGAAAACCACCCAGTTGATGGTTGGTATCCGGGCTATGATTTATCGATCAAGCCTGTCCTTGGTGATTTACTTTTAGTGCAATCATTAGGCGATCCCCTAAAGGCAGATATTAGTCATGGAATAAAAGCGGTCTACCAGCACGACGCCCATCACTATTGGATTGGAGGAACAACAAGAGAGTCTGGAATTTTAGGGCCTTGTACCTTAAGCACTAAACAGGAATTACTCAGGGGTGTGCGTGATTTTTTACCGGGATGGAAATCTTTTCGGGTCATTAGACATTCCTCTGCTGCAAGGCCAGTTGCTGAAAATGAGTTGCCTGTAATGGGAAGAGCCCCCTCATACGCTAATGGATGGGTAATGAATGGGGGCGGCAGCAAGGGCGTATTGTTATGTCTCACTATGGGTAGGATACTGACAGATTTAATGATGAACAAAGATGTTCCAACTCATATCGAAAAGTTTTTTCCTCGGACGCTATTAAGGGCATGATAATACTCTCGAAATTTTTAATTCAATGTCTTGGATGTGGCTTCCAAATAAAAAATGGACATCACACCTCATGCCCCGCTTGTCGTGGAATGCTTGATGTTTCTTATCCAATCAATCAAGTGCGTATTAGAAATAGTTCAAATCCTTATGAACGCTATTCAGATTTATTACCGATTTTTGATGAAAGCCTGCTTCCCAACGCCGAGATGACCCCCTTAGTTAAGGCTTTTAACCTAGGGAAAAGATTTGGCTTAGATAATTTATACTTAAAAGATGAGACTTTTAATCGATCTAAGAGCACCAAAGATAGAATGGCCTATGTCTCTTTACCTTATCTTTTTGAGTCTGGCGTTACTCACTTTTGTACATCATCAACGGGCAATAGCTCGACTGCTTACGCACAAGCAATCAGTCGCTTTCCAACCTTAAAAATGTCCCTCCTTACGGCCGAAGATTTTGCGCCAAGAGTTAACTATTCATTTAATAATCAAATAACGCATTATGGATTACGGGACGCAAATTTTGTGGAGGCCAGTGAATATGTCAACGTCTTTGCAGAAAATGCAGGATTAACTAGTGAAGGTGGTTTTTTTAATCTTGGCCGCCGTGAGGGATTAAAAACAATTTTTTTTGAAATTATTGAACAATTACCCAAAAAAGTAGATTGGTATGTACAAGCGGTGTCAAGTGCCATGGGCGTTTATGGCGTTCATAAAGCTGCTAAAGAGGCCTTATCAATTGGTTTAATTAAAGGTCTGCCTAGACTGCTATGCGCTCAGCAATTAAGTTGTAGCCCTATGGTGAAGGCTTGGGAAGAAAACGCTGAAAATATCCAACCTTTTCATATAGAGAAGAATCCTGTGGGGATCGCTGAAGCAATTTTGAGAGGCAACCCAACTCGAGCCTACCCGCATGTGAGAAAGATTGTGAAAGAGAGTGGTGGTTTGATGCTTTCAGTATCCAATCCAGAAATTATTTTTGCAAAAGAAATGGTCCTTGAGGATGAGGGGATTATCATATGCCATGCTGCTGCCACTGCGGTGGCTGCAATCTATAAGCTTGCCCTAAAAGACCCTAGTATCAAGTCGCAAAACATAGTCATCAATCTGTCAGGTGGCGTGAGGGATATTCAAGAGCCATCTACAATCGATCGATGGTTACAAAGGTCCGGTGATACTTGGGGGTGACCCTGCATAAATTGACATTAAAAAAATGGACTCGCAAGTTGGATCTGAGAAGTATTAGGGTACATTTGCGCAATTAATTCCCTTTAATTTTTTGATGCATCTGATACTGCAACATGAATATTTCAGCTGAAATTTCTGCGAATCTTTCTAGCCCTATCCCTGGATAAATCGGCTTTGAGGAAACTTCCGGCTCATAAAATAACAAACCATCCTCTCTTCCCAGGTAGTTTTTAGCTACCTGATAATTTCCTTCCCGGTGAAAGTCTAATATTTCTTTTCTTAATCCCGGCGATATGATTGTATATTGGGTTTGGTCAAAAGCAATTGAGGACGACTTTATAAATTTATAAAACCGTTGACGTTGTGAATGGTTGTCAAAGTTGTTGTTAAACAAACGAATGACTTCAGACATTTCTGTAGGGATAGATTTATTGATATCGTCTTGGATGTTACCATCTAAGTTAAAATGTAAAATTTTAAAGAAGTCATGAACAACATTTTGCATGTGTAATTGAGACTTTTCAAATGGCCTGATGATGATGTTAGCTTTTCCAAATACATTTGATAGTATTTCAATGTAGTCATTGTAATTATAACTTCCCAAAAAATCTTTCAATGCATCTTCAAAAGTAGATGTAATTAAGCCTGCTTTTACTTGCTGATTGTATCTAGACTCAAAAAAATGATCCTGCCTTCGAAGGTAGATAATAATTTTGATATTGTCAAAAAAATTGGCAAAAATATCCTTGATCTCTGCCAAAGAATCTTGGGTTTTAATAATGCTAAAGTGTTCAGATGAAATAATTGTGTTTGGACTTTTGGAATTTTCTAGATCTCTTTTAAGGTCGGAGATGCAGGATGCTTTATCCCAACGCACGTTTTTACTAATATACTTCGGACGCGCGTCAATAAGAGAGTGTGCAAATAAAGATTGAGATGATTCACCACTGTAAAAATAGGATCCTTCGGTAGGATAATAAAAACCTATTTTTTGGAGGTCTGCTCTACATCCATACAAAAAGTTTTGTATGGATGTAGATCCTGTTTTATGGGTGCCGAAATGGAGGTAGAGTGTTTTCATGCTTATTCATTTTAAATCATCATTCACTAATTTTTTTTGTTTTATTTTATTTAATTGGGTTCATTTAAAAGCCATTTGAAAACTGACCAAATCAGTTTTAACATCACTCAACATCAAGGAGTCCTTATCAATGTAAAGAATAAGCCGGGCATAGTTTTTTCTTTCCCGCGAGGAGATAAATCACAAACGCTTACTTTAGAAAGAGTAAAATACTGACCAAAAGTATTTTTAATATGACTAATCCAATGTTTAGATTCTTCATTAGGGGTCATTTTTAAGTCTCCTCTAAAGGCTTTTATAAAAAGAAAATAAACTGCTGTTGGTGTTGAAGACGCTGCAATATTCTCTACATAGTTTATTTTAAGGCTTTGGGGTATATCATGAAAACAACCACGATCGATTAAACAGTCAAATTTTTGTTGGAGTGGTGATGAAGTAATATCATGCACAATAAACTTAACTTTTGAATCCAATGGTAAATTGTTTTGCGCTTTTATGATGGCTGATGGCGATATATCAAAGCCATAAGAGTTGTAACCCATCTTTTCTACCCACAAGGCTATTTCACCAAGACCGCAGCCAATATCTACGGAATTTTTAAATTCATTCTGTAGCGGCTTTTCTAAATGTTGTTTGAGTTCATTCGGTATGTCTCTATTTGCCCAGGGCTCTTTTATCACCTCTTGGCTCCATAATTTATCCCAAAACATCCTTTTATTTTCTTGATCATTGGTCATAAATTTTAGCTTTTGACTAGATTGTAATAGCTAACTTTTAGTCACTATTAATTTTTCCGGAATTCTAAATAACGTATTATTTCTCCATGTGGGCTTAGGACTTTTTAGTTTTACACAAACTAAATAAGGGGCTAATGCTGGGAATACTATCTCCCCCTCTAATCTTGCTAACGCTTTTCCAATACAGTTATGAATCCCATGGCCGAAAGCAAGATTTGGAGTTTTTTTCTTTGAAATAATAAACTCATCAGAATTTTCAAAATGACGTGGATCTCGATTGGCCGCGCCAAGAAATAACATAACTTGGGTATTTGACGGTATATCAAACCGATCAAGTCCAATCACGCTCCTCGTTACTCGATAAGTCGCTCGTTGTAAGGGACTTTCAAATCTTAAAATTTCTTCTGTAGCATCATTAGCCAATTCAGGGTTAATGAGCAGTTGATGAAGTTCTTTAGGGTGACTTAGCAACAAAAAAAGTCCGTTTGCTATCATGTTGACAGTCGTGTCGTGAATGGCAATCATCATAAAAATGACATTTTCAAGCATTTTCTTATCATCAATTTTTTCTTTTGAACATTCATCTACGATAAAGCTTATCAAATCATCTGAGGTGTTATTTGATTTTTGTAGAATTAAACTTTTACAAAAGTCGGACATTAATTTTGCCGCTTGGTTTTTTTCTGCTTGAATTGCAAAGTCTATTTGGTTGGTAAACTCGTCCCCAAGCGCCATGAGTTCCAAGGTCCACGCTCTGAGATTTCGAAGGTCAGCCATCTTATCAATCCCTATTAAATGTCCCATCACGGCCAATGGTATACTTTCTGCAATATGCTTAATCAAATCAATTTCATCATGGACTTCAATAGATTGGATTAAGGAAGGCAAATATTTGTTAAGGAATATCCGGACATTTTCTAACCTGCTCTTGCCAAAAAAACTTACAAAAATTTTCCTTAAGGCGATGTGCTCTATCCCGTCAGTATTGAGGATAAATGAGTCTCCATAATTTCTAGGTTTTTCAGGAGATAAATAATTTCTATCACTTGAAATTTCTTTGGCTAGACTCAACACTTTTAAGACATCATCATAGCGCCCTAGGAGCAGTGTTTTTCGATCAGAATTTTTTTCATCAATGGCAAAAATTGGCCCATCATGACTCAATAACTCATCATAAAACGGATAGGGGTTGGGCATTAGTTTTTTATTTAATTCATCAAAACTATAAAATAGCTCTTGAGTTAAACGAGCCATACTCGACCTTTGGATTGAAAATGTCCGCCAAGTGAGTCGCTAATTTTGCAATCCACATCACACACTAAACTTGAGCCTTTTGTTTGAAGTTTTATTTGAACCATGTCGATCAGAATGTTGTCTTTGGCACGAATAGGTTTCTTGAAATCAGAATTGATACTTGATACCCAAATCTCACGGCATTTGGTTGTTAACCCCGCTTTTTTGTGCAGGTAAATTACCATCATTTGCGCCAGCATTTCCATTGCAGTTAAAAATGATAAATGAAACCCGTTCGGATCTGAGTCTGAGATTGAGGCCTGATTAATCATCAACACTAAATGGGCGCCTTCATTGGAAATACTCATACTTTTAATTGACCAGCGCTCAATTTTTATTCCCTCAGAAATGTAATCAGAGGAGAGATTGTTAATTTCTTCAGCGGATAAATGGATGATTGACATAGATATCTAGTAGCTCATTGATGAAAGTGTTTAGCTTTTCTGTTGTAATTTCTTCGATTTTACATTTTGATTGATTTAGAACGGTAGCAATTTGAAAAGCTTCATCTTTGAGACTGAAAATACGATTAGAAAACAAGGTTAAATTTTCAAACCATCTGATATTATTTCTAATTGTTAACTCGTCTACAAATTTATCGACAATAATGATAGCATCAAATTTGTCAAGAGGAACAGCAAGGTGAAATTGATTGTTTAAATTGATATGCATGAAAATTGCGTCTATCGAAGGGTCGGAGATCAGGCGCTTACTAGACTGGAGGAGGCTATCACTTGCAGCACTCTTTTTGCCGTTAAACCATACCGCATCTGAAGTTGCTGTGCCAATGTTTAGCTTCTTTGAAGCTGCAAGGCTAATCAATGATTGATATTGTGGGGTATCAATAAAATCCCCTAAGAATAGTATGGTGGGTATACGGCCATTTTCCGGCATTGTTTTTTTTAAGATATATTGATGACGACTACCAGAAATTTGAGGCATGGCATTGACTTCACAAATCGCAGATTTTTGTTCTTTCCAAGATATTGAAATGTCAGGAATAATGAGATCAATGCCGGCAATATCAAGACGAAGACATTTTGCAACATCAATCGCTAGGGCTAAGTTATCCTCATGCGCAATATTGAGGACTGGAAACATCGTGCCACCGCCACTAATATTATTGGCAGCTCGCAATTTGATTTCTTGTCCTTTGACTGGAGTGTCCTCGAGTTTATGTTTATTTACGTGTAAATAATCCCGCATATCTTGATTGATTTCAATAAGAGGCAATTCAACTTCGGATGTTTTATTGTCAAAATTACGTAAATCATTAAATGTAGTAATTAATTCTTCAATACTCTTTTCGCCATCACCAATTACTTTTGGCCCTTTTCGTTCAATAGCCCAGTAAACCTCTCCCTCACATACCTGCAGTCGATAGTCCTTGCCGCCAATATGTTCTTCGATCATGATTTGAGAGGATATTTGACTAACTTTTTTGTAGGCTTCTTCAATCTCGCTTATATTTTTTAAATCACAGTAAACGCCCATGCCCTGATCCAGATTGGTTGGTTTGATGACGACAGGATAGGAAAGTAAATTGGCGACTTTGATAGCATCATTGACTGATTGAATCCGGCTACTTCTCGGCACTGGGAAGCCAGCACTTTGTAAAAAATGATTACAGGCTATTTTATCTTTAGCTAAATTAGATGAAACCGTGGGGGTTTTATCTGTGAAAGAACTATCAAACCATTTTGATTTTCTTCCCCATCCAAATTGATAAGTATTATTGGCAACCTTTCTGCAGGGAATGTTTAAGTCTCTCGCGGCCTGGATAAATTTAATTGTATTAACCCCCTGAGGCGCCATTGATTTAATTTTTTTTAGTAAGTTTCGACATACAGATAAATCATCTAAGCGATGGTTGCCATCTTGCATAGATTGATTAAAAACTTTCACAAGTTCTTGAATGAGAGGAACGATGTAGGAAGAATTTTGATCAGGCTCTTCACAAAATAGCTGCGCAAAAATCTTGTGATCCTTTTCTTTCTGCTGTGTAAATCTTGCATTTACCTTTGGCATTCCGCATGCTTCTGCGGATAACTCCAAGAGAAGGCACATTGTTTTCAATACCTTCACATCGTCATGAAGGAACGTTTTGTAAATGCCTTGTAGTTTTGAGAGTGATTTTACTTTTTTTTCTTTTTCGAATAACTCAAAAAAGTTTGTAACAAAGTCTTCTATTTTTTCAGGACTTATTGAACTCAATAAATAAGATAATAGGATATTGGTGGTTGGTAAAAAACTTTGGGGCAGATAGCCCCTTATAAATTGATGTCTTATAATTGTAAGCATTTAAAATGACTCTCTAATTAATCATGCTTTCAATTTGATAGGTAGATACTGTTTTAAAATAAACTTGCTTGACTGCTGGCTTTGCTAGCACTTGATCGCTTAAAGCAATCAAACATCATTAAAATAGGCTAATGCCGAAGCCTCAGACTCTGTTAGAAATTTTCTAGTGTCGCTCACCAAGTCGATGACCATAATCTTTTTGCTTTTAGTCAATGCGTAAATTTCATTATCCACAATGGTGATGCTTTTTAAGTGGGGTACCTGAAAATTTTTTAATGTGTCTAAATGTTTATTTTCTACAATAAAAAAACAAGTGTTTAAACATACTTTTTTTATGTGCCAATTATTCGCATTCATGTTGGGATTGAGCTTAATTTTTTTTCAGTGTTGACCAATTCATTTTTATAGCTTTTCCTTAAGAAATTTTATGAGTAAGCTCGCCGGCAATGATTGCGCCAGGCTGAATTGAGATTGATTTGTAGGTTATTTTTGCGGAAATATTGGCTTCGCTACTTAATGATAAATTGTCACAATTAGCATCCCCTTTTAGATGACCAAAAACATTTAATGCTGTCGCATCAATCTTTCCATTAACGCTCCCTTGTTTGGAGACTGTGACTTTTGCTGCTTTGATTGAGCCTTTGAATTTACCTTCAATATGCACCGAACCCAGCGTGATAATGTTGCCGTCAAAAGATGCGCCCTCACTGACCACGGTTGGTTTTTCTGAGGGTGATAAATTCTCAATGAACTTATTTGTTGTAAACACAATGGAAGAATTTTTTTTAATGCTCTCTGGCGGTGTTGCCTCAGGAGTAGACGTTTTATTTTTTCTAAACATATTTTGCCATTGCCATGATAATTGACGGATTCAAACGATTGTCGTTGTATAAGATTTCAAAGTGCAAATGTTTGCCAGTAGACAATCCCGTACTTCCAATTTTACCCACTATATCGCCGCCATTCAAACGCTGGCCTTGACGAACCGATACCTTAGCTAGGTGCCCATATAGAGTCTTCACGCCGTTTAAGTGATCAATAAGTACCATTTCTCCATAACCCTTGGGGTCATAGGTGATACTCTCAACAACGCCAGGTAATACCGCCTTGGCATTTTGATCAAAACTAGGGGAATAATCTAATCCTTCATGAATAGTCAATTTGCCAGTCAAGGGATGAATTCTAGGGCCAAATTTCGATGTAATCAATGCCTGGCTTACAGGTGGCTTGGACGGAAGGCTATTGATCGCATTTTTTAAATGTTCATGTTCAGTCATTTTCTTTTGATATTCTGCAAGTGCATCGTTGTCGGCAGTTGACATTTGAATTTCGTTTGATGGCCCCCCTTGACCTCTGCGATTTAAAGAGTTTTGAATTCCAAGCTTGTCATATTCCTTTCTTGATAAGCCTGCTTCATTTAAGGCATACCTTAAAATTTTATTTGAACTCTCTAGTTCTGCTGACGCGTACTGAACAAGTAGTTTGGTATTTTTTTCGCGGACTTTAAAATTTTCCACCATCTCTAATAGTTTATCTTGTGATAAGTTCGGGGAACTATGCAAAGTGGTTTGGGAGAGTTCTGCTAGGGCCTGAACGACTTGAGCTCGTTTTTTCTCTACTTGCGCAGTTCTTGATTCAAGGGCGTTGTATCTAATGACTGATGTGATGGTGTAAATTGAAAATACAGCAATTAAAGTTATCACTAGAAATATGCTTAAAATAAATGATTTTGCAAGCGTATTTTGTATTTTTGATCCGATTTGAATGTAATGCATCTCATCAGACTGCTCAAAAATCAATCTAAATTCCGTGTAATTGAAATTCCAAATTCCCTTAATTAACTTAATGGGGGAGCGGATATTTTGTTTGATGGTTGACGCTAGCGTAATCATTTGGCTGGCAAGCTGCTTTCATTGCTGGTCAAAACTGTAGACGGAGCAATCGGTGTTTTTTTAACGGCTATTTTTTCAATTTGACCATCGATGAACCCACCATTTTCAATTTCTATTGACTCATAGCGCACTTTACCAGTCACTTTGCCGGTATCTCTAATGACTAAGGTTTTTGTAACCTCCAAGGTGTTATTAACTTCACCCCTGATGTCGGCAATATCAGTCTTAATTTCCCCTGTTACCTTGCCACTTTCGCCCACATGAAGTTCTTGTGCTTCAAGTTCTCCATTGACCTCACCAAAAATGTAGATTGCTCCTGAAAGCTTAATACTTCCATTGATGGTGACCCCTTTTCCTACCATGACATTTCCCTCTTTGTCGTCCATTTTTTTTCGCCTAAATACAGGTTAATAAAGGTGTTTCACAATAATCACTTGTTGCAATTTTACGTGATATTTGACATTTTAGCTTTATTAAGCAATTTTAAACTTTAATTTTGCTATGTTCAAATCGCATTAAGCATGACAATGAATGAATAATGTATGATTAAAGATTATCAAACCGAACTAAATATTAATGTGAATATCCCCAAAATTATCCATCAAATCTTTTTCAACGGCGAGTCATTGCCATCAGAAATTATCAATAGTATTGATAAGCTTAAAATTTTAAATCCTGATTGGGAGTATAAATTTTATGACGATGCAGCAATTTTTGACTTCGTCAAGTTACATTATGGGGATGTCATGCTCAACCATATTAAAAAAATCAATCCTAAGTACAGCATTGTGATGTCAGATCTTTTTAAATACCTAGTTATGTACAAGGAGGGTGGTCTTTATTTAGATATTAAATCTACGGCTTCAAGGCCTTTAAATCAGATCATCAAACCCGATGATGCTTTTTTAATTTCACAATGGCGGAATCAGTTGGGGTTTAAGTTTGAAGGGTGGGGTCTATCTAATGAGCTAATCAAGATACCAGGGGGTGAATTTCACAATTGGTATATTGCGGCAATGCCCAATCATCCGTTTTTATTGAAGGTCATTAATAGCGTGCTGTTTAATTTGGATCACTACACAGAAGAGAGATTTGGAGTTGGAAAAATAGGGGTCCTGCGTGTTTCAGGGCCAATTGCTTATACCCTTGCCATTGCGCCTATGTTGAAAAATTACAGTTTTCGAATTATTGATTCCGAAGCCAATGGCTTTGTCTACTCCATTTATAAGGGTAAGAATGAGCACAGTAAACTTTTTAAATTTCGATATATCAATTTAACCGAGCCAATTATTCTTTAATCCATGCTTAAAATTAAGGTAAGCGAATTAATTGTTAAATGAACTTGACTAGCTTAAAATTAATTGTATCCCTTAACTTTAAACTAGGTCTAATTTAGATTTAATAAATTCACTCTGTTCAAATATTATTGAATATAAATGAATTTTTTAAGTTGATCTTAAAGTAGTTTGATGAAGAAGTTGTCGAGTAGTAAGAATCTAAAAGTCAAATTTAAAGGGGTACGTATGGTTCAAAATTCAAAAATAATTCTATTATTTCTACTTTTGTCTCTCACATTGCTCCTTCAGGCTTGTGTGCCTCTTTTGGTCGTTGCTGCAGGGGCTGCTGGCAAAAGTGTTATCAGCGACAAACCAACAGAATCGCCAAAAACCGAAGACCTTTCAGTATCCAAACCTGACAGTCATGCGCAATTTGCTCAATCTAAAGATGCTAAGCAGAAAACCTCTGCAGGGCAAAATAGCTCGTCCCACAAGGCATCTAAAGGCCATGAGCCTCTAACTGAACAAGTAGCAAAGGAAGTGCTCCTCAAGACTCCTATTCCTGAAAATAATGCCAATTATTACAAAGAGCGTTCTTTGCTCAAAAGTGGATGGAAAATAAAGTCTCAAGAAACCGAAAAAAATAATATTCCTGAAGCCATTTTATATTTTGATTCTGACAACCATTATTATGGGTTTGACGGCTGTAAATACTTTAAAGGAAATTTTGTTTTAGATTTTGCAAATGAAATTTCGATTAAAACCTTGTTGGTTTCCTCTACTGGTTCAGATGAGTGCGGAAATAAAATTGAAATAAATTTGTTTTTGGCAAACTCCTTTAAGTTGCGTGATGATGAGCTGTTATTTACTGATAACGATAAAGTCGTATTAACACTTACACATATAGATAATTTTAATAGTAATGATTTTTTAAGGAATGCAAGATTAAATACTCAGAAAAAATCACCAATCTCCAAAACTAAAACTAAAACTAAAACTAAAACTAAAACTAAAACTAAAAGAGCCCTCCATTAACTAGCATTTGTGAGTTATCTGGGTAGGTTCGGTTGATCTACCGAATAAATATAGTTGCTCAGTGGGTAATTCCAAAATATATCTAGTTTTTTACACTAATTATTAAGAAGGTTAGATCTCTTGCAAAAATACCAATTCAAAATTAAGACGAATAACAGAGTCGTCGTAGAAAACATTAACATAATATCGACTGATCAAAAATCAGCAGAGGTCAGACTGGCGCAAATGTACCTGAGGTATGAGATCTTAGAGTGTAAAGAAATTGAAAGTACAAATAGAGAACTTATATCTTTTGATAAAATTATAGATTTAATTTCTAAGTAGCTTCCCAGTATCTATTTTGGAGTAACTCCTCAAGTAATTCTCCGTAATTTTTAGCGCCACAAGATTTTGAGTCGTAAGTAAAAATATCTTGATGATTTTTAACGCTGTTGGTAAGTGCAACATTTTCGTTAATAATCGTGTTGAGGAGCTCGTTTCCAAATTTTTGTTTGGCCTCATCATAAATTTCTGATGAGATTTTTCTTCTTTTATCGAATCTAGTTGTTAAGTAGCATCTACTGACTCGTTTTTTAAGAACTCTCTCAAGAGCACCAAGCACAAACTCTATTCTTTTAGCTCCCTCTAGAGAAAAATGATCTGAGGCAATAGGAATAATTACTAAATCAGCAGCGAAAATAGCACTTAAGCAGAGAACACCAGTATTTGCTGGACAGTCAAGCACGATAAAATCCTGCGGAGAAGTCTCATTAAAGGTTTTTAGTCCCTTTCCCAATTTAAATAATATCTCAGGCCCATTGCCATACTTGGTCTCAACTTTTATCAATTCTTGATGCGAAGGAATGAATTTCCCGATATTCTGCCAATCAATCAAAAGTTTCTGTAGAGGAGTGTTATCGGAATAGAATCCGAAGATGGTCTTAGAAACATCCTCCGGGTAGGATTCAAAAACCTTTGTTAAATGACCCTGTGAGTCCAAGTCGATCAGCGTAGAGGAGAGGTTCTTTCTAGTAATTGATGCACTTAAGTTAAGCGCTGTTGTTGTTTTTCCTACGCCCCCTTTTTGATTAAGTACTGCTATTGTCTGCATACAAGATCCCATTAAGAATTATTTAAGTAAACTAATTCTCAAAAAAAGTTTACGATGAATGAAAAGTTAAATGTTAGTTGCCCATATTTTAATTTAATTAAGTACAGTAAAGTATTAGTTTTAAAAAATTCTGAGGGTGTTGAATTCGCCTGAGGCATTGCCATAAAAACCAAAAAGTCGCAGATTCATCTTCCAAGAATCAATCCTAAATAAGAAACAATTGATTTTTCTGTCGAGTCAATTTGGTAATAAGGCCTCAATGGTGCCTCATGAAATGAGCTTATGTCCGTAAAGTTTTTATTAGGCTTGCTCTTCCTTTTAAATATAAGTCCTTAACGTCCCGTTCTCGCAAATTGAAATAGGTGTATTGAGGTTAATGTCCTTAAAAAACGTGTCACCAATAATACTTCTTGCATTTTCTTTAGCAGTCTTTTTAGGTGAAATCAATGCAACTATTGCCCAGAGTCCTGCATCATTCATTCAGTATGCTATTTCTGCCACAATCCCAATATTTTCGGCTTTATCGCTCTCTAAAAGTCTTAGGTGATGATTTATTCCTTTCCGCCGTTTGTCAACATCAAGGACATAACATCTAATTTTTTGCGACAACAGGTGTTCTGCCATTCCTATTAAAGTAATTTATTTCAATTAAATCAAAAACTTAATATTATCAAGGTGTGAAAATTTGCTCTCAGAAAAAACAAACCCAATCCTTTGGAATTGAAGACTAGTATTTGCTTACAGCGATATTTTATATATTTTTTTGGATGAATGAAAAAATGCTTTTTTGCCAAACGAACCCAACTTTTTCAAAACAAAATTTTGATTAACAAGGAAGGAATTGACCTTGACTGACTAACTTGCCCCGTCTGGCCATCTGTGACAAAATACAACCACGATTTTATAAAGCCGTTTGACGGCTTTTTTTATTCTTAATTGGTCCAAAAAATATGCCTACTATTCGTTTACCTGATGGCTCAGAGCGTAGCTTTGAAAACGCTTTAACCGTCGCTGATGTTGCAACAAGCATCGGTTCTGGCTTGGCCCGTGCTGCTTTAGCTGGAAAGGTAAATGGCAATTTAGTCGATACTTCGTATTTGATTGAAGAGAATGCAGATTTAGCGATCATTACTGAGCGTGATGCAGAAGGCGTAGATATTATCCGCCATTCAGCCGCGCACTTATTGGCCTATGCAGTAAAAGAATTGTTTCCTGATGCGCAAGTGACCATTGGTCCTGTGATTGATAATGGCTTTTATTATGACTTTTCCTATAAGCGCTCATTCACGCCAGAAGACCTAATCGCCATCGAAAATAAAATGGCTGAATTGGCCAAAAAAGACGAGCCAGTGACGCGTAAAGTCTTGCCTCGTGATGAAGCTGTAGCGTATTTCAAATCGATTAATGAGCATTACAAAGCAGAAATTATTGAGTCCATTCCTGCGGATCAAGATGTTTCACTTTATACCGAAGGCAGTTTCACTGACCTTTGCCGTGGCCCACACGTTCCATCTACTGGCAAGTTAAAAGCATTTAAGTTGATGAAGCTTGCTGGCGCTTATTGGCGCGGTGACTCTAATAACGAAATGTTGCAGCGTGTTTACGGTACGGCTTGGGCAAAAAAAGAAGATTTGGACGCGTATTTATTTCAATTAGAAGAAGCCGAAAAGCGCGACCATCGTAAGCTTGGTAAGCAGTTAGATTATTTCCATATGCAAGAGGATGGTCCGGGCATGGTGTTCTGGCATCCGCGTGGCTGGTCGCTCTGGCAAGAGATTGAGCAATACATGCGCGCTAAGTTTGTGGAGTATGGCTATCAAGAAGTGCGGACACCAACCATTATGGATAGAACCCTGTGGGAAAAATCAGGCCACTGGGAAAATTACCGTGACAATATGTTCACGACGCATTCTGAAAATCGTGATTACGCAGTGAAGCCAATGAACTGTCCTGGCCACGTACAAATCTTTAATAGCGGTTTGCATAGCTACCGTGATTTACCATTGCGTTTGGCTGAGTTTGGCTCATGTCACCGTAACGAGCCCTCAGGCTCATTACATGGTTTGATGCGCGTACGTGGCTTTACGCAAGATGATGCGCATATCTTCTGTATGGAAAGCCAAATTGAAGAAGAGGTTGCGACCTTTATTCAGATGCTTTACAAGGTTTATGGTGATTTCGGCTTTAGCGATGTATTGGTGAAGCTATCCACTCGCCCTGAAAAGCGCGTGGGGTCGGATGAAACTTGGGATCAAGCGGAACAAGCATTGGCTTCAGCGTTGAAGCAAAATAACTTGGCGTTTGATTTGCAGCCGGGTGAGGGCGCTTTCTACGGTCCGAAAATTGAATTCACCTTAAAAGATAGTCTTGGTCGCTTATGGCAGGTCGGTACTATTCAATTGGATTTTAACTTGCCGGTGCGTTTGGGTGCTGAATATGTGGCTGAAGATAACTCACGTAAACACCCTGTCATGTTGCACCGCGCCATTGTTGGTTCTATGGAACGTTTCATTGGTATCTTGATTGAAAACTATGCCGGTGCGATGCCAGCTTGGCTTGCGCCAATCCAAGCAATGGTGCTCAATATATCCGATGCGCAAGCCGAATATGTCACGCAAGTTGTTGCGGAATTGAAGAAAAATGGCTTTAGAGTTGCGTCGGACTTGAGAAATGAGAAGATTACCTATAAAATACGTGAACATAGCTTGCAGAAATTGCCTTATTTGCTAGTGGCAGGTGAGCGAGAAATGCAAAGCGGACAAGTGGCCGTGCGTACCAGAAAAGGCGAAGACCTAGGTTCTATGCCAGTGCAAGCGTTTATAGAACTCTTGCAAGGTGAGGTTAAAGCTAAAGGTAGCGCGGCTTAGTTTTTTATAAAGGCGCTCAGTAGAGCGCGAAAATTTTGGAGAATTTGCGATAGCTCAAGACAAAGAAGTAAGAATCAACGGTGATATAACAGCACAAGAGATTCGTTTGGTAGGCGTGGATAATGAGCCACTTGGTATTGTTACACTGAGTGAAGCACTCGCTAAAGCGGAAGAGATTGATATCGATTTGGTAGAAATCGCACCGCAAGCAAGTCCGCCAGTTTGTCGTTTGATGGATTACGGTAAGTTTAAGTACGCCGAAAGCAAACGTCAGCACGAAGCTCGTCTTAAGCAAAAGCAGGTTCAGGTTAAAGAAATTAAGTTCCGCCCAGGTACTGATGATGGCGATTACAACATCAAAGTGCGGAACATTATTAAGTTTATTCAAGACGGTGATAAAGCAAAGATTACTTTGCGTTTTAGAGGACGTGAAATTACGCATCAAGAACTTGGCTTGGCCTTGTTAAAGCGTGTGGAAGCAGATTTAAAAGAATATGCAGTGGTGGAGCAGTTCCCTAAGATGGAAGGCCGCCAAATGGTGATGGTGTTATCACCGGTTAAAAAGGCTAAATAGTTTTAGCTGATTTAAGGTTGTTAAAGAATACAAACGCACGCAAGTGAGTTTGAAAGAAGTAGTACCAGGTTGTAGCGTCGCGGCCAAAGGCATGCCCGAACGCTCTTTTTAATGTTCCTTTAGGAGAAAAAAATGCCAAAAATGAAGACCAAGAGCGGCGCTAAAAAGCGCTTTAAGTTCTTAGGTAATGGCAAGGTAAAGCGTACCCACTCGCACCTTCGTCATATCCTGACTAAGAAGACCACCAAGCAAAAGCGTAAACTACGCGGCACGGCGATCGTTTCCCCAACTGATGTCAAGCGCGTCCGCGCCATGATGCCAACACAATAAGGAGATAGATTATGCCTAGAGTCAAACGTGGTGTCATCGCTCGCGCTCGTCACAAAAAAGTTTTAAACGCTGCCAAGGGCTACCGCGGTCGTCGTAAAAACGTTTACCGTGTTGCCAAGCAAGCGGTAATGAAGGCTGGTCAATACGCTTATCGTGACCGTCGTCAAAAGAAACGTCAATTCCGTACATTGTGGATCGCGCGTATTAACGCTGGTTCACGTGAATGTGGTTTGACATACAGCCGTTTCATGAATGGTTTGAAGAAAGCCGCGATTGAAGTGGATCGTAAAGTATTAGCTGACTTAGCAGTGTTTGATAAACCAGCGTTTGCAAAATTCGTTGAATTAGCAAAAGCTGGCCTCACAGCTTAGTTAGTGTAGGAACGAAAAGGAGGCTTCTGGCCTCCTTTTTTTATTTAATCTCTGCCAAAACATGGCGAGAATATTGACTTAAAAAATGATTTTGTTCATTTTAATATTGGTCTGAACTATCGCTCTGAAAATATACGGTCTAACAATATGCAAAATACCTCATTAGAGTCCTTGATCCCGGAAGCCGAGCGTGACTTTGCCACTTGCGCCAACATCAACGATTTAGAACAAGCCAAGTCAAAATACCTCGGCAAGTCTGGTTCTTTGACCGAAGCCATGAAAGGCTTGGGCAAGTTAAGCAATGAAGAGCGTCCAGCTGCTGGCGCCGCGATTAATGTTGTTAAGCAAGCGGTTGAGGCTGCACTAAAAGGCCGTCGCGATGCTATTTTGCTGGCTGAGCAAGAAAAACAACTGGCAGGCGAGTCCTTAGATGTGACTTTGCCAGCGCGTGGACAAGGCAAGGGTGGTTTGCATCCAGTTTCTTTAACACTTGCGCGTGTTGAATCTCTTTTTCATTCGATTGGTTTTGATGTGGCTGAAGGCCCTGAAATCGAGTCGGATTTTTACAATTTCACCGCACTCAATATCCCTGATAATCATCCAGCACGTGCCATGCACGATACCTTCTATGTGGATGCAGCAGATGGCAGTTTAGATTACGTCCTACGTACCCATACCTCGCCTGTGCAAGTCCATTACATGCAAGATGCGATGAAAAATAAGACAGATATGCCACTTAAGATTATTGCGCCAGGTCGCGTTTATCGTGTGGATTCAGATGCAACCCATTCGCCGATGTTCCATCAAGTGGAAGGTTTGTGGGTGGATGAAAATATCAGCTTCGCCAACTTAAAGGGCGTTGTGCAAGATTTCTTGCAACGTTTCTTCGAGCGTGATGATTTGCAAGTGCGCTTCCGTCCCTCATTTTTCCCATTCACTGAGCCATCTGCTGAGATGGACATGAGCTGGAATGGAGGTTGGCTTGAGATTGGCGGCTGTGGCATGGTGCATCCGGAAGTATTTAAGCACGTGGGCATTGATGCTGAAAAATACCGTGGCTTCGCGTTTGGTTTAGGCATCGAGCGTTTGACCATGCTCCGCTATGGCGTTAATGATTTACGTCATTTCTTTAATAACGATTTGCGCTTCTTGCAGCAGTTTGGGCGATAAATATGCAATTTTCTGAACAATGGTTACGTCAGTACACCAACCCTGCGATTAATACCGATACATTAAGCCATTTGTTAACGATGGCTGGCTTGGAAGTTGAAGGCCTGGATGGCGTTGGGGCTGAGTTCACCAAAGTAGTGATTGCTGAAATTATCAGTGCAGAAAAACATCCTGATGCTGATCGCTTGCAACTGCTTAAAGTGAATATTGGGGCTGCAGAGCCACTGAAAATCGTCTGCGGTGCAAGTAATGCTCGCGTTGGTATCAAAGCACCATGTGCTTTGGTTGGTGCAGTGTTGCCAGGCTTTGAAATCAAACAAGCTAAAGTACGCGGCGTTGAGTCATTCGGCATGATGTGTTCTGAGAAAGAGCTTGGCTTGGCGGCTGAGAGTGCTGGCATTCTTGAGCTGCCTGCTAATGCCACTGTTGGCCAAGATATCCGTGAATTTCTCGGTTTAAACGACAAATTATTCACACTAAAACTCACGCCTAATCGCAGCGACTGTTTAAGTCTAGTTGGGATCGCGCGTGAAGTTGCGGCACTCACTGGCGCAGACTTAAGGTTGCCGAGTGCTGAAGCAGTAAAATCAACAATCGCTGACAGCAAGGCTGTTAGCGTCGCTGATCAAGAGGCTTGTGCGATTTATTCAGGTCGTTTGATGAAGGGCGTGAATGCTCAAGCAACAACGCCTGCATGGATGGTGCGCCGATTAGAGCATAGCGGCTTGCATAGCATTAGTGCCATTGTTGATATTACGAACTACGTATTACTTGAGCTTGGTCAGCCTATGCATGCCTTCGACGCGGCGAAATTGTCTGGCGATATTAATGTGCGCTGGGCAAGCCAAGGCGAAGAGATTGCTCTGCTTAATCAGCAATCGGTGAAGCTAGATAAAGATATGTTAGTGATTGCTGATAACAGTGGCGCGATTGCGTTTGCTGGCGTGATGGGTGGTGCATCAACGGCGGTTTCAGGCAGCACGCAAGATATTTTCTTAGAAAGCGCATTCTTTACGCCGGATACCATTGCAGGCAAAGGTCGTCGTTTCGGCATTAGTACAGATTCATCTTATCGTTTTGAGCGTGGCGTGGACTACGGCAGAACTTTGCAAGCGCTAGAACGCGCAACTGCTTTGGTGCTAGAGATTTGCGGCGGAGAGGCAGGCCCTGTCACCGCAGTGAATGGTAAATTGCCAGTGCGCGTGGCTACTCCGCTCCGTATGACAAAATTAAACTCCATTTTAGGCATCACTTTAGAAGGAAGCTTAGTTGCTAAGTTGTTTGATCAGCTGGGTTTCACTTACGTGTTAAATGCGGGCGTGTTTGAAGTTTCACCACCTAGCTATCGTTTTGATATTGAGCGTGAAGAAGATTTGATCGAAGAAATTGCACGCCTGCATGGTTATGACAATATCCCTGCAATTGCCCCAGTGGCTAATTTGCGGATGCTGCCTGATTCCGAAGGTCGTGCATCGCGCCATGTGTTCCAAGATGCATTGGTTGCGAACGACTACCAAGAGGTGGTGACCTATAGCTTTGTGGATGAAAGCTGGGAGCGGGATTTATTGGCAAATGCCAATCCGATTAAGCTTAAAAACCCCATTGCAAGCAATTTGAGTGTGATGCGTTCATCTATTTGGGGCGGCTTGCTTGATGTGTTGGTTTACAACTTAAATCGTCAGCAAACCCGTGTGCGCTTATTTGAAATTGGTGCAACTTACCATCATGCCGTTAATAACGCTTATGCTGAGACGACCCGAATTTCTGGCTTGGCTTATGGTGACCAACTCCCGGAGCAATGGGGTGAAGCGGCGCGAAGTGTTGACTTTTACGATGTGAAAGCCGACGTGGATAATTTAACATGCGGCCGTGCTCAATATGTTGCAGCAACACATTCAGCTTTGCATCCAGGCCAAAGCGCGAAAGTGATGCTAGATGGTAAAGCAATCGGTTGGATTGGTAAGCTGCATCCTAAATGGCAACAGCAATATCAACTCCCCAAAGGCGCGTTGTTGTTTGAGCTTGATTTTTCTGCATTACAACAACGTGATGTCCCGACTTACTCAGAAGTGTCTAAATTCCCGCCGATTCGTCGTGACATGGCGGTACTGGTGCATGAGCAAGTGACTGTGGGTGAATTGTTAAATGTAATGCGCAGCGAGAAAGTTGAATTTGTCAAGGAAATTGGCTTGTTCGACGTTTATCGAGGTAAGGGGATTGCAGAAAATAAGAAGAGCTTAGCGTTCTTCGTCCTACTACAAGATAATCAGAAGTCATTGGTTGATGCTGACGCAGATAAGGCAATGGCGAGCTTGCTTGATGTCGTTACAAAACAGTTCGGCGCAGAGTTAAGATAGCCTCCAAGTAATTGTTAAAGAACATTAAGTATTGTTAAATAGTGTTAAATAACTGTATGATATTAAAATATTATCGATAATAAATTTATAGATAATTCAAGAATTTAGTAAAGGATTGGGCATGACACTTACAAAAGCAGATATGGCAGAAATGTTGTTCGACCAAGTTGGTTTGAATAAGCGTGAAGCTAAAGATATGGTCGAAGCATTTTTCGAAGAGATTCGCGTGGCTTTAGAGTCTGGCGATACAGTTAAGCTATCTGGCTTCGGTAACTTCGAGTTGCGTAAAAAAACTGAGCGTCCAGGCCGCAATCCAAAAACAGGCGAAGAAATACCAATTACAGCACGTCGCGTTGTGACATTTCATGCCAGTCAAAAATTAAAAGGTAAGGTAGAGGAAACATATGGTGGAGCAAGCGCTTAATATCGAGCTTCCACCAATTCCTGCAAAACGCTATTTCACGATTGGTGAAGTCAGCGAATTGTGTGGGGTAAAACCACACGTCTTACGCTATTGGGAGCAAGAATTTACCCAACTAAGCCCAGTCAAACGTCGTGGTAACCGTCGTTACTATCAACACCACGAAGTACTGCTTATTCGCCGCATCCGGGCACTTTTGTATGATGATGGCTTTACTATTAGTGGCGCGCGTAATCTGCTTGATGCAAAAGGCAGGTTAAAGTCTGAGAAAAATAAAGCGCCAGAGGGTGAAAATGTAGAAGCATTGAGTAGTGATCCATTGGCTCAGGAATCGCGTCTTGAGGGGCAATCTTTACATGATGAACTTGCTGAAATTGCTGCAATACTCAAAACCGACTAAATTCATTTTACCATTTCGTCTTATTTGTGTTTCTGTGCTTTTTGAAGCCTCAGTTTTACTGGGGCTTCGTCATATCCAGCCTTTAAGCTATAATTCAAGCCTTGTTGCAAAAGCAGCAACCGGTTCGGGGCGTAGCGCAGCCTGGTAGCGTACTTGTCTGGGGGACAAGGGGTCGCAGGTTCAAATCCTGCCGTTCCGACCAAATAAATCCATTTAAATTGATAAACCCATCTCTCAAGCCTAATTCATTATGATGTTTTTTCGCCTAATGATCGCCTTAGGGCTTTCTTTTGCCATATCAAGTAATGCGGCTGAACTGGTCAACCCCTGCTTGCAACTTCCAAGCCAGAGCAAAATTATTATTAACTACACTGATATCCTTGTGAGCGAGGATTATTCTAAGCCCACTGCTTATCTGAAAGCGCTAACTGACAACGCCTTAGATCAGCACCATAACGTATTTGGCTTGACGCATGCTGAACCTAAGTTGGAATATCAGTTGCATGCAAACTTTGCTAAATCTCCCGATGGTAAGATTTGCGCAATCCCAGATTTGACTATTAACGCTGGGTTTACATCCATGAAAGTCTATCTTGCTCAGGAAGTCACAAGCAGTTGTCGAAGGCAAATCATCCGTGAACATGAGTACGAACATGTTGCTGCTTGGAAAAGCCACATGCGTGCGGGCACACGTTTACTTGAAAACCCATTGAGGGTCGCATTTTCGGAGCCGCGTTATTATGAATCCAGTATTTCGGCAGAGCAGGATCTTAAGCCTTGGGTGAGTAGTATGATTAAGCCCTTGGAGCAGCGTCTATTTACAGGGCTTAACCAAGCTCAGCGTGCCATAGACTCACCAATGTCTTATGAGCGTGTAGAAGCCAAGCTACGCTCCTGTCCGCCACTTTAATCTATAATCCGCGCTTTGTTGCACTAGCATTAGTTGGTTTGGGGCGAACCCGCCAAACGCGATTCCCAACATCATCCGCAATCAGCAGGTTACCATCTTGATCAATCGCTAGGCCTACAGGCCTACCGTAAGCTTGATCATTGACCACAAAGTCTGTGACAACATCAATGGGCATGCCATTGGGTTGATTGTTTTTAAATGGAATAAACACCACTTTATATCCGCTTCTTGGCTTTCTATTCCACGAGCCATGCTCACTTATAAATGCGCCTAAACCGATGTTTTTATTAAAAGCTGACTGGTTAGAAAACACTAATCCAAGCGCTGCAACGTGAGCGCCTAATGCGTAATCTGGGCTTCGAGGCCTTAACCTTGTGGGCATCATCTCTTTGACCCTTGGGTCTTTTTGATCACCATAATAAACATATGGCCAGCCAAAAAAATCACCTTCATGAACGGAGGTGAGATAGTCTGGAACCAAATCATTACCGAGTTCATCGCGCTCATTGACTACCGTCCAAAGCTCACCTGTGCTTGGATGCCAAGCAAGCCCATTTGGGTTTCTAAGTCCTGAAGCGAAAATTTTCTTCTGCTTAGTTTGAAGATCGACCTCCAAAATAGCGGCTCGATCTATTTCATTAGCGAGTCCATTTTCTCCAATATTGCTGTTAGAACCAACAGTCACATACAGCTTAGAACCATCTGGGGAGGCAATCAGATTTTTAGTCCAATGATGATTAAGCTCTCCTTCAGGGAGATCAATGACTTTTTCTGGGGGAGACTGCTTAGTATTAATCATTGTTTGGCCTGCTTCGTAATGAAAACGTACGATTGCATTGGTATTGGCAACATATAAGTTATTTTCAATCAGTACCATGCCAAAAGGTGAGTGAAGGTCATTCAGAAAGTCAGTGGATAAGTCTGCAATTCCATCATGATCCGCATCCCTTAGTAGTGTTATTTTATCCGGGCTGTCGGTTCCAGCCCCAGCCTTCTTCATGACAAACTCTGCAACTCTGGCTTTTAAGCCTTTGGTCTTTTGAGAGGGCTGTTTATTGCTTTGTGCGACCAATACATCGCCATTTGGAAGCATGTAAAGCCAACGAGGATGTACCAAGGATTTTGAATAAAGATTAATCTGCAAACCTTCACTTACAGTTGGCATTGAGCCGTCTGGCCATTCGGATGCCTTGGCAATATTCACAGTAGGAATGATGGATAAGTCGGGCTCCGGTAGTTTTGGATGCGTGCCAATACTCTGCAATTGAACAGAACTATTAGGCAGGAATTGGCAAGCGCTTAGGCTGCTAAGTAAAAGACATAAAGCTATTTTTTTCGTCATAGGGTTGATCATGTTTTGATGAGGAGAGCGTTTCTTTTCAAAAAAGCGTATTGAATTATTTACTTTCTATTGTATGCTCAAAAGATGAGTTTAACCCTAGAAATCGCAGGGCGTGTGCAATCCATTGACGCGCAAAGTTGGGATGCCTTAACAGGCGGCATGCCTCTGCTCAGCCATGCTTTTTTGAGTGCGATGGAAACCTCAAACTCTGTTGGACATGGAACAGGATGGCAACCATGCCCAATGCTTGTGCATGATGATGGACAACTCGTTGGCGCCATTCCTTTATACGTAAAGTCCCACTCTTATGGGGAATATGTCTTTGATTGGTCATGGGCTGAAGCTTATCAGCGCAATGGCTTAAATTACTACCCAAAGTTAATTGCCGCCATTCCTTTTAGTCCTGTCACCAGTGCACGCATTTTAGTGGCTGATGTTGCAAACGCCGATTCAATTCAAGCTGTTATGTTGCAAGCCCTACTGGAAGCCATGTACAAGCATCAGATGTCATCGGTACACATCTTATTTCCAGATCAAGCTTCAGCGGAATTACTTAAGCAAGCAGGCTGGATGCAGCGTCACGGCGTTCAATTTCGATGGGAAAATGAAGGTTTTGAGAATTTTGATGCATTCTTAAGTCAGCTCACCCAAGAAAAACGAAAAAAGATTAGGCAAGAGCGGAGAAAAGTAGAGGCTACTGGTGTGATTTGTCGGCGGATTAAAGGTCCACAAATCACAGAGGAAGAATGGGACTTTTTTTATCAATGCTACCGCAATACTTATCTAGAGCATCGTTCCACGCCATATCTGTCCGCTGAATTTTTTAAAAGCATCGCACTCAGCATGCCTGAACATATCTTGTTAGTCATGGCCAGCCTGGATGGTGTGCCAATCGCGAGCGCACTTAATTTTTACGATCAAGACACGCTATATGGTCGCTATTGGGGATGCATGCAATATATCCCCAATTTGCACTTCGAGCTTTGCTATTATCAAGCGCAGGCGTTTTGTATTGAGGAGAAAGTGCGTTACTTTGAAGGGGGCGCGCAGGGAGAACATAAATTAGCACGTGGGTTTAAGCCTAAAGCCACTTGCTCGTTTCATCAAATCGCAGATCCTGTTTTCGCTCAATCCATTGCAGATTTTTTAACGAGGGAATCACTGGGCGTCGCTGAATACACCACTGAACTTGAACAGCGCGCGCCTTTCAAATTAAGCATCGCCTCAAACAACAATATCGTTTTCAATGGCAATAATGAATAAAAGCATCCTGTGTGTTAACTAAACCTTTTTTCTCAGCTAACTCCCAGCTTCGAACGTATTGATTTTCTTTGCCGCACCATTGATAGCAAGTAGATGGGATACAGCCATGTGGGTCTTTGTCGTTGCCAACGATCGTGAGTGGTTTGGCTTTGCATCCGCAAAGTGCGGTCATAAAAAATGCGATTAATAGAAGCTGGCTTTTCTTCATTTATTTAGCCCAGCTGCCATAGCCTTTAAATTGTTCAAATACATCCTGCATTTCTTGTGTGCTTAAAAGATGTGGTTCGCCAATTTGTAAAGCCCGCCAATATTGCTCGCACAATGTTTCTACCTCTATTGCAACATCAATGGCTTGCTGCAAGGTTTTACCGACAGCAATCATGCCGTGATTCGCCAATAAGCACGCACGGCGATCTTTCAGAGCTGCTATGGCATAGTCCGATAAGGCCTGCGTGCCAAACAGAGCATAGTCAGCACAGCGAATAGTATCGCCACCAGCGACAGCAATCATGTAGTGAAATGGTGGGATGTTTTTACGTAAACAGGCGATTGTCGTCGCAAACATAGAATGTGTATGAATGACTGCCCCGACTTCGGGCCTTGCTTGATAGATGTCTTGGTGAAAACGCCATTCTGATGAAGGCTTGCCAGCGCTGATGGCTACGCCGTGCATATTCATTTCAATCATGCTGTGAGCTTGCATGTCATCAATCGGCATGCCAGAAGGGGTGATTAAATAACCTTGGCCATGGCGAACGCTTGCGTTACCTGATGTGCCTTGCATCAGTCCTTGAGCTTGAAGGCCTATTACGCTATCTAGAAGCGATGCATTTGACATGATGATCTCTATTCAAATAGTTGTTTGAGAGCACTTGGCTTGGCAATGCCGCGCTCGGTAATAATACCAGTGACTAAACGTGCTGGCGTAACATCAAAAGCAGGGTTAAGCGCATGACTATGTGCTGGCGTGACTCGGATGGATTGAATAGAGCCATCGCTTGCTAGTCCGCTCATATAACTGACCTCGTCAGCATTACGCATTTCAATTTCAATGTCAGTATGGCCATCTTGTATCGTCCAATCAATCGTTGGCGACGGAACAGCCGCATAAAAAGGGACATGATTATCAAAAGCGGCCAGAGCCTTCAGGTAAGTCCCTATCTTGTTGCAAACATCGCCAGTGCTGGTGACGCGGTCAGCACCAACAATCACCATATCAACCTGGCCGTGTTGCATCAAATGGCCGCCAGCATTATCACTAATGACCGTGTGCGCAATACCATGCTTACCTAACTCCCATGCTGTGAGGCTTGCGCCTTGATTGCGCGGACGAGTTTCATCCACCCAAACATGCACATTGAGTCCTGCATCATGAGCAGCATAAATCGGCGCTAAAGCGGTGCCCCAATCCACTGTGGCTAGCCAACCAGCATTGCAGTGGGTGAGAATATTGACAGTGTTTTTACCACTTTTGGTGAGTGCCGCTTGTATAAGGCTTAAGCCGTGATGGCCGATCGCATGATTCATTTGCACATCTTCCTCACAAATCAATGCTGCCTCTTGCCAGGCAGCATTGCGGCGGGCCTCTTGGGGAAGTGCTTTTAAGTGTTGTTGCATGCGTTTTACCGCCCAAGCTAAATTCACTGCCGTTGGCCGACTTTGTAATAAGGCTTTTGCAGATTTTTCGATATGAATGTCGCTAGCATTTTCACGCACCGCAAGTGCCATTCCGTATGCTGCTGCTGCACCAATAAGAGGTGCGCCACGCACTTGCATGGTTTTAATTGCTGCAACCATCCCTTGAAGGTTATTAATTGCTTTGACTTCAAAGCGATGTGGAAGCATGGTCTGATCGATAATTTCAACAGACAAAATTGCATCATTTTTGTGCAATTCTGCACTAATATTAGGCCAAATGGTCCGGTAGTACTTTTCATCTATTTTCAAGGGATTTCTCTTTAAATATTTATCATTTATTTAAATATATTTCTTGCATTTTTTTTGGCGCTTAACAATACCCAAAACCTATCCACAAAAACTGTGGATAAAACTGTGGATACCTGTGAGTTGAAAGTCTAACTCACGATTTTATAAAGGTTTTTCTTAAAAGCTTAAATTTTAATCTTATATTTTACCCATACAAATCAATAACTTGCTAGGCAGGTATTGATTTTTAAGGGAATTTAAGCCTTGTTAATGTATTACTTTAGGTCGTGTGAATAACTTTGCTAAATTTGGCAAAATTTCCAATGTGTTGTTCGTAGTAATTTCAGTCACTTGCGAGTGGTTTATGTGCCTTAGCGAGGCGATCAATTGTGAAATTTTTAACAATTGATTGGGGGTATTACGCCGGTCATTTTTGAGCCATTCTGGCGGTATATCGGGTGCATCTGTTTCTAACACAATGGCACTTAAAGGAAGCGTTGAAACGAGCTCGCGAATTTTTAACGCGCGAGGGTAGGTCAGTGCGCCGCCAAATCCTAATTTAAAACCAAGTTCGATAAAAGCATCGGCCTGTTGCCGACTGCCATTAAAGGCATGCGCAATTCCGCCGCGTACTTTTTGTTGACGTAAATGCTTTAAAATATCGTCGATGGCCCGTCGTACATGCAAAATCACGGGTAGGTCATATTGCTTGGCGATTTTTAATTGTTCTACAAAGTAATGTTCTTGTAAGGCTTTGTCGAAGTCTGCAATAAAGAAATCTAAACCTATTTCACCAATGGCGACAGGCGGATGTTCGCTTTGCATTTGACTGGCAATTTCTTGTGCTAGAAACGCCAAATCTTCTGGTTGGGATGTTGCTACGTACATAGGATGAATGCCCAATGCATGGGCGCAGCATGAATGCGTTTGAGCAAGCTGTGTCACGGTTCCAAAATTGCTGCGATGAACCGCTGGCACCACGATCATCTTAATGTCGTTATAGAGCGCCTCTTGAATCACGCTTTCACGGTCTGCATCGAATTCGGCAGCATCAAGATGGCAATGCGTATCAATGAGTCCCATAAGTAGGTTTTAAGGCTTGCTGATCGGTTTGGCTCTAATGCGAATATCTTGGCCAAATTGACGGACTTCGAGGATGCTCAATCGCACTTTGTTTGCCATATCATCTAACACTGGAATAGAGAACATGCCACGTGCATCTGAGCCTAGCAATGTGGGCGCTAAGTAAAATACAAATTCATCGATTAAATTAAGCGCTAATAGGGCGCCGTTAAGCGTTTGCCCTGCCTCGACCATCACCTCGTTAATGCCGTGTTCCGCAAGATGGCCTAAAAGTTGATGTAGGCATACTTTGCCATCAATAGGCCGAAGCTGAATTAACGCTGCGCCAGCTTTTGTTAAAGCTTTGGCTTTGTTCTCTGCATCTGACTCATAGGCAACTAGTGTGTTACCGCCCTCTAAAATTTTAGCGCTTGGTGAAAGACGTAATTGGCTATCGACCACAACACGAAGCGGTTGGCGTGCATGGGGGAAATTGCGCACATTCATTTGTGGATCGTCAGCCAAGACAGTTTCTATGCCAGTTAAGATGGCACAGGAGCGCGCACGCCAGTGTTGCACATCCTGCCTTGCCGCTTCACCAGTAATCCATTTGCTTTCGCCGTTCGCCAGACCGGTCTTACCGTCTAAGCTGGCGGCGATTTTAGTGCGGATAAAAGGTCTGTTAATGGTCATGCGTGAAATAAAGCCAATATTTAGTTCTCTGGCTTGTGCTTCCATTAAACCATGTTCAACTTCAATACCTGCAGTTTTAAGTCTTGCTAACCCACTGCCAGCCACTTGTGGATTGGGATCTTGCATAGCGGCAATCACGCATTTAACGTTGGCTTCAATCAGCGCATCAGCACATGGCGGGGTGCGTCCAAAATGACTACATGGTTCAAGGGTTACATAAACGTCTGCACCTTGAATAAGTCCAGGAAAGTGAGCCTGAGCATCGCGTAATGCCATGATTTCAGCATGGGGTTCACCCGCTTTTAAATGCGCGCCTTGGCCAATGATCTGGCCATTCTGAACAATGACGCAGCCGACACGAGGATTGGGAGTGCTGGTATACAGACCTTGCTCCGCTAATCTCAGTGCGAGACTCATGTATTCATGATCGGCTTCGGTAAACATCTTGGATTATGTAGGGTTCAACATTTCACGGGTTTAATTTCTAAGTGAAGCACATTTTCTAAGTGAAGCACATTTTCAAAGTGAAGCACATTTTAAGAGCTTGAATTTTTTTGTGGATCAAGGTCGCGAATCACGTTATTAAAATCATCCACGTCTTGAAAACTTCGATAAACCGATGCAAAACGAATATAAGCCACTTTGTCCATGGCTTTAAGCTCTTGCATCACGCTTTGGCCCAATGCGCGGGCCATGATCTCGCGTTCGCCTTGGCCAAGGATCTTTTGCACGATGTGCTCAATTGCTCTGTCCACATACTCCGTCGGCACTGGGCGTTTGTGAAGAGCACGAGTAAATGAACTGCGTAATTTATCTCGGCTAAACTCTTCACGGTTCCCATTTTGCTTAACCACTTGTGGCAAATGCAGCTCGGCAGTTTCATAAGTGGTAAAGCGTTTTTCACAAGCAGGGCATCGACGACGGCGACGAATCGAGTTGCCTTCGTCGTTCACACGAGAATCAATGACCTGCGTGTCATCAGTGCTACAAAAAGGGCATTTCATTTAAATAAGTCTTAAATGGTTTAAGCGTGTTACTTTATTCATATTGCTTTATGCGCCATACACTGGAAACTTAGCAGTCAGGGCGTGAACTTTTGCTTTAGTGGCGGCAATCACTGCTTCATCAGTTGGATTGTCTAATACGTCCGCAATCAAATTAGCCACTAGTCTTGCTTCTTCTTCTTTAAAGCCGCGTGTGGTAATTGCTGGTGAGCCAATACGAATACCAGAAGTCACAAATGGGCTTTCTGGATCGTTAGGAATAGAGTTTTTGTTCACAGTGATATGTGCTAAACCCAAAGCTGCATCCGCTGCTTTACCCGTTAAGCCTTTAGGACGTAAGTCCACCAAAAACACGTGTGACTCTGTGCGGCCAGAGATAATACGCAAACCGCGTTTTGCTAGCTCTTCTGCCATGAGGCTCGCATTTTTCAACACTTGTGCTTGATACGTTTTGAATTCTGGTTGCAAGGCTTCTAAGAATGCCACTGCCTTGCCCGCAATCACATGCATCAACGGGCCCCCTTGTAAGCCAGGGAAAACATAGGAGTTGATTGATTTCTCAAATTCAGCTTTGGCTAAAATAATACCGCCGCGTGGGCCGCGTAATGTTTTGTGTGTCGTTGAAGTCACAAAGTCAGCGTGAGGCACTGGATTTGGATAAACGCCACCAGCAATCAAGCCTGAGTAATGGGCCATGTCCACCATAAAATAAGCGCCAACTTTTTTGGCAATCGCTGCCATGCGTTCCCAGTCGAAACGAAGCGCATAAGCCGATGCGCCGCCAATCAATAGTTTTGGTTTGCATTCAATCGCAATGCGTTCCATTTCGTCGTAATCGATTTCTTCTTTGTCGTTTAAGCCATAAGGCACGATGTTGAATAATTTACCAGAAAGGTTCGCTGGTGAGCCGTGGGTTAAATGGCCGCCATGACCCAAATTCATCCCCATGATGGTGTCACCAGGTTTTAAAATCGAGAAGTAAACCGCTTGGTTAGCTTGTGAGCCTGAATGTGGTTGAACGTTAGCATATTCAGCGCCATACAATTTTTTAATACGCTCAATCGCGAGTTTTTCAACTTCGTCAACGTACTCACAGCCACCGTAAAATCGTTTGCCAGGATAGCCTTCAGCGTATTTATTGGTGAGTTGTGAGCCTTGAACTTCCATTACAGCAGGGCTGGTGTAATTCTCAGAAGCAATCAATTCAATATGCTCATCTTGGCGAACGCGCTCAAGTTCTACATACTTTGCTAATTCAGGATCTACAACACTCAACGTTTTTGCTCGGCTAAACATAAGTCACTTTCTCGTAGGCTTAAAAAAATAATTTCGTCATTTTATCATAATGGGCGTTAATTCACCCCTCCTGTTGACCGCATCTAGGCGTTATAATTCAGGCTAATGTTGAATAATTTTTGAGGGTAGCAAAATGAAATGGACTGATGTACAAGCAATTGCAGAAGCTTTATTCGATGCACATCCTGATATTGACCCTAAGGTCATTCGTTTTACCGACTTACATGCTTGGGTGATGGCTTTGGATGGCTTTAGCGATGAGCCGAATAATAGTAATGAGAAAATATTAGAAGCGATCCAGCAGCTTTGGATAGAAGAAATTTAATCATGCAAATCCCAAAAGAGATTTTTAAGGCTTACGATATTCGTGGCATCGTTGGTAAAACCCTTACGCCAGAGATTGTAGAGGCCATTGGCCAAGCACTTGGTTCAGAGGCTTTGGCAAGAAAGCAAAGCAGTATTTGTATTGGCTACGATGGTCGTTTGTCAGGCCCTGAATTAGCTGGCGCCTTGTCTCTCGGAATTCGAAAAGCAGGCGTTAATGTTATTCAGCTAGGTATGGTTGCCACGCCTATGGTCTATTTTGCCGCTTATGAGCTAGGTACGGATTGCGGCGTTATGGTCACTGGCAGCCACAACCCACCTGATTATAATGGGCTCAAGATGGTGCTGGCTGGTGAAACATTGTCAGGCGAGATCATACAAAGCTTACGGATCCGAATTGAAACGGGTGATTTGGCTATCGCTTCAGACGATAGCTTTGGTACAGAAAGCCAACATGATATTGCCGCTAGCTACATCAGTAAAATCGCTTCTGATGTAAAACTAGCGCGTCCTATGAAAATCGCTGTGGATTGCGGTAACGGCGTTGCAGGTGCTTATGCTAAAAAGCTTTATGAAGCGCTTGAATGTTCAGTGCAAGAATTATTCTGCGAAGTAGATGGTCATTTCCCTAATCACCATCCCGACCCATCTGTCCCAGAAAATCTATCAGATTTAATTGAAGCCCTAGCCAAAGGTAATGCTGAGATAGGCCTAGCATTTGATGGGGATGGTGACCGTTTAGGTGTTGTCACCAAAGACGGCAAGATTATATATCCCGATCGCCAATTAATGTTGTTTGCTGAAGAAGTATTACAGCGCAACCAAGGCGCAACAATTATTTATGATGTGAAATCTACGCGTAATCTTGCGCCCTGGATTAAAGCGCGCAACGGCAAGCCGCTTATGTGGAAAACAGGCCATTCGCTGGTGAAGGCAAAAATCAAAGAAACCAGTGCTGACTTAGCGGGTGAGATGAGCGGTCATGTGTTTTTTAATGATTTAGTCGATAGTAATCATCCCGCTAAAGGCCGCCGCTGGTATGGGTTTGATGATGGCCTATATTCTGGGGCGCGCTTGCTGGAGATTTTGAGCAAAGTTGCTAACCCAAGCGAAACCTTGAATAACTTGCCTGAGAGTGTGAGCACGCCAGAGCAACATATTCAAATGCAAGAGGGCGAGCCCCATGCGCTGATTGCCGCTTTGCAAAAGTCAGCCAAATTTGAAGATGCAACTGAAGTCATCACCATTGATGGCTTGCGTGTGGAGTATGCCGATGGTTTTGGTTTAATGCGGCCATCAAACACTACGCCTGTGATTGTGCTTCGTTTTGAGGCCGATTCTGAAGATGCCTTGAAGCGAATTCAGAATGCCTTCCGTGCGGTGATTTTAAGTGGGGCACCGCAAGTTAAATTGCCGTTTTAGTGTTTCTTAGCATTCACCTTGTGATAAGCCAATAACAATTGTTTGTGCATTTCGCTACCTTCCATATTTGCCCCTAGATTATTGAGGCCAAAGTAGCGAGATTCGCGGCTCAGCAATTGCTGTGCTTGTTGCAGGGTTTCTGCACCGTACATAAGTGCTAAATTAGCGTTAAATGGTTGTGTGTGATCTAGCTCTGCCATTTCTTGTAATTGCACCAAGTCTGCAATGCAGCGATAAACGCGTGCACGTTTTTCTGACAGTTCGCCAAATTGGCTAATCCAATCACAGCCTTCTAAAATCACATCAACATCACCCACGGCTAGGCCTAATAAGGCTTTTAGCTCGCCAACACGTAAGTCGGCCCAAACGCTGCCAGCGTCAGCTGCAAGGCCAATCAATGTGGTCACAGGGAGCTCATCAGCTAGCTCAAGGTCTAGTAATGTTTCTAGGATCTCCGCACTTTCTTCTTGTGTCAGGTCTTGCGTGCGAAGCAAACCTGGGCGCACCAAGTTGCCCACTGTATTGTTTTCCCACTCTAGCTCTTCCACAGGGTAGATTTCAGACATGCCAGGCACAAAAATGCGGCATGCATAAACATCTAAGTGAGTGAAGTCTGAAATATAAATGTCATGACCACTCGCGTGGATGGTATCGCAACACCATTGATAGTCTTCATCCGTGGTGGTACCAAAGTTCCAATCCACAAATTCATAATCTGGCGTATCTCTGAGGAAGTTCCAGCTAATCACGCCGCTTGAGTCCACGAAATGGATTTCTAAGTTTTGTGAGTCTGCAATTTCTTCCATATCAAAGCCAGGGGCGACAAAGTTTTTAAGACCATCAATCGCACGGCCTTGAAGCAACTCAGTTAATGCACGCTCTAAAGCCACTTCAAAGCGTGGGTGTGCACCAAAGCTTGCGAAACAACCTTGGTCTTCTGGGTGCAATAGTGTGACGTTCATCACAGGGCATTTGCCGCCTAATGAAGCATCTTTCACCAAGATTCCATAGCCTGCATCACGTAAGCCTTTAATGCCGGCGGCGATGCGTGGGTAACGGTTAATCACTGCTTCAGGCACATCTGGCAAGCAAATACCTTCACGAATGATTTTGTATTTAATGTCCCGCTCAAAAATTTCTGCCAATGCTTGAGTGCGTGCTTCTTTAAGCGTGTTGCCAGCTGACATGCCGTTGCTCACGTATAAATTACCAATCAAATTCACAGGGAAGTAAGCCACTTCATCGTCACGCAAACGTGTGTATGGAATCGCGCAAATGCCACGCTTGGCGTTACCAGAATTAAGGTCAATGAGCTTAGTCGCTGAAACTGTACCTTCTGAGTTGTAGAATTTATGAAGCTCTTTGTTAAGCAAGCCAGCTGGCCATGCATCACCAGCAAGTGCAAACCATTTTTCATTGGGGTAATGCACATAATCTTGATGACTAATCGCTTCGCCCAAGTAAAAATGCGTCCAAAAATAATTGGTGCTGAGGCGCTCAAAGTATTCACCAAGCGCACTTGCTCTTGCCGCTAGCTGTGAGGCACCTTTGCCATTGCTAAATAGACGTGTGCAATCACGATCCGTCACATGCACCGACCAAATACCTTCAATTTCATTCAGCCATGAGCGCTCTTCTACATGAAACCCGATATCCAAAAGCTTGGCTTGTAGCGTTTTAATCGAATATTCAAGCGAAGCGTCTTTGCTTGGAATGAATGTTTCTGTGCTGGTGGTAGGTGTGTTTTGCATCGTGTGGCTTTCAAGCAAAAGAAATAAAAAATGGCCGTCAGAATAGCACGACTTTATGAAAGTAATGGGATGTTGATTAAGTGATCACAGTCGGCTTATCGCGTCCCGTTCTTTGTTTAAGTTCGCTTATCTGCAAGGCGATTTGTATCATCTCACTCAATGCAACTTGTGCATCTAAATCGTGTTTGCTGGTGTCAGGCTCAAACGCTTCTAAGTAAATTCGCAGTGTGGCGCCAGAAGTGCCAGTGCCAGAGAGTCTAAATACAATGCGTGAACCATCGGTGAATAAAACGCGCAGGCCTTGCTTGGTGCTGATGCTCCCATCAATTGAGTCCGTGTAACTAAAGTCATCGCATTCTTGTATGGTGTAGCGTCCAAACGATTTTCCAACCAGCACGCTAAAGTTTTGACGTAAATGCTCAATAACGCCATTGGCGGCCTCTAGTGGTAAATCTTCATAATCGTGACGAGAGTATACGTTACGACCAAATTGCAACCAGTGACGTTTCACAATTTGCTCAACGGATTGGCGCTTAATTGCCAAAATATTGAGCCAGAATAGTACCGCCCAAAGACCGTCTTTTTCACGCACGTGGCTAGAGCCTGTGCCAAAGCTTTCTTCGCCGCAAAGTGTCACTTGGTCAGCGTCCATTAAATTGCCAAAGAATTTCCAGCCAGTAGGGGTTTCAAAGCACGGGATGTCCAAAGACTTTGCCACCATATCAACCGCGCCGCTAGTTGGCATGGATCGCGCCACGCCAGCAATGCCTTTGGCATAGCCTTTGACCATTCTTGCGTTGGCGGCAATCAGCGCAAGGCTGTCTGAAGGCGTCACAAAAAAGCCTTTGCCTAAAATCATATTGCGGTCGCCATCACCATCGGATGCTGCGCCAAAGTCTGGTGCATTTTCGCCGTACATAATATCCACTAACTCATGCGCATAAGTGAGGTTAGGGTCAGGATGACCCCCACCAAAATCAGGTAGTGGCACGCAGTTCATTAAGCTATCAGCAGAGGCGCCAAGTCGTTTAATAAAAATCTCTTGGGCGTAAGGGCCCGTCACTGCGTGCATGGCATCAAACCTCATCCGGAAGCCAGAGCCGAGTAAATCTTTAATCGCATTAAAGTCGAACAAGGACTCCATTAGCTCTGTGTAGTCCTCAACCGCATCAATTACTTGTACCTTCATGCCGGCTAAGTCAGTTTCGTCAATCACATCGAGCGCCATATCAGGCGCGGCTATAATTTTGTAGCTTTGTATGGTTTTTGATTTCTCAAAAATTGCTTCCGTGATTTTTTCTGGGGCAGGGCCACCATTTCCAGTGTTGTACTTAATACCGAAGTCACCATCTACGCCGCCAGGGTTGTGGCTGGCAGAAAGAATAATCCCGCCAAAGGTTTTGTACTTGCGAATAATGCAAGAAGCGGCAGGCGTTGAAAGAATGCCGCCTTGCCCAACCAACACGCGTCCAAAGCCATTTGCCGCCGCCATCTTGAGGATAATTTGAATCGCCTCACTATTGTAATGACGGCCATCACCACCCAAGACTAGCGTTGCGCCGTTGGGCAGATCAATAGAATCAAAAATGCTTTGAACAAAGTTTTCTAAGTAATGCGGCTGTTGAAACACTGCCACTTTTTTACGTAGGCCTGATGTGCCTGGTTTTTGGTCAGCAAATGCTTGGCTGGGGATTGTTTGAACACTCATACTGCTTGGCCTTTGTTTATTGTTTCTCAGGTTGACACTCATCTGTTTTAACTCGATAATTGCGCCCCTCAAGGGAGATTAGCTCAGTTGGTAGAGCAGCGGACTCTTAATCCGTTTGTCGCGAGTTCGACCCTCGCATCTCCCACCAGTATTCAGCATCACAATTAAATGGCTACTTTAAACGGAACCCATTTTTTGCCTGCCATTTCTATACAACCCAAAAACATTGATTGCATTGGCTTTAGTAAGTTTGATGAGTCAAATTGTATTGAATAATATAAGTGGCAATTCCTGCAAAGTAACCAATGAGGGCTAACCAACTTATTTTTTTAACGTACCAAAAGAATGGGATTTTTTCTAAGCCCATCGCTGCTACCCCTGCGGCTGAACCAATAATTAAAATAGAGCCACCAGTCCCGGCGCAATAAGCCATAAACTCCCATAAAAAACTATCCGCTGGGTATTGCGCCAAGTCATACATGCCAATTGAGGCAGCCACGAGCGGTACGTTATCAACAATTGCGCTCACCAAGCCTAATAGCGTCACAATTAAATCTTGTCGACCGATGGTTTGGTCCAACAAGCCTGCAAATGATTGCAATATATGGTTATGCTCAAGCGTGGCCACGGCTAAAAGAATACCAATAAAGAAAACGATGGATGACATATCAATCTGCTTGAGCGCATGAACAAGCGAAAGCTCTTCTTTTTCTGTGACGTCTTTTTTGGAATGCATTAAGTCGCCAATCAGCCAAAGGATGCCTAAGCCAAACAGAATGCCCATAAATGGAGGTAAATGCGTCAGTGTTTTAAATACAGGCACTAAAATCAAAATGCCGAGACCTGAATAAAAAACCGTGTTGCGCTCCAGCGTGGATGTGTTTGATGTTTTTAAGGCATTGCTTGGTGCTGAAATGCTTTTGCCACGCATGGAGTAACTAACGACCAGTAAGGGCGCGAGTAAATTTAAGAGAGAGGCTAAAAATAGGCCTTTGATAATGGCAGTGGTCGTGATCTGACCACCAATCCAAAGCATGGTGGTTGTTACATCTCCAATTGGTGACCAAGCGCCACCAGCATTGGCGGCAATGACGATAAGTGCGGCAAACAAAAGTCTGTCGCTTGGTTCTTTTAATAGCTTTCTTGTAAGAGAAATCATCACAATAGTGGCGGTTAAGTTATCTAACACTGCGCTTAAAAAGAAGGTTGTGAGACTGATAATCCAAAGCAAGGAGACAAGCTTGGTGGTTTTGATGCGCGAGGTAATCACTTCAAAACCGTTGTGGGCATCAATTACTTCAACGATGGTCATTGCGCCGATTAAAAAGAAAACAATTTCTGCTGTGGATGCAATCGTTTCGCTGAGTTGGTGCTTCACCAAGAGGTGGTCATTGGTTGCTAATGCGTAAACTGTCCAAAGCAAGCCCGCGCCTAAAAGTGCTGTGGCTGATTTGTTAATCTTAATCGGGTGCTCGAGCGTAATGACGAGGTAGGTAACAACAAAAATAATAACGAGCGCACTTAGCATGATTTTTAACCAGAGATTGATAAATTAATGGTGTTTAGATTTTAACAGACGCAGCATTAAAACTTAGCATTCAAACTTAGTACTCAGAAATTCACGCCTCACTTAAAAAGGTGGAAGATGAGGCTTCTCATCTTGAAGCCCATCACTTTGTGCTTAATGTTATTCGAGGACCAGCTTAACCATGGATGATGATGCTCACATGATTAATGTGCTAGATTACCGATCTAATTGATTTTCATGATAGGACTAAACGGCATGAGCAATCTTCATCTATATGCAAAAAAATGTTCGCCCTGCCAAGGTGGCATCAATCCCTTGGGCGTTGAGGATGCGAATGCGTTGTTAATGGCTGTTCCTGGCTGGGATTTGATTGATGATTCAACAAAAATAAAACGTACATTTAAATTTAGTAATTTTATGCAAGCTTTATCATTTACTCAGAAGGTTGGAGAGCTTTGTGAACTTGAGGGTCATCATCCGGATATTACGGTAGGGTGGGGTTATGCTAGGGTGGTGTTTCAGACGCACAAGATCAATGGCTTGCATGAGAACGATTTTATCATGGCTGCAAAAGTCAACGCTATGGCAGGCTGATACAAGTTTTAAATCGCTTTTGTGCTCGATTGGAGTGAAAGACGATGATGATTAAATGACATCACTCCTACATCAGTACAACTCACACACCCCAATAAATTGAATTTTGACATGAGGTTTGCCGTACTTAAAAATCTCATAAGTGTCGGTGCTGTAGCCGCTCAGCTTGTTGATTTCTAGGGTGCGATTGAATTTTTTACTTGTGCAATGAATCGCTTTTTGGTTGACGTCACAATTGACTTTATCTGAAAACAACATGATTTCATTACCATTGAACGCATAGGTTTTAGAGTCCGTTTCTTCCACATGCGGACCGTCGCCAATAGTGCGCGTGGTGTCGCCATCACAATAGTAGTTAGTATTCTCCGCTTCAGCCTTTGCGCTCAGGGCTAACAATAAAATGATCAAGTGTTGAGGTTTCATAGGTGCCCAGTGTTTGGGGTAAGGGTAAATCGTATGTGAAACGTCATCTTACGATAAAATGTCGCTTGCCAGCATAAATACCAGTGAGTCATTGAAAGCATTTTAATAGCACGCACTTAAAACCATGACCGATAAAACAAGCCCAGAAAAAGATAATCTCACGCCGTTTATGCGCCAGTATCTTAACGTTAAAGCCCAGCATCCCGATATGCTAGTGTTTTATCGTATGGGTGATTTTTACGAATTATTTTTTGAAGATGCGGAAAAGTCAGCACGGCTTTTAGGCATTACTCTCACTAAGCGTGGCACCCACAATGGCGAGCCCATTAAAATGGCGGGTGTGCCTTATCATGCGGCTGAGCAGTATTTAGCCAAGCTCACTAAAATGGGTGAGGCAGTTGCGATTTGCGAGCAAATTGGTGACCCGGCAAAAGCTAAAGGGATTGTTGATCGAGAAGTGGTTCGCATTCTTACGCCAGGAACTTTAACGGATAGCGCCTTGCTTGACGATACCCGAGATAGTTGGCTATTAGCACTGTGCTTTGGCGAGGGCTTGGTTGGCTTGGCGCGTATTAATTTAGCTTCGGGCGATTTAATTTTGAGTGAGATTGCGCCAGGGTTATTAGCGCAAGAGCTAGAGCGGATCGCGCCTGCAGAGTTGCTGTTTGCAGATACTGTGAATCATATTGCTGTGCAACATGCGACTTGTTCTAAAAAGCGTTTAAGTGCTTGGCAGTTTGATTTAGATTCCGCTAGAACGCTCCTCACCAAACAATTTAATACGCATGATTTAGATGGCTACGGCTGTGCAGATTTAAGCTTGGCAATTGCCGCGGCGGGCGCTTTGCTGGATTATGTTAAGCACACTCAGCGAACCACCTTGCCGCATATCAATGGCTTAACCGTTGAGCAGTCCAGTCAGTTTGTGCAGTTGGACGGCGCAACGCGTCACAATCTAGAAATTGACCAAACCATCCGTGGTGAACTATCACCAACGCTTTATTCATTGCTTAACACCACACAAACGGCAATGGGGGCGCGTTTATTGCGTTATTGGTTGCATCATCCATTACGTGATTTAAATGCGGTTTCAGTGCGTCATAAAGCCGTTGCTGCTCTGATACAGGAAGATGAAACTGCGATTCGCGATGCCTTACATAGTATTGGCGATATTGAGCGCATTACCACCCGTGTGGCCCTCAGAACCGCAAGGCCAAGAGACTTGTCTGCATTGCGCGATAGCTTGTCGCAGCTTCCTGCTTTGCAAGCTTCGCTGAATAATGTTGAGGCTGATTTAGTAAGGCAAATTGCTCAGAAATTAAATGTCCCACAAGGTGTCTTGCATCTGCTTTTGCAGGCAATTCAGCCAGAGCCTTCAAGTGTATTGAGGGAAGGTGGCGTGATTGCCGATGGTTATGATGCAGAGTTAGATGAGCTTCGCGGCATGCAGGCGAATTGTGGAGAGTTCTTGCTCAAATATGAGGCGGAAGAACGTGAACGCAGTGGGCTTGCAAACTTGAAAGTGGAATACAACAGCGTGCATGGTTTCTACATTGAAATTAGCCGCGCACAGGCTGAGAATGCGCCTGCTGAATATCGCCGTCGCCAAACGCTAAAAAATGCTGAGCGTTTTATTACGCCTGAATTAAAAGCCTTTGAAGATAAAGTGCTTTCAGCCAATGATCGTGCTTTAGCACGCGAAAAAATGCTGTATGAAACAGTGCTTGACCAACTAGCCCCAGAAATCAATGCGCTACAAGCCAATGCTGTGGCAGTTGCAAAACTTGATGTGCTAAGCACATTTGCAGAACGTGCATTGTCGCTGAAGTATGTCGCGCCTGAGTTTGTGACTGAGGACGGCATCAATATCGTGGGTGGTCGTCACCCTGTGGTGGAGCAGATTGCCCAGCCGTTTATCGCTAACGATGTTGCGCTTTCACCTTATCGTCAATTGCTGTTAATTACTGGCCCTAACATGGGGGGTAAGTCCACCTTTATGCGCCAAACAGCCCTGATTGTGTTGCTCGCGCATTGTGGTTGTTTTGTGCCTGCGCAGTCTGCCAAAATCGGCAAAATAGATCGTATATTTACCCGTATCGGCGCTTCCGATGACTTGGCGGGTGGGCGCTCTACCTTTATGGTGGAAATGACAGAAACTGCGAACATTCTCAACAACGCAACAGCCAACAGTTTGGTGTTGCTGGATGAAATCGGGCGAGGCACGTCGACCTTTGATGGCTTAAGTTTAGCTTGGGCATGTGCCAAACAGTTACTTGAAAAAAATCGTAGTTACACGCTTTTTGCCACGCATTATTTTGAGCTCACAAGATTAGTAGAAGAGTTTAAGCAAGTAGCCAATGTGCATTTAGATGCGGCTGAACATGGCAATGGCATTGTGTTTTTACACAGCGTGCAAGAGGGCGCGGCCAACCAAAGTTATGGTTTACAGGTCGCGGCGCTTGCCGGTATTCCTAAAAGCGTGGTGGCTTCAGCTAAACGAAAACTCACGCAACTTGAGAAGCAAAATGTTGATGCAGGCCCGCAAGTCGATATGTTTGTGGCGGATGAATTGCCTGAGGCACCTTTGCATCCTGTCGTGGGTGAGTTGGAGATTTTGGAGCCTGATGACTTAACGCCTAAACAGGCGCTTGAGGCCTTGTACCGTCTTAAAGCCTTGCTCAGCTAATTGTGATGGCTCAACTGCCTAATATGCCCTTTAGTGAACCTTTGAATATTGCTTTGATTCTCGGAAGTGCCCCAGATGCGGTGCGCGTGAAGACGTTGGATGTTTCTAACATCAGCTCAGTCCTTGCAATAAATAATGCATGGAATTTACGAGGTGATTGGGATTATTTAATTCACCCGGAAGATTTTCCGCTAGAAAAGCGACCACCTAATAAAACACTCGCGCAAACCATCGTGACAGCAGAGCAGTATGTTGATATTCAAAATCAATATGGAGGCTTTGTTTATGGAGGTGGCACCATGGCCTTTACCGCGGCTTATTGGGCCTTGGGGGCTTTGCGACCTGACGTGATGCTCTTCTTAGGGTGTGACATGGTCTATGAAGATGATGGTCAAGCGAGTCATTTTTATGGGCAGGGAAATGCTGATCCGCTACGTGACGATGTGACGCTGCAATCGCTGGAAGCCAAGGCTAGTCGATTGAACTACTTTGCAGCGCAGCAAAATTGCGTTTGTTTAAATTTATCTCAAAAACCAAGCTCTCGTTTGGTGTTTCCTAGGCTAGAAGAGGGGGCATTGTCGAAAGTAAGTTGGCAGGCTCATCAAGAACACTTGCAAAAGATCACCGCTACGCACGTGGCTTTACAAGCACAGGCTTGTTTGGCAATGGAGCATGAGGCTAATTATTATTTCAATAGCGGTCGCTATTGGGAGCATTTGGACCAGATTGATGGCGATGTGTTACAAGCGATAGATGCCAAGTGGATGGCTTGTAAGCCTTGATATGCTTGAGTATTAAAAAGCCCCCAAAGCTTACTTAAATGCTCTGGGGGCTGATTTTAGTGCGGTTTATTGAGCGTTAAACCCTAAATAACTGCTTAGTGGTGATGGCCGCCTGCACCGTGCACATGGCCGTGCGCGACTTCTTCTTCAACCGCTGAACGCACCCCAGTTACAGTTGCTTTAAATAACACGCGTTCGCCAGCCCAAGGGTGATTGCCGTCAACGACTACTTTTCCGTCGTCGATGTTGGTCACTGTATATAGAATGACATCACCAGTTTCGTCTTCACCTTCAAATTGCATGCCTACTTTCAGGTCTTTGCTTGGAAAAGCGGCAATCGGCTCCATTTGCACCAATGTCTCATCGTATTCACCAAACGCATCAGCTGGCTCAAGAGTGATTTCAACTGAATCGCCAATGGCTTTGCCGTGGAGTTCTTCTTCAACGCGAGGGAAAATGTTGTCATAACCACCGTGTAGATAGCTAACAGGATCAGCGCTTGATTCAAGCACTGTACCTTCGCTGTCGCGGAGTTCATAAGTCATGGATACTACTGTGTTCATGGCGATTTGCATGATGGTTTCTTTCAATTGAAAAAATAATAGAAAAATTTAGGTGAAATTTTACCTGATTTATTCTTAGATATCGCAATGCGTTATCATACAAGCATGAAAAAAGATCCAAATTTACATTCTGAGCCGCTTACCTTGCTTGGGGGCATCAGTGCAGAAACCTTTCTTAAAGACTATTGGCACAAAAAGCCTTTGTTAATTCGCGGTGCGATGCCTAGCTTTGAAGGCTTCTTAACGCCCAATGAATTGGCTGGCTTAGCTTGTGAAGAAGATGTGCAGTCACGCCTAATTTCGACTGTCAAAAAAGAGTGGAAATTAGAGCAAGGCCCTTTTGCTGAGAAGCGTTTTGCCAAGCTACCAGAGCGTGATTGGACCTTGTTGGTGCAGAGCGTTAATCATCACATGCAAGAAGCGAATGATTTACTACAGCAATTTCATTTTATTCCACATGCCCGCCTAGATGATTTGATGGTGAGTTATGCGCCTGATGGCGGCGGCGTGGGCCCGCATTTTGATTCATACGATGTGTTTTTATTGCAGGGTTGTGGTCAACGTATTTGGCATATTAGCGAGCAAGAAGATTTGACCTTGTTGAGTGGATCGCCACTGCGTATTTTGAAGCACTTTAAGGCTGAGCAGACGTTTACCCTGTCTGCTGGCGATATGTTGTACTTACCACCACAGGTAGCGCATTGGGGCATTGCCGTTGGTGATTGCATGACTTACTCCATAGGGTTTAGAGCGCCATCTGCACAGGAAATCGCTGGTGAATTTTTAAATTACCTGCAAGAGCATCGCACATTGCCAGGGATGTACGCCGATCCGGATTTGGCTTTGCAATTGCATCCAGCTGAAATAGGCGATGGTATGGTGAAGCAAGTGTCATCCATTTTGAATGGTTTAAAATGGAGCGAGGAAGATGTCGCAGACTTTTTGGGGCAATATCTCACAGAGCCAAAATCTCACCTGGTATTTGATACGCCCAAAAATATATCCCTGCCGGCTTTTCAAAAACGCATGAAAAGTCAGGGCATACAATTAAGCTTTAAAAGCCAACTGTTATCAGCAGCAAATTGTTTCTATTTAAATGGTGAGAAGGTTGTTGTTGATGACAGCTCTGCAAGCCTGCTGATGACGCTGGCTAATACGCGTGTATTATTGCCTGAATACATTTCAGCGCAACATGCGCTAACGGAAGCGTTTGTGGCTGAAACGCACGCTTGGTATTTGGCAGGCTGTATTATGTTTTTGCAATAATTCCCAAAATTGTCATTAAATTAAACCCTAATAAAAGATATTTTGCAGAAATATGACATTTGCTCAATTAAAACGTGATTAATTGTTAAAAAAATAGTGTTTTTTTTAAGGGATGCTGTTAAAATTTTCTCACTCGGTGCTTAGATGTGCCGTAATGGTTTAATTTTTTATATATGTTAAGGGAATTTAAAATGACACGTTCTGCTATCCTTGCTGCTTTGTTAGCTCTTGCTTTAACTGCTTGTGGTCAAAAAGAAGAAGCTGCTCCTGCTGCTGAAGCTGCTCCAGCTGCTGAAGCTGCTCCAGCTGCTGAAGCTGCTCCAGCTGCTGATGCTGCTGCTCCTGCTGAAGCTGCTCCAGCTGCTGAAGCTAAGTAATTTAGTCAGAGTCTATTGTTAGTTCGCTAACTTAAACTCAACAAAAAAGCCGACTTTTAGTCGGCTTTTTTGTTTTGGTCATTCATGAAAATTTAATCTGAGTTTTGATCTCGGAGTTTAAAGGTTCAGATGCTTGAATACTTGCCCATTAAACCCCCCCCATTAAACTTCTCGCCAATCAAAGCCAGTCTCTTGTTCAGCAATGCCAATCCAGTTTTTCTCGCAGTTGAGTGCTTGACTCAATGCGTTGATTGCAAATTCTGGTTTGTTATTTTTTTCGCTTAAATGTGCCGCAATGATGTGTTTAAGATGGCTATTATCTAGTTTGCTGAGAATGTTGGCTGCACCTATATTATCAAGATGACCTAAACGGCCGCTGACTCGTTGCTTAAGCGACATCGGATATATGCCATTCATCAGCATGTCGATATCGTGGTTACACTCCAGCATGAGCGCATCACAACCGCTCAGCATTTCTTGAATGTGTGGTGTTGAGCAGCCCGTGTCAGTCAATACCCCCAATTTTTTATCGCCATTTGAGAAAGTGTATTGCACAGGCTCTCGTGCATCATGAGGAACGGGGAAGGGGGTCACTTCTATTTCATTGATATTGAATTTACTGTGGCTATCAATGATGCGTAAATCAAGCGGTTCGGTAGGCAAAATCCGCTCAATCATTCTGAACGTGCCGTGCGTCAGCCAAACCGGAATGCGATATTTGCGCGCAAGCTTAAAAACACCCCCTGCATGGTCTTCGTGTTCGTGAGTGATTAAAATGCCAGTGAGTTGATCTGGAGTCAGGCTTATGCGGGCAAGTCTTTGCTCTGCATCTCGTAATCCAAACCCACAATCGAGCAACAGCCTAGTTGAATCTTGTTCGATTAATAAGCCATTGCCAGCGCTACCGCTGCCAATTGAGGAAAACCTCATATAGGATGCGCTTTAATTATTTTAATTGCTCATAAAGTAGATTGATAATCACGTTGGCTGTACTTGATTTATTGACGTTGCCTTCTTTATCAACAATCGTCACTTTAGACCCTGTTTCGCCGTTTTCTTCTACTTTCACACGGTATTGTTTAGATGGATCAACCGTGGTTTTTTCTGCTGGTTTCCAAAATTTGAGTTTATCTGAAAGTGAAGATTCATCTTTCTTAGCTTCTACTGAAAGTTCAGGTTTCTTCTCTTCTTTTTTATCGTCGCCCCAGAATTTTAGATTGTCGAGCAGGCCTTTTTTGTCCTTAGGTGAAATATCAATATCCACGTCGGTATAGCGCACAAAATAAACACCATTTGAGCGGTTCTTGTCTTCCACGACAAAGCCAAGGCGGTCTAATGCTAAGCCAACTCTTCTCCAAGCGCGATCAAACTCATCGTTAACGGCAAGTGTCATTGTGCCGTCAGCTGCTTTGCTTAATGAAGCGCGAAGCTGTGATGTGCTGCTGGCCATAATGCTACGTGATTTTTGATCTTCTACGCCAAGTCTTACCATTAAGCGGCGAAGCAATTCGGCATCTAGGTCCTCAGCATCAGCGCGCTCTTTTTCAGCAATTTTTCTGGCTTGGTTTTGTGGCGCATAGCCAGTGTCGAATTCACCTAGTCGATTTCGCACTTTGACTTTTCCGTCATCTGGTGTATCCGATACAGAACGATGGCTCATGTAAATTTCAGTGGTTTCAGGATTTTCGCCACGATCCAGGCGTGTACGGAATTTTTGACGGTTAGCCAATGTGTTCAGTCTGTCTAGCCAACCTTGGAATTTATCCAAGTAATTACCTTTGTCATCTTTTGTGAGGCTACTTGGATCTACCCATTCAGTTTCCATCACACCAGTATCCGAGTTTTCAACACGCACTGCAAAACCAAGCTCTGCCCAAAACTCGCGGATGACCGGCCAAATTTTTTCTGGTGGCGCTTGAACCACTAACCAACGCTGAGAGCCAGCTCTTTCTAAATGGACACTATCTGGGGTTGGTAAAATCTTTTCTTTTTCAGCAGGGGCTTCTTGACCTTGGCTGAACTCAGAGTAAGTGGTTGAACCGCCTGGCACAGTGTAAGTATCGTTAGACGAGATTGAAGTTAAATCTGGAGGCACCTCTAGCGGTCTTGCTCGACCAGCTCCTTTATAGTCAGGCGTGTTGTTCATGAACGGAATGGAGTCGCAACCGCTCACTGTTAGCGCGATTAAGCTAGCTAAAATGATGGGTTTGATTTGGTTTTTATTCATGCAAGGTCTCTTAAAGTAATGCATTATTTTGGTGAAATATTGGCGTTCTTCATCGCGTTTAATAACACTTGATGATTTGATGCCGAAAGTTGTACTAAGGGCAAACGAATGCCTGTGCTGATTAAGCCCATTTGATTGAGTACCCATTTCACTGGGATGGGGTTGGCTTCAACAAAGAGTTTTTGGTGAAGTGCAAAAAGCTTCGCATTGATTGCACAAGCTTCAGGCACTTGGCCAGATATCGCCGCCACACACATTTCGTGCATGAGCTGAGGTGCAACGTTGGCAGTCACAGAAATGACGCCTTTGCCGCCAATTAACATTAGCGCCATGCCAGTTGCATCATCGCCGCTGTAAATCGCAAAGTCTTTAGGTGCGCGGATAATTAAATCTGTGCCGCGTTCGATGCTGCCGGTGGCGTCTTTGATGCCAACAATATTTTTGATTTCAGCAAGTCGAAGTGTTGTATCGTTTGTCAGATCAACACCAGTCCGGCCTGGTACATTGTATAAAATTTGTGGGATGTCCACAGCTTCAGCAACAGCCTTGTAATGTTGATACAGGCCCTCTTGCGTTGGCTTATTGTAATAAGGCGCTACTAATAAACAGGCGTCAGCGCCCAAGTCTTTGGCAGCTTGTGTCAGTTCAATCGCTTCACGTGTTGAATTCGCTCCGGTGCCTGCAACCACTGGGATGCGGCCCGCAACATAATCGACTGTGGTTTTAATGAGCTCGCGATGTTCGTCGTAATCCACAGTAGGAGATTCACCTGTTGTGCCGACAATAATGATGCCATCTGTGCCTGCATCGATATGGAAATCAATAAGGTGATGAAGCGCTGGAATATCAAGACTACCGTCCGCAAGCATGGGGGTTACGATAGCGACAAAACTGCCTTGCAGCATGATTAAACCTGACAAATTAATAAAATCACTTTATTTTAACTTAAAGTAGGTTAACTCGAATACGTTTTATTCATCATATTGGTTGAATTATTCGCTTAATTGCCAGTCCTTATAAACTAATAAGTAAATGCGATTTGAAAGTGTTGGGTTAGGTATTAAAATAACTCAATCAAAAATGAGCAATACCCGCGCCGCTACTTAACGTAGGGGTGCAAACGCTGTATAATTTAATCTCTTTTTATCCGCAACTTAAATGCTAAGCTAAGGTTATGGTTCAAAACTATATTTTGTTGTTCATTGGCGCAGCTCTTGTGAATAATATTGTGCTGGTCAAAATTTTGGGTTTATGTCCTTTTATGGGCGTTTCCAAAAAGCTCGAAGCCTCTGTTGCGATGGCAATGGCGACTGCATTTGTGCTGACTATTGGATCAGGCACCAGTTATTTTATTAGTGAATATTTGCTTGGGACAGACTTGTTCTATTTGCGCACGGTTTCATTCATCGTGGTGATTGCTGGCGTGGTGCAATTTACTGAAATGTGGATGGAAAAAAATTCCCCAGTGCTTTATCAAGTGCTTGGTATTTATTTGCCCCTTATTACCACTAATTGCGCCGTGCTTGGTATTCCTCTTCTCAATGTTCAACACAAGCACAATTTATTTGAGTCGTTGATATTTGGTTTTGGCGGAGCGGTTGGATTTTCAATAGTGCTTATTTTGTTTGCTTCCATGCGTGAACGTTTGGAAGCGGCGGATGTGCCAGCAGTATTTCAAGGGGCGGCGATTGCCATGGTCACAGGCGGCTTGATGAGCTTGGCCTTTATGGGTTTTGCGGGCTTGGTACGTTAATGTTAACAGCCGTTTATGTCATGCTATTTTTGGCTTTATTGCTTGGCGTTTTGCTAGGGTATTCAGCGCTTAAATTTAAAGTGGATGGTGATCCTTTAGTCGCACGTATTGACGCAATTCTGCCGCAAACACAGTGTGGTCAATGTGGATTTCCTGGATGTAAGCCCTATGCCACTGCAATTGCGGCTGGGGAGGCGGATATTAACCAATGCCCACCTGGTGGCGATGCTGGGGCTCGTGCCTTGGCTGATTTAATGGGAGTGGAATATAAGCCACTCAATGCAGAGCATGGCTTGCCAAAACCAAAATCAGTCGCGCTGATTGATGAAAATACCTGCATTGGTTGCACGCTTTGCATTCAAGCCTGCCCTGTGGATGCAATTTTGGGTGCTGCAAAACACATGCATACGATTATCGCTTCAGAGTGCACTGGCTGCGAGCTTTGCCTCGTACCTTGTCCTGTAGATTGCATCACCATGGAGCCAATTGCTGAATCGCCTGATAATTGGAAGTGGCGATATCCAGTTTTCGATATTAAATCCGTTGGCCAAGTCGGCAACGTTCAAGCTGGCACTAGACATTAGAAAACATGAGTTCATTACTTAATATCGTTAAGCAAAGTTTTGGTTTGGGCGCAGTGGCCGTTTCCGGCGGCGTCCATCCACCAGATCACAAGCACGAATCTACAACCCAAGCGGTTGGGCAATTGCCGCTCCCGCATCAGCTCACATTGCCTTTGCGTCAGCACGTTGGCAATTTGCCTAAAGTCTTGGTTAAGGTCGGAGATTATGTACTTAAAGGCCAATTACTCGCTGAAGCTGAAGGCAATATCTCTGCGGCTATTCATGCGCCAAGCTCTGGGACGATTACGAGTATTGAAGATGCGCTCATTCCACACCCGTCTGGACTGCCCGATCGTTGCATTACGATTGCTTTGGATGGCAAAGATGAATGGATTGCGCATGCGCCGATTGATTGGCGCAAGCTAGAAACAGAACAAGATAAATCAAAGCTGCTTGAAGGTCTTCGCAGCTCAGGCATTGTCGGTCTTGGTGGTGCGGCTTTCCCAACACAGGTGAAACTGCGTACTAACGCTAAGTCATCTGTTGATACTTTGGTGCTTAATGCTGCGGAATGTGAGCCCTACATTACTTGTGATGACATGTTGATGCGTGAACGTGCAGATCAGATTTTAAAAGGCCTTGAAATTGCGCAACATCTTTTAGGCGCGAAGCAATGTTTGATTGGCATTGAAGACAATAAGCCAGAGGCGGCTGAAGCGATGCGTCATGCCTGCGCCAACAGCCCCTTGTCTAAATTAGTCCCATTAAAGGTGGTGGTTGTCCCAACGCAATATCCAAGTGGCGATGCACGCCAATTGATTCGCTTGCTGACTGGTATTGAGGTACCAGCAGATAAGCGCTCAACAGATGTCGGTTTACAATGCTTTAATGTTGCAACCGTATTAGCTTTATATCGTTACTTCGACTTTGGTGAGCCATCCATTTCTCGTATTGTGACCATTACAGGTAACGTACAAAAGCCAGCTAATTATGAGGTTTTGTTTGGCACATCGGTCGCTGATTTGGTTCAGGCGGGCGGCGGGGCTTTAGCCGATACGGATGGTTATATTATGGGTGGGCCAATGATGGGGTTTAATCTGCCATCTGTGTCCGTCCCAATCACTAAAGCATCAAATTGTGTGATTGCTAGTGCACCTAACCTTTTCCCTTCAGCGCCTCCTGCTATGCCTTGTATTCGCTGTGCTCGCTGTGCGGATGTTTGCCCTGTGAGTTTGCAACCACAAGAACTTTATTGGTTCGCGAAATCAAGCAACCTAGAAAAAGCACGCGATTACAATTTGTTTGATTGTATTGAATGTGGATGCTGCACTTATGCCTGTCCAAGCAATATTCCTTTGGTGCAATATTATCGTTTTGCAAAGAGTGAAATTATTGCGCAAGACCGAGCGAAAGAAGCTGCTGATTTGGCCCGTGAGCGAAATGAATTCCGCTTGATGCGGATTGACCGCGAAAAGCAAGAGCGTGCTGAAAAGCATGCACAAAAAGCTGCAGGGGCAAAAGCAGAAGCGGCTAAGACCGAAGCTACGTCAGCAACCGAAGCACCAGAGGATGAGGCAATGGCCGCCAAGAAGGCTGCGATTGCGGCTGCAATTGAACGTGCAAAAGCTCAAAAAGCAGCAGCTGCGCCTCAGAATGTAGTAGATGCAATCCCTTCGGTTCAAGCTGAAATTGCAGAGATTGATGCAAGACGTGAGGCAGCAAAACAATCGGTAACAGACGCGATAGCGACCAATGACGCTCAGGAAGAAAAATGAATCGATCCCCTTATCTAAGTAGTGCGCCTAGCGTCAGTGTTATTATGGTCAAAGTCATGCTTGCCCTAGTGCCAGCGATTGCGGCTTATGTCTGGGTTTTTGGTGCTGGCATTTTGGTGGTGCTTGCGCTTGCATCTATTACTGCATTGCTCGGTGAAGCCTTGATGCTGAAGTTGCGCGATCGTCCGATCAAGCCTTTTTTGATGGATGGAAGTGCTTTGCTAACAGCATGGCTGTTAGCACTTTCATTGCCGCCTTTGGCCCCTTGGTGGCTTGTGGTTGTCGGAACGTTTTTTTCGATTGTGATTGCAAAGCAGCTTTACGGCGGTTTAGGTTACAACCCCTTTAATCCGGCCATGGTGGGTTACGCGGTATTGTTGATTTCCTTTCCGGTGATTATGACGCATTGGCCAGCCCCGCTTGAGTTGGCGGAAGCTAAATTAAGCTTTGCAAATCAGTTGCAATACATATTTGGCACCTCAGACAGCTTGAGTTTAGATGCCGTGAGTATGGCCACGCCACTTGATTACTTGAAAACGCAATTAACACTTCATCATACAGTGCAACAAGTTTCGTTAGCGCCTCAGTTTGGAATGCTAGGTGCCAAAGGCGGTGAATTGGTGGTAGCTGCGTACCTGTTAGGTGGCTTGTATTTGCTTCAGCAGCGCCTCATTACTTGGCATTTGCCGATGGCATTCTTAAGTGTGTTGGCCTTGATGGCGGGTGCTTTTTATTTGCTTGATCCAGCTCACTTCGCACATCCGCTTTTTCACTTATTTACTGGTGCTTCTATCTTTGGTGCTTTCTTTATTATTACTGATCCTGTCAGTGGCCCAACAACGCCTAAAGGCAAGCTGGTGTTTGCGGCGGGAATTGCGGTGCTGACTTATTTGATTCGGGTTTACGGCGGCTATCCTGATGGTGTTGCGTTCTCGGTCTTGCTGATGAATATGTGTGTTCCACTGATTGATGCTTGGACCCAGCCACGTGTGTTTGGGCATGTTAAATGAATGCTACTATCTTAAAGCACGCGGCTAAAACAGCTTGGGTAATGATTGCGTTTACAATTATTAGTACATTTGGTTTAGCCATCATTCATCACTCAACCAAAGCACCTATTTCAAGAGCTGAGGCTGATGTTCGTATGCGTTTGTTTGGTCAGATTTTGCCCACAACTTTTTACGATAATAATTTGCTTCAAGATGCTATTAAACAAGCATCTGGCGGCGATTTAGGTAATCGTGATGAAACCATGATTCATCGTGCACGCCTAAAAAATGCGCCGGCCGCAGTGATTTTAGAAGCGACTGCACCAGATGGCTATAGTGGTGACATCAAGTTACTAGTAGCGATTAAGGCAACCGGTGAAATCGTTGGGGTGCGCGTGTTAGATCACAAAGAAACGCCAGGGTTGGGCGACTACATTGATATCGGGCATGGCGATTGGATTAAAAACTTTGATGCGCAATCCCTCGAGAAGACCAAGGATGAAGCTTGGTTTGTAAAAAAAGACGGTGGTCAATTTGATTTTATGACCGGCGCCACAATTACCCCACGTGCGGTTGTCAAAGCAGTTCATAAAGTATTGAAGTTTTATCAATCGCATCAACAAGCTATTTTTGAAACCCCATCGGGTCAAGCGTTGGCAAACTAATCGCCGACTGCATAAAGGAAATCAGATGAGTGAAGTAAATCAGGATATAACACCAGAAGTCGTGCAAGAGGCTGAAGTAAAAGCACAGCCTAAAATCCTTTACGGCGAGATTGTTGAAAATGGTCTTTGGAAACAAAACCCAGGCTTAGTGCAGTTATTGGGTTTGTGCCCAACACTGGCGATGACGATTAGCTTGGTGAATGGTTTTAGTTTAGGGGTTATGACAGCCATTGTGATGGCAGCAAGTAATGCCAGTGTTGCACCTATCCGTCAGTGGGTACCAAGTGAAATTCGTATCCCAGTATTTATTTTAATTGTCGCGGCTTTAGTGACGATGATTGACTTGTCTATGCATGCTTATTTACAAGGCTTACATTCAGTGCTGGGTATTTTTATTCCGCTCATTGTGACAAATTGTATTGTGCTTGCTAGGGTTGAAGCATTTGCGGCCAAAAATCCAGTAGTGCCTTCAGCGCTTGATGGTTTTATGATGGGGTTTGGTTTAGCGCTGGTTCTTGCTACGCTTGGCGGTATTCGTGAAATTGTAGGTAAGGGAACATTATTCTCAGGCATTGATTTGGTATTTGGACCCTCTGCAAAATCGATGATATTGACCGTCATTCCAGACTACCATGGCTTTTTATTGGCTATTTTGCCGCCAGGTGCATTTATTGGACTCGCTGCATTGATTGCAACCCGCAATTGGATGTCTCAGCGCAAAGCGGCACGCGATGGTGCATTACCTGTTTCTACGCCCTTAGCCGCCTTATAGATCCCTAGTCGCCTTTATGAATGCCGAAAAGCGTACCGAGATTTTTCGTAGACTAGCCATTGCCATCCCCGAACCCAAAACAGAGCTTAATCACAACAGTGTTTTTGAGCTTCTGATTGCGGTTATCCTATCTGCGCAATCCACAGATAAAGGCGTCAATCTAGCCACCGCTAAATTATATGCAGTTGCCAATACGCCTGCCGCCATTTTTGCTTTGGGGGTTGAGGGCCTAGAGCGATATATCAAAACCATCGGTCTTTATCACAGCAAAGCTAAAAACGTGATTGCGACATGTCAGATCTTAGTTGAACGCTTTGATAGTGTTGTGCCCAATACGCGTGAGGCGCTTGAAAGCCTGCCCGGAGTGGGTCGCAAGACTGCCAACGTGATTTTGAACACCGCGTTTGGTCAACCAACGATTGCAGTGGACACCCATATTTTTCGCATCGGAAATCGTGTTGGTCTCGCGCCAGGCAAAACCCCTTTGGCGGTAGAGCTCAAGCTCATGAAAGCGGTTCCGAAAGCATTTATGCAAGATGCGCATCATTTAATGATTTTGCATGGGCGCTATACCTGCATTGCCAGGCAACCAAAATGCGGCGAATGTATAATTCGAGATTTGTGCGAATATAAAGCGAAAGTGGCCTAAGAAATATGGCTTTATTTAATCCAACTCGCGACCAAGTAAGACAATTCTTTTTTGATACTTGGGCTAAATTTCAGGCTAAACAAACGCTCACGGATTTAGAAGCGATTGCTTTGCAAGTCATTCACATGCATCCCGAATACCATGCTGTTCTAGATGCACCTGAACGCTTCATGGAACAAGCTTACTTTCCTGAGATGGGTGAAACCAACCCCTTTTTGCACATGAGTTTACATATGTCTGTTTTGGAGCAAGTGGCGATCAATCAACCAATTGGGATTGCGCCAGCCTATCAATTACTCAAGCTCAAACATGGAAACGAATCAGATGCTCAGCATGACTTGATGGATTGTCTTGCGGAAACCATTTGGCAAGCCCAGCGGGATGGCGCACAACCTAACTCAGTTGCATATTTGGCGTGTATGCAAACTAAGCATCAACATTAAACTGTTGTCAGCCGAGATTAGATTTATCTGTCAGCTTGTTATGCAGTAAGTTAAAGTAATTAGAGGGTTCCAGCACCGAAGGCACCGCAATATCTAACATATTTGGATAGTCTTTACTGTAATGTAGGCCACGACTTTCATGCCGCTCCATTGCGCTTCGAACAATAAGCTCAGCTACTTGCAATAAATTACGCAACTCAATGAGATTGTTACTCACGCGGAAGTTGCTGTAAAACTCGTCGACTTCGTCACGTAACATTTGAATGCGATGCATCGCACGCGTCAGGCGTTTGCTGGTTCGTACAATCCCTACGTAATTCCACATCGTACGTCTTAGCTCATTCCAATTATGCGTAATAATGACTTCTTCATCCGCATCGGTGACACGGCTTTCATCCCAGTAAGGCAATGCTATGCTTGGTTTTTGAGCTTGCGCCAATATATCGTTCGCCGCGGCTTGGCCAAACACCATGCATTCTAAAAGAGAGTTGCTGGCCAGACGATTCGCGCCATGCAAACCAGTACAAGCTGTTTCGCCAATCGCATATAAGCTTGCTAAGTCGGTACGTCCTGTATGATCTGTCATTACGCCGCCGCAGCTATAGTGTGCGGCTGGCACAACAGGAATGGGCTCTTTGGTAATATCAATACCAAGCTCCATGCAGCGTCTGTAGATGGTAGGAAAATGAGAAATCACGAAGTCTGCCGGCTTGTGTGAAATGTCTAAAAACACGCAGTCTAGGCCGCGCTTTTTCATTTCAAAGTCGATCGCTCTTGCCACCACATCTCGCGGTGCAAGCTCACCACGTTTGTCATGCTGAGGCATGAATTTCGTGCTATCAGGCAATCTTAAAATACCACCTTCGCCCCGAACAGCTTCAGTAATTAAAAAAGACTTAGCCTTTGGGTGGAACAGACAAGTTGGATGAAATTGAATAAATTCCATATTTGCGACTCGGCATCCAGCACGCCATGCCATGGCGATGCCATCGCCTGTGCTCACGTCAGGATTGGTGGTGTAAAGATAAACCTTACCTGCGCCGCCTGTTGCTAGTACAGTTTGTTGGGACCCAATCGTCATGACTTTGCCAGTCATGTTGTCGAGCACGTAAGCGCCTAGACATTCTGCATTGTCTTGTGGTGCGCCGATACCGGCTTTACGTGAGGTAATTAAATCAACCGCAATATGATCTTCAAGCACAGTAATGTTGGGATGGCTTAGGACTTGTTCGGCGAGTGTTTTTTGAACGGCATGACCTGTTGCGTCTGCTGCGTGGATGATACGTCGATGACTATGGCCGCCCTCACGCGTTAGGTGATAGCCGCTGCCATCATCTTCGCGGGTAAATGGAACGCCCTGAGCGATAAGCCACTCCACTGTTTCGCGCGCATGACTCGCCACTTGCCTGGTGACTTCTTGATCACAAAGTCCCGCGCCAGCAATTAAAGTATCTTGGATATGCGCTTCAATGGAGTCGTCGCCAGTCAGCACTGCAGCGATGCCGCCTTGTGCCCAACTACTTGAGTTGTCGTTGATTTTACGTTTGCTAACTAGGCACACTTTTTTTTCAGAGGCCACTTTAAGCGCTACTGTTAGACCAGCAAGTCCACTGCCTATAATGAGTACATCAAATTGCTGCATAAACATCCATCATGTTGAACTTTGTGCAGTTTAGCGTTGTCTGTAAAACATGGCTACAAAATAAAAAACAAAGCTTAAGGGGATTGAGAAATGATTGATGTAAAGAATATCGCTGAAATTTCCCAAATAGGGTTCGTTGGTACTACTAGCGCAGGTTATACTTCGACTATGACAGATAATAAGAAAACGGAGCGCGCCGCTTCCAACACTGATGGTCTTGTTAGTCAGCCCGCTGGCAGTGCGATACCCGGTAATCGTGAAATCGATCAGGCGCTCGTTGAGCGTGCGCAACGCGGTGATCAACAAGCCTTCGGTATGTTAGTTGAGAAGTACCAACGTAAGCTCGGTCGTTTGCTTTCTAGAATGGTGCGAGATCAGGCTGAAGTTGAAGATGTGGTTCAAGAGTCATTCATCAAAGCTTATCGCGCATTGCCAAACTTTAGAGGCGATAGTGCGTTTTATACATGGCTCTATCGTATCGGTATTAATACCGCTAAGAATTATTTAGTTTCGTTAGGTCGTCGTCCACAAGTAAGTTATGACGTCGAAATTGAGGACGCTGAAAACTTCGAAGATGCAGAAGAACTTCGTACAGCTGAGACTCCTGAAACTGAATTAATGACCAAAGAAATTGCAAAAACGGTCAATGAAACGATGATGGCTTTGCCAGATGAGCTTAGAACTGCGATTACCTTGAGAGAGTTAGAGGGTTTGAGTTACGAAGAGATTGCAACTTTAATGAGTTGCCCGATTGGAACCGTTCGTTCACGTATATTTAGAGCGCGTGAAACCATCGCTGCAAAACTTAGGCCTTTGCTGGATACGCCTGATGATAAGAGATGGTAACAGCTGTTTATTTGATTGAATGCGGTATTGAACTGCTAATGAGTATTTGAAAGTAGGAGCAAAAAATTGAAAGAAAAAATATCAGCTTTAATCGATAACGATTTAGCTTTGGACGATGTTGAATATCTAATGAAGGCAATGAAAGCCAATCAAGATTTGGCTAGTTCTTGGTCCACATATCATTTAATTGGTGATGTGTTAAGAGGTAACGATCTACTTCGTCATGATGTTACAGCTAATGTCATGCGCGAAATTGCCAAGCAACCAACTGTGCTTGCGCCAAAAGCGTCATTAAACAAAAAATTGAACGACAATAAACCAGTCGTTTGGTCAATCGCTGCATCAGTTGCAGCAGTATTTTTTGTTGGATTAGTTGTTTTGAAAAATCAATCACTAGAGTCGAATGTTGGCTCCATTGAAATCGCACAAGTGCTTCCATCTGAGTATTTGCGCGCACATCAATCTATGTCACCAAGTAATGCTGCCTATTTCATTCAGCCAGCATCTTTTGTATCAGCTAACCACGAATAAGCACTGCCAATAAGCCCTATGAATAATCTAAGTCAAACAATATAATGAATGTATAAATTGATGTTCAGAAAGTATTTTTTAACCAATTTGCTGCTTGGGTTACTAAGTGCTGCTTCAGTGACCGCTTTTGCATCTCAAGATGATGCTTGGATGCTGTTGCAAAAAGCTTCACAAGCGGCCAGGGAGCTCAGTTACAAAGGTATATTCGTTTATCAATCAGGCACTACATCAAAGTCTGTTCAGCTTACGCACATGAACTCAGGACAGGGTGAATTCGCCCGCATGGTGGTGTTAGATGGCGCGCCAAGAGAGGTGTTGAGTCAGGGTTCGGAAGTGGTCATTTTTAGTCCAAAAAATGAAAAGATCATGATTGAGAAGAAGCGTGGACAAAACATGTTTCCAGCATTGTTGCCTGGCAATATGGATGCCCTCAAAGTCAGCTATCAGGCCCTCATTAATGGGTCAGAAAGAATTGGTGGACGGGATGCGATGGTCGTTAACCTATCTCCCAAAGATCAAATGCGTTATGGATATCGGTTTTGGGTAGATAAAGAATTTGGTTTGTTACTAAAAGTTACAACGATGAATCAACGCGGTGACTCTTTGGAGCAGATAGGCTTTAGTCAGCTTACGCTAATGGAAGGGCAAAGCTTGGATTGGTACAAACCTAAATTTGATCCAACTAAATCCTATGTGATGGACTTAGATTCTCCAGCTAAAGCCAATACTTCAGAGATTGATTGGGATATTGCTCAACTACCTTCAGGCTATCGTAAGGTTGATCAGGTCAAGCAGCCTGTTCAAGGTAAGGCGTTGCCTGTTACGCAAATGATTTTTTCTGATGGATTAGCGTCGATTTCGGTTTTCATTGAGCCCATGGCTAAAGGGTCAAAAGCCAAAGTTGGTCATACCGCTGTTGGGGCCACAAATTTTTACGCATCTATCAATGAAGGTCATCAAGTAATGGTAATTGGTGAAGTTCCTGAAGCGGCGGTTACGCAGTTTGCAAACTCGGTGAGCTTTAAGAACAAAAAGTAGTCAGCCTGCAATATAATATTTAGCCTTAAGCACAAAAGTCATTCACAATGACATTCTGTTATTTTCAGTATTGAAACCAATATCATGATTCAAGAAAACGCGATTATTGTTAGCGTCGACCAAAATGTAGCCAGCTTAGAAATTATTCGTAATAAGCCTTGTGGTTTGTGCGGTCAATCTCGCGGTTGCGGCATTTCTATTTGGGGGCGTTTGTTTGGCCATCGTCCTAATATTTTTAAAGCGCAAAACACGGTCAACGCAAGCGTAAATCAAATCGTTGTCGTCGGAGTGGACGAGAATGCCTTATTGTGGAGTTCTTTTGCTGTGTATGGCATTCCCTTAGCATTATTAATTTTAGGTGCCGTACTGGGTAGCACGGTGTTTTCTGATGCTTTGCATGCTGATAGAAATACTGCATTAGGTGCTGTGTTAGGTTTGTTTATAGGCTATGTGTGGTTAAAAGGCCATCATCAAGGCGGTACGCTAGATGCGCGTTATCGTCCTGTGATTTTGGGTTTAGCAGATCCATCAAATCTGCAGTCAATTGTTAATGTCCAGTGTAAAGAAAGGTAAAGGTATGATCAAAAAAGTAGTCGTTATTTTTTTATTTTTGTTTATATTTTCAGGAATGGCATTCGCAAAAGAATTGCCAGATTTTACGGAGCTTGCTGAAAGGCAGGGCCCATCGGTAGTAAATATTAGCGTTACGCAAATGGTGCAGGGTAATGGCAATCCATTCGTTGGCATGCAAGACGATGAGCAGTTTAATGAGCTATTTCGTCGTTTTGGCTTGCCTGTGCCAGGCGGTCCAAGAGGGCAAGCACCTCAGCAAGAGTTTAAATCCCAGTCTTTGGGTTCAGGCTTCATCATTAGTGCGGATGGCTATATTTTAACGAATGCGCATGTCATTAATGCGGCCGATGAAGTGATTGTTAAGTTGTCAGATAGACGTGAATTTAAAGCTAAAATTATTGGCTCAGATCGTCGAACAGATGTGGCGTTGCTTAAAATTGATGCAAGCGGTTTGCCTAAGGTTGCAATCGGCGATCCAAACCAATTAAAAGTGGGTGAATGGGTGGCAGCCATCGGTTCTCCGTTTGGCCTTGAAAACACCATGACGGCCGGTATTGTGAGTGCTAAAGGCCGTGCTTTGCCCCAAGAAAATTTTGTGCCATTTATTCAAACAGATGTGGCAATTAACCCAGGTAACTCAGGTGGTCCATTGTTTAATTTGAAGGGTGAAGTGGTTGGCATTAACTCTCAAATTTATAGCCGTAGCGGTGGATCTATGGGCTTATCTTTTGCTATTCCAATTGACGTGGCGATGGATATTTCTAGCCAAATTAAAACTGGTGGTAAGATTTCTCGTGGTTGGCTAGGTGTTTCCATTCAAGAAATCACTAAAGACTTGGCTGAGTCATTTGGAATGAAAAACACCAATGGTGCTTTAGTGGCTGGTGTTGAGAAAGGCGGCCCAGCAGAAAGGAGTGGTTTGATACCAGGAGACGTGATTCTTAGATTTGATAATAAGCCGATTAACGCATCGTCTGATTTGCCGCGAGCTGTTGGGGGAGTGAAGCCAGGAAAAGTGGCAAATGTTGAAGTTCTTCGTAAGGGTTCAATAAAAACTTTACCGGTGACTGTTGGTGAAGCGCCTAATGACAAGGATGAGGTGAGCTCGCCAAGCAAAGGTGCGGCTAAGCCAGAAGCTAATCGTATAGGTTTAACTTTGAATGAGCTAACGCCACAGCAAAAGAAAAAGCTTAACGGAAGAAATGGCTTATTGGTGATTGATTCTCAAGGGGCATCAGCAACTGCCGGCATTCGACGTGGTGATATCGTGTTGGGCATAAACAACGCTGAAGTCAGCAACGTAGAGCAGTTTGCTAAGACCTTGGCGACTATTTCAAGTGGGAAAACAGTAGCAGTCTTAGTGTTGCGCGGAGAAAGTACTTTGTACGTACCTATTAAAGTTACGGATACGAAGTAAAGCATTGCAGCAATTAGGTCAAGGAAATAGCCCCAGCATCTCATGGTGTTAAGGCCTTAATTGCTGTAAAATCAAACCTTAGTAGTAGGTTGCAGGGGCGCTTAGGCGCCCTTGTTGTTGGTATAACTTTTGCACTGAATTTATGAAAAATATCCGTAATTTTTCCATCATCGCCCACATTGACCACGGTAAATCAACCTTGGCTGACCGTATTATTCAATTGTGCGGAGGTTTGTCTGACCGAGAGATGGAAGCGCAAGTGCTCGATTCTATGGATTTGGAGCGTGAACGTGGCATTACCATTAAGGCGCAAACGGCGGCTTTGCAATACAAAGCCTTAGATGGACAAGTCTATCAACTTAATTTGATTGACACCCCAGGTCACGTTGACTTTTCTTACGAGGTTAGCCGTTCATTATCAGCCTGCGAAGGCGCATTATTGGTGGTGGATGCTAGCCAGGGCGTAGAAGCGCAAAGTGTCGCTAACTGTTATACCGCATTAGATTTGGGCGTTGAAGTCACTTCAGTGTTGAATAAAATTGATTTGCCATCTGCAGACCCTGACCGAGTAATTCAAGAAATTGAAGATGTGATTGGTGTGGAAGCACAAAATGCAGTGCGCTGTTCAGCCAAGACAGGCGAAGGCGTGCGTGATGTGCTTGAAGCGGTTGTGGCAAGAGTCCCACCACCTGTCGGCGATCCGACAAAGCCACTCAAGGCTCTTATTATTGACTCATGGTTTGATAACTATGTGGGCGTGGTGATGTTGGTGCGTGTGGTAGATGGTACGCTAAAACCTAAAGATAAAATTCGCTTAATGGCCACGGGTGCTGTCCATCTGTGTGAAGAGGTTGGTGTGTTTACGCCTAAGTCATTCCAAAAAGCATCACTTTCAGCGGGTGAGGTAGGCTTCATTATTGCGGGCATTAAAGAGCTTACAAGCGCTAAAGTGGGCGATACCGTTACATTGGCTGATAGGCAAGCTACAGAGGCTCTGCCGGGCTTTAAAGAAGTGAAGCCACAAGTGTTTGCGGGTTTATATCCTGTTGAATCAAATCAATTTGAAGCCCTACGAAGTGCGCTAGAAAAATTACGATTAAATGATGCTTCATTGCAGTTTGAACCAGAAAATTCCACAGCATTAGGTTTCGGCTTCCGTTGCGGCTTCTTGGGTCTCTTGCACATGGAGATTGTGCAAGAGCGTTTAGAGCGTGAGTACGACATGGATTTGATTACCACAGCACCAACGGTAATCTATGAGTTGTTGCTCAAGACGGGTGAAGTGGTTCAAATTGAGAACCCGTCACGCTTGCCAGAACCTTCACGCGTTGAAGAAATTCGCGAGCCGATGATTAATATCAATTTGCTCATGCCGCAGGATTACGTTGGTCCAGTGATGACGCTATGTACGGGTAAACGAGGTATCCAAAAGAATATGCAATACATGGGCAGGCAAGTGATGCTCAGCTACGAAATGCCGCTCAACGAAGTGGTGCTCGATTTCTTTGATAAGCTTAAATCGGTGTCTCGTGGCTATGCTTCTATGGACTATGAATTCCTAGAGTTCCGTGCCGCTGATTTGGTTAAGTTAGACATTATGGTGAATGGCGACCGCGTCGATGCGCTTTCTCTTATCGTGCATAGATTAAATGCGGTTTATCGTGGTCGCGAAGTGGCGGCTAAAATGCGTGAGTTAATTCCTCGTCAGATGTTTGACGTGGCGATTCAAGCCTCCATTGGTGCCAACATTATTGCGCGTGAAACAGTTAAAGCCATGCGTAAAAACGTATTGGCAAAATGTTATGGTGGCGACGTTAGTCGTAAGAAGAAATTGCTAGAGAAGCAAAAAGAGGGTAAAAAACGCATGAAGCAAGTGGGTAATGTTGAAATCCCGCAAGAGGCATTCTTAGCCATTTTACGTGTCGAAGATAAATAAAAGATCACAATAAAAATTAAAGGGCAATTAGCATGATGTTCGCGTTATTTATGGTCGTAGTTTTATTAGTGACTGGTTTTATCTGGTTGCTGGATATTCTTGTTTTGCGTAAAAATCGTGCGATCAATGCGCCAGATCCAATGCTCGTTGAATATTCAAAAAGCTTTTTCCCCGTTATTTTAGTAGTCTTCTTGATTCGTTCCTTTATTGCTGAGCCATTTAAAATACCCTCTGGCTCTATGATGCCAACCTTGCTCGCAGGAGATTTTATTTTGGTTAATAAATTCACTTACGGTTTGCGTGTGCCAATCTTGAACAATACCTTTATCGAAATGCATCATCCTGAACGTGGCGATGTGTTTGTATTCCACTATCCACCAGACCCATCGATTGATTACATCAAGCGTGTGGTTGGCTTGCCGGGTGATAAGATTCTTTATCAAGATAGGCAACTATTTATCAATGGCCAAAAGCTGGATATGACTTACCTTGCTGATTACGCCTATGAAAGCGCTGGCTTAAATCAAGTGCATGCAAAACGCTTTGAAGAGCAGTTGGGTGATGTTAAACATGACTTGCTGATTGAAGAAAATAGCATGAGCCGCGAAGGCGCATTTGAAGTGCCGCCAGGGCACTACTTTGCGATGGGGGATAATCGTGACAATAGTCGTGATAGCCGCTATTGGGGCTTTGTGCCAGAGCAAAATTTAGTGGGCAAAGCCTTCTTTATTTGGTGGAATTTTGACCAATTTAAACGTATTGGTACGAGCATTCACTAATATGATGGGTGCTTCCTCTTGACTAATCAAACCACCTTCGGACTCCAGCGCTTAATTGGCTATAATTTTTATAATCAAGCACTGCTAACTCAAGCGCTCACGCACCGTAGTTTTGGTAGCAGCAATAATGAGCGTTTAGAGTTTTTGGGTGATGGTGTGCTTAATTTCATCATCGCAAGCCAACTCTATCTAGCATTCCCTAAGTTGGATGAAGGTGATTTAAGTCGTCTGCGTGCGCATTTGGTTAAAGAGCCAACGCTAGGTGAATTAGCGCTGACGCTCAATATTGGCGAAGCACTTCGTTTGGGTGAAGGTGAATTAAAAAGTGGTGGTTGGCGACGCCCTTCAGTGTTGGCAGATGCCTTAGAAGCCATTATCGGCGCGGTATTTCTGGATGCTGGCTTTGATGCAGCTGAGATGGTGGTGATCAAACTATTCACACCTTTAATCGAGAAAATAGACCCGAAATCCATCGGCAAAGACCCGAAATCTCTATTGCAAGAATATCTACAATCTAAAAAAATCGATGTGCCTAGCTATGAAGTGTTGGCGATTGAAGGTGAGGCGCATTGCCAAACTTTCCGAGTCGAATGCAAAGTTGCAAAATTCAATATCACCACACAAGGTGAAGGCACAAGCCGCCGTAATGCTGAGCAAGAAGCGGCCAAGCTTGCCTACCAACAAATAACAGACTAAACATTTGCGTAAAAGCGAAAATGTTAAATCGCGAAAATCTGAAATAGAAAGTATAGTGAAAGCATAAACATGACTCAAAAACCCCCATTCCGTTGTGGCACTGTTGCCATTGTAGGTCGACCCAACGTTGGCAAGTCAACGTTGCTCAACCACATTATGGGAATGAAGCTCAGTATTACCTCACGCAAAGCCCAAACAACGCGTCATCGTTTGCTTGGTATTCATACTACCGAAGATACGCAATTTTTGTTTGTGGACACCCCAGGCTTTCAACAAAAGCATATTAATGCACTGAACAAAACACTCAATAAGACCGTGACTCAAGTGCTTAATGAGGTTGATGTGGTTCTCTTTGTGATTGAGCCTATGCATCTTGGCGATGCCGATAAAATCGTCTTGAATTTATTGCCTAAAGATAAGCCAGTCTTGCTGGTTGTAAATAAGGCTGACTTGATGGGAGACAAAGGTAACTTGTTGCCGCTGATTCAAGACTTTGACCTCTTGTTTCCATTTGCTGCGATTGTGCCTGTGAGTGCTAAAAAGAGCTTGTACCTTGATGAGTTGTTGAGCGCTGTGCGTGAGCATCTTCCCGAGCAAGCGGCCATTTATGGTGAAGATGAAATTACCGATAAAAATGAACGTTTCTTAGCGGCAGAATTGCTCCGCGAAAAAGCTTTTCGATTTCTTGGTGAGGAAGTGCCATACGGCATTACCGTTGAAATTGAAAAGTTTGAAATGGAAGGCAATTTGCGCCGCATTCATGCGGCATTTATTGTGGACAAAGAAAGCCAAAAGCCGATGCTGATTGGTAAGGGCGGCGAGAAGCTCAAGAAGATTTCGACCGAAGCGCGTCAAGACATGGAAAAGCTGTTTGACGGTAAAGTTTGGCTTGAAACGTGGGTGAAAGTAAAAGGCGGTTGGGCGGATGATGAACGTGCGCTCAAGAGTTTGGGTTATTAGGCATTTCACATGGCGGTTAGCAGTATCACGCGTCAGGATAATCAGCCCGTCTATGTGCTGCACACATATCCTTTTAAAGAGACCAGTCTCGTCGTTGAACTTTTCACCCGTGATTTTGGGCGGGTATCAGCGGTAGCAAAAGGTGCAAGAAGGCCGCGTTCTGCAATGCGAGGCATGTTGCAGTCATTTCAGCCCTTGCTCGGCGCATGGTCAGGCAAGTTAGAGCTTAAAACGCTGCATTCTCTAGAGTGGTATGCGGGCTTGTTAATGCTTCAGGGCGAGGCCTTGATGTGTGGCTTTTATCTCAATGAGCTATTGCTACGTTTGTTGCCGCGTGAAGATGCTCACGAAGCCTTGTTTGATGAATACACGCAAACACTGAAATTGCTTTCGCTAGCGCCTGATGACTCAGCCAATATTCTGCGCCGCTTTGAGTTACGACTATTGCAAGCCTTGGGTTACGCTGTGCCTTTAGCGCACAATATTCGCGATGAGGCGGTGACTGCCGAAGCCCAATACTACTATGTGCCAGAAGTTGGACCCGTATCACTCAGGCATAACTACCAAGAAAATGGCGTACAATTGTCGGGTAAAACCTTGCTAGACATGGCGCAGGATGACTACGCTGACTTACAAACTCAGCAACAAAGTAAGCAGTTAATGCGGCTTTTAATGGCGCATTATTTGGGTGATAAGCCACTGCATACCAGACAACTTTTAATCGATTTACAGGATTTATGATGGCAAGCACCAACATCAAATTAGGCGTGAATATTGACCACGTAGCCACTTTGCGCCAAGCGCGTGGCACAAAGTACCCAAGCGTGGTGCAAGCCGCGTTACGTGCTGAAGAAGCCGGTGCTGATAGCATTACTATTCACTTACGTGAAGATAGACGCCATATTCAAGATGCTGACGTTTATGCGCTTCGCCCATTGTTACAAACGAAAATGAACTTTGAAATGGCGGTTACCGATGAAATGGTTGGCATCGCTTTAGAATTAAAACCACAAGACGTATGCTTAGTACCTGAGCGCCGAGAAGAGCGCACTACAGAGGGTGGCCTTGAAGTGGCGGGTAATTTAGCGCGAGTTAAAGCGGTTTGTAAAACATTGGCTGATGCGGGCATCCGTGTTTCATTATTCATCGCCCCAGATATAGTGCAAATCAATGCGGCCAAAGCCGCTGGTGCTCCTGTCATAGAGATCCACACAGGCAAGTTTGCAGATAGCGAATGCGTTGAGCAAGCTAAAGAATTAGTACGTATTCAAGAAGCGACAGCCCATGCTTTGTCTTTGGGCTTGGTGGTGAACGCGGGGCACGGTTTGAATATCCATAATGTGCATCAAATCGCGTCTATTCCTGGCATTGAAGAACTTAACATTGGTCACGCCATTGTCGCGCATGCCGTGTTTGTTGGTTGGGAATACGCAGTGCGTGAAATGAAAGCCCTAATGGTTGAGGCGTCTCGCTAGACGATGATTTACGGCGTTGGCACAGACTTAGTTGAAGTGGCGCGAATTCAAGATTCGCTAGACCGCTTTGGCGATCATTTTGCGATGCGTGTATTGAGTGAGCGCGAGATGCAAGAATTTCAACTATCGAATACAAAAGCACGTTTCTTAGCTAAACGTTTTGCCGCCAAAGAGGCCTTTGCTAAAGCACTTGGAACCGGCATTCGCAAGCCAGCCACCTTTGAGAATATTGGCGTGGGTCATGACGATTTAGGTAAGCCAGTATTTGATTTGGCGCTTGAATTGCAAGCATGTTTAGAAACAAAAAACATAAAGTTTGCTCACCTTTCTATTTCAGATGAAAAAGCGTTTGCAACCGCTTTTGTTGTGCTAGAAAAGTAAATATGGTCCAAAGTGATTCACCAGATTATGAACGTCGCTTTAGCGGCGTTCGTCGTTTATACGGAGAGCAAGGTTTAGCTAAGCTTCAAGCTGCCCATGCTTGCATCATTGGTATAGGCGGTGTGGGATCCTGGGCGGTTGAAGCTTTGGCGCGAAGCGCTGTTGGACACATCACGCTGATTGATTTAGATAATATTGCTGAATCCAATGTAAACCGCCAACTCCACGCAATAAATGGTATTTTTGGGATGGCTAAGGTGACTGCCATGGCACAGCGTATTAAGGCGATTAACCCTGCTTGTGTGGTTCAAGAGATTGAAGAGTTTGTGACACCAGAAAATGTGGCTGAAATGCTAAATAGTGGCTTTGATATGGTGCTAGATGCCATTGATGATGCTAGAGCCAAAGTGGCGATTGCCGCCTATTGCAAGAAAAATAATATTCAACTGGTCACTGTTGGCGGCGCCGGTGGCAGGTTAGATCCAACTAAAATTAAGCAGGGTGATTTGTCTCAAGTGGTAGGTGATAGATTGCTTGCGAAAGTGCGTAATCAACTGCGCCGTGACCATGGCTTTCCTAAATCGCCAACCAGCGCCAAAAAGAGCGCAGCTAAGTTTGGTATCACAGCGGTTTATTCAGATGAGCAAGTCTTGCAACCTAATGCTGAAATCGAACAAAGTTGTGAAGTTGAAACTGCTATTACAGGCTTAAACTGTGCTGGCTATGGCTCATCAGTTTGTGTCACTGCGCCATTTGGTATGGCTGCCGCAGCTATCGTTTTAAATCAGCTCTTGAAATAAAACCCACCATCCCCATTTTACATTTATCTTTTTTTTACCAGTGATTTAGGAGCTTTCAATATGGCGAAATCGTCATCTAAAAAAGAAACTTTAGGTTTTCAAGCCGAAGTGAAACAACTGCTTCAGCTGATGATTCACTCTCTATACAGCAACAAAGAAATTGTTTTGCGCGAGTTAATTTCTAATGCATCCGATGCTTCAGATAAATTAAGATTTTCTGCGCTTTCAGACAACACGCTTTACGGTGGCGATAGTGATTTAAAGATTCGTATTGCTTTTGATAAAGCGCCGCGTACTTTAACGATTACTGATAACGGCATTGGCATGAGCCGCGCAGAAGTGATCGAAAATATCGGTACGATTGCCAAATCTGGCACGAAAGAATTTTTTAACTCACTCACTGGCGATCAAGCCAAAGATGCCAATTTGATTGGCCAGTTTGGTGTGGGTTTTTATTCAGCTTTTATCATTGCGGATAAAGTGACTTTAACTACACTACGCGCTGGCGAAACTGAAGCAGTGAAATGGGAATCAGCAGGTGAGGGCGACTTTACGTTAGAGCCTGCAGAAAAGAAAACACGTGGCACTGAAATCGTCTTGCATTTGCGTGAAGGCGAAGATGAGTTTCTCAATGATTGGAAACTTAAATCCATCATCCGTAAATATTCAGACCACATCACTTTGCCAATTGTAATGAAGGCATCTGAATGGAAAGATGGCGAGCAAGTGCCAACGGATGAAGATGAAACCGTGAATAAAGCCTCAGCTTTGTGGGCGCGTAGCAAAAGCGACATCACCGAAGAGGAGTATCAAGAGTTTTATAAACACGTCTCACATGACTTTGAGAATCCGCTGGCTTGGAGCCATAACCGCGTAGAGGGCAATCAGGAATACATTTCCTTGCTTTACGTGCCAAGCAAAGCCCCTTTTGATTTGTATGACCGGGAGCGTAGCCAAGGCATTAAGCTTTACGTGAAGCGGGTGTTTATTTTGGAGGATGCTGAAAAGCTGATGCCACAATATTTGCGCTTTGTGCGCGGCGTGATTGATTCTGCTGATTTGCCACTCAATGTGTCGCGTGAAATCTTGCAGCATTCAAAAGATATTGATGCGATTAAATCTGCTTCAGTGAAGAAGGTATTAGGCCTACTCGAAGATTTGGCTGAAAACAAACCAGAACAATACCAAGCATTCTGGGGTGAGTTTGGCCGCGTGCTAAAAGAAGGCCCAGGAGAGGACTTTGCTAATAAAGAAAAAATTGCTGGCTTGCTCCGTTTTGCGTCAACCAATTTAGACACTGAAGCCCAAGTAGTAGGCTTTAAAGACTACATCGCTCGTATGAAGGAAGGTCAAGAGGCGATTTATTACATCACAGCAGATAGCTTTGCTGCCGCGCAACATAGCCCGCATTTGGAAATTTTCCGTAAGAAGGGTATTGAGGTGTTACTGCTTTCAGACCGTGTGGATGAATGGATGTTAGGTGGTTTAACTGAATTTGATGGTAAAAAACTGCAATCCATCGCCAAAGGCGATTTGGACTTAGGTAAGCTGGAAGACGAAGCTGAAAAAGAAGCCAAGAAGCAAGTAGAAGATGCGGCTAAAGACCTGATTGATAAAGTCAAAGCAACGTTGGGTGAGCAAGTGAAAGAAGTGCGCGTGACGCACCGATTAACGGATTCCCCGGCTTGTTTGGTGGCGGGTGAAAATGACTTATCAGGCAACTTGGAGCGCATGCTTAAAGCGGCAGGTCAAAAAACACCTGAAAGCAAACCAACGCTAGAAATCAATCCAATGCATGGGCTGGTTGAGCGTTTGAAGGTTGAAAAAGATGATGCGAAGTTTAATGACTTAGCCCACCTTTTATTCGATCAAGCTTTATTGGCAGAAGGGGGACAACTCAATGACCCTGCAAGCTTTGTAAAACGCATGAATAGCTTACTGATTAGTTAGTATTCATTTTTCTTATAAGCTTTTGGAGTGTTGCGTAAGTAAAGCGTTTAAAGAAAAAAGATAATGACCTCGAAAACTAAGGCGCTATTAGTCCGCTTGATCCCTCCGCTGACTGGTAAAAACTACGTCAAGATTATCTTGCTTGGCGTAGCAATACTCCTGTCTGTTATTGCATCAGCAGATGGCATTATTGCGGGTCACGTGGTCGGCGTGGCCGATGGCGATACGCTCACCGTGCTAGACGATACTAATCAACAGCATAAGATTAGACTTGCTGGCATTGATGCGCCTGAAAAAGCTCAGCCTTTTGGCCAAGCTGGCAAAAAAAGGCTTGCTGAGCTTTGTTATAACAAACAGGCGACAGTCGAAGTGGTGAATACAGACCGCTATGGCCGCACTGTAGGTGATGTAACTTGTGACGGCGTTCATGCTAATGCTGAGATGGTGCGTGGCGGAAATGCTTGGGTGTATCGGCATTACGATAAAGGTTTTGAATCTTTTTATTCGCTAGAAGAAGCCGCCAAAGAAGCCAAGCTTGGTTTGTGGGCGGACGATAGTCCAACGCCGCCTTGGGAGTGGCGTCACAGCCGCAAACTCAAAGATTAAGGCTGTTAAAACCCCTTTAGCTTGTTACAATCGCTTTTAGATAATCTTTTAAGCGATTTCTATATTTCATGCGTCTTGTCGTTTCTATTTCTCAGCAAACTTTGACTGTGTTCAACACACAGGATGAAGCCCTTCTGCATTTTTCTATTTCTACCGCTGCGAACGGTGCTGGCTGTCAAAAGAATAGTGGGTGTACGCCTGTTGGCAAGCATATCATTCGCGCCAAAATAGGCGAGGGCGCGCCAGCAGGAAGTGTCTTTGTTGGTAGACGCCCCACAGGTGAAATTTGCACGCCAGCACTCATGACTGAATTTCCAAACCGCGATTGGATTTTGACGCGCATTTTGTGGCTTTCTGGCACCGAAGTGGGTGTCAATCGTTTAGGTAATGTCGATACTATGCAGCGTTATATTTACATCCACGGCACGCCAGATGGTAACGTGATGGGCGTGATTGGCTCACATGGCTGTGTGCGCATGCGTAACACTGACATGATGGCGTTGTTTGATATGGTGGATGTTGGTGCCGAGGTTGATATTCAGCCATGATGATGCGATTGTTAGGCGTTGTCCCCGTTGTATTAGGCGTAGTCTTACTTACCTTTCTTTTAGTTCATGCCGTGCCTGGCGACCCTGTTGAAGTGATGTTAGGTGAGTCGGCGAGCAGCGCAGATCGTATGCAACTGCGTGCGGATCTTGGCTTGGATCAGCCTATTTATGTGCAGTTTGGCGTTTATTTAAACAAACTTGCCCATGGCGATTTAGGCGTTTCTATTCACTCTAAAAAACCAATTGTTGATTTACTCGCAGAGCGATTGCCTGCCACTGCTAAATTGGCCTTGTTGGCCTTATCTTTTGCCATATTAATTGGACTGCCTTTAGGGATTGTTGCCGCACTGAAAGTAAGTCAATGGCCTGACAAATTGGCGAATATTTTAAGTCTTTCCATTTCTGCCATGCCACATTTTTGGATGGGGCCCATGCTCATGATGATATTTGCGCTTTGGCTAGGCTTGTTGCCGGTGAGTGGTATGGAAAGCGGCACTGCTGTTATTTTGCCCGGTTTAACTTTGGGCTTTGGTTTAGCGGCCATTTTGACCCGAATGACTCGCGCCAGTATGTTGGAAGTTCTGCATGAGGACTTTATACGCACAGCTAGAGCTAAAGGCTTAACTGAACGTGCCGTGATTTTAAGGCACGCCTTACGTGCCGCATTGTTGCCTATTGTCACTGTGCTTGGTTTGCAGATGGGTAGCTTACTGGCAGGTACAGTGATTACCGAAACCGTATTTTCTTGGGACGGTATTGGCCGGCTTTTGGTTGAGTCCATCGAAAAGCGTGACTATCCTGTGACGCAAGCTTGTGTGCTGGTGGTCGCCTTGATTTATGTCACGGTTAATTTAGCCACCGACATTATTTATACCAAAATAGATCCCCGCGTGAGATTTGCCTCATGAGCCTAAAGTATTGGTCAGTTTTGGTATTGGCCTTGTGGGTGCTTGCCGCTATTGTTGCAAGTTTGGTTGATTTTCAGCCTAATCAAATTCATTTAGATTTGATTTTGGCAAAACCTTCTTTTGGACATCTGCTTGGGTTTGATGATTTGGGTCGAGAAATTTTGCCGCGCTTGCTTGCCGGTGCCCAAGTGTCGCTGTTGGTGGTAGCTTTAGTCACAATTATTACTGCCTCTGTGGGGATTATGCTGGGCATGGTTTCTGGCTACTATGGCGGATGGGTTGATCGTACCTTAATGCAAATTACCGATGTGTTTTTGGCTTTTCCTGGCATTTTGTTGGCGATTGCTTTTGCTGCAGTGCTAGGTGCTGGCTTGAGCAATTTGATATTGGCGCTTTGTATTACTTCGTGGGTAGGCTATGCTCGATTAACCCGTGCGCAGGTGCTTTCTTTAAGGCAACGTCAGCATGTCATGGCTGCTGAGTCTTTAGGTGCATCTACGCTGCGTATTATGCTAAAACAGATGTTGCCTTTATTAGCGGCACCTCTGCTAGTGGAAGCAACTTACAGTATGGCTGGCTTGGTGATTGCTGAAGCGAGCTTGTCGTTTTTAGGTTTGGGCATACAAGCACCGAATGCTTCTTGGGGCGCAATGTTGCGTGATGGTGTGCGTTATATGTTGATTGCGCCACACTATGTGTTGGCGGTAGGCTTGAGTTTAATGACGCTGGTTTTGGCGGTGAATGTTTTGGGTGATCGTTTGCGCGACTATCTAGATATTCATGGATGAAGCACTGAGATTAACTGGATAGAGCAATTGGATGTAAAAGGATAAAAAAATGACACTTGGCCCAGTGATGCTGGATGTGGTTGGAAAAGAACTCACCGCAGAGGATATTAAGCGATTGCAAAATTCTTTGGTGGGTGGCGTGATTTTGTTCTCGCGCAATTTTGAATCGCCAGCGCAATTAAAGGCGCTGACAGCAAGTATTCATGCAGTTCGTCAGCCGCCGTTGTTAATTTCTGTCGATCATGAAGGTGGTCGCGTGCAGCGATTCAAAGATGGATTTACGAAGATTCCGCCTATGCGTGAGTTTGGAAAAATATGGGATAACAATCCTAAAAAAGCGATAGCGTTGGCAGAAGAAGCTGGTTGGATTTTAGCCGCTGAATTGCGTGCGCATGGGGTGGATTTTAGCTTCACGCCTGTTCTGGATATGGATTATGGCGAAAGCCAAGTAATTGGCAATCGTGCATTTCATGTAAAAGCCCAAGCTATTCATGAACTGGCCTATGCCTTGATGCACGGGCTAAGACGGGGCGGTATGCCAGCGGTCGGCAAGCACTTTCCTGGACATGGTTATGTCGTGGCAGACTCGCATGTGGCGATTACCGTGGATGAGCGCGAGTTTGATGAAATCGCGCAAAATGATATGCAGCCATTTCGTCAGATGATTGATGATGGCATTCAAGCAATTATGCCTGCCCATGTGATTTATCCTAAGGTGGATGAAAAGCCAGCAGGCTTCTCACCGCGTTGGTTACAAAAGGTACTTCGAGAGCGTTTAGGTTTTGATGGCATTATTTTTAGTGATGATTTATCCATGGAAGGTGCAGGGGTGGCTGGTGATGTAACCGCCCGTGCTTTAGCCGCTTTGAATGCGGGTTGTGACATGGTACTCTTATGTAATCAACCAGATAAGGCCGATGAATTATTGGCCAATCTAAAGTGGGATATTTCAGGCGCAAGCCGTGCAAGGCTGGCGCGTATGCATGGCGGCAGATCACCAAAAGATATGGACCATTTGCATGAAGATGCTGAGTTTGTTGCGGCGGTAAAGCGGGTCGATTTAGTCGGTAAGTCTGAACAGGATTTGTTTTAATAATCTTTTAAGCGATTGTCACAAAAATAGGCTTGAAACTTAATGCTAAAGTCGCTATCTTAAGTATGTCGCTCTTTGGCGATATTTTGATAAGGAAATTGTAATGTTTGATGATGTTCAAGTAATTGGTCGTTCAACTACTGCCGCGGATATTCAAAACCGCGTGCTGCGTAACACTTACGCCTTGCTTGGTTTAACCATGATTCCAACCATGATAGGCGCGTATTTCGGTCTGCAAATGAACTTTGGATTTATGGCGGCACATCCATTTATTTTTGCAATCGGCTTTATGGTAGTCATGTTTGGTATGTTCAAATTGATTGCTTCGAATCAAAATAGTGCTGCAGGCGTATGGTTGCTTCTTGCCCTGACATTTATTTTCGGTCTCTTGCTGGGACCTATCCTGCAAGCAGCTTTGCATCTGCGTAATGGTGGTGAAATTATTGGTCTTGCCGCTGCGGGCACAGGTGTTACATTTTTTAGCTTGGCTGCAATCGCCTCTAGCCCAGCGCGGGATTTTAGCGGCTTAGGTAAGTTCTTATTTGTTGGCTTGATCTTGGTGTTAGTCGCTTCACTTGCTAATATGTTTTTTCACTTTGACCCAGCGCACTTAATGATTTCAAGCATTTCGGTGCTTATTTTCTCAGGTTACATTTTGTATGATGTAAACCAAATCGTTCGTGGCGGCCAAACTAACTATGTGATGGCAACATTGAGTTTGTATCTTGATATCTACAACTTATTTGTGAACCTACTGAGCATTTTGATGAGTTTGATGGGTAACGATAGAGAATAATGTATTCAACAACCAAGTTATTTAATAACCAACTTGTTTAATAGTCAAATACAAAAAAACCCGCTTTGGCGGGTTTTTTTATGAAATCTTATTTTGCTAGTTTACTGACCTGGCTTTTTATTTAGTCGGCGTTGTTTAAAAAATTCTGAGAGTATTTGTCCAGTTTCATCTGCAAGCACGCCACTTTTGACTTTAGTGTGATGGTTAAGCTTTTCTTCAGCCATGAGATTGATCACACTCCCGCAAGCGCCGGTTTTAAGGTCGCTAGCGCCATAAACTAGGTTCGTAATACGGGAATGCTGAACCGCTCCTGAACACATGGCGCAGGGTTCTAGCGTGACGTACAGCGTGCAATCGACCAATCGGTAATTGCCGATATTGTTAGCGGCATCACGCAGGGCTAGAATTTCAGCATGCGCGCTTGGGTCGTTTAATCCAATTGGTGAATTGCATCCACGACCGATAATTTTACCATCTTTCACAACGACAGCGCCCACAGGTACTTCGCCATTTTCGGCGGCCTGCTTGGCAAGGGCGATGGCTGCTTGCATGAATATTTGGTCTTGTTCGGTCATCTTGTAATAAAGCTTTTAAGATTAATTATCATCCATTTTACTTTTTAATTCATTAGAATGGTCGTCAGTACTTATGAATTGTTTATTTGAATAAAAAAAGGCGCTATGGAAATTCGTCGTTCAGCATCACGAGGTCATGCCAATCATGGCTGGTTAGATAGTTATCATTCGTTTTCATTTAATCGATATTATGACCCATCACGGATGGAGTTTTCTGTGTTGAGAGTGATTAATGAGGACATGGTGGCACCTGATCATGGTTTTGGCATGCATCCGCATAAAGACATGGAAATCATCACTTATATGCTAGCTGGTGAGCTAGCGCATGAAGACAGTCTTGGTAATGGTTCTGTGATTAAAGCAGGTGATGTGCAACGAATGACGGCTGGCACGGGCATTGTGCATGCGGAGAGGAACCCATCCTCAACCGAAGAAGCCCATCTGCTTCAAATATGGTTAACACCAGCTCAGAGCGGCCTTACACCTGGTTATGAAGATAAACATATTGACGCCGCACGCAAACAAAATCGCTGGTGTTTAATTGCCTCGCAAGATGCACGAGATGACTCCTTGTTGATTCATCAGGATGTTAATTTATGGGCGACTTGTTTGCAGGTTGGTCAGTCATTGGTTTATCAAGCGCCAAAAGCCCGCAGTGCATATTTGCAATTGGCTGGGGGTAGTTTACGTGTGAATGGAGAATTACTAGCGCATGGCGATGCGGTTGCGCTAGAGGTGGCTATCGATTTGAATTTGCGAGCAGAGTCCGACGTGGAAGTGCTTTTGTTTGATTTGCCAAAAATTTAGCGAGGAGTTTTATCATGCATCAAATATCAAAAGTGTTATTCGGGGCTGGTTTATTAATTGCTTCTCTGACTGCGTATGCAGAGCTTGAAACTTATAAAATTGATAATGCCCATAGCTTTGCAAATTTCAGTATTCGCCATGTTGCGTCAAAGTTGTCAGGTACTTTTAGCGATGTCACTGGGAATATCAGCATCGACCGTGCCAACCTCGCAAACTCTACTGTGGATGCTAAAATCAGCTTACTCAGCGTGAATACAAGTTTTGCTAAGCGTGATGAGCACATCAAAAAGGAAGAGTACTTAGACGTAGGTCATTTTGCTGATATGCAATTTACCAGCACCAAAGTGCTTAGGAGTAAAAATGCGAATGAGGGCGTGATTACAGGCAAGCTGACCTTGCACGGTGTTACTAAAGAAATGACATTCCCGTTTAAGATATTGGGCTATGCTAACGACCCTTGGGGTGGCTATCGCACTGGCATTGAAGCGCACACCAACTTAAAGGCTTCAGATTTTGGCTTTACATGGGGTAAAGCTGGTAGCCCAGTCGGTGACGAGATTGAAGTAACTTTGCTGATTGAAGGCATTAAAACGAATTAAGTTTTTGAACCATTTTATTTTAGAAGTTTTGATAAAGGATAGACGATGAGCGATTTATTTAGCCCAGTAAAACTAGGCAGTATTGCCATGAGTAACCGTTTGGTGATGGCGCCGTTAACCCGCAACCGTTCAAGCATGGAAGGCGTTCCGCAAGATATAAACGTGACTTACTACGAACAACGTGCAACAGCTGGTTTGATTATTACTGAGGCCACACCAATCTCAGCGATGGGTCATGGCTATCCTTTATTGCCAGGCATTTATACCGATGCTCAGGTTGATGGTTGGAAAAAAGTGACCGATGCTGTGCATGCCAAAGGCGGCCAGATTGTGATTCAGTTGTGGCATGTGGGGCGTATTTCACATCCAACGCTATTAAATGGTGCGACGCCAGTTGCGCCTTCACCAGTCAAGCCATCAGGCAAGGCATTTACCTTTAATGGCTTGGTGGATTATGTTGAACCACGTGCCTTAGATGCGAGCGAGTTGCCAGGCATTGTGGCGGATTATGTTCAGGCCAGTAAAAATGCCATTAAAGCAGGTTTTGATGGCGTTGAAATCCACTCTGCTAATGGCTATTTGCTAGATCAATTTTTACGTGATGGAAGCAATAAGCGCTCTGACATTTACGGTGGCAGCATTGAAAATCGTGCACGATTCTTGATGGAAGTAACAAAGGCAGTGGTAGACGCGACTGGTTCCGATAAAGTGGGTTTGCGTCTTTCACCAGTCAATCCATTTAATGATATGAAAGATAGCAATCCTCAAGCCGTATTTAATTATGTGACTGAACAATTAAACCAATTCAATTTGGCTTATTTGCACGTGGTTGAAGGTGGTATTCATGGCGGTGGCGTAGCTGACGCGTTTGATTTTGATGCGATGCGTAAACTTTGCAAATCTCCTTACATGGCTAACTTGTCTTATGACAAAGTGCGAGGTAATGCTGCAATTGCCAGTGGTCATGCGGATGCAGTCGCCTATGGTGTGCCGTTTATTGCTAACCCTGATTTAGTTGAACGTTTCCGTCAAGATGCACCTCTTAATGAAGCAGACTCAAAAAGCTTTTACGGTGGCACTGAAAAAGGCTATACCGACTACCCAACTTTGTAAGAGTTAAACTATTTAATTAGAATCATGAAAAAACCAGCGATTACCCAAGTAGCTATTGACCAAACCATTGCAGAGCGTTGGAGTGGTAGGGCGTATGACGCTAGCAAGCAAATTACTCACGAACAAACACTGGCCTTGTTAGAAGCAGCTCGCTGGGCACCATCTTGTATGGGTGACCAGCCATGGCGTATTGTGGTTTGGAATAAGGGTGTTGACGCAAAGGCTTGGCAACAAGCTTTTGACTGTCTCTCAGAAGGCAACCAGACTTGGGTGCTTAATGCACCTTGGCTCTGTTTGGTCTGCGCGGATACGCTGTTTGTCAAAAATGCACAGCCTAATCGTTGGGCTCAATATGACACGGGTGCTGCAGCACAAAATCTATGTTTGCAGGCAACAAGTATGGGGTTGATGGCGCATCAGATGGGTGGTTTTGATACTGAAAAAATACGCGAAATCTTCAGTATTCCCACGCAATTCACCTTGATGGCTATGATTTCCGTGGGGCATCCTGCAGATATTGAAACTGTCACTAGCGATTTACTTGTCCGTGAAACAGCGCCGCGAAGTCGTCGTGATTTAGGCACTATGTTTTTTGATGGTGCTTGGGAAAAACCAATTGATTAGGGTTTTTCATTAGAGCTTAAAGCCCTGCGTTTCGGTATTTGCAGGGCATCTGATAGAATATGACAACTAAAAAGATTATCGAATGGAAACATCATGGCTGTAGTTGAATTAAATAAAGAAAATTTCAAAGAAACAATCGTTAATAATCCATTTGTGATTGTTGATTTTTGGGCGCCATGGTGTGAGCCATGTGTGGCTTTTACGCCTGTCATTGAGGCGGCTGCTGAAAAAAATCCTGACATTTTGTTCGGCATGGTCAATACGGAAGCGAATCCAGAAATTGCTGAATACTTTGAAGTGACCAAAATCCCGGGTATTCTAATTGTTCGTGAACAGGCCGGCATCCATGCACAACAGGGAGAAATCGGCGCGCCAGCCTTAGATAAACTGATTGAATGGGCGCGTGATTTCGATATTGAGCAAGTGCGTCAATATTACGCTGAGGAAGATAAGAAGTAATTTGTAAAAGAATATAAAAAAGCCGCTGAGAAGCGGCTTTTTTTATTAGAATTAAAAGCTTAAAGGTTCGCCATGAATTTTGCTGGATCAACTGACTTACCTTGGTAACGAATTTCAAAGTGAAGCTTAACGGCATCGGTGCCTGAACTACCCATTTCCGCTATCTTTTGTCCTTTAATTACGGTTTGACCTTCCTTGACTATAATCTTACTGTTGTGCGCATAGACAGAAAGATAGTCTTTATTGTGTTTGACGATCACTAGATTGCCATAGCCACGCAAATCCGAACCGTTGTAAATCACCTTACCATTAGCGGCTGCGTTGATGTCTTGCCCCATCGTGCCTTCAATATCAATCCCTTTGGCGCTCGCACCTTCATTAAATGCTGTTTTGATTTTGCCTTTCGTTGGCGTCCCCCAGTCCATCGCATCTTCGCTGGCTAAACCACTATCGGCTGGCTTTGCTTCTGTCGGTTTTATTTCAGGCGCTTTAGTCTCAGCTACTTTTGCAGGGGAAGTGTTATTGCTTGCGGCCTGCTCACTATATGGCTCACGCAGCGCTTTTGGTGAGTTGAGTGATGGAATATCTGCCGACATAGTGCTGCTGTTTTTGCTTTGAATCGTTTGATTGTCGCTGTTGAGTGGCTTAATCACAACGTCGTCACTATTGGCTTCAGCAGGTTTGTTGGTTAATGAGGTGCTAGGTTTGATTTTAAGCTGCTGACCTACGCGAATGTTGTAAGGTGCGTTGATGTTATTGTTCTGTGCAATTTCTTTGTAGTCGTCACCAAATTCAAGACCAATGCTGTATAAGGTATCGCCTTTTTTGACAGTGTAGGTGTCAGGGCGCCAATCTTTAGTATTTACATTATTCTTTGCGCTGGCTTTTTTAGGGGCTTGCGTTACTTTTGCTTTTGATGGCTCTGGTGAGCGATCAATCACAGGTGCTCGATTAGGGGTGCTGGAACAAGCAACCAACATAAGGCTCGCTAGGGCAATGCTAAACTTTATTAACTCTTTCATTAGTTTGTTCCACCAAGTAAAGGCACAAACTTCACGGGCTCAAGCTTTGTTTTCTTGAATTCTGAAATGCCGTTATTGTCGATGTGCTCGATCAAATACAAGATCTGTTCATCAGTCCCAACAGGAATCACCATACGGCCACCTACGGCAAGTTGATGCACTAAATCATCAGGAATATGGCTGGCAGCAGCCGTGACGATAATGCCATCAAATGGCCCGAAGTCAGGCAAGCCCATTGTGCCATCTGCGTGCTTGAGCTTGATGTTGCTCATGCGAATTTCGCGTAGATGTTTACGTGCTTTCATGACGAGCGGACTGATGCGTTCCAATGAGTAGACTTCGCTGGCCACTTTTGAGAGTACTGCTGTTTGATAGCCGCAACCAGTTCCAATCTCAAGCACTTTGCCTAAAGGAAGGCCTGCGCGCAGTGTTTCTGTCATCTTAGCGACGGTATAAGGCTGAGAAATTGTTTGGCCAAAGCCAATGGGGAGTGATACATCTTCATAAGCACGGGTGGCAAGGGCTTCATCTACAAAAATATGGCGAGGGATTTCACCCATTGCGGAAAGCGTCACCTCGTCTTTAATACCTTGTTCACGCAAACGAGATAACATCCTGTCACGCGTACGTTGTGAGGTCATGCCGATGCCTGAGGTATTTCTAATCACTCTATTTCACCCAGTTTTTTAATGCGTCTAATTGCTTGTGGTGCGTCAAGTCCGCTTGCAATGGCGTAAGGGATACTTGATTATTGGCCACGGCATAAAAGTCTGTGCCTTCGCCCGCATCTGCGGCCGCCCCGGCAGGGCCCACCCAGTAGAGCGTTTCGCCGCGTGGTGATTTGGATTTAATCACAGGTTCCGCCTTGTGGCGTTTGCCTAGGCGAGTCACCACTTTACCTTTGAGTTCTGAGTAAGGTACGTCTGGCACATTCACATTCATTAATACCGGTGGTGGGAATGCATTGGCTTTGTAGTGCTCAATGAGTTCAACGACTACTTTAGCCGCTGTTTCAAAATGCGTTGCATTGTGTTGAGACATTGAAACTGCAAAAGATGGAATACCAAGTAAGTAGCCTTCCATGGCGGCAGCAACCGTGCCTGAGTAGATGGTGTCATCACCCATATTTGCACCATCATTAATGCCTGAAATTACCATGTCAGGAAGTTTGTCGATTAAGCCAGTGACGGCCAAATGCACGCAGTCAGTGGGCGTGCCGTTTACAAAGTAGAATCCATTGCTGGCCTGGCGCACGGACAGCGGCCTGTCTAATGTCAGAGAATTGCTGGCGCCACTTCGATTGCGCTCTGGTGCAAACACAACAATATCTGCAACTTTCGAAACGTATTCAGCAAGTGTGGCAAGGCCTGGAGCAAAGTAGCCGTCGTCATTAGAAAGAAGAATTAACATGTGTAAATTATATCGCTTATCGTTGAAGCTGGTTGGATGTCTGTCTTGTTAATTTTGCATAGTAAATAGTGCAGACGAAAAAAACTGAGGTCAACAACACCTCTGCAAGTGCTAACTGAGCAGAAAGGCCTTGATCAGCCCAAGCTCTTACGGCACCTTCAGTGAAGTATATCAAGATGAACATGCTCGCCCATTGATAGGTATAGCGACGGCCATTAAGAATGCCAAAAAGTGGCAATAGAAGTGGCACAGCTTTTAGGATCAGTTGAGAGCCTTCTGGTTTAATCGGGGCTAAGATGCTTTCCCAAGCCAAACTCAAAATAATAAGCGCGATTAAGCTGATGGAAGCACCAAGTCTTAGTTTTTGAATCATCGCTATTGACTTAGGCATTACGCTGAAAGCTTCAAGGCGGTTTCGGCTAAGCGTTTGCCCAATGCAAGACAAAGTTTCTTCTCGTCATCGCTGAGTGGTTTGTCATCCATCGCGCCGCCAATATGGCTGGCGCCATAAGGCGTGCCGCCTGTTGTTGTGTTGCCGAGTGCAGGTTCTGAATAGGGTAGGCCTAATAAAATCATGCCGTGATGCATGAGCGGCAACATCATGGTGAGTAGGGTGGTTTCATTGCCGCCATGCATAGAGCCTGAAGAGGTAAATACTGCGGCAGGTTTACCAATGAGTGCGCCTTTTAGCCATAAACTAGTCGTGCCATCTAAAAAATATTTCATTGGTGCTGCCATGTTGCCAAAGCGAGTAGGGCTGCCAAGTGCCAAACCAGAACACTCTTCCAGGTCTTGAAGTTCAACATAAGGCGCGCCGCTTGTTGGCACGTTTGCCTCAGTCGCTTCGCAATTAGCTGATACTTTTGGCACGGTCCGAATGCGTGCTTTTGCGCCTGAAACGCTCTCAACTCCACGTGCAATATTTTGTGCCATGTCGCGCACTGCGCCGCCTTGAGAGTAATAGAGAACGAGGATTTCAGTCATTTAGATATTTTTCACTAATGCAGTGGCTTTGCCGATGTAAGTCGCAGGCGTTAATTCCATTAAGTATTGCTTAGCTTCTGCTGGAATTTTTAGTTCAGCGATGAGTGATTGCAATGACTCTTTAGAAATGGCTTTGCCACGTGTGTATTCTTTAAGCTTATCGTACGGATTTTCGTAACCATAGCGACGCATCACCGTTTGGATAGGCTCAGCAAGCACTTCCCAACTATTGTCTAGATCATCAGCCAATTTTACTTGATTGATTTCAAGTTTATTTAGGCCACGTAAGCATGAGTCGTAACCCAAAAGCGTGTAACCAAAAGCCACGCCCATATTGCGAAGCAAGGTGGAGTCAGTGAGGTCACGTTGCCAACGTGAAATCGGCAATTTCTCGGCAAGGTGGCGGAGTATTGCATTTGCCAAGCCTAAATTGCCTTCTGAGTTTTCAAAGTCAATTGGATTTACTTTGTGTGGCATGGTTGAAGAACCCACTTCGCCTGGTTTGAGTTTTTGTTTGAAATAGCCAACAGAAACGTAACCCCAAATATCGCGGTTAATATCAATCAGAATCGTGTTGATGCGCGCTAAGTTATCGTAAAGCTCAGCCATGTAATCGTGCGGTTCAATTTGGATGGTCATTGGGTTGTAAGTTAAGCCCAAATTTTCCACAAATTGTTTAGCAAATTTTTCCCAATCAACATTGGGATAAGCGGATAAGTGTGCGTTGAAGTTACCAACTGCGCCATTGATTTTGCCTAAAATTTCATTAGCGACTAATTGTTTTTGTTGGCGTTGCAAGCGGTACACCACGTTAGCAAACTCTTTACCCATGGTGGTTGGCGAAGCCGTTTGGCCGTGTGTGCGTGCAAGCATAGGTTGGTCAGCCAATTGCTGAGCTAATTCAGTCATACGAACAATAAGGTTGTTCAAGAACGGCAACATCACATCATTGCGTGCGCCTTTAAGCATCAATGCATGAGATAGATTGTTGATGTCTTCGCTCGTGCAAGCAAAGTGAATAAATTCACTGGCTTTTTTAATTTCAGGATTGCTATCAAACTTTTCTTTAAGCCAATATTCAAGGGCTTTTACGTCATGATTTGTGCGTGCTTCAATCGCTTTCACTTGCGATGCATCTGCTTCACCAAAGTTAGCAATTGCATTATCTAGCTCTTTAATAGTTTCTTGGCTAAATGGCTTAACTTCTTCAATTTCAGGCAATTCTGCCAAGGCTTTAAGCCATTCAACTTCCACTAAAGCACGGTGCTTAATGAGTGCATATTCACTAAAGTAAGCGCGGAGTGGGTCAACTTTTGATTGGTAGCGACCATCTAAGGGAGATAGCGCATTAAGTGGCGTGAGTTTCATAAACAACCTTTTTCGATGCGGATTTACTGCAAAATTGCGAATAGCCTAATTTTACCCTACATCGGGGCTAGTCAAAAATCGAGATGGTGCTTTTTCCATATTTATTTTCCGGATTATTTATGGATTATTTTATTAAAACGGATAAAACTAAATTTGTGACTAGCTGACCAATAGAATATCTGTATTCGGCTGTTCCAAATAAGCGTAATCTTTAATACGATGAAAAATAAGCAACTCAAACATTTTGTATTCTTTTGGTGCGTGGCGCTGCTCAGTTTTAACGTCTATGCCCTAGAAGATGCACTATATTCTTCTTTGCCTCATATGACCGTTGCTGAAAGTATTGCTGCGATGGACACCGACCATGACGGTATTGTCAGTGTGCATGAAATACGTGTTTTTATCGAATCTACGCATGGCAAAGGTTATCAAGGCAAGGTCTTTGATGACATGGAAAAGTCCTCCGAGAATAGAAGTTGCGGCTCGTCTTTTACAAAATCTTTGTATTAATTTAATCTAAAGTTTTCCATTCAACAGTTCTGGCATATTCATTACATCGCATTCATTAGGTTTTGTCGGTAGTTTTTAAGCTGACGTTGGAAGCCATCTGCGCCGCCTGTATAATTGTGGCTAATTATTCATTTATTTAAAAGCTTGGAATTTTAATGCTCACCACCTACCACACCCATATCGCTGAACGCGCTGCCGTTGGCTTGCCACCATTTCCATTGAATGCAGAACAAGTTGCTTCGCTTGTTGAACTGCTGAAGGTTACACCTGCAAGTTCTTCAGATGCATCAGAGCTTGTTGATCTCCTCGAGAATCGTATTCCTGCTGGGGTTGACCAAGCGGCTTATGTGAAGGCGGCTTTCTTAGCGGATGTGGCGAAGGGCGTTGCTCAGTCAGCTTTGGTGTCACCGCACCATGCAGTGAAGTTACTCGGAACGATGTTAGGGGGCTATAACGTTCAAGCATTGGTGGCTTTGCTAGAGAGCAGTGATGCTGCATTAGCTGCGGAAGCTGGCCGTATTCTCTCAAATACCATCCTCATGTTTGATGCGTATCATGATGTGGCAGCGAAGATGCAGGCGGGTAACGCGCATGCCAAGAAACTGATTGAGTCTTGGGCGGCGGGTGAATGGTTTACTGCACGCCCTAAACTTGCGGATGAAATCCGTGTGGTGGTGTTTAAGGTCGCAGGTGAAACCAATACTGATGACTTATCGCCTGCCCAAGAAGCTTGGTCTCGTCCGGATATTCCACAACACGCTAAAGCGATGTTAGTGAATAAGATGCCCGATGGCATTGCGCAGATTGAAGCGCTTAAAGCCAAACACGGTTTACCACTTGCTTATGTCGGTGATGTGGTCGGTACTGGCTCCTCACGTAAGTCTGCCATTAACTCCTTACAGTGGTATATGGGTGATGATATTCCACACATCCCTAACAAACGCACTGGTGGTGTCGTGATTGGCGGCAAGATCGCCCCGATCTTCTTTAACACCGCAGAAGACTCTGGCGCATTCCCGATTCAATGTGATGTGACCAAGCTCAATACAGGTGACATCATTGTGATTCGTCCTTATCAGGGAACCATCAGTAAAGAGACAGGTAGCAATGACGCCGGAACATCAGCTGAAGTCCTCGCCACCTTCGATATGGCACCACTCACCATTGCCGATGAAGTCCGTGCCGGTGGCCGTATTCCGCTCATCATTGGTCGAGGCTTAACCACCAATGCACGCACCACATTAGGCTTACCGCCTTCAGACTTATTCATCCACCCCATTGCCCCTAAAGACACTGGCAAGGGCTATACCCTCGCACAGAAGATGGTCGGCCGTGCTTGTGGTTTACCTGAAGGCGTGGGTGTGCGTCCTGGTACTTACTGTGAACCGAAAGCCACCACAGTCGGTTCCCAAGACACCACAGGCGGCATGACCCGTGATGAATTGAAAGAACTCGCGTGTCTTGGCTTTAGCGCTGACTTAGTCATGCAAAGCTTCTGTCACACTGCCGCTTATCCTAAGCCTGTGGACATTAAGCTACAACACAGCCTGCCTGAGTTTATGTCTAGCCGTGGCGGTGTATCGCTGCGTCCTGGTGACGGCGTGATTCACTCTTGGCTGAACCGGATGGTACTGCCAGATACGGTCGGCACAGGCGGCGACTCTCATACCCGTTTCCCAATTGGTATTTCCTTCCCAGCCGGTTCAGGCTTAGTAGCCTTTGCTGCTGCCATGGGCGTCATGCCACTTGATATGCCAGAATCTGTGCTTGTTCGCTTTAAAGGTGAGATGCAACCGGGGATTACCTTACGAGATCTCGTCAACGCGATTCCTTATGTGGCCATTCAAGCAGGTGAAGTCACCACCGATAAGAAAGGCAAAAAGAATGTCTTTAACGGACGTGTGCTCGAGATTGAAGGCTTACCTGATCTTAAAGTAGAACAAGCCTTTGAGTTTGCCGATGCTTCTGCTGAGCGTTCAGCCAATGGTTGTACTGTGCGCTTAAGCAAAGAGCCTGTGATTGAGTTCTTAAAGTCTAACATCGTGCTCATGCAGAACATGATCGATCATGGCTATGAAGACGCGCGTACATTAAAACGTCGTATTGAAGCCATGGAAGCATGGCTTGCGAATCCAACGCTGCTTGAACCAGATGCGGATGCGGAATATGCGCACATCTTTGAGATTGATTTAACCCAAATCAAAGAACCGCTGGTCGCTTGTCCTAATGACCCGGATGACATCAAACCACTCTCTGCTGTTCAGAACGATAAGATTGATGAAGTCTTCATCGGTAGCTGTATGACCAACATCGGCCATTACAGAGCCGCAGCCAAAGTACTTGAAGGCCAAGGCGCCATTCCAACGAGACTGTGGGTTGCACCGCCAACGCGTATGGATGAAGCACAGCTCAGAGATGAAGGCGTTTACTCAACGTTTGGGATTGCAGGGGCACGAATGGAAATGCCTGGTTGTTCACTCTGTATGGGGAATCAAGCCCGTGTTGCTGACAAGGCCACCGTCTTCTCAACCTCTACACGAAACTTCGATAACCGCATGGGCAAAGATGCGCGTGTTTACCTAGGCTCTGCTGAGCTTGCTGCGGTGTGTGCAAAACTAGGCCGCTTGCCAACAACGGCAGAGTACTTGCAGGTCGTCGGCGACACTATCAGCGCCCATCACGCCCAAATCTATCAGTACCTCAACTTCAATTTGATGGATGCGTATCAACCTAAAAAAGTGATAGGCATTGCTCAAGTTGCTTAAGTTTTTAAAAGCAATCTGAATTGTTTAAGTTTCTTGGCCAATTCATAGCGCGGTTCTTTAAGCTCGATATGACCCTGAGCTTAAAGAACCTATTGCCAGTGATTGCATTCTTTGGCGGCTTTTTGTGGGATGCGCTCACCATTGGCCGCCAAATTAATCCTTCTGATTTGTGGATTCTTGCGGCGTATTTGCTTGCTGCAGGTTTAATTCTTTATTGGATTGGGCACAGAAGTCACGCGCATGCTGGCATGTCTGAAATGGAACGATTGAAGCATTCCATTCGACCTGAGTGGCAAAAAAATGCGCTAATTTTTATCCTACAATTTTTATTTGGTAGCTTGTTTAGCTGCTTATTCATCATGTATTTCAAAAGCGCGAATCACTTCCTTGCGCTCTTTTGGTCTCTGGGCTTGGGCTGTTTGCTTGTTGCCAATGAGTATATAGACCATCACTATCATCGCTTTACCATCACTTGGGCGCTATTCGGGCTTTGTGCAATTTTGGTATTCAACTTTTTACTGCCTTTTATGCTGGGTAGTATCCTGGCTGTTTGGTTTTATTTGAGTACATTCGCTGGCGCTGCACTGACACATTGCTTACGTAAAAAAACTCCGGGATGCCCAGGTCGTGCTTGGCCTGTTTGGGCAATTGCGGGTATCTTAAGTCTTGCTTACATATCAGATTTTATTCCGCCAGTTCCATTGGTGAAGCGTGACATGCAAATCGGGCTTAATCTGGAAAAAAGTAATGGCGACATGGTGATTTCGGTAGAAAAGTCCCCTTGGTATAAGCCTTGGCGCTTACTTTCAAATGACTTGCATGTGCCTGCAGGAGGCCGTGTTTATTGCGTTTCAGCCGTGTTCGCGCCTAGCGGTGTCAACACTTCGCTATATCATCGTTGGGATCATTACGATGAAAAGCAGGGTTGGCAACCAACTTCGCGCATTGGGTTTGGCTTATCGGGGGGCAGGCAGGGTGGTTTTCGAGGTTATACTTACAAACAGAATATTCAGTCAGGTCAGTGGCGCATAAAGGTTGAAACAGAAGATGGTCGCACGCTAACCGTTTATCACTTCAATCTTTATACCGAACCAGCTTCAGATACACACTTGGAAGTCCGAAGTATTTAGTCGAAAAGGTTGTATTTAGCTAATATGGCTGTCGATCTCAAAACTTGCGCCATTATCCACAGCAAGTTTCTCAGTCAAATAAGGCATCACTTCATTCAATGTGTTTGGTAGTGTCCAAGGTGGGTTCACAATAAACAAGCCGCTACCATACATTCCAAAACCTTCAATTGCAGGCTCCTGAACTGTCAAACTGACATTGAGCCAGCTTTTTAAATCTAGCTGTTTTAGCTTCTCCACCATTTGATGCGGTTCTGGGCGCTGAAGTAGCGGATACCAAATAATATAAGTGCCCGTTGCGAAGCGCTGTAGGCTGTCTTTAATCATCTCAATCACGCGTTGATAGTCTTGTTTTTCTTCATACGGTGGATCGATTAATACTACTGCTCGGCGAGATGGTGGCGGCAATATCGCTTTGATGCCTGCAAAGCCATTGCTTATATTTATTTTTACCGTGCGTTGATGGCCTTTAAAGTTTTCACGCAAGATATCAAAATCACTTGGGTGAAGTTCAAATAGGCGCATACGGTCGTCTGCTCTGAGGAGCGTTTGGGCGAATAGCGGTGAGCCAGGATACATTTTTAGCTTGGCTGTTTTGGCGCTGGAAGGCTGATTGAGGCTTTTAATGTAGCCCACATAGTTTAATAACGCTTGAGGTAAATCACTTTCATTCCAAAGCTTAGCAATCCCTGATTCATACTCCGCATTTTGCGTGGCATAGCCTACGTCTAATGAGTATTGTCCAGCACCTGCATGGGTGTCGATGTACCAAAAGGGTTTATCTTTTTGGGTGGCATGTGCGATGACTTGCATTAGCACAAAGTGTTTAAGAACATCGGCATGATTGCCTGCATGAAAAGCGTGGCGGTAGCTAAGCATTGGATGGTGATTGGTAAGGTGAGTTTGTTAAGAACATTCACATTATAGCGTTAACCGCCTTGTTGCTTGGCGATGAATGCGAAAACAACTCAAAAATGACTGCTTTTTTGTGGCCTATAAGCTAGCATGTAGGCTTAGTGAATTCTGAAGGGGAAATCATGCCTTATATCAATATTAAACATGCTGGCGCTCTGACTCGTGAACAAAAGAAAGAGATTGCCAAAGAAGTGACTGAGACCATGCAACGTGTGGCGAATAAGCCAGCAAGTTACACCTACATTACCTTTGATGAGGTGGCTTATGAAGATTGGGCAATTGGTGGCAAGTTGCTCGATGAATAATGTTGGATTAATTAACTTTACTAATTTATTACTTGAGTAAGACTTAATGAAAATACCCGAAAGACTAAAGCCGCTTGTTGAAGACGGTTTGGTGGATGATGTCATTCGTCAATTGATGAGCGGCAAAGAAGCCACGGTCTATGTGGTGCGTTGCGGCGATGATGTTCGTTGTGCGAAAGTCTACAAAGAGGCTAATCAACGTAGTTTTAGACAAAGTGTTGACTATACCGAAGGGCGTAAAACCAAGAATAGTCGTCAAGCACGCGCGATGGAAAAAGGTTCCAAGTACGGGAGAAAGCTACAAGAGCAAGCTTGGCAAAGTCATGAGGTGGATGCGCTTTATCGATTGGCGGCAGCTGGGGTTCGGGTACCCAAGCCACACAACTTTTACGAGGGCGTGTTACTCATGGAGTTGGTAGTGGATGAAGAGGGTAATGCTGCGCCTAGGCTCAATGACGTTGCTTTTACGCCAGAAGATGCCCGAAAATATCATGAAGTTTTACTCCGTGAAGTGGTGCTTATGCTGAGTGCAGGCATCATTCATGGTGACTTGTCTGAGTTTAATATTTTACTGGCGAGCGATGGCCCTGTGATTATCGACTTGCCTCAAGCGGTGGACGCGGCAGGTAATAACCATGCCGAAGAGATGCTTGAACGCGATGTGAATAATTTAAGGGATTACTTTGGACGCTTTGCGCCAGAGTTACTCACCAAGCAATATGCAAAAGAGATGTGGGATTTGTTCTCGCATGGCAATCTCACCATTGATACGCCTTTGACTGGACGCTTCCGAGAAAGTACAAAAGCTGTCGACTTGAAGACGGTGATGCGTGTGATTGATGATGTGCGTAAAGAAGAAGAGGCTAAGCGTTTGCGTTTGGCCGAGTTGGGCATTAAGTAATTATTTTTAGTCATGACCGAGTCATTTAACCCCAAACCCATATTAAAAAATCTGCCTAATTTGCCGGGCGTATATCGCATGAAAAATAGCAGCGATGAAGTGATTTATGTGGGCAAGGCGAAAGACTTAAAGAAGCGCATTTCATCCTACTTTAATAAAAACCTCCCCAGCCCCCGCACCCGCATGATGGTGGCGCAAATTGTTGATATTGAAACGACAGTCACGCACACTGAGGCAGAGGCTTTATTGCTTGAGAATAATCTCATTAAAAGCTTTATGCCACGTTACAACGTTTTGTTTCGTGATGATAAAACCTATCCATATATCAGCCTCACTGGCGATGAGTATCCGCGTTTAGCATTTCATCGAGGCACACAGCGCAAAGGGAATACCTATTTTGGCCCTTTTCCTAATTCGATTGCAGTGCGTGAAAGCATACAACTTTTACAAAAAGTGTTCATGTTGCGCACTTGTGAAAACACGGTGTTTTCTAATCGCACGCGGCCTTGTTTGCAGTATCAAATTGAGCGATGTACCGCGCCTTGTGTGGGTTTGATATCTGAAGAAGATTATCGCCGTGATGTGAGTCATGCCACCATGTTTCTGCAAGGTAAAGAACAACAAGTCATGGACGAGCTTGGTGAGAAGATGATGTCGGCTGCAGAGCTTGAGCAGTATGAGTTAGCGGCAGTCTATCGTGACCGCATGCAAAGCTTGCGGCAGGTCCAGGCTAAGCAGTTTGTGAGTGACTTTGCGGTGAATGATGCAGACGTCATTGCCTGTGTTTCACACGAAGGTCAGCACTGCGTGAATTTGGTAATGATCCGGGGCGGGCGGCATTTAGGTGATAAAAGCTTTTTCCCAAAAAATGCAGATGGTGGCGAGCTGGAAGACACCATGCGGGCATTTTTAGAACAATATTATGTGTCTCAGAAAATGCCGCCACTTATTATTGTTGGCGTGCCCATTGAAACCGAGGCTTTGGAAGAAGTCTTTACCGAGCAAGCTGGTCGCAAAGTGAAGATTAATACCAATCCTGTTGGCGATAAACGGGTGTGGATGAAAATGGCGGAAACCAATGCTGAGTTAGCTCTACAACAGCGTTCTGCACAGCATTCAAACCAGCAAGCAAGATTGATTGCTTTGCGCGAGGCGCTAGATTTAGGTGACTCGGTCGAACGTATTGAGTGCTTTGATATTAGCCACACCATGGGCGAGGCAACGGTGGCATCTTGTGTGGTGTTTGATAAAGGCGCATTGCAAAATTCAGAGTATCGCCGTTACAACATTACAGGCATCACGCCGGGTGATGACTATGCAGCAATGCGTGATGCATTAACCCGTCGCTATAAAAAAGTAGCCGCAGGCGAGGGTAAGCGACCAGACTTGGTGTTTATTGATGGTGGCAAAGGCCAGCTTGGTGTTGCCGTCGATGTTATGCAAGAAGTCGGTTTAGCTGATATTCTCTTGGTTGGGATTGCCAAAGGCGAAGAGCGTAGGCCAGGTTTGGAACAAATGTTCTTCCCTGACCGCGATACGCCTGTCGGATTAGAGAAAGACCATATTGGCTTGCACTTGCTTCAGCAGATTCGTGATGAAGCCCATCGCTTCGCGATTACAGGCCATCGAGCAAGACGTGGCAAAGCGCGTATGCATTCATCATTAGAAGATATTGATGGAATAGGCGCAAAGCGCCGTAAGGCATTGCTGGTCAGATTTGGCGGCTTGGATGGCGTTAAAAACGCCAGCGTGGATGAACTCTCGCAAGTAGAAGGGATTAGCCAAATGTTGGCAGAAAAAATATATCAGGAGCTGCATTAATGTTTTGGAATTTACCCAATAGCTTAACGATGGCGCGGATTATCCTTATCCCGGTATTTGTCGGTATTTTTTATGCGCAGCCACACTATATTTCTCAGCATGCTGCTAATGTTCTCGCGACAGCTGTATTTGGTTTAGCAGCAATTACCGATTGGCTAGACGGATACTTTGCACGCAAGCTCAATCTAACCTCTGCTTTTGGCGCATTTCTAGATCCTGTGGCGGATAAATTAATGGTGGCTGCAGCTTTGATCGTGCTGGTTGAATTTAATCGCGTAGGCGCGCTTTTTGCCTTTATTATCATTGGCCGCGAAATTGGCATTAGTGCGCTGCGTGAATGGATGGCGAGCATTGGTGAGCGTGGAAGTGTTGCTGTCGCAATGATAGGTAAAATTAAAACCGTCATGCAAATGGTCGCTATTCTTTTTCTGCTGTATTACGATCCAATTTTTGGAATCAGTACAAAAATTATTGGGCAAATTTCAATCTACGTCGCAGTAATTTTGACATTGGTGTCAATGGCTTACTATTTGAAGGCCGCCTGGCCTCAAATGAACATTCACAAAAGCTAAACATAATCGTCATTTTGGGCTTGACGAGTGTCTGAAAACCCTTATAATGCTGGCTTCTTTACGCGGGAATAGCTCAGTTGGTAGAGCGCAACCTTGCCAAGGTTGAGGTCGCGAGTTCGAGACTCGTTTCCCGCTCCAAACAATTAAAAAAGGGAAAGCTAAAACGCTTTCCCTTTTTTAACTTATAATCCTTGATGAAAATTGAGGGTTTATGGCGCGATAGCAAAGCGGTTATGCCGCGGCCTGCAAAGCCGTTTAGACCAGTTCGACTCTGGTTCGCGCCTCCAAACAAAAAGGCCTAGCCCAGTGCTAGGCCTAGTTTTAAAAGATGCAGATATTTTTGCTTAAAAGCGTAGCTAAGGTTAAAATACGCACCGCAAAAGATCTAACAGCTACGCGGTTTTTAGCGTGGTTCCATCCGCCCGGGTGGTGAAATTGGTAGACACAAGAGACTTAAAATCTCTCGCCTTCTGGGCGTGCCGGTTCGATTCCGGCCCCGGGCACCATTTGATAGGTTTTTAAGCACCAAGACCTAATAAATATATAATTCTTTGTGTTATTGATATTTAAAGTTAAGCATCCTTCTGGATTTTGCACCTTAATATTAGCGATGTATGATGTTTATCTGCCATTACATAAATGCACTTGTTGCCGGCCTTGAACAACCGCTTGCTTAACATTGATGACTAAATGCAAACCCAATTTCATTCCGCCGTGTTCAGTTGTATTTCTAAGATATCCTCTCAGCTAGCCCTCAAGCCTTGGCTGGTTCTACTATTGAGCTTTATAGGCGCTTATGGCTTTAATTTGATTATTCCACGCGATTTGTGGGTACAAGATGAAATGCGTTATGGCGAAGTTGTGCGTGAAATGCTCAATTCTGGAAATTGGTTGGTGATGCACCTTAACGGCTACACTTATCCAGATAAGCCTGCTTTATACTTTTGGTTGGTTGCCTTGATGGGTAAGTTTGTGGGGCAAGGCGAGTTTGCATTTAGATCGCTTACGTTCATCAGTACTTTGATTGCTGGTTGGGGCTTGTATCAATTGGGCAGTCGCTTATTGGGTAAACAGGGTGGTTTTTTAGCTTGCTTATTGTTTGGGTCGAGCTTACTCACTTTAATTGTGGGCCAAATTGCCCGCATGGATATGTTACTAACAGCAAGTACAGTTTGGGCTTGGTTGCATCTACTTGAATTTGATCGAACAGAAAATCGCCAGCATCTTGTTTATTATTGGGCAATTTGCACACTTTCTGTCGCGATCAAGGGGCCTATCGCTCTGTTATTTACTTTGTTACCCGGCATTTTTTGGCAGATACAAACACATTCTGCTAAGGGAATTGTGCGCTTACGTCCTTGGTATGGGCTGTTTGCCATGGTGGTAATGGTTTTAGCTTGGATAGTTGCTGTCATCCAATCTGGGAGTGGCGATTATTTGGCACAAATTTGGCACCAACAATTGGTTGGTCGCACCATCAATTCTTGGAGTCATAAGCAGCCGATTTATTTTTATTGGGTATTATTGCCTTTACTTTCTATGCCTTGGGCAGTGCCTATTTTTAGAGGACTGAAACAACTATTGTCTGAATCAGAGCATGCTATGCGCTCGATTTTGTTTTTTGCTTTAGTCCCTTTGATCGGCATTTCTTTGGTTTCAGGCAAACTGTTTATCTACTTACAGCCTTTGATGCCAGCCCTATGTTTAAGTGGAGCGTTTGCATTAGGCAAGCTTGTTCCACAACAAAAAATAAACGCCTGGTTAGCATGGCCACCAGTGCTTTTTAATATTGGAATTGCAATATTGTTGTACGTCGTCTCTACAAGATATTTGAGAGACAATGTTCATATTGGCATTGCATTAAGTTTTGGTGTTGTATTACTTGCATGCGTTCAGATTTATGCCGCGCGTTTCAGCTTGCAGCGCTGGTTACTTGCTACTTGTACTTGCACCATTGTATTTTCCTGTTTGGTGTTTGGCGGCATGGTGACTTTGCTTAACCCACTTTTTTCAGCACGCCTCCTCGCTCATACCATCAACTCTCTCGCTAGTCCTGCACAAGATGTTGCTGTGGTTAATGTAACAAGAGGTATTTTTAACTACTACGCCAATCGTACTTTTGTGGAGCTAGACGTAAGCCAAGCAAGTGCTTGGGCAAGCAAACATCATGACGCTATTGTGATTATAAAGACCAATGATTTATCTGCTGCGTTTGGCAGTACCAATATTTCTCAACGTTGCGACGTTATGCTGCCGTTTAATATAGAGCTTAAGGATTACTATGTTTTGGCAAAATGTAAACTTTGATGACGGCTTAAAAAGCACGCGCCTATTATGGTTCTGTTACCTTGCGGCTATGTTGGGTTGGACCATTTTTTTTGGTGACATAGCACACGTTAAAATGCTTGCTAATCAGCCTTGGATGTCTTCGCATCGCGAAGTCTTGAAATGGTTGAGCGACAATGTGATGTATGGATTTTATGCTTTTTTTCTTGGTATGTTGATTTGGGGCTATAAAAGTCAAAATAAACAAATGCGCATCATAGGATGGGGCTATTTGCTGACGCAAGCGATAGGTTCTATTTTTATTGTGCGCATACTTAAGATAATGATGGGGCATGCTCGTCCAGACCATCTCACTCAGGCTAGTAATGGTGTATTGGATGCTTGGGCAGGGCCATCACTATCCTCGGCTTTTAATAGTTTTCCATCTGGACATACTTGCGATTACCTAACCAGCTGCTTATTTTTGGCGATATGCTTACCCAAGGTTTGGATGCGTGTGTTGGTGATACTTCTTGCAGTTTTTAATGGCGCCTTGCGTGTAATACTACTTAAGCATTTCCCTTTGGATGTATTTGGTGGTGTTTTGATTGGGGGTCTCGCAGTATTGGGAGTTTGGCAATATTGGATATTACCTAAACTGAACGAGACTTAATGTATAAAATTTAATCAGCTATCGAATGACTGCATTGCTAGCTTTTTATTTTAATAACTTCAACACCTTATCTGTCACGTCAACTTTGGGGCCAATATAGCCACCAGTGTTGTATAAAATTAAGTCATAACCCTCACTTTGCCCTAGTGATGTTACTGCGGCATTGACGTTGTTTTGGAAGTTATTCAGCTCTTCTTGTTTGCGTAATAAAAAGTCTTCATGTTGGCGATTTTTTTTGCGATCAAAATCAATTTTAAGGTATTCAATTTCTTGGCGTTTCGAAATTAAATCTCGTTGCGATAAGCTTGCAGCGTCTTTTTCAAGAGAGGCTTCTTTCTCTTGAATTTGTTTTCTGAATTTTTCAAGTTCTGCATTTCTTGGTTTAAATTCAATCATGAGTCGTTTACCCACATCAATGGATTGAGATGACTGCATGACCACCTTCATTTGAATGTAACCAACTTTGCTCCCTGCATTGCTGTTAATAGCAAAAAGCAGCAAGAACGACGCAAATAAAAAATGACCAAAAGCTTTCAAGCAAAACCTCTTCGTTAATTTAGTAATTACACGTTATTATAAGCGCAATTACTGCTTGCTTGTTAGTGCCTTGAAGCACAATTGCCCATAAATTCATGATGTATAAGGTGAATGATCATTAAAACCCTAATCAAAAAACAGATGCTTTGTGTGCTAATGGCTTGCTTCTTGGCTGCATGTGCCTCGCAAGTCGCGCCAGTCAATGGTAAGCGCCTGCCGGATCAAAAAGATGGTAGTTCGCTAGGGCATTTAATGAAGTCCGACATTGATCGATTAGCAGATGTTGAAATGCGTGAAAACACGCTGAGTTTGCGGCTATTAATGACCAAACTTTATAAACGTAACCCTGCAGAGCTTAAAAAGAGCACTTCTGGCACCGTGGATGAGATGGTGGGTTGGGTGTTTGAAGGTGACCACAAGTGGAATTTTGAAATGCTGAATGGTGTTAAGGAAACCGACGCAATTTACTTAGCTTTTAAGCCGGATTATAAAGGTGATCGTGTATTGGCTTTTGTTGCCGGCTTGCAAACCATGATGATAAAAGCACGTGGCGGCAAAACAGAGTTTTTCCTTACCGATAGCGTTGATCCGCAAAGTGTTTACAACAGCGCACGTAATGTTGAGATTGCTGCATGGAAGCTATCCAATACACGCGATGAAGCTGGAAAGTTATATTTTCAAACGAATGAAATGAATGGCAAAGAGCAAAACTTAAGTTTTGAGCGTGAAATAGGTCGCATGGCAGGCCGCATTGATCTCTACGCTTTAACGCTCTCTGAAAAGTCTCAGCGCGGCCTAACTAGATTCACTCAAGGCGTTGCAACTGCCTTATTCTTGCCTATATAGGCGTTCTGATTTATGAGAAAATAGGTACTTCTTCAAGAGGCATTTTTTCATATTAGCCCCCGTAGCTCAGTGGATAGAGCATCCCCCTCCTAAGGGGAGGGTCACACGTTCGATTCGTGTCGGGGGCACCAAGCTTTGTTTTTGTTACCCTTCGTTTTTACTTTCCAGCTCTTCCCATCGTTTAATCGTGTTCAATAGCGCTTCATCAAGTTCAGTCAGCTTAATTTGAAGTGCAGTAGCCTTTTCTAAGTCTGTTTTATAAATTTCTGGGTCGGCTAGCGCTGAATTAATTGACGTAATTTCAGTTTCGATTTTCTCAATTTTTTCTGGAAGTTCAGCAAGCTCAAGTTGCTCCTTATAGCTTAATTTCGCTTTAGCTGGCGTTGCCTTTTCCATAGCAGGTTTTTGCTCGCTGACTTTCGCTTTTGGTGAATTGCTGATAGCGCTTGCCCTTTGTTCAGTAAAACGAAGCCAGTCATCGTAGCCACCACCAAACTCTGTCAGTTGACCGTTACCTTCAAAGGCAATCACTTGTGTGACTGTATTCTCTAAAAACGCGCGGTCATGGCTGACTAAGAATAAGGTACCAGGAAAGTCTTGCAATAGGCTTTCTAATAATTCCAATGTGTCGATGTCTAGATCGTTGGTAGGCTCATCTAATACCAAGACATTTGAAGGGCGAGCAAATAAGCGTGCAAGTAACAATCGGTTACGTTCGCCACCAGATAGCGACTTAACAGGCGAGCGTGAGCGTTGCGGCGGAAATAAGAAGTCTTCTAAATAGCTGATGACGTGCTTGCGTTCGTTGCCGATTTCCACAAAGTCAGAACCTGGGCTAATGGTGTCTGCTAACGTCGCTTCCTCATCTAATTGTTCGCGCATTTGGTCGAAGTAGGCCACATTTATATTCGTGCCACGTTGAATCGTGCCTGAGTCTGCTTCTTCTTCACCCAATATGAGTTTTAGGAGCGTTGTTTTTCCGATACCGTTTGGGCCAAGTAAGCCAATGCGGTCACCACGCATGATACGTGTGGTGAAGCCTTTAATGAGTGTACGTTCTCCGTAGGATTTAATCACGCTATCAAGCTCTGCCACTAGCTTGCCTGAGCGTTCGCCAGCATCCAGAGAAAGTTTAACGTTACCTTGACGTTCTCGTCTGGCGGCCCGTTCTAAACGGAGTTTTTCTAATTGGCGGACACGACCTTCGTTGCGAGTACGGCGTGCTTTAATGCCTTGGCGTATCCAAACTTCTTCTTGCGCGAGGACTTTGTCGAATTTAGCGGCATGGGTCGCTTCAACGGCCAGCAACTCCTCTTTTTTGACAAGATAGTTCTCGTAATTGCCGACAAAATCCGTTAACTTGCCGCGATCTAACTCCACAATGCGCGTTGCGAGTCGATTGAGGAATCGTCTGTCGTGGGTGATGAATAACACGCCACCGTTAAAATTCAGTAATAGTTCTTCTAGCCATTGAATCGCTTCTAAATCCAAATGGTTGGTTGGCTCATCTAGCAACAGTACTTCAGGGTCAGCCACCAGAGCGCGTCCTAGGGCAACACGTTTTCGCCACCCACCCGAGAGTGAGGCAACTGGCGTGTCAGGGTTCAAGCTTAATTTGCTCAGCACGGTTTCCACTTTAGCTTGCATGCCCCAACCATCTTTAGCGTCTAGCTCGTGTTGAAGTGTTTGCATGCGTTCCATCAGCGCATCAATGTCGGCATCTGCCTCGCCCATGCTGTGGGTGACTTCATGATAATCAACCAAGATTTGTTGCATATCGCCCAAGCCCTCTGCCACAGCTTCAAACACGGTGTGTTTATGTTCTAAAACAGGCTCTTGCGGCACATAAACAATACGTACTGAAGTCGCACGCCAAACGTTGCCATCATCTAATTTTGTTTCGCCAGCAATCACTTTCAGCAAGCTCGATTTTCCTGCGCCATTGCGACCAATTAAGCCAACACGTTCACCTGGATCGAGTTGAAACGAGGCTTTGTCTAATAATGCGTGATGGCCGAAGGCGAGGGATGCGTTGTCTAGGGTGATGTGGGGCATGAATGCTTTCTAGTAAATTTGAGCTATTAACTCGAGCTTTGGCCTAGCATGGCGCGGATTTGCGCCATACGTTCTTTGCCATGTTCTTTGCTGGCGGCAGGATCTGCGCTTGGATTGCCAAAATGGCGAATATCATCTGATGGCAACTCTTCAATAAACCGGCTGGGCTCACAAATTTCAGTTTCGCCAGCACGCTTACGTTTTTTGCACCAAGAAATGTTGAGTGATTTTTGTGCGCGAGTAATGCCCACATACATCAAGCGGCGCTCTTCCTCGATTTTGTCGTTATCCACACTTTCACGGTGCGGCAAAATGCCTTCTTCCACGCCGATTAAAAATACGTGTCCAAACTCCAAGCCTTTAGCAGCGTGGAGTGTCGACAGTTTAACCGCATCAGGCTCTCCGTCCTCACGACCTTCCAGCATACTCATCAGCGCAACCATTTGCGTAAGATTTAGTAAATCACGTGTTTCGCCATCGCCGTTATCTCCACCCTTGCGAGTGAGCCAGCCCACAAAATCCAACACGTTTTTCCATTTAGCCTCTGCTGAGCGGGACTCTTCTGAGTTATACAAAAAAGCTTCATATTCAATCGCAGTGAGCATGTCATTGAGCACTTCGCCCGAGGGATCTTTGCTCGCACGGTCTTGCAGTTTATTAATGTATTGGCAGAAAGTTAGTAAGTCGTCTAATTGGCGGCCACCTAGTTCACGCTGAAATTGACCCTCAAATGCGGCAGCAAATAGCGACATTTTATGCAAGCTGGCATATTCGCCTAAGCGCTCAAGGGTGGTGTTGCCGATGCCTTTTTTAGGGGTGGTGGCCGCGCGGATAAAAGCAGGGTCATCATCCTCATTGGCAATGAGGCGTAAATAGCTGACTAAATCTTTAATCTCGGCTTTGTCAAAAAACGATTGTCCACCTGAGATGGTGTAAGGAATTTTATGGTTACGCAGGTGTTGCTCAAATATGCGTGCTTGATGATTGCCACGATACAGAATCGCGTAGTCCGCATAGATGGTCCGATTTTCAAACTTATGTGCCATCAGCTTCATCACCACTGACTCAGCCTCGTGCTCATCATCGCGTGCAGCACTCACTTGGATTAAATCGCCTGTACCAAGCTCACTCCAAAGCTTTTTCTCGAATAGCTTTGGATTGTTTGAAATGACTTGGTTAGCCGCACGCAAAATTCGCACGGTGGAGCGGTAGTTTTGCTCGAGCTTGATCACTTTTAAGCGTGTGAAGTCTTGTGTGAGTTGGCGGAGATTCTCAACGTCTGCGCCGCGCCAACCATAAATCGCTTGGTCATCATCACCCACCGCTGTGAAGTTACCTTCAACGCCTGTGAGCAGCTTGACCAATTTATATTGACAGGTATTGGTATCTTGGTACTCGTCAATAAGTAAGTATTTAAGCTTGTGCTGCCACTTGTTGAGCACTTCTGGGCGTTGCTCAAATAACTCAACAGGCAATTTAATCAGGTCATCAAAATCTACCGCTTGGTAAGCTTTAAGCGTTTGTTGGTAGATTTGATAAACCTTAGCCGCCGCATGTGTCAGATCTTCATCAGCATTTGCTTTGGCTTGATCTGGTGTTAAAAAAGCATTTTTCCAACTAGATATTTGCCACTGCGTTTTGCGTAACAGCTGTTTATCTGTGGTCGCTAAGATGTCCGATAAGATTTTGTAACTATCGGATGAATCTAAAATCGAGAATTGTTTTTTATAGCCTAATACTTCCGCTTCCTGGCGCAATATCTGCATCCCAAGAGAGTGGAAGGTCGCAATAGTTAAGCCTTTGCTATTTACCCCAACCAATAATTGGCTAACCCGCTCTTGCATCTCACGTGCGGCTTTATTGGTAAACGTAATCGCCGCAATTTCTCTCGGCGCAAATCCACACTCTTGAATGAGGTAAGCGATTTTTTGAGTGATCACGCGTGTTTTGCCACTGCCAGCACCAGCCAGCACGAGCAGGGGACCATCAAGATATTTTACGGCTTCGCGCTGCGGGGCGTTGAGGGTATTTAACATTAGAGCTTTAAGTATTAAGAAAGGCGCTTGCGTTTCAGTGCAGCCTCGCAATTTTAACTTTTAAGGCTAACATTAGCTATCAAATCGTGGCATAGTTTGCGCCATGCAAGCCCATCCATTTTTAGATGATTATCGTCAAGCCGCTTTCTTGGCGCGCCATAGCCATTTGTTAATGACTAGTTATCAGCATTGGACGGGAGAGCAATTAATTGCCCATCATAAACTTGCTGATAGTAAAGATGCTGTGCAATCTTTGCTGGATGAGCCATTTGCCATTGCCTCGCATCAAGCGGGCGAAGACCCGATGTTTAATTACGCTAACCATCAAGCCTTAGCTTTGTTTAAGATGTTGCCAGAAGACATGCTGGGCTTGCCCTCAAGATACTCTGCAGAGCCAATGTTACGTGAAGCACGGGCCGAGTTTTTGTATCAGGTTTCAACCCATGGGTTTATTGAAAACTATTCGGGTGTTCGAATTGCCAAAGACGGTACTCGCTTTTTAATCGAAGAAGCGACGGTGTGGAATGTGGTGGATGTTGCGTTACCAAAACAAGTGCTAGGCCAAGGTGTGATTATCAAGGCTTGGCATGCGATATAAGTGCTTTATCAAATCAAGGGAGCATCATGAGATCAACGAAAGCGAGTAGTGCGGTAGAGCGCCTCAATAAACGTTGCGAGCAAAACTACTCGATGGGCACTAACGGCAAAGGTTTGTTTTGGCTCTCTCAACCGGGAGAAAATGGGGCATCAACTAAGATTTGTGAGCCAATGACCATGGAAGATTTTGTGGTTTTCGTGAATGGCTATGGGCCGCAAATCGTTAAGCGAGTGAGCAAGCTAGATATTGAATTTAGTAAACAGCTTGTGAAAAAATAAAACTACTCTTCGCCGTTGTCTTTTCCAGTGACTTCTTCGGTTATCGTTCCCACTAGAACTTTTTTATTCGAATCCATCATTTCTTGTCGACTTGCTGGCGTCTCCAAGCTAATTCGACCGATAGTGCCAGCACGATATTCAGTTAAGAAAGTCACAGCAGTTTTTTCCATATCCCATTCGCCTGCTTTTAGCTTATAAGAGCGGCGCTTTGCTATAGCCTCGAGCAAATCAATACCATCCATACCCGTCACATCCACTTTGTAGCGGGTGGCTAACAAGGCTGGATAGCGCTTGAGTAAATTGTCAGCAAGGAAGATTGCAACGTCTTCATCAATCACCGCGTTTCTACCAATAGCGTGACTTGCAGCTAGCATGAACCCATCTGATTCATATTGGATTTTTGGCCACATCATGCCAGGGGTGTCGGTAATACTCATGAGCGGACTGAGTTCAAAGCGTTGTTGTGATTTAGTCACGGCAGGCTCGTCGCCTACTTTTGCTACCCGGCGATTAAGCAGGGCGTTCATGAATGTAGATTTACCAACGTTTGGAATACCCATTATCATCATGCGTAGCGGTTTGATAGGGGAATCTCTGTGTGGCGCAAGCGCTGCACAAAACTTAGGAACTTTCGCCGCATCGCCTGGTTTTTTACACGAAATAGCCACCGCTTTTACGTTGGGCTGTTTGTTGTAATAGTTAAGCCAGGCTTGTGTGACAGCAGGGTCAGCTAGGTCGGTTTTGTTAAGAATTTTAAGCTGCGGGCGTTGACGAAATAAACGCATTTCATCAATCATTGGGTTGTGGCTGGCCATTGGCACGCGTGCATCCAATACTTCGATGACAACGTCAGTGAACTCCATTGTCTCTTCGGCTTTTTTGCGTGCTTGGGTCATGTGACCCGGATACCATTGAATTGCCATAAATCCTCACTGAATATTTCTACCGACTTTGTCGGCATCGCCTTGCCGTGCTATGCGCACTGTCTGCGGCTCACCTTCGCGTCATTAAAAATATTGAGCAAGGATTGCCACTTGCCGGGTGACCAACTTAATGTAATGGCAGGTATTCTAACATTTCAGACTATGGCCGCGTTTTATTATTCAAAGGATGCAGCATCAGTTAAAATGCACGCATGACTTTAATTCCAGAAATCAAGCCACAGCAGTCCATTGAGTTGCTCAAGGCGTTACATATTCTGACGCGTGATGGTAAGCTCAACCAAGATACCCGCCGCAAGCTCAAGCAGGTGTATCACCTTTATCACTTTATCGAGCCTTTGCTGACCGAGTTGATGGAGGAGGGCGACAATATCACCTTGGTGGATCACGGAGCGGGTAAGTCTTACTTAGGCTTTATTCTTTACGACTTGTTTATGAAGCAGCATCAATCTGGCCATGTGGTGGGAATTGAGACGCGCGCTGAGTTAGTCCAAAAGTCTAAAGAGTTGGCCGAGCATTTGCATTTTGACCGCATGGATTTTCATCATTTAAGCGTTGAGGAGTCGATGACTTCAGCTTTATTGCCTGAGCAAGTCGAAATTGTGACAGCCTTGCATGCCTGTAATACCGCGACCGATGATGCGATTCGTTTCGGTTTGGAAAAGAACGCGAAGTTTATGGTGCTGGTGCCTTGCTGTCAGGCTGAAGTGGCTGAGGTATTACGCAAACACAAAAATGAGTCTTTTGGCAAAACGCCTTTGTCTGAAATTTGGCGTCATCCTATCCACACGCGTGAGTTTGGAAGCCAAATTACTAATGTCCTACGTTGCCTTCAATTGGAAGCGCATGGTTATCAAGTAACGGTCACAGAGCTTGTGGGTTGGGAGCACTCTATGAAGAATGAGCTGATAATCGCACGCTATAAAAATAGTCCACGTAAAAATGCCCAAGTACGTTTGGCGCAGATACTTGAAACGCTTAATCTGGAAGAGCTGCATACGCGCTTTGCTTAAGTGTTGCAGAATTCCCACATGAACAATCCCCAATCCATCACTCAGTTTAACAAAGCGCTTGCGACTTGTATGTTGGCAGACCGTCACGGTTTACGTCGCAAGATACGCGACGTCGCTGACTTGCAAAAAGCATTAGAAAAAGCTCCCGATGCGAAATCTAGCCAAAAAGTGGATAGGCTGTTGGCTGAAATTGTGCAAAAGATTTCATCTTCACATCAAAAATATCAAGCGCGTTTGAATGCTTTGCCTAAGCCTGAATATGAGCTTGATTTACCGGTCACTGCGCGCAGAGATGAAATTAAGTCGGTAATCGCCAAGCATCAAGTGGTGATTGTTTGCGGCGAAACAGGCTCTGGTAAAACCACGCAATTACCTAAAATCTGTTTAGAGCTTGGTCGTGGTATTAGCGGTTTAATTGGGCATACTCAGCCACGGCGTATTGCTGCACGATCGGTGGCAAGTCGTATTGCGCAAGAGCTCAAGTCGCCATTGGGTGAGGTAGTGGGCTATAAAGTCCGCTTTAACGATAAGCTTTCAGAGTCTAGCTATATCAAGTTGATGACGGACGGTATTTTGCTGGCGGAAACGCAGGGCGACCATTTCCTTAATGCTTACGACACTATTATTATCGATGAGGCGCATGAGCGCAGTCTGAACATTGATTTCTTGCTGGGTTACCTTAAACAGCTACTTGTAAAACGTCCCGACTTAAAAGTGATTGTCACCTCCGCCACGATTGACGCGGATCGATTCTCTAAACACTTCAATGGCGCACCTGTGATTGAGGTTTCAGGGCGTACTTATCCCGTTGAAATTCGTTATCGTCCGCTTGGTAAAGCTGGCTATAGTGCACAAACTGTTGAAGAAGATATTGGTGAGGATGACGATAATCTTTTTGGCATTAAACGCAAAGGTAAGACGGAAGCGCGTTGGCTGGAAGAGGACGATGCAGAAGAGGCGATTGAAGAAGCAATTTTAGATGCGGCAGATGATTTATTGCGGCAAGGTGATGGCGATATTTTAGTGTTCTTGCCAGGTGAGCGAGAGATTCGAGATGTCGCTGAGCATTTAAGAAAATACCAAGGACGCTCAGCAAAGTTGAGAAACATTGAAGTGTTGCCACTTTTTGCAAGGCTTTCGATTGAAGACCAACAAAAAATCTTCCGTACCACAGGCACGCGCCGCATTGTGCTTGCCACTAACGTGGCTGAAACTTCACTCACGGTGCCAGGGATTAAATATGTGATCGATGCCGGTTTGGCTAGGGTTAATCGTTACAGTAGTCGCGCCAAAGTGGAGCAATTGCAGATTGAAAAGATTAGCCAGGCCGCCGCTAAGCAGCGCGCAGGGAGATGCGGACGTGTCTCTAACGGTATTTGTATCAGGCTCTATGACGAGCAAGATTTTAATGGTCGTCCAGCCTTTACCGACCCTGAAATTCTTCGTAGCTCTTTGGCCTCGGTTATTTTACGCATGGCAGCTTTACACCTTGGCGATATAAGCAACTTTCCTTTTATTGAAGCGCCTTCCTCACGCCTCATTGCAGACGGCTATTTACTATTGCAGGAACTAGGCGCAGTTGATGCTAATCGTGAAATCACTGAGCTAGGTAGACAGCTTGCCCGCTTGCCTCTAGACCCGCGAGTAGGGCGTATGATTTTGGCGGCTAAACAAGAGGGTGTATTACGTGAGATTTTAATTATCGCGAGTGCACTCAGTATTCAAGATCCGCGTGAAAGACCAATGGATAAGCGCGAAGCGGCAGACCAAGCGCATGCTAAGTTTGCGGATGAACGTTCGGACTTTTTGAGCTTTCTCAAACTTTGGAATTTTTATGATGATGCACTTAAAACGAAGAAGTCGAATAAAGATTTATTGGGTAAGTGTCATCAAAACTTCTTGTCTTTCTTACGCCTAAAAGAATGGCGCGAGTTACATGGGCAAATTCGTGAAATCGCTGAAGAGCTCGATTTAAAGCCTAATGTGGAAGAGGCCGACTTAGATAAAAACTATGACCAAATTCACCGTGCTTTATTGTCTGGCTTGCTAGGCAATATCGGCTTTAAAGATGGCGAGGCGGATAGTTACTTAGGCGCACGCGGGATTCGCTTTACCATTGCGCCAGGCTCGGCACTCAAAAAGTCGCGCCCTAAATGGGTAATGGCTTCTGAATTGATGGAGACCAGTAAGCTCTATGCGCGCTGTGTTGCCAAGATAGATCCTGATTGGATAGAGCCCCTGGCTCGTAACCTCACGCAAAGTCATTATTCTGATCCTCGCTGGGATAGAAAGCTCGCGCAAGTTTCAGCTTGGGAGCGCGTCAGTTTATATGGCTTGACCATCATCCCTAAGCGCCGTGTCCATTACGGCCCAATTGACCCGCATGAGTCGCGTGAGATTTTTGTCCGCGAAGCGTTGGCGAATATGGAGTTTGATACTCGCGCGCCATTCTTCGAAGCCAATCGACATTTGATTGCGCAGATTGAAGAGTTAGAGCACAAAGCGCGCCGCCAAGATGTTCTAGTGGATGAACATACGCTATTTGCTTTCTACGACCAGATTGTTCCGCAAGACATTTACAACGGTGCAAGCTTTGAGATATGGCGTAAGGAGGCGGAAGAAAAGGTGCCGCGTTTGCTCTACCTCACCAAAGATGCGCTCATGCGTCATGGTGCGGCTGGGGTCACAGAAGCGCAGTTCCCCGAAATGTTTGTGATGGATGGAGTCACGCTAACGCTTAAATATCGTTTTGAGCCTGGCCATCCGCTTGATGGTGTTACTGCGACCGTGCCGCTAGCATTACTTAATCAGTTAAACCCCGCTCAGGCCGATTGGTTGGTGCCGGGCATGGTGCGTGAAAAGCTCACGGGACTTATAAAAGCCTTGCCAAAAGCTTTACGCCGAGTTTGTGTGCCAGTGCCTGATTTTGTCACAGGCTTTCTAGAGCAGGCAAAGCATGAGCAAGCTTTGATGCCTGCATTAGCGGAGTACATCCAAAAACAGACTACGCTTAAATTGTCAGTAGCGGATTTTGATTTGAGTTGTATGACAGATCACTTGCGCATGAACTTTAGTGTGGTGGATGAAAAAGGCCGCGAGTTGGGCATGGGGCGAGATTGGAATGCGCTTAAGGCGCAATTAGGCAGTGCTGCACAGCTTACCTTTAGAAGCAGTTCACCTAGTATTGAGAAAACAGGCCTCAAACAATGGGATTTTGGTGACTTGCCTAAAACGCTTACTTTCACTAAAGAAGGTCATCAACTGACAGGCTATCCTGCGCTAGAGGACAATAAAGAAAATGTAGCGGTAAAACTATTTGATACTGAAATGATGGCTCAGCAGGCCCATAGAATGGGCGTTTGCAGGCTTATGCGTTTTGAACTAAAAGAGCAAATGAAACAGCTTGAAAAAGGCTTGCCTCAGTTTAATCAATACGCACTTTTGTTGCGTAATCTCATATCCCCAGACGATTTGCGTGATGATATGTTGCTTGCCATTAGTGACCGTGCTTTTATTGGTGAGGATGATTTACCACGCACCAATGCCGAATTTATGACGCTCAAGCAGCGGGCTAGAACACGCTTACCAGCAGTGGTGGATGGCTCATCAAGACTTGCTGCGGCGATTGCTCAAGAATATTTAGCGCTCACCCAAAAGCTGAACGCCTTGCCACCCAATATGGCGCGGGTAAAAAAGGAAGTGGAAGAACAATTAGCGCTCTTACTGCCTAAGAAGTTTTTTAGCCAAACACCATGGGAGCGATTGCAACATCTGCCACGCTATCTCAAAGCCTTAAAGCTGCGTCTGGATAAATATCCAAGCGCGATTGACCGCGATGCCAAAAGCGCCCAAAACGTACAAATGGTCTGGCAGCGTTGGCAAGATAAAATCACTAATTTACGTAAGGCCAACTTAGAGGTCAGCGAGGCGCTAGCAGATTACCGCTGGATGATAGAAGAGTTGCGCGTTTCTTTATTTGCGCAAGAATTAAAAACACCGTTTCCTGTTTCTACCAAACGACTGGATAAGATTTGGGATGATTTTAAATGAGAAAAAATCTTGTTTACAGGTTCCGTACTAAAGAATATCATCTTGTATGATTCATTCATTTGCATGTGCTGAAACTGAAGCGTTGTTTAACAGCAAAGTGGTGCCGCGCTTTAAAAATATAGAGCGCGTGGTAAGGCGTAAGCTTTTGCAACTTTCAGCAACCACTGACTTAGCTAGTTTGCGAGTGCCGCCTGGCAATCAGCTAGAGATGTTAAAAGGTAATCGTAAAGAACAGCACAGCATAAGAATTAATGATCAATGGCGTTTGTGTTTTATCTGGAAAGATGACGGCGCTTACCAAGTTGAAATTGTGGATTACCACTAGGAAAAGACATGACTGAATTACTAGAAGAAATTTATCCTGGCGAGATTTTGCTAGAGGATTTTATGAAGCCTATGGGCATTACAGCGCGTCAACTAGCCGCGGACATTGATGTGCCACCTAGTCGTATTAGTGAAGTGGTCAATGGGCATAGACAGATTACTGCGGATACAGCACTGCGCTTGGGTTTGTTTTTTAATATGGAGCCACGGTTCTGGCTAAACCTTCAGTCGGAATACGATATGAGAATGGCGACAAGGGAGCTGAAAGATAAAATTTTATCCAGAATTCGCGTGTTTCAAGTTGCGGCTTAAATCCGCATCATTTCCTTTCTAATCGTCGCTTCATCTAAGCCCTTACCGATTAACACAAGCCGAGAAATCGGCTTTTCTTCTTTCCAGCCAGTAAGCATGGTTGGTGTGTAGAGCGTTTTATGCACGGCATGCACGGCGATAGGGTCGGGCTGGTCAACGGCATGAATAATGCCTTTCATTCTTAGCAATTGCTCACCGTAGGTTGCGCAGAGCCATGCTAGTTTAGGTTCGAGCAGGTCATAACTAAGCGGCATAGGTAGCGCAATGGTGAAGCTGGTAATGCCCTCGTCGTGGGCTTCTTTAAACAGCCCTGCGCTTTTCTTAGTGGGCGCGCGTAACCAACGTTCAGGATTGGCTTCTTGGTTGCTGCTATCAAACAAACCAATATCGATAATATCACTTGGGTCGATTTGGCCTTGTGCGACTTGATATTGAGTTGCGCCCGGGTTGATTTCACTGAGCGCCGTTTCTAACGCGTTGATTTGTTTGGCATTCGCCAAGTCTGGTTTGGTAATGAGTAGCACATCCGCTACAGCAGCTTGTTTTCTGGCCTCAGTATGGGCTTTTAGTTGCGCTAATCCATAAACGCTATCGACGGTCACCACCACAGCATCTAATCGGTAAGTTGAGCTAATCACAGGTTCATTGAGCAAGCTTCCCATGATGGGACCTGGGTCCGCCATGCCTGTGGTTTCGATAATCAGGCGCTTAAATTCAGGAATGGCTGAAAGCGCTCGTTTGAAAAAAAGGTCTCTTAAAGTATCTGCCATCTCGGTAGTGAGTGTGCAGCATAAACAGCCTGATTCTAGTAATACGGTATTGTCGGCAATGTGCTGGCTTTCAACTGTGCGCTCTAGGTTCTTGGCTAGAATGTCGTCTAAGCCGGTTGATCCTAGCTCGTTAATAATCACGGCGGTGTCTTTCATGCCGGGATTGGTGAGGAGTTTATTTAATAGCGTGGTTTTACCTGAACCAAGAAAGCCCGTTAACAAAGTAATCGGGATGCGATTATCCATTGATGAATACAGCCATTTTGCAAATAAAGTGACATCTTATCCGTGTTATCTCAAGCGCGGAACTGAAAGCACTGTAAAATGTGCACAATTGAATTTTGAACGTACTGTGACGCCTAAGTAATGAATGTATTTTTTGAAGAAGATGGTGGCTTTAAAGTCGCCTCCGTGATGTCTGAAACCGCAGGCGCTTTGCAAGTGGAATCGGCCAGCGGTAAGCGTTCTAAAATCAAAGCGGCGAACGTATTGCTGAGATTCGAGAGTGCGCTGGCGAGCTTTATGGAAGCGGCAAATGCTGAGGCTGATGCCTTGGAAGTGCCATTTTTGTGGGAGTGTTGTGGCGAGCCTGAATTTGGCTTTGAAGAACTTGCAAAAGAATATTACGGCAAAGCGCCAAGTGCGATTGAGTCAGCGGCTGTTGCTATGCGCTTGCATAGCGCGCCGGTGTACTTTTACCGCAAAGGTAAGGGTCGATATAAAGCAGCGCCACCAGACACGCTAAAGGCCGCATTAGCTGCGCTTGAGAAAAAGCGCGTGCAAGCTGAAAAAATCCAATTATTCGTCGAGCAGTTAAAAGCGAAGCAAATGCCAGAAGAGTTATCGCTCAAACTTGATATGTTGCTCTATGAGCCTGATAAAAACAGCATGGAATGGAAGGCAGTTGAGCAAGCTTCTGCTGAGCTTCATGTGAATCCTATTCAGGTGATTTCTTATGCTGGCGGTATTCAGTCTAACCACGATTATCACCTTGGTGCATTTTTGCGAGAGTATTTCCCAAAAGGCATTCAGTTTGCGAATGATTTGGCATTGGCAGACATGCCGCAAGATTTGCCAAGTGCTGAAGTGGAAGCATTTAGTATTGATGACAGCACGACGACTGAAATTGATGATGCCTTTTCTATTCAAACATTACCCGATGGCGCACACCGAGTAGGCATTCATATTGCGGCACCAGCACTTGGCATTGCGCCACATACGCCATTAGATGAAGTGGCTTTGCATCGGCTTTCTACCGTGTATATGCCAGGCAATAAAATCACCATGTTGCCCGAGCTGGCGATTACGCCTTTTAGCTTAAACGAGGGTGAATGGAAGCCCGCGCTTTCGATGTATCTAGATGTGGCGGCGGATTTCACGATTAGTAATCGCCATAGCAAAGTGGAGTTAGTGCATGTGGTGGATAATTTGCGCCATGACACTTTAGAGCCTTATTTTAACGAAGAAACCTTGGCTGAAGATAACGGCCATCCTTACTGGGCTAGGCTTTCTTTGTTATTCAATTTGGCTGAGTCGCTTGAAAAAACACGGGGCAAGTACGACCCAACCCGCCCAATTCAAATCGATTACAACTTTTATGTAGACGATGGAAAAGTCCGTATTGTTGGTCGTCGTCGTGGCTCACCGATGGATAAGTTAGTGGCTGAGCTCATGATCGAAGCCAACAGCCAATGGGGTGCTTTGCTGGCCGAACATCAAGTACCAGGCATTTATCGTGCGCAAAATGGCGGTAAAGTTTATATGACGACGCAAGCTGATCCGCATCAAGGCTTGGGTGTGGCGCAATATGCTTGGAGCACATCACCGTTGCGTCGTGCAGTGGACTTGGTGAATCAGCGCCAAATCATTGCTGTGGTGCAAGGTGACGAGCCCACTTATCCGCAAAACAGCGATGAGCTTGCGATCATCATGCGACATTTTGACTTAACGTATAACGCTTATGGCGATTTCCAAACGCGTATGGAGCGCTATTGGTGCTTGCAGTATTTGGTGCAAGAAAATGTACGGGAGATTTCAGCCACGGTTTGGCGTGAAAACTTAGTGCGTTTTGACCATATGCCTTATATCAACAAAGTACAAAGCCTGCCTGAGTTGGCGGTAGGCACGCGAGTGACTTTAGAAATTAAACGCATTGATACTTTAATGATGGAGATTGATACGCGATTTAAAGCGGTTGAAGAAGCGCCAATCAGCGAGCCAATTGAAGTGGCAAATGATGATAGCAAGGGTGTTGAGGAGGCCCTCTAAATGCGGAGTGTCGGGCGAAGAATCTCTAGGGCTGTGCATAAAGGCATGACGGGCGAAGAAAGCGTTGATGTCAGCGAGATGGACGGTGTGCGATCCTTATATCTTGGTTCAGAAACCGTGCAAAGTGCAATGCGTGTTAAAGCGCCCTATGAGCTTGAGCTTGCTTACTCGCGCGGCATGATGATGTTTTTGCTATTTATGAAGCAGCCTAAAGATGTGTTGATGATAGGCTTGGGCGGTGGTTCGGTTGCTAAATACATTCATCATTTCTTGCCTGAGATGCAAACCCGCGTGGTGGAGATTAACCCGCGCATTATTCAAGTAGCACGTAGCCATTTTTATCTGCCTGATGACGATGAAAGATTGGAAGTCATTGAAGGTGATGGTGTGGTTTATCTGCAAGAAAACGGTAATACGGCAGATGTGCTATTACTGGATATCTTTGATAGCCAAGGTGTGCCGCCAGAGATGTACAATCAAACATTCTTCGATACATGTAAAGCATCCTTGCGTTTAGATGGCATGATGGCCCTTAATCTCTGGGGTTCGGATAAAAACTTCGACATTTACTTGCAGCGCATTGAGCAAAGCTTTCATGACCGTGTATTGGTCTTACGCACGGGCCGTCCTGGCAATATCGTTGTTTTTGGCTTCAAACGTCCACCGCGCGATTTAAGATGGTCTACATTGCGTGTACGGGCAAAAACCCTGCAAGAAAATCACAAAATAGAGTTTCTTGAGTTTGTTGAAAAGCTCATGGATGAGAATTTAAGTACCAGTAATCGTTTGTTGTTTGAAGCGTAAATTTAAAGAAAGTATTACACATGAGTCAGCAGAATTTTTTCGCCACTTGCCCCCGCGGCCTAGAAGCCTTATTGGCTGATGAACTTGCTAGCGTAGGCGCAAAAGCCATTCAAGCCACAGATGGCGGGGTAGGCTTTGCTGGTGACATGGCTGTTTGTTACAAAGCGAATCTAGAAAGCCGCATTGCAACACGCATTATGTGGCGAGTGGCGAGTGGTCGATACGCCACTGAAGATGATTTGTTTAATGCTGCTTACAAGCTTGATTGGCCAAGTTGGTTTAAGGTCAGCAATAACTTTATGGTGAAGGTGACGGGCGTGAAATGCCCGCTCAAGAGCCTAGAGTTTGCAACACTTCGTATTAAGGATGCAGTGTGTGATAAGTTTCGTCAGTCTGTTAAAAGTCGCCCATACATTGATACTAAAGAGCCAGATGTGCGTATTCATGCTTATTTAGCCGCTGACAGCTATCAATTTTATTTAGACACATCAGGCAATGCGCTCTATCAGCGTGGTTTGCGCCGCGCAAGTATTGAGGCGCCTTTGCGTGAGAATTTAGCAGCTGGCATTATCAAGCTTTCTGGTTGGAAGCCAGGACAGCCGTTTCTAGATCCAATGTGTGGCAGTGGTACTTTTTTACTAGAAGCGACCATGATGGCGCTTAATATTGCGCCAGGTAGTCATCGTGGTTTTGGCTTTGAAAAGCTTATGAATTTTGACGCTAAGCTTTGGAATAGCTTACGTGAGGACGCTAGAAAAAAAGCGAAGCCTGTGAAGTTTTCTAAGATTTACGGTAGCGATATGGATTTGCGTGCGGTGCGTGTGGCCAAGCAAAATTTAGAGCAAGTGGGATTGTTAGAGGCGGTGCAGATTGCGCAATTGGAGTTTACTCAAGTGCCAGCGCCAGCCGGAGAGGGTGTGCTAGTGACTAATCCACCTTATGGCGTGCGTATCGGTGAAGACGAAGAATTAGCTGCACTTTATCCGAAAATGGGGGAGACTTTGAAGCGCAACTTTGCTGGCTGGAATGCTTATTTTCTCACCAACGATATGCGTCTGCCTAAAATAATGCGTCTAGCGCCTACGAAACGCACACCGCTATTTAACGGGCCATTAGAGTGCCGTTTGTTTGAGATTAAATTGGTGGCGGGGTCGAACCGAAAGGACAAGTAATGGCGGATAGCTTAATTGAATTGCGTCAGAAAATTGATGCTTTTGTAAACGAGCGAGATTGGGCGCAGTTCCACTCTCCTAAAAATCTTGCAATGGCGATGATTGTGGAGGCTGCTGAGCTGGTGGAACACTTTCAGTGGGATACCATTCAGGAAAGTTATGATTTAAGTGCTGAGAAACGCCAAGAAGTCGCGCATGAATTGGCGGATACTTTTGTTTATTTGCTGAGATTGGCAGAAGTAACGGGCATAGACTTAATTGAAGCAGCCAACCAAAAAATAGCCTTGAATGCTATTAAGTATCCCGTGGATAAAGCAAAGGGCAGTAATGCTAAATATACGGTTTATCAGGAAATGAGTGAGAAGTAGAGTTTGTGAGTGTTTTTAATAAGAAAAAAGCCCGCAAATTAAACTGCGGGTTTTTTTCTTATGCTGGCAAATGCTTAAAGAACAGCTAGTGCCGCATCGTAGTTAGGCTCATTAGCAATTTCTGAAACTAATTCGCTATGTAAAACCTTATTATCCTCATCCAACACGATCACCGCGCGTGCAGTTAAGCCAGCTAAGCTGCTATCTAAAATCGCTACGCCGTAATTGGTCGCAAATTGCGCATTGTTGCGGAAGCTTGAAAGCGCGATAACGTTCTCAATGCCCTCAGCGCCGCAGAAGCGGCTTTGTGCGAAAGGTAAGTCAGCAGAAATACATAGCACCACTGTATTAGTAAGCGCAGCTGCTTTTTTGTTGAACTCACGCACTGAAGTTGCACAAGTTGGTGTATCAATACTTGGGAAAATGTTCAAAACTTTACGTTTCCCAGCGTAAGTTTCTAGTGTCACTGTTTCACGTTTTGCGTTGGCCAATTCAAAATTGCGAGCAGTTTGGCCTGCTGTTGGTATGTTGCCGCCGATGGTGATTGGGTTGCCTTTGAGTGTCACTGCATTTGTCATAATAGTTCTCCTTGTTTAAGCCATAAAATATTTACTTGAGTATTTTAGTCTATTAATACTTTTTGTGTGTCTTTTAAGCGGATGATCACAGTGTAATAAAGCCGATTATCTAAAAAATCTCCTGTGATATAATCGCAACCTTTATTAATTTAGTGAATCACACTGAAGTCTGAATTTTTGACAATCAATCAGTTTAGATTCGAATTTACATACCAATTTCTTGAGTTAAGGAACACAGCACATGTCAGCAACCGTTGAAATCATCAGCAAACTAGAACGCCGTATGACCGTAACCGTGCCGATGAAACCAATTGAGGATGAAATTAATCAACGTATCAGCCAATTGATGCGTACGGCAAAGTTGCCAGGTTTCCGTCCAGGTAAAGTACCAGCAAAATTTGTCCAGCAACAATATGGCGCACAGGCCCGTGATGAAGCCCTGACTAATGCCGTTGAGCGCTCATTCTCTGAAGGTGTTGAGTCAAATAAATTGCGTGTGGCTGGTTATCCTAATATTGAGCACAAGCCTTTTGCTGAAGCGGACAGAGAGTTTGAATACGTGGCAACTTTTGAAGTGTTCCCAGAGGTTGAAATTGGCGACTTGAGTAAAGTTAAGGTTGAACGCCCAGTATTGGACGTGGCTGCAGCAGACGTGCAAAGAACATTGGATGTGCTTGTGAAGCAACGCGCAACTTACGAACCAGTTAAACGTGCTGCCAAAAAAGGTGACAAAGTGAAACTTGGTTTGTCTGCATCCATTGATGGTAATGAAGTTGAAAGCACTGGTGGCCAAACGATTGATTTGGTGATTGGTGAAGGTGGCCGTGTTCCTCAGTTTGACGATCATTTGGTTGGCGCTAAAGCTGGCGGCGAAGCGACGTTTGAAATCACTTATCCTGCAGACCATCAACCAGACCAATTAGCTGGAAAAACAGTATCTTATAAAGTGAACTTCGTTGAAGTGGCTCAAGTGAAATTGCCAGAAATTGACGCTGACTTTGCAAAAACATTGGGCGTAGATGATGGCGACGTAGAAAAGATGAAAGCTGAAATTAAAGAAAGCTTGTCACAAGAGGTGACTAAGCGCGTTCGTCAAAATGTAAAAGAACAAGTGTTTGATGCTTTGGTTTCAAATGCTAAATTTGAATTGCCTAACGCATTGCTTGGTATGGAAATCGATCGTTTAATGCAAATGTCACGCCATAACTTGCAACAACGCGGTGTTGATTTAGCAAACGTCACGCTTGAGCCTTCAATGTTTGAAGATCAAGCAAAGCGCGGTGCGACATTACGTTTGGTATTGATGCACTTGGTAAATGAGCATTCATTACAAGCGGATGCTGACCAAGTTCGCGCGATGGTTGACCAATTCTCAGTAAGCTTTGAGCGTCCAGAGGATGTTGTGCGCTGGTACTATGACGACGTTAAACGTCTTGATGAGCCAGCAGCCTTGGCAACAGAAGAAAATGTTGTTAACTGGGTATTGGCAACTGCAAAAGTAACAGACAAAAAAGTGAAATTTGATGATTTAATGGGTAATGCATAATGCAAACGCCAAGTCATCACCAAATGAAGGAAATGATAAGCGCCATGGATACGCAAGGTCTTGGTTATATCCCCATGGTCGTAGAACAAAGCGGCCGAGGTGAGCGTTCTTATGATATTTATTCACGCTTACTCAAAGAGCGTGTGATTTTCTTGGTGGGCCCTGTGAATGACATGACGGCCAACTTGGTGGTGGCGCAGCTATTGTTTTTGGAAGCGGAAAATCCAGATAAGGATATTTCGCTTTACATCAACTCACCGGGTGGTTCAGTCACTGCTGGGATGTCTATTTATGACACTATGCAATTTATTAAGCCTGACGTGACCACTTTATGTATTGGCCAAGCGGCCAGCATGGGCGCTTTCTTGTTGGCGGCTGGTGCTAAAGATAAGCGTTTTAGTTTGCCTAACTCACGCATTATGATTCATCAACCGTCTGGCGGCTTTCAAGGCCAATCAACGGATATTGAGATTCACGCAAAAGAAATTTTGTATCTGCGTGCGAAGCTCAATGAAATTTTGGCGCACCACACAGGCCGCACAGCAGACGAAATTGATCGCGATACAGAGCGTGATAATTTCATGAGCGCTGAGCAATCAGTGACCTATGGCTTGATTGATAAAGTGATCGAAAATCGTCCTGAGGTTGCTTAATCTGTTTTGTTGCTTAAGTAAAAGTTAGCAGTAAGTTTATAAAGAAATTTTAGGAATAGTGAATGACAACAAACGCATCAGACGAAAAACTACTTTATTGTTCGTTTTGCGGTAAAAGTCAGCATGAAGTTAAAAAACTGATTGCTGGACCCTCTGTATTCATTTGTGACGAGTGTGTAGACCTCTGTAACGATATTATCCGTGAAGAAGCGCAAACGGTTGACGGCGAAAAAGTCGGTGACAAAAAACTCCCAACGCCAAAAGAAATCTGTGCGATTCTTGATCAGTATGTGATTGGTCAAGTGCAAGCTAAAAAGAGCTTGGCAGTGGCGGTATACAACCACTACAAACGTCTAGATCAACCAATAGCAAAAGATGATGTTGAAATTGCTAAGAGCAATATTTTAGTCATTGGCCCAACAGGCTCTGGTAAAACATTGCTTGCTCAAACGCTAGCGCGCTTACTAGACGTGCCATTTGTTATGGCGGATGCCACCACATTGACTGAAGCGGGTTATGTGGGCGAAGACGTTGAAAATATCATGCAGAAGCTTCTGCAAAAATGTGATTACGATATTGATAAAGCGCAGCGCGGCATTGTTTATATCGATGAAATCGACAAGATTTCACGCAAATCAGATAACCCATCTATTACTCGCGATGTTTCTGGCGAAGGCGTTCAACAAGCTTTGCTCAAGCTAATTGAAGGTACTGTGGCTTCTGTGCCGCCTCAAGGTGGCCGTAAGCATCCAAACCAAGAGTTTGTTCAGCTAGACACAACGAATATCCTTTTCATTTGTGGCGGCGCCTTTGATGGCCTAGATAAAGTGATTCGTCGTCGCTCTGAAAAAGGCGGTATCGGTTTCGGCGCTGAAGTTAAGAGCAAAGAAGATTCACGGGCGATTGGTGAAGTGTTACGTGATGTTGAGCCTGAAGATTTGATTAAGTTTGGTCTTATCCCCGAGTTTGTTGGCCGCTTACCTGCCATTGCAACCCTTGAGTCTCTTGACGAGGCTGCACTAATGACGATTTTGGTTGAGCCTAAAAATGCCTTAACTAAACAATTCGCTAAGCTCTTCAAAATGGAAGGGGTTGAGCTAGAGTTCCGTGATGAAGCACTCCGCTTGATTTCAAAGAAAGCGCTTGAGCGAAAAACTGGTGCTCGCGGCCTACGCTCAATTATGGAACATGCTTTGCTGGAAATTATGTTTGATTTACCTTCCATGCCAAATCTCATTAAGGTTGTTGTGGATGAAGGCACTATCAGGGGTGATAACCCACCTATCTTGGTTTATTCTGAGGAAGCACTAAAGGCTGAGTCAGCCATCTAAGTCGAGTCTTTTAGTGTTGTATTAAAGTAATTATTCTAAATACTAAAAATAATTTGCGCTGGCACTTGAAGCGCCAGCGTTTATCCCCAATTAGATTGCATAGATAATCGGCATATTGCCGAACGAAGCTAACACTAAAGGCTTTCTCATGACAGAACAAACATTGCCATCTTTTACCCCAGATACAGGATTCTTACCGCTACTGCCTTTGCGTGATGTAGTGGTTTATCCACATCTCGTCATTCCACTCTTTGTCGGTCGTGCAAAATCAGTGAAGGCCCTTGAGATTGCTTCTGAAGGTAATAAGCAAATCTTTTTATTGGCACAAAAATCAGCTAATAAAGATGAGCCAGAAGCTTCAGATTTATACGATGTTGGCACGATAGCGACTGTTTTGCAGATGCTCAAGTTGCCTGATGGCACCGTAAAAGTCCTGGTAGAAGGGGTAAGTCGCGCTAAATTAGTTGAGTTCCAAGATACTGATGAGTGTTTTACAGCTAAAGCTGAAGCGATTGTTGATGTGCAAGAAGATGAGCATGAGGTTCAAGCGCTTATGCGAACTGTCTTTACGCAGTTTGATCAATACGTAAAACTCAATAAAAAAATTCCGCCTGAGATTTTGACTTCACTGGCAACGATTGAAGATGCAAGCCGACTAGCAGACACCATTACCGCGCATCTCACTTTGAAGCTCGAAGAAAAGCAAAGCATCCTTGAAATGTTTAGCATCTCCCAACGTCTTGAGCATTTGCTTGGTGTAATGGAGGGTGAAATTGATATCCTGCAAGTCGAGAAACGTATCCGTGGCCGTGTGAAACGCCAGATGGAAAAAAGTCAGCGCGAATATTATTTGAATGAGCAAGTAAAAGCGATTCAAAAAGAGCTTGGTGAGCAAGACGAAAACGCCGACATTGATGAGCTAGCTAAGAAAATTGAGTCCGCCAAAATGCCTAAAGAGGCCTTGGATAAAGCGAATGCTGAAATGAAAAAGCTCAGAATGATGTCGCCAATGTCTGCAGAAGCAAGCGTAGTGCGAAATTATATTGAAACCTTGGTTAACTTGCCTTGGAAGAAGAAAACTAAAATTCATAAAGATTTGGTAGAGGCGCAGCGCATTCTTGATGAAGACCATTACGGCCTTGAGAAGGTTAAAGAACGTATTGTTGAGTACCTTGCTGTGCAACAGCGCGTTGATAAATCAAAGGCGCCAATTCTTTGCTTGGTTGGGCCACCTGGTGTGGGTAAAACTTCGCTGGGTCAAAGTATTGCTAAGGCGATTAATCGTAAATTTGTGCGTGTTGCTTTAGGTGGCGTCCGCGATGAGTCAGAAATCCGGGGTCATCGCCGTACTTACATTGGCTCTATGCCAGGTAAGATTTTACAAAGCATGGCTAAAGTTTCAGTAAAAAACCCATTATTTTTGTTAGATGAAGTCGACAAGATGGGGCAAGACATGCGCGGTGATCCATCTTCTGCATTGCTAGAAGTGCTTGATCCAGAACAAAACCATACTTTTGTCGATCATTACATTGAAGTTGAATATGATTTGTCCGATGTGATGTTTGTGGCAACGTCTAACTCACTCAATATTCCAGAAGCCTTAATGGATCGTATGGAAATTATCCGTCTTGCTGGATATACCGAAGATGAAAAGCTTAATATCGCTATGCGCTACTTGGTGCCTAAGCAATTAAAAGCGCACGGTTTAAAAGCGGGTGAAATTGAAATTTCTGAAGCGGCTGTACAAGAAATTATTCGTTACTACACTCGTGAAGCCGGCGTTCGTAGTCTTGATAGAGAGATCTCTAAGATCTGCCGCAAGGTTGTGAAAGACATTCTGACTTCAAAACTAAGCTTGCCTAAGGAAGGCAAGGTTGAGCAGATTGTTGTGACGCCAGCGGTTGTAGAGAAATACCTTGGTGTTCAGCGTTTCGATTACGGCCTTGCCGCAAAAGAGAATCAAGTGGGTCAGGTAACAGGCCTTGCTTGGACGCAAGTCGGTGGCGATTTGTTGACGATTGAATCCGTGGCAATGCCAGGTAAAGGCAAGACGATTACCACTGGTAAGCTTGGTGATGTCATGCAAGAGTCTATTCAAGCCGCGATGAGCGTGGTGAGGAGCCGAGCTAAGCGTTTGGGTATCCCTGAAGATTTTTATGAAAAAAACGACATTCATATTCACTTCCCCGAAGGTGCTACGCCTAAGGATGGACCGAGTGCGGGTATCGGTATTACAACAGCCTTGGTTTCTGTGCTTACCAACATTCCAGTGCGTGCAGATATTGCGATGACAGGAGAGATCACTTTGCGTGGTGAAGTGTTGCCAATCGGTGGTCTTAAAGAGAAGTTGTTGGCTGCGCATCGAGGCGGGATTAAAACCGTATTGATTCCAGATCAAAATCTCAAGGATTTGACTGAGATCCCAGATAACGTTAAAAATTGCTTGGTCATTCATCCTGTTAAATGGATTGATGAGGTATTAGAGTACGCTTTAGAAAAAATGCCAGAAGCAACCGTTGAGGTGATCCCAATTAAAGATCCCAAAGAAGTTGAAGCTTTGACAATAACCAAGCATTAATAGAATATTTGGTGTCAAAGGCTTGACACAGGCTTTTGACACTTGATATAAAGTAAAACAGCAGGGCTTTTAACTGGCCTGTTTTATAAATAATAACGCAAGGGGATATAAGTGAATAAATCAGAGCTAATCGACCAAATCGCAAAAGCCGCTGGAATCTCAAAGGCAGCAGCGGGCCGTGCATTGGACGCAACAACTTCAGCAGTGACTGGCGCATTAAAAAAGGGTGATCTAGTTACTCTTATTGGTTTCGGAACATTCTATGTTGGTAAACGTGCTGCTCGTAACGGTCGTAACCCACGTACTGGTGCAACAATTTCTATTAAAGCTGCTAATTCCCCTAAATTTAGGGCTGGTAAAGCGCTCAAAGATGCTGTAAACTAGCCTTCTTCGTTGGTTAACGAATGGGTGATTAGCTCAGTTGGTAGAGCGTCGCCCTTACAAGGCGAATGTCGGCGGTTCGACCCCGTCATCACCCACCATTCAACCATCGTAGAAAAGTCGCTACATTGTTATATATGTACCGCATAGTTTTGGAGTGGTAGTTCAGTTGGTTAGAATACCGGCCTGTCACGCCGGGGGTCGCGGGTTCGAGTCCCGTCCACTCCGCCACGAATTACCTAGTGTTTAAAAGCATGTAGTGATTCATCAAAAAGCCTCGCGAAAGCGGGGCTTTTTGTTTTTCTAAACTGGCAACTCAGACCCATAGTAAGGTGCTTTTTAAAGCGCTCTGATCTCTTCCCTTAAGCCTGTCAAGCCTAACTCATGTATGGTATATTTACGAATTGTTTACAATTCAGCGCTTAGTCATTTTTACGCTTGTTTTAAGTCTTGTTATTAGAACTTTTTGACAGGTTTATTGACATATAAAAGGTGCATTTACTAATTAATCGAAGGTGTAATCGTTATGTTGGAAGTTATTCGCGCGCATTCTAAAGGTTGGCTTGCAAAGTTGATTTTGACTTTAATTACAGTGCCATTTGCCTTGTTTGGTATTGATGCCTATTTGAAAGATGCTGGCGCTGGCGCTTCAGTTGCCAAGGTAGATGGAGCAGCTATTTCTATTCAAGAGTATCGCAATGCGATGCAAAGCTTAAGGGATCGTCTTCAAAAAGAAAACCCTAAAGACATTGGCGCCTTAGATTCGCCAGAAGTTAAACAATCAGTCTTGGATCGTTTAATCAACACACGATTACTCAACGCCGAAGTTGATAATAACAACTTTAAAGTCACTAATGAGCAACTAGCTCAATTCATCACTAGTTTGCCTGAGTTTCAGCAAGGGGGTAAATTCTCACAAGAGGTGTACGACAAACTGTTGAGCCAAAATCAAATGACACCATCGCAATTCGAGAAGAAAATGCGTGGAGAATTACTGTTACAGCAAGTACGAGATGGGGTTCCTGGATTAGCCTTTACTTCAAAGGCGGTTGAAGATGCCGTGCTTAATGTTGAGCATCAACAACGGGAAGTATCGGTTGCTGAAATCAAAACGGCTGATTTCATTTCTCAAGTGAACGTTGATCCATCCGAGGTGCAGGCTTACTACGAGAAGCATAAAGATAAATTTAAAGTGCCAGAGCAGGTAAAGTTGGAGTTTGTGATGTTATCTGCAAACACGTTGATTCCGAATATGCAAACAACAGATGAAGAAGCAAAAAAATTCTATGATGAAAATGCATCTAAATTTCAAGGTAGTGAGCAACGTCATGCAAGCCACATCCTAATTGGTGCTAGTGCAAGTGCCTCTCCTGAAGCAAAAGCTGAAGCTAAGAAAAAAGCTGAACAAGTGCTCGCAGAAGTTAAGAAAAATCCAGCAAAGTTCGCTGAGCTAGCTAAAAAGTACTCACAAGATCCTGGTTCGGCTGAAAAAGGTGGTGACCTGGGTACCTTTGGTCGTGGTTCTATGGTTAAGCCATTTGAAGATGCTGCTTTCTCAATGAAGCCGGGTGAAGTTAGTGGCTTGGTTCAGTCTGATTTCGGTTATCACATCATTAAGTTGACTGAAATTGTTGGTCAAGGACAGGGATTTGAAACGCTGAAGCCACAGATTCGTGCAGAACTAATGTATCAAAAAGCGCTAGTTAAATTTTCAGAACAAGCAGAAGCTTTCAGTGCGACTGTTTATGAACAATCTACTAGCCTAAAGCCAGTGGCTGATGCTTACAATATTCCTGTTCAGAAGACTGAATGGTTAAGTTACGCTGATGGTGCTAAATTCTTTAAAAGCGACAAATTAATGACGCTAGTTTTCACCAATGAAGTGCTTAAAGATAAACGTAATACGGAAGCGGTTGAGGTTTCTAATAACACCCTTGTTTCAGCTCGTGTTGTTGAATATAAGGCTTCAGCGCCACGTAGTTTTGATGAAGTAAAAGGGGGCATAGCTGATTTATTGAAAATCGAGAAGGCAACGAAGTTGGCGATCGATAAAGGAGCTGCCTCACTTGCAAGCCTTAAATCTTCGAAACAAGTCGCTGGTCTTGATTGGATAACCCCTGTTGTTGTCGATCGTAAAAACGCCCAAGGCTTAACAGACTTAACGATGTCCAATGTGTTTAAAGTTGATACTAATAAATTACCAGCTTACGCAGGTATTGCGGACAGTCAAAAAGGCTATTTGTTGATTAAGGTGACGGCTGTTCAAAATAAACTTGCGGATGAAGAATCTAGAAAAACAGCTTTACTGGATTTGAGAACTGCAATGGCTTCAGAATTTTCATCTGCCTATATTGGCACATTGAAATCAAATAAAAAGATCATGGTGAATAGCCGTTTGATGATGAGTGACTCTGTTGCACAATAATTATTACTTATTGAGTATTTGAAGTTAGTTGCAAATAAAAAAGGCCATCAATTTATTGACGGCCTTTTTGTTTCAGCGAAGTTTCTGAAGCTTAGTCAACAATGCCAGCAGCAGTAATATTCATGCCGCCGTCGACATAAGTAATCTCGCCTGTTACACCAGAAGCTAAGTCGCTACATAAGAAAGCAGATACATTACCAACTTCTTCAATCGTTACGTTACGACGTAGCGGTGCATGCTTTTCGTTAAAGCCTTGCATCTTGTCGAAATCTGCAATGCCTGAAGCAGCCAATGTTTTAATTGGGCCCGCGGAGACTGCATTTACACGGATGCCCTTAGGGCCTAAGCTTTGGGCCATGTAGCGTACGTTGGCCTCTAAGCTTGCCTTTGCAACACCCATTACGTTGTAGTTAGGCAATGTACGTTCTGCGCCTAAGTAACTGATGGTTAGCAAGCTACCATTGCGGCCTTCCATCATCGGCATCGCGGCTTTAGCAAGGGCGGCAAAGCTGTATGAGCTAATGTCGTGGGCGATACGGAAGTATTCACGTGTTACTTTTTCTAGGTAGTCACCATCTAGCGCATCTTTAGGAACGAATGCGACTGAATGAACGACTACGTCTATACCATCCCAATGTTTAGCAAGGGCAGGGAATAGGGCGTCGATTTGCTCATCGCTTCCCACATCACATGGCAATACGATGGTTGAGTCAAAGTCTGCCGCTAATTTTTTTACGCGGTCTTCAAACTTATCCATTTGGTAAGTAAAGGCAAGCTCAGCGCCTTCGCGTTTCATCGCTTCAGCTATGCCGTAGGCAATAGAGCGATTACTTAAAAGACCAACGATTAATACGCGTTTTCCAGTGAGGAATCCCATGAATAGCTTTCCTTAGTAGTCAAAATTTTTTATTTGTTATTTGAAGTTCTTGGGTCTAGCGCGTCGCGCAGACCTTCACCAAGCAAATTATAACCCATGACAGTGATTAATATGGCAAGGCCAGGGAACATTGATAACCACCAAGCGAACTCGATGTACTCCTTGCCATCAGTGAGAATATTGCCCCAAGAGGCTTGTGGGGCTTGTACACCCAAGCCTAAAAAGCTTAATCCAGACTCAACCAACACCGCGCTAGCAATCCCAAGCACCGAGCTCACGATAATGGGGGTGAGACTATTTGGTAATAGTTGTTTGAAAATTAAACGACTATCTTTAGCGCCTAAAGTCTGGGATGCGAGAACAAACTCACGATTCCTGAGGCTCATAAACTCGGCACGTACCAGACGGGTAACACCCATCCACGATGTTAGGCCAATCACAATCATGATGTTCCAGATTGAAGGGGTCAAAAAAGCAATGACGGCTAATATTAAGAAGAATGTTGGTATAGATAACATGACATCAACAATACGCATAATGACCGTATCTACCCAGCCACGATAGAAGCCCGCGATAGCACCTAGGACGATGCCGATAATGGTGGCAATACCAACCGCTACGATGCCTACTAAAAGCGATATGCGGGCCCCAAATAGCATTCTTGAGTATACATCTCGTCCCAAGCCGTCAGTGCCCATCAAGTGCATCGATGAAGGAGAAAGCAAAATGTTTTTGACGTTAATCGCATCTGGATCATATGGCGCAATGCATGGGGCAAAAATTGCCATCATCGATATTACTCCGATGATAATCAAGCCAGCTAAAGCTAACGGGTTTTTAATGATAGCGTTCATTGTGATACCCCTTTACGAACCCGTGGGTCAGCCCAAGCATAAGCCAAGTCAGCCAGCAGGTTGCCGATAAGCGTGAGCGCGGAGCCTATCGTTAAAATGCCCATAATCACTGGAAAATCACGCATCAGCACGGCATCGTAAAAAAGTTTCCCCATGCCCGGTATCGCGAAAATAGATTCAGCAATCACAGAACCACCAATGAGGCCAGGAATTGAAAGGCCGAAGATGGTGATGAGTGGAAGCAGTGCATTACGAAGTGCATGTTTATAGACCACTGTGTTTTCGGGCAGACCTTTGGCACGTGCGGTCGTGATGTAATCTTGGTGAAGCACATCTAACATACCGTTACGCACAAATAGAGAAATGCCAGCGAGTCCGGTAAGGCCAGAAATTAAAATGGGCAGTGTGAGATGTTTAAGTGTATCTAATAGTTGTGCAAAGGCAGAGAGCTTCTCTGCACCTAGCGTGTGTAGCCCTGAAATAGGCAGCCAATTGTGGCTCACCCCAGTCCAATACATCAGCATTAATGCCAACCAAAAGCTTGGGATGGCAAAGCCAATAAACACGAAGATAGTAATCGATCGGTCAGGGAGCTTATTTTGTGTGAGTGCAGAAATAACCCCTAGCGGCAGCGCAAGACCAATAATCAGAATAAGACTGAGTACATTGATTAGCAACGTAATAGGAAGCGCTTCCTGAATCATCCCTTTGGTCACATTTCCCTCTTTGTCCGTTTCTTGCCAGAACACAGGACTTTGATGGCTAGCGAATGAGTGGCCAAAATCTAGCGTAGACATGCGTTTTAGCCACAGTCCATATTGCACGATGACCGGCTTGTCGAGGTTGTAGAGCTCGCGTAATTTTTGGCGAGATTCTTCACTGGTTTTTGGGTTGAAGCTTGCCTCTGTGGCAGTGATGTCACCTGGCGCCAAGTGCATGATTAAAAATGAAATGAGACTGATACCGACCAATAGCGGCACCATCCAAAATAATCGGTTTATTAAGTATTTCAGCATAAATTACTCCGCGCTCATTTCATTACGTCTAAGCGGTGCAGGAATGTACCACTCATAAGAATTGTGACCGATACCTGCAGGAGGTGCTGGGTCGTCAATTCCATTAACCCGCTTGTTAATTGCGGGTAAACCATAGCCTGCAAACAAGTAAACAACGGGACTGTCCGCTAATAAAACTTCTGCAAATTCGTGGTAAATTTTCATGCGCTTATCGGGGTTCAACTCTAACCTACCGGCCTCTAACAATTGATCTACGTGCGTGTTGTGGTAACCAATGAAATTGAACTGCCCTGGTGCCTGCTGAGATGAGTGCCAAATGTTGAATTGGTCTGGCTCTAAACCCAGTCCCCAGCCAAGTAAAACAACATTAAAGTCACCAGTTTTAATAAAGCGGCTAATGAAAGTAGCCCATTCAACCACTCGAATTTTTACATCAATACCAATTTCCTTGAGGCGTCTTTGGACAAGCACTGCACTCATTTCGCGCTCTTTATTTTGATTGGTTAAAATTTCAAAGCTCAATGGTTTGCCGTCTTTGTCCAATATTCCGTCATGATCATGATCTTCGAAGCCAGCTTCTTTAAGCAAGGCAATCGCTTTTTGGGGATCATAGGGATATGGCTGAAGTTTTGGATTACTCCATCGTGTACCCGGTTTGTATGGTGAAGCAACAGGTAGACCTAAACCGAGCAGCACGCCATCGATAATTTCTTGTTTATCTATTGCGTAGTTAATGGCTTGTCTTACCCTCACATCATCAAAAGGCTTACGTTTTAAGTTGAAACCTAAATAGGTGTAGCTATTGCCAAGTTCTTTATATTGCGCAATTTTGGCTGTAAGGTCAGGGCGTGCTGGGAAAATGCGTGCATATTGAATTGAGTTTAAGCTCATCGAGTCAATATTATCGGCCATCAGTTCTAAAAACTGCGCAGCACGATCTGGGATGATCCGAGAAATTAAACGGTCAATTTTGGCTTGGCCCTGCGTCCCGTTAGGATTGCGCTTAAGCGTAATACTCTCGCCTTTTTTCCACTGATCTAATTGGTAATAATGACTTCCAACAGGATTTCTTGAAAAAGAAGTGTTGTTGATGTCTTGGCCTTGGAGCAAATGCTTAGGAAGAATATGTAAACCCGACCATGAGTCTAGGGCAGGAGCATATGGGGCTTCATAGGTGACTTTGAACGTGCTAGGATTGGGCGCTTCAGCCTTTTTAACCAGTTTGTAATCCGCACCGTAGGGCGAGCGTGTCTTGTCATCTGTAACTGTCTTCCATGTAAACAATACATCATCACTGGTAAGCGCATGACCATCTGCCCATTTTAGATTGGGCTTAAGATGAAATGTAATGGTTTTTTGATCGCTGGATACATCCCATGATTGTGCAAGCTCTCCGGTCAACTCTAAATTCTTGTCATATTTGAGTAGACTGTTAAAGATATTCGAAGCGATGGCCGATGCAGAGGATTCTCCTGCCATCATCGCAATGAGCCCACTTGGCTCACCAGACATCGCGTCAACTAGCGCGCCACCTGATTGTGAAGGGTAGGGTTGATTTACATTAGCTGTGGGGTCGTTCTTTTGCTGGCCACAACTGATGAGCAATATCGTGATAGATATACCTATAAGACGGTTGAGTTTTTTCATCATTGATTTAGGCTGGTTGACCATTGGCTTATGCTGCCTTATTGGTGAGTCGTTGCAAGGGTTAATCAGATCTCTTCTTTTTGCTTGAAGAGGCGTGTTTTGCCGTTCGCTTATTTTTTTTGCTTATTTTTTTAACATTAGATGTTGTGACAGTACTTTTTTCTAATGGTTTCTCTATTTTCGTCTCTGGGCTTGACTGATTTTTGATGTCACTCGCTGGGATATTAATGACCTGGCCAATTTTGACGTTTGGATTCTCTAGTTGGTTGAAAGACATCAACCTTTTGACGCTGACATGATAGTCGCGTCCAATCGATGCTAGGGTCTGTTTAGCTTTGATTGTGTGAGTTTTAAGTTGACTATTGTTAGTCGATTCATTGAAAGAGCTTGCTTGTGAGCTATTAATGTCAATAGTAGCAAGATCATTGTTTTTAGAATTGGTGGGCACAAGTATTGCCTGCGCGCTATTTAATTTTTTACCATTAGGAATATCATTAACGTCTCGTAATTGACTGACGTTAATCCCAAATTTTTGCGCAATTTTATCCATACGTTCGCCGCGTTTGGTATGGTAGGTTTGCCAACTAACTAGTGGCTTATCGTAATTTGCTAAATTTAAATTGAATGTATTAGCAGCAGAAATTGGCAACAAAATTTCGTGTGCACTGCCTGTTTCAGTAATTACTGGACGATTATATTCTGGATTTAAAGAGATAAACTCCTCGTAAGATATCTCGGCCAGGCTTGCGGCTAATTTGGCATCAATCTGATCAGGCGCAATCACTTTTGCAAAGTATGGCCGATTAGGAATGTTGTCGATATTCAGGCCATAAACTTCAGGCTTCCTCATAATGTTTTTTATCGCTTGTAATTTAGGAACGTAATTCTTAGTTTCTTCAGGCAGTGACAAACTAGCATAGTCAGTCGGCAAGCCTTTTTTACGATTTCGATCAATCGCACGTTGAACCGTGCCTTCACCAGCATTGTAAGCAGCGAGCGCGAGGTCCCAATTACCAAACATACCATGAAGTTTTTGTAAGTAGGTCAGTGCTGCAGATGTGGCTGCCGTCACATCACGTCGATTATCGACCCACCAGTCTTGCTTCAGCCCAAAGTTTTTACCCGTGGCTGGCATAAACTGCCATATTCCTGATGCTTTTGAGCGCGAATTTGCTACAGGGTTAAACGCACTTTCTACCATAGGTAGAAGCGCAATCTCGCTGGGCATGCCTCGTTTTTCGACCTCGACAACAATATGATAAAGATAGCGTTGGCTTCGACCTATCATGCGCTTCATATAATCTGGTCTGGAGGCGTACCAAGCCTCATGCGTGCCTGTGTAATTGGAGTTGAGCTCTGGCATTGTGTAGCCATTGATAATTCGTTGACGTAAGTCAGTCGTGCCTTTGTCAACATTCACTGAGGGTTGGTAAGTTAGTGCATCAGGAAGGTAATTCAATACCGGATCAAGAGGTGAGCTAGGCGTGATATTGAAGCTTGGATCTAAGCCTTCACGGTTAGGCGTGTTGCTGTCCAAAATCACAATGTAATCACCCTCAACATTAGTTTCAGCTTGCGCAGGTGTCACCAAAAGCAGGAGCGAAAGCAATAATAATGTTAGAGGATATTGGTTCGGCATGAACACTTTCTAAGGGCTTGAAATAAGCGAAAATAGGCTGTGATAGTAGCTAAATAGGGGGTGTGGAGTCAAGTTAAAATCCCGCAAATACAACGCGAAAATTATTGCTTAAAAGTGATTTCGCATTTGTCTGAGCGTTGTAAAAATTTGAATTTCATCAGCATGTTGTAAGTCTAAAGAGCTCATGATTTCCGGTGATGAGCATCTTAAGAATGGATTGGTCGCCAGCTCTAATAAAATTGAGCTTGGAATTGTCGGGAGGTTAGCATCCCTCAGCTTGCGAGCTAAGCGAATTCTTTCGATTAAAGCAGGATTGTTTTTTTCGACAGTCTTTGCAAATTGTAAATTATGCTCAGTGTATTCATGCGCACAGTAAACGGCTGTTTCGACTGGTAGTTTTGCAATTTTCTGTAGTGAAGCAAACATCTGAGCTGGTGTTCCCTCAAAAAGTCGGCCGCATCCAGCGCCAAATAAGGTGTCGCCACAGAATAGCGAATTTGCGCCATAATAAGCCACATGTCCCTTGGTATGTCCGCCAACATCCATCACATTGAACGATACATCTAAGTCTTTAATTTCAATGAGCTGGCCTTCATTTACTGGGATGTGACTAAAGCTGTATTGTTCTTTTTCTGGCGCATAGACTTGTGGTGAGTATTCAGCGATTAAGGCATCTACCCCACCAATATGGTCGGCGTGATGGTGTGTGATTAAAATATTGGTGAGCTTAAGACTGCGTTTTTTTAAGGCGGCGATCACTGGAGCGGCATGTCCTGGGTCTACAACGGTCGCATTTATGCCATTTTCAATCAGCCAAAAGTAATTATCTTGAAACGCTGGAATGGGTATGATGTTAAGCATAATGTTCAATAGCGTAACATTTTCTGCGAGACTAATGAATGTTGAATGCGAGTTATGATTAAAGACCAAAATCAACCTGAAGTTTTAAGTTGGCTAGATACGCCAATTGGCGCTTATCTATTGGCGCAGGAACAGGCTCTTTTTGATAGCGTGGTGAGCGATATTTTTGGGTTTAATGCCATGCAGTTGGGCTTTTTACAAGCTGATTTATTGCGCAACTCACGTATTCCGTTTGCGCTCAAAGCGAGCGAAACGCAAGGGGATTTATTGTGTGAAACTCAGCAGTTGCCGATTTCGAGCAACACCATGGATTTAGTGTTGTTGCCGCATACTTTAGATTTTAGTGTGAATCCACAACAAACGCTCCGTGAAGTAGAGCGCGTGTTAATGCCGGAAGGGCATGTGGTGATTGCCGGCTTCAATCCTCTTAGTGCATGGGGTGTGCGGAGATTTGTAAGTAAAAGATGTTCGTCATCTAGCGCGCTTTGGCATGCGCACTTTTTATCGGCTTTGCGAATTAAAGACTGGTTGAATTTACTTGGATTTGAAGTCGTTGGCACACGCATGGCTTGTTATAAGTTACCCGTGCAATCTGACTCATGGATACAACGTTTTGATGGCTTAGATAAGCTTGGTAGCCGTTGTTGGCCGATGCTAGGCGGTGTATATTGCATTGTCGCTAAAAAGCGGGTGTTAGGGATGCGCATTATCAAACCTAATTGGAAACAAGCAAGATTGAAACGTGGACTGGCGATTTCAACCTCACAAAAAGACGACGCATCAAGACCTGTCAGAAACAAGTCAGCATCAAAAACAAATAACAAGGTTTAATCGTGACAGTAAAAAAATCAGAATTGGTCGTTATCTATGCCGATGGTGCTTGTAAAGGCAACCCTGGCCCAGGGGGATGGGGCGCTTGGATTCGAATGGGCGATCACTCAAAGGAGTTATGTGGGGGTGAGCCAATTACTACCAATAACAGAATGGAGCTCACTGCTGTGATTCGTGCGTTACAAGCCCTCAAGAGAGCTTGTGAGGTCAAACTTTATACCGACTCAGTATATGTGCAAAAAGGCATGACCGAATGGATAGAGGGTTGGAAAAAAAGAGGATGGCGCACTGCGGATAAAAAGCCTGTGAAGAATGATGATTTATGGCAAGAATTAGACAAAATATCCAGTCAACACAAGATTGAATGGTTATGGGTTAAAGGCCACTCAGGTGACCTGGGCAATGAGCGTGCAGATGCGTTGGCCAATCAGGGTGTTGCCCAAGTGATGCACGGCTAGGTAAAAAATAGTTAAAATTAATTGAGATTAAGCAAATGAGACAAGTTTTTTTAGATACGGAAACCACAGGGCTTTATCCAGCACAAGGCCACCGAATTATTGAAATTGCTGCGATTGAAGTGATTAATCGGCGTGTGACTAAGAATCATTTTCACGTGTATCTCAACCCGGATCGAGAGATTGACCCTGCAGCACAAGAAGTTCACGGCATTACTTTAGAGTTTTTACAAGATAAACCGCGATTTGCAGATGTGGTGAATGAGCTTCTAGACTTTGTTGCAGATGCTGAGCTGGTTATTCATAACGCGCCTTTTGATATGGGCTTTTTGAATGCCGAGCTTGGTAAAGTAGATCGTGAAAACCTAGAAAAGACATCCGGTAATATTATCGATACGCTAAAAATGGCCAAAGAGATGCGGCCTGGACAGCGTAATAATTTGGATGCTTTGTGTCGCCATTTTGGCATTGATAACTCTAAACGTACTTTGCACGGTGCTTTACTAGATGCTGAGTTGCTCGCCGAAGTCTATATGGCGATGACGCGTGGTCAAGAAAGCCTAATGATCGATATTTTAGAGGATGAAGCACCACAAAATGAAGATGGTGATGCAGTATTGCCGATTAGTCTTAAGGTGATAAGCGCTTCTGATGAAGAGCTAGGCGCGCATGATGCTTATTTGAGAGAGCTTAACAAAGGGGACAATCTCTGGCAAAAGACTGTTTCAGGGCCAGTGGAGTAGTTAATTTAGTGCGTCTGCCCAGCTATTGGGTGTTTCATAAAGTCTTACCCGTTCGAGCTTGAGATGGTTGCCATACACGTCTTGGTATTGGCTACTAAGAATGCGAAAAGCTTCCGCAGCCATGTTTTCCGCAGTGGGCACGCTATTCATAACCACGGTCTTATGGTTTGGAAGTGTGTTTAAAAAATTCAAAATCTCAGCATCGCCTTTGTAAACCAAGAATGCATGATCCCAAACATCGACCACTGTCTTTTTCGCAATCGCTTTTACATCTGAAAAGTCCATCACCATTCCGTTATCCGAAGAATTTTCTTGTTGAATGATCTCACCAGACAATGTAATTTCCATCGCATAGCGATGTCCATGAAGGTTTTTACATTGGCTTTTATGGCACGGAATACGGTGCCCAGCGTCGAACTCTAATCGTGTAGTAATTTGCATGCAATGAATTATATCAGCAATTTCAGTCGCTTTTTTGGGGTAGCTAAATTTTGGGTTTGCCAATTTCTTGAGTGAGTCCTTGGTAGTAAGCAAGTCTCACTGATGATATTTTCCCTGCTTCCATGGCACCAATGATTGCGCAATCTGGCTCATGGATGTGTTGGCAGTTATTGAAGCGGCACTTGCCTAGGTAGGGTCTGAATTCAATAAACGCTTGTTCTAACTCTTCAAGGCTTAAATGATTTAAGCCAAATTCTTGCAACCCTGGCGAGTCAATCAAATCACTTATTGCGTCTAAATGATACAAATGCGCTGCAGTGGTGGTGTGTTTGCCGCTGTCTAATACTTCAGAAACCTCTTGTGTGCGAACGGCAGATTCAGGTAGGAGTGCATTTACAATGGTTGATTTTCCCATGCCAGACTGGCCCACTAGTACGCTAACTTGTCCTGAGAGCCATTGTTTGAGAGGATTGATGTCTTGTTTGGCGGATAAAGGCTGCAATTGGTAGCCTAAATCTTGATAAACCTTCAGTAGCTTCAAGGCTGCCGAGTTGTCGGCCAAGTCGCATTTGTTAAGCACAATGACTGCTTTTATACCTGCAGCCTCGGCAGCAATTAAACAACGATTAAGCAGGGCCTCATAAAAGCTGGGTGTGGTGGCAAGTACAATAATGACTTGCGTGACATTTGACGCGAGTGTTTTGGTTTTGTATGCATTGCTACGAAATAGCAGGCTGGTGCGTGGGTAAAGCTTTTCAACGACACCTTCCAGCGTATCAGTCATTTTGACTTGTACTTGATCTCCGCAGGCGAGATCGTTCTTCTTGCCGCGTGTTACGCAACTTATCTGGGTTCCATCTTTGAGCTCAACGCCGTATCTTTTGCCGTATGAGGCAATGACTTGGCCTTGTTTTAGATTTGGATTAACCAACAGACTATTTTTCGAAATGGTAGTAAGTTTGGTTCAAATAGCTTGCAACATGCAGTTCTTCATCTTCAAACCATTTGAGTCCAATCATGGTGTTGCAATTTCGAACTTGTGCCTTTAGCCCACGAGAAGTTTTGACTAAGCGATTTTCACGGGTGTAAATCGCCGAGCCATCTCCACCAAAACTGCTTGCATGGCAGTTAATACAATTTTTCTCTAACAATGTTTTACCTATGGCAGGATCGCCCCCAGGATAAATTGCTGAATATTGGTCGGCATGAGCGAGATGAGTACTCATGAATATCAATAATGCTGAGGTACAAAAAAATCTAATCATAGTTTCCAAAGTGGCCCAACCGCTATGCCAGCTATTTAATTGCTAATTTTGCAATCCGAATACTGGCCGGTGGATGTGAGTCATAGAATGCTGAGTGTAACGGGTCCGGCGTTAAGGTTGAAGCATTATCGCGATAAAGTTTCACCAATGAAGTCACCAAATGCTTCGCACTTGAATGGCTTGCTGCGTAACTATCTGCTTCAAATTCGTTTTTACGAGAATAGTTTGCCATGATAGGGCGAAGCACAAACAAGAAAACAGGGCTCACTAACAAGAATAAAACAAGTGCCATGTAGCTGCTCATGTCGTTTACACCTAATCCCAAGAAGAACCAATTTTGGTCTTTCAGAAAACCTAATAAAGCTAATCCTAAAAAGCTAATAGAGAACATCATCACAATGCGTTTAATCACATGTTTATGCTTGAAGTGACCTAACTCATGCGCTAGAACCGCCTCGATCTCATCTGTGTTTAGGCGGTCCAAAAGCGTATCAAAAAAAACGACACGTTTGCTTTTGCCAAAGCCAGTAAAGTAAGCGTTGCCGTGACTGCTACGAGCTGAACCATCCATCACAAATAAGCCTTGTGATTTGAACCCGCATTTAGCTAATAAAGCCTCAATGCGCGCTTTAAGTGCTTCATCTGTAAGCGGTGTAAATTTGTTGAATAACGGTGCGATAAAGGTTGGGTAAATAGCTAGCACCAATAAGTTGAATACGCTCCATACCGCCCAAAGGTAAAGCCACCAGTATTCGCCAGCGCTTTCCATTAGCCATAGTGCTGCAAATAAAATTGGCGCTCCAAGAACTACACCCAAGATACTTTGCTTGATCATGTCGCCAATAAACATGCCGCGCGTCATTTTGTTAAAGCCAAAATGCTCGTCGATAACAAAAGTTTTGTAGTAGTCAAAAGGCGTATCAATAATGCCGCTGATAATCAGTGCACTTAAAATTACTAATGCCCCGCGAAACATTTCATGCTCCGGCATCAACTCGCGCCATACGGAGTCTATCCACTGCAAACCGCCACCCAAAGTAAAAGTGAGAAGTAAAGCTGCTTGCACGATGCCTTCAGCGATGATGAGTTTTGTTTTGGCAGCAGTGTAGTCAGCTGCTTTTTGGTGAGCATCTAAACTGATATCCTTGCTGAACGCTTTAGGTACTTGGTTGCGGTGTTTTTGTACAAAACCAATATGTCTATTACCCAACCAAATACGAGTGAGCGTGGTTAACACCACCAAACTAATGAAGATAATACTAAGGGTGTAACTATGAGCAGATGCCATGATTTTTATACTTTTCAGTTAAACTACTATCATTATAGAAGCTTCAGCAGACCGAAGGTTCATCAATTGCAGTTTATTCAATAAAATTAATGGAAATCATGATGGTAAATCCCAATGACAATTTAATCTGGCTAGATATGGAAATGACGGGCTTGTTACCAGACTCTGATCGCATTATAGAATTAGCGGTTGTAGTGACAGATGCAGATTTAAATGTCATTGCGGAATCCCCAGTGATTGTTGTGCATCAGTCCGACGAAGTTTTAGATGGTATGGATGCGTGGAACAAAGGGACACACGGACGTTCTGGACTGATTGAAAAGGTAAAAGCCTCTAAGACGAATGAGGAGCAAGCGACAGCTGAAATGCTTGAGTTTTTGAAGCAGCATGTGCCTGCAGGAAAATCTCCGATGTGTGGTAACTCCATCTGCCAAGACAGGCGATTTATGGCGCGTTATATGCCAGAGCTTGAGAAATATTTTCATTATCGCAATCTGGATGTCAGCACCTTTAAAGAGTTGGCGCGTCGATGGAAGCCGACGATTTATTCAGGTTTCAAGAAAGCAAGTAAACACGAAGCCTTGGCAGATATTTACGAGTCGATTGATGAGCTTAAGTATTATCGTGAACATTTTATTAAGCTTGATTAAATTAAGCCTAACTATATTGAGTTTTAGTCTTAATAAAAATGTAAGTATTAAAGTTTTAAATGATAATAATCTGAATGTTAGCTTTATTTTTCAGCCAATCATTCAAATAATTTATTTAAGGAACTAGCATGGGCATCACAGCCTTTTTTGCAGTGGGAGTAGGCGCAGCAATCGGTGCTTGGTGTCGGTGGGGCTTGAGCTTGGTGCTCAATAGTCTTTTTCCTTTATTGCCTTTTGGAACATTGCTGGCCAATTTAGTGGGTAGCTATTTAATGGGTATTAGCATGGGCTTGATCAGTCTGGGTGGCTTACTCAGTCCAGAGCTGAGACTGTTGATTACAACAGGATTTTTAGGTGGCTTGACCACATTTTCCACATTTTCTGCTGAATCAGTCACATTGCTCTCTCGTGGTGAATATGGATGGGCTTCTTTGCATATTCTGGCGCATTTACTAGGCTCTTTATTGATGACTGCGCTCGGTTTGTTGACGTTGCAACTTTTGAAACAATAATGGTTCCTAAAAACATGAGTTTAAGATTACGCCTGAATTTGTTAATCACAGCTTTGTCTCTTGCGTTTATGCTCGCGGCGGGTTGGGTCATTGTGAATGACGCGAAAGTTTCTATTCGTGAGCGAGTAGAAGCCGCTTCGCGGGTGACGGTACAATTGCTCGATAATGTCATCGTAACCTCTGTGATGAACCCTAGCCTAGGTGAAACGACAGATGTCTTAAATGTTTTTTTGCGATCACTTGGATACGTGCGCAGCAATCAAATCTCATTATATGATTCGCGCGGCAATCTGCTTTATGAGTCTCCAAAGTCTACCTATCAATCCGATGTGCATCCGCCTCAATGGTTTGTAAAGATTGTGGAACCTAAGCAAGAGTCAGTGCAGCGCCGGGTTCGCTTTGGTGTTTTGATTATTAACTCAAATGCAGCAGGCTCTATTCGACAAACTTGGCGAGGTGTGGAGCAATTGATGTGGATGGGTTTAGGATTTTTCCTTCTTTTAAATGTGATGGTTTATGCGCTCTTTAGTCACTCTTTAAGGCCAGTTGGACATATTCTTAATGCGATCAATCGTATGGAGCAAGGGGACTTAACGGTTCGTCTTAAGCCTTTTAAATTGCCAGAATTTGACACGATAGGACATAGTTTAAATCGTATGGCTAAATCTTTAGAGGCGGAGCGTCAACTTGAAGAAAATAGACAATTAACAGCGCTGATACAAACACATATTGAGGATGAACGCCGAAGCCTAGCGCGTGAGTTGCACGATGAGCTTGGCCAATATGTGACAGCAATTAAAACTTTTGCGGTTGGGATTGCGAATAAGACCGTTGAAAAAATGCCTGACGTTTCATCTAATGCTCAGACGATAGTGGCTGCGGCAAATCATATTTATGACGGCATGCACGACATCATTCGCCATTTGCGCCCTGGTGCGCTTGATAACCTTGGACTTTCTGAAACGCTTAAAGATGCTGTAAATCACTTAGAAAAGCAGCATCCTATGATTGATTTTAAGCTCGAATTAACAGGTGAGCTCAACCGACTTGGTGAAAATTTAAATATTAATCTTTACCGAATTGTGCAGGAGTCATTAAATAATGCGGTGAAACATGCAAAAGCCAGTATGATTAATATCAGTTTAAAGCAAGAGTTGAATGGCAATTTGAATTTAATCATACAAGACAATGGGGTAGGAATGGACATCAACAGCGTTGACCAAACCCAGCATTTTGGGCTGCTTGGAATGCGAGAGCGCACCCAAGCATTCCGAGGTAAATTTGATGTTAAGTCATCATCCAAAGGCACCAAAATTTCAATCCATATTCCTAAGGAATCTATTACATGAGCGTCCCTATCAATGTCTTATTAGTGGATGACCACGCCGTCGTTCGCATGGGCTTTAAAATGCTCTTAGAGTCTGATGCGGATATCAAAGTAGTCGCGGAAGCAGACAGCGGTGAAAATGGTGTCAAGATGTATATGGAACATAAGCCTGATGTCGTTGTGATGGACATCACTATGCCCGGTATTGGAGGGCTTGAGGCAACTGATCGGATTATGGCAAAAGATAGCTCGGCACGTATTCTTGTCCTTTCAGCACATGAAGATTCCGTTCATCCTAAGCGCGTACTGAATGCTGGCGCAATGGGTTATTTGACTAAGCGTAGCGCGGCTGAGGAGTTGATTAAAGCCATTCGCACTGTTGCAAGCCGAAAGATGTATTTAGAAGCGAGCATTGCGCAGCAGATGGCCATTCAGCAATTAAACGGCGAAAAGAACCCTGTGGATGTGCTTTCCGACCGTGAGTTTGAAGTATTCATGGCTTTGGCTAAAGGCGAGAATACCAATGAAATTGCTGAGATTTTAAGCCTATCGCCTCGCACGGTTGGTACGCATCTTTACAACATCAAACAAAAGCTCAACGCAAGTAACTCAGCTGAAATTGCTTTAATAGCAATGCGTTCGGGGTTGATTGATCCTTAATTTTATTTTTTAGCGCTCGTATTCGCGCTGATACTCATCACGCCGCTGCTAATGATTAATAAAATCGCTAGCCAGCGGTCCATCGACAGCTTTTCATTCCAAAGCAATATGCCAAATAAGCTGGCTAATACCACAGTGGTGTAAGCCAAGCTGCCAACAACCAGCGGATTGCCTGTTCGATAAGCGCGTGTCATGGCGAGCTGAGCAATGGTTGCGCAAGTGCCGAGGCCCGCTAGAATGGGAAGGTCTTTTAGCGACAAATAGCTAAAGTGGTGAATAAGCATCCAAGCGCCTCCCCCTAATGTGCATACGAGCGAGAAGTAAAACACGGTTCGCCAGTCAGGCTCGCCAGCACGTCCAAGTTGCGCGACATGCACATAAACCAAACCAGCTAACAGTCCAGAAAGTAAACCCAAGCCTCCCGCTAGAAACTCTCCGTAATGAATGCTAGGCTTGAGTAAGAAAGTAACGCCGATAAAGCCAGTCAAGATAGTAACCAGCAAAATTTTCTTAGGTTTTTCATGAAGCGCAATTGTCAAAATTGCTGCCATCGCCAAAGGTGAGGTGTAGTTGAGAGTAATCGCTGTGGCAAGGGGTAATTCACTAATCGCATAGAAAAACATCACCATAGAGATAAATCCGATAATGGAGCGTGACATTTGTTTTTTGATGAGATGGGTTTTAAGTGAAAGTCTGTTGCTGACAATGTAGATGGAAATAAATATTAATCCAACTAACGAGCGGTAGAAAACCAGTTCTGCGCTAGAGAATTTGTGTGAGGCGATTTTGACTAACACACCCATCACAGCGAAGAAGAATGCTGCGACGAGCATCCATAAACTACCTAATTTGAACTGCTTCACAAATGCGGTTCTAGCTGCGCGCGCAGCCAATAATGAAAGTGTTCCAAACCTGTTTCCATCGGATGTTGATATGGGCCGCGCTCATCAATACCTTGAGCAAATAGGGCGCGGCGACCATCATGCATGCGCTGACATATTTCTTTATCTTCATCAGCAGTTTCCTCATAAGCGGCTTGCTGAGCGGCGACATATTCACGCTCAAACAGGGTGATATCTTCTGGGTAGTAAAATTCAACCACGTTGCTACATTTGTCTACACCACGAGGGATGATGTGAGAAACCACAAGCACGTTTGGATACCATTCGATCATGAGGAATGGATAATAGACCATCCAAATGGCGCCATGCTTTGGCAAGCCCTTTTTGTCATGGTATTGTTTAACCTGTGTTTGCCAATTTCTGTAGATCTCTGAGCCTGCTTTGTCAGCATTTGGTTTGTAGCCAACCGTTTGCACGCTATAGTCTTTGCCAAACTCCCAATTGAGTGCATCGCAATCTACAAAGCGATCTAAGCCCGGATGGAATGGGCCTACGTGGTAGTCCTCTAGGTACACTTCAATAAAGGTCTTCCAGTTGAAGTCGTACTCATCAACGGTCACGCGGTCTAGCATGTAATTAGTGAAGTCGAAATCTTGCTTGCAACCTAATGCATTTAAGTCTTCCGCAATATTGCGCTTGCTGTTAAAAAGCAATCCCTGCCAATTGGTGAGGGGTGTGTGGTCCAAGTGAAGACAAGGGTCTTCTTTAAAGTGTGGCGCACCCAAGAGTTCACCATGCAGGTTGTAAGTCCAGCGGTGAAGTGGGCAAACGATATGTTTTGTATTTCCCTGCCCATTTAACATCAGGGCCTGGCGATGACGACAAATGTTGCTGATTAAACTAATGCCTTGCTGGTTGTGTACCAAGGCTTTGCCGTCTTGCATCCAACCCAGCGTGTAAAAATCACCTTGATTTGGCACCATTAGCTCGTGACCAAGATACTGAGGTGCTTTGGGAAATAAGTGCTTTGCTTCTAGCGCATAAATGGTGGGATCGGTATACCAAGCAACAGGCAGTTGGGCTGAATTGTTGACTTGAATATTATGGCTGATGTTAAGAGGAATCATGTCGCTGGTTAGTGTTCAACTAAATTTGTTTTTTCGAGGCTGTAAGGGGTATCGCATTTGTTTTAATACGATCTATTATTCTAATAATTAATCTAAGGGATGCGATTTTGCACTAACTCCATTTTTTTTCAAGTTTTTTCCAGATTACTGCTTTTTTGACCTAGTATCCCTAAGACTTTAATTGGACAAATTTAGAATAAGTTTCAGCGACTTAAAAGCCCGCAAATGCATCTCAAAAAGGGCTCAATTCTTGCCTAAAAGACCATTTTGAGATAATCTCAGTATATTAGATTTAAAACAATTACAATGCTCAAGGAGCAAGCAAATGAAAAATCCACTAGATTCAATTTTAGGTACGATCATTTCTGGCTTAGTTCTAACGATTGTGTTGTATTTATTTGTGAAACATTTTGTATTGGCGGGGGTGTAAGTCATGGAATATTCAATGGGTATTTTCCGCTGGTTACACATCATGGCAGGCATTACTTGGATTGGCCTGCTTTACTACTTTAATTTGGTACAAATGCCTGCCATGAAAGATGCTGCCGCTGATGGCACTGCGGCAGGCATTTCTAAACACGTCGCCCCACGTGCTTTGTTATGGTTTCGATGGGCCGCTGTTGCTACTTGGTTAATGGGCGCAGCTTTGCTTGGACCTGGCTTTAGTGCTGCTTTTACTTTGCAAGCTGGTTACGTTGGTATAGGGATTGGCGCTTGGTTGGGCACGATTATGTTGTTTAATGTTTGGGTGTTGATTTGGCCGAATCAACAAAAGATTTTAGGTTTGGTTTCTGCGACGGATGAAGAGAAAGCAACAGCACGTCGTGTCGCCTTTTTAGCATCTCGAACGAATATGATGCTTTCATTGCCTATGTTGTTTTTTATGGCGAATGGTCTTTCACATAAGGCAGTTATTGGCCTCTGAGTTTTTTAATTAAGCTGAGATTGGCGGCTTGAGCCGCCTTTTTCATTTTTATTTGGCAACAGATTGTTGCCAATTTCGTTTTGTAAGTATTGAGTAAAGTGATATGTCACAACATTTGATGAACACCTATGCACGTCAGCCTGTTTGCTTTGTAAAAGGTGAAGGCGTTTGGCTATTTGATCCAGCAGGCAATCGTTATCTGGATGCATTGGCAGGTGTTGCGGTGAACGGTCTAGGTCATGCCCATCCTAAGCTGGTGAAAGCAATCAGCGAGCAGGCAGCCAAGTTAATTCATGTTTCTAACGTTTATAACATTAGAGAACAATCACTTTTGGCCGACAAGCTTTGCGAAATCTCCGATATGGACAAAGTGTTCTTCTGTAACTCTGGCTGTGAAGCGAATGAGGCTTCAATCAAATTGGCTAGACTTTACGGGCACAACAAAGGGATCAAGAATCCTGAAATCATTGTGATGGAAAAAGCATTCCATGGCCGGACATTAGCAACACTTTCAGCAACAGGTAACCGCAAAACGCAAGCAGGTTTTGAACCGCTGGTGAGTGGGTTTGTTCGCGTGCCGTTTGATGATGTTGAAGCGGTGCGTCAAGTCGCTGCGCACAATAAAAACGTGGTGGCGATTTTGGTTGAGCCAGTGCAAGGTGAGGGCGGCATTAACATTCCGCATGATGCTTCTGGCTATTTAGAACAGTTGCGCAAAATCTGTGATGACAATGGTTGGTTGCTCATGGTGGATGAAGTGCAAACAGGCATTGGCCGCACCGGAACATGGTTTGCGTTTCAACATACCAATATTATCCCTGATGTGATGTCTTTGGCGAAGGGGCTTGGATCAGGTGTGCCAATTGGTGCATGTTTGGCCAGAGGTGTTGCCGCTGAAACATTTACCTATGGCAAGCATGGCTCCACTTTTGGCGGTAATCCACTTGCTGCCGCAGCAGGTATAGCCACATTGCAAATTATTGAAGAAGAAAATTTACGTGCACATGCCGAATCAATGGGCAATGTGATTTGTGATGGTTTGCGTGCTGCGTTAAAGGATGTTGCTGGGGTCGTTGTTATTCGTAACTCAGGCTTAATGATTGGTGTGGAGTTGGATCGTCCATGTGGCGACTTGGTTAAGCGCGCGCTTGCAGAAAGACTGCTGATTAATGTCACTGCTGACAAAGTAATTCGCTTGCTACCGCCACTGGTGATTAATCAAATTGAAGCTGAACAGTTGGTCGCAATCTTAGCTAAATTAATTAAGCAATTTTTAAGCGAGTAATATTTTTTAAATTAATGGTTTAAACGTCCAATATTTTTGGTCAACATCATGACAATCAAACACTTTTTACAATTTAACGACTTAAATCTCGACGAGCTTAATCATATTTTTGAGCGCACTCGCTGGATTAAAGCGCAATTTAAAGCTTACCAACAATACTGGCCGCTCTCAGACCGCACGTTGGTGATGATTTTTGAGAAGGCGAGCACCCGAACTCGTCTTTCTTTTGAAGCGGGTATGCAGCAATTAGGCGGTTCAGCAATCTATCTGAATACCCGTGATTCACAATTGGGTCGCGGAGAGCCTGTGGAAGATGCGGCGCAAGTCATCTCTCGTATGAGTGACATTGTGATGATTCGTACCTTTGAGCAGGACATAATTGAGCGCTTTGCGGCTAATTCTCGCGTGCCAGTGATTAACGGTTTAACCAACGAATATCATCCTTGCCAAATTCTGGCGGATATTTTCACTTTTATCGAACACCGCGGCCCAATCAAGGGTAAGACGGTCGCTTGGATTGGTGATTCCAATAACGTATGCAATACATGGCTGCAGGCAGCAGAAGTGCTGGACTTCAATGTCCATGTTTCAACGCCTCCGGACTACGAAGTCGAGCCTGAGCGTGCTAATTTGTATGGCGATAGTCATTACGAAGAGTTTGCTGATCCGATGCAAGCAGCGCGAGATGCTGACTTGGTGACGACAGATGTTTGGACATCCATGGGTTTTGAAGCTGAAAACGAAGAACGTATGCGTGACTTTGCTGATTGGCAGGTCGATGCGGACATGATGCGGGTGGCTAAAGAGGATGCATTGTTTATGCATTGCTTGCCAGCCCACCGTGGTGAAGAGGTTTCTGCTGAAGTGATAGATGGCAAACACTCAGTCGTTTGGGATGAAGCTGAAAATAGATTGCATGTGCAAAAAGCATTAATGGAATATTTGTTATTAGGCCGTGTTGGCGCTTGATTAACTTAAGAAAAATCTAACGAATTAATCATATTTTGGGAACGATGAAGTAATGAGTGATATAAAAAAAGTAGTATTGGCGTATTCAGGTGGTCTTGATACTTCAGTGATCTTGAAGTGGCTTCAAGATGAATATAAATGCGAAGTGGTAACGTTTACTGCTGACTTAGGTCAGGGTGAAGAGTTGGAGCCGGCGCGTGCTAAAGCTAAAGCGGCTGGTGTGAAAGAAATTTACATTGATGATGTGCGTGAAGAGTTTGTGCGCGACTTTGTATTCCCAATGTTTAGAGCCAACACGGTTTATGAAGGCGAATATTTGCTTGGTACTTCAATTGCACGTCCATTGATTGCTAAACGCCTGATTGAAATTGCTAACGAGACAGGCGCTGACGCTATTTCTCACGGAGCGACAGGTAAGGGTAATGATCAAGTGCGTTTTGAGCTTGGTGCTTACGCATTAAAACCCAATATTCACATTATTGCCCCATGGCGTGAGTGGGATTTGCTTTCACGTGAAAAGCTTTTGGCGTACGCAGAAAAACATGGCATTCCGGTTGAAATGAAACATAAGCAAGGCGGCAGTCCCTACAGTATGGATGCGAACTTGTTACACATCTCTTATGAAGGCCGACATTTAGAAAACCCAGCGGCAGAAGCTGAAGAGGATATGTGGCGCTGGACGGTTTCTCCAGAAAAAGCCCCTGATGCGGCTGAGTACATTGATATTGAATATGTGAATGGCGACCCAGTTGCGCTTAATGGCCAAAAAATGAATGCCCATGAAATCCTAGCGCATCTTAATAAAGTGGGCGGTAAACACGGTATTGGGCGTTTGGACTTGGTAGAAAATCGTTATGTCGGCATGAAGTCTCGCGGCTGCTACGAAACGCCGGGCGGCACGATTTTACTCAAGGCTCACCGTGCAATTGAATCTATCACACTCGATCGCGAGGTAGCGCACTTGAAAGATGATTTAATGCCGCGCTATGCCAGCATGATTTATAACGGCTATTGGTGGAGTCCAGAACGTCTGGCGCTTCAAACCCTCATCGACCATACGCAAAAAACAGTCAATGGCTGGGTGCGCTTGAAGCTTTATAAAGGGAATGTGATTGTTGCTGGCCGTGACTCCAAAACAGACTCTCTGTTTGACTCAACCATCGCAACGTTTGAGGATGACAAAGGGGCTTACGACCAAAAAGATGCCGCTGGCTTCATTAAATTAAATGCTTTAAGACTTCGCATTGCTGCGAACCTGAAACAAAAGAAGCAATAAACATCAATTAATTAAAGCAAGACTCATTTATTTAAAAGGAAAAAATCATGGCGCAATTTGATAATGTCAGCGTGAAAAGAAAAGCAAACGTCTATTTCGACGGTAAATGCGTTAGCCATACCGTTTTATTTCCAAATGGTACGCGTAGCACCATCGGTGTGATTTTCCCAAGTTCACTGACATTCAATACCCAAGCGCCAGAGTTGATGGAAATTAACTTAGGTGTTTGTAAAGTACGTCTTGCCGGCGAAGCAGACTGGAAAACTTACAGTGCTGGCGAAAAATTCACGGTACCAGGCAATTCATCATTCGATATTGAAGTGCTTGAAACACTCGATTACGTCTGTCATTTTGAATAATTAAGAGGTCGATATGCCATCTTTTGATATTACGTCTGAAGTTGATATGGTCGCATTGAAAAATGCGATAGATGTGGTGAGTCGGAGCATTACGAATCGCTACGACTTTAAAGGCACAAGCGCGAACGTAGAGCTTAACGAGAAAGACAGCTTGATGACTTTGTTTGGTGATTCTGATTTTCAGTTGGATCAAATCAAAGACATTCTATTGCCGGCGATGGAAAAAAAAGAGGCTGACAGTGCTAAGCGCCTTGATCATCAAGATGTTCAGAAGATTTCAGGCAATAAAGTGAAGCAAGTGCTGAAGATTAAAGATGGTATTGATAGTGAACTGGCTAAGCGCATCGTTAAGCTGATTAAAGACAGTGGAGTGAAGGTGCAGGCGAGTATTCAAGGCGACACAGTGCGCGTGGTTGGTGCTAAGCGTGATGTATTGCAAGATACCATTGCTCAAGTTAAAAAATCCGTGACCGACTTCCCTTTGCAGTTTGGTAATTTTAGAGATTAAATTTTTTATATTGTTAGAAGTCGAATGAGCGCGAAAACCCTTTACGATAAGTTGTTTGATTCCCATGTGGTGACCGAAGAAAACGGCACTGCGCTGATTTATATTGACCGTCATTTGGTCCATGAAGTGACCAGTCCGCAAGCTTTTGAAGGCTTACGTTTGGCTGGCCGCAAGCCTTGGCGTAAAGACTCTATTGTGGCGACTGCTGACCACAACACGCCAACCAATGGCTGGGAAAAAGGCTTGGACGGCATTGCTGATCCTATCTCTCGTATCCAAATCGAAACCTTAGATAGCAATATCAAAGAGTTCGGTGCAAAAGCATATTTTCCATTTATGGATAAAGGCCAAGGCATTGTTCACGTCATGGGACCAGAGCAGGGCGCAACTTTGCCGGGGATGACGGTAGTCTGTGGTGACTCTCACACAAGTACACATGGTGCATTCGGCGCTTTGGCACACGGCATTGGCACATCCGAAGTTGAACACGTCATGGCGACGCAATGTTTGGTGCAGAAAAAATCTAAATCCATGCTTGTGCGTGTTGATGGCAAGCTAGGAAATGGCGTGACAGCGAAGGATGTGGCATTAGCGATTATCGGTAAGATCGGTACTGCGGGCGGCACAGGTTATGCGATTGAGTTTGGCGGTAGCGTTATTCGTGCGTTGACCATGGAAGGTCGCATGACGCTTTGTAATATGGCGATTGAAGCAGGCGCACGTGCTGGGATGGTGGCGGTTGATGATGCGACGATCAATTACGTAAAAGGCCGTCCTTACGCGCCTAAAGCAGACCAATGGGATGCTGCGGTTGCTTATTGGCGCACCTTGGTGAGTGATGATGGCGCTGAGTTTGATGCAACAGTTGTCTTGAATGGTGATGATATTCAACCGCAAGTGACTTGGGGTACATCACCTGAAATGGTGGTTGGGATTGATGGCAAGGTGCCTGACCCTGCAAGCGAATCTGATGCAACTAAGAAGGGTAGCATGGAGCGTGCCTTGCAATATATGGGTTTAAAAGCGAATACACCGATGAGCGAAATTAGCATCGATAAAGTGTTTATTGGCTCATGCACTAATTCTCGTATTGAGGATTTACGTGCGGCTGCGAGCGTTGCTAAAGGTAAGAAAATCGCTGGAAATGTTAAGTTAGCCTTAGTTGTTCCAGGTTCCGGTTTGGTGAAAGCACAAGCTGAAGCTGAAGGCTTAGATAAGGTATTTAAAGAGGCTGGCTTTGAGTGGCGTGAGCCAGGGTGCTCGATGTGTTTGGCGATGAATGCCGACCGTCTTGAGTCAGGTGAGCGCTGTGCATCAACTTCTAACCGTAACTTTGAGGGTCGCCAAGGTTTGGGTGGCAGAACGCATTTGGTGAGTCCTGAGATGGCTGCTGCCGCTGCGATTGCTGGACATTTTGTTGATGTCCGTAGCTTTAATTAAGAGATTGATGATATGCAAGCATTTGCCCAATTAAATGGTTTAGTGGTACCGCTAGACAGATCCAACGTTGATACGGATGCAATTATTCCTAAACAGTTTTTAAAATCCATCAAACGAAGTGGCTTTGGCCCTAACGCATTTGATGAGTGGCGGTATTTAGACCATGGCGAGCCTGGCATGGATAATAGCAAGCGCAAAATCAACCCTGATTTTGTGTTAAATCAAGCGCGTTATCAAGGTGGCTCAGTGCTGTTGGCACGAGAAAACTTTGGCTGTGGCTCTAGTCGTGAACATGCGCCTTGGGCACTGGAAGACTATGGCTTCCGTGCCATTATCGCCCCTAGTTTTGCTGATATTTTCTTTAATAATTGCTTCAAGAATGGCATGTTGCCTATTGTGTTGTCTGCTGATGATGTGGACGCTTTATTTAAAGAAACTGAATCAGCAGAGGGTTACAAGCTCAATATTGATTTGAGCACACAAACCATTACTACGCCAAGCGGCAAGATATATACGTTTGAAGTTGATACTTTCCGTAAGCATTGCTTGTTGAATGGTTTAGACGATATTGGTTTGACCATGCAGCATCAGGATGCGATTAAAGCCTTTGAAACAAAACATAGGGCTGCGCAACCATGGCTTTTTAATTAGCCATTATTTAATATATTTTTCAATCACATATTGGTATTTTATTAGGAATTTAGATGAAGATTGCAGTTCTGCCAGGTGATGGCATCGGTCCAGAAATCGTTGCTCAAGCAGTGAAGGTTTTAAATGCCTTAAACATTGGTCTTGAAATGAAAGAAGCCCCAATTGGCGGTGCTGGTTATGAGGCTGCTGGGGATCCACTTCCTGCAGATACATTAAAGTTGGCTAAAGAATCTGATGCGGTATTGCTTGGTGCGGTGGGTGATTGGAAATATGATTCATTACCGCGCGATATGCGTCCTGAGCGGGGTTTGCTCCGCATTCGGAAAGAGCTTAATTTGTTCGCAAATCTTCGTCCTGCATTGCTCTACCCAGAACTAGCGTCAGCGTCTACTTTAAAACCAGAAGTGGTGGCTGGTTTAGATATTATGATTGTGCGTGAGTTAACGGGTGATATTTACTTCGGTCAGCCACGCGGCATTTCAACCTTGCCAAATGGCGAGCGCGAGGGTGTTAACACCATGCGCTATTCTGAATCTGAAATCCGCCGGATCGGTCATGTTGCTTTCAGTATTGCGATGAAGCGAAATAAAAAAGTCTGCTCAGTAGATAAAGCGAACGTGCTTGAGACAACCGAATTGTGGCGTCAGGTCATGATTGAGATTTCAAAAGAATACCCAGAGGTTGAATTGAGCCACATGTATGTGGATAACGCGGCAATGCAATTGATTCGTGCGCCTAAGCAGTTTGATGTGATGGTGACCGGCAATATTTTTGGTGACATCTTGTCTGACGAAGCTTCAATGCTGACGGGCTCTATTGGTATGTTGCCATCAGCATCATTAGATGCTGACAACAAAGGTATGTACGAGCCTAGCCATGGGTCTGCGCCAGATATTGCCAATCAAGATATTGCCAATCCATTAGCGACCATTCTTTCAGCAGCCATGATGCTTCGCTATAGCTTTAACGATGAAAAGAACGCATCACGTATCGAAGATGCAGTGAAAAAAGCCTTGGCGCAAGGTTACCGAACCGCTGACATTTACACTGAAGGCACCAAAAAAGTTAAATGTAGCGAAATGGGTGATGCAGTCGTTGCTGCTTTATAAAAGTTTTAGGAAAACAAGAAAATGTTAAAAGTAGGCTTTATTGGTTGGCGTGGTATGGTGGGCTCAGTGCTCATGCAACGTATGTTGGAAGAGAACGATTTTGCGCATATTGAACCGCAGTTTTTCACTACATCACAAGTGGGTGGTGCCGGGCCCAATGTTGGTAAAGATACACCGTCACTAAAAGACGCTAAAAATGTCGCTGAACTGAAGCATATGGACGTGATTGTGTCCTGCCAAGGTGGCGATTACACCAGTGAGGTATTCCCTAGGCTCCGTGGGGATGGTTGGAATGGCCATTGGATTGATGCGGCATCTACATTGCGCATGGAAGGTGATGCCGTCATTATTCTAGATCCCGTGAATATGCACGTCATTAAAGATGCGATGCAAAAGGGTGGTAAAAACTGGGTGGGTGGTAACTGCACTGTTTCACTCATGCTCATGGCTTTGAATGGATTATTCAAAGAAAACTTGGTGGAATGGGCCACTTCTATGACCTACCAAGCAGCCTCAGGCGCAGGCGCACAAAATATGCGTGAATTGCTCAAGCAAATGGGCGCAGCAAATCAAGCTGTAGCAGGCTTGCTCGCTGATCCAGCTTCCGCTATTTTAGATATTGACCGCACCGTTGCATCAACTTTGCGTGAAGATGCTTTCCCTAAAGCGCATTTTGGTGTGCCATTGGCGGGCAGCCTAATCCCATGGATTGATAAAGACTTGGGCAACGGTCAAAGTAAAGAAGAGTGGAAGGGCGGTGCTGAGACTAATAAGATTCTTGGTTTAGAGGCCAGCCCTATTGTGATTGACGGTTTGTGTGTGCGGATTGGCGCGATGCGTTGCCACTCACAAGCACTGACAATCAAGCTGACAAAAGATGTTCCATTAGATGAAATTAACGATATGTTGACAAAAGCGAATCAATGGGCAAAAGTCATTCCTAATGAGCGTGAAGCAAGCATGAATTTACTTACACCTGCTGCTGTTACTGGCACGCTTACAACGCCAGTAGGTCGTTTGCGTAAAATGGGCATGGGGGACGAGTACTTGTCAGCCTTTACTGTGGGCGATCAATTGTTATGGGGGGCTGCAGAGCCGCTCCGTCGTATGTTAGATATTCTGGTCAAGTGATAACACATCAACGGCTCCTGCCTTGCGACGCATTCAGTAAGGTGTTATTTTGAGTTTTGTTTTTGTACTTATTGAGTATAGTGGGCTAAATAATAATGAGAAAAATACTAAATACATTAATCGTTAAGCAGATGCTTTTAGCGCTGTGTATCGCATTAATTTCCTTGGTCGCATCTGCCGCAGGGTTGGGTAAACTTTATGTGTTTTCATCGCTAGGCGAGCCTCTTAATGCTGAGATTGAGTTGTTGTCAGTTTCCCCTGAAGCGATGACAACCTTAACGGCTGGTCTCGCATCACAAGAGCAATATCTTGCTCAGGGAATCGATAAAACTCCGATTCAGCAAAGTATCAAAGTAGACATTGCTAAAAGGCCTGACGGAACATTAGTGATTCAACTTACCTCCGTACAAGCCGTCACTGATCCCTTCTTAGATATGTTGATCCAAGTGGTTTGGAGTGATGGTCAGTTATCGCGTGAATATACTTTACTCCTTGATCCATCAGATTCCTCGGCAACAAATATCGCAGAACCAATTGCTGAAACACCGAAATCAATATCAACATCATCAGCCGCAAGAGAGCCATTAGCGGCGGTGAAGCAGCCTGTTTCAAAAAGTAATTTAAGTAATTCTGTTGGACAGGCCCGGTCTGAAAAAAAAATAGAGACTCCGTTAAAAACTCAGGCAATTACTACGGTAAAAGGGGATACTTTAAGTGCACTGCTGGGGCAAATTAAAGTTCAAGATGTCAATCTCGATCAATTGTTGCTTGGTGTTTACAGGGCTAATCCTTCGGCGTTTGCTGATGGAAATATGAATCGTTTAAAAGTCGGCAAAATAATTAATATTCCTAGCGTGGAGATTTTACAAGCCATCAGTAAAAGTGAGGCGAGGGAAGAGGTTAATGCACAGGTTGCAAATTGGCATGCTTACGCAACAAAACTTTCTGATGCAGCAACGCATGCTGATGCGACTGAAAATTCAGCGAGTCAGCTAACCCGTGGAAAAATTATCGCCAAAGCAGAGGATAAAGCAGCACCTGCTTCAGAAGGCTCCCGTGATGTTGTGAAGCTGACAAAAGCTGAAACGGAAAAATCGAAAGTTAGCGATCTTAACCCTCAGCATGGTGCAAATGACTCAGCGAAAACAGTGGCAAATATCCAAGATGATATAGCGGCTAAAGAAAATGAGAATAAAGATGCAGATGAAAAATCTGCTTTTTTGCAAAAACAAATTTCTGATATGAAGAAGTTGTTAACGCTCAGAAGTAAGGGTTTAGCTGACGCTCAAAACAATGCTGAGCAGGTGCCAAGCAATCACAATGAATTTCCAAACAATTTATCTGATATTGATCCATTTGTTTTAGCGGTGTCTGGAGCCATTATTACCTTCGTCCTTGCATTATTTTGGCTAAACAGAAGAAAACACAAGCGCGCTTTATCAGGTAACGAATCCGTAAATTTGGATGATAAAACGTTTTCTGAACCCCTGGCTGAAAATAGCACCGAGTCTATAGGCTTTTTGAATGACTCTTCATCGTCAAGCCAGCCTATTGTTGATGCTAATGAGACCCGCCTTGTAATAGAGGCTGATACTTTAGGTGCGGACGGAACTCAAGCAGCGGGCGATATTTCGCCACCTGGTATCGCTAGTTCACATGCTAGTGAGGCTGAATTGGAGGCATCTGCAAATAAGCCGCTAGAGATGGATTTGACAGACATTAGTTTAGACTTTGAGTCAGCACCTCAGTTGACTGCGGCAGATATTCAAGCGGCACCTATCCCAGATGCATTTAACGGCGACTTTTCAAATCTGCTAAAGATAAATGTAAAGCCGAAGTCTGACAAAGTTTCGCCGCCATCAACCATATCAAAATCGGTAGGCAAGCCGATCAGGTCGAGCAAGACCAAAATTAACACATTGAACCTTGAGGAGTCGTCGGAGGTTGCGACGAAACTTGAGCTTGCAGCAGCCTATATCGATATGGAAGATAAAAAAGGCGCACTTGCATTATTAAGAGAAGCCATTAACGAAGGAGGTCCTGAGCAGCGTGCCCGTGCTCAAGACCTCATTGATCGCCTGACTTAATGAAACGACTTATCAAATCAGCCGGGCGATCTAGTCCGGCTTTTTTATTCGATTCAGCGGGATTGCACCCGGCCGTCAAGATACTGGTATTGATATTGATGACAGTCTCTATCCCGTTAATTTCATTTAACGGTCTGGCCATCTTATCTCTATTGCTTTTAATCGGACTTATACGTTTTAAAGTCAATCGTTTTCTCAAGATGATGTTGCGCATGCGTTGGTTGTTTATTTCTATATGGCTTATTTATGTGTTTACCACGCCTGGTGAATACCTTCATGGTTGGCCGATTGATTTAATGCCGACATATGAAGGTTTGCGAGTTGGTTTTATGCAGATTTTTAGGATCGCTCTGGTGCTAGCTGGTGTGAGCATCTTGATGGCTTCTACAACACAGGAAAATTTAATGGTGGGAATTTATCATTTGCTAAGGTCGCTTGGGGTATTGGGTATCCGATGTGAGCGTTTTACAGCAAGGCTATATCTCACCTTAAAATACATTGAAAATGCCAATCCTCAGTCGAGCATGCCTATAATAAGCTTGGGTTGGCTCGACAGATTTGAAGCTTTGCTTGATGACGCTACGAAATTGGCCAAGCTTGAAATCATTCATCTTGAAAATATGCCTTTTTCAAAGCTTGATTACCTTTGTCTCGCTTTTATGCTTGTTTTGCTGAGCGCTTTGCTTGCAGCCTCAGTTGGAGTTTTACGATGAGAATCGCCTTAGCCTTGGAATACGATGGACATCTTTTTTGTGGTTGGCAGACCCAATCTGATGCTTGTGGTGTTCAAAATCGGCTGGAAGGTGCTTTGTCTGAAATGGCCGGGCATGAGGTGAGCGTTGTAGCTGCTGGACGAACAGATGCGGGCGTTCATGCCTTGTGCCAAGTGGTTCACTTCGACACGGAGAAAATTCGGCCACTGAGTGCTTGGGTGCGAGGGATTAATGCTAACTTGCCGATGAGTTTACGCGTGCTTTGGGCGCAGGGAGTGTCCGACGAATTTCATGCGCGATTTTCAGCTCGACGTCGAGACTATCAGTTTATTTTATACAATGGCCCGGTGGCGCCGGCTGTAATGGCTAGTAAGTCTAGTTGGTTTCATCTGCCGCTGGATGTCAATAAAATGGCTGAGGCGGCTAGATACTTTGAAGGTGAGCATGATTTTAGTGCATTTCGTGCTTCTGAGTGCCAAGCGAAATCGCCTGTCAGAACGCTTTATCAAGCGGAAGTAAAAAAACATGGTGACTGCATCGTATTTAACTTTTCGGGTAATGCGTTTTTGCATCATCAAGTTCGGAATATGGTAGGGGCGTTAGTCTATGTAGGTAAAGGAAGTTTTGAGCCTGATCACATTTATACTTTATTGCAACAACGTGATCGCACCAAGTCGCCACCCACATTTTCGCCAGATGGTTTGTATTTGACAGGGGTAGGCTATGAAGCGCATTGGGACTTGCCTTCAACTCGGCGATATATTCAGTTTTTCACCTCAAGCACCAACTAAGCTGTGACAGTTTTACGGGTTTCGGTTACGCTATCATCTTTAATATTAAATTCTTTTTATCTGTGCGAACTCGTGTAAAAATTTGTGGGATCACTCGCGTTGAAGATTCACTTGAAGCGGTTAAGCAAGGTGCGGATGCTATTGGCTTAGTGTTTTACGCGCCCAGTCCTCGTAACGTCACCATCACGCAAGCGGCTGAAATTGCTTCCGCAGTCCCGCCTTTCGTCTCCGTTGTTGGTCTTTTTGTGGATGCTGAGCCTGCATTTATTCAAGAGGTACTTGCCTCAGTAAAGCTAGATATACTTCAATTTCATGGAGATGAGACTCCTTCTGCATGTCGTCAATATTCACGGCCTTATATGAAGGCAATTCGCGTTAAAAACGGTACAAATTTGGTACAATATGCATATGATTATGCGGATGCAAAAGCACTTTTATTAGATGCTTTTGCTGAAGGGGTTCCTGGCGGCACAGGTTTAGTTTTTGATTGGGCGTTAATCCCTAAAAATTTACCTTTACCAGTTGTGTTGGCGGGTGGCTTAAATGCTGAAAATGTTGGTGTGGCGATTGAACAAGTTCGACCCTATGCGGTCGATATAAGCGGTGGTGTTGAAATCAATAAAGGGATCAAGGATGCAGTGAAAATCGCTGCATTCATGCGAGGAGTCAGTAATGCAACTATATGATATGCCAGATGAACGTGGTCACTTTGGCCCTTACGGCGGAATTTTTGTCTCTGAAACATTGGTAGAGGCGCTTGAGGAGCTACGTTTGATGTACGAGAAGTATCGTCACGATCCGGAGTTCTTAGCGGAATTTGCGCATGATCTCAAACATTTTGTGGGTCGTCCAAGTCCAGTTTATCATGCTAAACGCTGGTCCGATAAGGTTGGTGGTGCGCAAATTTATTTGAAGCGTGAAGACTTGAACCATACTGGTGCTCACAAGGTGAATAATACGGTTGGTCAAGCTTTGCTTGCTAAGCGTATGGGTAAACCGCGCGTAATTGCTGAAACTGGCGCAGGTCAGCATGGCGTGGCTACGGCGACTATTGCTGCTCGTTTAGGTCTCGAGTGCGTTGTTTATATGGGGTCTGAAGATATCAAGCGTCAGGCACCTAACGTTTATCGTATGAAGCTTTTGGGCGCGACTGTTGTGCCAGTTGAAAGCGGTTCAAAAACCCTGAAAGATGCGCTTAATGAAGCAATGCGTGATTGGGTCACCAACATTGAAAACACTTTCTACATTATCGGCACTGTCGCTGGTCCACACCCTTATCCAATGATGGTGCGTGACTTCCAAGCTGTCATTGGCGTGGAAGCAAAAATTCAAATGAATGAAATAGTGGGTCGTCAACCAGACGCAGTGCTTGCTTGTGTTGGTGGCGGGTCAAATGCAATGGGCATTTTTTACCCATACATTAATGAAGCAGGCGTGAAGCTTATTGGTGTTGAAGCTGCGGGCCATGGTATTGAAACAGGTAAGCATGCTGCGCCTCTCACCGCGAATAGTGCCGTGGGTGTATTACACGGCAATCGTACCTATTTGATGCAAGATGAAGATGGTCAAATTATCGAAACCCATTCAGTTTCAGCAGGTCTGGATTATCCAGGTGTTGGTCCTGAGCATGCGTGGCTCAAAGACATCAAGCGTGCAGAGTATGTTGCTATTACGGATGATGACGCCATGGCTGCTTTTCATAGCTTGTGTCGTACTGAAGGCATTATTCCTGCATTAGAGTCTAGTCATGCGCTGGCTTATGCTGAAAAGCTGGCCAAGACCATGTCACCAGACCAAATTATTTTGGTTAACCTTTCCGGTCGTGGTGATAAAGACATGAACACTGTTGCTCAACTTTCTGGAATTACTCTTTAATCCTATGTCACGTATTCAAACAACTTTTGCAACGCTTAAGCAATCTGGCAAAAAAGCCTTAATTCCATTTATTACGGCGGGCGATCCACATCCTGATCAAACTGTTGCGATGCTTCATGGTTTGGTCAAAGCAGGTGCCGACTTAATTGAGTTGGGCGTTCCTTTTTCTGACCCGATGGCAGATGGTCCGGTCATTCAACGCGCAAGTGAGCGGGCTCTTGTGCATAAAGTTGGATTACGACATGTGCTTGCAATGGTGAAAGAGTTTCGTCAGCAAGATGATAAAACACCAATCATTTTAATGGGGTACGCCAATCCTATTGAAGCCATGGGCATAGAGAAGTTTGCGAATGCTGCCGTAGATGCGGGCATTGACGGCATGTTGACGGTTGATTACCCACCGGAAGAGTCCACTGAGTTTAATGCGATGCTTAAAGCGCGTGATATTGATCCAGTGTTCCTGTTATCTCCAACCACAGATAAAGCGCGTGTTGATATTATCGTTAATCAAGCTAGTGGCTTTATTTATTATGTATCACTCAAGGGCGTTACGGGCTCTAAGAACCTAGATATTATTGAGGTTGCTGATCGCGTGGCCTCGATTCGATCACAAACTAACTTACCTATCGGTGTTGGCTTTGGTGTGCGAGATGCAGAAACAGCCAAGGCGGTAGCGAGTGTTGCAGATGCAGTAGTCGTGGGAAGTCGCATGGTGCAAGAGGTTGAAAAATCAAATTCAGATAACGTGGTGGCAAACTTAATGGCCCTGACGGCAGAGCTTCGTGCAGCCATTGATGCCTAATCGATATTAATAACTCGTTCAAACAAGAAAAAGGGAATAAGCAATGAGTTGGTTACAAAAAATCCTACCACCAAAAATTAATCGAGCGATTGGCCCAAGCAAGAAGAATGTGCCAGAAGGGCTTTGGAGTAAGTGTCCAAAGTGTGATTCCGTTTTATATCGTACAGATTTAGATGCCAACGCTGAAGTATGTCCTAAGTGTGATTATCACAACCGTATTTCTGCAAGAGATCGATTAAATGTCTTGCTTGATGAAGAGGGGCGTATTGAGATTGGCGCAGAAGTCCAGCCTATCGACCCTTTAAAATTCAAAGACACTAAACGTTACGCTGATCGTATTAAAGCCTCACAAAGTGAAGTGGGTGAGACGGATGCATTGCTTGTAATGCAAGGTAGCATTAAGCAAGTGCCTGTCGTTGCAGCATCATTTGAATTTAAATTCATGGGCGGATCTATGGGCTCGGTGGTTGGTGAGCGTTTTGTGCGCGGTGTTCAAGCAGCGATTGATAGCAAATCCGCTTTTATTTGCGTATCAGCTAGTGGCGGCGCTCGGATGCAAGAAGGCTTATTTTCATTGATGCAAATGGCCAAAACAAGTGCCGCTCTGACTAAACTTAGCCAAGCTGGCTTGCCTTATATCTCCGTATTAACTGACCCAACAATGGGAGGCGTTTCAGCAAGTTTTGCCATGTTGGGTGACATTATTGTTGCTGAGCCACAAGCCTTGATTGGTTTTGCTGGCCCGCGTGTGATTGAACAAACGGTACGTGAAACCCTGCCTGATGGCTTCCAGCGTGCTGAATTTTTAGTGGAGCATGGCGCTGTTGATATGATCATTGATCGTCGTGAAATGCGTGATAAATTATCTGTGTTGATTGCTAATTTAATGAAGTTGCCTGTTGCAGCCTAATTAACTACTTTTGACGATTCACGGATACTTACACCAAATTGCCTGAGCACCCTGATTTTTCAGCCAAGTCTATCGCTGATTTTGATTTAAACGACTGGCTTAACTATATTGAGGCGCTTCATCCCAAAGATATTGAAATGGGCTTGGGGCGAGTCAACCAAGTCAAGGCAAGGTTAAACCTTCAATACCAATTTCCTGTAATTATGGTGGCTGGTACTAACGGCAAAGGCTCAACCTGCGCCATGCTGGAACACATTTACCACGCTGCTGGTTATCGTGTTGCAAGCTACTCTTCTCCCCATTTACTGCATTACAACGAACGCATTCGTATCGCTTGCCATGAAATTAGCGACGAAGATTTAATCAGGGCTTTTCAAGCGGTCGAACTTGCACGACAAGAAATAAAACTCACCTATTTTGAATTTGGTACCTTGGCAGCTATCTGGCACTTTTGTGCTTCAAATGTCGATTTGGCAATACTTGAAGTGGGTTTGGGTGGGCGGCTAGATGCTGTTAATGCATTTGAACCAAGCTGTAGCATTGTGAGCAGTGTTGATTTAGATCACATGGAGTTTTTAGGCGATACGCGTGAGCTGATTGGTGCTGAAAAAGCGGGTATATTTAGAAAAAATATTGCTGCTATTTGTGGGGACTTGTCTCCACCTATCTCTTTAATTCAGCATGCGCAAAATATTGGTGCTTCACTTAAGCTTATTCAGCAGGACTTTCAATTAGAACGTCAGCAAGATTGCTGGCGCTATTCAAGTACTCAATACACGCTCGATGAGTTGCCAATGCCGGCGCTAGTGGGGGATTTTCAATTACACAACGCTTCTTGTGTCATTGCGGCGATTGAGTCATTGCAGTCAATATTACCGGTGAGTAAAGGCGCTATTTGCGACGGGTTATTGACGGTGCGATTACATGGTCGTTATCAGTACCTTTCATCTAAGCCAGATGTGATTTTGGATGTGGCTCATAATCCGCACGCGGCGAAGTCATTAGCTGCCAATCTTAAGAGTACGGTTACACAAGGTAAGACCATCGCCGTGTTTGCGATGTTGGCCGATAAAGATATTAAGGGTGTGATCCAAGCAATTGCTGGTGAAATTGATGAGTGGTATGTGGCAGGCATTACTCATGTTCGCGGTGCTGATGGATTGATGATTCAACAGCTCGTCAATGCAGAGCTGCCTGAAGCGGTGATTAAATTATTTGATGGCGTTGAAAATGCCTATGATCAAGCCTGTATTGATGCTAATGAAAATGATAGAATTATCATATTAGGATCATTTTTCACGGTCGCTGAAGTGATGCGTGCTTTGCTAACAGCCACATTTAAAAATAGGACGATCAACAATGGCGCAAGATAACCTGCAATCTCAGGGCGAGCAGGAAATCCAATTCAAAAAGCGTGCAAGAAGACGCTTAGTAGGAGCGGTAGCGCTGGTATTGCTGATGATTGTCTTATTACCTATCTTACTTGAAGATAAGTTGGCGCAAACACCTAAAGAAGATGTGGTAATATCCATCCCCAGCCAAGATAATCAGTTTCAAACTAAGCCAGAAGCGGGTTCTGTCAGTCAAGACCAGCCCGAAAAGGCTAGCGCAGTTCCTTCGTCAGCATTGAATGCTCCTGTAGTGGATAGCAGCCTAACCGACAACCAAGTGCCAGCTAGCAATGTTCCAACTAACCCTGCGCCTGTCAATCAAGCTAAGCCTATCGAACCGCAAGCCGCATTTGTTGAGAACAATTTTGTCGCAACTCCTCCGGAGGTCAAAGCGTCAACAAAAGAAGAACCTATGCCTAAGAAAGTTCAGGCTGATGTAAAGGCGGAAGAGATTTCTAGTGGGGCAAGTATTTATCTTCAAATCGGCGTATTTTCAGACCCGGAAAACGTAAAGAAAATGCAAGTGCAGTTATCCGATAAGGGACTCAATTCAAAAAGCGAATTGATCTTCACATCAAAAGGCAAAAAAACTCGATTAAGAGTTGGTCCTTTTACCACTCAAAAAGAGGCTGATTTAGCATTGACTAAACTAAAGTCGCTGAAATTGGCCGCAATGCTGGTGAATAATTAGTGACTAGCTTTGACTATATTGCACTAGCAATTATTTGCTTATCTATTCTTGTTAGTATGATGCGTGGCTTTGCGCGCGAAGTGCTGGCGCTAATTGGTTGGGTGGCTGCTTTTTTTGTGGCAAAGACATACACATTAGAATTAGCCCCTTTGCTGCCTAAAGCGATTCCTACAGAAACCTTGCAGTATTTGGCTGGTTTTATCATTTTATTCTTGGCTACCTTGCTAATTAGTAGCTTGCTTGCGATAGCGCTTTCTCAAATTTTCCAGAAGGTGGGTTTGAGCTGGATTGACCGTGGTTTAGGTGCAATATTTGGCACATTGCGTGGTGTGATGATTGTTGGGGTGATTGTTTTTTTGTGTGGCCTAACAGATTTGCCTAAAGAAGCGGCATGGCGAGGTGCGATCTTGAGTGCTCCCTTGGAAGCAATGGTTCTTAGTGCAATGCCTTGGATGCCCAAAGCGATCGCTGATCGCGTAAAGTTTGTTTCTTAAATAATGTAGTACTGATCAGCTACTCTCATTGTAGAATCTTCACTAGAAGTCTATCTATAGCGATATGTCAAAAATTGAATTTTTAGTTACAAAGGCAAAATAAACAATGTGTGGAATTATCGGTATTGTCGGTAAAAACCCAGTTAACCAGCTGCTCTATGATGGTTTGTTGGTGCTTCAGCATCGTGGTCAAGATGCGGCAGGTATTGTGACCTGCGATGGCAATACTTTCTACATGCACAAAAATAATGGCCTTGTACAAGATGTATTTCAAACACGTCACATGCGAAGTCTTCAAGGTAATGCTGGTATCGCGCATGTGCGCTATCCAACTGCTGGCTCGTCATCAGCCGCTGAAGCGCAGCCTTTCTATGTGAACTCTCCATTCGGCATTGTGCTTGGCCATAACGGCAACTTAACCAACTCGCCACAATTAAAACAAGAGATGTTCCGTCAGGATTTACGTCACATTAATACTAATTCAGATTCTGAAGTGTTGTTGAATGTTCTGGCACATGAAATTGAGCAAACCGCTCACAGCGCAGTGCTTAATTCCGACATGATTTTTGATGCGGTGACTGGCGTGCATAAGCGTGTAAAAGGTGCTTACGCTGTTGTTGCGATGGTGGCTAACTTTGGACTGCTCGCTTTCCGTGACCCGCATGGTATTCGTCCTTTGGTGATTGGTAAATTGGAAACCGAAAAAGGCGTTGAATATATCGTCGCTTCTGAAAGTGTCGCACTCGATGTGCTTGGCTTTAAGTTGGTGCGGGATGTAGAACCCGGCGAGGCCGTATTTATTGACATGGATGGTAATTTTTACTCACGTCAATGTGCCGAGAATGCTGCATTAACGCCATGTATTTTTGAATATGTTTACTTAGCACGTCCTGATTCATTAATTGATGGTGTATCTGTTTACCAAACACGTTTGCACATGGGTGAAAGCCTTGCTGAAAAAATTAAGCGTGAATGGAAAGATTTGAAAATTGATGTGGTGATTCCTATCCCGGACACCAGTCGTCCAAGTGCATTACAGTTAGCGAATGCGCTGAATGTGACTTATCGTGAAGGCTTCATTAAGAATCGCTACATTGGCCGTACATTTATTATGCCTGGCCAAGCCTTGCGTAAAAAATCGGTACGTCAGAAACTCAATCCAATTGGCATGGAGTTTAAGGGCAAGAACGTATTACTCGTTGATGACTCAATTGTGCGTGGGACAACTTCACAACAAATTGTGCAAATGGCGCGTGATGCAGGTGCGAATAAGGTTTATTTTGCCTCAGCCGCGCCTCCAGTTCGTTTTCCAAACGTGTATGGCATTGATATGCCAACACGTAATGAATTATTAGCAACCGGCCGAACTGATGAGCAGATCTGTAAAGAAATTGGTGCGGATGCGCTGATTTATCAGGATCTTGATGCTTTAGTGTCTGCTGTGCAATTAAGTAATCCAAAAATTAAAGTATTTGACTGCTCATGTTTCGATGGCAAATATGTGACTGGCGATATTAATGAAGCTTATTTGACCGTAATTGAGAACGCGCGTGGCGATGGCGACAAGGTTAAAAAGCCAGCAAATTCAATCACGCAGATGGACTTAAATCTGGTGAATACCAAAGAGCACGAGGAAGAAGCTATTTAACGGACCTTTTCTCGCTTGCTTGACGATATTAAGCTTGAGAGATAGTATGGAAGTGCGCTGATTTGAGTTGCTTAAAGGCATGTCTCAGCTTGCGGGCGCTCAATAAATTCAGCTAAAGCGAGTGCTAGTATCAGCAAACCCGTTTTAGCTTCATCGCGAAACGGGTTTTTTTATGTCTCAAGTGAGACAGATAGAGGTTATCAGATGGCAACAAATATTGATTTAAATGGTTTTGATGAGCGAGCATGGCATCCTGAGACGCTTGGCGTGCGTGCGGGCAATCAAATGACAGAATTTGGCGAAAATTCAGAAGCCTTGTTTCTGAATTCAAGCTTTCGCTTCAAAAGTGCTGCGCAAGCTGCTGCCCGATTTGGTGGTACTGAGTCTGGCAATATTTATTCACGTTTTACCAATCCTACTGTTTCGATGTTTCAAGATAAGCTAGCGGCCTTGGAAGGCGCTGAACAATGTGTAGCAACATCAAGTGGCATGTCAGCAATTTTGGCCAGCGTGATGGGCTTATGTAATGCTGGCGACCATATTGTGGCGTCTCGCAGCATTTTTGGGACGAGTGTTCAGCTCTTTAGTCATATTCTCAAACGCTGGGGTTTGGAAGTGACTTTTGTATCACTGTCTGAGCTAAAAGATTGGCAAGGCGCGATCACGCCTAAAACCAAATTATTTTTTGTAGAAACACCATCGAATCCACTAACCGAAGTTTGTGATATTACTGCCTTGGCCAAGATAGCACATGATGCCAACGCGTTATTAGTGGTAGATAATTGCTTTTGTACGCCAGCCATTCAGCTACCGCTTAAGCTTGGCGCAGACATCATTATTCATTCTGCGACCAAATATATCGACGGGCAAGGCAGATGTTTAGGCGGAGCCGTGCTGGGCTCAAAAGCTCATATGGAACCTGTTTATGGCTTTTTAAGAACAGCGGGTGTGACCATGAGCGCATTCAATGCTTGGGTCTTCCTAAAAGGACTAGAGACTTTATTTATACGCATGGAAGCACATGCCAAGAATGCTTTGGCTCTGGCCACTTGGCTAGAAGTCCAGCCAAAAGTGTCACGTGTTTTCTATCCAGGGCTTAAATCCCACCCACAACATGCGCTTGCGATGAGGCAGCAGGTGAGTGGAGGCGGAATTGTAAGCTTTGAAGTAAAGCCTAAGTCGGGCCAAACCTCACAAGAGGCAGCATGGGAGCTAATTGACGCGACTAAGTTGATTTCAATCACCGCTAATTTGGGCGATGCAAAAAGTACGATTACCCATCCTGCGACGACGACGCATAGTCGTGTTACTGCTGAGGCTAGAGCTGCAGCGAGTATTACGGATGGCTTGGTAAGAATCGCTGTAGGCTTGGAGCATGTTGAAGACTTGAAAGCCGATTTGGCTTTGTTGACTAGATAGACTATTTAAGCAATAAAAAAGGAGCCTTTGGCTCCTTTTTTATTGCTGATTGTTTTACTCAATTAGCGCAGGGTTCTGCCAAACATTTGTAGAGCTAATTGATAGCCAGTTGAAGCTAACTGTGGATCGTAACGTTCACCTTCATCACGCATGAACGCATGTTGACCATTAAATTCATGCCATGTGAATTTAAGTTCGGTTGCATTAAGGTCGCTATACACCTGTGCACGTCCTGCCGCTGGAATATGCGGATCTTGCTTGCCCCAAATCATCAGCAATTCGCCTTTGATTTTATCCAAGTTTTCCATGCTGTGTTGACCAGGCTTGTTTGGAATCACTTGAGTGTGCAAATCAGTCGCATAGAAACAGGCGGTAGATTTAACCTCTGCTTGCAACGCAGCGCGGAAAGCTAAGTGACCACCGATACAAAAACCCATCGCACCAATATCACCTGTACACCAAGCTTGTTTCTTAACAAATTCAATCATTGCTTGGTTGTCTGTGTCGTAGCCTTGCACGTCTTTGGCAGCTTTGTCAGCATTGCCTTTGTCACGGCCTGCGTCGTCATAGCCAAGTACAGTGCCAATTGGGTTAAGTTCGTGGAATACTTCAGGCACAATTACCGCATAACCATGGCCAGCCATAAAGCGTGCTGCACGTTCAATAGGGCCAGTTTGCTGGAAAATTTCTGAATAAAATAAAATGGCCGGATAGGCACCTTCGCCAGCAGGGCGATGCACATACGTGCGCATGACGCCGGTCGGGGTAGCTAAATCGACAATATGACTGTGAATGTTCACGAAGGTATCCTCAAAAAATTTTCTAATGGTATTGCTTAAGGCTAATATTTTACAATATTTCAGGATTGTGTGATGCACCAAGTTTGATGCATCAAGTGAGACAAGATTGCTTGGGGTATAATTGCGCTTATGCTAGAAACCTTAACATTCATCACTTCAATCCTTGCACTGCTATTGTTAGTTGTGTTGCTGCGTCAATCTGCAAGTAAGCCAAACGCAGAAAGCACATTGCTTGTTCAGCTTGAAGAAAAGCATAGAGCGATGCTGCTCGATTTAAATGATGGACTTAATAAATTAGGGGATAGGCTGAATGCATCGACTCAAGAGTCTAGCGAGCGGCTAAGAACTGCAGTTGCCCAAGAACTAGCCCAAACCCGCGAAGCGATGCAGGCTTTGCAAACAGCTCAAACGGCTAGCTTGGCACAAACGCGTGAAAACGTTATCGAAAAACTCCACACCACATTGGCAGAGCAGGGTAAGGCTGAACAAGAGCTTATACAGGCTACGATGCGCAATGCTACGTTGCAACTGACCGCGAGCATTGAAAGCCTGAGTAAGGTTGTCGATACGCGCCTAGAAGAGATTAGCGGTAAAGTGACCGAGCGCTTAGATGAAGGCTTTAAGAAAACAAACGATACCTTTGTACGTGTGATGGAACGCTTGGCGACCATTGATAAAGCACAAGAGAAGATTGATGGCTTAACAACGAATGTGGTGAGCTTGCAAGCATTGCTTGGCGACAAGCGTTCACGTGGTGCCTTTGGTGAGGTTCAGCTTGAGGGCTTGATACGAAACGTAATGCCTAATGGCACTTATGAGATGCAGTACTCTCTGCCTAATGGCACCCGAGTGGATTGTGCTTTATTCTTACCTGAGCCTACTGGCATGGTGGCCGTGGACTCAAAATTCCCACTTGAAAATTATCATCGTATGTACGAAAGCGGCGTGACGGATGCTGAAAAAATTACCGCGCAACGTCAGTTCAAAGCTGACGTTAAAAAGCATGTGGATGATATTGCGAGTAAATACATTATTGCCGATCTGACTTCTGATGGCGCAGTGATGTTTATTCCTGCCGAAGCTGTGTTTGCCGAAATTCATGCGAATCATCGTGACATTGTGGATTATGCGATGGCGAAAAACGTATGGGTGGTTTCTCCAACTACTTTGATGGCTGTGCTCAATACGGCACGTGCAGTATTAAAAGATGTCGAAACCCGCAAGCAAGTCCATATCATTAAAGAAGAGCTTGGCAAGTTGGGTAAAGAGTTTGGCCGCTTTGATACTCGCATGAAAAAGTTAGCCGATCATATTCGATTGGCACATGAAGATGCGCTGGATGTACAAACAACCAGTCAGAAAATTTCGCGTCGCTTTTCGCAAATTGAGCGCGTAGAGCTTGCTGGCGATGCGGCTTCGTTAGCATTGCCAATTGATGAAATTGTGGATGCTGATGGCATGGGTGCTGATTAATTGATTACCGTACTTTACTTTGCAAGATTAAAAGAGTCACTTAATTACTCGACTGAAGAGATAGATTTACCTGCCGATGTGAGTAGCATTGCTGCACTTAAGCTTCATCTAGCAAAGCGAGGCGAGGCTTGGGCGAATTTATTTAATGGTCAGCAAACGATACGCGCGGCCATTAACCATGCCTTGGTTGAGAATGATGCCGTGATTAAAAACGGTGATGAGGTCGCTTTCTTTCCCCCGGTGACAGGCGGCTAACTCAAAACTATGACGGTGCGCGTGCAAACTGATGATTTCGATGTGGGTGCTGAGATTAATGCCTTGCGACGGACTAACCCTAATATTGGCGCAGTTGTTTCTTTTGTCGGACAAGTTCGAGACTTAAATGATGGCGACAATGTGACAGCCATGACCTTGGAGCATTATCCAGAGATGACTGAAAAGTCACTTGCTGGTATTGTCGAGCAAGCGCAAGGTAGATGGCCGATTGCTGATACTTTAGTCATTCATCGTGTCGGTGCGTTGAGGCCGCTAGATCAGATCGTGTTGGTCTTGGTCGCCTCAGTGCATCGCAAAGACGCTTTTGCTGCATGTGAGTTCATCATGGACTACTTAAAAACAGAAGCACCGTTTTGGAAAAAAGAACAAACGCCTGATGGTCAACGCTGGGTGGAAGCGAAGGATTCTGATGACCAAGCCCGAAGCCGTTGGCAACAATAAATACAATTAACGATTAGAAAATACTGAATGGCACCCTCCTTAAAAGCATCTCAACTTAATCTTCCATTGCAGGCGATTGATCTTGGCTTTGCAAATACATCTATGCTGAATCTTGATAGTTTTCCTAAATGGATAGGACAACCTGATGCTGAGCTAGCGACCAATTTTGGATTAAGTATTTTTCAGCCGGGCTTTAATATGTTGGTGCTGGGTGAGTCTGGAAGTGGTCGCAAGTCATTAACCTTGCATGCGATTCAAGCTTCTTCCGCTAATCGTCCTAAGCCGCATGACTTAGTCTTGCTTTACCACTTCCAAACCCCCGAAAAACCGCTCGCGCTTTACTTGAATGCTGGTCATGGCGTCCGCCTTCGTGTCGAGATGGATGCGTTTATTCGTCAAATGATTAAGTTCATTCCTGCGCTGATCGCGCAGACTGCGGCTAAGGAAGAAGCAAGGCCTGAAACCCCCGCCAATAAAGACGCCGAGCCAAAAGAAACTGACAGCATCACTAGCGGGGAACTCAAATTTGCAGAGCAGTTAAAGCATGCGCTAGAAACATTTTTTACTGAACAGTTTGCCCGTTTGATTATGATTGTGAAGGGCGATGCAAGTCCCTTTGCGATGACTGAGTTGCTGAAGTTTGATCTTTATCTAGCTGCCTTGATGCGCGATGTTTGTGAAAATATTGAAATTTTTAATCAAGGCTCAAGCCCTGAAAATGAGGGTTTGCTTGAAGGCTTCTTGGGTCGTTTCCGTGTCAATGTAATGGTAGATAATGCGGCCTATCTTTCTGATGCAAATTTAGGATCGCCAGTAATTTTTGATGAAGATCCTGGCTTTAGCTCTCTCTTTGGTGGATTAGAAAGTGCCGATAGCAGCAGTAACGCTGCAGACTTCATGCGCCTTCGTGCAGGTAACTTGCTTAAAGCGCATGGTGGTACCTTGATGCTTTATTTGCGCGATATCAACGCGGATCAGCAATCAGGTGTTCAAATTTTAGAAAAGCTTCATCGCTTCTTACGCAATGGCACAATCCAGATTGAGGAGTCAAGTGGCACCCCTGGTCAAAGTGCTGGGACTCATTTTGCGCCAGAGGCATTGGCGGCCAATGTGAAGTTGGTGATGATTGCAACGCGCGAGGAATATTACGCCTTACAGGATGAGCTGCCGGAGTTTGCGCGTTACTTTCAAATTAAAGTCGATTTTGTGGAGAGCATGCATGCTAACCAGTCGTCTTATTTAGCGATTGCTGGCCTAATTGCAAAATTCTGCCACCAATATGCATTAAAGCCTTTCGCTGCCGATGCGGTTGTGAAGCTGATTCGATTTATGCATCGTACCATTGACGACCAAGGGCGGATTGGGACGCGCTTTTCATTACTCGAAAATCTAGCACTAGAAAGTGCTGTGATGGCGAATATTGCCTCTTCCGAGTTCGTTTCATCCATTCATGTGCAATCTGCTTTAGATGCCCGTAAAAAGCGCCACAATAGCCCAGAGCGTCAGTTGCGCGAATCAATGATTGACGGCGAGGTCATGATTAATGTTACGGGTGAGCAAGTTGGTCAGATTAATGGTCTGACGCATATCGACTTGGGTGACATGAGCTTCGGCTCACCAGTCCGGATTTCGGCAAGGTGTTATGCGGGTGCCGAAGGGGTTATTAATATTGATCGTGAAGTCGCAATGACAGGCCCTAATCATGATAAGGGCTTGATGATTCTGCGTAGCTGGCTGTCAGCAAGCTTTAGTAGTTTGACGCCGTTATCACTCACTGCGTCCTTGGTGTTTGAACAAGAGTATTATGGTGTGGAAGGAGACTCTGCCTCATGTGCTGAGCTTTATGCCTTGCTTTCAGCCTTATCCGGCGTGCCGATTAAACAAGGCCTCGCTGTTACTGGCGCGATGAATCAACACGGCGAGGTGATGCCCATCGGCGGTCTCAATGAAAAAATTGAGGGCTACTTCCGAATCTGTAAGGCAATCGGCTTGGATGGCAAGCAGGGTGTGTTAATTCCTAGTCGCAATCTCGCACACTTGTTACTCGATGATGAGGTGATTGAATCCGTAAATGCAGGGCAGTTCCATATCTATCCTGTGAGTAATGTGCTTGAGGCGATTGAGCTCTTGACTGACGTATCAGCGGGGACTCTTTCAGGCGAACGCTATGCTGATAACTCAGTCCTTGGCCGTGCACAGCACCACCTAGAAACCTTCCGCATGGCGCTGCAGCACAACCGTGCAATTCAGCTAAACCAATCTCGTTAACTTTAAGTATGGTCATAGATCAAAGTACTGATGGGAAATGCCGTTTAGATAAATGGCTCTGGGCGGCGCGGTTTTATAAAACTCGAAGCCTAGCAACCGATGCGATTGATGGTGGCAAGGTTCATTTGGACGGTGACCGCGTTAAACCCGCAAAGGAAGTGCGAGTTGGGCAATTGATTCATATTCGCCGTAAAGAGCTGGATATGGAGGTCGTGGTCAAGGCCTTATCAGTCACACGGAGGGGCGCGCCAGAAGCTGCGCTACTTTATGACGAAACGCCTGAAAGTATTGCTAAGCGAGATGATGCGGCTGTCACGAAAGAGGCTGACCATGCCAAGCGTGAGAGAGGGGCGGGGCGGCCGACCAAAAGGCAACTCAGGGATATTAAGAAGTTTACTGGAATTAGTAATTTTTAAAATAAAAAAGGCGACCGCATGGTCGCCTTTTCCTTTAAATTAAATCAGCTTAATCTGAGTGGTCAATGTAAGGAAATCTAACGTGACCATACCGCACAATCAAAATTGCTAGAGCAATCAGCAGGATGGAGCCTGAAAGTGCCCACATTCGAAATGCGTCAAGCTCTTTAATCTCAAGCACCAAGAAGCGTGCTAAGGCAATGATGCCGATGTAGAGTGGGTAGCGCACTGGTAGGTTTCCGGAGCCGAGGTAGTGGCCTAGCATCGACATCACCTCTAGGTAAAGAAACATCAGGAGTAGGTCACCAACAGTCAGCGCTTTGGCTTCCCAGATGTGGGTAATCTCCTGAAACACAGCAAATATGGTTGCAAGCGCAATGATGATCAAAACGATTTGGCCAACAATGCTTAAGCCGCGCTGTGTGATCCTCGTGAAATGATTTGGGGTCATGGTTATCTTTGCTTTAATGATGTTGATTGATTATAGCGTTGAATAGGTGATGTTTTGCACTTTCAGCTTAACGTATAATGATTGAAATTAAAATAAAGATTAATTGAAAGCATGAAGCATCTATGACTATTTTGGTGACAGGCGGAGCAGGCTTTATTGGCTCAAACTTTGTGTTAGATTGGCTTGCTCAATGCGATGAGCCTGTTTTGAATCTCGATTTGTTGACCTACGCTGGCAACCTAGAGAACCTATCTTCGCTTGAAAATAACTCAAAGCATATCTTTGTTAAGGGCGATATTGGCGATGCTAAGCTAGTCCCTGAGCTGCTTCAACAATACAAACCTCGCGCGGTGATTAATTTTGCGGCAGAGAGTCATGTCGATCGCTCGATTCATGGCCCCGAAGACTTTATCCAAACTAACGTAGTGGGAACTTTTCACCTATTAGAGTCTGTGCGCGCTTATTGGGCTGAGCTCGATGCAAAAGCACAATCTGACTTCCGCTTTTTACATGTATCCACAGACGAGGTATACGGCACATTAGGTGAGAGCGATCCTGCGTTTACCGAGACAACCCCTTATGCGCCGAATAGTCCCTATTCTGCATCCAAAGCTGCATCGGATCATTTGGTGCGTGCATACCACCATACCTATGGCCTGCCGGCATTAACAACCAACTGCTCTAATAACTATGGCCCTTACCATTTTCCTGAAAAGCTCTTTCCACTTTGCCTGCTTAATGCAATTAATGGCAAGCCGCTTCCTATTTACGGCGATGGTCAGCAGATTCGAGATTGGCTCTTCGTGAAGGATCATTGTGCTGCTATTCGCCGAGTACTCGCTGATGGCAAACTAGGGGAGACTTACAACGTAGGTGGCTGGAATGAAAAGGCTAATTTGGATGTTGTGAATACGCTTTGTGAAATTTTAGATGAGCTTAAGCCTCGCGTTGATGGTATGTCATATAAAACACAGATTACTTTTGTAAAAGATCGCCCTGGCCATGATAGAAGGTATGCGATTGATGCAACAAAAATAGAGCGTGAGCTCTGCTGGAAACCACAAGAAACTTTCGAAACAGGTATCCGCAAGACCGTTGCCTGGTATTTAGAAAATCAACCATGGGTTAATAAAGTGGTGAGCGGCGAATATCGTCTGTGGCTCAACAAGCAATATAGCTAACTTTTTATGAAGATTTTAGTCACTGGCAAAAACGGACAGGTTGGCTCTGAGCTTTTGCGTAGTTTGACCTCGCTTGGTATTGTGGTTGGTATTGATATTGATGAATGCGACCTGCAGAATGTATCAGCGATAGAGAAGCTTCTAGATAAGGTGCAACCAGATTTAATAGTGAATCCTGCTGCCTATACAGCCGTAGATAAAGCTGAAACGGAGCAAGCGTTAGCATACTCTATTAATGCAAAAGCGCCCGAAGTGATGGCCCGATATGCCGCTACGCAAAATATACCTATGATCCACTATTCAACTGACTATGTATTCAATGGTTTAAAAGAGGGTGCGTATTTAGAAACTGACGAAGTAAACCCTAAATCTGTGTATGGTAAGACCAAATCCTTAGGGGAGGCTGCGGTACGTAATAATGCACCAAAACATATCATCCTTCGAACCAGTTGGGTATTTGGGAGTCATGGCGGAAATTTCTTAAAGACCATACTCAAGCTTGCTCAAGAGCGAGATAAGCTCAGTATCGTTTCCGATCAGATAGGTTCACCAACATCGGCATCATTATTGGCGGATGTGACAGCCGAGATTGCAAGGCAGCTCTTTGAGTCAGACGTAAGTCAAAAATATGGAACTTACCATTTGGTGACGGATGGTGGAACGAGTTGGCATGGGTATGCTCAGATGGTGGTAGCTACGGCGAATGAATTGGGCATGGAAACTAAGATCTCCGCTGATGAGATTAAAGCCATCAATACATCTGAATATCCACTTCCAGCACCTAGACCCGCGAACTCAAGGTTGGACACAAGTAAGATAAAAGAGACCTTCATGCTAACATTGCCCTCATGGCAGGAAGAAGTTTCAAAGGTCTTGCAGATGCTTATTGACTCAAATGGTGTGGAAAAAAATGGCAAAAAATCGTAAAGGCATTATCCTCGCAGGAGGTTCTGGGACTAGGCTTTATCCGGCAACATTGGCTGTATCAAAGCAGCTGCTACCGGTATTCGATAAGCCGATGATCTACTACCCGCTGACAACGTTGATGCTCGCTGGCATAAGAGACATTTTGGTCATTTCAACCCCGCAAGACACGCCAAGGTTTGAGCAGTTGCTAGGAGATGGAAGTCAATGGGGTCTAAACATAAGCTATGAGATTCAGCCCAGCCCAGACGGCTTAGCACAAGCGTTTGTAATTGGTGAGCAGTTTATTGGCCACGACCTCTCCGCCTTGGTGCTGGGTGACAATATTTTCTACGGACACGATTTCCATCACCTGCTTTTGAACGCTAAAGCCAAAGAAGAGGGAGCCTCGGTCTTTGCCTACCACGTGCAGGACCCGGAACGATATGGCGTGGTTGAGTTTGACCACTACAACAAGGCTATCAGCATTGAAGAAAAGCCTGCCCAGCCTAAGTCGAACTATGCGGTGACTGGGCTATATTTTTATGACACAAATGTGGTTGACATTGCTAAAGGACTCAAGCCATCCAGTCGAGGCGAGTTGGAAATTACAGATCTTAATCGGGTGTATTTAGAACAAGACAAACTCAACGTGGAGATCATGGGTCGAGGTTATGCCTGGCTGGATACTGGAACCCATGAATCATTGCTGGAGGCCGGGCAGTTTATTGCAACTATTGAAAAGCGACAGGGATTAAAAGTCGCATGCCCCGAGGAAATCGCCTATCGGCAGGACTGGATAGGCGCTGAGCAGTTGCAAACGCTTGCGCAGCCTCTAGCGAAAAATGCTTATGGGCGGTACCTCCAAAACATTCTTAAAGAGAAGGTTTTTTAAAAACATGAGGGCAACCCCACTAGCAATAAGCGATGTTTATCTGATTGAACCACAAGTTTTTGGGGATGATCGTGGGTTTTTTTTCGAGAGCTTTAATCACGCAAATTTCGAGCAGGCGATTGGCCGACAAGTGAAGTTTGTGCAGGACAACCACTCCAAATCCGCCAAGGGTGTGCTCCGTGGGTTACATTTTCAGAATCCGAATCCGCAGGGCAAATTGGTTCGTGTTACCCAGGGTGAGGTGTTTGATGTGGCGGTAGACGTAAGGCAGGACTCTCCCACCTATGGATGCTGGGTGGGCGAGATCTTATCCGCGGATAATAAAAAACAGTTATGGATTCCAGAAGGGCTTGCGCATGGATTTTTGGTGCTTTCAGATACTGCTGAATTTTTGTACAAGACCACAGACTATTATGCCCCAGGCCATGAGCATTGCATCCGTTGGGATGACCCAACGCTTAATATCCGTTGGCCGACTAATAAAGATCCCGTCCTTTCAACTAAAGATAGCATGGGCAAGCGCCTATAAATAATTAAGGCCACTAACGATGCTATCGTATATCGGGATTTTTCGGGGACACCCCTTGGCATGTGATTCGATATAAATATGGCAAGCAATCATGGTATAGTTATTTGAATGCTGTGTTAAAATTTTATGAAAATTTAATTCTATTTTTCAGTCTTTTAATGTATTAAATAATGGCTTCCTAAATGATTTTTAACAAAAAAAACTTCCTTTCACTTCTTTTAATGCTGTTGGCTATTAATTTATCTAATGCATTTGCAGCTGATAATTTTGTAACAGACCCAAGGTTGTCTATGTCGCCATTTCTTGCTGGTGAGCGTCCAGCAACGGAACCTTCAGAAAAAAATATCGATACGTCAAAAAATATCGATACGTTCTATGATGCCAAAAAAATTGTGAGACCATATGGTTCCGCAGTTGAATCAAGTCTCCAGGAACGACTTCAAGAGGCGAAAGGCGAGACCGCCATTGAAGAGAGAGTGGTTGGCCGTGATGAATCCAAGTTAAAGAGTGAGTTTCAAGCATTTGTCGCACAATCTGTCGGTCAAACATTGCCGATGTTCGGCTTCGATTTATTCAGTAAGGAAGCTAAAACATTTGCGCCAGTCAACAACATTCCGGTCACGCCAGATTACACAATAGGGCCAGGTGATGAGCTAAATCTTCGCGTTTGGGGACAGGTGGAAATAATTCAGAATTTGGTGGTTGACAGAAATGGCATGATTAGCATCCCTAAAGTTGGCCAAGTCAGTGTGGTGGGGGTTCGGTATCAAAATTTACAGTCGCATATTAAGTCAGCGATCGGTCAAGTATTTCGTAACTTTGAGTTAGACGTTTCATTGGGTAAGTTGCGCTCCATTCAGGTCTTTGTAGTAGGGCAAGCCATGCTGCCTGGTAACTATACCGTTAGCTCTTTAAGCACCTTAGTGAATGCGTTATTCGCCTCTGGCGGTCCTTCAGTTAAGGGCTCTATGCGTCACATTCAATTAAAACGCTCTGGCAAGGTCATCAGCGATTTTGATATTTACGACCTATTGCTCAAAGGCGATAAGTCTAAAGATGTACAGCTAGTTTCAGGCGATGTGATATACATTCCAAACGTGGGTCCCATGGCAGCCGTTGCCGGTAGCGTTAACACCCCAGCTATTTATGAATTAAGGGGCAATGAATCGCTATCTGACTTGCTCTCACTATCAGGCGGCTTAACGAATGTCGCGGCAGGTAAAAAAGTCACGCTTGAGCGTATTCGTGATCGTGGCATACGCGCTATGGATGCATTCCAATTGGACAGTCAAGGCTTAGCTGAATCCATTCATGATGGTGATTTAGTGACGGTGCGTTCAATATCTCCTGAATTTGAAAATGCGGTGACCTTGCGAGGACAGATTGCCGGTTTGTATGCGGGTCGACATCCTTGGCGAGAGGGTCTGCGCATTACAGATATTATTCCCAATAAGGCTGCCTTGTTAACCGACAGCTATTGGACCAACCAAAATCAAGTCAAGCAAGATGGCGAAGAGAAAAAAACCTTGCTGCGTGATAATATTGGGGAGATTAATTGGGACTACGCCTCTATTGAGCGCCTCAATAAGGATGACTTGACCACCAAACTCATTACATTCAATTTGGGTAAGGCGATGCTCCGTGACGATGATCAAAATCTTGCCTTGCAGGCGGGTGACGTCATCACCCTGTTCTCCAAAAACGAGATTCTAACGCCACTTAATAAGCGCAGTGTTTTTGTGACTATTCAAGGTGAGGTATCAAATCCAGGGATCTATCAAGCGCTCCCGGGTGAGACGCTCAAGCAGCTTTTTCTGCGGGTGGGTAAGCCTACCCCGCAGGGATTTTTAAATGGTGCGGAGTTTATGCGTGAATCAACACGGCAAGAGCAGCAAAAGCGCCTCGATCAAATGACTGAGAGAATGGAGGCGGAAATCGACCGAACAGCTTCGCGCCGTTCATCGACTGCTATGAACAGTACGGATCAAATGAAGGCCATAGAAGAGGCCAAAGTGCAAAAGGGTCTGGTCAAGAAAATGAAGCAGGTGAAGGCGACCGGGCGGATTGTCTTGGAACTGCCAGAGGATGCAACTGATGCCAAGGATCTACCTGATATCGCACTAGAGGATGGCGATAAGCTCTTTATTCCCTCTCGGGCTTCCATCGTGAGTGTCATGGGTACCGTGTACAACCAAAACACCTTTATTTACAAGGATGGTAGAACCGTTAAGGACTACTTGCAGAAGTCTGGCGGTCCCACTCGAGATGGGGATGCGGATGAAGTTTATCTAGTTCGTGCTAGTGGCTTGGTGATGAGTAAGCGGCAAATATCTATGTTTGCAATTGGCAGCTTCAATCAAGTAAAAGTGATGGCCGGTGACACGATTGTCGTTCCAGAAAAGTTAGAGCGGTTTAATCTCACCAAGGAATTGGCTAGCTGGTCACAGGTGTTTTACCAGTTTGCGGTTGGTATATCTGCTTTGAGGAACATTGGTATATTTTAGGGTTTTAGTAATGGATAAGCATACACAGCAACCGTTGGCGGCCTCTGAGGCACTTGATCAAGAGGGTGAAATCAACCTGATGGATTTATTGCTCGTACTGGCGAAGTATAATCGACTCATCATCGGGCTAACCCTTCTTGGTGCAGTTCTAGCGGTAACGTATGTCATGTTAGCCACTAAAATATATACAGCCAAAACTGTCCTGCTGCCCCCTCAGCAGGAGTCCTCTGGCGCGAGTGCGCTACTTAATTCCTTCGCCGGTGGAATAGCCCCCATGGCAAGTGGTGCCAATCTGATGCTGGGGATGCTCGCGAGCCGCAGCCTTGCTGATGTAGTCATTCAGCGATATAACCTTCAGGCCTATTACAAGCAGGATAGCCTTACCGGCACCCGCTCCAAACTCTGGCAAGCAACCACGATCAAGGCGGATAAAGCGGGCTTCATCACCCTTCAATTTTCGGATTCAAATCCTCGCCTGGCTGCTGTGATCGCTAACTCATATGTAGAGGAGTTAGCTAAACTCAACCAAAATGTTGCCCTGACCAACGCCTCTAGACGCCGCCTATTTTTAGAGAGTCAAGTAAAGATGACTCGAGAGAATCTCGCTGCCGCCGAAATTGAATTAAAGCGCCTACAAGAAAAAACAGGCGTCATTGCGCTCGACAGACAGAGCGCAATTGCCCTTCAGGCAGTGGCCAGCATGCGCGCAGAGATAGCCTCCAAAGAAGTAGAGCTGTCTGCGATGCGTGGATATGCCACCGAAAAGAACCCAAACTACCAGCGCCTGCAGGAGATTATTGCTGGTCTTCGCGTCCAGTTAAGCAAGCTTGAGCAAACGAATACGGGACGAGGGGACTCAGTGGTGTCAACCGGTAAGCTACCTGAAACCAGTCTAAAGTATGTGCGTGCGATGCGGGATCTGAGGGAGCAAGAGCTTAAGTATGAGTTCTTGAGTAAGCAGCTAGAGGCCGCAAGGATAGACGAATCAAAGGATGCGACACTTATTCAGGTGGTGGATAAAGCCCTGCCACCAGAGTACCCATCAAAGCCTAACGGCCTCCTGATGTTAATCATCTTTACCCTGCTTGGATTTATTTCGGGGATAGTCCTAGCATTTATTAAGAGCGCATCGGCAAACGCTGACCCAAAATCCCTCGAGCGCAAGCAACTTTTTTACCGGTACCTACGCAGAGGAAAGTGAAAGGTGAACGGAGCCGCCTGTCTTGAACCTGGTTGCTTGAGCAGAGGTGACCGGTCCTCAATCTAGGATGAGTCAGTCAGCTGAGTCTGGTTTTATATCCTAAGCTTGTCCCCAACCATCAACCGTTAACCAAAATAGCAGTCAAGGGCAACTAAAAATCTAGGTCTCAGAGATACACTCCCCACGGGCGATGTTTAGTCGCAGTGGGTGCTACTGAACGGAGCTCTTGATGAGCGCAACTCTGTCTGAGTAACTTAACGACCCAATTAAATCCCTGATAAAACGCTCATGTAGAGCAAACGCATCTCGATTTTCTTGACCGTTGATGCTTGAAACCCTGAACAGGATGCCATCCGGGATAAGCCCTCTAAATACGTAGTGGAGCCTTGCCAGCCGGCCTTGGGTGGCACCGGCCATCACAACATCGCCATAGCTCACCCAGTAGGTCACAGGCTCACGGCGTGCACCGCCAAGGTTTCCCACAAATTGTTGGATGGGGAGTGCGCCATACGCATAATTTAATTGGGTCGTCCTGGTCTCGGAAATCATAAAGCCCTGCGACCTGTAGCAGATTTCAGGCGGGTGCAGTCGCTTATCTCCCCCCTGATCTCTGCCGTAGGCGACGTTGAGCATGATGCGCTGACCGTCTGCGTTCACATAAGTGCGAACGAGGTTCTGATCGTATAGGCGACTAAGCGCAGAGTCGGTCTGCGCATTAACGATGCCCACCCTGGTGTCATCTTGATGCCAAGCCGCAAAACGTTCAGGGATCATGCGGGACAAATTAATTCGGTCATGCTCGGCGAGGAACTTAGTTGGTTTTAACAAGGGCTCACAGCCGGCCACCACGACTAACACCAGCCCGATCAGTAAGGTTTTTAGTTTAAGTGAGCGCATCTAGTGGGGGTCCCGTTGCAGCTTCATCGCGGTTGATGGGAGTCTATTCAAGGTAGCATCTATCAAGATGATGAGTGATAGCGCGACGATAAACAGCAGTATGCCAGCGAAGCCATGGACAAAGCCCTGCCCAGCGGAGTCCCCATAATAGTAGGTGACCAGGACCAGGACGATCACGCGGATGACGTTAGCAGTGAACGAGATCGGGATGATGAGCGCGGCCAGGGTAATATTTCTAAGGAAGAGGTCATGCTTAACGAGGTGCAGGTAGAGTAGCCCCATCGCCTCAAGTGAAAGCAATGTGTGAAGCCCAGCGCAGGCATCGGCGACCATCAATCTGTACTGACCAACATTAAGCATCACCCCCTCACGGGCTATCGGGAAGTTGAAATAAAATAAAATATGTTCAACCACATTTGACACAGCCAACTTCATTGGCAGGGTGAGTGCATCCACAAGGGCGCCCGGCAGCGGGATCATAAAAACAATAAAGAAAAGGGGAAACCAAATCGCCCGCACCACGCTAACCCCATGAGTGAGCAGTAAGATCCCAGTCAACACGGGAATCTGCGAGCCGATCCTCAAGGTGAAGCTGTCCAGGAGGTAACCAAAAAAATGACAGGTGAGTCCGATGGTTAACAACGCTACCCCGGTGATGGATGTCCAGCGCGTGGAATTTCTTAGAGGGGGATCGCCTGCTGGGTAGCCAGCTAGTCCGCTATCAGCCACGGGCTCTTGGCTAGGCGCCGCCGCAAAGCATGCACGCTTATGCCATAACAAGAATAAAACAATGGCCAGCGCCATCGGACCCTGGGTGTACTCATCCGTGATCCATAGGGTGGTGCCTAGTTTGTAGTACATGGGTAAATAGAGGCAGGCAAGACCGACTATGATCAGCCACCACTCCCTAAACCAACCCGGCGCAACCTTTTTACTTAACATTTTAAATCTATCGCATTACCATCGTGTAAATATTCTAACAAATTTTGTAGTTTCCTGTGTTTTAATGAAGCCGCGAGCGGCGTGATTGTGTCCGGACCTTACAGGCAGGTAGACCTCAGGTCACGGTCAAGAGTTTAGTTGCGGTGATGGGACCCTTATGAAATATGAGTGGGGCTAACCGGTAGATACAAAAAAATTGGAGGCGTAAAAGGTTGGATCTTAATGCGGATCAATCAACGATGAAATCGGCCAGTTCAATCCGCTTGTGACGTGCTAATAATTGTCAAAAGCAACAGCGTGCTGTGATATTATTACCCTTGTGCTTTATAGGGACTTACCACGTTGTGCAAATGGTTTGGTTGTGACGTGGTGTCATGTGGTCACGCCCTGGAGCCGGCATTAGCGCGACCTAGTCGCGGTGTAATAGCTTGGGTGAGTTGATTAATTTGCTCTATCAATTACAATGAAGATGAAGATGAAGATGAAGATGAAGATGAAGATGATCGTCCTGACGTCTGCCCTGGTTTTTATGATGATGCCTACCGTCGCCTCGGCCTACATTGGACCAGGTTTGGGTGTGGGTGCCCTGGCCTCTGTCCTCGGCATCCTCGCTGGATTATTGATGTTGGTGATCGGGGTGGCGTGGTACCCACTTAAGCGCCTTTATCGTTACCTTAAGTCAAAGAAATGACCGTCAAATCCATTTTGGCCTCACTTCCCATAGGAATACTGGAAGCTGAGTTGGTCTATTGCGTACTCCATAGTACGTGGCTCCATCGCAAGTTCGATCAAATAAGAAATCTGCTGCCAGTATTCCTTCAGACCAGTGGGGATAAAGCGCGTCAGGCAATGATTTTGCGCGCAGGTGTTACAACCCTGCAACTTGGTTTAGTCATCCTCTGCGCGGTAGCTGTCATGTCAATGGTCGCCTATATCCCATCATGGTTGTTTGCATGGGATACACATTCAAACCTAATTTATCTGTTGCTCTTGTCCGCAGTAGCTACACTCTGGTTAGTGTTACTGCAAAAGTGGCATCAAGCAGCTCCCACTCAGTCTCAGCATGAATACGGTTTATTAGCGCGTTGTCTTCACTGGATCGCTCTAGAGTTGAAGTTTGTTCGTGAAATTTCATTTGATCTGGAGAAGCTACTTTTCTTGCCACAGAAAACTTCAACCAGCGCTAGTGGGGGGCTTTCATTGCTTACGTCCGATCGACCCGTTTACGTCTGTGGGATGGCCCGATCAGGCACAACTTTCTTATTTTATATTCTTGAAGAGCTGAGTGTTTTTAGATCGCTGACCTACCGAAACATGCCTTTTGTCCTTGCCCCCAACTTATGGAACAGGTTGACAAATGGTTTCCACATCACAAAGGAGAAAAAAGAGCGGGGGCATAATGACGGTGTCATGATCGGCCTAGATACCCCGGAAGCCTTTGAGGAGGTGTTCTGGCAGACCTATTTAAGTTACAAGAAAACAAATCAAGTTTTAATGATTGAGCGCCCATCGGCAGAGGTGCTTCAGCGTTTTGCTGACTACCGTGCAATCGTTGCAAACCCAAGGTCATCCTTAGGCAATCAGATACCACAGCGCTATCTGTCTAAAAATAACAATAACCTCGTTAGATTGAGCGACCTCGGTGCTGATCCTGCAGCGACTATTCTGTTAGTCTACCGAGACCCGGTTGCAATGGCGCGCTCACTTCTTCGACAGCATCTAATTTTTTCGGCGATGCATGAGCAGGATAATTTCTCTCATAAGTATATGACATGGCTGGCGCATTATGAATTTGGCTTAGGCCACCTGCCATTCTCATTTGCGTTGCCTGAGATGAATTCGACCTTAAAGCCAGACGGTCTTAATTACTGGTTGAACTACTGGGATGCAGTTCATCGCTATCTGTTGGCTCAGTCAGCGGCTAGATTTTATTTGATTAATTATGACGCGCTCTGCAGGATGCCAGAATCGATGCTCCAGTCAATTTTTGCAGTAATTGGCGTCGATGGGGATGCAGGACTTTTAGCAAAAAAAATTAATGTTCCTAGGCCTGTCTCTGACAATGATGATGAATTTGATTCTGAATTATTAAAGCGTGCCAGAATAACCTACAGCAATTTATTGAGATCTTCGAAGAATATTGTTGAACGCAACTTTGGGGTAAAGGTTTAATGTTACAGAAGCCTCTGAAAAATGGCGTTAAAGCTACTGCACAGGAACTTAGCTGGAAATTTTGGTTGTGGCTGGGCACGATGTTCATCACTTTGATGATTGTGGCAGTGCTTATCTCAGCCTGGGCTGTGCGGCATGTTTTAGTGGCGCACATGAACAGATTTACTGAAGGGCAGACACGGACAATTATCTGGATAGCCAGTCTCCCGGAGAACATTAAATCTGCAGCCGTAGAGCTTGAGCAACTTATTAGTGTTGATCCAGTGGCGCAACTAATGAATCGCAAGGAGGTTGAGACAGATGCCTGGGTTCGTCGATTTCCAGCCTCTGAAGACCAGGGCTACTTGTTGTTTTCGGGCATTGATCCCAAGGCGAAGCAGGGTGTGGTGAAGCTTATTAGAATTTCAGATGGGGAAGAAATGGCGCGGTGGCAACCTGATTTTTCATCTATTCACAATCAGATCACTGATAAGAAATGGTCGCTAAAAGGAAGCCATTTTAATTTAAGACTTTTTAATCCTACCTTGCTTAATAATGGAGATATTTTTTTCAACACGAGCTCTTCATTGGCTAGACAGAGTATTTGTAATTCCAAACCATTGTGGGTGCTTGATGAGTTTGCTCACCACTCGAATGAACTAGATGAAACTGGTAATGCTATCTGGACGCCATCAATTTCAATGGAGGGTTTTCCAGAAAATATCTGGTTAAGAAATAATGTTCGGGATGATGCCCTGGGGCATTTCTCGCTTGATGGGAGGCCTCTAGAGAGGCGCTCTTTTGCTAATATTTTAATCAACAATGGGTTGGCGCCACTATTAATGGGGACTTCCGGTTCGGTGTTTGATGAAGATCCCATCCATATTAATCAGATCACGGTGGCTAAGTCAGATTCTGCCTATTGGAAACGAGGTGACTTGCTAATTTCCGCTCGTAGCATGAGCACCATATTTTTATATCGCCCATCAACCGATAAAATTCTCTGGCATCAGACTGGCCCATGGATGAATCAGCATTCGGTTTATTTTGTGAATGATCACCAGATCTCGGTTTTTAGCAATAATACAGTCTCCGGCCTACCTCATAAAGATCGCTCTTTCCTAACCAAAAAGGATATAAATCGAGTCTATATTTTTGATTTTAAAAATAATCAAGCATCACAGCCTTACGAAAAATTATTATCAGTTGCAAGACCCGTCACTTTGACTGAGGGGAGAGCTCAAGTTCTTTCTGACGGAGGATTGTTCGTTGAGGAGACTAACTATGGTCGAATGCTTCGCTTTTCTAAGGATGCTTTGCTATGGTCACGGATCAATGACTATGATGAAAAGCGAATAGGCATTTTGTCATGGAGTCGGTATCTTAGTGCTGAAGAAGTGAGGGCGCCATTGAAGGCGCTGGCTGAAAAAGACTGCCAAAATAGCATTAAGAAGCATTAAGAAATTAACCTTCTCACATAAAGGTTAATATGAGAAATCAGGATTTGTCGGCAATTAAATTAATACATACAGGCGCTAATGCTTATCGTCCAGTTTGTATATGGCTCACAAGTTTATCGGGGGCAGGTTAGTCGACCATTGCCAGAATGTTACAGCTTCGCCTTAATGATGAAAGCTGCAACAGCTATGTGCTGGACGGTGATAATCTTCGAAAGGGTATCAATAACGACCTAGGATTTGAAGATGTTGACCGTAAAGAAAGCGTTAGGCGTGCCTCAGAAATTGCTTGATTAATGGTGGACGCAGGGCTGATTGTTATTGTTGCGCTAATAAGTCCCTTCAAGGCTGATCGTGCATTTGCTCGTTCTCTTTTTAATAATCAAGAATTTATTGAAGTGTTTATTGATGCGACAATTGAGGGTTGCATTCAAAGAGATGTTAAGGGCTTATAAGCTAAAGCTGTTAGCGGGCAACTGAAAAATTTTACAGGGGTTAGCAGTGGGTATGAGCCGCCAGAGTATCCTGATGTTCATATCTATACGGAGACTGAGTAACTTGCAGATAGTATTGATAAGTTATTCATAGCACTTGGTCGTAGATGACTTAATTGAAAGTTTGAATAAACCTTGCCCTTATTTTTATAAACAATATATGGGGTAAGGAGGGGACGATCAGACTTCCTAAACCTTTTTTGTTTTAACGGGCATTAGCGGGTCTGAAAAAACCTTGTTTCATGTCTAAAATAATTTAATAGGTTTCTTAATAAACCCTCAAAACAGTAATGAAGAACTCGGTGATGATAAATCTAAATGATTTTAAAAAAAATAAATATTCTCAGAATGGAGAGGATGGAGTTTTAGAAAAAATTTTCCAAGAGCTTGATATAGATAAAGGGGTGTTTTGTGAATTTGGTGCTTGGGATGGTATTCACCTTTCAAACACCCAAGCTCTATACGAGCGTGGATGGAGTGGAATATATATTGAGGGTAATGAGAAAAGATTTAAGGACTTAACCAAAAATATTACAAACACCAACTCAAAATTAATTTGTGAGTATGTTCAGGTTAATGGCGATAGGTCTTTGGACAATTTACTTAATTTATCAGGAATTTTTTCATCTGATAAAGCATTTGATCTTTTGTCAATTGACATCGACTCCGATGACCTTTTAATTTTTAAAAGTCTAAAGAATTATCGTCCGACAGTTTTAGTTATTGAGTTCAATCCAACGATACCTTTAGATGTTGAATATATTAATCCTAAAGGTGAAAATAAAGGAAACTCGGCCCGATCTATAGTTAATTATGTCACATCCCAAAAATACATTTTAATATCAGTAACTGAGACAAATTTAATATTCATTGCAGCAGAAAAAAAACCAATAACTATAAGAGGCTTTGATCTCAATGATGTTGAGATCTTTCCTATTATTAGATACTTCTGGGGGTACGATGGGACATTGATGTTTTGCCAAAATGGGCAAGTTCAAACTCAAGAAATTCTCACTGTTCCATGGACCTCAGCTTTTTTCCATCAACCAATCCCTCAGTCCATGAGAAATTTCAACCATGGTAGCCTTCAGAAAGTGTTACAGATTTTATTTTCAACATTGAATGTTTCATTGTTTTCTATGCCTTCATTCATTAAGAAAATATTTACAGTACTAAAAAAACACTATATTTCATGGCGAACATCATGGGATTCAAAAAATGAAAGTTAACTTTAATCAAATCATCTTTGAACCACTATTTCGCTTGGGGTTTAGCCATAAAATACAGGCTACTGCCCTATGGAGTTTACTTGAGTCTTTCTCTAGCCCATTTTTTTCTATCCTGTTATTACCAATATTTACGCACAATCTTGGTTTGGAAAATTATGGCTTATATGTAATGGTCATGGCTTTAGTGAGTTTTTTTAGTTTCACTGGACTGGGCATGAATACCTCCATCACTTACTATCTGGCCGTTAATTATCAAACATCCAACTCTAAGCAAATAGCTCAGAGGTTGACCTCCGCATTGCTTATAACGCTCATTGGTACGGTGTTCTTTTCTTGTCTATTTTTATTGGTGCTCACTATATTTGAAACACAGTTTAAAGAGCACTATCTCGAACTAAGCGACAAACAACAATTAATTTACATGGCATTAGGGCTCGTGGTCATTACACAATTAGATGGGGTTGTTTCATCTGCAATTAAAGGGCTGCAACAATTTAAAATTTCTTCAAAAATTGAGTTTGTACTTCGGTTGTTGAGTTTTATGGTAGTGGCGCTCGTTGCGGCAATTCAAAAGAGCGTAGAAGCGATAGCATTAGTTGTTTTAGTCATGGCGATACTTAACCTACTTGTGCGTTTGGCAATGTTAAATAAAATCGTCAATTTTGATCTTCGCGAAATCAAAATTAATAAACAAATTACCAATGAGCTTTTTCACTATGGCAAATGGATGACTTTGCAAAGCTTTTCAGGTACTTTATTTGGTTCGCTTGACAAGCTTGTTATCGGGAGCTTTTTAGGGAATGCTGTATTGGGTAGTTACAATGTTCTCATATCAATTTCACAACTTGTCCATTTCATTCCAGCCAATATGTTGACATTTATCATGCCAAAAGTTGCCGCAAATAATGAAAGTGTATCGCCAGCAACTCTTAAAAAAGTTCTCACCATTACGGTTATTGTTTCGAGTATTTTTTCAATTGTAATTTTTGCTTGTAAGGGGATTATATTTTCTCAATTTCATTTGGATGGAAGTTATGAAAACTTATTTTACTGGTTGATCTTTAATTACTTTTTGTTGAGTTTAAATGTTCCTGTTTATTTCATTGCATTAGGAATGCATTTGATTAAAGCAGTGTCCCTTCAATCCATTATGGGGTCATTAGTGGGGGTTATATTTTTAGTAATATTTATATCGGAATATGGCTTAGTGGCTGCGCTTGTATCTAAGTTAATTTATTCGTTCTTAGCATTTTTTATAATTATCCCAGTATTGAGAAAAGTGAAATAGATGAGCAGTCATTATCAATGCAGAGTCTGTGGCTCTTTCAATACATTAAATCTTGGTCCTTTGCCTGAGCAGAACATTTTTTCGGGTAAATTATTAGAAAAAAAATTACCTGAAAGCTACTTGTTTAAGTGTTTGGACTGCATGCTGTTAGTGCGCGATCCAATTATGGAGTTATCACAATATAACGCGCTTTATAAAAATGCGAGTTCAGAGGTCTGGCCTAGCTCAGAAGAGCTTCTCAGACATGATCAGTTGGTTGTTAGAGCAATGATAATTAGACAAAATAAAAGCAACATTAAAGTATTGGATGTCGGTTGTTACACTGGAGAGTTATTGACATCTTTGCCGGCTAACTATGCAAAATATGGCATTGAAATTTGCCAGGCAGCAGCTTCTGTTGCTTCAAGCAAAGGGATTGAAATAGTGAGCAATGATCTATACGCAATTGATATTCATCATAAGTTTGATGTAATAACTGCTGTTGACGTTATAGAGCACACGGAAAACCCTGAAGTGTTCATTCAAGAATTAATGTCATTACTAGCGCCTCATGGAAAGCTAATTATTTCAACGGGAAACACAGATAATTGTCTGTGGAAAAGATTAAAAAATAGATTTTGGTATTCTAAATTTTATGAACATATTTCATTTATTGGTGAGCGCTGGCTAGATAATTTTTGTTTCAAAAACAATTTTACAATCGTTGATAAAGTCATTTTTAGATATTTTCAACCCACCGCAAGGTTTTCAATCAAAAACTTTGCAAAATTTATGTTGGTACTGTTGCGTATTTCACCTGAGCGTTGTTCTACTTTTACCGAAGATCATTTTTGTTTTTCCATTACTAGCAACAACTATTTAAAAAGTGCCGCAAATGAAAAAAATTATTAAAAAATTATTTTATCTTTTTGGACTGCATATAAGCAAAGTTAGCGTTTATATGGCCCCTGCATATCAAACCGTTCAAGCCATTAAGGCGCACAACATTGATGTAGTTTTTGATGTGGGCGCAAATGTAGGTCAGTTTGCGAGTGAGCTACGTGCTTATGGCTATCAAGGTAAAATAGTTTCATTTGAGCCATTGCCTGAGGCTTATAAAGAATTAGTTAACAAAGCTAAAGGTGATAAGAATTGGATTGTTCACCCACGATGCGCGGTGGGCTCTGTGGCAGGCGAGATTGAAATTAATGTTTCTGCTAATTCAGTGAGTAGCTCTATTTTGCCAATGTTAAGTGCGCATGAAGACGTTGCACCCGAATCAAAATATAGCCATAAATCTATGGCTAAAATGATCACATTAGATAGTATTTTAAATGAATACAATTCTGCGCAAGACAATTTATTCATTAAGATTGATACCCAAGGTTATGAGTGGTCAGTGTTGGATGGTGGGGAGCTAGCTATAAATCAATCTAAAGGGTTCTTGCTTGAGTTGTCTTTAATTCCTTTATATGAAGGACAAAAGCTTTGGATTGATATTGTTGATAGATTAAGAAAATCGCACCATTCATTATTTAAAATTCAACCTTGTTTTACTGACCCAAAAACTGGCCAAACCTTACAAGTCGATGGTTTGTTTTTTAGGTAAATGCCTCTTTGTAATTTATAGACATAATATGAAAAATCAAAATGAATTATTAATTAATGCACAGCCCATTTCAAAACTAGAAGGCGGGTTACGATTAAAAGGGTTAGTTAAATCGTCTTCACAAGATACGCCGCTTATTTCTATAATCACTGTTGTGTTTAATGGCGAGAAAATAATTGAGGAGACTATTAAAAGCGTCATCAGCCAAACTTATCCTAATATTGAATACATTGTAATTGATGGGAGTTCAACTGACAGTACTTTAGAAGTTATTCGTAATTACGAGCATTCAATACATTACTGGTTGAGCGAAAAGGATCATGGAATTTATGATGCAATGAATAAGGCGATAGACATTGCAAGGGGGGAATTAATTTATTTTCTAAATGCAGGAGATAGTCTATATGAGGTAAATATAGCCGAAAAAATAGCCAAAGTTTATGAGCCTAATAATAGCGTTTATGGAAACGTTTTATTTAATCAAAGTCAAAAAATTTACAACGGAAAGTTTTCTAAATTAAAACTTCTTCATAAAAACATATGTCACCAATCAATTTTTTATAATAATCACTTTTTGAAAAAAAATAAATTTGATTTACATTATTCGATACTCGCTGACTATGCGATTAATTTTAAATTATTTGGGAAAAGCCCCCCGAAATATGCAGATATAATTGTTGCTAGTTATGATGAAAATGGAAAAAGCTCTCGGGAAGTTGATTTATTATTTAGAAAAGACAAGGAGATTTTAATTAAAGATAATTTTGGGCCGTTTTATCATTTAATTTATTTGTTTCTAAGGGGAGCAAATAATTTGAAGAAAAAAATTCTTATCTCATTATTCTAATTTAAGTTTTCAAATCGCAAATACATTCTTCATCATCTTCGCAATCATTTATCAAAAAAGATTTTGCTTTTATTTTGGTGAGTTGCTCTTGAAGTGGGGAAGTTCAAACCTCTATAGGTGTTCAAAATGAAAAATACTGTCGTTATTGTCGCTTGCAGTTTTCGACTTTCATCTAAAAACATGCAGGCACGAATCAAGAAATTAACTAATAAGTATAAATGCAGCAGTCCTGTGTTCATTATTACATCTCAAGCTCAGAAGGAAGAAGACATGGGAAGTGGATGGACATTGTTACCAGCAGATAATATTGACTTTGATTTTTCAGCATATTTTGTGGGTGCAGAAGCAGTTATTACTAGACATCCCGATGCTAAAGCAGTGCTTTTTATTAATGATACACTTTTTACTAATCATGCTGCAGAAGCGAATTTTAGAGCCGTCTGGCGCCAAGTCGGATTAATCCAGGAGATTGAGATCCCTGCAATTGCAGGTAAGGCGGATCGCTATAGAACTATTTGTTTAAAAAATCCATGGAGTGGTCTAGATTCTTATATCTCGACTTTTTGCTTTCTGCTGAATCTACAAGCGTTAGAAATTATGCGTAACCTGAGATTGGAGGCAGATAAAGACGAAATTACTCACCAATTGAGTTTGGAGGATCCAGCTTGGGGTTCAAGGCTTCCAAAAGCATTTCGGCAGTTTATTAAAGCAAATCTAATTTATAAAACATCTTCTTACCTCTGGTACAGGTTAAGAAGTGACTGTTTTACCAATGTTCAACTTCTCAGTAAGGCTCGAACAATTTACTTTGAACACCGAATGTCTGGAGAAATTGGGAGGTTGGGTTGTTTAGTTCCATCAAACGCTGGTCCACGTTGGAGTTTCTATTTGGTTGTTAATGAGATTTTTCACAGGCTTCGACGTAAAATCTACCGATAGGTATTCTCTTACGGCATCAATATATTCGTGGACTTCCCTCACTATGGAAGACACCGTTACAGTTTAATTAAACATAGCGGAGGTAGTGATGGCAAAAGAACGATTTGCGGCAGAGTTTAAATCTGAAGCAGTGAGGCAGGTGGTTGAGCGGGGTTATACGGTTGCAGATGTTGCCAAACGATTAGGAGTGTCTGCCCAAAGTCTTTATAAGTGGGTGAGAGTCTCAAGCTCATCTGATGATCAAAAAGACAAAGCGGAGCTGCTTGAAGTCAGGCGAGAGAATCTCAGGTTACGAGCCGATCTAGCCCGTGCGCAGGAAGAGCGGGATATCTTAAAAAAGGCCGCCGCATACTTTGCAAGGCAGTCCGAGTAAAGTATGCGTTTATAGAAGCATGGAAAGAACAGCACGGCGTGGTATTGCTTTGTCGATTGCTTGACGTCCATCGCAGTGGTTTTTATGCGTGGCGCCGTCATCCGGAATCCAAGCGTAGTATTGAGGATCGACGTTTACTGGGACTGATCAGAGCGTCATTCGATGCTAGCCAGGGCATTTACGGCAGCAAGCGGATCTTCTGTGACTTGAGAGAAGTGGGTGAAACGTGCGGGGTACACAGTATTGCGAGGATTATGCGTGCGCATAAGATTGTTGCATTAAGGGGTTATAAGGCTCACAGATTTCATTATCACAAGCCTGCTAAAGCATTGACCAATCGCTTGTCTCAACAATTTTCTATTTACATGCCCGACGAGGCTTGGGTCACAGATTTTACTTATTACTTATATTCGAACCTTTCAGGGGTGGCTGTATTTAGCGATGGTGTGTGGCGACGCAAACCAACAAAACCAGTCATCATCCATTCGGATCAAGGATCGCAATATAGCAGTGATGAGTGGAAGCGCTTTTGTGAGCAGCATCAGTTGCAGGCGAGTATGAGTCGCCGGGGGAATTGTTATGACAACGATGTGGCAGAGTCTTTTTTAAGTAGCTTAAAGAAGGAAAGAATACGCAACCATGTGTATCATACGAGAGATAAAGCACGTGCAGATATTTTTGATTATATTGAGGTGTTTTATAATAGGGCTAGACGAAACTCCCACTTAAATGGGATGAGCCCTGAAGCGTTTGAAGAGGTCTGGTGCAAACAAGGCTAGGTGTCTACAAAACCGTGGGGAGTCCAGCATTACGGGGTTATAAGGCTCACAGATTTCATTATCACAAGCCTGCTAGATCATTCGAAAATTTAGATTTGCCTAATATGCTTGATTAATTAAATATGAATATTTTAGTTTTAAATCCAATATGTACAATCAAAAGCTAACAATATCAAGCTCTTTTGCATTGAGAGTAATCTTTGTACCTTTATTGATTAGTATTGTCTTTTTACCTTCCGGGTTACCCTATTTTGGTTTAGCTTCGTCTCAATCTATGGGAACAATGCTTGCTGGCGGCCTGGCGTTAATTCTTGCTCTTGCTTTACTCAAATTACCTTATCGGCGTCTTATACATGCAGTAAAATTTTTGATTATTATTCTGCTAGGCGTAAGCTTGCATTTGATGATGGCGACATTGCAAGAATCAATAAACGTTTATCGAACTGTTTTATCTTTTCTTCCTTTAAGTTTCTGCATTTTAGGTGCGTGGGCAATAGCTGAAATTCTTGTAAGTGTTAGTGAAATAAGCCTCGAAAAAAACCTTAGACGGGTGTTTCTTCTGCTTTGTGTTGTTGCATTTCTTGGTGCGGCTGGGTTGCTTCAGCCATTAGGATCTACTTATTCGAAATCAGTCTTTCCATTTTCAGAGCCCTCACATTTCGCGATCACTTATGCTCCCTTTTTAATTTTTGTTTGTATAAGGTCACATTTTTTAATCCGTATTCTTTTTCTGTTTGCAGGTTTAATTTTTTCGCTATCGCTAGAGAGTCTTACACTTTTAGTAGTCTTTATAATTGTATTTTTTTTATGCACTAAGGCTCGCTACTGGGTGATTTTAGCTCTATCAATCACAACTATAATGTCATTTATAAATCTTGACTATTACATTGCTCGTTTTGACTTTAACGACCAAAGCCAAAATATCTCGTCCCTTGTTTACTTGCAAGGTTGGCAGCTTATACAGGAGTCTCTAGATAAAACTTATGGTATAGGGCTTGGCTTTCAGCAGTTAGGAGAGTTTGGAAGCAATGTTCCTGCTTCCCACCAATTGGAACTGCTTATGGGTCAAACCATGAATTTAAAGGATGGGGGATTTAATTTAAGTAAACTACTTAGCGAGTTCGGCGTTTTCGGGGGAGTATTGCTGGTTTGCTATTTAAGAATTACCATTTCTGCAGTATTTCTGCTAAGGCGAGTTGCTCTTTGGGACAAGAGTCAATCAGCTAGCCTTGTTTTCGCTGCAAGTAGTATTGTTGGATATCTTATCGAAATGCTATTTCGTGGAGCCGGCTATTTCACTCCAACAACTATGCTGCTTATCTCATCAATTTTTTTGTGGCGAAGACATATTCGTCGACTTACGCATGTTAATCCCGAAATTTAAATAGGCTAATATTCCTAAATGAATTCAGTAAAAGTTATATAAATCCAGTGACTAAACTCTTTATAAATGGGAAGTTCTTAGTTCAGAGAACGACAGGGGTTCAACGTTTCGCGCGTGGACTTTTAACAGCCTTAGATGATCTTCTAAGGGATCGATCAGATCTCGCTGCCCCAGTCCTTCTAATGCCGCCGGGTGCACCTAAGTTAGTGTTGCACAGGATTGAGCAACATGAATGCGGTAGCAGATTAATTCCTTTAACCCTTTGGGAGCAAAGCTCCCTTCCATGGGCTGCACGCCACGGAACTCTGCTTTGCTTGAGTGGATCGGCACCGATCCTTGGGGGGGTGCGCATTCCAACAATACACGATGCTGCAATTTATCTTTACCCAAAAGCTTACTCATGGAAATTTTTATCTTGGTATAGGTTGTTATTTCAAGTCGTATCAGCATCTGCACCCATCACTTTCACGGTTTCAGATAATTCCGCGAGAGAGTTAGAAAGATGCTTGCCTGCGAAAGAGTTTCGTGTAATCCCAAATGCTGCAGAACATATTCTCAAACAAGAGACAGATATAAATATACTCAAAACACACGAATTGCATAGCCAGAGTTATTTACTTGCTGTCGGCAGCCGAAATCTAACTAAAAATCTTGACGTTCTAGTCAATGCCTTCATAGATTCCGGCTTGGGCAAGGATTTAACGTTAGTATTAGTGGGAGGAAAAAATAACAAAGTTTTCGCAAACGCTACATCAGATTATTCTTACCCAGGAATTATATGGACCGGAACAATCAATGACGGACAATTGCGCGCTCTTTATGAAAACGCTTTAGCTTTTGTTTTTCCATCCATTTACGAAGGTTTTGGTATTCCTCCTCTAGAGGCAATGACTTGCGGTTGTCCTGTTGTTGCATCCAACGTTTCTTCAATTCCCGAGGTTTGCGGCGAGGCTGCTTTGTACTTTGACCCTTTTGAACGCCACTCTCTAATCACAGCACTTCAAACAATCGCAAAGCAGTCAGATTTGCGTTCCGATTTAATCAAAAAAGGATATGCTCGACAGCTTTTATATTCTTGGAATTATTCAGCTGAGGTTCTTATGAAGGAATTGTTGGCCCTAGATTTATTGCTACCCGATCAAAAATAAAAAATGAGTTTATGAAAATAGCAAAACCAAGAAAATTGTTAATACACTCTAATTACCATCCAGATAATAATGGTGGTATTGAGTTAGTTGTAAGGTTGCTTATTAACTCCCTGTCGATAAATGATTATGAAGTGACCTGTTTTTTTGGGGATAATAAAAACTCAAATATAGTAATTGATGGTCATGTGAATCACATATCACGAAGGATCCTAATAAAGGTAGCGGGGGCATGTATACTATCTTGGGGAAATGTAAAATTCTTTTTAAGTTCATTGAGGTCGGAATTAGTTATTTTCCAGGAGCCATACCCTTCACTCTGGCCTGCAGTTCTATTTATACGTTATTTTCTTAGAAAAAGAGTTATTGTTCTTGTTCATGCTAATCCAGTTTCTTATCAATGGGTAATGCGACTCTATAATAATCTAAGGTCCATTGTTTTTTCTGGTGCTGTTTGCGTTGCTACCTCGCCTAACTTGTTGAGTACTATAAATACAGGTAAATTCAAGAAAACCTACATTGTGCCCTTGTGTATTCCTCAAGCAAGGGAGACAAAAGTCAAAAGTTTGAAATTACCGCCTAGATACGCACTTTATATTGGAAGAATAGTTCAATATAAGGGAATCAAGTTTATTATCGAAGCCGCGACTACATTACCTGACATTACTTTTATTTTAGCGGGGGATGGTCCTCTATCAAATTTTATTTCTAATGAAATTAATTCAAAACAACTGAAAAATATAATATTTTTTAATTGGTTTGTTACCGAAGCTGAAAAATTAGAACTCATACAGAATTGTGAATTTGTCTTATTTCCTTCAATTTCAGAAAATGAGGCCTTTGGTCTTGTTCAACTTGAAGCGATGAGATTCAGAAAAGCCATCATAAATACATATCTTAATAGTGGTGTTAATTATGTTGCTCCAGATTCAGATTGTGCAGTCACTGTTGAGAGATGTAATGCTAATAGCTTGGCGGATGCCATTAAGTATCTTTGGACCAATCCCGACCACTCTAAAAGTCTTGGGGAAAATGGTTTTAATCGTTTCCAGTCACTTTTTTCAGAAATTAGTTTTGTTAATTCATGGCAGAGGATTATTTCGGATAATTTGTTCGAAAATAATCAAAAATAATCATTTTTATGAAAAAAAAGATATATATTTTAGGGGGCAGTGGCTTTATTGGGACACGCTTAGCTTCTCGTTTAAAAGAAAATCAGCAATTTCTTTTTTGGCTTTTCGATAAAGTTCCTAGCAATTCGTTCTCTTTTTTGAGCATTTTGGGTGATGTAAGATCTATTGATCAACTGCGTGAAGGCTTAACTGAGAAATCTATTATTATCAACCTAGCAGCAGAGCACAGAGACGATGTTTTCCCGCTGAGCCTTTATGATGATGTGAATGTTCAGGGAGCTAAAAATATATGTTTCGTGGCAAATCAGAAAAATATTCAAACTATTATTTTTACAAGCTCTGTTGCTGTGTATGGTTTTGCTCTATTGGGAACGAATGAATCTGGCAAGATTGCGCCATTCAACGATTATGGACGCACTAAGTGGGAAGCAGAACAGGTTTATAAGGCTTGGCAGGCTGAAGACCCAGAAAATAGAACCCTTGTCATCGTTAGGCCGACTGTTGTGTTTGGTGAGCGCAATCGCGGTAATGTGTTTAATCTATTAAGACAGATTGCATCGGGTAGGTTTGTGATGGTCGGTGATGGGCTTAATCGTAAGTCGATGGCTTATGTCGAAAATGTTGCTGCATTTTTAGAGTACTCAATGTCATTTAAGCCGGGCGTTCATATTTATAATTATATTGATAAGCCTGACTTTTCAATGAATCAGTTGGTAGGACATGTGAACAAGCTTCTAGGCCGTTCCTCTGAGATCAAGTTTAGGATGCCTTATTTTGTTGGATTAGGTATTGGTAAAGTTTTCGATCTTGTTGCTAAGCTATCTGGTCGTAAATTTCCAATTAGCTCGATTCGCGTTAAAAAGTTTTGCGCCAATTCTGTGTATGAGTCAGCTATCAGTCAAACTGGTTTTGTACCGCCCGTTAATTTGATTGACGCCATTGAAAAAACGGTGCGCTATGAGTTTATTGAGGACCATCACCATGAGCAGGTTTTTTACACTGAGTAGTGTCTAGATCGTAAAACTTATTTGCTCAACATACCGCATCACCGAATCCGACTTACTCCAGCGCCCCATGCTCATAATAATGGGCAGGCTGGCGCCAGAACTCACCAGATCCTGGGCATGTCCCACACGCATAGAGTGGCCGCTAATCCTTCCAGCAAGATCTGAATCTATCCGGCTCACCCTCGCAATTTTCTTGTAGATTCTATTAATCTGTCCCGCTCCCAAGGTCTGCATTATATGCTGACCACTATTGATACCTCTAAATAAGGGTCCCGTTTCTGCATTTAGTTGGTTGAGCCATTCATTTAGTGCAACTTGAGTTCTCTTGCTCAGATGAAGCCATCTCCCAATTGCATCTTGATCGGTCTTACTTTTTCTTAGAAGGATGGTGGTATTTTCTACGCCATTGATCATCTTTGTTCTTACGTCCTCAACCCTGAGCGCTACTAGCTCACTTCTTCGACATAGCGTGTCATAGGCAACGAGGAGGAGGGCGCGGTCCCGAATCCCTTTGATATTGCTCTCCGTTGCGTTTAACATTTTCTCAAGGATCTCTGCTGTGACGCCTAGAGCTTGATGAGATGCTCTCCCAAGTTTTCTGTGCATGCGGCGCATCTCTAGCATGACATCCGGATCCTTTGTGGGGTCGGTAAATCTGTTAAGTTTGTGAACCGAGGCTATCCCAGCGATTGCTCTGCGTATACTTGCTGAGCTCCTACCGCTATTTGTGAGTTTGATGACGAAGTCCACAACGCTTTGTGCGTGAGCTGGCAATCCTACCTCACCAATACCATCACAGAATTTGATGAATTCACCAAAGTCGACTCTATAAGCGCGTATGGTGGCAGGCGAGTAGACGCCATCGATTTTTTCAATTGTTTTTGCTAGCATGTTTTTCGTGTTTGTGTTCATATAATAAAAGAATTCCTTCTTAAATAATTAGGGTTGTATTGATATTTATTATATCATAAATTATAAAAAATGATAATTTCAGAGCAAATTCGTGCAGCAAGACAGCTACTGCGTATTACGGCTGATGATCTTGCTCAGCTTTCGGGTGTTGGTGTTGCTACAATTAGACGTTATGAATTGATGTCAGGTGTGCCCTCAGGCAATGCTAGGTCTGTAGAGGCAATCCAGCAGGCATTAGAATCTGCTGGTGTGGAATTTATTGGAACGCCCGAGGATCGTCCAGGTGTGCGCATTAAGTAGGGAGCTATGATGGCTAAGAGTAACCGAACCGGTGGGCCTAAAACTGATCAGGGAAAGCTTGTCAGTTCTCGCAACGCGATTAAGACGGGCTCCTACTCCTCACTCATCATCCTGCCCGGGGAGAGTGAGGAGGACTTCCGCCTACTCGAGGAGCAGTTCTTTAAGGACTTCTCCCCGCAAGATGTTGCCCAGTTCGCGATGGTGAGGTCCTTGGCGGTGATTACCTAGAAGAAACTACGCGCCGAGAAGATCGAACACGCCGGGCTCATTCATGCACTGTCGTTACCCTTTGCCCTCAATGACTTCCACAAGCTCGACCTCCCATTTGGGCGCCACCGAGGCAGTAATATTCTTAATTGGATCAGGAGGCTAGATGACGCCGACATGCATGCGTGGGCTGTGGCTATTAAATTGGCTCAGCAGTTCATCGACACGCCGCCAACCCTAGCTCAGTTGCAGGATCTAGAGAACGCGTCACCATTCCTCTATCAGTACTTTGAGGATGAAGCGGATGGGGTGGGGGCGCCCAATCGCGGGCCATCGTACTGGTTTAACGCTAAGATCAAGACCCACGATGGTCAGCAGCACGACTTTATTCAGCGCTATGCTAATCAGTTCCTGAAGGTTCACGAGGTTGAGACATGGACCATAGACCACATCGACGAGCTTAGCCAAGGGATCAAGGAGATGAAGGAGGCCAGATTGCTTCGCTTCCTGCAGCAGAAGGATACCCAGCGCGTCCACGACGATCTGGACCGCGCCTTCTACCGGACACTCAATGAGCTCCGGAACCACCAGAAGTGGCGACGTGATCAGTCTGCGATCGACGTCACCGACGCGGAAGACAGCCAAGACGCTTGAGTCACGATTTACAAAACGGACTAATTCTCATTTGGCTATTTTTTATTAATATCATACAATTAAGCTACACATCTACCGTGGCTGTTTAAGTAGATGGCTGCTTAAATGTATTATTTAACCCTTTACTTGGCCCGCTAATGCCACATGCCAGACACCATTAAAATGATTTGATATTTAATCAAATACTGATCTGTAATGGATTGATATATATTAATTATAAATGACCTCAAGTTGGCCATTTAGAAGATTTGCTAACATTAATGTTTGATCGAATTCTATGAGTTTGGAAGTCATCAAAACTTTTATGGGGAACTGAAACGAAATCCAAGAAATTCTGTTTAAACGTTTATTTGGGTCCTGAATGATGAGGTATTGTATGCGTGCTAGGAAGTTGTTTCCTTATGTATCGTATATAATTTTGTGGTAATGTATTGTAAAAATGATAATTAATTTTAAAAAAAGATCCCCGCTGGTTCTCTCTGTGGCGCTTTTATGCGGTCTATCTATCGTGATTCTTGTCCCGCCGATGTTGGTCATCGGGCTGAATTTTTGGGGACATTACCATGACTGGCCAGTCGCCCAATCATCTATTTTAGCGAGCGCCCTGGCATATTTTCTGTTGGCCAGCATCGCTCTTCAATTTAAACGCTACCCGCAGCGTCACCCCGTCTCGCTCATATTGCCGGCGACAGTCCTCGTGTATGGGTCAATCTTTGCGGGTTTGTTATTGACTAGGACGAGTTACTCTTTAAGCATTATCTTGGTCAGTTTCTTAGTGATTGTGCTCTTGTTGACCACTGAGATCCTCGTGAGTAATCGTTTGCGTGACTCTCAATTTTTTATTGTCCCCATCGGTGACTTCTCTGGGCTCGAGGATTCCACACATTATAAATTCTTCACGCTCTCGATGCCTCAAATCCCCAATGGTAGGGTCGATGGAGTGGTGGCGGATTTTTCAATGAGCGCACACCCGGGTTGGCAAGCTTTTATCGCTGACTGCGTGCTCAAGGGCATCCCAGTTTTTAGCGCATCTGAACTGCGTGAATCTTTAACCGGTCAGGTTGACACGGCACATCTTGAAGCAAACAATCTGGGCTCTCTGCAACCCCTGCAACCTATTTTAATTATAAAACGTTTGATCGATCTAAGTTTTTTGTTGATCACCGCGCCGCTGACATTGCCAATCATCTTAATCATTGGAGCTTGGATCTCCTTGGATAGCCCGGGCGGCCCGTTTTATATTCATGAGAGGGTTGGGAAGGGTGGTAAGCTGTTTAATATGATTAAGTTTAGGACTATGTACCTCCACGATCAGCCGGCAGGCTATACTCCCGAGGGAATTGATCCCCGTATTACCCCAGTCGGCAGAATAATTAGGGGTTGTCGACTTGACGAGCTCCCACAGTTTTGGAATGTGATCAAGGGTGAAATGAGTTTAGTGGGCCCGAGGCCAGAATCAAAAGCGTTGGCGGAATGGTATATGCGGGATGTCCCTTTCTTTGCTTATCGCCATGTTGTTAGTCCGGGTATCACAGGCTGGGCACAGGTGATGCAGGGCTATGCCGTTGGCGTAGAGGAGCTGAAGTTAAAGCTAGCCTACGACCTTTTTTACATCAAGAATTTTTCTTTATGGCTCGAGCTCTTGATTTGGTTCAAGACCCTGAGGGTGATGATCACTAGACATGGGGCAAGGTAGGGCTGATTTACGGTGCTGTAAAGCCTGATGATCAGGTTAGCCAATCAGCTCAATGATTTTGAGCTGATTGGCGTAGCTTTAAACAATCGGTGTTGGGTCCGCTAATGCCGCTTAGCGCGCGTTAAAGCCCTATCAAGAAATTCAAGCCACTCAGCGCATGATGTTGATCTAGAGACTAGCCTTCAGCGCCGCCGCCTTATCAATCGCTTCCCATGTGAACTCTGGCTCATCACGGCCGAAGTGGCCGTAAGCCGCGGTCTTGGTGTAAATCGGACGTAAGAGATCAAGCATCTTCACAATGCCCTTAGGACGCAGGTCAAAGTGCTCACGCACCAGTGCCGTCAGTACCTCGTTTGATACCTTACCCGTGCCGTAGGTCTCGACCATGATTGAGGTCGGCTGTGCCACACCAATCGCGTAAGAGATCTGGACTAGGCAGCGTGAAGCGAGGCCTGCTGCCACGATGTTCTTCGCGACATATCGACCTGCGTAAGCAGCTGAACGATCGACCTTAGAAGGGTCCTTGCCAGAGAACGCGCCGCCGCCGTGTGGGGCTGCGCCGCCGTAGGTATCCACAATAATCTTACGGCCCGTTAAGCCACAATCGCCCTGTGGCCCGCCGATCACAAAACGACCCGTTGGGTTAACCAAGAACTTGATGTCGCCCTTGATAAGCTCTTTAGGGAGCATTGGCTTGATGATCTCTTCAATCACGGCTTCGCGGATGTCTTTTAATTCCATCTCAGGCGCGTGCTGGGTTGAAACCACCACGGTATCAATCGCACTTGGTTTGCCGTTTTCGTACTTGATGGTCACTTGTGATTTAGCATCAGGGCGCAGCCATGGCAGGCGGCCATCCTTACGCAGTTGTGATTGGCGCTCCATCACGCGGTGGGATAACCAGATTGGCAGTGGCATAAGCTGCGGCGTCTCATCGCACGCATAACCAAACATGATGCCTTGATCGCCAGCACCTTGGTCTAGTGGGTCGTCATGTGCACCATCTACGCCTTGGGCAATATCAGGAGACTGCTTGTCATAAGCCACAAGCACCGCACAACCTTTATAGTCGATGCCGTACTCTGTGTTGTCGTAACCGATACGTTTAATTGTCTCGCGGGCGACTTTAATGTAATCAACGTTGGCAGTTGTCGTGATTTCGCCTGCAAGGACAATTAAACCAGTATTGGCTAAAGTCTCTGCAGCCACACGTGCGGTTGGGTCTTGCGCTAAAATCGCATCTAGAATGCTGTCGGATACCTGATCAGCGAGCTTGTCTGGGTGGCCTTCGGAAACAGATTCTGAGGTGAAGAGGTATTCGGACATAATATCTTTCTTGTGATTTAATGATAATCTCAGTCATCATTAACATTATTTAAAGTCGATGATTGATTTAGTCTATTTCAGTCACATTATACTGCAAGATAACTATTTTTTAGATGATAACCTGATGAATAAAGACCCAAATCAACTAATGACAAGATCAACGCTTGTCCATCCTAAGGATGCAGTTAATGCGGCCATCACAAGGCTAGCTGGCTATATCTCGTCAGCGCTTCAAGACAGTTCACCGCTAGTCCTCACTGTGATGAACGGCGGCCTCTATTTCGCGGGGCAGCTTTTACCTCAGCTTAACTTCCCCTTAGAAACTGACTACCTTCAAGTAAGCCGTTATAACGGCGAGACCACAGGACAAGACGTTAAGTGGGGTAGGCCACCGACAGACAATTTAAAAGGCCGTATCATATTATTACTCGATGATATTTTAGACGAGGGGCATACGCTGGCGGCTATCCGGGATAAGTGCCTTGCACTGGGGGCGGCTGATGTAAAGATCGCGGTGCTCGTTGAAAAGGCTTTGGACAAGGTAAAACCAATTAGGGCTGACTTTGTTGGTTTGCAGGTACCCAATCGCTACGTGTTTGGGTGTGGGATGGATGTTTACGGTTGGTGGCGAAATCTGCCGGAGATTCGGGCACTAAAAGATTGTTAGTCTAGCCTAAATTAACCACAACAACCATGTAACTAGTATGATGAAATTTGTAATTGGCTTAAAGGATTTGAGATGAGCAAAAATATTTTAACGGGTTCGATGAACGAGGTCACCAAGGCAGAGTTGGTGGCTGAATTTAAGGCAGTGATTGCTGACGCAGAGGCCTTGATTAAAGCCACGGCCAACCAAGGTGGTGAGAAGGTAGATCAACTTCGCTCTCAAGCTGAGGCATCACTTGCTTCTGCTAAAGATAAGCTTGATGATTTGCACGAAGACCTGATTGAAAAAGGTCGCGAGGCAGTGAAGGCGACCGATGACTATGTGCGAGAGAATCCTTGGAAGGCAGTTGGTATCGCTGCTGGTATCGGCCTGGTGATTGGTCTATTAGTGAGTCGTCGTTAATCTTATGTCAGAACACGCTCAATCAAATTCGCAGCACAGCGCTGAGGGCCTATTAGCCTCGCTTAAGTCCATCACTGCTTTAGCGGTGGCGATTGCGCATAATCGCCTTAATCTTCTATCCACAGACCTTGAAATCGCGCGTGAGCAGATGGTCTCCGTGCTCATGATGGTTCTGGTTGCTTTGTTCTGCTTATGTTTCGGGGCGCTACTCCTTGCACTATTTGTCGTGGTTATCTTCTGGGATACACACCGCCTGATTGCACTAGGCAGCATGACAGGGCTTTTTATGCTCATCGGGGGGATTTGCTTGTGGCGCGTGATTAAAGTCCTTAAAGCCATGCCAGCTAACTTTGAAGCGAGTCTTGCCGAACTTGCTAAGGACTACAAAGCGCTCAAGGCTGACGATTAGTATGTCGAGCAAGCTTCATCATCTTGCCATTAAGAAAGCTAAGCTTCAAACTGAGGCCTCGGCACAGCGTGAGGAGTTATCTATCCACGCGGCCTATTGGCAGGTGCGACTCACTTGGGTGGATCGGGGATTGGCGGCAGCACGCTTCGTGAAGAACAACCCAGGCATGCTATTAGGTGCTGGCGCTTTGTTTACGATGTTCACGCCCGTTAATGCGTTAAAGATTATGCTGAGCGCCTGGGCAACGCTTAAGGGGCTGCGTAATGTAAGCGGGTTTTTTTCTAAAGACTAGGCTTTGATTGCCCGAGATAACCATTGCTTAGAATAGATTCACTAAGCCAAGAATAATTGTAGTCACCGTCATCAAGGCGGTGGCCACCCAACCCAGGAACTTCGTTTTACCCTTAATCGTAAAGTCCCCCATAATCTTTGTCATAGATGACATGTGCATGACGGCTATCATCAATGGCACCGCAACAATTCCGTTAATCACTGCACTCCAAATCAGGGCCTGAATTGGATCTATTCCGCTAAAGTCCAATCCAACGCCAATCAGCGTGGCAATAATAATCACGCCGTAAAAGTGTCTAGCTGACCATACTGTTAGCTTCAAGCTCGCAGGTTTTTTCATGAGCTCTGCAACTGCATAGGCTGCTGAACCAGCTAACACTGGAATCGCTAAAAGGCCCGTGCCGATGATTCCCATCGCGAAGAGTATGAACGCAAAATCGCCAGCGATAGGTCGCAAGGCGGCGGCTGCTTCTGCTGAGGTTTGAATGTGATGAATGCCAGCAGGGAATAGGGTAGCCGCGGTGGTGAGAATAATGAAAAAGGAGATAAGGTTGGAGAACCCCATGCCAAACATTGTGTCGATTGTGACACGTTTAAGCTCTCTTGGCGCTTCTGCAGGATGGTCGATCAAGCTTTTTCGGTCGGGAATATCCGCAATATCCTCAACTTCTTCTGCGGCTTGCCAAAAGAACAAATAGGGACTGATGGTCGTACCGAATATGCCCACAACGAGGAGCACATAAGTTGCATCTAAGCTCATGTGCGGCAGCAAAGTTTCAGACACAACGTGTGACCAATCTACATGCGAAGCAAACACAGTGCCTACGTAAGCAAAGAGTGAGAGTGTTAGCCATTTAAGGATAGGCAAATAGCGATGATAAGGGACGAACACCTGCAACATTAAGCAAGCAATGCCAATGATAATGGAGTAAACATGGCGAGGTCCACCAACGACAAGTTTTAACGCATCAGACATTGCTGCTAAGTCTGCTGCAATATTGATAATGTTTGCGACCAGCAGTAACAAGATAAGTGGAAGCGTGAGCGCAATAGGATAGCAACGTTGCATATTGTTTGCTAGGCCGCGGCCTGTGACTAAGCCGATGCGCGCACACACCATTTGTATGCCAGCCATCAGCGGGTAAGTAAGGACGATGGTCCAAAGTAAGCCAAACCCATATTGCGCGCCAGCCTGTGAATAGGTAGCGATGCCACTTGGGTCGTCGTCAGCAGCGCCTGTCACTAAGCCAGGCCCTAGTTTCTTGAGCGCGCTTAATGGATAGCTAAAAACTTTTTGTAACAATTTCATGTTAGGCTTTTTGAATAAATTCAGTGTAGCTTATTTTAACGCCTAGTCACTTTATAAAAGAACCCACCCATTGCGTAAAAATTATTTTCTATTGTTGATGTTGCTCTCATCTTCGCCTTGGGCTGCAGAAACGCTCAAAATTGAATCTGTGGGCGTCACCGGTGCGCGTGATGAAACCGAAATACGCAAAGATTCAGCTTCGCAAAAAACTGTGTTTGGTCGCAAAGAAATTGAAAATTTAAGTGTGATGACGGCTGGCGAAGTGCTAGGTAAATTGCCAGGGGTGGAAATTGGCGCTAGTGGCATGCGCGCACGTGGCATGTCGCGCGATTCAATCCGCGTTCTGATAGACGGAGAAAAACAATCTGGTGGCACTATGGGCTCGTTTACACGCATGCCTGCAAGTGACATTGAACGCGTTGAAATCAGCCGTGGTTCCTCCGCTGAATTTGGGGGCTCATCGCCGCTTACTGTCAACATTGTGCTAAAAAAAGGGGTGTCTAAAGCCTCGACGGAAATGAAAGCGAGCTTGGGTTTTCGAGAAAAGGAACATAATGAGCAGTTTTCCTGGTCTGAGTCCGGGGTAAATGGCGATTTTTCATGGATATTGCCTGTATCGCTTAACTTTGCGCGTTCTCCTATTAATACATTTTTAGAACGACAGTCACAATCCCTCGGTAATATTTCATCTTTGAGGCAGGAATACACCAACGGGATCAGTGAGATGGGGCATCATGCCTTTTCACCACGTTTTACTTGGAAATCGGGCCGCGACAGTGTGACATTATCGAGTATGGTGTTTTTAGGACCTTCTGAAACAAATACCCGTACATCAGCTTATGACTTACTCAGTCCAGCCAATAACTTTTCCCGTAATGCAAAAGAAGATGGCCAAGCGCAAACTTTAAGATTGCGTTTAGATGGAGAAAAATACTATGGTGAATCTAAATTAAGCGGTCGCTTCACGATTAAAAATACCCAAAGTGAATTGGATATCTCAAGGCTCACTAGCACCAACTCAATTATTAGCGATAACACTAAGTCTGACGAGAACGAGTTTAATAGTGCTGCACGCTGGGATCAACCGATTAATTTGCACTATATTTCAATGGGTGCTGAATATATTAAAATCAGCCGTGATGATAGCCAAGCCTTTTTTGGGGTTAATCCAGGTCGAGGCGAATTTAAATCTTCATCGTTGGACCAAATCCTTTGGTTACAAGATGCATGGACACCGCAAGAAAGTGTGACGGTCACAAGTGGCCTGCGTCTGGAAAACATGCAGTTAAAGTCCGAGGGCAATATCCAACAAGACTTTGCCTTGTTGCCATCGGTTGCGGTGCGCTGGCAGCCAGAAGAGGCTTGGGTGTTTAGAAGCTCTTTAGGGGCTGGGATGAAGATGCCTAAACTTAACGAAATTACAGCAACGGTTACCCGCAGTATTATAGTCAATGCAAATACACCACTGGATTTTGATTCACGTGGTAACCCTAACCTTAAGCCTGAGCGCAGTATCAACTTTGAAGCGGTGGCTGAGCGTTACTTAGCGCAAAAAGCTGGGGTGATTTCAGCAAACGTTTATGTGCGAGCAACCAGTGACTTTACTGAGCGCCGATTGGCTTTAGAAGGCGCTCGCTGGGTAGATCGTCCTTATAACGAGGGCGATGCACTTCATTATGGGTTTGAGCTAGATGGCAAAATCAATACTGACCAGTGGGGCATTGCTGGCGGTACTGCTAAGTCGCATTTGACACTACCAACTGCGCGAGTTGATGATGCGCGCTTAGGCGTTACTCGTAATGCCCGTGACACACCTAAATATGTCTTGTCCATGGGTTGGGATCAAAGCATTCCTAAGTGGCAATCTAGCATGGGCGTTTCCTTGCAACTTTCAGGTCGAAGCGAAACCGATATTCCTGGAGAGCAAAAGGCTTTTACACAGTCTAGGGCCTTGCTGGATGCATTTTGGCTATACAAGCTTAATCCTCAGTTTAACTTGCGTGTCTCCGCTCAAAACTTGTTAGATGAAGATATGCGCCGTCAAAATAAATACATTGCGCCAGGCGAGGAGTGGAAACTACTCGCCAATGACTTTGGCTACCGCACGGTGATGTTTAGTGTGGAAGGGCGATGGTAGAGCCGGCATTAAAACAACGCTGCCTGCGCTGGCGCCGGCGCATCGAGTAGCGCATCCATATCAATCTCAAAAATTCCAAGCTTGCCAGAGCAGGGCATCAGCGTTAGAGGCTTGGCATGCTCAAATAAAAACCCAAAGCCATCGCGCGGCACCCCGCTGAAATGCGCGCGTTGTTCTCTGGTGAGGTTTGGTGGTATTTCATCGGGTTTAGCACATAGCACCAACTTTGCAATGCCCACCACGCCGCTATAGCCTAGCTTATCTTTGCTGGGAAGGGGAATGTCGGTATTCACTACTAAATAGTCGTAATACTCTTCGTAGATACCTTTGCTGGCATGTATCAGTATTGTCCCGCGATAGCCTGTGCCCCAAGTGCGGTCATCCACTAACAAATAACCATTAGCAATCAGCCAAGCATAAGGCTGCTTAAGCGAAAGCGCCTTAATCATGCCTCTCGGGAGGTTGTGTGTAAGGTTTAATTGCTCAGCCTTTGCCATCGCAAACTTCTTGATCTTTGGCTTTTAGCTCTTTTGCTAAGTCTGTTCTAAACTTCTCAAGCTTGGTTTGATAATCTTCCGCATCGCCATACTCCACAAAGCTAGCGTAACGAGCATGTCGCCCCATTATTTTTCTGGCATGTTTAATCGGGCAAAAGTATTGCTCAGTTCGGCCAATAATCTCAGTCGCATAAGCCAGCAAGCCATTGCCATAGGTGCAATAGATACAATGGCTTTTTTCTGCCCAATTGAGATAGCTTAAGTGGTGACGGTCGAAAATCATATAATCCCCTCGTTTTACTTTGGGGATTTTATAGACTGGAAAGCAAATCGCTTGGTAGAGGCTTATGCACCCATCGAGCAACAGCATCGGGAACACCATTCCATAGATAATCGGCGCGGTCAGTAAGTTAATTGGGCGATTGCCTAGCCACTTAATTAGGCCGATTTTGACTTGTTTATGTGCCTGTTTGACCGACTGCTCGAACTCAACCCGTTTGCCCCTGATGCTAAAGTTTAGATGCACTGTGTGCTCTTGCAGCGCCTTTTCTAATTCTTTTTCAGCGTCTTCGAGCTGAGCAAGTAAATGGCGGATTCGATCGCTCATAAAGGCTTTCTTGGGTAGGGTGCGTCACCTATCATAGCAATAAAGCGATGACATTCATTAAAAACGATTGGATTAAGATTTTCTTCGCATCATGGCTAAATACAAAGCTTCTACTTTGTCTCTTGCCCAAGACGTTTTGCGGAGAAATTTGAGACTGGATTTAATGCTGGGGTCGCTGATAAAACAATTGACGGGGATCTGCTCAGCGAGGCCGTCCCAACCGTAATAATCAAAGAGTGCTGTAACAATCGTTTCGAGCGTGATGCCGTGAAGTGGATTGTTGCCTTGGCTGTTTGGGGTGGTCATGGATTTAAATTATACGTGGATGGGGTTAAAAAAACATGGCGCAACTGAAATGAAAAAAGCCCCGCATCAGCAGGGCTTTTAGAATTTGGCTCCTCGACCTGGGCTCGAACCAGGGACACATGGATTAACAGTCCATTGCTCTACCAACTGAGCTATCGAGGAATTGGTGAAGGCGTGATATTAAAGGCTAGTAAGCTTTAGGTCAATACGAAAGCGCAAAATTTTGTGACTTATTTTTATTGATTCAATTATTAATTCTAGTAAATACACTATATTATATAGTTCAAATTTTTTCATAGATGCACTGTTCATGGGGTAGCCGTCGCTAAATTCCATGTACTCAATAAGGTCTTAATCTAATACTCAGCTATGCGTCCTAACACCTCAGAGATAACCCCCCTCAACAAAGCCCGACAACGCAGCGATTTGCAAGTCATTCGAAACTTAATGCCTTATATCTGGCAGTTTAAGTTCAGGGTCGTCATCACGCTGTTGTGTTTAATCTCTGCAAAAGTTGCCAATCTTGGTGTGCCGATCGTGCTCAAGAAGATTGTGGACACGCTAAGCATCACAACGACATCGCAGGCACTCCTAGTGGTCCCGGTCAGTTTGATTTTGGCTTACGGGTTGCTGCGGCTATCAGCATCGTTGTTTGGTGAGTTGAGAGAGCTGATTTTCGCAAAGGTCACTGAAAGTGCGGTCAGGAAGGTGGGCTTGCAGGTGTTTAACTACGTGCATGCACTTTCCTTACGCTTCCATTTGTCGCGTCAAACAGGCGGCATGACGCGCGATATTGAGCGTGGTACACGCGGTATTCAATCGCTTATTTCCTATTCGCTTTACAGCATTATTCCAACCCTGATTGAGCTTTTAATGGTGCTAGGCTATTTCTTCTTTGTGTACGATATATGGTTTGTGATCATCACGCTAATTGCTCTGACTTGTTACATTATTTTTACGATTGTGGTGACCGAGTGGCGGACTAATTTTAGACGCCAAATGAACGATTTAGACTCTAAAGCCAATCAGCGAGCAGTGGACTCCTTGATTAATTTTGAGACGGTGAAGTATTTCGGGAATGAGCAATACGAAGCGCTCCGCTATGATGAAAATCTTAAAAACTATGCACAAGCGGCGGTTAAGTCTCAAAAGTCCCTCGCCATTTTAAATTTTGGTCAACAAACTATTATTGGGATTGGCTTGATTTGCATTCTCGGATTGGCTAGCTCAGGCGTTGCTAAGGGCACCATGACCATTGGCGACTTGGTGCTTGTTAATGTGTTGATGATCCAGCTTTATATTCCGCTTAATTTCTTAGGCGTACTTTACCGTGAAATGAAGCAGTCGCTTGCCGATATTGACCGCATGTTTGGCCTGCTTGAAACGCATCAAGAGATCGCAGATAAGCCTAATGCTTATCCGCTTTTAGTGAAGACACCTGCACTTGGTCCGCATGTGATTTTTAAAGATGTATCTTTTCACTATGAGGCTAACCGTCAAATTCTGAATAATGTTTCTTTTGAGATTTTGCCAGGGGAAACTACAGCGGTGGTCGGGCATAGTGGTGCTGGTAAAAGCACTTTATCTCGCCTTTTATTTAGATTTTACGATGTGCAGCAAGGTGCAATTTTGTTTGATGGTCAGAACATTCAAGATGTTCAGCAAGCCAGCCTGCGCCAAGTGGTGGGCATTGTGCCGCAAGACACCGTTTTATTTAACGATACCATAGGCTACAACATCGCTTATGGCAAACCCGGGGCGAGCCAGCTTGATATCGAGTCAGCAGCAAAGTCTGCGCAAATCCACGAATTTATTGAGAAATTACCAGATGCCTATCAAAGCGCAGTGGGTGAACGTGGTCTTAAGCTTTCGGGTGGGGAGAAACAGCGTGTGGCAATCGCAAGAACGCTACTGAAGCAACCTGCGCTATTGATTTTTGATGAGGCCACGTCAGCACTAGATTCTGAAACAGAGCGCACCATTCAAAATGAATTGAATGATTTGGCTCGTAATCGATCAACTTTAATTATTGCACATCGCCTTTCTACCATTACTCATGCCCACCAAATCTTGGTGATGGAAGAGGGTAAAATTATCGAGCGTGGCACACATGAAGCCTTAATTAAGCTTGGTCAGCGCTATGCTGAAATGTGGCGTGTTCAACAATCTCAGAACGTTTCTAGCTGAGCAATGGTCAATCTATTATTCGTTTAATCTTGTTAATACAGCTATTACATTCAATAGCACTTGAGTGAAGACTATGCACCAACTGTTAAATCGCACAATTCAGCTTAACCAAGGGTCGCCAGAAGTGCTTGGAGAGCAAATACGCGCTTATTTTCATCAAACAGCAGATCTTTATGAAAGCCTATTTGAGAATTTAGCGTCAGATGAAGCCTACTACACAAAGTCGATTAGTTTGCGCCATCCGCTGATTTTCTATTTCGGTCATACCAATACTTTTTTTATTAATAAGCTCATCTTGTCTGGTCTGATTACTAAGCGCGTAAATCCGAAGTTTGAATCGATGTTTGCAGTGGGCGTCGATGAGATGGGCTGGGATGATGTCAATTCGCAAAACTACAACTGGCCCACGTTGGATGAGGTTAAGGCTTACCGCGCAGAAGTTCGTCAAGTCGTGGATCAATTGATCTCTGAGTTGCCGCTTAACTTGCCAATTGACTGGAAGAACCCTTGGTGGGTGATTTTAATGGGAATTGAGCATGAGCGCATTCATCTTGAAACTAGCGCTGTGCTGATTCGTCAGCACGCATTGAAGTATGTAAAACCTTCATCCGCTTGGGAGGCATGCACAGCGCAAGCGGCAACAGCGCCAACCAATAGTTTCGTTGATATTGAAGCACGCGATATCAAACTTGGTAAACAAGATGACACCTATGGCTGGGATAACGAATATGGGACGTTTGAAAAACATTGCCCAGCGTTTAAAGCGGCTAAATATCTCACGTCGAATGCAGAGTTTCTTGAGTTTGTTGAAGCGGGCGGTTATAAAAACGATACTTATTGGCTAGAAGAGGGCCTTTCTTGGAAAAAATATGCCAATGCCATCCATCCTACTTTTTGGGTGCAGCAGAATGATGGCTGGCATCTTAGAATCATGGCAGAAGAAATCGCGATGCCTTGGAGTTGGCCTGTAGAGTTGAACTATCACGAGGCTAAAGCTTTTTGCCAATGGAAATCTGAGCAATTGGGGATGGTCATCCGAATGCCAACCGAAGCTGAGTGGTACAGTATTTACGAGGAGGCAGGACTGTCTGATGCAATTGTGTCTAGCAGCCATCAAGCCAATTTACATTTAGACCATGGTGCATCCTCTTGTCCGGTCGATCAGTTTGCCCATGGCACGTTGTTTGACGTGGTGGGTAACGTATGGCAATGGACTGAAACACCGATTTTCCCATTGGATGGCTTCCGGGTGCATCCGATTTATGATGATTTTACAACGCCCACCTATGATGGTCGTCATAATCTCATTAAAGGCGGCTCTTGGATTGCAACCGGTAATGAAGCCTTAAAAAGCGCACGCTATGCGTTCCGACGTCATTTCTTTCAACATGCAGGATTCCGATACATCATGACAGACACACCAATAGAAGACCATTCTTCGCATTATGAAGATGACAAGCAGCTTTCAGAATATGCCGAATTTCATTATGGCGACCAATATTATGGGGTGCCTAATTTCCCTAAAGCGCTCAGTGATCTTGCTATTGAGGTGATGCAAGGAGGATCGATGAATACAGCCCTAGATTTGGGCTGTGCGACAGGCCGTGCTACGTTTGAACTAGCGAAGCACTTTAATCATGTGACTGGCATTGATTTTTCAGCAAGATTTATTGGATTAGCACTTAAGTTGTCTCAGCAGGGGGTGTTACGTTACGCCATGGCCACAGAGGGCGACTTGGTGAGCTACCAAGAACGAACACTTGCGGAACTGGGCCTTGAAGGTGTTTCCTCAAAAGTAGAATTTTGGCAAGGCGATGCCTGCAATCTTAAACCAAACTTTACTGGATATGATCTGATTTTAGCGGCGAATTTAATCGACCGTTTATATAGCCCAAGTCACTTTTTGAATGCGATTCATGAACGTCTTAATATCGGTGGGATATTAATGATTACCTCACCTTACACTTGGCTTGAAGAACATACACCACGTGAAGAGTGGATTGGTGGTTTTAAACGCGATGGCGAGAACGTGACGACTTTGGATGGTTTGAAGACTTTACTGGGTCATCATTTTGAGCTGGTAAAAGCGCCAATTAAGGTACCATTTGTGATCAGAGAAACGCAGCATAAATTCCAACATACGCTCTCTGAGGTGACGTTCTGGAAACGCATTCACTAATTAATTCTTGCCTGAAATAAAAAATAAAGCGCCTTTAAAGGCGCTTTATTTTTAGGGGCAGGTAAGTTTCAACTCAACTTTTACGTTGAAGCGATAAAGCATTCACACAATATCTTAGCTTGCTCGGTGCAGGGCCATCAGGAAAAACGTGGCCTAAATGCGCATCACATGTGTTGCAGGTGATCTCCACACGACTTCTCAGGAGACTATCGTCTGTGTGATAAGCAATCGCATTTTCTTTGAGCGGCTGCGTGAAAGAAGGCCAGCCAGTGCCAGAGTCAAACTTTTCGGTTGAGTCAAATAGCAGCGTGTCACAGCAGGTGCATGCGTAAATGCCTGCTTCAAAATGGGTACACATTGGTGAGCTAAACGGCCGTTCAGTACCTGCATTACGTGTGACGTCATACACCTCTTCAGACAACTGGCTTTTCCATTCTTCGTTCGTTTTAACTAAGCGCGTATCAGGACTTAAGTTGCCCTGGCTAACGAGTTTTTGAATACTTTCCCAAGTGAGCATTTGAATTTTCCTGATCGGTAGATGAATGAATCAATGAGTTGACTGCTTATTGTGTCAAATCTTTCAATTTTGATTGAGTGCCAAAGTGAGTTATGCAACAGCCTTTTCAATGCGGTCTAGTGCATTTTTAAGGTTATCCATTGACGTAGCAAATGAAATTCGGAAATAACCTTCCGCACCAAATGCTGAGCCTGGCACAACTGCTACACCTACTTGTTCAAGCAAGTATTCAGAAAGTGCCATGTCCGTTGCTTCTTTGATCTTGCCTTCTTTGTACAAGTTGCTGATGGCATTTCTTGCATCGGGAAAAGCATAGAAAGCGCCACCCGCTTTAATGCACTTAAGTCCGCGCATCTTGTTAAAACGATCGACTACATATTCATGGCGCTCAATAAAAGCCTTGACCATTGGTTCGATACATTCTTGTGGCCCTTCTAAAGCCGCTTGAGCAGCCACTTGTGAGATCGAGGTTGGGTTGGAGGTTGATTGTGATTGTAAAATTTCCATTGCTTTGATGATGTAAGCAGGGCCAGCGGCATAGCCTATACGCCAGCCCGTCATTGAGTAAGCCTTAGAAACGCCGTTCAGCACGATGCAGCGGGGTTTTAACTCTGGGGCTGCATTGAGGATATTATAAAATTTTTCGCCCGTTAAGTTCACATGTTCATACATGTCATCAGTCGCAACCAATACATGAGGATGACGTTTTAATACCTCACCTAAGGCCCTTAATTCATCTAAGCTATAAACCGCGCCAGTAGGATTAGAAGGAGAGTTAATCATGAAGAGCTTGGTTTTTGTTGTAATGGCAGCTTCTAATTGTGCTGGCAAAAGCTTAAAGCCTTGCTCAATACCACATTCAATAATGACAGGTTTCGCGCCAGCCACTATTGAGATATCTGCATATGAAACCCAGTAAGGGGCAGGAACAATGACTTCGTCGCCATGGTTCAATACTGCGAGCGCAAGATTGAAAATGCACTGTTTGCCACCTACGCCAACAATGACTTCTTTGTCAGTGTAATCAAAACCATTTTGATTCTTGAATTTAGCAACGATGGCTTTTTTTAAGCCTGGAATACCTGCCACAGGCGTATATTTGGTAAAGCCGCTATCAATGGCTTGTTTAGCGGCATCCTTAATGTGTTGTGGTGTATCAAAGTCTGGCTCGCCAGCACCAAGGCCAATAATATCTTTACCTTCAGATTTTAACTTTGCTGCCCGCGCTGTAACTGCAAGGGTGGGGGATTCTTTGATGGCTTGAACACGTTGAGAAAGGATAGAGTGCGCTGCTTGTTCCAAAATGACGTCCTTGAGCTTAAAAATGAGCTAATGCGTGATTTTACTCAAAAAACCGCTCGCTTGAAACCAGCAACACCCTAATATTGCATCCTTATTACATCTTTAAATATTAATTAAAGGGTTTAACGACGTTTTTGACATTTGTCGCCACATGTTACAGCTTGATTAAATTCTTCAGCTGTATCTGGATCAATCGTACTGATAGCGATCTTCATGGCTTGCACTTCTTTGATATTGCCCTGTTCCGCAGCAAGTAAACCAAGCCTAAACATCGCGTCAATGTTGTCCTTACTAAGATTTATCGCTTGGCGATATGACTTTTCTGCATCGGTCTTTAGCTTCGTCTGTTCTTGTGCAACGCCAAGCTCATACCAAGCTTCTGTATTTTTAGGCTCGGCTTTTACCCATTTTTGCGACACGACTAAAAGCTTAGACCAATCCTCTTGAAGTTCAGGCTGGGCGATTTGCATAAAGAATGGTTTGTTCGCATCCTCCTCTTCCCAGAATGTTTTGCCATCAATAGGGAATTTAGTTTCGATGGGCTGTTTTTCAACCGAAGCCAGCCATTCAATTGGGAGCGCATAAAAATAAGCGTTTCTGCCTGGTGACTTAAACGTATTGATGCCGATCAGTCGACCTTGACCATCAAACAAACCACTTCCACTTGCCCCCATCGAGAATCGGGCAGTGCTTCGAATAATGTAACCATTGTCAAAAGGGTAAATCGATTTAAGCACGCCGTTTGCATTCACCGGGCTTGGGTTGCCACTAGAGTGACCCATACCCATGATTTCTTCACCTTTTTTCATGGTGGTTGCTGAACCGATCTCAATTGGTTCAAATGGATTAGCTTCAGTTTCAACAAGACACATATCATGATACCGATCCGCCTGTACCTGAGTAATGTGGTAAGTGTCTTCACCTTTGGAGATATATGGCTCTGGCGTCTTTCTGAAGATATGACAATTGGTCACCACTTTGTTTTTACCAACCACTACGCCTGATCCGTAAGCCATACTACCGTCTGTGGTGTACCCTTTGATCATGACAATTGAATAAAAAGATTTCAACAGTTTCGCTCTGTCATAAGCTTGCGCGCTAGGCGCACTGATAATGAATGCACATGAAAGCGCGATGACGATTTTTGTTTTTGTATTTTTGACGAAATTCATGAGCAGGGCTCCAAATTGAAGGTTTTTAAATGCAACTCTTTAAAGACATAATGCACTAAATAAAGTTCGTGTTTTTCATGAATGCCTCTATTTGAAATCTTTAAGAAGTAAAATGACACCATACTGTAAAATAACATGGTTTTCGAGCATATTCATCGTTAGTATTATTTTCAAGGCTCTCGCAATTGATCGTTACGTTCCCAAATAGCAAGTATCAGCTACATCAGCCATTTCCTCCAGCAGGGGATCAACCTCAGGCCATTGAAAAATTAACGGCAGGGATTGAATCTGGCATGAAGTACCAAACGCTCCTTGGTGTAACGGGTTCTGGTAAAACATACACCATGGCAAACGTAATTGCGCGTACCGGTCGCCCAGCGATTGTGATGGCACCAAATAAGACTTTGGCCGCACAGCTGTATTCCGAATTCCGCGAGTTTTTCCCGAATAATGCGGTGGAATATTTCGTTTCTTACTATGATTACTATCAGCCAGAGGCTTATGTCCCATCGCGTGATTTGTTCATTGAGAAGGACTCAAGTATCAATGAGCACATTGAGCAGATGCGCTTATCTGCAACTAAAGCGCTTTTAGAGCGAGATGACGCGATTATTGTGGCTTCCGTGTCAGCGATCTACGGGATTGGCGATCCGGTGGATTACCACGGCATGGTCCTACATCTTCAACAAGGCGAAAAGCTGAGCCAGCGCGATGCCATATTGCGCTTGGTCGGTATGCAGTATGATCGTAATGACTTTGACTTTTCTCGAGGTTGTTTCCGCGTGCGCGGTGACGTGATTGATGTGTTCCCCGCTGAAAACAGTGAAACGGCGGTGCGTATTTCCTTATTTGATGACGAGGTTGAAACCATTACCTTGTTTGATCCGCTCACAGGGCAGATATTTAATAAAATTGCCCGTTACACCATTTACCCTTCAAGCCATTATGTCACGCCGCGTGAGACCACCGTGCGCGCCATGGAAAAGATTAAGCACGAACTTAAATCACGCGTTGATTTTTACATCAAAGAGGGCAAGTTAGTTGAGGCGCAGCGCATTGAGCAGCGCACCCGCTTTGATTTGGAGATGCTCAACGAGATTGGCTTTTGCAAAGGCATTGAGAACTACTCACGCCATTTATCCGGCCGTGGTCCTGGTGATCCACCTCCAACGCTGATTGATTACCTACCTAAAAACGCAATCATGATTATGGATGAAAGCCACGTTACAGTGCCGCAGATTGGCGCGATGTATAAAGGCGATCGGTCACGGAAAGAAAACTTAGTGGATTACGGTTTCCGCTTACCTTCCGCTTTGGATAATCGTCCGCTTAAATTTGAAGAGTTTGAGCAAATTATGCGCCAAACGGTGTTTGTTTCCGCGACACCTGCGGATTATGAAGCGAACCATCACCAACAAGTGGTTGAGCAGGTCGCACGCCCAACGGGCTTGGTTGATCCAGAAATTATTGTGAAGCCCGCGGATACGCAAGTCGATGACTTGCTGTCAGAAATTAAGCTTCGCGTGGCGGTGGGTGAGCGTGTGTTAGCGACGACTTTAACCAAACGCATGTCTGAAGATTTAACCGACTATCTAAACGAGCATGGCGTCAAAGTGCGTTATTTACATTCCGATATTGATACGGTTGAACGTGTCGAGATTATTCGTGATTTACGCTTGGGTGAGTTTGATGTGCTTGTTGGCATTAACTTGTTACGTGAAGGCTTGGATATCCCTGAAGTATCTTTGGTCGCGGTGTTGGACGCAGATAAAGAAGGCTTTTTGCGCTCAGAGCGTTCATTGATTCAAACGGCAGGCCGCGCCGCGCGTAACCTGAACGGCAAGGTGATTTTTTACGCCAACAAAATCACTCGCTCAATGAAGCTTGCGATGGACGAAACCGAGCGTCGCCGCACGAAGCAGATTGCTTTTAACCTTGAGCACGGCATAACACCAAAAGGCGTGGTGAAGCGCATTAAAGACATTATCGATGGCGTATACGACAAGGATGATGCTGCTCGCGAGCGAAAGGCGGCACAAGATCAAGCCAACTACGATGTGTTAAGTGAGAAGCAATTACTAAAAGAAATGAAGCGTTTAGAAAAAGCCATGCATGATAGCGCTAAAAACCTTGAGTTTGAGAAGGCTGCTGATTTTAGAGACCAGCTCAAAAAACTCAAAGAGAAGTTTTATGGCGCCAATGTGGATGATTTAGCTGAGTAATATTAACCTTGCTCTAAAACTTCTAAGAAGTCATCCCCATAACGCGTTAATTTTGCCTGCCCAACACCGCTAATACGTCCAAGTTCAGTCAAACTTTTAGGTCGTTGGTTCATAATCTCAAGCAATGTGCTGTCGTGGAAAATCAAATAAGGCGGCACGCCTTGGGATTTCGCCAACTCCATTCGTTTTGCTTTAAGGGCTAACCATAACGGATCGTCATTTGCGCCTGCATAAGCTTCTTTTGCTCGGGATGCACGTTCTACTGTGCTCGATCGTTTCTCTGGCTCCGCATCTCGGCGTTGCCATACTTCTAATTCACCTTTTAATACCGGTTTAGCCATTTCAGTGAGTTTTAAACCACCGTAGGCTTGAAAATCTACATCAAGATAACCACTCGCTGCTAATTGCCTATAAACACTGCTCCATTGTGCTTGGGTGAGACTTTTTCCGATGCCATAGGTGCTCAGTTGTTCGTGTTGAAATCGATCAATTTGAGCGGTTTTTTTACCAAGCAATACGTCAATTAAGTGACCTGCACCAAAGCGTTGCCCCGTCCGATATACACATGAGAGCGCCATTCTTGCTGCTTGGGTTGCATCCCATGTGTCGGCAGGCGAGAGGCAGTTATCGCATTGTCCACAATCTCCTGGATGCTCTTCGCCAAAGTAATGAAGAATGGCTTGATGTCGGCAGCTTGTTGATTCACAAAAGCCGAGGAGGGTGTCCAGCTTATGCTTTTCTAAACGTTTTCGCTCTTCAGAAGCTTCACCACTATCAAGCATTTGACGCATTGAGACAACATCACCTAATCCATAGGTCATCCAAGCGTTCGCGGCGAAGCCATCGCGCCCAGCGCGACCGGTTTCCTGATAATAACTTTCCATGCTTTTTGGTAAATCTAAATGGGCGACAAAGCGTACATTGGGTTTGTCGATGCCCATGCCAAACGCAATAGTGGCCACCATAATGACTGCCTCTTCGCGTAAGAATTGACGCTGGTTTTTCTCGCGTATTTTGGCGTCCAAGCCAGCATGATAAGGGAGTGCCGGCCAGCCTTTAGAGGCTAACCAGTCCGCCGTTTCTTCAACCTTTTTACGGGATAAGCAATAAATAATTCCAGCATCGTTTGGATGTTGCGTTTCAATAAAATGGAGCAATTGTTGCCGAGCATTATTTTTTTGAGTGACGTGGTATCGAATGTTAGGGCGATCAAAGCTTGAGACGAATTGTGCTGCATTCTCTAACTTAAGCTGATTAATAATTTCAACCCTTGTTGCGGCATCTGCTGTAGCGGTCAGGGCGATTCTTGGTACATCAGGAAAGCGTTCATGCAAAATGGTGAGTTGGCGATATTCTGGTCGAAAGTCATGGCCCCATTGAGATACACAGTGCGCCTCGTCAATGGCAAATAAGGCCAGTCCTACATGGTTGTTAACTTGATCGAGTAGTTGTAGGAAGCTACTTGCCATCAACCTTTCGGGTGCGACATAAAGAATTTTCAGCTCTCCTCGGAGCGCTTGTCTAGTAATGGTTTGGGTATCTTCAATGCTCAAACTTGAATTTAAATAAGCTGCGTTAATGCCAAACTGCTGAAGCGCCTCAACTTGGTTTTGCATTAATGCAATCAGTGGTGAAACGATGATCGCAAGACCATCTCTTAAAATGCTTGGAATCTGATAACACAGGGACTTCCCTCCACCCGTTGGCATAAGGACCAAGGCGTCTCCACCTTTCGAAACATGATTTACGATCGTGCCTTGTTGGTCACGGAATGATTGATAACCAAAGGTTTTTTGTAGAATTTCTAAAGCGCGTGTCGACATAGATACTTTTTATTGGCCTAGAAAAATGAAAAAGCCCCGATGAACTGGGGCTTTTTAGTGTGATGCTAAAAAACTAACTTATTTCTGCGTTTGCACGATGACTAAAGGCTCATCTTTCGCCGCTTCGTCAGCTTTCTTTTGCCATGCAGCAGTTTTACGTGGTTTCTTTGGGGCTTCAGCTTCCACAACAACAGCAGCTTTCGTTTCAGCTTTTGTTTCGACTAATTGCAAACCACTTGCAGCTAAATCAACTGGTTTGGCTTTTGCAGCAGGTTTGCGTGCAGGGCGCGCCTTTTTCTCAGCGGGTGCTTTTGCTGATTTATCTTCACTGGCTTCAGTAGTTGATTCATCTTTAGGCGCTTTTACTGCTTTAGCTGGTTTTTCCGTTTGAACAGGTTTTGTTGTAACCACTTCTATTGCCTCAGTCGCAACTTTTTCAACCTTGACCGCTTCAACTTTTGGCGACTCCACTTTGATTGATTCAACAGGTTTAGTCATTTCTGTTGAAGGAGCTGCTGCAGCATTGGTCACATCAGCGATTTGTTCATTTTCAACAAATGGACGGTCGCCAGTTGGACGCTCTTGACGTGGACCTCGGTCGCGACGACCATTGCGGCTCCGGCGATTACGGCCTTCGCGTGGCTCACGCTGCTCAACATTTTGCTCACCTTGTACGGATTGTGCATTTTCAACTTGACCATTTTGTGCCACCGGCTGAGGTCTTGGTTGCTGTTGAGGTCTTGGTTGACGTGGCTCTTGACTGCGTTGTGCACGTTCACCTTGGTTTTGCTGAGGACGCTCAGCCTGAGAGGCTTGATTGTTACGTTCTGGACGGTCACCACGTTCATTGCGATTACGGTTGCGATTACGGTTACGATTGTTATCGCGACGACCATTATTCTCACGTGTTTCAGGTTTTGGTGCTTCTGACTTTGTGAGCGCACCTAACCAGTTGGTGAGGCGAGTCAATAATGAAATGCCTTTTTCAACCTTTTCAACGCTAATTGGCGCTGGTGCTGATGGCGTAATACCGCGAACAGCCGCGACTTGTTTGACTGCTTTTACTTCGGTTGCCGCGTGGTTGTGCACTTCTTCTTCAGAAGGCAATTCGACCATTTGGTAGCTACGTGGACCGTCTTCTGCACTGTCATCGCTCTTAATGCGAGTGATTGTGTAGTTTGGTGTTTCTAAGTGAATGTTAGGAATTAACACCACTTCAACGCCGGTGCGTTGTTCGATTTTATGAATATCGGCCCGTTTTTCATTGAGCAAGAACGTTGCAGCTTCAACGGGTAATTGAACTTGAATGGCCTTGCTATTTTCTTTCATGGCTTCTTCTTGTGTAATACGCAAGATATGAAGCGCTGTTGATTCGATGCCGCGGATATGGCCTGTGCCATGACAACGTGGGCAAGGGATGTGATTACTTTCGCCCAAGCTTGGACGTAAGCGTTGACGTGAAAGCTCTAGCAAACCAAAGCGTGAAATCTTGCCAGTTTGAACGCGAGCGCGGTCATAGTGCAATGCCTCCCGTAAACGGTTTTCAACGTCACGTTGATTGCGCTGACTTTCCATATCGATAAAGTCGATCACCACTAAGCCGCCTAAGTCGCGCAAACGCAATTGGCGAGCAACTTCTTCAGCTGCTTCTAGGTTCGTGTTGAAAGCAGTGTGCTCAATGTCGCTACCTTTAGTAGAGCGACCTGAGTTAACGTCAACAGAAACCAATGCTTCCGTATGATCAATCACGATAGCGCCACCTGAAGGTAAGCGAACTTCACGTGAGAATGCTGTTTCGATTTGGTGTTCGATTTGGAAGCGAGAGAATAATGGTGTTTCGTCTTGGTACAATTTGACGCGAGCAACATGGCCAGGCATCACGTGGTTCATGAACTGAATGGCTTGTTCATGGATATCAGGTGTGTCGATGAGGATTTCACCAATATCTGGTTGGAAGTAATCGCGTATTGCGCGAATTACAAGGCTGCCTTCTTGGTAGATTAAGAATGGGCCATTTTGGATGGTTGATGCGCTTTCAACAGCTGTCCACAGTTGTAACAAATAACTTAAATCCCACTGCAACTCTTCAAGGTTGCGACCGATACCAGCAGTGCGGGCAATGATGCTCATGCCGTTAGGCACCTCTAATTGCGCCATGATGTCACGAAGTTCGTTGCGGTCTTCACCTTCAATGCGGCGTGAAACACCACCACCACGTGGGTTGTTTGGCATTAAGACCAAATAACGACCAGCAAGCGAGATGAATGTTGTAAGGGCTGCGCCTTTGTTGCCTCGTTCGTCTTTGTCGACTTGAACGATAAGCTCTTGGCCTTCTTTCAGCACATCTTGAATACGTGCGCGGCCGCCATCTGCATCATTGAGGAAATAGCTACGCGCCACTTCTTTGAATGGCAAGAAGCCATGTCTATCAGTGCCATAGTTGACAAAGGCAGCTTCGAGTGATGGCTCGATGCGTGTAATTACGCCTTTGTAAATATTGCTCTTACGTTGTTCTTTACCTGCTGATTCGATATCAAGGTCGATGAGTTTTTGACCATCGACAATCGCAACGCGCAGCTCTTCAGACTGGGTTGCATTAAATAACATGCGTTTCATTTTGCTAACTCCCGCGCTCAGAGCGGGTTTGCGGGTATTGCTACGCGAATAGCATAGAGAAATAGCTAGGGATGAATGTGTAGGTTAATGCCTAATTTCGGCTTGTTGTTAACACTACACCAGCAGTAAATCTGCCAGAAACTTGCAGGGGCTTGATAAAACACTTCATCAATTACATTGCTAACTTAGCTAACTTAAATTCTATTTGGCTTTTGTCCTAGCCATTGTCAGCGGGTGATTTCTTTTTATGAAAGTTTTTCACCAGTTAATCTGAGCCATTTTTATACGTATCAGATTGAATTTCTTAACGAAGTAATTCGTTTTGTATTTGATTAAGCCTGGTTGCTTTTATTCTGTCTTTTAATTTAGATTCGGTTTAACTGACATATCAGTTAAAATTCAAAGTTCTAGCATTTTCAGCCTGGGCCATCGCTTATACTCGAAGTATTGCAATTTATCCGCAGCGGCTTGAGCGCTTTAATATTTAGTACATAAAATCGCTACTTATTTTATTTGGCGAGCGAGATTAACCAAGGTATCTTTTAAGACTTTCAATTCATTCGTTGAAGAAGCGCTTAGCGCATTTGCTTCAACAGTTTCGTAGTATAGGTGAGATGACAAATTTAAGCAAAAAATGTAATGAAATTAGTGAATCAAGCGCAGCAATGCTTGAAATTGATGAGGCAAGTGAAGGTCAACGGATTGATAATTTTCTCACCAAAACGTTAAAAGGCGTTCCTAAAAGTCATCTTTATCGCATTCTTCGCAGTGGAGAAGTACGCGTCAACAAAAAACGGATTGATGCGACTTATAAACTTGCGATGGGTGACTTAGTCCGCATTCCGCCAATCCGTGCCACCGTTGCGCAAGTGGACGTTGAACAACAAAAGCCTGTGACTGCACGTTTAGAAAAGTGCATTGTCTTTGAAGATGATGCAATGCTTGTGCTCGACAAGCCTGCAGGCATGGCGGTGCATGGCGGCAGTGGTGTGAGTAAGGGTGTGATTGAACAGTTAAGGCTAGAGCGTCCACAAGCTAAATTTTTAGAGCTTGTGCATCGTTTAGATCGTGAAACCTCAGGTGTGCTGATGGTGGGTAAGAAGCGCTCTGCATTAGTTGCTTTGCATGAAGCAATGCGCCGTAATCAAATGGACAAACGCTACTTTATGTTGGTAAATGGGCATTGGACTGAAAAAAAGAAACACGTCACTTTAACGTTGCAAAAGTATTTGCTTGAAAACGGTGAGCGCCGTGTGAGCGTAATGACAGGGCGTCCAGATCCAAGAGCGGAAGATGAAGGACAAATTTCAGAGACGATTTTTCATTTAAAAGCTCATTATGGCGATTTCAGCTTATTGGAAGCACAACTTATTACAGGTCGAACTCATCAACTGCGTGTGCAATTGGCACATTTAGGCTTTCCAATTGCGGGTGATGATAAGTACGGTGACTTTGCTTTAAATAAAGTGCTCCAAAAAAGCGGCTTAAAGCGCATGTTTTTGCATTCAGCTGAAACCAACATTCGACATCCGCTCACAGCGGAAAAGTTAAAGCTTATTGCACCTTTGTCACCAGAATTAGATAAATTCCTCAAAAAACTCGCTTCAGAAAATTAAGATATTAAGATGCAAAATAATAATTATGATTTAATCATTTTTGATTGGGATGGCACGTTGGCCAATTCTACCCAATTGATTATAGATGCTATTTGTAAGGGCAGTGTAGACGTGGGCTTGCCAGAACCCACACAGGAAGCAGCAAGCAGCATTATTGGCTTGGGGTTTCGTGAAGCTACATATGATTTATTTGGCCATATACCTGATACGAAATTATCCGAGCTGACTGCTCGTTACAGTCATTACTATGGTTTGGGCGAAGATCACATTCCTCTATTCGATGGTGTGCCTGAAGCGATTGCACATTTAACTGAGAAGGGCGTTCCGCTTGCGGTTGCAACAGGTAAAGGTCGTCGTGGCCTCAATAAGGCTTTAGCAAACAGCGGTATTGCGCATTACTTTATTGCGACGCGATGTGTTGATGAGTGTCACTCCAAGCCGCATCCGCAAATGATTTTGGATTTAATGAGCGAGGTAGCGGCAACCCCTGAGCGCACATTAATGATTGGTGATACTAGTTTTGATTTGCAGATGGCAAAAAATGCCAATGTAGCAAGTCTAGGCGTGACTTATGGCGCACATTCGTTGGAACGATTATTGCCACATGCCCCTTTGGCCCATTTTGAAAAGTTCACGGATTTAAGCAGTTGGCTAAAAATTCACCTTTAGAAATGTCTAAACAGCATATCATTTGTAAAAGTGAAGCGTTGGTAGAAAAGGGTAAGGGCGTTCGCTTTTATTTACCAGAACTTGGTGAGGGTTTGAGTGCATTTGTTGTGCGTTTTCAAAACAAACCCTACGCCTACATAAATCAATGTGCGCATCTGCCAATTGAGCTGGATTGCAATGAAGGCGAGTTTTTTACCAAAGAACAAGACTTTTTGATTTGCGCTACACATGGAGCTCACTATGAGCCACAAAGTGGACTATGTATTCTAGGTCCTTGTCAGGGGAAACGATTGCGGCCAATTGAGGTCAATGAACATAATGGTGTTATTTCAATTACACTAGATAAAATCTAATTTAAATTCTACTTTTAAGAGAGAACAGTATGTCAGATAGTCAGCAACCTCATTGGGAGCGTGAAGTGTTAGAAAAATTAGCGTTTCAATCATTAAAAGAACAAAAGCGTCAACGCTTTTGGAGTGTGTTATTTAAATCACTGACGCTTATTTGGCTTTTCTTGATGTTGTTTTATATGCTGAATTGGATAGGTGGTTCGGGCGGAAAAAGCTCTGAGGATCATGCCGCGCTTATTGATATTCAAGGTGTGATTGGCGCCCAAGATGAAGTAAATGCAGACGCAGTCATTTCAAGTTTGCACGATGCTTACGATAATAAGCATACAAAGGGTTTGATTTTGCGTATTAATAGCCCTGGTGGCAGCCCAGTTCAAGCAGGCATTATTAATGATGAGATCAAGCGCCAACGTCAACTTCATCCAACTATCCCTGTTTATGCGGTAGTTGAAGATGTTTGTGCCTCTGGCGGTTATTACATCGCAGTGGCTGCAGATAAAATTTATGTCGATAAAGCAAGTATTATCGGTTCAATAGGCGTTTTAATGGATGGCTTTGGCTTTACAGGTGCAATGGAAAAGTTTGGTGTTGAGCGTCGCTTAATGACGGCAGGGGAGAATAAAGCCATGCTCGATCCATTTACGCCAGTTAATCCAAAACACAAGGCTTTAGCACAATTGATGTTGAATGAAGTGCATCAGCAATTTATTGACGTGGTGCGCGAAGGTCGTGGTAAACGCTTAAAAGAAACGCCAGAGACTTTTAGCGGCTTGTTTTGGAGTGGTGAAGCTGGTATTAAAATGGGCCTAGCAGACGAGCTTGGTAGTTATGAATATGTTGCGCGTGAAGTCATTAAACAAGAAAACATTGTGGATTTTACAGCCTCAGAGGGTTTGGCTGATCGAGTTGCGAGGAAGTTTGGCGCGTCAATGACGCAGTCCATGTTTAAGGGAATGGGCTTGCACTAAGGTTCTTAAAAGACGCTGACTTTAAAAAGTCTTGATAAAAAAATGGGCTGATTAATCAGCCCATTTTTGTGTCTAGCGTTTTAATTCTATTACTGTGTTTTTTCTTTGAAGTAGTTAATTAAACTATTCGTTGAACCATCATGGTCGGTAATTTTGTTATTACCTGACAATTGCGGCAATATTTTTTGAGCAATTTGCTTACCAAACTCCACACCCCATTGATCGAATGAATTGATATTCCAAATAATGCCTTGAACGAAAATCTTATGTTCATAAAGCGCAATTAGCTTTCCTAAAGCTTTTGGTGTTAGCGTATCAATTAATAGGGTATTGGTGGGGCGGTTCCCACCAAATACGCGGTGCGGCATCAAGTCTTTAATCACATGTTGGTCTAAGCCTTGCTCCTCTAGCTCAGCCTTAACTTCTTTTGATGTCTTGCCTTGCATGAGCGCTTTGGTTTGCGCAAAAATATTTGAAACGAGTATTTTGTGATGCTCATTCCCATTTTCACCAATTTTGTATTGGCTACGGAGCGGCACTATAAAGTCACAAGGGATTAACTTGTTGCCTTGATGAATCAGTTGGTAGAAAGCGTGTTGACCATTAGTACCGGCTTCACCCCATATAATTGGGCCTGTAGTGTAGGTAATACGCTCACCGTTGCGGCTGATAAATTTCCCATTACTTTCCATATCGCCTTGTTGCAAGTAGGCCGGAAATCTTGATAGTCCTTGGTCGTAAGGCAAAATGGCTTGGGTTTCGGCTTCAAAAAAGTTGTTATACCAAATACCTAGCATTGCCAATATCACGGGCATGTTCTTTTCCAAAGGCGCTGTTCTGAAATGATTGTCCATTTCATGCGCACCTTCAAGCAGAGCTTCGAAGTTATCCATGCCTACATATAAGGCAATCGACAAACCAATTGCTGACCATAAAGAATAACGGCCGCCTACCCAGTCCCAGAATTCGAACATGTTAGATGGGTCGATACCAAACTCTTGTACGGCCATTGCATTCGTTGAAAGCGCAACGAAGTGCTTAGCAATGTGTGCTTGATCTTTCGCTGATTTTAAGAACCAAGACCGCGCTGAGCGGGCATTGGTCATGGTTTCTTGTGTGGTGAATGTCTTTGAAGCAACGATAAATAGTGTTGTTTCAGGGTCACAAACTTCTAAGGCTTGCGCCAAGTGTGTGCCATCAATGTTAGAAACAAAATGAACGTTAAGATCTTGTTTGGCACAAGCTTTTAGTGCTGTGCATACCATTGCAGGGCCGAGGTCTGAGCCGCCAATGCCAATATTCACAATGTCGGTAATGCGCTTGCCGCTATAACCAAGCCATTTTCCGTTACGCACGCTGTCGCTGAAGGTGCGGATTTGCGCTAGCACGCGATTAACTTCTGGCATCACATCTTTGCCATCCACAAGCACAGCTTTGTTGCTGCGATTGCGAAGGGCGGTGTGCAATGCAGCACGATTTTCTGTGAAGTTAATCTTTTCACCGGAAAACATCTTTTCACGCCAAGCTTCAATATCACTTTGGCGTGCTAAGTTGATGAGCAAAGTCATCGTTTTTTCAGAGATCCGTTGCTTGGAGTAATCCAACAAAAAGTCATTGAATTTTAATGAAAATTTATCGAATCTTTTCGGATCCTCTGCAAACATGTCACGCATTTGCAAAGGAAAGATTTCTTGAAAGTGCTCGCTAAGTGCTTGCCATGCGGGTGAATTAGTTGGATTAGTCATGCTTTAATATTCGGTTGATTTTGCAGTATTATAAATTATTTGAGCCTGTTTGATTTGTAAAATTACGTGACTTATTGGCATAACCTTAATGAAAGTAGTTTGCTGGTATTCGATCTGCGCTATTGTTGTGATAAATGATGGTGAATTGACAACATGACTCATCCTGACACGACTACTTTATCGTTACCATTGAATAGGGCTGGCATCTATTTCATATCCTTCATATACGTATCCTGCAGGGCATTAAACACTTGAGGTGTCAGGGCGCTGAGCAATAATCTGGCAAGCAAGCGCGCTCGCATATGGGAGTGATTGCAAGGCCAGCATCGTGACCCATAGCTCTGCGTCAATATTTGTAAAGCCCCTTGAAATTAACATCGCGAAACCGCAAATGATGAGCAAACTGAGTAAGGTGACTTCCTCAATGATCGGATTAAGAATCTGGAGCTTATTGCTCGCAACCTTGCCTTTGGCTGTTACTTTAAACACGCCATCTTTTTTAAGGATTCCCATCATTACACCGCGAGCAATAGCATGTGATAAGCCTAAGCTTGCGAGTGATGCGCCAAAAATGTCTTTCCAGCTGCAATTCATTGTTTTACGATAAAGCACAGGCCCAAGTGCAGCTTTGATCACTAAAAAGCATAAAATCGGCATGATCATAATGGTGACAGGTAAGCTAAATGCACTTGGCATCAATAACATCGCTGCAGTCCAAGCAATAGAACCGATGGTGAAGATCAGTTGTAATGCATCGCCTAACCATCCAAACCAGCCTGTTAAGAAATGGTAGCGTTGACCAAAAGTGAGGGTGGAGTCCCCGCTCAATTTAGGGAAGTGGCGTTTGAGGATTTGCATCGCACCAAACGCCCAGCGGAAGCGTTGTGACTTTAACGCTTTAAAGTCGGATGGAGTCAATCCACGACCAAAGGTGTCATCGATATAGCGAAGCTCAAAGCCATTTTCTAGTAAACGCAAACCCAACTCCGTGTCTTCACAGATACACCACTCTGACCACTTACCCAAATCGACTAACGGACGGTAACGAACGAGTGTCATCGTGCCATGTTGAATAAGTGCGTTGCGTTCATGTCTGTGGTGCATACCAATCCGGAAAAAGCCTTCGAACTCCCAATTGCTCATGCGGCGGAAAAAGTTATTTTCCCAATCTCGATGCGCTTGTGGTGCCTGAACAACCGCTACTTTAGGATCAGCAAAGTGTGGAACTAGATCAGACAACCAATCTGGCGTTACTTCGTAATCAGCATCAACTACGCCAACAACTTCCGCTTTTGGGTTTGTCTGTTCAAGGGCAAAGTTCAGCGCACCTGCTTTAAAGCCAGGCCATTGCTGTAAATGAAAGAAACGGAAGTTATTAGGCATCTTTGCCATATATGCTTCAATGGGTTTCCATTTAGCTTCGTCTTTGGTGTTGTTATCCACGACAATAACTTCGAAGTGGGTGTAGTTGAGTTTAGCTAGACTCTCAATCGTTGCAATCACCATGGCAGGCGGTTCGTTATAGCAAGCAAGATGAATGGATACAAAGCGCTCTTGGTCGCTTGAAACGGGAATTGCGCGTTTAAAAGTACGATTCCATTTTCTTTTAAACATGACTTCACTAAACTCTACCCCATATATCATCAGGACTGCAGAGGTTAGCCCCATGCCGATAATCAGGGCAATCAGCACCACAAAATCACGAACCGTGTAGTAATAATCACCGGGTAAATTCCATGCGACGACCAGTGTGGTAATACAAGCTTGAAGCAAGATAGCCATTGAGAATCGTCCTCCTGAGCCCCAATGCCTAAAGCGATAAGCAATAAACAGAATAGGGAAGAATCCAATTAAGCTTGCCCATAATGCCTTCTCTTCCCAGCGATCATCTTTAGCAACGGCACCTTGTAGCGAATATTTTTGATTGCGATCCGCGTCAAACATTCCCCAATATGGGCCAGCCCAGCCTTCTAGTTTTTGTTTCCAAGGTTGGTCAAAGGCTTCCATGAGGTAATAGTCATAATTTTTACGTGCGGTTTTAGCTAAAAATTCACGTACAAACCTTGCCTGATTTACATCCGAAGCAACTGCGGCACCAATTGTCGGCCCGTGACTAGGCCAGCCAATTTCTGTAATCACTATTTTTTTACGTGGGAAGGTGTCCATCAGCTCTTGGTAGCGCGTGAATGCGTAATCTACAGCCTCTTCGACAGGCAATCCCTCGTGGTAAGGTAAGAGGTGAACAGCAATGTAATCAACGTGCTTAACGAGTTCTGGATTCTTTAACCAGATATGCCAAGGCTCTGCGGTTGAAATTGGTAACGTTGTATTGGAGCGAACCTCGTCTAAGTAGCTGATTAACTCTTCTGGCGTAACATCCTCGCGAAGTAATGACTCATTTCCTACAATAGCGCGTTCGATATGTGAATAATTCTTGATCTTTGCTTTGAGTGCATCAATCTCTCGTTGATTTGCAGTGAGATCGTTATTAATCCAGGCACCAGCAGTAATTTCAAAGTTTAGGTTAGAGGCAAGAGCAGTTACTTCACTGTTTTCAAGTGCGCCATAAATACGAATACGATTGGTCAGTGTTCTTAGAATTTTTAAGTCTTTTTCTAATTCGGCGGTGCTTGGATAGTCCTTCTCAAGCGGACTTTGGTTTTCTTGGAATCCGCTATAGGCAAAGCCATGAACGATGGTCGGTGCGTTCATTGTAGGAATAGCCCGATTTGAAATGCTCCAAATACCAAAATGAATGATTGCAATCAAAGCTGCAAATAATAATGGCTTAATATAACGCTTAAAAAATGGATGCATAAAGGATTTCTAATGAATTAAAGGCGTTAATTAAATGGCAGAAGTAGGTTTGCTTGGCCAATTAGCCCAAGTAATGAGCGTACTTAGTAGTAACCAAATAAATGCTAAAGCATTGGTAGGCTCTTTGTAGAAACAAAAGATTGCGGTGGCAACCAGAAAGATTCCTAAGAAGCGAAACGGTGAAAAGTTAACGTTGGTGCTTTTTTTGAGCAATTTTAAACCAATGGTGAGTTCCAATACCGTTAATCCATACAAGATGATGGCGAAGTCGCGGTAACGTCCGTCAAGGCTTAATAAGTAATTTGCAATGACAGCCGCTAACAATAAGAAGGTTAAAGATAACTGAATGATCATTTTTGCTGTTTTATTCTCATTGAAGATATAGGCTGGGATGCTTAATAAGCTGATCAAACCTATCACAGCGATACTGCCAAGAGATAACAATTCTTGAATTGTTCGACAAGAAATAGCAAGATACTCAATCTGTAATAGTGTGCTTATCCCAATCAACGCGCCCAGAAGTGACATGCTCAAAAGCTGGCTTTTGTTGGAATTGTTTAGTTTCAATGACCAGACTAAAAATAGTAGTGCGGTTATCAGGGCTGTATAGAAAAATAGTTTTCCGTCATGTCTTTCTGCGACCTCGCCAGAAAATGCAAATTTTGGCACCATGTCAATATTGAATATCCCCCAATATCCCCCTGCGGTTCCCTCTAAGGATCGTTTCCAAGGCTGATCAAAGGCTTCAATTAGATTGTAATTCCAATGCTTTGCATCGGCCATGATTAGAAAGCCTCTCATATATTGGGCTTGATTGATGAGACTTGGTTTCGCGCTTTCACGTTGACGGCCAAGCGATGGCCAGCCAGTTTCCCCTATGAGAATTGGTTTTTTGAAGGTGCGCCCCAATAGGTTCATTACGTTATTTGTATGATCAACAGCGTGCTCTATCGATTGAGGTTTGTCTTCCCAATAAGGGAGTATATGAACGGTAACGAAATCAACGGACGCTTCAAGTTTTGGGTGTTTGCGCCAAAATTCCCAGACATCCGCATAAGTCACTGGAACGCGAGTGGATGATTTTGCACGAAGTATATAGGCCTTCAAGGCTGACTCAGTCTGTTCTCCACGCAATAATACCTCATTGCCGATAATAAGCGCCTTGACTGTATCTGGGTATTTGTTCGCGACATTAATGGCAAGATTTAACTCTTTTTCATTGAGCTTTTTCACCCATCCTATCCATGCGCCTAAGTACACTTTCATGCCTAGTTTTGAAGCCGCCTCTGGCACGTAGTCTAAACCTTGACCAACTGAATAGATGCGCACACACCCGAATTGTGTAGATAGATTACTTAAGTCTTGGTCGATTTGCTCGTGACTAATATGGGTTTTAATGTTGAGCGGGGTTTGTCCATTTTTGTAATACGGAGAGTAGGAGACGCATTGAAGTTTGCCATCCGCAAGAAGCTTTGGTTCAGGAAGTTGAACGGGCTTATTTTGTTGCCATAGCCATAGTGAGATTGCGAGCAATAAAACAAAATTAAAGGCGCTGAAAAGCCAAATAGATTGCTGTGAAGGTGATGGACTAGAGGTCGTCATAAAATCCTGTGGATAAATCACGTAAGGGTCGCTTAAAACATATGCTCGTTAAGCTTACTAGCGAAGCGCTTATGATAATCTAGCCCACAACCAAAACAAAGTAAAAACACAAATTATCAAAAGATCAGGAAGGATATCTACTAAGCCAGACTGCATCAGGCTACAATATGGTCCTGGTAAAATTTTTTTAAGAAAATTGCATGAAAAATACGATATTGTTTGTTTTGGTTTTAATTGGTCTTAATTTAAGTGGCTTGGTAAGCAAGGTTGAGGCTAAAGAACAATTTATAGGGCCAAATTTCAGCGGTATTTACTCATGCAAGGGGTCTAACAACAAAGTAGGAGAATATGATGTTGTGGCGACTTTGAAGCTGAACCGTATCAGCAGTCGAGGTGGCTTTGGTGTTTACGACTTTAATACTGAGACAGAAAATTCATTGGTTTATAAAGGTCATGCAATAGCAAATGGTTATAAACTTGCTTTGACGTTTAATCTTTCTGATGGCCGAACTGCTGAATACAGCACTGGTATTGCTGATATTCAAAAAATATCTAGCACACGCTGGGCTTACACTAACCACTATTACGAGCCAGACGAAAATGGTGGTGATTATGGTTCAGAACATTGTGTGATGCAAAAACCAACAAAGACGGCGAAGGTCAGTAAGAAGCTCAAGAAACTACCAGCAGTTGTGCCGGCTCAAAGCTAGCGCTTCAAATTAGCTTTAAGGGCTTTTAACTAAATTAAAATCTTTCAATTCTTTAGCAAGTTCATTGCTCGCTAAAACAGCAAACTCCCTTACCCTCGCCGGATAAATCAGATCTTTTTCGTTGCCCGGCTGGTCAATTGCCGGATGACACATCAGCACTGGTGTCGAATGATCGCGCTTTGCCTTTTTAAGCCAAGCTTTAAAGCGCCATATATACGCTTCACTTGAGCCATTAAAATCATAAGCGCCCAACAATTGACCAGAGCATATAAACCCTCGTGCTTTTGCTTTTTTCTCAAGCGCGCTAGATCCCAATGCTCGAATAATCAGACCTTTAAGACCATCGGTAAGTGGCGGTTTTGAAATGCGTAACCAAGGTAAATGTTGACCGTATCGCGCTAGTAATATCTCAAGTAATACCTCTCTAATTTGAGGCAGTTGATGTATGTGTTGATGGCCATCCACATAATCAGGCGCAAAACCAACAGCAGCTTCAAAAGCATCTAGTTGTTGATTGATGCTTTGCTGAATATGCGCAGTTGAAAGTTGTCGCGCAAGGCTCAATACGACCAATTTCTGATGGCTGATCGCATCACCAAAGTGCGTGAAGTCTAGGTGAAGGCCAATGCTCGCTTTTTTTCTAATGTTAGGTGTTATTTTCTTTGCGGCTTCATTCCATCGCGGACTAAGTGTCATGCAGGAAGTCGCACTTAAGCGACCTTTATTAATCAGCTCGATAATTGCTTGATCTATCGCTTCGCTTTGCCCGAAGTCATCCGCACATAAAATCAGTTTCATTTTGTGCCTTTAAATGCCCAAAACTTACTTAAAAGAAAGGTGCTTGCTGCAACCAACAACATCACTACGCCAAGTAAAAGCCAAAATGGCAGTTTGGTGTATACAAGTCCATTTAACACCAAGGTTTGGTTGGCTAAAAAGCCTAGCACTGCAACTGCTAGGAAGCGAGGGAGGGCGTGGCTGTGGCTTGCATCTTGCCCAGAAAAGCTGAGTTTTCTGTGTCCAAAGTAACTCACAGGAAACGCTGCGCCAAATCCTAAAATGTTCGCATGAGATGCGGTGAGGAATGCACTATGTTCGAAGGCGACTGCAACGATGTAATGTGTCAGCGCTGCAAGTGCCCCGACAATTGTGAACCAAGAAACGGAGTGCGTTTGGCTTTTAGACATAAGTTTTTAGGGCTAGATTAATAAATCTTGCTCTGCAGGCACTTGTGTTTTAGCTTTTAAGGCACGCGGTTTTAGAGCTGCTTTTGTACCATGAGGTTTTGCTACCTCCGCCACGATGTAAGAAGGGCGACCTTTGACTTCGTCGTATACGCGCGCCAAGTATTCCCCCAAAATACCAATAAATAATAGTTGTACGCCTGCAAAAAACATCATGCTGGCAACTACAGTTGGCCAGCCTGGCACAGACTCTGCAAAGAATAGTCGGTCGATCACCACATAAATGCCATAGATAAAAGCAATGAACGCTAAAGATGCTCCCACGGCACTGGCTAAACGAAGTGGCATCACTGAAAAGCTGGTAATGCCTGTCCAAGCAAGTTGGATGAGTTTAAGTTTTGAGAAGGTGCTCTCGCCGTGTGTGCGTTCTAAAGGGAAGTAGGGGATGCCAATTGACTTGTAGCCAACCCAGGCGTAAATTCCTTTCATAAAGCGATTGCGCTCTGGTAGAGATAATAGTGCGTTCACTACTTGTCTATCCATAAGGCGGAAATCACCAGCGTCAGGTGGTATATGGATTTGCCCACTTAAGCTCATCGCGCGGTAAAAAATTTTAGAGCCCCAGCGTTTGAATTGTGATTCAACTTCTCGATCTTGGCGCACAGCGTAAACCATATCGTAGCCTTCGCACCATTTTTCTAGCATTTGAGCCAATAGCTCTGATGAGTGTTGGCCATCAGCATCCATACAAATTACGATATCGCCAGAGGCGTTTTCTAAGCCTGCTGTGATGGCGTATTCTTTACCAAAATTGCGTGAGAACCTCACCAGTGTTGTATTGAGCTCTTTTGGTAATGCCCGAACCACATTCGCTGTTTGGTCACGACTGCCATCATCAATTACAACCACATCCCAGTGAGGGCTTAGTTGTTTTAAATGATGGGCAATGCTTGAAACCGTGCTTGAAATTGCAGCTGCTTCATTAAAAGCAGGTACGATGACTGTGATGTGCGGATTATGTGTACTTCGATTATTCATTTTGCTCTCAGTCTGGCCTTGCTTGGTGGGGGCGACGATCTTCACCTGTTAGTTCACGACGGTCTTTAACGACAGCTATTTTGGCGCCTAGACGCTCAATGACACCAATCGTTTTTCCGTGCAACATGGCATCATTATTCATGGTGGTTGCAGAAATGTAAAAATCCGCACGTACCCAGTCTCTCGTGACAACAAAGCGCTTGTCCAAATAAACCTGCCCTTGAAATGATTCTGCACAGACCGCTACGTAGTAAGGCTCATCTGCGCTCTTTGCTGTGCGAGCCTCCTCAGTATTGATGTAGTTGGTGAGTATTTGGCTTGATTCGATAAGGTTGCTAGACCAGTAATCGCCTTCCCATTGATGTGCAGCTTGTTGAATGCTTTTACCAGCAAAATGATTGTAGTAAATATATTGATAAGGGTGCAATTTAAATAATATATAAAAGGTATTGAAAGCCAATAATAGGCAAATGCCAGTAAAGATCATTTTCAAGCGCGGATAGCTTTTTAACAACTGATAAGCGTTTGATAGGCCTATGCCAGCAAAAATAGCGAGTGGTGGAATAATGAAGGTGAAGTGCCTAACCCCATTGTAAAGAGCCGGCCTGTCATACAAGACAAATAAGAGAGGGAATAGCAAGCTGATTGAAAGTGCAATTTCAGGTAATTTCCCTGAAAAATAAGCTCGAATCTGAGTGCTGGTTTGCAAAAGTCCTCTGCTGCACATGATGATGCTGACAAGCAGTCCTATTAAAAAGACTTCAGGTAAACGAATGAGTAAATATTCAAAAAGGTAAAAGCGTGAAATGTCGCCGATATTAAACCATTGACCATTCACAATGGTGCTCATGTCGAATTCAAAGTGTGAAAAAGATTTTGCAGCAATTAGAATGTGGTCCTCGCCCATTATTGCCCAAGGCCAAAATAAAGTCATGAGCGCAAAAGCCACAATACCTGCTGGTAGCAAGCCAACAAATGCTTTGGCGTAAAAGTGTATTTTATCTTTGAAGCTTGGCGCTTGGATGAAGCTAGCAATGAACACCAAAAGTAGTAAATAAATCACAGCAAAAGCACCGCCAATGCGTAAGCCTAGTGCAAAGCCCACGGCGATGCCAAGCTTGATGCTGAGGTTGCGTGGAATTCGATCTAGCTTGTCTGATATTAAAGTTGTGTAATAAAGCGCCCAGGTCATACATGCGCCAAATGAAACATCCTTGGTGTGTGTGAACATAGCGCCAGACCAGGCGCCTGTTAGTGTGAGGAGAGCGGCTGCAAAAAGGGCGGCACGTTCGCCAGCTAGTTTTTGGGTGATTTTGTATACGGCTAAGATGCCAGCCAAACCAAAAAACGCCGACAGTAAATGACGAATATCCCAAACCCAAATTGGCAATAATTTCTCTAAAGTTGCAGCAACTAAATCGAAAAATCCGCCGTAAAGGTAAAGATTTTTATATGCAAAAGCAGAGTGATCTGCAAAGCCTGAGCTATAAAACTTAAGCAGTAATTGGCCGTATACGTGCTGAACTTCCTCGTCATTGCTAACGCCATATTCCCTAAAGCTTAGCAAGATAAAAGCGGTAAGCGCGGCAAATAGCGCGTAAGAAAGCTTTTTGTATGGGCTTGAATTGGAAAGCGTTGATATCATTAGATGATGAATTCTAATAAGAAAGTCAAATGATTATACAGCGATGTGATGCTGTTGTAATGCCCACGCCACATGCTCACGAACTAAAGCTGATGGGTCATTGATGCGCGATTTGAGCGCATCAATAATACTGGGTGAGCTTGTTGCGTTACCTAAGCCAATCGCAATGTTTCGTATCCATTGTTCATGACCTATGCGATAAATAGCGCTGCCAGCAATTTTTTCATTGAATGTGTCTTCGTCCCAAGCAAAAAGCTCAACTAATGAGATGTTATCTAAGCCATGCCTGACGTGAAAATCGTTTTCCTGTGTGATTTGCCCAAAGCGATTCCACGGACAGGTCAGCTGACAATCGTCACACCCATAAACACGATTCCCAATAAGCGATCTAAATTCTTCAGGGATACTCGTTTTGAGTTCAATTGTTAGATAAGAAACGCAGCGCCTCGCATCGACTTGATAGGGAGCCACAATCGCTTGTGTTGGGCAGATATCAATGCATTTGGTACATGTACCACAGTGATTTTCGCTTGGCAGGTCAATCGGCAACGGAAGGTTAGTATATATTTCACCTAAAAAAAACCAAGATCCAGCTTCGCGAGACAAAAGAAGAGTATGTTTGCCGCGCCAGCCTAGGCCTGCTTTTTCTGCAAGGGCCACCTCAAGAACAGGCGCGCTGTCGGTAAATACACGGTATTGAAATGTTTCTAATTGGTATTTGGTGAGTTCAGATTCGATTTTCTCACAAAGCTTTTGGAGTCTATTGCGAAGTACTTTGTGATAATCACGGCCCAGTGCATATCGAGAGATGAACGCTTGATCAACATCTTCCAAGACATGCTCGGCATCCCTTGCCTGAGGCGGTTGATAATCCATGCGCACAGATATAACACGCATTGTTCCTGCAACTAATTCGGTAGGTTGAGTGCGCTTATTGCCATGTTTTGCCATATAATCCATAGCACCATGAAAGCCTTTTTTAATCCACGCTTGATAATGCGGCTCAGCACTTGCCAAATCGGTATCTGTGATACCGACTTGGTCAAACCCCATTGCTTTTCCCCAGCCTTTAATGGCGTCGGCAAGTCCGTTTAGATTATCGTTTACATCCAGCATATGACGCATGATATTACACTTAAGCTAGTTGATGAACAGGCGACCCTAAAACTAGGTGCGGATTTTGCCCGTTCAATTAATGCAGGTATGAATGTGTATTTGCACGGAGACTTAGGCGCTGGAAAAACCACCTTTGTCAGAGGGGTGCTTCATGGATTGGGTTTTGTTGGCAAGGTGAAGAGCCCGACCTATACCCTAGTTGAACCGTATCAAATTTTTATTAGTCAAGCTAAAGTAAACTTATATCATTTTGATTTATATAGATTCATTGATGAGGAAGAGTGGGATGCGGCAGGTTTTAGGGATTACTTTAACCCTAATGCTGTTTGCTTGATTGAATGGTCTGACAAAGCGGGCAGTTTAATTCCGCAAGCGGATATTGATGTTTATTTAGAGTTGGTGGGCGAAGGAAGATCGGTTTGTTTAATTGCGAACACCATGGCAGGAAAAAAATGTTTAGAACAATTTTTAGAATCTTAGTTGTCGTTTTTTTAAGTGTTCCTCTTGCAACGGCAGGCCCAATTGTAACCGTCACGGCGGTTCGCCTCTGGCCTGCGGCAGACTATACGCGTTTGACGATAGAAGCTACGAGTGAAATTAGTCAAAAAATGATATTGCTGAAAGATCCTGATCGCTTAGTACTAGATTTGGAGGGCATAGATTTAAGCGCCAATATCAAATCCCTCGCCAACGCAGTTTCGGTCAATGATCCTTATATTAAACAAGTGCGTGTAGCTAATTTTAAACAGAACGTTGTGCGAGTGGTGATCGATTTAAAAGCCCCCATTAAGCCGAATATTTTTATGCTTCAACCCGCAGGGCAATATCAGCACCGCTTAGTGCTTGATCTTTACCCTATGCAAGATCCCATTCTAAGTTTGATTGATAAATCGAATAAGCCTGCAGAAGTACCAGTGGCTTTGGAACAAAAGCCTTTGGGAGATGTTAAGTCTGCCGAAGTGAAATCTGGGGAGGTGAAGTCTTCAGAAGTTAAATCAGCTGAACCTATAATTGCAAATGATACAAAGCCAACGGATACAGGATTGATGTCTGAGATGCCTGCGGTAGAAAAGGTAGCTGAAAAGCCGATGACAAATAAGCCTGTCAACAACAAATTTGGCCGGTTAATTACAATTGCAATTGATGCAGGGCATGGCGGAGAGGATCCAGGTGCAAAAGGTGCTAATGGATCACGTGAAAAAGATATCACGCTTGCGATTGCTAAAAAGCTTAAAGAACGCATTGATAGTGAACCCAATATGCGTGGCATTTTAACGCGTGATGGTGATTACTTTATTCCTCTCCATGGACGTGTGGTGAAAGCCCGTAACCTGCAGTCTGATTTATTTATTTCCATCCATGCAGATGCTTTTGTTCGTCCTGAAGCTAGAGGTTCTTCAGTCTTTGCATTGTCTGAAAAGGGTGCAACCAGTGCCTCAGCACGTTACTTAGCGAAGAAAGAAAATGAATCTGATTTGATTGGTGGCGTGAGTTTAGATAATAAAGACGCCAATCTTGCCCGTACTTTGCTAGATCTATCCCAGACCGCGACGATCAACGACAGCTTAAAGCTAGGTAAAAACGTTCTAAAGAACATTGGTGAAATTAATACGTTACACAAAGGTTCTGTGGAACAAGCTGGCTTTGCCGTGCTTAAATCTCCCGACATCCCATCGATCTTGGTTGAGACTGCTTTTATCAGCAATCCTGAAGAAGAGCGTAGACTCAATGATGAAGGTTATCGTGAGAAATTAGTCGAAGCAATTATTGCAGGAGTTAAAAAATACTTTTCGACCAATCCAGCTTTAGCTAAAACCAAAATCGCTACTGATTAAATATAAGGCTTTTGATGAAACTTACCTTTTTAGGTGCTACTGGCACAGTAACAGGTTCTAAGTATTTGCTTGAGGTTGGTGGTAAGCGCATTTTGATTGATTGTGGTTTATTTCAGGGCTTAAAACAGCTGCGCCTTAAGAACCGCGAAAAATTATCAATAGATCCTGCTAATGTTGATGCCGTGATCTTGAGCCATGCGCATATCGATCATACAGGCTACTTGCCGCTTTTTGTGCGTAATGGCTTTGCAGGCAAGGTATATTGCAGCTATGGCACACGAGATTTGTGCGAAATCTTATTGCCAGACTCCGCGCACTTGCAGGAAGAGGAAGCGCGTTTTGCCAATAAGTATGGCTTTTCTAAACATAGTCCGGCATTGCCGCTTTATACCAAAGATGATGCTGTAAAAGCTTTGAAGTTATTTTCGCCTGTTGATTTTGAAAAAGACATTGATTTAGAGAGTGGTGTGATCGTTCGTTTATCGCCCAACGGTCATATTCTAGGGTCAGCTTTTGTGCGTATTCACGATACAAAAACTTCTATCTTGTTCTCAGGCGAT
>JAIXRI010000008.1:0-6329 GCA_027485305.1 Methylophilaceae bacterium | reverse complement strand
TGGTTTTGTGTTCTGCTGTTTTAACCAAACATTCAAAATATTGCCTGAGGTGTTTAATTGCTGGATGCGCTTATTAAAGCAAACACCGAATAGCGTGTTATGGCTTTTAGAATGCAACAAATGGGCGAAGGCGAATTTAATTCGTGAAGCAGAAACTCAAGGGATCGACAAAAGCCGATTAATCTTTGCATCCCGCGTGCCTATGGCAGATCATATGGCAAGGCAAACTTGTGCGGACTTATTCCTAGACACCCTACCTTATAACGCTCATACCACTGCCAGCGATGCGCTATGGATGAGATTGCCTGTGTTAACTTGTGCTGGGGATACTTTTGCCAGCCGCGTTGCTGGTAGCTTGCTCAAGGCAGCAAATCTAGAAGAACTTATTACCTACTCATTGGAAGAGTATCAAAACAAAGCTTTGTCGCTTGCACACAATCCTAGTGAATTGAAACGAATCAAAGCAACACTGTCTTTACAGAACAGTAAGCTGCCATTATTCGACACAGCTCACTTTGTTACAGATTTGGAACGGCATTATCAAAGCATGTGGAAAGATCACAATAAAGCTTAAGCCTGTTCATTAGTTGCGGCAAATAATGCCGCCACCACAATCATGGCGCCCCCAAACCACTCTCTCGCAGTCATGGTTTCATCGGTTAAAAAATAAGCTGCAACTGCCGCAACCACTAACTCAAACATAAACAAAACAGAAGCTTTATTAACAGGGGTATGAGTAATGCCAAACTGAACCAATAAAGTAGCCGCCATTAATAAAATGGCCACTAGAAACATTAATAGGCTCTGTGACATGCTCATATCTTGAGGGTTGGGAAATGGAGCATCTTGTAAAGCAATAAAAACAAGCGACATTAAGAGCACACCTATCCAAACAGCCATAGATTTGGCGGGCAACGTGAGGTTAGAGGCGTAACGTGTAATAACATTGGTCAAGGAAAAGCCTATGCCAGCAGATAAAGCTAGCCATTCAGCGTTGTTGCTGGGTAATGGCAAAGCGTCCTCTTGCCATAACATGATAAAAGCGCCAATCAAAGAAAGAACAATGACTGCAAGACCGCGCTTATTGGTGCGTTCTTTAAGCCAAAAATGCGCTAAAACCAATGTCCATAGTGGAGACAAGTAAAATAGCAACATTACCCTCATCACCTCACCATCAATAATGGCTAAAACATAACTTAGGTTCGTCCAACCAGCAACGATCGCTAACAAAATAATGATTTTTGGCTGATGAATGGCGGCACGCCATTGCTTTAAAAAAATGATGGAAAAAATACTCACAGCTACAACGTAAGTATAAAAACTAGAAGCAACACCAGAAATGCCAGCCTCTTGCATGATGCGGTAGGGATACCAAATTACGCCCCAGCAAATGGCGCCAAATAAAAGTCCAAATACGGCAAATTGACCTTGATGTTTTTTTAACGATGAATGAATCAACATGGACTTTCTAATCAATGAAATTATTGCTTGTATGTTTAAGCGAGATGCCGCTTCATTTATAATGCTTACATGAACTCAAATCTAGCTAAGTTACAGCCATACCCATTTCAACGTTTACGCGACTTATTCAGTGGCATTACACCGAACGCTGCTTACAAACCTGTAAACCTCTCTATAGGCGAGCCTAAGCATGATACACCAGCGCTCATCAAACAAGCGCTGATTGATAATCTAGTTGGCTTAGCGACCTACCCAACCACGGCTGGCGTGCCAGAACTTAGACAAGCCATTGCGAATTGGGCATCGCGACGCTACGGCATTCCATTATTAAACGCTGAAAAAGAGATAGCACCGGTAAATGGAAGTCGTGAGGCCCTGTTTGCTTTCGCACAAGCCGTGATTAACACCAAAAAAATAGCAAATCCTATTGTGATTTGTCCTAACCCGTTCTACCAAATTTATGAAGGCGCAGCTTTTCTAGCGGGAGCAGAACCTTACTTCCTCAATACCCTGCCTGAAAATCAACATGCGATGGACTTTGATAGCGTGCCAGTTGAAATTTGGAATCGTACACAATTAGTTTACGTATGTTCACCAGGAAATCCTTCTGGCAAAGTAATGAGCCTAGATCAATGGAAAAAGATATTCGAGCTATCTGACTTATATGGCTTTGTGATAGCTGCAGATGAGTGCTATTCAGAGATTTACTTTGATGAAGCCATCAAACCTTTGGGTGCACTAGAGGCCGCCCAAAAACTTGGTCGCGATTATTCACGTTTAGTGGTATTTAGTTCACTCTCAAAACGCTCTAACGTTCCTGGCATGCGCTCTGGCTTTGTCGCTGGTGACTCTAACATTCTTGAGCAATTTTTGCTTTACCGCACCTATCATGGCTGCGCAATGAGTCCAGCGGTACAAGCAGCTAGTATCGCCGCTTGGAATGATGAATCGCATGTGATTGAAAATCGCAGACTTTACGCAGAAAAGTTTAAGACAGTTACGCCCATGCTAGAAAATACTTTAGGTGTTGAGATGCCTGATGCGGCTTTTTATCTTTGGGCAAAAACAGAGATGCCTGACACCGAAGCGGCAATTCGTTTGTATCGTGATTTTAATGTGACGGTATTGCCAGGTAGTTTTTTAGCACGTGAAGCCCATGGCCTTAACCCCGGAAAACACTTTATTCGATTGGCGTTGGTGGCAAGTTTAGATGAGTGCATTGAGGCTGCAAATCGCATAAAAAACCTCATGTAGTAATTTATAATTAGTTTTTAATAAATTGATTTATTTCATTAAATACTAAATCATGCATTTTAGGATTTAGGCAGTCCACTTCAAAAGTATCATCCATGCCACGCAGCCAAGTAAGCTGACGTTTAGCTAATTGGCGCGTGGCAAAAATTCCCCTGTCGCGCAATTCATCTTCATCGTACTGCCCTGTCAAATGCTCCAATGCTTGGCGATAACCCACACAGCGCATAGAAGGGATTTCCGACGTCAATTCAGGATAGGCTTTTAGCAAAGCTTTCACCTCGTCTAAAAAGCCTCGTTTCAACATATCATCAAATCGTGTGGCGATGCGACTATGTAAAACACTTCGGTCAGATGGCACTAAAGCGACTTTAAGTAATCGGTATGGCAAGCGATCACCGCCCGTTGCTTGGTGCAAGTCCGTCATCGTTTTACCGCTAATCTCATAGACTTCCAAAGCACGCTGAACACGCTGCGCATCAGCAGGTTCTAGCCTTGCCGCGGTTGTTGGATCAACCTTAGCGAGCCTGGCATGCATCGCAGGCCAACCAACCCGCAAGGCTTCCTCATCAAGTTTAGCTCTCACTTCAACATCAGCCTCAGGCAAATTGCTTAATCCACCCTGAAGCGCTTTAAAGTAAAGCATGGTGCCACCCACCAGCAGGGGGACTTTGCCGCGCGCAGTAATATCCGCCATAAGCTTCAAAGCATCATTGCGAAAATTCGCAGCCGAATAAACTTCCGTAGGGGGGATTAAATCAATCAGATGATGCGGCGCTTGAACTAATGTCGAGGCATCAGGCTTCGCTGTGCCAATATCCATGCCCTTAAATACCAGCGCGGAATCCACGCTAATAAGCTCAATCGGCAAATGCTGATAAAGCTCTACTGCAACCCCAGTCTTACCGCTCGCGGTTGGCCCCATTAAAAATATGGCTGGAGGCATAGCTGACATGTTACTTCCCACGCATAAACATTTTATCGAGCTCACCCATGGTCACTTGGAACCAAGTCGGACGGCCATGATTACATTGGCCGGATCGCTCTGTCGCTTCCATATTTCTCAGCAATGCATTCATTTCGGGGATGGTTAATCTACGATTAGCCCGCACAGCGGCATGACAAGCCATTGTGCCAAGCATTTCATTACGGCGCTCTGTAAGTGCCCTGCTACCGCCATAGTCACGCAAATCTCTTAGCACATCGCGTGCAAGCGGGACTGCATCCGCATCTTGAAGCATCACTGGCACAGCCCGCACAGCTAATGTTGTCGGTGAAAGCACAGCAATATCAAACCCTAATAGCCGTAAATTGCCCTGCCCGTTCGATAACTCATCTTCCACGGTCGCCACTTCCAGCCTATCCGCTTGAAAACTGACAGGAATCAATAAGGGCTGCATAGGTACATTTTTGTCATCAAGCGCATTTTTAAGATGCTCGTACATGATGCGTTCATGGGCAGCGTGCATATCCACCACTACTAAACCCAGGCTATTTTGAGCTAAGACATAAACACCATGAACTTGCGCTACCGCAAAGCCTAAAGGAAAGTCTTGGTGGATTTGATTGGTAGTACCACCACTAGGAGCTTCTATGTTGCCTTGCTGGGCTTCTTTTTGCGATTGATATTCTTGCTTAATACCGCCAAACATCGTTTGATAAAAATCAGCGTTAGTTTGATTACTGCGCAAATCTATTTTTGACTGAAAAGTCGGATAAGGCATCGCGGATTGACTAATAGGATTAAATCCAGCGTTTGAAAAAGGATTGCTAGGGGCTTGGCTTGCCGTCACTAAGTTCGAGGCACCTGATGGCGTCGCTAAGGCCTTATGAAGCGAATGAAAAATAAAGCGGTGAATCGCCTGACCATCCCTAAATCGCACTTCGGTTTTTGCAGGATGCACATTCACATCCACCAAGCTTGGATCAAGCTCTAAAAATAAGACGAAAGCAGGATGACGGTCGCCGTGCATCACGTCTTGATAAGCCTGACGAATAGCGTGCGAAATAAGCTTATCTCTTACGAAACGACCATTTACATAGACATATTGTATATCTCGCGTGTGACGTGAAAAAGTTGGCTTAGCAGTCATACCCCAAAAGCGTAAGCCAGCAGCAGATTCATCCACACTCAAGGCTTCAGAAGCGAAGTCAGCACCCAGCACCTCAGTAAAGCGTTTTTGTGGCTCAGAAGTGCTTAAACGCATTAAGGCCCGGCCGTTATGCTGCAACATAAAGCCCACGTCTGGCCGCGACAAAGCCAAACGTTTAAAAGCATCCTCGCAATGTCCGAATTCCGTGCCTTCAGTCTTGAGGAATTTACGGCGTGCTGGTGTGTTGAAGTACAAATCATTCACTTCAACAATGGTGCCAGCATCTAGCGCAGCAGGCTCTGGCACCTCAATATGATTACCATCTGAAGCAATCCGCCAAGCATGTTTTTCATCTGCATGACGGCTAATAAAATGCGTGCGTGAAACAGAAGCAATGCTCGCTAAAGCCTCGCCACGAAAACCTAAACTCGCAACATTTTCTAAATCCTCGAGGGATCCTATCTTGCTGGTGGCATGGCGCGTTAAGGCTAAGGCTAAATCATTCAATGGCACTCCTGCCCCATTGTCGGCCACGCGCAATTGCTTTACACCGCCTTGCAACAGCGCAACATTGATTTCTGTACTTCCAGCATCCAAGCTGTTTTCAAGCAGTTCTTTCAGGGCAGAAGCTGGCCGCTCCACCACCTCGCCTGCGGCGATTTGGCTAATGAGCTGATTTGGGAGTAATCGGATTGCTGCCATTAATTAAGTTCAACTGTCTGAAGGTAGTCTGGCAGGCAGGTATTCCAATGCAATGTTTCTTCAATACGGTGTCGCATCGCATCTGCGGCAATCGGCTCACCATGGGTGATAAAGACTTGCTTGGGAGCAGATTCAAAACCACGCATCCAGTCTAGTATTTCTAAATAATCACCGTGAGCAGAGAGATTTGAAATCATCGCCACTTCCGCATTGACTGGAATATATTCACCATGAATCTTAATGCTATCTGCACCATTTACCATCGCAGCACTTCTTGTGCCCGCTGCTTGGAAACCAGCGAATAAAATTGTGTTGTTAGGGTTAGGTGCAAAAGCTTTTAAATGATGGACAACACGACCACCAGTCGCCATGCCACTAGCCGCCAAAATGATCATAGGATGACGGTTTTCATTGAGCGCTTTTGATTGCTCTACGGTATTCACCATATGCGCTGTATGAAACATCGCCTCACACTCACTGGCAGACAATCGATGTTCTCCACGATGGCGATTGAAAATTTCAGTCGCATCAATAGCCATTGGGCTGTTTAAATAAACAGGCACATCTGGGACAATACCTTTTGCTTTGAGCAAATGGATGTAGTACAACAACTCTTGGGCACGACCGACCGCGAATACAGGAATAATGACCTTGCCGCCACGTGAAATGGTGCGGTTAATCGCAGCAGCCAGTTTAATTTTAGGGTCGGCTTTATCGTGGACACGGTCACCGTATGTCGATTCCACTACCAAGTAGTCGGCTTGCTTGATTTGGGTTGGCGGCTTCATTAAAACGTCATTAGGACGGCCGATATCGCCTGAG